>NZ_JAGMUL010000141.1 GCF_019049285.1 Streptomyces sp. AC550_RSS872
GGTAAGAAGCCGGAGTCGTGGGCGGACTTCTGGGACACCGGGGCGTTCCAGGGCGGCCGTTCGATGTGCAACCCGGACGGTGATCTGCCGGAGCTGGAGTTCGCGCTGCTGGCCGACGGCGTGCCGATGGACAAGCTGTACCCGCTGGATGTGGACCGTGCCTTCAAGGTGCTGACCCGGCTGCGGGGCGACATCAAGAAGTACTGGGACAGCGGCCCGCTCCCCGGTGTGCTGCTCAGCCGCCAGGAGGTCACGATGTCCACCGTGTGGGACGGCCGTATCGCCGACCTGGAGAAGCAGGGCGTCCCGGTGGAGCGGCAGCTCAATGGCATGCG
>NZ_JAGMUL010000142.1 GCF_019049285.1 Streptomyces sp. AC550_RSS872
TTGCCGGCCACCTTCACCGACGGTGCGGCGATACCGAATTCAGCCACGAGCCCACTCCAACCAGCGCTTGGTGACGGCCGATTCGTTCTTCAGCCACCAGTCGATGTCCGTGTCGAAACCCTTGTCGTAGTACTTCGGCGCACCGGCGAGCGCGTTGCGCTCGTCCTCGGTGAGCTTGGCGTAGGCCAGCGGGGACGACGGGTTCGACGGGAAGGCCTT
>NZ_JAGMUL010000143.1 GCF_019049285.1 Streptomyces sp. AC550_RSS872
ACCAGCATGAGGACGTCGCTGACGCCGCGGTTCTTGATCTCGGTGAGGATGTTCAGCCAGTGCTTGGCGCCCTCGCCGCCGTCGCCGGCCCACAGCCCAAGGATCTCCCGCCGGCCCTCGGCGGTGACGGCCAGAGCCACATAGACAGGCCGGTTGGCGACCGCGCCGTCACGGATCTTCACATGGATGGCGTCAATGAAGACGACCGGATAGACGGCGTCGAGCGGGCGGCTCTGCCATTCGGCCATGCCCTCGAGCACCTTGTCGGTGATGGTGGAGATGGTCTGGCGGGAGACCTCGGCACCGTAGACCTCGGCCAGGTGGGCCTG
>NZ_JAGMUL010000144.1 GCF_019049285.1 Streptomyces sp. AC550_RSS872
GGGCGCACGAGCAGGTCACCGCCCTTCTGGAGCGCGACCCCGCCGCACACACCGCCGTCAACAACCCGCACGACGTCGGCATGCTGTTGGGTGCGCTGCGCGAGGTCGGGGCGCACGAGCAGGTCACCGCCCTTCTGGAGCGCGACCCCGCCGCACACACCGCCGTCAACAACCCGCACGACGTCGGCATGCTGTTGGGTGCGCTG
>NZ_JAGMUL010000145.1:0-1869 GCF_019049285.1 Streptomyces sp. AC550_RSS872
TCGCCGAGGTCGCGGACGTCATCGCCGAGACGCTCAAGGCGCCCTCTCCCTTCGGAGCGGCCGACGCGGACGCGCTCAAGACCCGGGTCAAGGCCCTGGCCGACAAGCACCCGCTGTACCCCGGTCTGAACAAGTAGTCCCTTTTTGTGGGGTGTCCCGCACACTCGTAGGTGAGCGGGACACCCCACGCCCCTGTTCCACCCCGTATTGAGGAGTCCCACCGTGGCCATCTCGGTCTTCGACCTGTTCTCGATCGGCATCGGCCCGTCCAGCTCCCACACGGTCGGCCCGATGCGTGCGGCCCGTATGTTCGCCCGCCGCCTGCGCAACGAGGGTCTGCTGGACTCCGTAGCAGCCGTACGAGCCGAGCTGTACGGCTCCCTCGGCGCCACCGGCCACGGCCACGGCACCCCGAAGGCGGTGCTGCTCGGCCTGGAGGGCGCCTCGCCGCGCACGGTGGACGTGGAGACGGCGGACGAGCGGGTCGAGGCGATCAAGGAGGCGGGCCTGCTGCGGCTGCTCGGCGAGCGCGACATCCCGTTCTCCTTCGACGACGACCTGATCCTGCACCGCCGCAAGGCACTCCCCTACCACGCGAACGGCATGACGATCCGGTCCTTCGACGCGTCGGGGGCGGAGCTGCTGTCGAAGACCTACTACTCGGTGGGCGGCGGCTTCGTCGTCGACGAGGACGCGGTCGGCGCGGACCGGATCAAGCTCGACGACACGGTCCTGAAGTACCCGTTCCGCACGGGAGACGAGCTGCTGCGCCTGACCCAGGAGACGGGCCTGTCGATCTCCTCGCTGATGCTGGAGAACGAGCGGGCCTGGCGCACGGAGGAGGAGATCCGGGCGGGCCTGCTGGAGATATGGCGGGTCATGCGGGAGTGCGTGTCGCGCGGCATGTCCCGCGAGGGCATCCTGCCGGGCGGCCTGAAGGTCCGCCGCCGGGCCGCGAACACGGCCCGCAAGCTGCGCTCCGAGGGCGACGCCAAGGCACTCGCCATGGAGTGGATCACGCTGTACGCGATGGCCGTGAACGAGGAGAACGCGGCGGGCGGCCGGGTTGTCACGGCCCCGACCAACGGCGCGGCGGGCATCATCCCCGCCGTCCT
The DNA here is from genome assembly GCF_019049285.1 of Streptomyces sp. AC550_RSS872. GTDB lineage: Bacteria > Actinomycetota > Actinomycetes > Streptomycetales > Streptomycetaceae > Streptomyces. Next base: position 1,116 of record NZ_JAGMUL010000145.1, read on the forward strand.
GCACTACTACATCAACTTCGTGCCCGGCGCCGACGAGGACGGGGTCGTCCGCTTCCTGCTCGCCGCCGGCGCCATCGGCATGCTCTTCAAGGAGAACGCCTCCATCTCCGGCGCCGAGGTCGGCTGCCAGGGCGAGGTCGGCTCGGCCTGCTCGATGGCGGCGGGCGCGCTCGCCGAGGTCCTCGGCGGCTCCCCGGAGCAGGTCGAGAACGCCGCCGAGATCGGCATGGAGCACAACCTCGGCCTGACCTGCGACCCGGTCGGCGGCCTCGTCCAGATCCCCTGCATCGAGCGCAACGGCATGGCCGCGGTCAAGGCTGTCACGGCGGCGCGGATGGCCATGCGGGGGGATGGCTCGCACAAGGTGTCCCTGGACAAGGTCATCAAGACGATGAAGGACACCGGGGCGGACATGTCGGTGAAGTACAAGGAGACGGCGCGCGGGGGGCTGGCGGTCAACATCATCGAGTGCTGAGGGGATGGGCCCTGACCAGCGCGTTCGTGTCTTTCAGCGCTGTCCGGGCCTTTCCTGCTTACGCGGCGGAAAGTCCCTGGAACTCCCTGGGACAGACGTGAAAGTCCCTGAAGAGTCCCTGGGATATCCCTTGGTATAAGGCTCTGGCCTGCGGGTTCGTGGCGCATAGTCAAACGACGGGAACTCCGCCCCCACCATCTCTACGTATCAAATCGCCTCGCCCCCTACGTTCACGACGGCGCAGGCACGTCAGGCCCTGCTCCCCCCCCCCCCCCCCCC
>NZ_JAGMUL010000145.1:1939-94027 GCF_019049285.1 Streptomyces sp. AC550_RSS872
CGACGACATCCCCGCAGCCCCGCGGTGCACGGCGTCCCACGATCTCCTACCCACCGACCGTGGTGGCGCAGTACGCCCCGACGACCTTCACCCTCGGTGTCGATCGATGCGAAGCAGCCCCTCCGGTGACCATGACGGCGTCGATCGGGCCGGGGAATCCGCTGTCCTCACACACTGAGCGCGGTCCGTACGGTCTGCTCGGCCTCCACCCCTCCCGCTCCCGAGGAGGTGACGCGTCCCGCTTCCAGTACGTAGTAGTGCTGGGCGGCCCGCATGGCGAAGCCCACGTGCTGCTCGACGAGCAGCACGGACAGTCCGCCCCGGCGGGCGAGGGCCAGGATCGTCTCCTCGATCTCGGCGACGACGGACGGCTGGATGCCCTCAGTCGGCTCATCAAGCAGGAGCAGCCTCGGCCGGGTGATGAGGGCGCGGGCGATGGCGAGTTGCTGGCGCTGGCCGCCGGAGAGGAGTCCGGCGCGGCGGCCGGACAGTTCCCGCAGGGCGGGGAAGAGGTCCAGGGCTTCGGCGACGGCCTCCTTGCCGTCGGGGCGGCCGTCGGCGACGAGTTGGAGGTTCTCTGCGGTGGTGAGGTGCGGGAAGGACTGCTGGCCCTGCGGCACGTACGCCATGCCGCGGGCCACCCGCTGGTGCGGGGCGAGGCGGGTGATGTCCTCGCCGTCCAGCAGGACGCTCCCACTGGTCGGCTTGAGCAGGCCCATGGCGGCGCGCAGCAGGGTGCTCTTGCCGGCGCCGTTGTGGCCGAGGACGGCCGCGACGCCGTCCTCGGGGACCGAGACGGTCACTCCGTGCAGCACGGTGGTGCGGTCGTAGCCGGCCCGGACGGTGGTGATCTCCAGCATGGGCGTCACGCCTCCTCGGCGACGGGCACGGGTGCGGGTGCGGGGGCGGACTCTGGTTCGGAGGAGCGGCCGAGGTAGACCTCCTGGACCTTGGGGTCGGCCTGGACCTGGGCGACGGTGCCCTCGCTGAGCACCTTGCCGGCGTGCAGGACGCTGACGCTGCGGGCGAAGGAACGCATGAAGTCCATGTCGTGTTCGATGACGACGACCGTGCGGTCCTCGCTCACCCGCTGTAGCAGTGCGCCGGTGGCCTCGCGTTCGTCGTGGCTCATACCGGCGACGGGCTCGTCCAGCAGCAGCAGCTGTACGTCCTGGACGAGCAGCATGCCGATCTCCAGCCACTGTTTCTGGCCGTGGGCCAGCGCGCCCGCGGGGCGGTCGTGCAGCTCGGTCAGGCCGGTTGTTTCCAGGGCCTTCATCACTGCCTCCGGTACGCCCTTGCGGCGGCGGAGCATCGTGAGCGGCCCGCGCGCGGCCCCCGCGGCGATGTCGAGGTTCTGCAGGACGGTCAGCGCCTCGAAGACCGTGGCCGTCTGGAACGTCCGGCCGATGCCCAGACGGGCGATCCGGTGCACCGGCTTGCCGAGGAGTTCCTGGCCGCCGAAGCGGACCGAGCCGGTGGCCTTCGCCAGCCCGGTGACCGCGTCGACCAGGGTGGTCTTCCCGGCGCCGTTCGGCCCGATGAGGAATCGCAGATCGCCGGGCCGGATGTCCAGATCCACTCCGTCGACGGCGGTGAAGCCGTCGAAGGTGACGCGCAGGTCGCGGATGGTCAGTCCCTCGCCGCTCATGCTGTCTCTCCTGTACGGGTACGGGTACGGCGGTTGCGGATGACGGACAGGAGCGATGCCAGGCCACCGGGCAGGAAGCCGACCGCCACGATGAACAGCAGCCCCTGCAAGTAGGTCCACGCCGCGGGGAAGGCGTCGGAGAGCGTGCTCTGTGCCCAGGCCACGGCGATCGCGCCGAGCACCGCGCCCACCAGCGAGGCCCGGCCGCCGACCGCGGCGCCGATGACGAAGCCGATGGACGGCACGATCCCGATCAGCGCGGGCGAGATGATCCCGACAGCGGGGACGAAGAGGGCGCCGGCCAGGCCGGCCATGCCCGCTGCCACGACGTAGGCGATGAGCTTGGCGTTGGCCGGGTTGTAGCCGAGGAAGCGGACCCGTTCCTCGGAGTCCCGTACGGCGATGAGGAGTTCGCCATAGCGGCTGACGAACAGCTGGCGGGCTACGGCCATCAACAGCAGCAGGACGGCGGCGATGATGAAGTACACCATCCGCTGGTTGACCGGGTCGTTGAGGTCGTAGCCGAAGAAGCCCTGGATGTCGGTGAGTCCGTTGGTGCCGCCGGTGGTGGCCTGCTGGCCGACCAGCCAGATGGCCAGAGCGGCGGCCAGTGCCTGGCTGAGGATCGCGAAGTACGCGCCCTTCACCCTGCGTTGGAAGATGAAGAAGCCGAGCAGCGCGGCGACCGCCATGGGCAGAAGGACGGTCGCGGCGAGTGCGAAGCCCGGGTTCTCGAAGGGCTTCCACCACCAGGGCAGCGCGTCCGACGTGCCGTACAACTGCATGAAGTCGGGCAGTGAACCGGGGCCGCCGCCCGGGGCCGCGGCGGCATCGGCGAGCTTGAGGTGCATGGCCATGGCGTAGCCGCCGAGGCCGAAGAAGACGCCCTGGCCGAGCACGAGCAGCCCGCCACGACCCCAGGCCAGGCTGACGCCGACGGCCACGATCGCGTAGCACAGGTACTTGGCGAGCAAGGAGAGCCGGAAGTCGGAGAGGACGAGCGGCGCGATGCCGAGGAGGAGTACGGCGCCGAGGGCGAAGCCGCCGGGCACCCGGAAGCGTTCCAGCGGGGATGCCGGCGGCTTCGTCACGGCCGGGGACGTCGTCGGAGAGGAGGAGGTCGTTGTCGTCATGCCAGGCTCCGGGTGCGCAGTGTGTACAGGCCCTGGGGACGCCACTGGAGGAAGGCGACGATCGCGACCAGCACCATCACCTTCGCGACGCTGACCGTCGTCGAGTACTCCAGCACGGACTGGAGCACCCCGAGCACGAAGGCGGTGATCACGCTGCCCTTCAACTGCCCGATGCCGCCCACGACGACGACCAGGAAGGCGTCGACGATGTAGTTGGTGCCCGTCGTCGGACCGATCGGGCCGACCAGCGTGAGCGCGACACCGGCCACGCCCGCGAGGCCCGAGCCGATGAAGAACGTCAGCCGGTCGACCTGGCCGGTGGCGATTCCCGACACCTCGGCGAGGTCCCGGTTCTGTACGACGGCCCGGATGCGCCGGCCGAACGGCGTGAGCCGCAGGATCAGCGTGAGGGCGAGTACGCAGAGCAGGGCGAGACCGAGGATGAACAGCCGGCTGTTGGCGAGGGTGATGCCGCCGCCCACGGAGATGTTGCCGGTGAGCAGGTCCGGGGCGCGGGTCTGCACGTTGGGGGCGCCGAAGATGTCCCGGGCGAGCTGCTGGAGCATCAGGGAGACGCCCCAGGTGACCAGCAGGGTGTCCAGCGGCCGGGTGTACAGGCGCCGGATGAGCAGCCATTCCAGCAGCGCCCCCATGGCGCCGGCGACGAGGAAGGCCACGGGCAGCGCGACCAGCAGCGAGATCCCGGCGCCGCTGATGGACTTCTGCAGGACGTACGTGGTGTAGGCGCCGGTCATGATGAACTCACCGTGCGCCATGTTGATCACGCCCATCTGACCGAAGGTCAGGGTCAGGCCGAGCGCGATGAGCAGGAGTACGGCACCGATGCTGATGCCGGTGAAGGACTGGTTGAGGATGACCGTCATGGAGCGGCTCCGGGTCGGGGACGGGGTGCGGGCGACGGACGGGACCCGGCCCTGTGAGAAGGCCGGGTCCGCCCGGGAGGGCCGGGAGTCGGGCCGGGCTCAGGAGAGACCGGAGGCCCAGGAGTAGCCCTTGAGGTACGGGTCCGGCTTGATCGGCTTGCCCGAGTTCCAGACCTCGGTGATGAGTCCGTCCGCACCGACCTTGCCGATCCGGGCCGTCTTGTAGACGTGCTGGGTCGCGCCGTCCACGGTGACCTTGCCCTCGGGGGCGTCCAGGATGATGCCGTCCGCGGCGGCCTTGACCTTGGCGACGTCGAAGGAGCCGGCCTTCTCGACCATCTCCTTCCACAGGTAGACGGAGATGTAGGCGGCCTCCATCGGGTCGCTGGTCGGCTTGTCCTTGCCGTACGCGGCCTGGTACGCCGCCACGAACTTGGTGTTCGCCGCGCCGGGCGTGGTCTCGTAGTAGTTCCACGCGGTCAACTGGTCCTGCAGGTACTGGGTACCGATGCTCTTGACCTCCTCCTCGGCGATGGAGACCGACAGCACCGGCATGCTCTTCGCGGTCAGCCCCGAGGACTTGTACTCCTTGAAGAAGGCCACGTTGCTGTCGCCGTTGAGGGTGTTGAACACGGCGTCCGCGCCGGAGTCCTTGACCTTGTTGACGATGGTGCCGAACTCCGTGGAGCCGAGCGGGGCGTAGTCCTCGCCCATCACCTGCATGCCGTTGGCCTTCGCGTACGCCCTGATGATCTTGTTGGCGGTGCGCGGGAAGACGTAGTCGCTGCCGACGAGGTAGAGCTTGGTCAGGCCCTGCTTCTTGAGGTAGTCCAGCGCGGGCACGATCTGCTGGTTGGTGGTCGCGCCGATGTAGAAGATGTACGGGGACTGCTCCAGGCCCTCGTACTGAACGGGGTAGAACAGCGGCGACTTGTAGCGCTCGAAGACCGGCTTGACGGCCTTGCGGCTGGCCGAGGTCCAGCAGCCGAAGGTGGCCGCGACCTTGTCGTCCGTGATCAGGGCCTCCGCCTTCTCCGCGAAGGTCGGCCAGTCAGAGGCACCGTCCTGGCTGATGGCCTTGAGCTTCTTGCCCAGCACACCGCCGGCGGCGTTGATCTCCTTGATGGCCAGCAGCAGCGAGTTGTGGACCGTCACCTCGCTGATGGCCATCGTGCCCGACAGCGAGTTCAGCAGACCCACCTTGACCGTGCTGCCGGAGGTGTCGGCCTTGGCCCCGGAGTCGTCGGTCGAGGTGCTGTCTCCGGTCTTGGCGCCACAGGCGCTGAGAGCGGCGGAGGCGCCGACGGCCGACATGCCGGCCAACAGACCGCGCCTGCTGATGCTGAACCCAGACATGCAAAACCTCCTTGCCCCGAAGGGCGATGCGAAAAGAGCTGAAGACCCTTGGGAGGGAATGGTGGGAGGCGCTTCAGAGGCGGCGGCGTTGGCACACGAATCCCCCAGCCGTTCCGGGATGGTGTCCGGGCTGGTTGCTGAAGTGCGTCCACAGCCTGCGAGGAAACTGTTTCCACGGCGTTTCGGCGCAATTGAGAGATAGTTTCCAGCGGAAATAAAAAGGCAGGAAAATAAGAGAAGCCGTCGCTGGAAGATGCGCACTTCAGGGCATCTCAGCGACGGCAATTAATGCTTCCTGACGGAAGGATCTATTTCCTGGCCACTCTTGTCAAGCCTGCGGTGGTCGACGGTAGGCTCCGGGCATCCCCGTCACGGGGAGCCGAGGATTCGAGCTGAGGAGTGCGATGGCGAGGCGGCCCCAGGAACTGCTCCACCTGCTGACCCGGGCCGAGCGCCTCTCCGTACGCCGAGTCCAGTCCGTACTGGACGAGTTCGACTGCTCGGTGGAGGCATGGCGGGTACTGGACCTCCTCTCGGACGGGCAGGGACACAACATGACGGCCCTCGCCGACCACGCTTTCCTGCCGGCGCCGAGCCTGACCAAGCTGATCGACCAACTCGTCGACCAGAACCTGGTCTATCGCCGCATCGATCCCGCCGACCGGCGACGCATCCTGGCCCACCTCACCCCGCGGGGCATGCAGCGCTGGCAGCGGCTGGTCCGCGAAGTGCGAGCCGATTGGGCAGAGTTGGGGCCTCTCCTCGCGGAGGACGGCGCGGAGCGACTGCACGCGCTGCTGGACCGGCTGGCCGGGGCCTTGGAAGGCAGGGCTACAACAGGTCATGGGGAGCGCGCAGTTGGGCGAGCACGTTGAAGTCGAGCCCGTCCGCCTCTGCCAGGTAGATGCGCTGGCGCACATGCCGGTCGTGGAGGCGGAGCAGCCCGCGCGGCCCTTCGTACCAGACCGCGTCGGCGGCGGCGCCGATCGCGGAGACGTCCAGGGTGCGGGCCCGTTCGATGAGCGCGGCCAGCAGGAGGACACCTTCGTAACAGGATTCACCGAGACTGCCCGGGGCGGGGGCCTCGATCCCGAACCGGGCGCCGTACCGGCCCTGGAAGTCCAGGGTGTCCTGGTTGGCCAGTGACGCGAAGAACCCGGCCGTGCTGAACAGGTCGCCGGTCGCCGCGGGTCCGCTGGCCATCAGCATGTTCTCGTCCATCAGCGTGCTCAGCCGCAGACACCGCTGGTCGAGCCCGGAGGCGGCGAAGGCCCGGTTGAAGCGGACCGCGTCGCTGCCGACCAACAGCATGAGCACGCCGTCCGCGTCCGCGTGCTCGATCTTCCGCAGTACGTCATGGAAGTCCTCGACGCCCAGCGGGAGGTACTCCTCGCCGCAGACCCGGCCCCGGCTTTCGCGCGCGTAGCGGCGGGCGGCTCGGGCGGTCCGCCGGGGCCACACATAGTTGTTGCCGACGACGAACCAGCGACGGACGCCCCTCGCCTCGGTGAGGAGCCGCATCGCGGGCAGCAGTTGCCAGGCGGGGGTCTCGCTGGTCATGAAGACACCCTCGGTGTTTTCGCCGCCCTCGTACAAGGCCGTGTAGACGTACGGCACCCGGTGGGCGATCCGCGGCGCCACCGCCTGCCGGACCGACGAGATGTGCCAGCCGGTGACACCCTGTACGACACCCGTCGTCACCAGGGCCTCGACGTCCCGCGCGACGCGCTGCGGGTCCGCGCCGCCGTCGACTTCCAGCAGCCGCAGTTCCTTGCCGAGCACGCCGCCCGCCTTGTTGATCTCCTCGGCGGCCAGTCGCGCGCACGCCTCGCAGGTGGGACCGAAGATTCCGGCAGGCCCCTGCATGGGGTACACGAGCGCGACGTTCAGAGTCGAATCGTCGGCCGTGACCCACTCGGGGGTGTGGAGACGCAGCTGCGGGCGGTGCATGGCCTCATGATTGCCTCACCACCCCCGGTGCCCAAGCGGCGGCCCGGATCGAGACCGTTTTGTAGAGATGGGCGAGGTCGCCGCACAGGCCCAGGGTGCCCAGGGGAACAGCAGCCATGGAGAAGGTGCGGCCGACGCCCGGAGGTCAGGGCTGGGAGACGAGATGCGGGCTCTCACGGACGCCGAGCGAGTCCGCGACAGCCTGCAGGTAACCCGGAACCCGTAACAGGAAGGCGTCGTGTCCTGCTTCCGACGTCCCGTCACGGTGGTGGGTCAGCGGCACACCGAGCTCCGACAGACGCGCCGCCAGGTACTCGGTGTCCGCCGCCCCGAAGAGCCGGTCCGACTCGAAGCTGAACAACTGGACCGTGGGGGCACGGCCTGCCGCCCGGACAGCCGCGGGGCGGTCGAAGGCGTCGTAGCGGTCCATGGCCGCCGTGAGCCGCAGATAGCTGTTGGCGTCGAACCGGGCCACGAAGGTGCGAGCCTGGTGTTCGAGGTAGCGCTCCACGGCGTAGGGGCCGTGGGCCGGGCTTCCCGCGGTCGCGGCAGGCTGGCGTCGGCGTCCGAACTTGGTGTCCAGCGAGTCGGAGGACATGTAGGTCAGATGAGCGATCATCCTGGCAACGCCGAGGCCCTCCAGGGGACCGCGGGCACCTGGCTCCTCGGTGTAGCGGCCGTCGGCGAAGTGCGGGTCGGCACGGATGGCCGCACGTCCCGCGGCGTGGGCGGCGAGTCCGTCCGCGGACAGCCGGGCCCCGGTGGCGATGAGCAGGAACTGCCGCGCGTCACCGGGGTGGCGCAGCAGCCACTCCAGGGCCTGCATGCCGCCGAGTGATCCGCCCACCACGGCGCGCAGCCCGGTGCTGCCCAGATGGCTCAGCAGACGCCGGTGGACGGTCACCATGTCGCCCACCGCGATGTCGGGGAAGTCCGCGGCAAGGGCACGGCCCGTGGGCCCCGGGCTACAGGGCCCGGTGGTGCCCGCGCAGCCTCCCAGGACGTTGGCGCAGACGACGTGCAGGTGGTTCGTGTCGATCGGGCGCCCGGGGCCGACCATCTCCTCCCACCAGCCAGGGAGGTCGTCGGGGCTGTGCCGGGCGACATGGGAGGTGCCGGTGAGGGCGTGGCACACGAACACGGTGTTCGGACGTTCCGGGTCGGGGCGGCCGTACTCCTCGTAGGCGACCCGGATGCGGGAGAGGGTGCCACCCGCCTCCAGCCGCAGCGGCTGCTCCGCAGGGAACAGCACAGCGGTCCGCAGATGGCGGCTGACCGAGGCGGGGAATGTGCTCATCGCCGTCCTCCCCCGGCCGTCACGGCTTCCCGCCGTACGGCACGCGCGCGTGCGGCATGCTGTGCCGCCGCGGCGCCGAAGCCCTCGAAGATCCGGCGGGAGAGGGGGTCGGTGCTCGCGTACCACTCGGGGTGCCACTGCACGCCGAGCGCGAAGGCCCCGGCCCGCGCCACGGACAGGGCTTCCACCACGCCGTCATCGGCGACGGCCTCGGCTCGCAGCCCCGGTGCTAGGCGGTCGACCGCCTGCCCGTGCAGCGAGTTGACGCGGACCGGGGCGGTGCGCCCGAGCAGCCGGTGCAGGGTTCCGCCGTGGCTGATCCGCACCTCGTGGGCGGGCAGGTACTGCTGGTCCCTGGGAAGGGTGGGGTCCTCCCGGTGAGCCGCCGTGCCGAGGTCGCGCAGGGTGCCCCCGCAGGCCACGTTGATCTCCTGGAGGCCCCGGCAGATCCCGAGCAGAGGCAGCCCGGCGGCCACGGCCGACGGCACCGTCGAGAGGGCGAGCGCGTCGCGGTCGGCGTCGAAGGGGCCCCGGCAGGGTGCCCCGGCGTAGTGGTCCGGGGCGACATTGCTCTCGTGCCCGCCGAGGACGAGGCCGTCGAAGCGCCGCAGCGTCTCGTCCGGCAGGCTGCCGGGGCCCGGGAGCAGCACCACCGAGCAGTCGGCGACCTGTTCCAGGGCGGCGATGTACGCGCGGCGGACGGCGGCGTGCGGTACGCCGTCCCAGGTCTCGGTGGCGCAGGCGAGTGCGACGAGCGGTCGGTTCATGATGCCCCCAGTGCCCTTTCGAGATCGGCGAGCAGGTCGTCGATGTCCTCGACGCCCACGGCCAGGCGGATCGAGCCCTGGGTGACCCCGGCGGCCAGTTGGTCGGCCTCGGGGAGCTGGGCGTGCGTGGTGGAGGCCGGGTGGGTGGCGAGTGATCTGACGTCGCCGATGTTGGTCACGTGGGAGACCAGGCGGAGTGCCTCGATGAAACGGCAGCCGGCCTCCCGGCCGCCGGTGAGTTCGAACTGCACCAACGGCCCGCCGTTGTCCCCGAGGTAGCGCTCGGTCAGTCGCGCCTCGTCGCCGGTGGCTAGCCCCGGGTAGCGGACCGAGGCGACCCCCGGGTACTCCTGGAGGTAAGCCGCGACCCGTCGGGCGTTCTCCCCGTGGGCCCGCATCCGCAGCGGCAGCGTCTCCAGACCCTGGAGCAGCAGCCACGCGTTGAACGGGCTGAGGCACGGGCCGAGGTCGCGCAGCAGCGTCTCACGGGCCTTGAGGAGAAACGGGCTTCGGCCGAGCGGGCTGTCGAGGTCCAGGCCGGTCTCCGTCCAGACGACTCCCCCGTGCGCCGGGTCCGGTGTGGTGAGCAGGGGGTGACGGTCGGCGTGCGCCTGCCAGTCGAACCGGCCCGAGTCCAGGATCAGGCCGCCGAGGGTCGATCCGTGTCCGCCGATGTACTTCGTCGCCGAATAGACGACGATGTGGGCACCGTGCTCCATCGGCCGGCAGACGTACGGCAGCATCGTGTTGTCGAGGACGAGCGGCACGCCGAGGTCCTCGGCGAGCTCGGCCACCTCCTCGATCGGGAAGATCCGCAGCCGCGGGTTGGGCATGGTCTCGCCGAAGAAGCAGCGGGTCCGCTCGTCGCTCGCCTCGACGAAGTTCTTGGGGTCGCCGGGGCTGACGGTCCGCACCTCGATGCCGAACCGGGCGAAGGTGTTCGCGAGCAGGTTCCAGGTACCGCCGTACAGCTCGTCGGAACTGACGATGTTGTCGCCCGCCTGGCAGAGGTTCAGCAGGGCCAGGGCGATGGCGGCCTGCCCGGACGCGACGGCGAGGCCGGCCGCGGCGCCGTCCACCGCGGCCATACGCTCTTCCAGCACGTCGCAGGTCGGGTTGTTGAGGCGCGTGTAGGCGTGGCCGTCCTCCTGGAGGTCGAATATGCCGGCTGCGGCGGCTGTGCTGGGGAGTTCGAAGGCCGCGGTCTGGAAGATCGGCGTGACGACCGGCGGGGTGATACCGAGGCGCCATTCGTAGCCGCCGTGGATGGTCGCGGACCTCGGGGTGCGGAACGCCTTCCGGTCGGTACGGACGGGAGTGTCATGGTCCGACATCAGCGGTCTCCTCCGGGGGGTCGGTACGCGGGTACGCCGTGCCGTGCCGCCGATCACGGCGGTCAGCAGGACGGTGAGCAACAGGACGGCGGCCGGGCCCTGTCGGAACGCGGGCCAGGGCAGTCGGGTGGCCAGGACCAGCGCGGCGGCCGCCCACCACACGGCCAGGTCGTCGCCCAGGACGAAATCCCGCAGGGTCCGCAGACGAGGGACGGGGGCGCCCGGAGCTGGTGCGGGAGGAGCCTCCCGGCCGCGAGCCGCACAGCGGTACCCGGTGAGGACGAGCAGCCCGGCCGCGGGCAGGAGGAGCGCGGTCATGACGCCCACTGCGCCTGCGGTGACGGCCGTTGCCCCCGCAGCCATCAGCAGCACCGCGATCGCGGCCTTGGCGGGACGTTCCGGCGGTCCGGCCACCGGCCGGCGCCCGATGAGGCCGGGAGCGACGACCGCGACGACGAGGAGCAGGGCCAGCGGCGGGAGCCACGGGCGGGGTACGGCCGCCGCCGCGACCGCCGTCGCCACCACCAGCACCTCCGCGCCCGCCCTCAGCAACGCTCCGGCCATCGTGGCGCGAACGGACATGGCGCCCTTGGACGCGCCGCCGACGACCGTGCCACCCACGGCCGTTCGCCGCCGGACCTGGTGGAACACCGCCGTCTCGTCCCGCACCGGCACCGCCCCCAGTTCCCGGCGCGCGGCCCACACAAGCCACTGGAGTCCGGCCACCAGAACCACGACCGCGCCGGCTGCTTCCACCCAGTCCCGGGGCAGTACGACGAGGACGGCCGCCGCCCCGCCCGCCAGGGCCGCGAGCGACAGGACCGGTAACGCGGCCGCCTGTGTCGCCGTACCGCGTCCCAGCGAGGCGACGGCGGCCACCTGTGTACGCGCCTCCCGCGCCTCGACGGCGATGAGCAGGCCCACGGCGGCGAGGCCCGGCACGGCGGCGGGGTTCATCCCGCGCCGCCCGTGCGCAGCAGTGCCTTGGACCGAACGGGCTGCTGTGCGAACCAGTAGCCGACAGCCGGGTCCAGGAACTCCGTCCAATGCGGGCAGGGCCCGACGGTTCCCGTCGGCGGCAGCACCCGGTCGTCCTCGAAGTACGGCCGGTACACGCCGATCAGCCGGTCGAGGAACGCCCGGGGAGGCATCGGTATCCCGTGCACCTGCCAGGCGTCGAGCGAGCGGCGCAGGAACTCCCAGCGGCGGAACGGCACCAGGGTCAGCTCCCGCACGGGGGCGCGTTCCGCCTGCGCCCGCGCCCGGTTGAGCGCTGCCACGGCCCCGGCGACCAGTTCCTCCAGCCTGGGCGCGGCCGTCCCCGACGACGCCACGACATCCGCCACCGGACCGCCCCCCGCCGTGCGGTGCGCCACCGCGGCGAGCTCCGAGGCGACCCAGTCGACGGGGACGATGTCGATCCTTCGGTCACGTCCGCCCGGCAGCAGCGGCGGCTCGTGTCGGTCGATCAGCCCGAGCAGCGGATAGATGCCGTGGAACCGGCCGATGGCACCGGTACGGCTGTGTCCGACGACGAGGCTGCACGAGAACACGACCGGGCGCAGGTCGGCGTAGTCGGACCGCAGCAGGCGCTCCGCCTCGGCCTTGGTGGCCTCGTAGGTGTTGCGGTACTCCCACCCCTCGACCGCGGTGTACGCGGAGGAGACGTAGACGAACCGGGTGTCGCCGCCGAGCACCCGGGCCAGTTCGGCGACGTTGCGGGTGACCGCCACATTGCCGCGCCGGGCCGCCTCCAGGGACGCGGTCCAGCTCACATCGGCCGCCGCATGGACGACCACGGTGCGCCGCGCCGGGGCGAGTTCACGGGCGAGCGCGAGTGTCGACGGGCCGTCGGTGAGGTCGCGGACGACCGGCTGGACACGGGCCCGTACCGCATCGGAGGACCTGGACAGGAAGGCGTCCCGGGAGCGTTCGTTGCTGAAGACGCCGACCACCTCGGCCCAGGGAGCGTCCGCTGCCAGGGCGACGGCGAGTCCGGTGCCGACCGCGCCGCCGATACCGGTGATCAGCAGCCGTACGGCGGTCACGGCGACACCGGCGCGGGCCGGCGGTCGCGGATGGCGGCCAGCATGCTGCGGGAGTTGGACTCGATGGCCTGGATGCCGATGGGGTCCAGGACCGCGGCGAGCGAGGGGATGCCGATGTCGAACTCGATCTCCAGGACTACCCGCACACCGGTCGGGGTCTCTTGCAGTTCCCAGAAACCGCGGAAGACCTCCAGGTCCCCGTCGGTCTGGTCGAAGTCGATCCGGCGCATGGGGGTGAAGACGTCGCGCTCGTCCCAGGTCACCTCGCTGCCGTTGAGCAGGACCCGCCAGGAGCTGAGTGCGGTGCCCTCCCCGCGCTCCAGGAAACGGATGCCGAGGACGTCGGCCATGTAGCCCGCGTGTGCCTCAAAATCGCACAGTACGGTCCACACATGCTCCAGTGGGGCGTCGTCGATCTCGACCTCGGTACGGACTACGGGCACGGTGCGGCCCCTCTCGAAAGGTGACGGCAGGTCAGTTGTGCTGGGCTGCGGGCATGTCGGATACGGCGGCGACCGCGGCGGCGATGGTTTCGAGCCCCCGGTCGAGGTCGTCCTGGCCGATCACCGCGGGGGGATAGACCCGCAGGACCTGCGGGGCGCTGAGGCAGAAGCTGAGCAGGACACCGCGTTTGGCGGCCTCCAGGAGGATCTGGCCGGCGATGCCGGGTGAGGCCGTGTCGAGCCCGATCATCAGTCCCTCTCCGCGTATCTCGCGGATCCTCGGGTCGGTGCCCAGCAGCTCGCCGAGCCCCTTGCGTGCCGACTCGCCGAGCCGGCGTACGTCGTCCAGGAAGCCGTCCTGGCGGACGAGTTCGACCACCGCGGCGCCGACCCGCCCGGCCAGTGCGCCGCCGGCGAAGGAGGAGGCCAGCACCACGGGGTCGCCGCCCGCGCCGCCGATCCGGGCGCCGGAGTACACGACCGCGGCCGTCGGGACCAGGCCGCCGCCCAGAGCCTTGCCGACCAGCAGCAGGTCCGGCGGGCAGTCGTCGGCCGAGCGCCAGATCCGGCCGCAGCGGCCGAGGCCGGTCTGGATCTCGTCCAGTGCGAGCAGGGTGCCGGTCTCGTGGCACAGGTCGCGCAGGGCGGCGAGGTAGTCCGGGGCGACCGGCAGCACCCCGCCCTCGCCCCGGACCGGTTCGGCGAAGACCGCCGCGACCGTTCCCCGGGCGAGCACCCGGCGTGCCTGGCCGATGTCCCCCGGCTCCAGAAAGTGCGCCTTCGCCGCCAGGGGCACCGGTGAGCGCACCGCGTAGGTGTCGGACAGGTGCAGAGCGCCCGCGGTCTTGCCGTGGTACGAGCCGCGCAGCGCGGCGAACTCGGTGCGGCCGGTGGACAGGGCGGCCATCTTCATCGCCATCTCGACCGCCTCGGCACCACTGTTGGCGAGGGCGACCTGGTCGAGGCCGGCGGGTGCGACGTCGATCAGTGCCTCGGCGCACCGGGTCGCTTCGGCGTTGCCGAGGACCTTCCCCGACAGCCCCATGTGCTCCAGCTGGTCCCGTGCCGCCGCCACGATCTCCGGGTGCCGGTGGCCGATCAGATGGACGCCGAAGGACCCGAAGTCCAGCCAGCGGCGCCCGTCGGTGTCGCCGATCCAGGCGCCCTGGGCCTCCTGCTCGGCGGCCAGCAGCCCCGACATGCGCAGCAGCAGGGCCTTGGAACGGCCGAAGGCGGCCCCGTAGCGCTCGACGAACCCCATCTCACGCGTCCTTGAGGAACGGTTCGAGGAACGCGGCGTCGGTGCCGGCCGCGGTGCACAGCTTGGACCAGTTCCGCAGGGCCCGCAGCACCTCGCTCTGTCCGCTGGCCACCAGCGGGTCGGGGATCTGCCCGGGGAAGGCCTCGCACAGCCCGTCCCAGAGCTCACGCACTCCGGTGTCGTCGGCGTCGCTGCCACCGAACTCCTGCTCCAGCGCGAAGAGTTGGGCCAGCTCCGGGCCGGTGGCCTGGCAGACCTCGTGCAGGCCGTACTCCAGAGCCAGGGCGAGCTGGTGCCCTTCCCCGGCGGGTTCGGCTCCGGTCAGCCGGGTGTCCATCTCGGACAGCAGCTCCAGCAGCCGGAGTTTGACGGCCTGGCGCAACTGCGGCTGTTCCACGCCGCCTTCGAGGTCCTCGACGTAGGCACGGCCGTCGACGGACATCAGCCAGGCCACGGTGGCCCAGGCCCGGACCGCGGCCTCGGGGGGCAGGCCCCGGCCGGCCCGCACGCCGGGGAAGAGGGCGAGTTCCATCAGGCTCCTTCAGCAGGTGAATGCGACGGACGGTCAGACCGGAAGCAGCGTCACCGCGCCGGCTCGGGCGGCGCGCAGCAGGTCGGCGGGGGCTCCGACACCTTCCGGCAGATCGGCGAAGGGGATCGCGCCGGTGGGCAGCGGGTCCTGGCCGAGGAAGGTGGTACTCGCGCCCAGCAGCATGTCGGCGCCGGGCAGGAAACGCTGCCGGACCGGCTCGCCGACGGGTTCCACGGCGAGCGTCGGCGGGTGTCCCTCACCGGCGGCGGCGTAGACCTCGGTGAGCAGGGCGGTCAGGGCAGGAGCCAGCGGGCCGCCGTCCTTGCCCGCGAGCGCCTCGGAAACGGGTGCGCGCAGCGCGTCCACGGCGGCCACGACCGGCTCCGTCCCGTGCTGCTCGCGAAAGCGGGTCCAGCGCAGCAGGAACCACTTGCGGTTGGAGTAGACGTCGAGGTGGTGCGAGAGCACGGCGTCCATCAGATGGAGCAGCGCGTTGACCGCGTAACCCACCCGCCCGCGGCGTTCACCGGCGGCCTCGGCCAGTGACAGGAACAGCACCTGCTCGGTGGCGGTGTGCAGGGAGGACCACTTCCACAGCCGGGCCAGCTCGGGCAGGTGGTCCAGATACGGCAGGGTCCGGTCCAGGGCCACGCCGTTGACCATCCGCTCCAGGTACTTGCGGCGCAGCTCGTGCTGTTTGTCCCAGCCGCGATACGCGAGCACTGACCGACGCGGATCGGCGTCCGCCAGCGCGCGCAGGTCGGCGAGCGCCGCGGCGGCCTCCTCCTCGGCGAAGGAGATGGCTTCGAGGTGGTTGGGGCCCTCGAAGAGCTGGGTCGCCATCCGCGCCCCCGCCATCGGTTCGCACTGGATCCGGATGAAGTCCACGTCGCTGGTGGCGTTGGCGAGCCCGTGCACCGGGGAGCTGGTGAGCAGGAAGTGGCGGGCCGGGCCGGTCCTGCCGGTCAGCAGGCTCTCCAGTCCGCCGGGGGTCAGTCCGCGCGAGGCCAGGAAGGTGTCGACATGGCGCAGCCGCGTCTCAGGCGTGATGGCCATCGGGCTCCTCGATCCGTGAGGTGGGGGTGGCGTACCGCAGCGCGCGGGCCTCGGCGACGTGTCGCAGCACGCTGGACGGGCCGAAGAGGTAGGAGTGCGAGATCCGGGCCTGGCCGCGGACGACCTGGTGCTCCATCAGCCGGCGGTGCAGGTCGGCCAGGTTGTAGCAGGGGACGCTGGGATAGAGGTGGTGCGCCAGGTGATAGTTGATCCTGCACGGGGAGAACAGGGCACGTTCCAGGGCTCCGGCGAGCACCGACCGGGTACCGCCGATCCCGGAGTCCTCCTCGCATCCGACGTGCTCGGCCATGTCGCGCAGCCGAAGGATCATGCTCAGCGCGGTGATCATCGGCACGATCCACAGCAGGAGATACGGCAGCCACCACCCGGTCGCCACCAGAACCACCGCCAGTGCGCCGAGCCCGCCGAGGAACAGGGCGCACCGGGCACGGCCCATCGCCTGCGCCACCGTGCGGTCCCCGCGCAGGACCGGGAGCAGCGAGAACTGGTCCAGGGTGCCGACGGTCTTGACGATGTTCAGCGCGACCGCGTCCGCCGCGAACAGCCGGATCCAGTCGCGGGTGGTGTTGTCGATCGCGGTCGGGTCGTAGTCGGGGTCGCGGTCCGTGTTGAGGTAGCGGTGGTGTTCCAGGTGGTGCCGTCGGTACAGGGTGGTACTGATGAACAGGGGGAAGGCCAGCAGCAGATCGCTGACCAGGTCGTTCACCTTGCGGTCGGCAAACAGCAGCCGGTGCGCGCCGTCGTGCATCAGCACCGCGAGCGCGTGCTGGCGGGTCGCGATGACCACGATGGCGAGCGGATATCCGTACCAGCGGTCCCAGTACACCGCTCCCGCCGCGGTCGCGAGGATCACCGCCCACTGCCGGGCGATGGCGAGTGCGGCCCGCCCGGGCCTGCGCCGGGACAGCTCACGCAGTTCGGCGATGCCGAGCAGCCGCTCGGGGGCGCCCGTTCCTGATGCCATGTCAGCTGCCCTCCGTCACGGGAACGGCGGCGAGGTCCTCGCTCAGCCGGGAGGCGACGGCCGCTGTCGAGCCCGTGTACTTGCCGTCGTAGAGGAGCGGTTCGCCCTGCATGGCCCAGAAGGCGAGCTTGCCGACGCACATCCCCGGGTAGAGCCGGACCGGGTTGGCGACGGTGATCTCCAGCGTCCAGGGGAAGAGCGCGCCGCTGTGCCCGAGCGGGGCGGAGAACTGGATCCACACGCCGAGGGTGGAGACCGAGCGGCAGGCGTAGAGGGTGGCCGCGTAGTGCGGGCTGCCCATGACCTCCATGGTGCTGCCGAGGTAGAACCGGCCGGGCTCCAGCACCACTCCGGCGGCGTCCATGGTGACGGTGTTGCAGCCCGGCGCGCGTCGGCTGTCCAGCATCTCCCGGTCGTACACCAGGAGTTCGGGGGCAAGGCGGAATCCGTAGGAGTTGGGTTCGAGCCGGGCGGGGTCGAAGTCGTCGATGTGGATCTCGCCGTCGGCCACCGCACGGGCGATCTCCGGACCGGTGAGGATCACAGTGCACAACTCCCGTACAGCGAACGGACGGTGGCATGGATCGCCGACCGATAGGCGGCCAGGTCCGCGCTGTTGTCGATCACGACGTCCGGCTCGATCAGGTCGAGGTTCCGGGTCGAGCCGTCGGCGCGGGTGAGGTCGGCCCGGGCGGCCAGCCGGCCGAGCCGCAGTTGCTCCGCGCTGGTGATCCGCAGGATCCGGAAGCCCAGCGCCCGTAAGGCCGGGGCGTCGACCAGGGGATCGCGCAGGTCGTCGTTGACCACGAGGTCGGCCGGGCAGACGGCGAGCCGGGCCGCGAAGTCGTCGACCAGGGCACGCGGGTTGAGCCGGCGCAGATGGCCCGCCAGGTCCTCCATCAGCACCTGGTCCTGGGCGCCCGCCCGGAGTGGGGCTCCCGCGGTGGCGTAGACGCGGTCCTGCAGTTCGTACAGCGGCCGGGCCAGCGCGATCCGGGCGAAGCCGAGACCCTGGTCGGCGGCGTACTCCCGCAGCACCGCCGCGCAGGTGGACTTGCCGCTGCCGGAGTGCCCGATCACCGCGATCCGCAGCTGAGGTGCGCTCATGACGCCTCCGCCAGCACCGCGTCGAAGTCCACATCCAGGGTGCCGGTCAGGCGAACCATCGACAGGTCGGCCAGGTAGGGGCGCATCGCCGACAAGGTCGCGTAGAAGGCCGCGTAGTCCGGTACCAGGTAGTGCTGCCAGCCGAAGAACGTGGTGTCGACGGCGCGGTCCACGATCCGGTTCAGCTCCATCCAGCGCGCGGGTTCCTCCTCGACGCGCTCGGCCGCGAACGGCTCGCCGGGGCGGACCTCGGGGAGCAGGATTCCGGCCAGCCGGTGCGGCTCGGGGGTGAACTCCGATCCCAGCCAGGCCTCGAAGGCGTCCGCGTCCAGCAACAGCTTCCTGCGGTCCGGCAGTTCGGCGGGGTCGAGGCCCGTGTGGGTGCGCACCCAGTCGACCAGCGCCGGGTGTTCGCGCAGCGTCCCGGCGCCCACGTAGGGGTAGTCGCGCCAGGGGGTGGCGGTGATGCCGCCGTCCTCGATCCGGCAGAACAGCTTGTCGCCGGTGAAGTACTGCCAGCCGGGCCGGCTCAGCACCGAGACCAGGGTGGTGGTCTTGCCCGCGCCCTTGGGACCGGCGATCGCGTAGGCACGCCCGTCACGACGGACCCCGGAGGCGTGCAGGACGACGGTGCCGCGGGTCTCCTCGGTGCGGATGACCAGGTCCCGGATGAAGTCCATCAGCTGGCACACGGATCCGTCGGTGATGCCGGCCTCGAACCGCTGGTCCGCCGAGGCGTCCACGGGAACGTCCAGCCGGGTGTGCTCATTGGCGTAGACGAGGCGGTCGCCGTACCGGGACAGCAGCGCGTGGAAGGTGAACTCCGGGGCCGTACTCTGCCGGATCACCACGGGACGGCCGGACGGGGGGCGGGTGGCGGGGTCGTAGGGGACGAAGGTGATGTGGAAGGCGGGCTCGTTCGTCGGCCGGTCGGCCAGAGTGTGGCGGAAGAAGCGGGCCACCGGCTCGAAGGCCTTCTCCGCCTCGCCGTGGATGTCGAAGTGCACAGTGGTGTCAAGGAAGTTCAGGTAGCGGTGCACACACGCCTCGCAGTGGGGTCGGAGAGTGGCTGACGGGAACGGCCGTCCGGGCTCAGTCCGAGTTGGCGCAGGGCTACTTGGGCCGGGACGGTGTTGTCGACGGTTCCGAGGTCGACGCCGGGCGACAGCCCGGGGCCTCGTGCGGCGAACACCGCGTGCAGTCGGGGGTCGCCGTTGTTGGTGATGTGCGCGCCGGGCTTGTGGGCGGAGGCCACCAGCGCGCGGTCGGGCCGGAGCGCGGCCGTGGGCAGGAAGTCGGGGTCGAACAGCACATGGCGGACCACCGCCGGGTCGCCGCCCGGCGAGGGGGCGAATCCGGCGGTCGCGGGTCGGCCGCCGCCCGGCTCGGTTACGGCACGCAGCACCGACTCGGCCCGGTCCAGCAGCGCGCGGGCGGCGGAGCGCGGGACCAGTCCCCCGGGCAGATCCTGGTGGTTGACCCAGAGGGAGCCGTTGTCCGCGGGGTGGTAGAGCACCGAGGACCGCCTGGGGTCGAGGGCTCCGTCGGGGGTCCGGGCCGCGAGTCCGGCCGCGATCAGTGCCTCGTTGGGGTGCACTGTCCAGGCCGTACCGGCGATCCCGTGGTCCGCGCCGAGCAGCACGGTGTCCTGTTCGCCGGCGCGGTCGAGTACTGCTCCGAGCAGCCGGTCCGCCCATTCGTAGCAGGTTCTGACGTGGCGCCAGATCTGCTCCGCCACGTCCGGGCGGTGCGCGGCGCTCTTCGGATCGCACCAGCCGATCAGTTCGTGGCCCAGGTCGTCGGTGGTGGGCAGATAGATCACGACCAGGGCGGCGGTGTGCCGCGTCAGCACCGTGCGCGCCGGGGCCTCGAAGGAGCGGTGCACGCAAGCCACCGAGGAGAGGAACAGGTCCTCCGCCGAGCCGTCGCCGCCGTCCACGAGCCGCGGTCCGAGCAGCCCCGCCCGGTAGGTGGGGCCGATTCCCTCGCCGGCGAAGACGGGCAGCCCCTGGGTGAGCGCGTCGGTCAGCGGGCGGTCGTGGCCCACCACGCGAGGCCGCCAGGCGCCGGTCCGCAGCAGTACCCGTTGTCCGCCGGCCGCGACCATGCGCAGCCAGACTCCGCTGTCCGTGCCCAGTCGCAGTGGCCGCCACTGTGTGTCCCGCTCGCCCAGCGTCACGGAGCGGTCCCCGCAGCCGACCCGGATCCGGTCGCCCTCGGGCGCCACGTCGAGCGGGTGGGGGCCGACCGTGAAGTGCTGGAGGGCGCCGGTGAGCGGCAGCGCGGCCTGCCGGTCGATCCGGTCGCTGTACGCCTCCACCGCCACGTCGACGCCCGGCTCGGCTTGTCCGTCGGCGCCGATCGTCCAGGGGACGTGCACGGCCGCGGTGCGCAGCCCGGCTTCGGCGGCCGTCCGCCACACGGTCGGCGCGGCGCAGCGGCCCGGCGCGAAGGCGGCCGACGACTCCTCGATCGCGCCGCCGGTGCCGGGGATCCGGAAGCCGGTGACACCGTGCCGCTCCGGCCAGGTGCCGGTGAACAGCGTGGCCAGCGAAGGCGGGGTCTGGCAGTTGGGGGCCGGCGGACGCGCCGCCGCGCTGATCCCGGCGGCCCGCAGCCGGGCCGTGTGGGGCAGTGCGCCCTGCGCGGTCAGCCGCTCCACGATCCAGTGGGCCGCCGCGTCCCAGACCAGCCAGTACACCGTCACCGGCGGGGCTCCGGCTCCGGCCTGGCGGCCACCACGTCACGCAGGAAGCTGCGCTTGGAGTAGAAGGAGCGCTCCTTGGCCCAGCCGCGGTCGGCGAGGAATCCGCGCACCCACGCGTCGACGCGGTCCATCTCCGCCACCACCTCGCCCTCCTCGTGGTCGAGGACGTTGCGGGAACGGAGGTACTCCACCTCGCACTGGGACAGCACCACGTCGGGCGCGTCGAGCAGACGGCAGTGGTCGAAGAAGATGCCGTAGATGTGTCCGGTCCGCATCGACTCGCACTGGACGTCGTAGCGGACCCGCCGGAACGGCGGCATGGCCCGGACGGTCAGGCCGAGTTCCTCCGCGAGATGGCCGGCGAAGCCCTCGGGGGCGACGTCCACGCCATGGGTGAGTTCCTCCCTGCGAGCGAACGAGTCCTCGGCGAACCACTTGCGCTTGAGGATGTTCTTGCCGTCGTAGGAGGGGATGAAGGAGGCGTAGCCGCGCTCGGACTCGGGGCCGAGGACGTCGAAGAGGTGGTTGTCGTAGTACCAGATCTGGAAGTCCTCGCGGTACTCCGGCCGGCAGCCGGGCAGTTCGCCGTCCCGCAGCGCCCGCAGCACCTCCATTCCGGCCTCCCAGATGTCCGGGGCCGGGTCGAGGGTGTACTTGTACTCCAGCTCGGTGCCCTTGAAGTGGTTGCGGAAGTAGAGGTGATGGTTGCCGAGCGGCAGCACAAATCGCTGATGTGCCGTCAGGACATCTTCCAGCCAGTCGAGTTCGTCCACCGGTCCGCGGCCGACCGGTTCCGCCGTACTGCGGACGAAGCAGGCATCCTCGGCGTGGGCGCGGATCTGCGCATACGCGTGGTAGCCGCCGCCGGGGTGTTCGGACAGGTAGCACAGGGGTACCAGAGCGGATCCCGCCGAGCCCACCAGGGGCCGCAGGCCGGGACCTGCGATACCGTCCCGGAACAGTTCCTCGCCCTGCGTGAGGGCCCTGCCCAGCGGACGGCCGTCGCTGGTGAGGGCCACCGCCTCGCAGGTGCCGAGTTCCTCCCAGCGGACGACCACGGTCGTGCTCGGCCGGACCTCCTCCAGCGGGGCCACCCGCACCAGGACCACCGGGTCGTCGTCGGTCCGCTGCCTGGTGCCGTTGATCAGGTGGACTCCGCCGAGTACGACCCAGGCGCCTGGTTGGTCAGTGCTCATCCTCGATGCTCCTTCCGGCAACGGTGATCGCGCCGTCGCTGATGACCGCCTCGCCGCCGTCCGGCAGCGCGCCGAGGTCCGCGACCAGCGCCGGGACCTTGGCCTCGCGCAGCAGGATGGCGAGATGGCAGAGGACCGAGCCCTCCTCGAAGACGAAGCCCGCCACCGCCCCGATCAGGACCGAGAGCACCGCGTAGGGGCGGCCCACCCGCACCACCGGCGGGGCGGGCATGGCCTGGATCTTCTCCAGCAGACGGGTGATCTCGTTGTGCTCGGTGACGTCCTTGCTGCGGTCCACGCTCACCGCGGGACCGACCGAGAGCCGGCCGAGCAGTTCGTCGTCGGCCAGCGAGAGCAGCGGTCCGCGCGCCGACCCCGCGGAGACCAGCGTGCCGCGCTCACCGGACAGCATGTCGCCGGCGAGCAGCGAGTAGTCGACGAAGTACGGCACACCGTCGGCGAACACCCACTCCACCGTGGCGTCGCCGTACCGGTCGTGCATACGGCCGGTGAAGGCCGCCATCCGTTCCAGATGCGGGACCAGATCGGCCGGTACGTCGCCTTCTCCGCCCTCGGGGCTCCAGACGAACGAACGGGCGCCCGCCGTACCGCGGTTGAGGGCGAGCAGTCCGTCGGGGGTGTACTCGACCAGCAGGTCGGTCCCGGACCGGCGGGTGATCAGGCCGAGTTCGCCGCGGATGAAGTCCCGTACCACCACCGCCTGCGGCTGGTCCGCGGCCGCCGCGCCGCGGGTGATCTCGTCGAGCCGGTCCGGCACCTGGTCCTTGGGGAGCACGATCTGCCGCAGCGTGGCGCCGAAGTCCAGGACGCACTCGGTGCCGGCGCCGGTCGCCAGCACGTGCCGGATCCGCTCCCGGGCCTCGGGGGTGGACAGGTTCCGTGCGGTGAAGCCGATCAGCCAGCCCGCGCCGACCGCGAGGCCGAGCTCCTGAGCCAGCCGGTGCGCTGGACCGCGCTTTGCGGTGTACCCGGCGTACACCTCGGCGACGTCACCGAGGTGCGTGCCGGCGGGCGGGTCCTCGAAGTAGAGCCTGGTGGACCAGATTCCGGCCGGTGCACCACCCTGACCGACCGACCGGCGGGCGGTCACCGGTCGTACCTGGACTATGTGCAGGCCTTCGGCGTCGGCGGCCCACTCCACGTCCACCTCGCAGCCGCGCAGGTCCCGCAACTCCCGGCAGGCGTCGGCCACTTCCTCCAGGACCGGCTCGTCGAGCACGTCGCCGGGGACGGCCGAGGCCCGCATGGGCACCGCCACTCCCGCGACCAGTTCCTCGGCCAGCCCCTCGGTGTACTCGATCTCCACGGCGTCCGAGGCACTGTCGAGCCCGGTGAAGGCCACACCGGCCAGCCTCGGACGCACCAGCCGCTGAACGATCACCGCGAGCCGGGGTTCCGGGTCGAAGTCCCCGGCCCGTACCCGGGCCGCGACCGCCGAGCCCGCGTAGTGGGAACGCCAGCACTCCTCCACGGCCGCGATCACCCCGTCGGCCCCACGCGCGCCCAGCACGCTGCGATGGATCCCGGCCAGGCTGCTGCTGGTGCCGTCCTCGGCGAGTCCGGAGGAGCGGACCGCGAACTCGGACGCCTGCGGATCACCGAACACGTCGGCCAGCCGGGCGGTGAGCAGGTCGCGCAGGTCCTGGGGCATGTCCAGGTCCGCCACCGCCGCCTCGATCCCGGCCGTGACCTCGGTGAAGAACGCGCCGACCGTGGCCCGCATCTCCTCGAACAGGGCGCCGAGCGTGCCGCGGGCCGCGGGGCCGATCGCCTGGACGAACTCCCCGGCGGGGACGGCGAAGGCGGTCGGTACCCGGAACGTCCGGGAAGCCCTGGCGAGCGAGGCGAACTTGTGGCCGACGTCCGCCGGGTCCGCGTCGGTGCCGAGCCCGGGCAGCCGTTGCCGGGACAGCTGCCGGTCGAAGTCCTTGTGGATGTCACTGGAGCGAGGGCCGACAGCGCCCTGGTACTTGCCGTCGTACAGCTCGATCTCGCCCTGCGGGCGCCACCACATCATCTGGCCGATGGTCATGCCCGGGTACACCCGCACCCGGTTCACCGTGTAGAGCTGAAGGGTCCACTGCCCCTCGTAGCCGATGTCCCCCAGGCTGGCGGAGAGGTTGATGAACAGCCCGAGCCGGGCCACGGAGGAGCGCGCGGCGAAGGTCGGCGCGTAGTGGCGGCTGCCCAGCACCTCCTGGGTGTGGGCGAGGTAGAGCCGGCCCGGCTCCAGGACGTAGCCGTCGGTGGTCATCTCGATGTCGACGCAGGCGTTCTCCCGGCGCGGGTCGAGCGGCATCTCCGAGTAGACCCTGAGCCGGCTGCCGAGCCGGAAGTTGTAGCTGTTCGGATTGACCTGCTCAGGGGTGAACGGCTCGATGGTGATGCGTTGGTTCGTGCGTTCCCGCGCGATCTCGCTTCCAGTAAGGATCATCAGCACTCCTTGCAGGAGGTGGGGGGCTCGGCGAGGGCCGGATCGGGACTCGGAGCGGCCGGACCAGAAGAGTCAAAAGAGTCAGAAGAGGAAGTAGCGCTGGGTCATGGGGAGTTCGGTGGCCGGGTGGGCTTCGGTCACCTCGCCGTCGATGCGGACGGTGAAGGTGTCGGGGTCGACGGTGACCTCGGGCCTGGCGGTGTTCTCGTGCAGGTGGTCCTTGGTGACGCCGCGGGTGGAGCGGATCGCGGTGAACTGCTTGCCGATGCCCAGCTGCCCGGCCAGCCGCTCGGGCAGCCCGTCACCCAGGGCCGCCTCGGTGACGAAGTTCAGCGAGCCGGCGGCGGGGGCGCGGCCGTGGGCGCCGAACATCGGGCGGGGCAGGACGGGTTGCGGAGTGGGGATGGAGGCGTTGGCATCGCCCATCTGCGCATACGCGATCTGGCCGCCCTTGATCACCAGTTCCGGTTTGACCCCGAAGAACGCCGGGTTCCACAGCACCAGATCGGCGAGCTTGCCCCGCTCGACCGAGCCGATCTCGCCGTCCAGGCCCTGGGCCACGGCCGGGTTGATGGTGTACTTGGCGACGTAGCGGCGTGCGCGCAGATTGTCCGCGCGCCCGTCTCCGGGCAGGGAGCCGCGGCGGCGCTTCATCACGTGGGCGGTCTGCCAGGTGCGCAGCACCACCTCACCGATCCGGCCCATCGCCTGGGCGTCCGAGCTGATGATCGAGATCGCGCCCAGGTCGTGCAGCACGTCCTCCGCGGCGATGGTCGAAGGCCGGATCCGCGACTCGGCGAACGCCAGGTCCTCCGGAACACGCGGGCTGAGGTGGTGGCACACCATCAGCATGTCCAGGTGCTCGTCGAGGGTGTTGACGGTGTGCGGCCGGGTCGGATTGGTGGAACTGGGCAGGACGTTCGGCTGCGAGACCACGGTGATGATGTCCGGGGCGTGCCCGCCGCCCGCCCCTTCTGTGTGGTAGGCGTGCACGCCCCGTCCGGCGATCGCGGCCAGCGTGTCCTGCACGAAACCCGCTTCATTGAGCGTGTCGGTGTGGATCGCCAGCTGCGCGCCCGACTCCTCGCACACCTCCAGACAGGCGTCGATCACGGCCGGGGTCGCCCCCCAGTCCTCATGGATCTTGAAACTCACCGCGCCCGCGCGCAGTTGGTCCCGCATCGAGACGGCGGACGTGGTGTTGCCCTTGCCGAGGAGCCCGATGTTGACCGGGAAGTCGTCCAGCGCCGCGAACATCCGGGCGAGGTGCCAGCTGCCGGGCGTGACGGTGGTCGCCTTGCTGCCCTCGGCAGGGCCGGTCCCGCCGCCGATGATGGTGGTGGTCCCTGCCGCCAGTGCCTCGGTCGCGCTCTGCGGACACACGAAGTGGACGTGCGCGTCGACGGTGCCGGCGGTCAGGATCCGCCCGTTGCCCGCGATGATCTCGGTTTCCGGGCCGATCACCAGGTCGGGGTGCACCCCGTCCATGGTCTCCGGGTTGCCCGCCTTGCCCAGTGCGGTGATCCGGCCGTCGCGGATGCCGATGTCGGCCTTGATCACGCCCCAGTGGTCAAGTACGACCGCACCGGTGATGACCGTGTCCGGCGCGCCCTGCGCCCGCGAGACCCGGGACTGTCCCATCGACTCGCGGATCACCTTGCCACCGCCGAAGACCGCCTCGTCGCCGCCCGCGCTCAGGTCCCGCTCGATCTCGATCAGGAGATCCGTGTCCGCGAGCCGGATCCGGTCTCCGGCGGTGGGCCCGAACAGGTCGGCGTAGCGCGTGCGCGGCACCGTCAACGCGGCTCTGTTTCCGGTATTCTGACGGTCAGTCATCAAGGCTTCCCTTCGTGACGGCCTGACGCTCAGAGCCTGTGTCGAGGCTCCCCTTCGTCTCAGCACGCAGGCCGAACACCTCACGGCGCCCGCCCAGCGGGACCAGTTCCACCTCTGCGGGCACGCCGGGCTCGAACCGCGCGGCCGTGCCGGCCGGAATGTTCAGCCGCTTCCCGTGGGCCGCCGCCCGGTCGAAGGACAGGCCCGGATTCGCTTCCGCGAAGTGGTAGTGCGACCCGACCTGCACCGGCCGGTCCGCCGCGTTGACCACCGCCACCACCGTCACCGCACGGCCCCGGTTCAGTTCGACGTCACCCTCACCCAGCAGGACCTCGCCGGGCACCTGGGGCGCGCGGTCCGGCCCCTCCCCCGCGCTCACGCGATCGGCCCGTGCACGGTGACCAGCTTCGTGCCGTCCGGGAAGGTCGCCTCCACCTGGACGTCGTGGATCATCTCCGCGATGCCCTCCATCACATCTCCCCTGGTCAGCACCGCACGTCCGGACTTCATCAGCTCCGCCACCGTCCGCCCGTCCCGCGCACCCTCGAGGATGTGCGCGGTCAGGACGGCGATCGCTTCCGGGTGGTTGAGCGCCACACCGCGCTCCTTGCGCCGCAGCGCCACCTCGGCGGCGACGTGGACGAGGAGACGTTCCTGCTCTCGTGCGGTCAGTCGCATGGATGCACAACCATTCCCGTTCAGAAGTACTTCTCCCAGAAAGTATTTGGGCGCAGGAATTGATGTCAACGATTCAATGAACCTCTCAGCAAACGTAACTTGCTGGAAACTTGAGCTTGTTGACAGTCACTCCCCATCGAGAAAATAGTTCATCCAGGAAACATCTCCTCGCATCCCCTCAAGCCCAGGGGCAACCGAGAGGCACACATGGCGCACATCGCGTTCCTGGAGACCAACACCACCGGAAGCGGCTACGAGGCGATCGCCGCCGCCAAGCGGGCCGGGCACCGCGTCACGTTCGTCACCCGCGACATCGACGCTTACCTCCTGCCGGGCCAACTCCAGCTGGACACCGGCCTGATCGACGACGTGGTCGGCACCGAGACCAACGATCCGGACCAGGTGGTCGGCGCGCTGCGCCCGCTGCTCCCGGGGCTGGACGCGCTCATCTCGGTCGGCGAGTGGCACATGATCAGCGGCGCGGAGTCGGCGTACCGCCTGGGCCTGCCGGGTCAGGCGCCCGACTCGGTGCGGGCCGCCCGGATCAAGTCCCTACAGCGCGAGGCCTGTTCGCGCGCGGGCGTCCCGGTGCCGGCCTTCGCCGTGGCCCTGACCCCGGAGGCAGCCGCCGCTGCCGCCGTCGCCCAGGGCTTCCCCTGCATCGTCAAGCCGGTCGACTACGGCGGCAGTTACGGGGTGCGGCTGTGCAACGGCCCCGACGAGGTGGCCTCCCACGTCGCCGCGCTGCACCAGGTCACGCACAACCAGCGGGACCAGCGGATGTCCGAGGAGATCCTGGTCGAGGAGTACCTGGAGGGCCCCGAGATCAGCCTGGAGACCCTCACCTTCGACGGCGTCACCCGTTTCCTCGCGATCACGCAGAAGCAGACGGTGCCGCCGCCCTCGTTCTACGAGACCGGGCACGCCCTGCCCGCCGTACTCGAACCAGGTCTCGAACAGGAGTGCCGCCGGATCGCCACCGCGGCCCTGGAGGCCATCGGGTACGTCTTCGGAGCCGGACACATCGAGCTGATGCTCACCGCCGACGGACCCAAGCTGATCGAGGTGAACTGCCGTCCCGCGGGCGACCGCATCACCCATCTCCTCAACCGCGCCCTCGACGTCGACCCGACCGAGCTGCTGGTCGAGATGTACCTCGGCACCCCGCCCGACCGGATCCCGGAGCCGGCCCGGGGAGCGGCCATCGTCTTCCTCCCCAGCCCCGGCGGCCGGGTGGTCGCCGTCGAGGGCGTCGAGCGGGCCCGGGCCGTGCCGGGGGTGGAGGAGGTCGCCCTGTACGTCGGCCCGGGCGACGTCCTGGCACCGCCGACCAACAACAACGACCGTCTGGGCTACGTCACCGCCACCGGCCCCGACAGCACCACCGCGCTGGCGGCCGCCACGACCGCGGCCGAGACGATCCTGGTCAAGCTGGAGTCGGAGTGAGGCCTGCCCAGTACACCGACGGGATGACCAGGCCGATCGCGCTGGTCTGCCTCGGTATCTTCGTGAGCCGGCTGGGCGGCTTCTTCGTCCTGTTCCTCACCCTGGTGCTGGCGGAACGGGGTTACGGGACACGGCAGATCACCGTCGCGCTGATCGTGGTCGCGACGGCGGGCGTGCTCGGTGCCGCGGCCGCCGGGCCAGTGGCCGCCCGCCTCGGGGTGCGTACGGCGCTGCTGCTGGCCGGAACGGCGACCGCGGTCAGCGCGTTCGCCTGCGCCGCCCTCCAGGGCTTCGGGCCCACCGTCGCCCTGGCCGCCGTCGTCTCCGCCGGCGTGCAGGCCTACTCCCCGCTGGCGCAGACCGTGGTGGGCACCGAGGCCACCGCCGAGCGCCGGGTGGCCATGTTCGCGGTCTACCGGCTGTGCCTCAACGTGGGGGCCGCCGCGGGACCGGTGTTCGGCGCTCTGCTGCTGTCCTGGTCCCCCGCGGCCGTACTGATCGGCAACGGTCTCGCCGCCACGGCGGCGACCCTCCTCGTCCTGCCCCTGCCGCGGACTGCTCCCCGTACGGAACCGGGCCCGAAACACGTGGGGGTCCGGGCGAGAGTGAGCCCTGAGTTCGCGGCCGCCGCCGTGGTGCTGAGCGTGGCCTCCCTGGTCTACGCCCAGCAGACCGGAGTACTGGCCCTGGCGGTCCGTGAGGCGGGCTACACCACCGATGTCTACGGCTGGCTGCTGACCCTCAACGCGGTGGTGGTGATCCTGGTCGAGGTGCCGCTCTCCCGGTACACCGCACGCTGGCAGCGCCGCACCCCCCTGATCCTCGGCACCGTCTGCGTCTGCGCGGGGTACGCGGTCAACCTCGTCGGGATCTCGCTGCCCGTCCTGGTCGTCGGAGTGCTGAGCTGGACCCTGGGAGAGGTCCTCATGACTCCGGTCGCCGCCGCCTTCGCCACCGAGGCGGCCCCGCCCTCCCAGGAACCCGTCTACCTGTCCTTCCTGAGCATGTGCCAGACCGTCGGGTACGCGGTCGGACCGGCCGCGGGCGTGTACGCCTACGGACAGCACCAGACGCTTCCCTGGCTGCTGTGCGCCGTGCTGATGGTGGCCAGTGCGCCCGCCCTGTACTACTTGCTTCCCCGGGCCGGGCGGGCCGGTCAGACCTCCGATGATTGTGAAGTCCCGTACACCGGTCTAGGCTCCGCGGAGGCAGGAGATCCTCTGCAACGGCGCCGGGGTTGAACTCGACGTCACCTGTGGAGACCCCCCGGAGGTGCCCCGTGCACTCGACGGCAGCACAACTGTGTCCGGACCGACGGGACCTGCTGCTCGTAGCGCTCGTGATTCCCCTGCGCGGCCCGGCCGGGATCTTCGGCCCCGCCTGCGAACTCTCGGCGCAGCTCGCCGTGGAGGAACTCAACGCCGCGGGCGGCATCCTGGACCGGGAGGTCCGGCTGGTCGTCGTGGACAGCGGTGCCGAACCGCGGCGGGTCGCGGACGAGGTGGCGGGCCTGGTCGCGCTCGGTGCGGTCGACGCGGTCGTCGGCTGGCACACCTCCGCGGTACGCCAGGCCCTGGCACCGCGGATCGCGCACCGGGTGCCCTACATCTACACCGCCCAGTACGAGGGCGGTGAGGACACCCCCGGCGTATTCCTCACCGGGGAGACCGACATCCAGCAACTGGCGCCGGCGATGCGGCTGCTCGCCCAGGCCACGGGCGTCCGCCGCTGGTGCACCGTGGGCAGCGACTACGTCTGGCCCCGGGTCACCGCACACACCGCCCGCCGGTTCGCTCGCGAGTGCCGGGGCAGCGTCGTGGACGAACTGTTCATCCCGCTGGACACCGAGGAGTACGGCCCCGTGATGCGCCGGATCGAGGCCGGCGGGGCGGACGCGGTGCTGATGCTGCTGCTCGGGGACGACGCGGTGCGCTTCAACCGGGCGTTCACCGCGGCGGGCCTGCACCAGCGCTGCGTCCGGCTGAGCACCCACATGGACGAGAACCTGCTGCTCGCCACCGGTGCGGAGGCGGCCGAGGGACTGTGGGCGACGGCCGGCTACTTCGACTCGCTGATGACCTCGGAGAGCCTGTCCTTCAGCCACCGTTACGCCCGGAGGTTCGGATACGAGGCCCCGGTCGCCGGAAGCCTGGGCGAGTCCTGCTTCGAGGGCATCCTGCTGCTCGGTGCGCTCGCCGCCCACCGAGGGTCGTTAACCGTGCCGAACTCGCCGGGGCCGGAGGAGGACATCTCCTACGAGGGTCCGCGCGGCGCGCTGCGACTGCGCGGCAACCACCTCGAACAACGGCTCTACCTCGCCCGGGCCGACGCCCTGGACTTCGACATCATCGCTCAGCTCTGACCTGCTCCGGAGCACGCCCCAGCAGAAACTCCAGCCGTGACAGCCCGTCCGCCAGCTCCCGCACACCGGCCAGCCCGTCCAGCACCTGCGCCTGCGCCTGCTGTGCCAGCGCGGCGACGGCCCGGTGCCGCGTCCTGCCGCGCGAGGAGAGATAGAGCAGAACACGGCGCCCGTCCCCCGGGTCCTTGCGACGGTAGGCCAACGCCGCCGAGACCAGCCGGTCGACCAGCTTGGTGAGACTCGGCGCGGGCATCAGCGCGTACTCGGCGACATCGGACATGGCGTGCCCGCGCCCGTCCGAGAGCAGCGACAGCACCCGCCACTCCTCGACGGAACAGTCCTCGGCCTCCAGCGCGGCGGCCAGCCGGCGGGTCATCAACCGCTCCGCGCTGCTGAGCAGTTGCGGAAGATCGCGGGGCAACTCCGGCGACACGGTCAACCTCTCCTCCGCGGGGCCGCTGACGCACACTCACAGCACCGACACTACCGCCCCGCACAGTACTTTCCAATGGAATGATCCGGTCACCGTTCCCTCCCGCCGGTACCCACGGTAGCCCTGGGAATCCTTCCGAAATCAGGATGCTTTCTTTTCAGTCCGGCTCTTCACAGGTGAAGTAGTGTGCCGGGACAACACCGACCGGGATGCGGGACGAGAAGCACAGATCCGACACCTGTCGTGGGTGACCAGGCCGCCTGTCCGGTTGGAGATGCGGGTGACCTCAGCCGCGAGGTCCTGGTCGAAGCCGACCAGCACGGTCCGCTGCGAAAGGCCGACCGTCGCGGGCTCGTTGAGCTGATCCGACCCAACGCCCCGCGCATGGCCCGGCGGCTGATCGACGACGCCTTCGACGCGCTCGACGAACAGACCATCGTGCTCCCGGACACCGGCACCCTCGACATCGTGATCCCGTCCCTGGCCCGCTCACTCGCTCGCCGCCGTCCATGAACAGCGCCGGGCCCTGGAGTCCCAGATCGAGGCCCTGCCGGAGGCGCACCCTCTTCCCAAGGTCCTGACCTCGATTCCAGGGGTCGCGGTCAGGACCGCCGCCACCATGCTGGTCACTGTCGGCGACGGTACCGGCTTCCTCACCGCCGCCCCCCTCGCCTCCGACCTACGCATTCCATACACAGTCACAAGACGCCCTCGGCACGCACATTCCAAGGTCAAGAAAACGAAGAAACCGCAGGTCAGCGACCTAACCTACGGTTCACCTCGGAGCCGCCTCCGGGATTCGAACCCGAGACCTACGCATTACGAGGGCGGGGTCCGGCAAAGGGGTCGATGCCTGCACGAACACAACGCCCCGACTCCCGCAGGCATGCTACGCACCTCGGACACCTTGTAGGCAGCCCTCGGCAAGAAGTCCCTGAGGTGACTCAAGGCGAGCCTGCTCTTCTCAAATTCGCAGGTCAAGCCCGTGATCAACAGTCGCCGACAGGTCGGTGAAGTACAAGGAGACGGCGCGGGGCGGGCTCGCGGTCAACATCATCGAGTGCTGACGGGACGCCCCGGAGACTGCGCACACAGACGCGTGACGCCACCATGGTCGAGCACGTCCTCGAACGGGCCCTCCAGGGCGAACGGCCTAATCGGGGAGGTTTCCGAGGGCCGCGCGAGCGCGGTGCTGTGCCTGGTCGCTGTCGGGCGCGGCGAGGGCGCGGCGGTACCAGTGGCGAGCCTCGAGCCACTTCTGTTCGGCCGAGGCGACATCGCCGAGCAGGACCAACACCAGTGAGGTCAGGACGGGTTCCGCGGGGTGCGGGGCAGGGGCGGTCTCCGGGGCGGGGCGAGTGTCCGCGGGCACGGAAAGGATCTCCGCGAGGCGGTCCCAGCGGCCGGTTTCCCGCAGCAGTTGGGCGTACGCCATCCGGCCCTCGGCCGCCGCCTCCGGGTCGGCGGCGGCGAGCACCTGCTCGAATCGGTCGGCCGCCTCGGCGAGCCGCCCGCTGACCACGGCGAGCTGGGCGAGCAACAGCAAGGCCTGCGGGCGCTCCGGGCGCTCCTCGGCCGCGGCCAGCGGGAGCAGGATCTCTTCCGCCTCCTGCGACCGGCCGAGCTGGGCCAGTGTGCTTCCGAGATACCGCCGTGCCTGGGGCTCCACGTCAGGGTCGCCCGACTCCACCGCTTCGGCGAGCCGGTCCCGGGCTGCCTCCAGTCTGCGCTGGGCCAGATAGGTCACCCCGAGCAGCAGACCGACCCGGGGTGCGCTGTCCGGGTGGCCGATGTCCAGCGCCGCCTGTAGGAGTTCGGCGGCCATTTCGATCTCCCCGACCTCAAGGAGGTACTCACCCCGGTCGAGGAAGCTGTCGGCGGCGGCCTCCGAGGCGCCGGATCCCGCGCCGTCGGCCAGGAGTTGCCGTGCGGCCGTGTGATCGCCCTGGCGAAGGCGCAGTGTGCCGAGGACCGTCCGCGCCACTTCGGTGACCTCCGACGGCTCCCCGCGGAGAACTTGCTCAAGGAGTTCCGCGGCCTGCGCCTCGGCCGCCTCCCCACCGTCGTCACGGTCCTGCCCGTCATCCAGAAAGTCCATGGCCAGGAAGAGCCGGGCCGCGTCGGACGACACCGGAACGTCGGCCTCCACGGCGGACCTGAGCAGCCGGAGTCCTTCCGGGCGGTCGCCCTCGGCGATGCGGACCTGGCCGAGCAGCGACTGCGCCCACGTGGCGAGCGCCGTACGGGGTCCGTCCATGGCCTCGATGAGCAGTTCCGCCACCGGTGCGTAACCGTGCGGCTGGTCCGGGTCGACGAAGTCCGACAGCATGAGCGCCAGGTGGATCCGGGCGAGGTGGGACCACTCGTCATGATGGGCGTCGATGGCCTGCCGGTAGGCGGCCTCGGCCTCCTCGTACCGGTCCAACAGGGCGAACAGTTCGCCACGCAACTCCGCGGCGCGTGGACCCTGTGCGGGGTGTCCGGAGGCCGCGGCCTGTGCGAGCAGCTCCAGGAACGCGGCGACGTCGTCCGGGTCGGCCGGGTCGGCCGTCCTCGCCAGCATGAGCGCGAGGTCTACGCGAGCGAGCTGGGACCAGTGCTCATGGCCGGAGGCGATGGCCTGTCGGTAGGCGGCCTCGGCCTCCTCGTACCGCTCCTCCTCGGCCAGCAGATCGCCCAGTTGATCCAAGGCGTACGGGGCGTTCGTCCACGGCCTGGCGGCGACCGCGGCGAGCAGTTGTTCCGCCCGGTCCGTGGCGCCCTGCCCGGCAGCGAGTGAGGCCAGGGCGAGTTCGGCGAGCGGCGCCCAGTCCGGATGGCCGGACGCGATGGCCTGGCCGAGCCGGTACTCCGCGTGCTCCGCTCGCCCGTGCGCGACGTGCCAGCAGCCCAGGACATGGGCGGCGCGCGGCGCATGGGCCGGGTGACCGGACCGGAACACCTCACGCAGCAGCTCGGCGCCCTGCTCCTGGTCCTCGTCCCCGCTGACCAGGAGTCGCCCGAGTGCGACCTGGGCCAGCGGCCACGCCAGCGGTGCCGGGGCGTCCAGCACGCTCTCGAGCAACGGGCCTGCCTCGCTCGGCCGGTTGCACTCCACCAAGAGGTCACCGAGGCTGGCGCAGGCCAGCGGTGCGGCCAGCGGGTGGCCGCCGGCCATCACCTCCCGGAGCAGCTCCTCCGCCTTGTCGAGTTTCCCCTGATTGGCCAGGATCCAGCTCATGTTCGTCCGGGCGAACTCCGTGATCGGCGCGGTCACCGAGGCGTTCATGGTGCGGGAGAGCGTCCAGGAGCTGTTGTCCGGGACCGGTACCTCGCCGGTGCGGGCCGCTCGGGGCCGCAGCAGTTCGGTTCCACTGCCCGCCGGGTCCTGCTTCCGGGTACCGCCCAGGGCGGCGGGAGCCCCCTCGTCGGCGAGCATCCCGCCGAGTCGGGTCTGTGCCAGGCCGGCCACCTCGTCGTCCCCCGCGGCCAGCACGTCGTCCAGGAGCGACAAGGCCCGTTCGTGCGCCCCCTGAAGGATCAGCAGTCCCGAGAAGTACACCTGGGCGAGCAGCGCGAGTTGCCGGTTGCGGCAGCCCATCGCCGCCTGTAGGAGCTCGCCGGCCCGTTCCCGGTCGCTGGCCACCAGCACCCCGCCCAGCTCGACCTGAGCCAGCGGCACCACGTCCGGGACCCCGGACTCGAGGGCCGCCTCCAGACACTCCCGGCCCCGTTCGAACTCGCTGCGGGCAAGCTCCAGTTGTCCGAGCATCACGGCTGCCCAGGCGGCCTCGTCCGAGTCCGCGCCGACCTCCCGGACCCGGCGCAGCGCGGCCACGGCAACGTCCAGCTCGTCGCGTACGACCGCGGTGACGGCGACCGTGAGCAGGTCGGTGCTCAGGGCTGCCGTGGCGCCGAGGCCTTCGGTGCCGACGGTTGCGCCGCCGTTCAGGGCGAGCTGCCAGGCGAAGCCCGGGACCGTCATGCCCGAGTCGTCGGTCCGGGTGTCCAGATAGTCGGGTACGTACGGGAAGATGGCGTACCACCGCTGTGCGGGTCCGTCGCCCGGCGTGCTGTCCTCGGTGACCGCGGGGGTCGCGGGCCGGGCCGGATGGAGCAGGGCGATCTGGCCGGCGACAGTCTCGCGCGCCCAGGCGAGCCCGGCACGGAACGCGCCCTCGTCCGCGTCCCGTGCCGGGTGCGCGTCGCTCATGTACCCGCGGAACAGCCGGAACAGGGCGGCCTCGGACACCGCGCCGCGCAGGCCCATCCGCCAGCGGTCCGCCGCCGCCCGGGTCACCGCCCACCCCTCCGGGCAGCTGTCGAAGCCGTGCGTCAGGCGCCGTTCCAGTTCGGGCGCGGCCACCAGGATCTGCCCGATGCCCCGCGCCGCGAAGTCCTCGTCCGGGTAGTGGAGGGCGGCCTCCGCCAGCTCCTCGTCGGTGAGCCGCTGCGGCAGCTCCACCTCGCGGGCCCGGCGCAGCACACTGCGCGCGAGCCGACCCTGGTCGTCCGCGCGGTCGAAGAGTGCCTGCCGCTGTAACGAGGTCATGGAAGCGACCACGACGACCGGCGGCTCCTCCTGCGCGAACCGTTCCAGGACCTGGACGTTGAGTCCGCCGGGGCGCAGATAGTGATCCAGCTCGTCCAGCCAGAGGACGACCGGGTCGCCGCCGGCCGGCAGCCGCAGCCGGGACAGATCCTCCGGCGCGGTCCGGTCGGCGGCGGGCACCAGGAGCCGAGCCCGCGGAATCCGGCGGCGCAGCAGCTCGAACAGTGTCCGGGACTTGCCGGACTTCGACGGGCCGACGAGCAGCAGCAGCCGTGTGCCGTCCGGTTCGGCCGAGAGGGCGCTGTCCAGCGCCTCCTCCAGGAGCGCGTCCGGCCTGCGGCGCGCGACATACGTGTCGGTGCGGTCGCCTTCGGTCCGGCGCCCGCTGTACGTGGAGGGGGTCACTCCGATGTGGTACGGATCCACCTCGCCGACGCGCGGCAGCTCCCCCGATGCCGTGAGCGGCAACGCGAGCCGTGCCTCGATGCGGGCCCGCAGCTTGTCCGCGGCCTGCTCCCGCACCTGTTCGGCCAGTGGGGGCCAGTAGCGGAGCAGTGCCTCGGTCTTGATCGCGTACGTGGTGCTGCTCGTGCCGGAGTCGCCGCCGCGTTCCCGGGCGTTGAGGATGCCGATCACCGCGTCGCCGTCCTCGTCCCACACGGGTGCCCCGGAGAAGCCGGGTTCCGGCGCCCACCCCGCCCGCGGTTCGAGCAGCAGCCATTCGTCGCCCGCGTGGTCGACGATCTCGCCGCGCACCCCGATACCGGCGCGCGCGTGCTTCTTCGGGTAGCCATAGGCACGGAACCGGTGATGCCAGATCCCGGCCTCCGTGGTGCACAGGGGGGCCGGCTCGGCGCCGGGCGGTGGGTCACCCGCGAGTTCCAGGACGGCCACGTCCCCCGTGCGGGCCTCGGTGACCGGATGCCAGCCGTCCGGCAGCACGGTCGCCCTGAGTTCCTCGACCTGCCGCACGTGCTGGAACCGGACGTACACCGGGCCGACGGGCGCTTCCGCGCCCCGCCCGATCACATGGGCGCAGGTAAGGACGTGGCGTGGTCCGCACATGACGCCGACTCCGTGCGCCGGGCCGTCGGGGGACTCGCGCCGAATGCTGACCAGCCAGGGCGGCTGTTCCCGGCTGACGGCCACGACTCGTCAGTTCCCCGGGCTCGTCGGCTGAGCCGGCGCACTCTCGGGCCGCGTCCAGCGCAGCCGTACGGCCAAGTGCCCTTCCGCCGCGGTCTTCGCGACGACGGCACCGGCCTCCGCGGTGAACTTCATGCCGAAGTCGATCTCCATCTCCTGCGGGGCGAGGGCGAGCGCGGTGTCCACGACCGACCGCAGGGTGGGCAGTGTGGACTCCAGCGACTCCCGAAGCCGTCGCCGGGCCTCGACGATGCCGTCCTCACGGCGTGAGATCAGCTCAAGGCCCGGGGTGTCGTCGGCGACTTCCACCACGAGTTCGGAGCCCTCCGGCCCCTCGAAGCGCACCAGCTCGCTCACGGGTCCCCCTCCACCCTCGGCCTCGTCCGCACGACGAGGCCCGGACACTGGGTGCGCAGTCTAGATCCGAACCGGCCTGCTCCACAGGAGAATTCGGATGCGAGCAGGGGGGGCATTCGCGTCATCGAAAGGGGGTACGGGACAGGGGCGGGCAAGTACGCCCACCGGCTGGAACTTCGGCGCTACGCTGCTTCGGACAGCGGTGTGAACAGGGAAGCGGGGGGCGTGGATGCCGGCTACGGACGACCCCGGTGCACTCGGGGACGGTTCCGGTGCTCAAGCCGCACTTTCGGCGCTCGGAGCCTCGCTGCGTCGTGCGGCGCAGGCGCTCGCGGGGATACGGGATGACGACGGCGTTGCCGCACTCGACGGGCTGTTCGGTCTGTTCGACGTGCTGGAGGAGGTCCCTGCGCTGGCCGCCGGGGTTCCTCGTCTCGTGGCCGCCGCCCGGCCCGGAGAGCGGCTGGCGGAGGAGTTGGACAAGAAGCTCGCCGAGCTCGCCGCGCTCCACGGACAGGTTCGGGACGACCGAACGGCACTGAAACGGCTTGCCGACACCGAGGACGAGCTGTGCCAACGCCTCGCTGAGCACGCGGAGTTGCGGGAGCGCATCGAGGACCTTCGCCGCCTCGAACGCCTGGTGGACACGCTGGACGCGCTGAGCGGACAACAGCAGGTGGTGGACGAGCGCCTGGAGGTGCTGCGCTCCCGGGACACCTCCGCCGAGCAGGTTCTGGCCGCGGACTGCGGGGCGCTGGTGCGGCTCAGCAAGGACCAGCTGGACGCGCTCGGACCGCAGACCCGCGAGGCGGTGCGCCTGGCCGAGGAGAGCGACGAGCGGCTCACCGCGAAGAAGCGGGAGCTGGCCCGGGTCACCGCTGAGCTGGACGAGTCGCACCGGAACCTCGAAGCGGTCCGTGCCGAGCTCGGGGAGCGGATTCCGCAGTGGGAGCGATACGCGCGGGCGAACCGGGAGTTGGCGGAGGCGTTGTCCGCGTGGGAAGGCGTCGACGGCGGCGACATCGGCGAACGTCGCGAGGACCGGCTCGCCAAGCGCAGGACGGCACTTGAACGGGCGCGCCGCGTCGCCGCCGATGTGGAGCAACGCCTCGCCGGGATCGATCGGGTGCTTCGGGAGGCGCTGGAGGAGAGGGACGCAGACGCGAACGCCGGAGCGGCCTGATCTTCCGGCGGTCAGCGGCCAGGGGGCGGGACGTCGTCGGCGGTGAACGTGGAGTGGTCGGTGGCGTTGGGGTCGGTTCGGAGACGGCGGGCGAGTCGAGCCTCCATGGCGGGGAGGAGGCGGCGTACCTCGCGGGCGTTGCCGAACCCGTGGGGGTTGGCGCGACGTCGCTCGTCGAACCACGGCCCGGCCCGCTCGGCGGCCTGAGGTGTGAGGACGTAGTCCTGGGCCGCAGCCCTTCGGCGCAGAATCTCGACGAGCTCCTCGGTGGTGTACGGCCGAAACTCCACGCGGTGCGTGAAGCGGGAGGCCAGACCGCTGTTGCTGTCCAGGAAAGCGTCCATTTCGCGGGGATAACCCGCGGCGATCACGGAGAGCCGGTCGTTCCGGTTCTCCATCTCGCTGACCAGGGTGTCCACGGCCTCCTTGCCGAAGTCGGCGCCCTGGATGCCGGCACCGGCCGTCAGGCTGTATGCCTCGTCGATGAAGAGCACCCCGTCAAGGGCCTTGTACACGGCTTCGCGGACCCGGGGCGCGGTCTGGCCGACGTACTCGGCGACCAGGTCGGCACGTGTGGTCTCGACGAGATGGCCCGTGCGCAGTAGTCCGAGGGCGCGGAGCATCCTGCCGGTGGCCCGCGCCACGGTGGTCTTGCCGGTACCGGGCGGCCCGATGAACAGGAGATTCGGGGGATCGGGCAGACTCTGGCCGCGGGCTTGGCGGAGCCGGATGACCTCGGCAAGGTCGGTGAGCGTCTCACGCACCGAGTCGAGGCCGACCATGTCGTCCAGCTCGGACAGCAGGGTGTCGTTCTCGGGGGCGGGCGGGGACAGGAGGGCGCGGTATTTGTCCGGCAGGTCATCGACGGTGAGTGGTTGCTCGGTGTCGCCGTCGATCCGGTTGGCCCACTCGGCGAAGATCTTCGAGCCGAGGTCGCGCATGGTGCCGGCGTTGCCGAAGTCGGGGCGGCGTGTGACGTACAGCTCGGTGGCGACCTTTAGCAGCTGATCGGCCAACGGCTCGTCCCAGCGCAGGCCGCGTTTCGCCAAGGACTTCAGCAGGATGGCGTGCAGCACGTCCGGCGGGTAGTCGTGAAAGGGGATGCGCTCGCCGAACCGGCGGACGAGGCCGGGGTCGGTGGCCAGGAACTCGTCGATCCTGTCCGGGTATCCGGCCGCAATCACCACGAGCCGGTGGCGGTCGTTCTCCATTCGGGTCAGCAGGGCCCGGATGACCTCCGGGAGGAAGCTGGCGCCCTCGCCGCTCAGGCCGTGCACCTCGTCGAGGAACAGCACCCCGTCCAAGGCCTGATCCACCACTGAGTTGGCGTGTCCGGCGGTCTGTCCGACATAGCCGGCGGTCAGGTCCTCGAGCTTGGTCTCCACCACATGGCCACGGCTCAGCACACCCAGTTCCCGGTACATCTCGCCGACGAGCCGGGCCACCGTGGTCTTCCCGGTTCCGGGCGAACCGGCGAACAGCAGGTGGGGTGAGGCCGTTTCGGCGTCCGTGCCGCGCCCGTCATTACGCAGCAGCCGTTCGGCGTTGATCCGCTTGCGCAACCGTTCCAGATGGGTCTTCACCTCTTCCAGACCCTTCAGGTCGGCCAACTGCTCGTGGGCCGGGCGCGCGTGCCGGCCGCCGGGCGCCCCCGCCCCTGGACTGCCGGAGCGGGGCAGCCAGCCGCGCGCGGCCAGCTCCTTGCCGCTGAGCGGAGTGTCGCCGAGGGACAGCAGGTGACTGCGCCAGTTCTTCACGGTGAGCGGTTGGGCCGCCATCGCTCGGACCACGGTGTCCAGTTCGCGCCAGTCGCCGATGCGCAGGCCGTGGCGGAGTCGCAACCGCTGGACGAGGCGGTGCAGTTCGGCCTCGTCGGGATAGCCGACGCGGACGGAGGGCGTGGACCGCCGACGCAGCCGGTCGGTCAGGCCGGGGTAACCGTGCAGCGATTCGACGTACTCCACACAGGCGTCGAACGTCGGACGGGCGAAGACCAGGACGACCGGTTGGTCGTAGTCGCCGTGCCGGGCCCAGTCGCTGAAGAAGGTGTTGAGCGGGCGGGTGGCCTCGGTGTGCCGCAGGGTGCTCTCCGCCTCGGTGAACACCACGGCCGAACGGTCCGGAGGATTCGCCAGGTATCCGGCGAGGGTCATGACGGTGAACGGGTCGGAGAAGGCCCGCGGCGGCCCGGGCTCGGCGGGCGAGCCGGTCCGGTCCGCGGCCAAGGAGACGTTCCGTGTCTCGGCGGGCCCGGCGTTCCGTTCCTCCGCGGGCGGGCGGACCACCAGCCGGCCGAGTGGTCCGCGCAGTCTGGGATGGCGCATGAGCTCCGGCCCTGCGGAGCCCGCCGATTCCGTCGGCGTCCGCGGCGGCGCGTCGGCCTGGGCGCGGCCGGAGGGCCGGGACCGTGCCTCGGAGTCCGGGTCCAGGAAGTACAGGGGCCGGCGCTGGGAGCTGTAGGCCACGTACGCGCAGGAGTGGGCCCGCAGCAGGTGCCACAGCGCCGCGTCCAGGTTCCGTTCCCGGTAGTCGGTGCCGACGAAGGTGTCGTCCACGCCGGGCCCGAACACCACGGTGAACGGTTCGCCGACGCTCAGCCGCAGGTCGGCGAAGCGGGAGCCGAGCCGGCCGGTCATGAGGCGCCGCCGGCCCTCTTCCGGAACCGGTTCAGGTCGGTTTCACGCGGCTCCGGAACGCCGGGCTCGCTCTCCAGCGCCCCGGTCGGGTGCCCCTCCTCCCCGAGTGCCTGCCGTACCGCCTCGACCCGGCCCCGGAGTTCGTGTTCCGCGGTCGTGTCGTAGTCGTAGGAGAGGACGCGCAGGATCTGCCCGGTCTCACCGTCCGCGGCGGGCAGGACCTGCACCACGATCTTGTTGCCGGTCATGTGCTCGAGGACGGCGTGGTACGAGCGGCGCTCGTCCTCATCCTGGTACTCGCCGTCCACCAGCTCGTAGCCGCCGATCCGGGAAAGCGTCCCGGCCACCGAGTCGACGAGATTCACGCGGAGCTGTGAGGCGAGCAGCTGCATGCCGGCCCGGTCCACGACCTCGCCGAGCCGCTCCTCCAGGTCCGCCGCCTCGGCGAGCAGTTCGCGCTGTTCAGCGGCGGTCCTGGCATCGTCCCTGGCCCGGGAGAGCCGCTCGGCCACCTGCCCCCGCAGCTCTTCGAGCTCGCCCTCCGACCAGCGGTCCACGTCGAGTTCCACCCCGGGCAGCGGCCGGCCGTCGGGGCCCATGACCGGCCTGACCTCGTTCTGCGTGATCAGGGTCTCGACCAGGACCAGGGCGTCGGTGGCGGTGTCCTGGGCGAGCCGCCGCTCCAGCTCCCGGTGCTCGACGTCGAGACGCAGTTCGCTGAGGTCGAGGTAGGCGCTCTGCGACAGGGCGAGTGCGGCCTCGTACTGGCCGGCGTCGCTGTTGCGCCGCGCCGTGTCGAGGTCCAGGCGGAGTCGGTCGAGCCTGCCCGGGGCGTGCCGTTCGTGCGGCAGGGTGGTGGCGATGAGTTCGGCCATGGTGGCGCCGTCGGCGAGCCATTCCCGGGCTGCGGCCGCGGCACGTTCGCGGTTCCCGGCGATCTCGTCGACGCGTCCGGTCAGGTCGGCGATGTCGCGGCGACGCTGGTCGCGTTCGGCGGCGAGCTCGCGTTCCAGGGCCGCGCGCTGTTCCGCGAGCATGGAGCGGGTGTCGCGTTCGAGACGGTCCGCGGTGCCGCGCAGCTCCTGCTGTAGGCGCTCGGACTGCTCGCGCAGCCTGCGTCCGGTGTCCCGCTCCAGCCGCTGGGTGTGGGCCGCGAGGCCGGAGAGCGCCTGCTCGGTCCGGCGGGCCCGCTCCTCCAACTGGGCGCGCGTGCGGGCCTGGTCGGCCTCGGTCTGCCGCCGGACCTCCTCCAGCAGTCTGGGAACGTCGCGCCGGACCTGCTTGAGGTTCTGGGCCGCCCGCTGGGCCCGGTACCACTCGGTCTCGTCCACCAGGATGCGCTTCTTGCCGCTCATGCTCAGTCGTCCTTACCTGGTCGGTTGGCCGCGATCCGGGCCCGGGGATGCCGGGGCGTCGCGTCGGGGGTCTCGGGAAGGGGCAGTCGCGAACGGGCCTCCTCCACCGCGGAGTCGAAGGCGGCGAGCAGTCCCGGAGGGGGGACTCCGACCAGCAGGGCGGTGGTCCCGTCGACGGTGATCTCGGCGGTACGAGGCCGGCCCGTGAAGTCGTATCCACATCCCGCGAGCCGGGGCGTGAGGTGGTGGACGCGCTGGTTGCTGCTGCCCCGCAGCCCCTTGCCGTCGTCCAGGCCGGCGACGTACCGGCCGTCGATCAGCACATCCAGGAGGCCGAGCAGCTCGGTGACCCCGGGCTCGGGCGGGTGCGAGCGCAGCCGGTCCAGGCGGTGGCCGGTGAAACAGATCACCGAGAGGTCGCGCCGTACGCGGGCCGCGCGGACCAGCGCGGCGAGCCCGGCGGCCTGGGCCATCGGCTCGCCGCCGGAGAGCGTCAGGCCCGTCACACCGGGATCGGCGAGCAACTCCTCGGCCAGCTCGGCAGGATCCACGTGGCGGGCGGGGCGGTCCGGGATCCACTCCGGTGCCAGACAGCCCGCACAGTGGAACGGGCAGCCCTGCACCCACACCACCGACCGGCGTCCCGGCCCCAGGGCATGGGTGCCGACCCGGGTGGCGGCGACGTTGAGGGTGAGGCCGGTCACGGCAGGTCCCGTTCCGAGGGGGCGGGTCGGTCCGACCGCGCCGTCGGTGGTGGCGGGGCGCTGCGCCAGGGCCCGTCCTGGTCGGCAGGGAGCGAACCGGGCCGCGGGATCGGCAGGGGGGCGGGCACCCCGGCGACTCCCAGTGCCGGCGACTGCTGCCCGTCGAGGTCCTGCCGGTAGGCGAAGCCGATGCCGTTGATCATGACTTCCTCGCCCGGTCGGCAGACGGCGTCCGCGCTGCGTGCCGCAGTGCCGTCCGGGCTGTAGCGCAGGTGCAACGCGACCCCGCGCCGGCCGTCGGCCGCCCGGAAGCGTCGGCCGTACACACGGCCGCGGCCGCCGATCTGCGGCGGCACGAGCGCCAACTGCCGCCCGCGCAGGACGATGTGGTCCTGCGGGCCGTCGCCATGCGGGGGCGACAGGACCAGTACGCCGCTCAGGACCGCCCGGTTGCGCCGCAGCCACAGCAGCAGGGCCGCGAAGAGGGCCGCCGCCGGAACGCCGATCAGCAGGGGCAGGGTCAGCTGCGAGCCGACCTCGGCCCGTAGCCGCAGCCCCTTCGCCGGTCCGTCCACCGCCGCCGGCACCTCGAACTTCACGTCGTCGAGCGTGGCCGCCCAGGGCGTCGCGACCTTGCCGTGCACGGTGAGGCCGACCTCGTCCTCCCAGGTCCGCCGGACCGGCGGCCAGCCGGAGTCGGGCTCGCCGCGCACCTGGACGTCGAACTGCCGTGCCGCGCCCGGTTTCAGGGACACCTGGTCCGGCAGGCCGGTGACGGTGAGCGGCTGTCCGTTCACGGTCGCCCTGAGGCCGGTCACGGTCAGCGGCAGCCGTTGGGTCGTGGCGGTCAGCGTCAGCGTGGCCGCCGCACCGCCGCCGTCCAGGTCGAGGGCCTCGGCGGGCGACAACGTGGCCGTCACGCCCTTGCCCGCGTCCTGCGCGATCAGCCGCGCGGCCTTGCGCGCCCGGGCCCGTTCGGCGGCCCGTCCGAGGTACTCGGAGAGGCTCTGGACCGAATCCGGCCGCAGCTCACTGGTGTTCGGGACGATGCCGGCCAGCTGCGCGGTGCCGGACTCGTCGGTGGCGAGCGGCAGGGAGTAGGCGGCCAGTTCGTGCCCGTCGGCCAGCTTGTCGGCCCGGTCCCG
This sequence comes from Streptomyces sp. AC550_RSS872, assembly GCF_019049285.1. Lineage (GTDB taxonomy): Bacteria > Actinomycetota > Actinomycetes > Streptomycetales > Streptomycetaceae > Streptomyces. The sequence continues at coordinate 45,914 of NZ_JAGMUL010000145.1, forward strand.
CAGCGCGTTCCAGGCCGGCCCGTCGGGTTTGGGGTACTTGGAGCCCTTCGGCGGCTCGTGCTTGCCGTCCGTGAACATCACCACGGAGCCGACCTCGGCGGCGTCGGGCCGCTCCAGTTCGGTCAGACCGCGGTCCAGGGCCGCTCCGATGTCGGTCCGCACACCCGAGGGACCGGCTTGGGCGGGCAGCCTGCCGATGATGCCCTTCGGGTCGGACGGGTGGCCCAGATAGACCGTCTCGGCCTTGTCTCCGAAGGTGAACAGCGCGACGTAGTCCTGCGGCGAGAGACCCGTCAGGAACGGCAGCAGCGCCGACCGGACCGACGAGTACCGTCCCTTGTTCAGCATCGAACCCGAGACATCCACCAGGACGACGTAGTCGGCGGGGACCTGGTCAAGGCCGAGCTCGGAGTAGATCTCGGAGCGGCTGGGCGCCGATCCGGCCCGGGTCGGATCGGCTGCCGGACCGGCTACGGCGGGAGTCGTCCCGGACGCCGCGGCGGCCAGGGCCGTGAGCACCAGGGCGGCGAGCCCGGCGACGGCACGGTGGACGGCACGGGCGCGCGTTCCTCCCGGCCTCGGGCGTGGCGACGGCTTGTTCATCGGATGAGAGCTCCTCGGACACGGCGGGCGGTGCGGACGGGGGCGGTGGGGACGGGGAGGTGGGACGGATCAGTTTTCGGGCGGGACGGGCAGCGGGCCGAGCGGAAGGCGGGTCTCGGCGTCCGGGCCCTGCGCGACCGGGCGCAGCACAAGGTCCGCCGCCCCGTCCGCGCCGACGCGGACACCGACCCGGCAGAGCCCGTCCGGTGTGCCGGTGGGCAGCGCGACGTCCGGCAGTGGGACCGGGCGGCCGCCGGGGCCGACGGCCTCGATCCGCAGCGGACGCCGGGCCGCCGCCTCGGGCAGCACCTCGGCCGGCCGGCCGTCCCGCGCGGCGAACACGGTGGCGCCGCCCGGCTCCAGGACCCCGGGGGCGGCCAGTTCGAGCACCTCGGTGTGCAGTCGGCCGGCCCTGCGGGTGTGGGTACTGACGCGGACGGCGTACGGGTAGCGGTCGCAGGGGTCGGCGAGGCCCGCCGCCACCAGGGCGCCGCCGGCTGCCGCGGCGTACCCGGCGTCCACGTCCGCGGGCAGCGAAACCAGCCGGTGGCTCTCGCCCAACCGCCGGGTGAGCGGCTCCAGCCGGGCCAGGCCTCCGGCGAGCAGCAGGGGCGGTTGTTCCGTGGCGCCGGGCGGCGCGGCGACCTCGGCCAAGGCCCGCCGTACGGCGTCGATCAGCGGCGGGAGGGACGTCCGTACGGTCCCCGCGGTGATGTCCCTCTCGCCCAGGCGGTAGACCAGGGTGTCGTCGAAGGGGACGGGGCGGCTCATGGCCCGGCCGACGGCGAGCCCCAGTCGGCGGCCGTCGGGGTCGCCGTTGCGCACGGCGGCGAGCAGGCGATGCCCTTCCTCGTCGTCGGGCAGGCCGGCGGCGGCGAGGAGTACCGCGTCAAGTTCCCTTCCCAGAAGGCCACTTGGGCCCGTCTCCTCGGCGGTGGCGCGAAGAAGGACCGAAGGGCCGCTCAGTGTGCAGCGTGCGGCGTCGACGAAGCGGGCCCCGACGTCGCACACGAGGTACTCCCCCGTGTCGGCCGCCTCGCCCGTGGTGTGCCGGACCAGGGCGAGCAGGGCGTGCGCGGTGCCGATCGCCCGCACCCGTGGGCAGCCCACCTCGGCGAGGGCGTCCGTCGCGGGGCCTGACAGCGCACGCGCGAAGCGGCGGGGCAGGACGACCACAGCCCCGGCGGGCGGACCGTATCGGGCGAGGTAGACGCCGTACGCCTCGCGCAGCGCGGCGACGAGCCGGTCGCGTTCGGCGGCGGGCCGGTCACGTACGGCTGCGGAGAGCGGCAGTCCCTCGCCCGGCACGTCACCGGGCAGCGGTACCGGAAGCGGCGGCCCGGCGCCGCGCCGCGCGGTGGCGAGCCGGGCGTACCGGGTGCCGATGTCGAGGGCGAGGGTGTGCGGTGGGTTCATGGGCGGTCGTCACCTCAGCCCTTCCGCCACGGGAGCCAGGACTTGCTGCCCCGGTCGGGATCGGTGTCGGTGCCGGGTACCGGGCCCCTCGGTGCGTCGTACGGCAGGCCTGCCGAGGACTTCGGCTTCTGGCGCATGAGTTTGATCGCGCGCTCGACGCCGGCCTTCAGCTCCTCGTGGCACTCCAGTGCCCGATGCCGGACCAGGTCACCGAACCGCAGCTGGGAGATGGAGTAGTAGAGCAGGTCGCCGAGCGCCTGCTGGCCGGAGCTCCGGTTGAGGTGCCCGGCCAGTCGATGGACCGCGTCACCCCGTCCGGCGTGATCCTGGAGCCAGGGTTTGATCGCCTCGAGCACGGCAAAGGGGTACTCGATCGTCTGCGCGCGCCTGGCGTACCGGGAGTGGGGGCTCGCCCGCACGATGGCGTCGCCCAGCTGCTCGGGGGCTGCCGTACGGGTGGCGACGAGCCGGCGGATCTCGGCGGTGTAGGCCAGCCACTGGAGGTCGGGGCGACCCCTCAGGCGGTGCTCCCACGGCGCGGGCATGCCGTGGGTGATCCAGTCCCCGGCGTGTGTCAGCAGCTCGGCGATACGGTTGAGCAGGGGACCTTCGAGGCTGTCCAGACCGCCTGCGACCGGATCGTCCTGAGGGTGGGTCAGCTCCCACAGGACCGGATACGGGACCTGGTCGAGCCGGTTGCCGACCAGCGCCGCGGCCACCGTCTCCTGCCCTTGGCCCGGCAGCCCCAGTCGCCGCAGCAGACGCCTGAGGACGCCGGCGTACTCGGCAGCCGACTTGCCGTCGTCCGCGAGGAGTCGGGAACGTGGCAAGTCCCACCCGAGCAGGGGGAGCTGGATCAGATCGGCCCAGGCGGCGTGCTTCCCCGCAAGGCCGGGATGCCTCGGTACGAGCATGTCGATCCGGTGGAGCAGGAAGCCCCGGTCCTCGTCGGTGCCGCTCTGCCCCGCCGCGACGTCGTACAGCTCTGGTTCCAGCCATGCGAGCACGTCCGGATTGTGGGCGTGACAGGCGAGGTGCAGGCCGGTGCGCCAGGCGGTCGCGGAGACTGCGGCGAACGCCTCGATGCTCTCCTCGTCGCGCGGGGCGGCCGGCAGTTCGCGGTGGATCAGGGCGACGCCGCGCAGCCAGTGCGGCGCGTTCGGCTCGCTCACCGCGGCGGGCCGGCGCAGCAGTCCCAGGACCAACCGGTCGTCCAGGGTGCCCCGCTCGGCGTTGACGTCGAGCCAGGCCAGCGCCAGTTCCGGGCGGCGGACGAGGACGGCGTGCACGGCGGCGGCGCTGTTCGCGTCCAGGTCCTGCTGGATGGCTTGCAGCAGCGTGCTCCGCGACCGCAGACCGTCCGGCGTTCCGCCCGCCCCGCCCCCGTCGAGATAGCCGGTCAGGACCACGGTGTGGGCCTGCCGGTCCCATGACTCCGCGGCGGCCGCCAGGTCGAGGATGCCACGCACCCGCTGCGGGGTCTGGCTCTCGGCGGGCCACGAGTTGAGCTCGTCCGCGAGGGCCGCACCGACCCGGGGGGACCAGTGCTCCAGGAGCAGGCTCCGGGCCTGCTCGCGCTCTGCCTCGGAGCGGGCGCCGGGCAGGGTGCGGCACGCCAGATGACGCGCGATCTTCGCGCCCTCCGGCTCGATCAGGCTCTCCAGCGGGGACTGGCTCAGCAGCCTGGCCACGTTGCGCAACTGGCTCGTGCCCTGGTCGATGTCGCCCACCACCATCGCCTGGAGGTCGAGGTCCCGCAGATGGTGCAGCGCCTGTTCGGCGTCGTGCGGGGTGAGCGGGGCCCGATGGGACAGCAGGTGGGACAGCACCGCCTCGATGCCCTTCTTCTGCCGCAGCCGCAGCAGCTCCGCCAGATAGGCGCGGCCGTGACCCGTGCCGGGCTCCTGCGGCGGCTGTCCGGCCAGTACGGCATGGCACTGGCTTCCCCTCGGCCGCAGTGCGAAGGTCAGCCGCAGCTCGTGGTCGGCGCCGTGACCGGCCCAGGTTGCGGCGGACAACCAGGCACGGCTGCCGTACGGCAGCAGGGCACAGATCCCGTCGAGCACGGCGACCCGGGTGACGGCGTTCAGACCGGCGTGCTCCGGGGACAGCGTGATGACCACGTGCCGCCCTTCGAGGAGCAGCGCGGCGGACCGCGCGGCCCACTCGAACCCGATGTCGTGCTCGATGTACCGGGCCAGCTTCGCGACCGTGGTGGGTGCCGTGGCGAGGACGATGTACGGCGGGTGCGGGGTGCCCGGGTCCGTGGTCGGCCACTCGGTGTCCAGGGCGGCGGCGTAGAGCGAGGACCAGGTCAGCCCGGCGTCGCTGGTCGGATGCCAGTCGACCATTAGCAGCCGGGCCGAGTAGCTGTTCCGGCCGGTGGCGTCCCGCCCGCCCGACCAGGTGGTCTCCACCAGGCCGGTCACGGGCCGGCCGGCCTCGGTGCCGCCGAGGAACGCCACCCAGGGCAGCGCTTCGGAGGCATGGGCGCGGTCGGCGCGCGGCGTCTCCGTGGACGCGGCCCAGAAGTACTTCTGGGCGATGCGGGGTTCCACACTGCCCGCCTGCACGTCGTAGGCCACCTGCCCCGGTGCCTTGCCCTGGAGGGACCAGGCGGCCTGCACCGAGGCCCCGGCCGGCGGTTCGGTCACTTCCGCCTCCACCACTGCTTGCCATCGCGTGGCTGCCGTTCGGCCGTGCCCCGCATACCTCCCTCAAGGGTCATCAGCGGCTCGATGACGTTGATCGGCGTCGGCGGAGAACCGCAGATCCGCTGGCCGTCCGGCTCCACGTTGACGTAACTGCGGTAGTCGAACTGGTTGTTGGCGTTCAGCCGGAAGCCGATGGCGGAGCTGGCGTGGTAGGACATCCGGTCGGGGTGGAAGAAGTTGCCGAGGGCGTCCCGGACCAGGCGGGCGCTGCCGCCGCGGAAGCTGTTGCAGACCCAGTCGAAGAAGCCCTGCGCCTGGTCGTCGGGGACCCGCGGGATGGCGCCGACCTGCTCCTGGGTGACCCAGCGGGCCCGCAGTGCGGGCTCGAAGACGTCCGGGTGGTCGAACTTGGTGATGCACACCGCGATGTGGTGCGGCAGCCGGCCGTTGCCGAGGAGGCGGCCCTCGTCGCGCACCCGGGCCGCCATCTGACTGGCCATCCCGTAGAAGTAGTTGATGCTCGCGGTCTGCTGGTTGGCGTCCAGGAGGGGGTCGAACAGGTAGACAAGGCCGCCGCAGCTCGTCAGATGGGTCACGGCCTGCTCGTGCAGATCCTCGGCGACCTGGTTGGACCTGGGGTTGAACGCCTCGCCGGGGAGGTCGAGCACCTCCAGCGCGAACGACATCTGCCGGCGGGTGCCACGGCCCCGGGCACCCAGTGTCTCGCCGTTGAAGGACCATCTGAGGTCGCGCTGCGCCCGGGTCGCCTGGGGGAACCGCTGCTCCGACACGAGCTGATCCACACTGTCGTGCAGGAACTCCGTGGAGGAGGGGTCCATCCCCGAGACCACCCAGTTCACCCCCCGCCGACGGTGCTGCATCGCGGCGATGGGTACGGCGCCCAGGAACGTCGTCTTCCCGGAACCGGAGGCTCCCCACACGCCGATCCTGACACCGACGGGAGCGGGTCCGTGCAGCTGGGGTATGGCCTGCGGTGGCTGGATCCGGTCGGCCACGGTATGGCTGTCGAGGGCGGCGGGCTGGTGCGGCTGGTGTTCTGGGCGAGGGGGCGGGACGGAGGCCGCCGCGGGGGCGTCGGGCCTGCCGTTGAGGGCGAGCGACTGCCAGTCGCGTTCCGTGTTGGCGTGCCCGTTGCGGGAGTGCCCCCGATCCGGGGAGCCTGCCTCGTCCCCGTCGTCCTCGGAGTCCGGGCCAGGTCGGTACTGCGGTGTCGTCATGGACTGGGTCAGCTCCTAGCTGGGTCGGATGGCCATGGGGGGAGGAGCGGTGCGGCGAACGCGAGCGGGCTGCCGTCGGTGTCGCGGGTCTGCTCGGCGGCGAGGGAAAGCGCCACCTGCTCCGGTGAGTCGCTGCCGGGCCGGAAGTGGAGGCCGTCCGTGACCGCCAGCTCCTGCCAGGCCCGGGAGAGGTAGTGGCGCAGCCGGCCCCCGCTGGGTACGCCGGGAGTGGTGGGCGCGGCGAAAGGCTCGGCGCGGACGCCCACGCGCACGCCCCGGTGGCGCAGGGTCCACAGCTGCTCCTGCCAGTCCACGGCGCCCGGGCAGCCGGGGACCAGGCCGACCTGCTTGGGCAGCGCCGGCGGCCGTCCCCCGATCACCAGGAGCGCCCGGTCGACCGACGTGGGGGGCTGCCCGTCGGTCATTCTGGCGGCGGCCCTGAGCGCGTCCTCCAGCGAGGAGGTGAGGGTGTCCCGGGGCAGTAACTCCAGGGGCAGCTCCCGCAGTTGCCGCAGCGCCCGGCCGGGTGGCCCGGGCTGCACGGACCGGATGAACTTCCGGTCGGGCTGGTCCTTGTTGCGGGGGTCGTGGTCGTAGTAGCCGATCACGGCGACCCGTAGGCCACCGCCCGCGCCGGCATAACGCTCCGCGGCGTGGATCAGGTCCCCCGTGAAGCCGACGCGCTCGGCGACCTCGGCCCGGTCGGTGCCGGACATCTCGACCGCGCAGATGAGCTCCAGCGGTCCGGGCAGCCAAAGGCGCTGCGGCACGCGGTGGATCACGGCGTGCGGGCTCGGCGGGTGCCCGTCCGGCGCCTCGGCCAGGACGCGGCCGTCTTCTGTGCGTACCTCGATCTCGCCCGGCCCGTGCAGGACGAAGGTGAGGCGGGCGGAGCCGAGTACGGGCAGTTCGGCGCCGGGCATGCGGATGAGCGGGGGGCGGCGGTCTTCCGGGCGGTAGTGACCGGCGAGCAGCGGCAGTACGACCGGCAGGGTCCCGGACGGCGCGGCGGGGCCGCCCGCCATGGCCCGCCGGGGCAGCACCGGCGGGCCGCCGTACACGGTGACCGAGGCCGTCCGGGTCTCACCGGGCGCGAGCCGGAGACCGGCCTCGAACAGGACGTGGTGGTGGAGTTCCACCTGAACGTGGTTGTCCACGCGGATTCCCGCCCGCGCCAGGAGCAGGGTGTGCGGTTGGCGCAGTGGCGCGCCGCGCAGCAGTCGGCGGACCCGGGCCGTGGTTGCGGACGCCGTGCCCGAACCGGGTGCGGCCTGCGGGGTGCTTTCGGCGCTCACCGCGCAGGACTCGCGCAGCACGGCGGCAGCCCGGTCGAGGAGGGTCCAGCCGGGTTCGCCGCGCAGCAGCACCACCGCGGGGGGACGGGGGCCCGACCCCGCGCGGGCAGGGGGCACGACAGTGTGCAGCCAGTCGCGCACGGCCTGGTCGAAGCGCAGGCGGTCCACCGGCTCGACGGTGCCCACGCCTCCGCCGAGCTGGAAGCGGCGCAGGGCGCCCGCGGGGGCAAGCCCGGGGACGACGTCGGTCCAGGCCGCCTCGGCGTGCGAGCGCGTGTGCGGCAGGCCGGCGGCGTCGGCGCCCGCCCGTACCACCGATGCCCCGTGGGTGCCGAACTCGACGAACAGCACCTCGGGCACCTCACCGGTGGTGAGCCGGTGCAACAGGTCGGCCGGAGCATACGGTTCGGCGGCCGCCTCGGGGGCGGGGGGCGGCACGGGGCCGGGGCGGTCGGCGGGGTGCGGGATGCCGGAGGGCGCCGGGCGAAGCAGCCCGGTGATCTCACCCCGCTCGGCCGGATCGCTCAGCGTGCGCCGGGCCGCGTCGACGTCCCAGGCGTGCGCGGCGGCGGCCAGCTCGGCCGCCGCGGACCGGTGGTCCTCCTCGGTCGCGGCCCCCAGGACCGGATCCCCGTTGAGCAGAAATCCGCAGGCCCGGCACCGTGGTTCGCCCCGCCCCGGGTGGAGGCAGACCGGACAGGGCACCACCGGGCCAGACCGCTTCTCGTCAGCTCCGGAAGAGAGCAGCACGTTCGAGGCGCCCTCTCAGAGCGGCCTGGAACAATATCCGCACCCGGCACCATCCTTGATGGATGTCACATCTGCCCCCTTGCCCCCGCTTCGCCGCGGCTTCCCCTCGCAGTGGCACAGAGCGGTGCCGACGCGAAGCCGGAAGCCCGGTCCGAGATGATCCCGCAGAGCTGTCCAGCCACACCGGGCTCTGTGATCAACTCCCGTACGTCCAGCCTGACTTCTTCGGTTCCCTCCACCGGACGGCCCATTGTCGCGAGAGCGTTCCCACGCCGCAACCGTTCCTCTGCCTACAGGCATCTCGTGAGCGCACTTGGGGGCGCATTGGTGCGCGCCCTCTTACGCGATGAGCCCCCTCGCGCCGTGTCGCACGACCCGCTGACCTCCCGTGCGAGACCGGCGATGAGCCCGACAGCCGCCCCGCTGCACCGTGGCCCCCGTCCACCGCCCCGCACACCGTCGCCGTCGTGGCCGACCACCACGGTGGCCGGCTCTCCATCACCCTGCCGCAGGCCTCGTCGCCACCGGGTGAAGTCGTGAGACCGTCTTCGGGCAGTGCGTGTTGTGCGGATTGTCTTGGCCGAACGACGGTACGGGGAGACGAGGGAATGGCCATATCGAAGGACGACGTCGATGGACTTGTCGCGGCGGCACGGAAGTTGAGGGACGAGGGTTCGCCGGAGGACTGTGCGGCCGTGGCCGAGGCCTGCAACCACGCCATGGACGCCGGAGCTCCGCTGAGCATCACGCAGCCGACCGTGGACCTTCTGGCCGCCTGCCGTGCCCGGATTCCCCAGGACGACAGGTGGCAGGCCGATCTGCTCGGACTCGAGTCCGTGGCCTGGCATCACCGGTACCGCCGCACCGGGGCGGACGAGGATCTGCGCCGGGCGACCGTGGCGATCGACAAGGCCTGCACCCTCACCGGCCCCGGCCATCGCTCCCACCATCGGCTCCGGGCCCAACAGGCGCTCATCCACTCGTTGCGGCCGGGTTCGGACGCGGTTCCCATCGACGTGCTGAGGGAGGCGGTGGAGGCCGGCGACCCCAATCCGCACAACCACGCGGTCAACATGCTCAACCTCGCGGGCCAGTTGAATCTGCGTTACCTCGCCACACGGGATTTCTCCGCCCTGGACGAAGCCATCGGCCTTGCCGAGCGGGCCCTGGCGCTCGACACCCGCACGGACGACGACGACTACTCATGGCGTCTGCTGTGGGCCGGACAGCTCTACGTCCAGAAGGGACACGACACCAGGAATCCTCCGGTACTCAAGAAGGGGGTGGACCTGCTCCAGAAGGCCGTCACACAGCTGCCGCCCGGTCATTCCTTCCTGCCCGGCCTGCTCAACCAGCTCGGAGGCGCCATGCACGCGCACTCCAGGCTGAGCGGTCCGGGAGACGCCGCACGCAGCGAACTCACCGTGGCCGTCCACATGATGCGGGCCGCGCTGCGCGAGACCGACCCGACGGTGCCGGACTACCCCACGTTCGCCTCCAATCTGGCCATGGCCCTGGGGGGCCTCTCGAAGGAGACCGGAGATCTCTCCCTGCTGGACGAGGCGATCGACGCGGCCGAGAAGGGAAGGCGGGCAGCCGCCGCCAGCCCCACGGCCCGGGACGCGGAGACCCTCACCCCGGTGGTGGGGCTCCTGCGCAGCATGCGGGACCAGGACGACCCCGCGGCGATCCATGCGCTCTCCACGACCTTCGACGGATCCCACCGGCTCGACGCGGTCATGGCCGGACAGCTCGGCGCGGGCCTCGCTGCCCGGGCCGGCGACTGGAGGACCGCCGTCCGGCTGACCCTGCGCGCGGTGGAGATCCTTCCGCACGCCGCCTCGGAGGCGTTGAGCGTGGAGGACCGCGAGAAGGGTCTGGCCAAGATGGCCACCAGTCTGGCCCGTGACGCCTGCGCCCTCGTACTCCGGACGGGCGGTTCGGCGGACCAGGCGCTGCACGTCCTGGAGACGGCCCGGGCGACGCTGGTCGGCCAGGCTCTCACCCGTCGCAGTGATGCCGACCTCGATCCGGTTCGTGAGCTCGCTCCGCACCTGGCGGAGCGCATGCGGGACATCCGGGCGGACCTGGCGCGGGTGGAGGACGCACCCTACGGCCCGGCCGCCGACCGCCGTCACCGGCTGACCAACGCCCTCCACGAGGTGACACGGCAGATCCGTGCCGTTCCCGGTCTGGAGGACTACCTCCGCGCACCCGGCACGGACATGCTGCGCCGGCGGGCAGGGACAGTCCCGGTGGTCACCCTCAACGTGAGCGAATACCGGTGCGACGCGCTCGTGCTGCGGGCCGGCGAGGAGACCGGTGCCGTCGCGCTGCCCGATCTCGCCCTGCACGACGTGACAGAGAACGTCCGGCGGTTCACCACCGCGACGGCCGAGCTGACCCGGTGGCCCGCGCCGGGGCCCGCCGCGGCGAAGAAGCACCAGCAGGTGGTGCGGGAGGTTCTCGCGTGGCTCTGGGAGTCGGTCACGGAACCCGTGCTCCGCGCGCTGGGCATCACGTCCGCTCCGCGGGACGGCCATCCCCCGTCCCGCCTGCGCTGGTCGGCGACCGGCCCGCTGACGCTGCTTCCCCTGCACGCTGCCGGGCTGCCCGACGTACCCGGCGCGTGCGTGGCGGACCGTGTCGTCTCGTCGTACACGCCGACTCTGAGGCTGCTCGGCGACGCTGCTTCCCCGGCCGCGGGGACGAGTCGCCGTGCGGGGCACCTGGTCGTTCCGGTGCCCCACTCCTCGCTCATGCCGCACCGGCCGTTGGAAGGAGCCGGGAGGGAGGCGGCGCACGTGGTCTCCACCGTCCCAGGGGCTCTGCCGCTGCCGGAGGAGGCGGTGTCGGCGCTTGCCGTGCGGGCCGGTCTGCGGGGTGCCCGCAGCGTCCACTTCGCCTGTCACGGGCAGAGCAACGCGCAGCACCCGTCACGCAGCCAGCTGGTCCTGCGGGACGAGACCCTCACCGTCGCCGACCTGATGACGGAGCGACTGGACGGCCTTGAGCTGGCCGTTCTCTCGGCCTGTAGCACGGCACACGCCGGTGAACAACTGCCCGACGAGGTCCTCCACCTGACCTCCGCCTTCCGTGCCGCGGGGGCCCGCCATGTGGTGGGCACCCTGTGGGAGACCGGCGACCGGTCCGCGGCGGAGTTCACCGAGGCCTTCTACGCCACTCTCGGCGCACTGCCGTACGACGGCCCACCGGAGACCGTGGACGACAGGGTGGCCACCGCCGTGCACAGGGCGGCGCAGCAGGTCCGCGCGCAGCAGCCGTCCCCGCGAGCCTGGGCACCTTTCGTCCATGTGGGCTGAACTGTCACGGGCCGTTGCCCCCGTGCGACATCAGGGGCGCCGTGTCACGGGCCACCGGATGCGGTGCCACGCCGGCGGACCGGCGGACCGGACGGAGCCCGCCAGCGCTGCGGCGCGCGAGGAGCGGGAGGGGCAGTGGCGGCGAGCCGCTTGTGGAGCACGGGGGCCAGCTGAAGCCCCACCTCGGCAGGGGAGGCGGCCGACGGAGGCGTGACACCCAGCGAGCGCGCCACGGGACGCAGGCCGACGTCGACGGCGCTCTCCACCAGTGCGGCCAGCTCCACCGTGTGCTGCCGGGCGAGCACCCATCCGGTGCACAGCACGACCGCACCGATCACCGCGGCCGGCCACCACCAGTAGCCCAGCACCAGGTAGCCCAGCCCCCAGGCACCCACGATGGTGGCGGACTCGACCGCGGTGATCACGGCCCGCAGTTCCTTCCGCACGTGCGGAGCCAGGACGAGCCAGAGCCGGGGCCAGAGCATCTCCAGGTCGATCTGGTAGTAGCCCGACACCCGCTGCTCGACGTCCCGCATGTGCCGTCCCAGGGACCCCGGCCACCGGGCGAACCACAGGAGCATCACCACCCGTCCGGTCATCCTCGCCGTCAGTCCGGCCAGTGCCGCCAGCACGATCAGCCCGGCCGCGATCGCCCCCAGGGTGCCGGGGCGGGTGTCCTGCGCGCCCTCGTACCAGCCGGAGACGGTGTCGGCCAGGTGATTCCGGTCCGTGGCATGGCTCTGGCCCAGAGCGGAGGCCACCCAAGCGGTGGTGACGAACAGGCAGCCGGGGAGGGTGAGCAGGGAGAGCCAGCGCTCGACGACTTTGCCGCCGAGCCCGGCGAGGAACCCCGTCACGACGGCGATGTCCACTTCTCGGGCATCACAGCCCCCTGGATCGAGCAGCGCCGTTGCTCCTCAGGCGCGTCCGCGTCTGCGTCGCGCGAGCAGATCCCGTTCGGACAGACGGCCCGGAGGACCGCGCCCATGCCGCCCCGCAGTCCGGGGATCATGACGTAGCCCCCGCCGCGGGAGGTCTCCACCTCCTGGCCCATGGACCGCAGGACGGCACCAAGCCGGTCCGTACAGTCCTCACCCCGGGCCGCGGCAGCCACGCACGCCTCGAGTTCGGTCCGCTGGGCCTCCGTCTCCGCAACGTCTCGCAGCTCGTCCAGATAGGTGCAGCACCACGCGATGAGGTCGGATCCGGCCACTTGTGTTTCTCTCCCCGTACCGACCGTGCAGTCACGGCCGTCCTCTTCGATTCCCGGTCAATCTGCAAGAAGCATAGGGAAGTTGAGGATCCGACGCACTGGCCGCTGAGCGACTCTGACACGAAAGTCGAATGCCTGAGTCAGGCGGTCCGGTGACGGGTGACTTCGATCTTCCTCCCCCGCACGAGCGAATGTTGACAACTCCCCGTCAGGTACGCGTCAGCCGTGCCACCGTGGGGCATACACCCCATCCACATCCAACTCCTCTCCCCCCACCAGCACTTCAGGGAGTCCCCCCATGATCCGTGGCATCGATGTCAGCGCTTACCAGTCCTCGTCCTACGACACCGACGGCATCTCCTTCGTCTTCGTCAAGGCGACCGAGGGCCGCTCCTACGTCAACCCCAAACTCGCCGCCCAGACCAAACGCGCCCGCGACGCCGGCCTGGTCGTCGGCTTCTACCACTTCCTCTGGCCCGGCAACCTCTCAGCCCAGGCGGACTACTTCGTGAGCAAGGCCCCCGAGAGGGCGGGCGACATCCTCGCCGTCGACTGGGAGACGACGAGCTCGGGGACGCATGCGAGCAACGCGGAGAAGGACCTGTTCATCCGGAAGGTGAAGGAGAAGCGGCCGAACAACCCGGTGATCCTGTACGCCAACCGCCACTATTGGCTGAACGTGGACACGACGTCCTACGCCGGCGACGGCCTCTGGATCGCCGACTACGTGACGGCAGGCAAACCCCGCATCAAGGCCAAGTGGCGCTTCCACCAGTACACGGACGACCCGTTGGACAAGAACGTGGCGAACTTCGCGAGCAAGGCCGCGCTGCGGGAGTGGGCCGAGAACGCCTGACGATCCAGTGCCACCGGCGAACGGGGTCGGCGAGTGCTTCGACCTGCCGCTGGCACTCGGGCGGTACCGCGGTCCTGGACGGTGTCGATCCGGCGCCGGACATGACGAAGGGGCGCCCGTCCGCCACGCGGGCCGACGGACGCCCCTGCCGTACGTCACTTGTTCAGGAAGGCCCAGAACTCGTCGAACGACAGCAGCTTGTCGCCGTTCAGGTCGCGGCTCCTGATGATCGCCTCGGCGACCGCCTCGGTCACGTTCCAGTCGCCGCCCTGCGCGAGGGCGGACTTGAACTCGGCGGCGGTGATGGTGCCGTCACCGTCCGCATCGATGCGCTCGAACTGCTTGCGTGCTTCCTCGATGTCGATGTGCGCCACCGGTCCGCCCCTCTACTCACGTCTGTCGGGTTGTGCTGGCTTGCTGCCGCAGGTCAGATTAACCGCCCGCCCTGGCCCGCAGCGCGGCGACCACCCACGCGAAGTCCTCGGCGTGCGGAGGCCCGGGCTGCCGGTTCACGACGGCGAGCAGTTCCCGGTACCTGGCGACCCGCTCGTCGAAGCCCGCCGTCATGCGTTCGAGTACGGCGGCCCGGTCGACGTCCCCGAACAGTTCCCGCAGCACCTCCTCGGCCTCTGGCGCCGCGGGGTCGGTGCCTCGCTCACGCACCGGGCCGGCAAGCTGCACCAGGCGCCGCGCGAACCACACGGACTGTCCGCGCGGCGCCCCCGGCTCCCGGTCGGCGGCGTTGAACTCGACCGCCCGGCGCATCTGCGCCCGGAAGTCGGGATCCTGGAGCATCTCGGCCAGCTCCACCCAGGCGTCGACCTGCTCGGGTGTCGGGTTCTCCGTGAGATCGACCGCGGTGCGCCGCATCCGGTCCTGGATGTCGGGGTCGACGGTGTCGAGGCCGTGCAGGGCCTCGGCCACGAACTCCTCCATGATCCGTTGCCGCTCGGCGGCCGACAGCCGTGCCAGCTTGTTCATCAGGGTCATCTCCTCCGCGCTCGAACCGCGCCTCGCCACGGTCGACAGCACCGCACGGGTCACCCTCAGGGACCGGATCTGCGCGTCCAGCGCGGCCACATGTGCGGCCGCGACCGACGCCACGTCCTGCTCGCCGCTGACCACCTGCCGTACGTCGGCCAGACCCAGGCCCAGTTCGCGCAGCGTGCGGATCAGCTCCAGGCGGGCGACGGACTCGGCGCCGTAGAGCCGATAGCCGCCGGAGGAGCGAGTCACCGGGTGCAGGACGCCCTCGTCGGACCAGTAGCGGATGGTCCGGACGGTCAGGCCGGTGGACCGGGCCAGCTCGCCGATGGTGAAAAGGCCGGTGCCGTCGTCGATCATGTCTGGGAGTGTGGGCCTTCCAGTGGGTGGAGACTCAAGGGCAGCGTCGAGGAGCACGGGGGGCGGCCGTGACGGACACCTTGCGGGACATTCTGGACGCGGCGGCGCGGGGTGTCTTCCCGACCGCGGACGGGAGCACGACCGTCGTTCCCGAGCCCTCCGACCGGACCGCGGGCGTCCTGTCCTTCACCGCGCACTCCGTGGTCGTCACCGACGAGGATCCGGCGTGGGTGTACGACACGCTGCGCGGCCTCGACTGCGACGCGCTGTCCGCGACGATGAACCCGCGCTTCCTGGCGGCCTTGATGGAGCGGACGGGCCGTGCGGCGGAGACCGTCGACGCGGTCCTGGTCGGCTCCCCGCTGCCGGGTGAGCCGCCGCTCGCGTCGAAGTTGAGGGGGATCGAGGACGCCGGCCATCCCCGGATCGTCTATGCCCGTCGGCGGCGGGACGACGTGCGCGCGTGGGCGGCCGAGGGCGGCGTGCTGGTGGTGGGGCGCGGGATCGCCGGGCGGCTGGAGGTCTCGGTGGAGGTGGACGAGGACGAACGGCACCGGGGGCTGGGGCGGCTCCTGGTGAGCGCGGCCCGGCATCTCGTCACGGAGCCGCTGTGGGCGCAGATCGCGCCGGGGAACGCCCGCAGTGTGCGGGCGTTCCAGGCGGCCGGCTACCGTCCGGTCGGCGCGGAGCTGCTGCTCAGTGCCAGGCCTCGAAGTGCGGGTTGCTCTGACAGCCGCTCATGATCTCGACCTTGGTCGTCTTGTTCACCGGGCAGACGCCGATGATGTACTTCCGCGCGATACCGCCAGGGAAGGCGACCTCGACCTGGTCGGCCCACTTGTGCGTGTCGCCGATGGTCTTGTTCACGTCGATGCCGCCGGGGGCGTCGATGTAGTAGTTCCAGCCCGACTTCCACCAGTTCTTGTACAGGTCGTGGTCGTACGTCGTGGACACGTACGGGGAGGGCTGGTTGACCAGGACGTACTGCTCCAGGTCGTACTGGCCGTCGACGACGTCCTTGGGCTTGAAGCCCTCCTCGAAGACGATGTCCGGGCCACGGCCGTCGGCCCGGTAGAGCGTGCCGCAGCTGGTGCGCCACGCCGGGTCGGGGGTGATGCGGTCGATCTCGACGCGGCGGTCGACGGCCGCCTTGATCCTGTCGTCGAACTGGACGGGACAGGCCGCCGGGGCGGGAGCGGCGGCCGGGGCGGCGACGGCCTTGACGGCGGTCGCGGGAGCCGGGGCGGGGGACGCGGGAGCCGTGGCGGCCGTCGTGGCGAAGACGGCCGAGAGGGCGAGGACGGCGGCAGCGACGCGCCGCCGCAGGCGAGTTGTGATCATGCGGAGCACGATGGCGGGCCCGCGGCGGTGCGGCCTGGATATTCACCCGTACGGCGGCGTGTCCGCTGACCGCCGGTCAACGGGAGGCAAGGCCTCAACCGGCCCTTCCTCAGCGGAAGATGCCCGTGTGGCCCAGGGAGTAGCGGCCCGGCTGCGGGTAGACGGCGAGGCCGTGCGGGCCGCTGCCGACCGGGATGCGGGCGAGCTGCTCGCCGGTGCGGGTGTCGATGGCGTACACCTCGGAGTCGTACCGTCCGGAAAGCCACAGCACCTTGCCGTCGGCGGAGACGCCGCCCATGTCGGGGCTGCCGCCGTCGGGGAGGTGCCACTTCTTGGTGAGCTTGTTCTGGGTGAAGTCGAAGACGGAGACGCTGCCTTCACCGCGGTTGGATACGTACATCTCGCGGGAGTCGCGGCTGACGTAGAGGCCGTGGCAGCCCTTGCCGGTGGGCAGGAGGGTGGGCTCGTCGAACTTGTCGCCGTCCAGGACCCACATGCCGTGGGCCATCATGTCGGCGATGTAGAACCGCTTGCCGTCCGGGGAGACCTTCACGTCCTGGGGCATCGCGCCGTCGAAGGGGAGCCTCTGCTGGCCGACGACCTTCATCTTCTGGGTGTCGACCTTCAGCAGTTCGCCGCTGAACTCGCAGGAGACGATGAAGTAGCGGCCGTCGAGGGAGAAGTCGGCGTGGTTGACGCCGTAGCAGGTGACGGGTTCGGTCTTGATCCGCTTCATGGTGTGCGGGTCACGGAAGACGAGTTCGCGGTCGAGGGAGGCCATGACGATGGCGTACTTGCCGTGGGGCGTGAAGTAGAGGTTGTACGGGTCGTGGACCTCGACCTCCTTGCCCGCCTTGCCGGTCTTCGGGTCGATGGGGGTGAGGGTGTGGCCGCGGTTGTTGTTGACCCAGAGGGTCTTCAGGTCCCAGGACGGGACGACGTGCTGGGGCTGGCGGCCAACGGGGATCGTCTCGATGATCTTGTACGTCTTCGGGTCGATGACGGAGACGGTGTCCGACTCGGTGTTGGGGACGTAGACGCGGGACGGGAAGTCCTTGACGACCGGGGAGAGCTTGCCCGGGCGGTCGGCGGCGTACACGTCCTTCGGGTCGAGGACGGGGGGCATGCCGGGAAGGCCCTTGACGGCCTCCTTCCTCGCCGGGGCGGGGATGGCGGCCTGGGTGCCGCGGGGGTCGGTGGAGCGGGTCTTGTCCCTGGCGGGCTCGGTGCCGCAGGCGGCGAGTGCGACGAGGCCGACGCCGGCGAGGAGGGTGCGGTGCATGAGGTTCATCGGCAGGTCTTCCGGGGTGAGGGCGGCGATTGCGACCATTTAATGAGCTTTACTTCAAAAAATGTGCGATTTGCCCGATAAGCAGTTCACGCGGGTCGCCGGCGCCGGCGTTCCTCGCCCTCGCCGCCCCTGCCCTTCCCATCCCCAGAGGCTCCGCCCCTTCCACCCCGCCAGGGGGCTCCGCCCCCTGGACCCCATCGGCCTGAACGGCCTCGTCCTCAAACGCCGGACGGGCTGGAAGTGCCTGGACCGGCGCTGATGAAGCCGAGCCCCTCGACTCGCGAAGCCCCGGGGCTTTTCGAGCCCAGCCTCCTGGCCGACCGAGACGGGTGGGCGGTGGGCAAAGGCCGGAGCCCCGACGCCGAGGCCAGAACGGGAGGGCGCGCCAGGGATTTCGGCTCAACCGCCGGAGGTGACCGTCAGCGGTCCGCCACCCTCATCTCGAACCACGTCGTCTTGCCGCGCGGCAGCAGGTCCACGCCCCAGCGGTCGGAGAGTCTGTCCACCAGGAACAGGCCCCGGCCGCTGATGTCCATCTCCTGGACCGGCATGAGACAGGGCAGACCGCGGGAGGGGTCTCGGACCTCGATACGGATCCAGCCGCGCCGGCGGCGCATCCGGAGGCCGAAGACGCGGGCGCCGGTGTGACGGACTGCGTTGCCGACGAGCTCAGAGACGAGCAGGACCGCGTCCTCCGTCATATTGGGGGTGAGGCCCCATTGGCGTAGGACCACCACCTGCGCCAGACGCCGTGCCGTGGCGGCGGATTCCGGGCGGGACGGGAGCGGAACCTCGGCCTCCGTGGGATTGCCGAACAGTTCCAGCGCCTTCGCGGCAGTTTCGTCCTCGACCGCCGGCGACCAGCGCGCCGAAGTCGCACGGCTGTGTCCCCGCGGCTGTTCGATACCCTCCAGCCCCGCCATGCCCCCATCATGGCCGCCCGCGGGGTCCTCCGGGGCCGTTCCCGAGGAATACACCCCCCGGAAGCGCTCATTCCGCACGACTCGGTCGGCATATGCCAGGGGCAGTTCAGGGCCGTCGACAGCCTGGCTGACCTGCGGCGAAGGGTCCACTGGAGGCAATCGACAGGCTCCCTCGACAAGGCACGCTTAAGGTTGCCTTAAGGCTCCCATAAACCGCCCCATCGAGGGACCCGGAATCAGACGTCCTGTCAATTGCAAGGGGTACGGGGGAGTTTCATGCCGGAGGTTTCCGGACTCTCAGAGGAACTTGGCCTTGCCCGGGCCCTCCTCCACGAAGCTCCGCATCCCCCGCTCCCGGTCCTCGGTCGCGAACAGGCCGGCGAACCAGCCCCGTTCCACCGCGAGCCCCGTCTCGATGTCCGTCTCCAGGCCGGTGTCGATCGACTCCTTCGCCGCGCGCAGCGCGATCGCCGGGCCCTGCGCCAGCTTCGCCGCCCAGGCGTGCGCCTCGGCGTAGACCTGGTCCGGCGCCACCACGCGGTCCACCAGGCCCAACTCCCGTGCCTCGTCGGCCTTCACCATCCGGCCCGTGAAGATCAGGTCCTTGGCCTTCGACGGACCGATCAGACGGGCCAGCCGCTGGGTGCCGCCCGCGCCCGGGATCAGGCCGAGCAGGATCTCCGGCTGGCCCAGCTTGGCGTTGTCCGCGGCGATCCGGAAGTCCGCGCACAGCGCCAGCTCGCAGCCGCCGCCGAGGGCGTAGCCGGTCACCGCCGCCACCACCGGCTTGGGGATCTTGGCCACCGCGGTGAACGACTCCTGAAGGGCCCGCCCGCGCAGAACCATCGCGGTGTGGTCCATGGCCTGCATCTCCTTGATGTCCGCGCCCGCCGCGAACACCTTCTCCCCGCCGTAGATCACCACGGCCCGTACGTCGTCCCGCCGGCTCGCCTCCTCGGCGAGTTCCTTGAGCCGGTCCTGGGTTGCGACGTCCAGCGCGTTCATCGGCGGACGGTCGAGACGGAGGGTGCCGACGCCTTCGGCGACTTCGAGATTCACGGTCATGCCAGCAGGTTAACGGGGGCTAACGGATTCGGCTCCGGTGCCGTCGATCACACTCGGCCGGGGGTCTGGGGGTTGCCCCCAGGCAGGCACAGCACGGGGACTAACGGATTCGGCCCCGGTGCCGTCGATCACACTCGGCCGGGGGTCTGGGGGTTGCCCCCAGGCAGGCACAGCACGGGGACCAACAGCTTCGGCCCCGGTGCCGTACCTCGCATCGAGGCAGGCGCCGGGGCCGCAGATCGCCGTAGGGCTGTGCCTAGGCCTTCCACTTCTCCCAGGACATGTTCCAGCCGTTCAGCCCGTTTTCCGGAGCGACCGTCGCGTCGTTGGAGTTCTTCACGACCACCACGTCGCCGATCATCGAGTGGTTGAAGAACCACGCGGCCGGGGTGCCCTTGTCCCACGCGCCCTTGACGTCGCGCAGGCCGATGCAGCCGTGGCTGGCGTTGTAGTTGCCGAAGGCGCCGCCGCCCCAGTAGTTGCCGTGGATGAAGGTGCCGGAGTCGGTCAGGCGGGCGGCGTGCGGGACGTCGTCGATGTCGTACTCGCCGTCGTAGCCGACCGTGTCGCCGTTCATGCGGGTCTCGACGAACTTCTCGGTCAGGACCATCTGGCCGTTCCAGGTGTCGTACCCGGGCTTGCCGGTGGTGACGGGGATGGTCTTGATGACCTTGCCGTCCTGCATGACCTTCATCTTCTTGGTCTTCACGTCGACCACCGAGACCTGGTTGCGGCCGATGGTGAAGGAGAGCTTCTTGTCCTGCTCGCCGTAGACGCCGGGGCGGCCCTCGACGCCGTCGAGATTGAGGTCGACCGTGACCTTGGTGCCGGACTTCCAGTATTTCTCGGGGCGGAAGTCGAGGCGGTCGTTGCCGAACCAGTGGCCCGCGACCTCGACGGCCGGCTCGGTCTTGATGGTGATGGCCTTCTCGACGTCCTCGGGGTTGGTGATGCCCCGGGTGAAGCGGATCGAGAACGGCATCCCGACGCCGACCTTGGAGCCGTCCTCGGGGGTGAAGTCGCCGAGGAAGGTGTTCTTCGGGGTGAGCGTGGTGAAGTCGGCCTCCTTGGCGGCCTCCAGGCCGTCGGAGTCCTTGGCGACCGCGTGCACCGTGTACTTCGTGGCGGCTGTCAGGTGCGTGGACGGCGTCCAAGTGGCGCCGTCGCCGGATATCTTCCCGGCTATCGCGTTGCCCTTGGCGTCCTTGACCTCGACGTCCGTCAGCTTGCCCTTGGCCGCGGTCACCTTCAACGCGCCGCTGGTCTCGACGGACTTGGCGCCGTCTCCCGGGGCTATCGTCACGACGGCCTGGGACTTCTTGGCCTCCGCCGTACTGGAGTCCTCGCCCTTCCCGTCGCCGGCCCCCGAGTCCGCACCGCCACCCCCACCGCACGCGGTGACGGCGAGCAGCAGCACCCCGGCCAGTGCCGCCATCCCCTTGCGGCGACGCCTGCCACCCGCGTGCAGCGCGCCCGCCGCGTTCACCGGGTCAACCGGCGACCCCGATATCGGCCGCACGTTCAAGTCGTTCTCCCCTCCCCGGACCTGGTCAGGTCCGCGCCCCCACGCGTTTACCGCGCGCACCGGCGCATATTAACCACAAGGTCATGTGCGTCGGCGCCGCGCGATTGTCACCGTTCAGTTCCAACATCGGCCGATAGCCGGTTGGTCGAGTAACTCACCCCCCTGTCCTGTTACTTCACCGCACTCCCTGCCTTCCACGCCTTCCAGCCCATATTCCATCCTCCGAGGCCATTGTCGGGAGCGACCTTTTTGTCGTTGCTGCGGACGACCTCGACGACGTCCCCGATCAGGCTGCGGTCGAAGAACCAGCCCGCGGGAGTCTCGGAGCCGCCGCCCTTGACGTCCCTGAGTCCCACGCAGCCGTGGCTGACATTGCTCTGGCCGAAGATCGAGGCGTCCGCCCAGTAGTTGCCGTGCAGGAAGGTGCCCGAGTCGGTGAGGCGCATGGCGTGCGGGACGTCCGGGATGTCGTACTCGCTCTTGCCGTCGGCCTTTCGGAAGCCGACCGTCGCGCCGTTCATCCGGGTCAGTTCGAGCATCTCGGTGACGACCATCTTGCCGTTGTACGTCGTGTTCTTGGGGGCGCCCGCCGTGATCGGCACGGTGGTGAGCAGCTCGCCGTCGCGCCGGACCTCCATGGTGTGTTCGGCCGCGTCGACGACGGAGACCTGGTGGCGGCCGACGGTGAAGGAGAACGTCTTGTACTGCTGGCCGTACACCCCGGGCGCACCCTCGACGTCCCGCAGCCGCAGCGCGACGGTGACGCGGGTGCCGGGCTTCCAGTAGTGCTCGGGGCGGAAGTCGAGGCGGGCCCTGCCGAACCAGTGCGGGCGGATCTCCACGGCGGGCTCGGCCGTGACCTGGACGGCGCGTTCGACGGCGGCCCGGTTCTGGATCTCGCGGTTGAACTCCAGGGAGACGATCATTCCGGTGCCGACGGTGGAGCGGTTCTCCGGGGCGACGTATCCGATGAACCGCTCGTCGGGGACGTACGTGGTGAAGGTCGTGTGCCGTGCGCTGCGGCGTCCGTGGCCGTCGAGGGCCACCGCGTCGATCGTGTACTTGGCGGCCAGCGCGAGCCCGGGTTCCTCGGGCTGCCAGCGCAGGCCGTCCTTGGAGATGTGCCCGGGGACCGGGGTCTCCTGGGCGTCCTGGGACTTGACCACCTTCACCGACTCGAGGCGCCCGCTGACCACCCGGACGAGCAGCCGGTCGTCGGGGCGTGCGCCCTTGGAGTCGTCGTCGGGCGTGACCCGGATGACGTCCTCGGGCGCCGGTCCTTTGCCCAGCATCTGGTCGATACCGCCGCCGTCCGTAGTGCAGCCGGCGGCTCCGGCCAGCAGTCCTGCCCATGTCAGTACGGCGGCCAATGCGGCCCCCGCGCGCCGCGCGCGCCCTTGTACGTGCCTCACGCACACCCCAACGACCGGGGCGGCCCTGGGGAAACGTGGGGCTGCGCGGGGGTGCCGTAGTAGGCCGGCGGTTCTCAGCGGGGTCGTCGTGACTGCTCGCGCCCGCGCGGCGGAGCCGCACATCGATGCGGCGCCGCGCTCCTTCGGGGCGCTGCCGGACCGGGGCGGGGCCGACTTCCCCGGGTCGCTTGGCCATGGGGTGGGCAGAACAGTGGGGAGGATGACGCGATGGGGAGCCGCGGAAACGGGACGCCGGGGCTCTCCTTCCACATGCGTGTGGTCCCTGAGCCGTGGGAGGCCGACAGGTGTCGAGCGCAGCCGAGCAGGAGGCGGTGGCCGGGGCGGTCGCCGCTGAGGAGGGGCGCCCGGCCGCCGTCGTGAACGGCGCGCGGCGCAAGGCCCCTGCCGTGCCCGTGTGGCCCGGCGCGCCCGTGCCGCTCGGCGCCCGCTTCCGGGTCGGCCCGGACGGGGTGGCGGGCACCAACTTCGCGCTGTGGGCGGGGGGCGCGGAAGCCGTCGAGCTGTGTCTGTTCGACGGTGACGGGAAGGAGACACGGGCCGGGCTGACCGAGCTGACGCACGAGATCTGGCACGGGTTCGTGCCGGGCGTGATGCCGGGTCAGCGCTACGGCTATCGGGTGCACGGCCGCTGGGACCCGTGGACCGGCGGCCGCTGGAACCCGGCGAAGCTGCTCCTCGACCCGTACGCCCGCGCGGTGGACGGCGACTTCAGCCTGCCGCCCGAGGTGTACGGGCACGTCCGTGACTGGCCGCAGCAGCACGTCGCGGACACGGTGCGCGACGAACGGGACTCGGCGCCGTACGTCCCCAAGGGCGTGGTCGTCCACGATGACGACGACTGGGCGGACGACCGCCGGCCGAAGACGCCGTGGGCCGACTCGGTGATCTACGAGGTGCATGTGCGGGGATTCACGAAACTGCACCCCGGGATCCCGGAGGAGCTGCGGGGCACGTACGCCGGTCTCGCGCACCCCGCCGCCATCGAGCACCTGGTGAAGCTGGGCGTGACGGCCGTCGAGCTGCTGCCGGTGCACCAGTTCGCGCACGAGGACCATCTGCTGCGCAAGGGCCTGCGCAACTACTGGGGCTACAACTCCATCGGCTACTTCGCCCCGCACGCCGCGTACGCCGCCTCCGGTACGACGGGTCAGCAGGTCGGCGAGTTCAAGCGGATGGTCCGAGCGCTGCACGCGGCCGGGATCGAGGTCATCCTCGACGTGGTCTACAACCACACCGCGGAGGCGGGCGAGCTGGGCCCGACGCTGTCGCTGAAGGGCATCGACAACCGGGGGTACTACCGGTTGCAGAGCGATGCGCGGCGGTACGCCGACTACACGGGCTGCGGGAACACGCTGCACGTGGTCCAGCCGCATGTGCTCAGGCTGATCACCGACTCCCTGCGCTACTGGGTGACCGAGATGGGGGTGGACGGCTTCCGCTTCGACCTCGCGGCCGCGCTCGCCCGCTCCATGCACGACGTCGACATGCTGTCGCCGTTCCTGGCGGTCATCGCGCAGGACCCGGTACTGCGGCGGGTGAAGCTGATCGCCGAGCCGTGGGACGTGGGGTCGGGCGGCTATCAGGTGGGCGCCTTCCCGCCGCTGTGGACGGAGTGGAACGACCGCTACCGCGATGCCGTACGGGACTTCTGGCGGGGTGCGCTGCCGGACGTACGGGATCTGGGGTACCGGCTGTCGGGTTCGAGCGACCTGTACGCGTGGGGCGGGCGGCGGCCGTACGCCTCGGTCAACTTCGTGACCGCGCACGACGGTTTCACCCTTCGCGACCTGGTGTCCTACGAGCGCAAGCACAACGAGGCGAACGGCGAGGGCAACCGGGACGGGTCGAACGACAACCGGTCCTGGAACGGCGGGGCCGAGGGCGAGACGGACGACGAGGCCGTACGGGCGCTGCGGCGACGGCAGTTGCGGAACCTGCTGACGACCCTGCTGCTGTCGACGGGCGTACCGATGCTGGTCGCGGGCGACGAGCTGGGGCGGACACAGCGGGGCAACAACAACGCGTACTGCCAGGACAACGAGATCAGCTGGCTGGACTGGGGGCTGCTGGAGGACCCCGGCTGGAAGGCGCTGTTCGACCTGACGTCCCGGCTGATCGAGCTGCGCCACCGGCATCCGGTGCTCCGTCGCCGGGCCTTCTTCTCCGGGCGGGCGCACTCGGCCGACGGGCTGCGGGACCTGGCCTGGTTCACGCTGCGCGGCACGGAGATGACGGAACGGGACTGGTACGCGCCCGCCGCCACGCTGGGCATGTACCTGTCCGGGCGGGACATCCCGGGCCGGGACGAGCGGGGGGCGCCGATCCTCGACGACAGCTTCCTGGCCCTGTTGCACGCGGGGGACCGTCCGGTGAGCTTCGTGCTGCCGGGGCCGCCGTGGGCCGAGCGGTACGAGGTGGTCGTCGACACCTCGCGGGAGGAGCAAGGGGAGGCGCCGGGCGTGGCGCATCGGGCGGGGGCGGCGATCACGGTGCCGGGGCGGGCGGTGCTGCTGCTGAGGGTGGACGGCTGACCCGGCGTCCGGGCCGGACGCTCAGCCCAGGATCCTCCGCTCGTACGCCGTCGCGACCGCCGCCGCCCGGTCCTTGACGCCCAACTTGGCGTACAGGTGGGTGAGGTGGGTCTTCACGGTCGCCTCGCTGATGAAGAGCTCGCGGGCGATCTCGCGGTTAGACGTGCCCTTGGCCACCAGGGCCAGGACCTCGCGTTCGCGGGCGGAGAGGGGCTCGTTGCCGGGGGCCTTCGGGGCGCGGACTGCGGAGACGAGGCGGGAGGCGACGGCCGGGGAGAGGACCGTGCGGCCCTCGGCGGCGGCCCGGACCGCGGTGAACAGTTCGTCGCGCGGGGCGTCCTTCAGGAGGTAGCCCGTCGCTCCCGCCTCGATGGCGGGGAGGGTGTCGGAGTCGGTGTCGTACGTGGTCAGCACGAGGACCTTGGCGCGGGCGCCGGTGCGGGTGAGGTGGGTGATCGCCGCGACGCCGCCGCCGCCCGGCATGCGCAGGTCCATCAGGATCACATCGGGGTCGAGGGCCGCGGCCAACTCCAGGGCCTCCTCGCCGTTCGCCGCCTCGCCGAGCACCACGAAGCCGGGCGCGGACTCGAACATGCCGCGCAGACCGTCCCGAACGACGGGATGGTCGTCGACGATCAGCAGGGAGATGGACGACTCGTCTCTCGTCCCGCCACTCGTCCCGTCACTCATCGCGTCACTCATGGCGAACCAACGGTACGCGAGCGGACAGGGCCGTACCGCGTCCTGACTCGGACTCGACGGTGAGGCAGCCGGCGATGCGCTCGGCGCGGGCCCTCATGCCGACCAGGCCGAAGCCGCCGGCGCGGGTGCGCTCGGGGAGGGTGAGCAGGTCGAAGCCCCGGCCGTCGTCGCGGATGTCGAGGATCACCTCGTCGCCGAGGAAGGAGAGGGTGACGCCCACGCGGGCCGCCCGGGCGTGGCGGGAGGCGTTGGAGAGGGCCTCCTGGGCGATCCTCAGCAGCGTCGCCGAGACCTCGTCGTGGAGTTGTTCCGCGGTGCCGGTGACCGTGAACTCGGCGCGTACGCCGGTCCGTTCACCCCATTCCGCGACCGTGCTCTTCAGCGCCTCGGGCAGTCCGTCGTTCTCCAGGGCCACGGGGGCGAGGTTGTGCACCGAGCGGCGGGCCTCGCCGAGGCTGTGTCGGGCGAGGGCGGCGGCGCGGTCGAGGTGGGTGCGGGCGGTGGGCAGGTCGGGGGCGTTCGCGACGACCTGGAGCTGGGCGATGATGCCGGTCAGGCCCTGGGCGATGGTGTCGTGGATCTCGGCGGCCAGGCGCCGGCGTTCGTCGGCGACGCCCGCTTCCCGGGCCTGGACGAGGAGTTGGGTGTGCAGGGCGGCGTTCTCGTCGAGGGCCCGCTGTAGGGCGGCGTTGGTGCGTTCGAGTTCGGCGATGGTGGCGGCCTGGGCGTCGGCCTGCTCCTGTTCCTTCTCGGCGAAACGGGCGAACACGGCGGTCATCCCGAGGTGCGCGCCGAGCACCGCCATGAACACCGCCCAGACCGTCCACGACCGCAGGTTCGACATGCCGCCGACGTTCGAACCGGCCATCACGACGGCCGTGGCGAACAGGCCCGGCTTCACCAGCGGAGGGGGCAGCAGCCGGTCGGCGGTGAAGTAGCCGAGGATGGCGTAGAAGGCGAAGAAGGGGTTGAGCCAGGTGAGGGCGAAGGCGATCGCCCAGCGTGCGAAGAAGTAGCAGGTGCCCGCCAGGGACGGCCCGCTTGCCGCCCGCTCCCACCAGACTTGCAGGCCCAGCGCGGCCAGGACCAGCAGCGCGACGGTGGTCCAGGCCGCCCGGTCCATGGGGATCACCTCGCTCGTGGCGGCCGAGATGACAAGCCCTGTCCCCAGCAGTGCGTACGGGCCCCACCTCTCGAACCGGGCCCACCATTGCTCGCTCCCCCGCACCGCCGTCATGGGCCCAGTGTGCATGGCCCGCTCCCCTACTCCCAGCGGAACCAGCGCGTCGCCGCAGCCGACAGCACCACCGCCCAGCCGACCATGACGCCCAGGTGGGCCCAGCCGGGCCAGTCGCCCGCCGCCGCTTGGTTCAGCGCCTCGGAGGCCGCCCCGAAGGGGGTGAGGCCGACGATGTCGGCCAGCACGTCCGGCATGGCCTGCACCGGCAACCACACTCCCGCGCAGAACATCGCCGGGAAGAGCACGACGGACCCGACGGCTCCGGCGATCTTCGTCGTCGGAGACAGCGCGGAGACCACCGCGCCGAGCGCGAGGGCGACCAGCACGGCCAGGACGAGCGCGAGGACGTATCCGAAGGGCTGGTCCGGCAGCCGTACGTCGAAGCCGATCCGGCCGACCGCGAGGGCCAGCAGCGCGGACAGCAGGGCGGCGGCGCCGTGGACCAGCATCTGCGCGGACAGCAGTGTGGACGGCCGTACCGGGGTGGTGGACATCCGGCGCAGGATGCCGCGCTCGCGGTAGCCGGTGAGGGTCTGGGGCATGGCCTGGAGCCCGCCGACGATCAGGCCGAGCAGCACGGCCACGGGGACGTAGACGTCGATGGTCCGCAGCCCGCCGAGGCCGGCCTCGGCATCGCGGAAGGCCGGGATGGAGCCGAGGATCACCAGGAGCAGGTTCGGGAACAGCAGGATCCAGAAGACGGCGCCCGGTTCGCGGCCGAGGAGGCGGATCTCGGTCCTCAGGACGGCGGTGTTCATGCCGAGGTCTCCTTTGTCAGGTCGAGGAACGCGTCGTCGAGGGTGGCGTCGCTGACGCGGAGCTGGTGGGCGGTGACATGGCTGCGGGCGAGGAGGGTGATGACGGCGTTGACCGTCTCGTCGGTGCCGGACAGGGTGATACGGCCGTCCTTGTGCTCCACGGAGGCGAGCGCGGGCAGCCCGTTCAGATCACGGTCGTTCAGCGGAGCGGACGGGGTGAAGCTGATGACGGTGCCGCCCGCCGAGCGGCGGATCAGCCCGGCCGGGGTGTCCAGGGCGGCCACCCGCCCCTTGTCGATCACCGCGATGCGGTCGCACAGGCGCTGTGCCTCCTCCATGAAGTGCGTGACGAGCAGGACGGTGACACCGTTCGCCCGGACGTCCTCGACGAGCTCCCAGGTGTCGCGGCGGGCGCGCGGGTCGAGGCCGGTGGTCAGCTCGTCCAGGATCACGATCCTGGGGTTGCCGATCAGGGCGAGCGCGATGAACAGGCGCTGCTTCTGGCCGCCGGACAGCTTGCCGAACCGGGTGGTCAGCTTGGCGGTCAGGCCGAGGCGCTCGGCGAGGGGCCGCCAGTCGGCGGGCTTCTCGTAGAAGGCGGCGTACAGCTCCAGGGCCTCGCGGACGGTGAGCTTGTCCTGGAGCTCGCTCTCCTGGAGCTGGGCGCCAAGGACGCGGGCCGCGCGCGCGTGGTCGGCGACGGGGTCGAGGCCGGTGACACGGACACGGCCCGCGTCGGGGACACGCAGGCCCTCGACGCACTCGACGGTGGTGGTCTTTCCGGCGCCGTTCGGGCCGAGGATGCCGAAGATCTCGCCCTCGTCGACGGTGAAGGAGACGCCGTTCACGACGGTCCGGCCGCCGTACGACTTGCTCAGGTTGGTGACTTCTATGACGGACATGGCATCAGGGTCGCGGCGAGGCCGGGGCCGTCACATCGGCCGTCGCGCTCGAAGCCGCATCGACCGATCGGATGATGGCGCCCTACGACCGGATGGACGACGACCGCGCCCTCGCCGTTGTACGACCCCTCGAACACGCCGGTCGTAGGACCAGCGACCGAATCCGGACCGGCCAAAACTCGGTGGGCAGTGTCAGTGGCGATCCGTAGGCTCGCTACTGATGGTGACGACACGTGCAACCGCCGAGGACAGGCCTGACCGAGCCGACCGTTCCGACCGATCCGCCGTGCGGACGCTGCTGCGGCTGTGGCCGTATGTGCGGCCCGTGCGGGTGCGGTTGTTCACCGCCGCGGCCGTGGCGATCGTCGCCTCCTGCCTGGCGCTGGTCATTCCGCTCGTCCTGAAGTGGATGGTGGACGGGCCCGTCGCCGACCGGGATCCGGCGGGGGTGTGGCTCGGCGCGCTGTATCTGCTGCTGCTCGGGATCGGGGAGGCGTTGCTGTTCGGGCTGCGGCGGTGGCTGGTGGCGCGGCCGCTGGCGGGCGTCGAGGCGTCGATGCGGGCTGATCTGTACCGCCATCTCCAGCGGCTTCCGGTGGCGTTCCACGACCGGTGGGCGTCGGGGCAGCTGCTGTCGCGGGGCACGACCGATCTGATGCTGCTGCGCATGTTCCTCGCGTTCCCGTTGACGTTCCTGCTGGTCAACGGTGTGACGATTCTGGTCGGCGTGGTCATCATGCTGCTCCAGGACTGGACGCTGGGGCTGGTCATCCTCATCCCGGCCGTGCCCGTGATGGTCACCTGCGTGATCTTCGAGAAGCGGTACGCCTCCGTGGCGCGCCGTGCGCAGGACCAGGTCGGCGATCTGACGACGGTCGTCGAGGAGAGCGTGCTCGGCATCCGGATCATCAAGGGCTTCGGCCGGCACCGCACTCAGGCCCGGGCGTTCCGCGAGCTGTCCCGCACCCTGCGCGGCACGGAGCTCCACAAGGCCCGGCTGCTCGCCACGATCTGGGGCGTCATCGTGACGCTGCCGGAGCTGGCCATCGGGGCGGCGCTGGTGCTGGGCGCGGTGCAGGTGGCGGACGGGGAACTGTCGGCGGGCACGCTGGTGGCGTTCCTGTCGACGGCGCTCGCGCTGAGGTGGCCGGTGGACTCCATCGGCTTTCTGCTGGCGATGAGTCAGGAGGCGGCGACGGCCACGGAGCGCTATTTCGAGGTCATGGATCAAACGCCGGAGCCGGAAGCGCCCCAAAGGGGCGCGGGGCTGGGTCAATTTGCGGCTCCGCCGCGGGGCGCGACCAGCCACGAACAACCCGCACCCGACAACGATGGCATCCGCTTCCACAACGTCCGCTTCCGCTATCCCGACGCCCCCGAAGACTCCCCTCCCACCCTCGACAACATCGACCTCCACATCCGCCCCGGCGAATCCATGGCCCTCGTAGGCCCGACAGGCAGCGGCAAGACAACCCTGACCGCCCTCATCCCCCGCCTCCACGAGGTGACGTCCGGCCACATCACCCTCGACGGCCACGACATCTCCGCGATGGACAGGAAATCGCTGCGCGACCTCGTCGCCGTCGCCTTCGAGGAACCCACCCTCTTCTCGGCCAGCGTCGCGGACAACGTTCTCATGGGCGCCGGAGAGGGCGCGGGCGAGCCCGAGCTGGAGCGGGCCCTCGGCGTCGCGCAGGCCGCGTTCGCGCATGACCTGCCCCACGGCACCGAGACCCAGGTCGGCGAGCAGGGCCTCAGTCTCTCCGGCGGTCAGCGCCAGCGCCTCGCGCTCGCGCGGGCGGTCGTCGGCCGGCCCAGGTTCCTCGTCCTCGACGACCCCCTGTCCGCCCTGGACGTGCACACCGAGGCCGCCGTGGAGGCCGCGCTGCGGGAGGTGCTTGCGGAGACCACCGCCCTCATCGTCGCCCACAGACCCTCCACCGTGCTGCTCGCGGACCGCGTCGCCCTGCTCTCCGGCGGCCGGATCGCCGCCGTCGGCACCCATCACGAACTGCTGCGCACGAACGCCGAGTACGCCCATCTCATGGCCGGGACCGAGGAGGCCGACCGATGACGGCGACCACCGCCACCGCACCGGGCAAGGAACAGTCGGCCGAGGAACCCGGGCCCGCCGGGCCAAACGACCCGTTCGACCGCGACGTCCTGCCCACTCCCCCGGGTGCCACCGCAGCCCTCCTGCGCTCCCTGCTCGCCCCGATGAAGGCCCGCGTCGCCGTCACCACGCTTCTGCTGCTGCTCCAGCAGGCGGCCGTGCAGGCAGGCCCGCTGCTGGTGGCGTACGCCATCGACTCGGCCGTACCGGCGTTCCGGCGCGACGACCTCGGCCCGCTGATCGCGGTCGGCGTCGCCTATCTGCTGTGCGCGCTGGCCTCCGGCGTCCTCCAGTACGCGTTCATCCTGCTCTCGGCCCGCGTCAACCAGGACGTGCTGCTCGACCTGCGCGGCCGAATCTTCCGCCACGCCCAGGCCCTGAGCCTCGACTTCCACGAGCGCTACACCTCGGGCCGGCTCATCTCCCGTTCCACCACGGACGTGGAGTCCCTGCGCGAGCTGCTCGACGAGGGCCTCCAGGAACTCGTCACCGTCATCCTGTCCTTCGTCTACATCTCGGCGATGCTGCTCTGGCTCGACCTCGGCCTCGGCACGGTCGCCGTGGCCTCCTTCGTGCCGCTGTACCTCCTCGTACGGCTCTACCGGCGGCGCGCCGCGCGCGTGTACACCCTGCGGTCCACCGCCATCGCGGCCGTGATCGTGAAGTTCGTCGAGACGATGAACGGCATCCGCCCGGTGCGCGCCTTCCGCCGCGAGGCCGCCAACGACGCCGACTTCCGGGTCCTGAACACCCGGCACGAGCGCACGAACGGCGACGCGCTGCTGGAGATGGCCCGTTACGTCGTCGGCTCCCGCCTGGTCGCCAACACCGCAGTAGCGGGGATCGTGCTGTGGGGCGCCTACCGGGTCGCGGGCGGCACGCTGGCCCTCGGTGTGCTGGCGGCGGCCGTGCTGTATCTGCGGCGGCTGTACGACCCGATCGACCGGCTCGGCATGTTCCTCAACTCCTACCAGTCGGCGGCGGCCTCCCTGGAGAAGATCGCCGGGCTGCTGGCCCAGACCCCGTCCGTGCCCGAGCCGTCCGCGCCCCGGCAGCTCCCGGCACTCGCCTCGGAACACCCCGGCCGCGAGGTCGTCTTCGACGGCGTCCGGTTCGGCTACCGCACCGGCGGCGAGGTGCTGCCCCGCTTCGACCTGACGATGCCGGCCGGGCAGACGGTCGCGGTCGTCGGCTCCACCGGCGCGGGCAAGTCGACCCTGGCCAAGCTGCTCGCCCGGTTCTACGACCCCTCCGACGGCCGGGTCCTCCTCGACGGCGTCGACCTGCGCGAGCTGGCCGTGCCCGAGCTGCGGCGGGGCGTGGTGATGGTGACGCAGGAGGCGTTCCTGTTCTCCGGCACGGTCGCCGAGAACATCGCCATCGGCCGGCCCGACGCCACCCGCGAGGAGATCGAGCAGGCCGCGAAGGCCATCGGCGCGCACGACTTCATCAGCTCCCTGCCCGACGGCTACGACACCGACGTACGCAAGCGGGGCGGCCGTATCTCCGCCGGTCAGCGCCAACTCGTCGCCTTCGCCCGGGCGTTGCTCGCCGACCCGGCCGTACTGATCCTCGACGAGGCCACCAGCTCGCTCGACATCCCCGGTGAGCGGGCCGTGCAGCGCGCGATGTCGACGGTCCTGCACGGGCGTACGGCGGTCGTGATCGCCCACCGGCTGTCCACGGTGGAGATCGCGGACCGCGTACTGGTCATGGAGCACGGGAAGATCGTCGAGGACGGCACGCCCGCCGAACTCGTCGCGGGGACGGGCAGGTTCGCGGATCTGCACCGGGCGTGGCGGGACAGTCTGGCGTGATGTTCCGGGGGGACCACAGGTGATCGACGCGTACGAGGATCCGGGCGAGCCCGACTGTCGCGGCGGAGGGCGGTATCTGTGGTGGCTGGTCATGCGCCAGGCGACGCGGTCCGTCGTCGGGGCGCTGATCTCCAGTGTGTGGATGGTGCTGCTGGCCGCGACGCCGTACCTGATGTCCCGTGCCGTCGACGACGGGCTGGCGGCCGGTGACCACGGCGCCCTGGCGGGGTGGACGGGCGCGCTGTTCGCGGTGGGCGCGTTCAACGCCTGGCTGAGCATCATGCGGCACCGCACGATGACCCGGGTGCGGATGGACGCCAACTTCCGCACGGTCAAGGTGCTGATCGGGCACGCGGTGCGCCTGGGGGCCGCGCTGCCGCGCCGGATCGGGGCCGGGGAGGTCGTCACGATCGGCGTGGGCGACGTCCAGACGATCAGCGGCTCCCTGACCGTCGTCGGCCCCGGGTTCGGGGCGGTCGTCGCCTATCTGGTGATCGCCGGGCTGCTGGTGTCGGTGTCGGTGCCGATCGCCGTCGTGGTGCTGCTCGGGATGCCGCTGGTCGGCGTGCTCGTCGGACCGCTGCTGGGGCGGCTCCAGGGAACGGAGACGGAGTACCGGGAGCGGCAGGGCGTGCTGACCGCACGGATCGCCGACCTCGCGGGCGGGCTGCGCGTCCTCAACGGCCTCGGCGGCAAGGGACTGGTCGCGGACGCCTTCCACCGTGACTCGCAGCGGCTGCGGGCGCAGGGGTACCGGGTCGGCGCGGTGACCAGCTGGGTGCAGGCGCTCGGCGTGGGACTGCCGACGCTGTTCCTGGCCGTGGTGACCTGGCTCGCGGCGCGGCTGGCCGCCCGGGGGGACATCACCGTGGGCGAGTTGGTGTCGGTGTACGGCTATGTCGCGGTGCTGGTGGGGCCGGTGGCCTTCCTCATCGAGTGCGGCTACCAGGTCAGCCGTGGCGTGGTGGCGGCGCGACGGGTCGTACGGTTCCTGCGGCTGGAGCCGATGCCGGACACCGGTACCCGGGACGCGCCGGCCGAACCGGCGGTGCTGTACGACCCCGAGTCCGGGGTACGGGTGCTGCCGGGCCGCCTGACCGTGCTGGCCGGGGCGCTGCCCGCCGACGCCGCGGCCGTCGTCGACCGCCTGGGCCGCTACGTCCCGTCCTCGGCGACCTGGGGCGAAGTGCCCCTGTCCGAGATCGCCCTGCCGCAGCTCAGGCAGCGCATCCTGGTCGCCGACCACGAGGCCGACCTGTTCGCGGACACACTGCGCCAACTGGTCGCCGGCCCCACGGACCGTGACGAGGCGACGATCGCGCAGGCCGTGCGCACCGCGGTCGCCGAGGACATCGTCCGGGGCCTGTCCGACGGCCTCGACACTCCGATCGACGCCCAGGCCCGCAACCTCTCCGGCGGCCAACGCCAACGCGTCCGCCTGGTCCGCGCCCTCCTTGCCGACCCGGAGATCCTCCTCGCGATCGAACCCACCTCGGCGCTGGACGCCCACACAGAGGCCCGCGTGGCCGACCGCCTGCACACCGAACGCACCGGCCGCACAACGCTCGTCACCACCACGTCCCCGCTGGTCCTGGACCGCGCGGACACGGTTCACTTCCTGGTCAACGGCAAGGTGGCGGCGACGGGCACCCACCGGGAGTTGCTGGACGCCGAGCCGGGCTACCGAGCCCTGGTGGCCAGGGACGAAGACGCCGAGGAGATCTTGAGGTGACGGAGCAGCGACGCCCCAAAGGGGCGCGGGGAACTGCGCGATCAACCACATCGCTCCCGCACCCGGCAAAACACCTCAAGTCCCCACCCAGTAGCCGAACAGCCCTCCCAGTCGCCGAGCCCCGAGAGGTCCGCCGAGCCACCACCCACCTCATCCGAGCCGACGCCAAAGCCTTCACAGCCGTACTCGCCCTCAACGCCCTCGCAGCCCTCACCGGCCTCGCCGGCCCCTACCTGGTGGGGCGCATCATCGACGAAGTCAAACGCGGCGCGGACGTGACGTCCGTCGACAAGCTCGCCCTGGCCATCCTGACAGCGGCAACAGCCCAGCTGTTGCTGGCCCGCTGGGCCCGCTACGTAGGCCACCGCTTCGGCGAACGCACCCTCGCCCGCGTCCGCGAGCAGTTCGTGAGCCGCACCCTCTCGCTGCCCGCGTCGGTAGTGGAGCGGGCCGGCACCGGGGACCTGACCGCACGCGGCACCGCCGACGTGGCGGCCGTCGGCACCACCCTGCGCGACGCCGGGCCGGAGCTGCTCATCAACTCCGTACAGGTCCTGTTCCTGCTGGGCGCGGTCTTCGTGCTGGACCCCCTGCTCGGCGCCTGCGGTCTGCTCGGCCTGGCCGGTCTGTGGCCGGTGCTGCGCTGGTATCTGCGCCGTGCCCGCACCGGCTACCTCGCCGAGGGCGCGGCCACCTCGGACGTCGCGGAGATCCTCGCGGCGACCGCGTCCGGCGCCCGCACCGTGGAGGCGCTGCGGCTGGAGCGGCGGCGGGTGGCGGCGAGCCGGGAGGCGCTGGAGACGTCCCGCCGGACCCGGCTGCACACTCTCTTCCTGCGCTCGGTGTTCTTCCCGTCGGTCGAGATCGCCTATCTCGTCCCCGTGGCGACGGTTCTGCTCGTCGGCGGGGCCCTGCACGCGCGGGGCACCATCAGCCTGGGCACGGTGGTCGCGGCGGCGCTGTATCTCCAGCAGATGGTGGGTCCGCTGGACGAGATCCTGATGCGCGTCGAGCAACTCCAGAGCAGCGGTGCCTCCTTCGCCCGCGTGGAGGGCCTGGCGAGCGCTCCGAGAGCCACGGACGCCGGCTCTCCCGTCCCGGCGAACGACCTGATCGAAGTGACCGGCGTGCGCTACGCCTACGACCGCGGCGGCGAGGTCCTCGGCGGCGTCGACCTGACTGTCCGCCCGGGCGAACGCCTCGCCGTGGTCGGCCCGTCCGGCGCCGGCAAGACCACCCTGAGCAGACTGCTGGCGGGCGTGGACGCGCCCACCGCCGGCTCCGTCACGGTCGGCGGCGTCCCGGTCGTCGCGCTCGGCCCGGAGCAGCTGCGCCGCCAGGTCGTCCTGGTGACGCAGGAGCACCACGTCTTCCTCGGCACGGTGCGCGACAACCTGCGGATCGCCGAGCCGTCCGCCACGGACGAGCAGGTGTGGGCCGCGCTCACGGCGGTCGGCGCCGACGGCTGGGTACGGCGGCTGCCCGACGGCCTCGACACGGCGCTGGGCGACGGGGGCCACGGCACGGACGGCTCGCAGGCCCAGCAGCTCGCCCTGGCCCGCGTGGTGCTGGCCGACCCGCACACCCTGATCCTCGACGAGGCGACGGCGCTGCTCGACCCGACGACCGCCCGGCACACCGAGCGCGCCCTGGCGGCCGTCCTGGAGGGCCGTACGGTCATCGCCATCGCGCACCGGCTGCACACCGCGCACGACGCCGACCGGGTGGCAGTGATGGAGAACGGTCTGCTCACCGAGCTCGGCAGCCATGACGAGCTGGTCGCGGCGGGCGGGGCGTACGCGGCGCTGTGGCGGTCCTGGCACGGGGAGCGGCCCGCCTGAGCAGGGGATCTATGCTCGAAGGCGTAGGAGATCGCTGACACGCCGAAGAACGCCACAGCAGAAGCCACAGCAGAAAGCCGCAGTCCATTGAACTTCTGGTCGATCTACCAGCACGGCTTCGCGCGGGTCGCCGCGTGCACGGGCCACACCGTCATCGCCGACCCGCGGGCCAACGCGGAGGCGGTGCTGCGGCAGGCGCGCGCGTGCGCACAGGAGGGCGTGGCCGTCGCCGTCTTCCCCGAGCTGGGACTGACCGGCTACTCGATCGAGGACCTGCTGCTCCAGGACGCGGTGCTCGACGAGGTCGAGGAGGCGCTCGGCGCGGTCGTCGCCGGGTCGGCGGAGCTGCTGCCCGTGCTGGTCGTCGGTGCCCCGCTGCGCCATCGCCACCGGATCTACAACTGCGCCGTGATCGTGCACCGCGGCCGGATCCTCGGCGTGGCGCCGAAGTCGTACCCGCCGAACTACCGCGAGTTCTACGAGCAGCGGCAGATCGCCTCGGGTGACGACGAGCGCGGCGGGACGATCCGGGTCGGCGGCGCGCAGGTGCCGTTCGGCGTGGACCTGCTCTTCGAGGCGGAGGACGTCCCGGGGCTGGTCCTGCACGCGGAGGTCTGCGAGGACATGTGGGTGCCGGTGCCGCCGAGCGCGGAGGCCGCGCTGGCCGGCGCGACCGTGCTCGCCAACCTCTCCGGCAGCCCGATCACGGTCGGCCGGGCCGAGGACCGGCGGCTGCTGTGCCGGGCGGCGTCCGCGCGCTGTCTGGCCGCGTACGTCTACTCGGCGGCCGGTCTGGGCGAGTCGACCACGGACCTGTCGTGGGACGGCCAGACCATGATCTACGAGAACGGCGTCCTGCTGGCCGAGTCGGACCGCTTCCCGCTCGACGACCAGTACGCGGTCGCCGACGTCGATCTGGACCTGCTGCGGCAGGAGCGGCACCGGATGGGCACGTTCGACGACAACCGGCGTACCCACGCGGCCCGCACCGGTGACTTCCGGCGCGTCACGTTCCGCCTCGACCCGCCGACGACCGACCTCGGCCTCGAACGCCGGGTCGAGCGCTTCCCGTTCGTGCCCGCCGACGCCGACCGGCTCGCCCTGGACTGCTACGAGGCGTACAACATCCAGGTCGCGGGCCTCCAGCAGCGGCTGGGCGCGATCGGCGGCCCGAAGGTCGTCATCGGTGTGTCGGGCGGCCTGGACTCCACGCACGCGCTGATCGTCGCCGCCCGGGCGATGGACCGCGCGGGCCGGCCGCGCAGCGACATCCTCGCGTTCACCCTGCCGGGCTTCGCCACCAGCGACCACACCAAGGACAACGCCCACAAGCTGATGAACTCGCTCGGCGTCACCGCGGCCGAGCTGGACATCACGCCGACGGCACGGCTGATGCTCAAGGAGATGGGCCACCCGTTCGCGTCCGGTGAGCCGGTCTACGACGTCACCTTCGAGAACGTGCAGGCCGGTCTGCGCACCGACTACCTGTTCCGGCTCGCCAACCAGCGCGGCGGCATCGTCCTCGGCACCGGCGACCTGTCGGAGCTGGCGCTGGGCTGGTCCACGTACGGCGTGGGCGACCAGATGAGCCACTACAACGTCAACTCCGGTGTGCCGAAGACGCTGATCCAGCATCTGATCCGCTGGGTCATCGGCAGCGGGCAGTTCGACGAGGAGACCGGCAAGACGCTGGCCGCGATCCTCGACACCGAGATCAGCCCGGAGCTGGTCCCGGGCGAGGAGATGCAGTCGACGGAGTCCAAGATCGGCCCGTACGCGCTGCACGACTTCACGCTCTTCCAGGTGCTGCGGTACGGCTTCCGGCCGTCGAAGATCGCCTTCCTGGCCTGGCACGCCTGGCACGACCCGGAGGCCGGTGCCTGGCCGCCCGGCTTCCCGGAGGCCAAGCGGGTGGCCTACGACCTGGCGGAGATCCGGCGCTGGCTGGAGGTCTTCTGCCGTCGGTTCTTCGCGTTCGCACAGTTCAAGCGGTCCGCCATGCCGAACGGGCCGAAGGTCTCGGCGGGGGGTTCGCTCTCCCCGCGCGGCGACTGGCGGGCGCCATCGGACGGCAACGCGGCCGCCTGGCTGCGGGATCTCGCCCGTATCGACGACTGAGCCGTCCGGTCCGTCCCGTGGGCCTGGCCCGTCTCGTCTGTCCGGTCCGTTTATCGAACGTGAACTCCCGGACAACGAACGATTTCCGGCCAACTTCCTGACGCGGTCCTGACAGAAACCGCAGTCACCTGCCACTGTTCCCACGGCCGCGACACAGCAACCCCACAGCACCGTCACACGGCGGTGCCCGCGGCTGTACTCCCGCACGCGCACGTCCGTTCCCGCACGCGCACGTCGTTCTGCGTACCACCACGTATCGCCCGGACGGCCCACCCGCCGTCCGGTCTCCCCTGGCCGCGTGATCCGCGGCCGCGCAGAAGGAGTCAGTGTTGAGAGACAGTTCCTCCCACAGACGCACCCCCCACGCAGCACAGCGCCCCACGGCGCCCCGCAGGGCCGCAGCCGTGGCCCTCGTCGGCGTCTCCGCCCTGATCGCCGCGGCCGTCCAGTCGGGCGCCGCCACCGCAGCCCCGGAGAAGGCACCGTCGGCCGCGGGAAGGGTCATACCGGGCGCAGAGTCCGTCAAGCTGTCCCCCGCCCAGCGCGCCGAGCTGATACGCGAGGCCAACGCCGCGAAGGCGGACACCGCCGAGGACCTGGGCCTCGGCGCCAAGGAGAAGCTGGTCGTCCGTGACGTCGTCAAGGACGGCAACGGCACGGTCCACACCCGCTACGAGCGGACGTACGACGGTCTGCCCGTCCTCGGCGGCGACCTGGTCGTCGAGACCACGAAGGCCGGTGCGACCAAGGACGTCGTGAAGGCGACCCGAGCCGCCGTCGAGCCGGCCACCACGACCGCCGCCGTCCCCGCCGCCAAGGCGGAGAAGCAGGCACTGGCCGCGGCGAAGGCGGAGGACGCCAAGAGCCCGGACGTCAACCGGGCCCCGCGCAAGGTGATCTGGGCCGCGAGCGGCACACCGGCCGTCGCGTACGAGACGGTCGTCGGCGGCTTCCAGCACGACGGCACCCCGCAGGAACTGCACGTCATCACCGACGCCACCACCGGCGAGAAGCTGTACGAGTGGGAGGCCATCGAGACCGGCACCGGCAACACGGTGTACAGCGGCACGGTCGACCTCACGACCACGCAGTCCGGTTCGACGTACAACCTCACCGACGGCGCGCGCGGCAACCACAAGACGTACAACCTGGGCCGCGGCACCTCCGGCACCGGCACCCTCTTCTCCGGAGCCGACGACATCTGGGGCAACGGCAGCCCGTCCAACCTGGAGTCCGCGGGCGCCGACGCGCACTACGGTGCCGCGCTGACCTGGGACTACTACAAGAACGTGCACGGGCGTTCGGGTATCCGCGGCGACGGCGTCGGCGCGTACTCCCGGGTCCACTACGGCAACAACTACGTCAACGCGTTCTGGTCCGACAGCTGCTTCTGCATGACGTACGGCGACGGCTCGGGCAACGCCAACCCGCTGACCTCGATCGACGTGGCCGCGCACGAGATGACCCACGGGCTCACCTCCAACACCGCGGGCCTGAACTACTCCGGCGAGTCCGGCGGTCTGAACGAGGCCACCTCCGACATCTTCGGCTCGACCGTCGAGTTCTTCGCGAACAACTCCTCCGACGTGGGTGACTACCTCATCGGCGAGGAGATCAACATCAACGGCGACGGCACCCCGCTGCGCTACATGGACCGGCCGAGCCAGGACGGCTCGTCCAAGGACGCCTGGTACTCGGGTATCGGCTCGATCGACGTGCACTACTCGTCGGGCCCCGCCAACCACTTCTTCTATCTGCTGAGCGAGGGCAGCGGCACCAAGACCATCAACGGTGTCACCTACAACTCGCCCACCTCGGACGGCCTTCCGGTCACCGGCATCGGCCGCGGCAAGGCGGAGAAGATCTGGTTCCGGGCACTGACCACCAAGTTCACGTCCACGACCAACTACGCGGCGGCCCGCACCGGCACCCTCGCGGCGACCGGTGAGCTGTACGGCACCACCAGCGCCGAGTACAAGGCGGTGCAGGACGCCTGGGCGGGCGTCAACGTGGGCGCGCGCTCCGACGGGGGCGGCGGCGGTGGCGGTACGTCCTTCGAGAGCGGCACCGACGTGGCGATCCCGGACCGGGGCGCGGCGGTCACCTCGCCGATCACCGTCTCCGGCCGGACAGGCAACGCGCCGTCCAACCTCCAGGTCGCGGTGGACATCGTCCACACCTACATCGGTGACCTCAAGGTGGACCTGGTCGCTCCCGACGGCACGGCGTACACGCTGAAGGCGTACGGAACCGGCGGCAGCGCGGACAACCTGAACACCACCTACACGGTGAACGCGTCCTCCGAAGTCGCCAACGGCGTCTGGCAGTTGCGGGTCCAGGACAACGCGGCCGTCGACACCGGCCACATCAACGGCTGGAAGCTCACCTTCCCGTAGGCCCGTTCGGGGTCTGCCCCTGACAGGGCGCCGTCTCGGTGGGTTCAACTCCCACCGGGACGGCGTCCGTTCATATTTCTGAAACATTTACCGGACAGTCAACTTTCGGCCAACATCACCGCACCCTCCTGACATGTACGCGACCCAGGTGTCACTCTCCTTGCACCCGCCGCACAAGCACCACAGCACTTCCCCCACAAAAGGAGCTCGTGTGACCTCCCTCTACGCGCGTCACAAGCGGACCACTCTGGCCATCGCCACCGCCGTGGCGGCCGGAGCCCTGCTCACCACCGGTCTGAGCACCGGCACTTCGGCCGCGGCCCCCGCGGACGCCGGCGCCAAGGCCGCCCCGTCGGCCGTCCCGGTCGCGCTGGCCCCCGCGGCCCGCACCGCCCTCATCAAGGACCAGCAGGCCGAGGCGGCCGAGACCGCCGACGCGATAGGCCTCGGCGCCCAGGAGAAGCTGGTCGTCAAGGACGTCGTCAAGGACGCCGACGGCACCGTCCACACCCGCTACGAGCGCACCTACGCGGGCCTGCCCGTCCTCGGCGGCGACCTGGTCGTCCACGAGTCGGCGTCGGGCGCGAGTAAGGGCGTCACCAAGGCGACGAAGGCCGCCATCAAGGTCGCCTCGCTGAAGCCGGCCATCACCGCGGCCAAGGCGGAGGGCCAGGCGGTCTCGCTCGCCAAGTCGGCCGGCTCGACGAAGACCGAGGCGGACAAGGCGCCCCGCAAGGTGATCTGGGCCGCGAGCGGCACGCCGACCCTCGCCTACGAGACGGTCGTCGGCGGCCTCCAGGAGGACGGCACCCCGAACGAGCTGCACGTCATCACCGACGCCGCCACCGGCAAGAAGCTCTACGAGTACCAGGGCATCGAGACCGGCACCGGCAAGAGCGGCTACTCGGGCACGGTCACCCTGGGCACGGCCCTGTCGGGTTCGACGTACCAGCTCAACGACGCCTCGCGCGGCGGCCACAAGACGTACAACCTGGCCCGTCGCACCTCCGGCACCGGCACCCTGTTCACCGACGCCGACGACACGTGGGGCACCGGCACGTTCGGCAGCTCCTCCAGCGACCAGACGGCCGCGGTCGACGCCGCCTACGGCGCCCAGACGACCTGGGACTACTACAAGAGCACCTTCGGCCGCAGCGGCATCAAGAACGACGGCAAGGCCGCGTACTCGCGCGTCCACTACGGCAACGCCTACGTCAACGCGTTCTGGGACGACAGCTGCTTCTGCATGACGTACGGCGACGGCGAAGGCAACACCAAGCCGCTCACCTCGCTGGACGTGGCAGGCCACGAGATGACGCACGGCGTCACATCGAACACGGCGGGCCTGGTCTACTCGGGCGAGTCCGGCGGCCTGAACGAGGCCACCTCCGACATCTTCGGCACGGCGGTCGAGTTCTACGCCAAGAACTCCGCCGACGTCGGTGACTACCTCATCGGCGAGAAGATCGACATCAACGGCGACGGCACCCCGCTGCGCTACATGGACAAGCCCAGCAAGGACGGCTCGTCGGCCGACAACTGGTCGTCGTCGCTCGGCGGCATGGACGTCCACCACTCGTCCGGCCCCGCGAACCACTTCTTCTACCTCCTCTCGGAGGGCAGCGGCGCCAAGACGATCAACGGGGTGAGCTACAACTCCCCGACGTCCAACGGCTCCACGGTCACCGGCATCGGCCGCGACAAGGCCGCCGCCATCTGGTACAAGGCGCTGACCGAGTACATGACGTCGACGACCAACTACAAGGCCGCCCGCACGGCGACCCTGAACGCCGCGTCCGCCCTGTACGGCGGCACCGGCAGCACGGAGTACAAGGCGGTGGCGGCGGCCTGGTCCGGCGTCAACGTCAGCTGACATAGGTCCGATCGAAGGGGCGGCACCCGGGACGAAGGCATCCCCGGGTGCCGCCTTACGCTTGGGACCCATGTCCTTCACGTACGACGCCGTCGGCGCGACCCGGGAGAACGGCTTCTGCCCGCCCGGCTTCCACCCCCTGCACGTGCGCACCCGCATCGGCGAGGGCGACGGGGTCTTCCGCAGAGCCTCCGAGGCGGTGATGACCTGGGAGATGCACCGCGCGATGGGCGTCGGCATCGACGCGACGGCCGACCGCGCGGCCCCCGACGTCGACGTCACCGTCTCCCTCGCGGGCCTGATCAAGGCCCCGTGCCGGGTGGTCTGGACGGCGGAGGAGCACCGCCGCACCGGCTGGGCCTACGGCACGCTTTCCGGCCATCCCGAGTGCGGCGAGGAGGCGTTCCTGGTGGAGCGCACGGGCGACGGCACGGTCTGGCTGACCGTGCGGGCCTTCAGCCGCGGCGCCAAGTGGTACGCCCGAGCGGGCGGCCCGGCGACCCGCGGCTTCCAGCACGCGTACGCACGACGCTGCGGCACGGTGCTGCGCAGGCTGTGCGAGGACGCCGCCGAGGACTGACCCCGCCGACCCGGCTACCGCAGCAGTACCCCCGCCCCCTCCCCCAGGTCCTGCGAAGGCACCGCCACCAGCCCCAGCTCCGCACCCGACGCCAGCAGCCGGTGGGCCGGAAGGATGCGGACCGTGTAGCCGTACGGTCCCGTGCGGTCCAGGGACAGGGGGCCCTCGTAGAGCCGGCGTCCCTCGGCGTCCGGGCCGCCGACCGGCTTCAGCGGGACCGTCGACGCGTCCGCGATGCGGTCCTGGGAGTCGACGCGGCCCGAGACCGCCTGGACCTCCACGTCGTCCGGTCCGAGGTCGCCCAGTCCCACGCGGACCCGGAGACTGAGGGTCGAGCCCAGTTCCGCGGTGGGGGTCGCCGTCGTCGTCTCGACGTGGTCGACCGTGACGCCGTGCCAGGCCGAGCGCACCCGCGTCTTCCAGCTCGCCAGCTCACGCGCCGCGTCCGGCGTCATCGTCCGGTGGGCCTGCGCGGCCGGCGTGTAGAGGCGCTCCACGTACTCGCGGACCATCCTGCCCGCCAGGACCTTCGGGCCGAGCAGGGTGAGGGTCTGGCGGACCATCTCGATCCAGCGGTCCGGCAGTCCGTCCTGGCCGCGTTCGTAGAAGCGGGGGGTGACGCGCTGTTCCAGCAGGTCGTAGAGCGCCGCCGCCTCTATGTCGTCGCGGTGGTCGGGGTCGGTGCCGGTGCCGTCCGCCGT
Organism: Streptomyces sp. AC550_RSS872; assembly: GCF_019049285.1. Lineage (GTDB taxonomy): Bacteria > Actinomycetota > Actinomycetes > Streptomycetales > Streptomycetaceae > Streptomyces. The sequence goes on from NZ_JAGMUL010000145.1 coordinate 89,488, forward strand.
GGGGATCGCCCAGCCGAAGTCCGGCTGGAACCACTCGTCCCACCAGCCGTCCAGCACCGACAGGTTCAGACAGCCGTTCAGGGCCGCCTTCATGCCGGAGGTGCCGCAGGCCTCCAGGGGGCGCAGGGGATTGTTCAGCCAGATGTCGCAGCCGGGGTACAGCTTCTGCGCCATCGCCATGCCGTAGTCCGGCAGGAACACGATCCGGTGCCGCACGCGCGGGTCGTCCGCGAACCTCACCAGCTCCTGCACCAGGCGCTTGCCGCCGTCGTCCGCCGGGTGCGCCTTGCCCGCCACCACGATCTGGATCGGCCGATCCGGGTGCAGGAGCAGGTCCATCAGGCGGTCGCGGTCGCGGAGCATCAGCGTCAGCCGCTTGTACGACGGGACGCGGCGCGCGAACCCGATCGTCAGGACGTCGGGGTCCAGGACCCCGTCGATCCACCCCAACTCGGCCGTCCCGGCGCCGCGTTGCCGCCAGGAGGTGCGCAGACGCTGCCGTACCTCCACCACCAGTTGCTCGCGCAGGTTCCGGCGCAGCTCCCAGATGTCCTGGTCGGGGATCTCCGCGACGGCGTCCCAGCGGTCCGAGCCGCCGACGGTCATCGCGTCCTCGGTGCGCTGGACACCGATCTGCCGGGCGCCGAGGCGGAAGACCTCGGGCGCGACCCAGGTCGGGGCGTGGACGCCGTTGGTGACCGAGGTGATGGGGACCTCGTCGGGGTCGAATCCCGGCCAGAGTCCGGAGAACATCTCGCGGCTGACGTTGCCGTGGAGGAGGGAGACCCCGTTCGCCCGCTGGCCGAGGCGCAGGCCCATCACGGCCATGTTGAAGAGGTTCGGTTCGCCGCCGGGGTAGGTCTCCATGCCGAGCTGGAGGATGCGGCCCACCTCGATGACCGGGAGTTCGGCGGCGGGCCCGAAGTGATGGGCGACCAGCTCGCGGTCGAAGCGGTCGATGCCGGCCGGGACGGGCGTGTGGGTGGTGAAGACGGTGCCGGCGCGGACGGCCTCCAGCGCCGAGTCGAAGTCCAGCCCCTCGGCGCACAGCTCGGCGATCCGCTCCAGGCCGAGGAAGCCGGCGTGGCCCTCGTTGGTGTGGAAGACCTCGGGTTCGGGGTGGCCGGTCAGCCGGCAGTACGTCCGGACCGCCCGCACACCCCCTATGCCCAGCAGCATCTCCTGGAGCAGCCGGTGCTCGCTGCCGCCGCCGTAGAGCCGGTCGGTCACCCCGCGTTCACCGAGGTCGTTCTCCTCGACGTCCGAGTCGAGCATCAGCAGCGGGACGCGGCCGACCTGGGCCAGCCAGACACGGGCGTGCAGGGACCTGCCGCCGGGCAGGGCGAGGGAGACCTGGGCGGGAGTGCCGTCGGGTTCCTCGAGCAGGGCGAGCGGCAGCTCGTTGGGGTCCAGGACCGGGTAGTGCTCCTGCTGCCAGCCGTCGCGGGACAGGGTCTGGCGGAAGTAGCCGTGCCGGTACAGCAGCCCGACCCCGACGAGCGGTACGCCCAGGTCGCTGGCCGCCTTGAGGTGGTCGCCGGCGAGGATGCCGAGGCCCCCGGAGTACTGGGGCAGGGCGGCCGTGATGCCGAACTCGGGCGAGAAGTAGGCGACCGCGGCGGGGAGTTCGGCGGACCGGTCCTGGTACCAGCGGTCGCCGGTGACGTAGTCGTCGAGGTCGCCGGCCACGGCGGTGAGCCGGCGCAGGAAGCCGCGGTCCTCCGCCAGCTCCGCGAGCCGCCCGGGCGACACGCTGCCCAGCAGCCGGACGGGGTCGTTGCCCGAGGCGGCCCAGCCCTCGGGGTCGACGGACTGGAAGAGATCGCGGGTCTCCGTATGCCAGGACCAGCGCAGGTTGCGTGCGAGATCGCTCAGAGGCCGGAGGGGTGCGGGGAGGACTGGACGGACGGTGAATCGACGGATCGCCTTCACGGTTCCACCTCGGCGCTTCGCTGGATGACGCACGACAGTGTGCGTCGCCGTAGCCCATGACGTTACCGGCCTTTGTGTCACCCTCGCTGGCGGCTGCGCCCCAGACCCCCGCTTCGGCCTGAACAGCCTCGTCCTCAACCGCTGGAGGGGCCAATTCCGTCCACGTTCGTCCGAAAGTGACCGCAACCTTTACACATCCCCCATGGCCGATATGGCCGATTCCGCCCCCGTAGGCGTGCTTGTGGCGACTTCTCACCTCACGAGAGGGTGACTGGTGGCGTACCGGTCCAGGCGGGGTGCACCCCGTGCTCCAGGGCTGCCGTGCGCCGACTTGAGGAGGGGAACTCACACCATGGCACGGACGCGCATACGGCGTCTGCGCTGGGCAGGGGGTCTGACCGCGGTGACCTGTGTCGCCGCGCTGTCGGCCACCACCATGCCCGCGCACGCCGCACCCGAGGGGCAGATACTCGGCGCCGGGGAACCCGGCTCCGTCAGCGGCAGTTACCTGGTGACGCTCAAGGGGGGAACGAAGGCTCCGTCGGCGGCCGGAAAGAGCCTCGCCGACAAGTACGGCGCGAAAATCAGCCACACCTACGGCACGGTCCTCAACGGCTACGCCGTCCGGGCCGACGAGAGACAGGCCAAGCGGCTGGCGGCGGACTCCCGGGTCGCCTCGGTCGTCCAGGACACCCGGGTGACCCTGGACCACAACCAGAAGAACCCGCCGTCCTGGGGCCTGGACCGCATCGACCAGCCGAACCTGCCGCTGGACAAGAGCTACACCTGGCCGGAGTCCGCGGGCGCCGGAGTGACGGTGTACGTGATCGACACCGGCATCCGCATCTCGCACAAGGACTTCGGCGGCCGGGCCAGCTACGGCTGGGACTTCGTCGGGGGCGACAGGACCGCGAGCGACGGCAACGGTCACGGCACCCATGTCGCCGGCACCGTCGCGGGCAAGCAGTACGGCGTCGCCAAGAACGCGAAGGTCGTCGCCGTACGCGTCCTCGACAACGCCGGTGGCGGCACCACCGCCCAGGTCATCGCCGGCATCGACTGGGTGACCAGGCACGCGAAGAAGCCGGCGGTCGCCAACGTCAGCCTCGGCGGCTACCGCAACGCGCAGCTGGACGCCGCCGTACGCAACTCCATCGCGTCCGGCGTCACCTACACGGTCGCGGCGGGCAACGACGGGCTGCCGGCCGGCCTGTACTCCCCCGCGGCGGTGAAGGAGGCCATCACCGTGGGCGCCACCGACAAGAAGGACGCACGGGCGGGCTTCTCCAACTTCGGCTCGGTTCTGGACGTCTTCGCCCCCGGCGTCGCGATCACCTCCGCGTCGTACGCGAGCAACACCGGCAGGGCTACCTTCTCCGGTACGTCGATGGCGTCGCCGCACGCGGCGGGCGTGGCCGCGCTCTATCTGGCCGGCCATCCCAAGGCCGGGCCCGCACAGGTGTCCAAGGCGTTGGTGGCGCAGGCGGCGTCCGGCAAGGTCTCCGGCCGGGGGCTCGGCTCACCGAACAAACTCCTGCAAGTACCGGGCTCGTAGCGCCTGTTGTCGGCCAAGTGCAGGCACCGGCCCCGTTCCTGAGGAACGGGGCCGGTCTTGTGTGTAGACATACGCGTGAGTAGTTAACAAAGTGCCGGATTGCGTACCCGAATAGGGTGGGAAGGCTCCTCCGGTACACCCCACCCGTACGCCCCCGGGCGCACGACGGAAACACCACGCACCACCCCGCAGGACCCACCTCCCCACAGCCATCCGCCCACCCAAGTTGACGCGGACAGGAGCGGTCATGCCCGCCATGCACCACCAGTCGTCCTCACCCCCGACATCGCGCACCGCGGCACCACCGGTCAGCACAACCCCCCGCGCCGTCACCGCCGACCCCGGACCGCCGACCCCGGAGCGACCCTCCGCGAGCGACACGGCCGGCGGTGTCGGACGCATACCCGTCCTCGACGTCCGCCCGGTCGTCCAGCACGGACGCAGGCCCGCGAAGGCGGTGACCGGCGAGAACTTCGAGATCTCGGCGACCGTGTTCCGCGAGGGACACGACGCCGTGGCCGCCAACGTCGTCCTGACCGACCCCGACGGCCGGCCCGGCCCCTGGACACCGATGCGGGAACTGGCCCCCGGCACCGACCGCTGGGGCGCCACCGTCACCGCCGGAGAGCCCGGCCTTTGGGCCTACCGGGTCGAGGCCTGGGGCGACCCGGTCACCACCTGGCGGCACCACGCCCAGATCAAGATCCCGGCCGGGATGGACACGGAACTGGTACTGGAGGAGGGCGCGCGGCTGTACGAGCGGGCGGCCGCCGACGTGCCCGAGAGCGAGGGGCGGTCCGTGGTCCTCGCGGCCGTCGAGGCTCTGCGGGACGAGAACCGCCCGGCCGCCTGGCGGTTGGCCGCCGCGCTGACGCCCGAGGTCGACGCGGTGCTGGGCCGGTATCCGCTGCGGGACCTGGTGACGGCTTCGGACCCGCTGCCGCTGCTGGTGGAGCGCGAGCGGGCGCTGTACGGCTCCTGGTACGAGTTCTTCCCCCGCTCCGAGGGCACCCCGCAGCAGCCCCACGGCACCTTCCGCACCGCCGAACGCCG
>NZ_JAGMUL010000146.1 GCF_019049285.1 Streptomyces sp. AC550_RSS872
GTCCAGGGCGGTGGTGAGGGCGGCGATGGTGGGGGTCTGGAAGAGCTGTCGGATGGGGAGTTCGGTGTTGAGTGTGGTGCGGATGCGGCTGACGAGGCGGGTGGCGAGGAGGGAGTGTCCGCCGAGGTGGAAGAAGTCGTCGTCGATGGTGACGTGGGGGATGCCAAGGATGTCGGCGTAGAGGCCGCAGAGGATTTCCTCACGCGGGGTGCGCGGGGCGCGGCCGCCGCTGGTGTGGATGGTGTAGTCAGGTGCGGGCAGGGCCTTGCGGTCCAATTTCCCGTTGGGGGTCAGGGGCAGGGACTCCAGGGTGAGGAACGCCGCCGGAACCATGTACCCGGGCAGCTCTCCAGCGGCGTAGGTGTGCAGTTCCCACTCCGTGAGCGGGGCGCTGGTGACGGTGTAGGCGACGAGGCGCTGGTCGCCGGGGGTGTCCTCGCGCAGGATCACGGCGGCCTGGGTCACTGATGGGTGTGCGGCCAGGACGGTTTCGATTTCGCCGGGTTCGATGCGGTGGCCGCGGAGTTTGACCTGGTGGTCGGTGCGTCCGGCGTATTCGAG
>NZ_JAGMUL010000016.1 GCF_019049285.1 Streptomyces sp. AC550_RSS872
GGCAGGTCGGCGTGCTTGGTCTGGAGCATCGCCAAGGACCTGGCGAGCACCTCGCGGGTCTCGGCGGGGTCGATCACGTCGTCCACCAGGCCGCGCTCGGCCGCGTAGTAGGGGTGCATGAGCTCGGACTTGTACTCCTTGACCATGCGGGCCCGCATGGCCTCGGGGTCCTCGGCCTCGGCGATCTGCCTGCGGAAGATGACGTTGGCCGCACCCTCCGCTCCCATCACGGCGATCTCGTTCGTCGGCCAGGCGAAGGTGAGGTCGGCACCGATGGACTGGCTGTCCATGACGATGTACGCACCTCCG
>NZ_JAGMUL010000147.1 GCF_019049285.1 Streptomyces sp. AC550_RSS872
CCACCAGCGCCCCGGCCTGACCGCCGAACGCTTCATCGCCGACCCGCACGGCGCCCCGGGCACCCGTATGTACCGCACCGGCGACCTCGCCCGCTGGCACACCGACGGCCACCTCGAATACGCCGGACGCACCGACCACCAGGTCAAACTCCGCGGCCACCGCATCGAACCCGGCGAAATCGAAACCGTCCTGGCCGCACACCCATCAGT
>NZ_JAGMUL010000148.1 GCF_019049285.1 Streptomyces sp. AC550_RSS872
GCGCTGGCCTGGCTGCTCGCCCAGGGCGAGGACATCGCGCCCATTCCCGGCACCCGCAGCACCAAGCGCCTCGAGGAGAACGCCGGCGCCACCGACGTCCAGCTCTCCGCCGCTGATCTGGCCCGCATCACTGAGATCCTTCCCCACGGCTCGGCAGGCAGCCGCTACCCCGCCGCGATGCTGTCCAGCTTCACCACAGACTGACCGCGCCAAGCACACGCGCATGCGACGCCGGGCCCATCGGCCAAAGGCGGCACGCGGGCCAGTGCCGATAGCAGGGGGTACCGGGCGGGGGCTCAGGCCTTTTGCAAGGCGGGAGCTCGACGCGGCAGTGGTACTCGCCGACATCGACCTGTCGGCGAGTACCACCGTCGCGAAGGAACTCGGAGAGAACGCGCCGGCCATTCGCCTGCCTCGATCGTCCAGGCGCCGGCGGCGACGAGGTCGAAGCAGTGGCGGCAGAGGTTGAGTTGGCGGACTCGGGCGTCGGTGCCGATCATGGAGCGGGGACGCT
>NZ_JAGMUL010000149.1:0-43842 GCF_019049285.1 Streptomyces sp. AC550_RSS872
CGCCCTGCTACTGCACGGCCTGGCCGGACCCACGCCGAGCACCAGCTGACCGGCCGACATGAAGCAGCGGCACCCGACGTGAGAACTCCCGGGCGGGCTGAGAAGTGTCGGCAAACGAACGTCGCCGACACTCACTCCCGTGATCACGAACCCGCAGGTGGGCAGTGTCGGCAACTCGCGCCGGAAATCAACGTCGAAGAACGGTCCTTCGGGCAGTTTCCGACAATGCTCATCGGCTACTGCCGCACCTCGACGGCCGACCAGAACCCCGATCATCAGATTGACGCACTTCTCCGCCACGGCGTGGGCCGCGGCAACATCCATGTCGACGTCGCCAGCGGTGCGAAGGCGTCGCGCCCGAAGCTCGACCTCGTCATGCAGCTGCTGCGCGAGGGCGACACTCTGAAGGTCACCCGGCTTGACCGGCTCTCCCGCTCCGTGCTCCACCGGGTGACCCTCGGCACGGAGCTGCGCGAGCGCAGCATCGGGCTGCACGTCATCGAACAGGGCATCGACACCGCCACCATGGAGGGCCGCGCGATGTTCGGGATGTTGTCCGTGCTCGCCGAACTCCAGCGCGAACTGATCGTGGCGAACACGAACGACGGGCTCGCCTCCGCGCGCGCCCGCGGGCGGGTCGGCGGACGCCGGCCGAAGCTCACCGAGGACCAAGCCGCGCTCGCCCAACGGCTCTACGACGAGCGGGAAAAGACCGTCCAGCAGATCGCCGATATGTTCGGCGTGCCCCGGTCGACGGTGTACGGGCACCTCGACCGAGAGAAGACCGTGCCCCGTCAGCCGAAGAAGACAGCCGCCGCGAAGCCTTGAAAGATACGAGCGGGTTACTTGCTCCCTGGTGTCTGAGCTAGGACTCCGGGGCCTACTCCATGGGTTACTGCGGCCACGGCGTCCAGATAGCCACCTACATGGCGCGCCATGGCCGAGGTCATGGACGGCCACCCGGAGGCCAACCCCGTGCGCGGCTTCGGCTTCCCCAAGGTTCCGGTGCCGTTCTACAACGGCACCGCCTGGTTCCTGCCCTTCGCCGGGGCGTACTACAAGGCCAAGGGCCGGCTGCGCTGACCCTCAGCAAGAGGCATTCGTCAAGTTGCGTCAGCCTGTCCGACAAGCTCGGCGTGACACCCGACGAGCTCGTGCACGTCTCCGCAAGCCCGATGTACGACCATCGCTCCGCCGCCATCATGGGCGTCAAGGACAAGGTCTAGGTCGACCGCGGCTTCGAGCACGACGAACACTGGCTCGACTACAAGCGGATCACCGACATCGCCGACCTGCCGGTCCTCTTCGACCTGCCCCGCCCCTGACGCCCAGCCAGGCATGGTGCAGTTCGAGGCCACAACTGTTGCGGGCCGCCCCTACGCAACCCTCGCAGCCACGGCACGAGCGGAAACCGGCGCGCAGATGAGCCTCGCCCGGCAGCAACCACCGGTCACCACCGACAGCGGCATGAACCTCGGAATCCCGTGCCTCCGGGACCGATCGAACGGGGCCGGAGCCACCTGCATCCTGGTGCCGGCTACCCCTCTTCTGTGCCGACTAAGAATCCTCGTCGCAACGCAGGCTATCGCCGCACCCTCGGCATCCCCAGACCGATCCACGAGATGATCTCCCGCTGGATCTCGTTGTTGCCGCCGCCGAAGGTGAAGATGACGGCCGAGCGGTAGCCGCGCTCCAGCTCGCCGTGCAGCACCGCGCCCGCCGAGCCCTCCTTCAGCGCCCCTGGTGCGGCGACGATCTCCATCAGCCAGGCGTATGCGTCGCGGCGCGCCTCGGAGCCGTAGACCTTCACGGCGGAGGCGTCCTGCGGGGTGAGCGTGCCCTCCTGCACGGCGCTCACCATCTTCCAGTTCAGGAGCTTGAGGGCGTCGAGCTTGGTGTGGGTCTGGGCCAGGCGGCGGCGTACCCAGGGGAGGTCGATGACCCGGCGGCCGTCGGCGAGCTTGGTCTCCATGGCCCAGCGCTGGACGTCGTGCAGGGCACGGATGGCCATCGTGCCGTGCGCGGCGAGGGTGACGCGCTCGTGGTTGAGCTGGTTGGTGATCAGGCGCCAGCCCTGGTTCTCGGCGCCGACTCGGCGGGAAACGGGGACGCGGACGTTCTCGTAGTAGCTGGCCGTGGTGTCGTGCGAGGCGAGGGTGTTGATGAGGGTGCAGGAGTAGCCGGGGTCGGTGGTCGGGACGAGGAGCATGGTGATGCCCTTGTGCGGCGGGGCCTCGGGGTCGGTGCGGGTGGCCAGCCAGACCCAGTCGGCCGTGTCGCCGTTGGTCGTCCAGATCTTCTGCCCGTTGACGACGTACTCGTCGCCGTCCCGCACCGCGCGCGTCCTGAGCGAGGCCAGGTCCGTGCCGGCGTCGGGCTCGCTGTAGCCGATCGCGAAGTCGATCTCGCCGGAGAGGATCTTCGGCAGGAAGTGGGCCTTCTGCTCGTCCGTGCCGTACTGCATGATCGTCGGACCGACGGTGTTGAGCGCCATCAGGGGCAGCGGTACGCCCGCCTGGGCGGCCTCGTCGAAGAAGATGAACTGCTCGATCGCGGTCAGGCCCCGGCCGCCGTACTCCTCGGGCCAGCCCACGCCGAGCCAGCCGTCCGCGCCGAGCCGCCGGATGACGGTTCGGTAGTAGCGCTTCTGGGCGGCCGGGTCGGTGAACCGGGTGCCGGCGAGGTCCGGCACCAACTCGGCGAAGTAGTCGCACAGTTCGCTGCGCAGCCGTTGCTGCTCGGGCGTGTATTCGAGATGCACGGCGCCTCCAGGCTCCCCAAGGCCGGTCCTGACGGCGCACACCGTAGAACGTGTTCCAGAAATTGGGAATGGCGAGGAGCGGGCCGGTACCGCCGCGACCCGATACGAGCGCTCACGCGATCTGGTGCGCGCTCTCAGTCGAGCGTGGCCATGAAGTCCGTGCAGGCCCGTGCGCAGTCGCGGCAGGCCTGCGCCGCCTCTTCGGCGCCCGGGTGCTTGTCGAAGACGTGGGCGCACTCCAGGCAGACCGTGCAGGTCCACTCCAGCTGCATACGGAGCGCGCTCTCGGCGTTCTCGTCCATGGGGCCCTGCTCCGACAGCACACGGCAGGTCGCGTCGCACACCTCCGCGCACAGGATGCCCTTGCGGCGCACCAGTTCCTGTTCCTCGGCGCCGTCCGGCTCCACGAAACTGGCCCGCAGGGCACAGGCGCGGGCGCACTCGGTGCAGGCCTGCGCACAGGCGAAACGGTCCTCCAGGAACTGGACGAGTTCTTGCTGGGACGTTGTCGATGTCACACAGGGCGGGTAGCCGGAGGCGGGCCCACCAAACCCCGTGTTCATGAGAGGTCCAGGGGTACTCGCGGGCCATGGACACCACTTGGATGGACATCGCCGCAGCACACGGCGCGCTGGCCGTCGGGCTGCTCGTCGTTGGTGTGGTCGTCGTCGCGCTGCTGATCGGCGCCTTCGTCCTGGGCGTCCGCGTCAGGCGCCGGGAACCGCGTCCGCCGCGCCCCGACGAGCAGCCCAGGCTGCCCGCCGAGGGCCCGGTCCGCGAGGTCCGGGAGAACAGGGAGCCGGCCGAGGTATCGAAGAGCGAGAACCGGCTCACTGCGCACGACCTGCCCGGCCACGGCAACATCCCGTCCCGGCCCAGCCCGTCGCAGGAACGCCCCCGCTGGACCGAGGGCGGCAGCGGATCGTTCGGCAGCGGCGGTACGTGACGCCGTCGGCCCTGTCCGAGGCGTCCCCGCGCGTCGCACCAGTCGTACCGAGGAAGTGAGAACCATGGCCGACCACGCCCGTGACAACCTGCCGCTGCCCGACTACGACCATCTGCCGATCGGTGGGCTGGAGAGCCGCGTACGGTCGCTGACCTCCGAGGATGTCGAGGATCTGCTGGCGTACGAGCGGTCGCACGCCGACCGGCTGCCGGTGACCGAACTGCTCGCCACCCGTCTGGAGCAGCTCCACGGCGGCGCCGAGCCGACGTCCGGTGACCCGGGCGCCCTGCGGCCCGAGAGCGGCGGCCGCCACGCGGGCTCGGCGGTGTCGCCCGCGACGTCGTCGCCGCCGTTCAGCCCGCCGCCGCACGGCACCCCCGATCAGCGGGGGAAGCCGAAGGGTGATCGTTCGTAACGGTCCGTTTCCGGTCGCGGGCGCGAGGGCACTCGTGATCCGTGCTGTGGAGGAGGAGCAGGGCCCGTGCCGCCGCGCGGGCCCGCCGTGCGACCGAACGCGCCGCGGACCACATCGACGAGCGGCTTCCGCTGTACGAGAGCGGGGGGCTCCTGCGCAAGGCGTTCCCCGACCACTGGTCGTTCCTGCTGGGCGAGATCGCCCTCTACAGCTTCGTCGTCCTGTTGCTGACCGGCATCTGGCTGACCCTCTTCTTCCACCCGTCGATGACGGAGGTCGTCTACCACGGCTCGTACCGTCCGCTGAACGGTGTGCGCATGTCGGAGGCGTACGAGTCGACGCTGGACATCAGCTTCGACGTACGCGGCGGTCTGCTGATCCGGCAACTGCACCACTGGGCGGCGCTGGTCTTCCTCGCCGCGATCGGGCTGCATTTGTTGCGGATCTTCTTCACCGGCGCGTTCCGCCGGCCCCGCGAGGTCAACTGGCTGATCGGTGTGACCCTGTTCCTGCTGGCGCTGGCGGAGGGCTTCGCCGGCTACTCGCTGCCGGACGACCTGCTGTCGGGCACCGGCCTGAGGATCGCGCAGGGCATCATGCTGTCGATCCCGCTGGTGGGGACGTATGTGAGCTTCTTCGCGTTCGGCGGCGAGTTCCCGGGCGAGGAGCTGATCCCACGGCTGTACGCGCTGCACATCCTGCTGATCCCCGGGCTGTTGCTCGCGCTCATCTCCGTGCACCTGATCCTGGTCTTCTACCTGAAGCACACCCACTGGGCGGGCCGGGGGCGCACCAACCGCAACGCGGTGGGCAAGCCCATGGTTCCGCACTTCACAGCGTCGTCAGGCGGCCTGACCTTCATGGTCTTCGGTGTGCTGACGCTGCTGTCGGGGGTCGCTCAGATCAACCCGATCTGGGCGTACGGCCCCTACCGCGCGGACGTCGTCTCGACGGGCTCACAACCGGACTGGTACGTCGGCTTCCTGGAGGGCTCGCTGCGTCTGGTACCGCCCTGGGAGACCTCGGTGGCCGGACACACGGTCATGTGGAACGTACTGCTGCCGGCGGTCGTCCTGCCGGGGCTCCTGTTCGCGGTGCTCTATGCCTATCCGTTCGCCGAACGGTGGGCGACCAGGGACACGGCGGAGCACCATCTGTGCGACCGGCCGCGCGACAGGCCCGTGCGGACCGGGCTCGGTGTCGCGGCGCTCAGCTGTTACGGCGTCCTGCTGGCGGCCGGCGGCAACGACGTCATCGCCGACACCTTCAGTATCTCGGTGAACGCGCTGACCTGGGTGTTCCGCATCGCCTTCGTGCTGCTGCCGCCGCTCGCGTTCATGGTGACCACACGGGTGTGTGTGGCGCTGCGGGAGGCGGACCAGAGGCGGCTGGCGGAGGGTGAGGAGACCGGCGAGGTGCGGCAGACCATCGCGGGCGGCTATGTCGAGAGCCATGAGCCGCTCGACGAGGAGCAGCGGTATGTGCTGCGCAGCTACGGCTATCGCGTCGAGGAACCGGAGTCCTCGGCGGACGGGTTGGAGCGCTGACCGTCCCGGTCCGCGTACTGGAAGACCATCCCGAACACACCGTGCCCGAGCACCCCGAGACCCAGCAGGAACAGCCACAGGCCGTAGACCACGCCGAGCGCGGCCAGGACGGAGCCCAGGGCGGTCGTGATCGGCCAGGGGCTGTGCGGCGGGAAGAAGGCCAGCGGGCCGGCGGTGTCGATGACCTCGGCGTCGGTGCGGTCCTGGGCCCGCGGGCCTCGCCTGCGGTACTGCATGTGCAGGAAGAACGCGACGAGGGCGGCCATCAGGAACGCGACGACCAGGACGGCGGTGCCGGCCGGCTCCTTGGACCGCCAGCCGTAGCCGACGGCGGTGACGAGGAAGAACCCCGCCACGCCCATGAACAGACGGGACTCGGTCTTCACTGCACATGCCTTTGGTCGAGGCGGGCGAGGTCGGGATGGTGCAGGTCGAACGCCGGGGACTCGGAGCGGATCCGGGGCAGCGCCGTGAAGTTGTGGCGCGGGGGCGGGCAGGTGGTGGCCCATTCGAGGGAGCGGCCGTATCCCCAGGGGTCGTTGCGGGTGGCCGGCGTGCCGTGGTGGGTGGTGCGCCAGACGTTGTAGAGGAACGGCAGGGTGGACAGGCCGAGCAGGAACGCGCCGATGGAGCTGATGGTGTTCAGCAGTGTGAAGCCGTCCGTGGCGAGGTAGTCGGCGTAGCGGCGGGGCATGCCCTGTTCGCCGAGCCAGTGCTGGACCAGGAAGGTCGTCTGGAAGCCGACGAAGAGGGTCCAGAAGTGGATCCGGCCGAGGCGTTCGTCGAGCATCCTGCCGGTGAGCTTCGGCCACCAGAAGTAGAAGCCGCCGAACATCGCGAAGACGACCGTACCGAACAGCACGTAGTGCAGATGGGCGACGATGAAGTACGAGTCGGTGAGGTGGAAGTCCAGCGGCGGGGAGGCGATGAGGACGCCGCTCATGCCGCCCAGCAGGAACGTCACCAGGAAGCCGCACGCCCACAGCATGGGGGTCTCGAACGACAGGGAGCCCTTGATCATCGTGCCGATCCAGTTGAAGAACTTCACCCCGGTCGGCACCGCGATGAGGAACGACATCAGGGAGAAGAACGGCAGCAACACGGCACCGGTCGCGAACATGTGGTGGGCCCACACCACTGCGGACAACATGGTGATGGCGATGGTGGCGCCGATGAGGCTGACGTAGCCGAAGACCGGTTTGCGGCTGAAGACGGGGATGATCTCGGAGATGATGCCGAAGAACGGCAGCGCGACGATGTAGACCTCGGGGTGGCCGAAGAACCAGAACAGGTGCTGCCACAGCAGTGCCCCGCCGCTCGCCGCGTCGTAGATGTGCGCCCCGAACCTGCGGTCCGCCTCCAGGGCGAACAGGGCGGCGGTGAGCACGGGGAACGCGGGCAGGATCAGGATCGACGTGAACAGCACGTTCCAGGTGAAGATCGGCATCCGGAACATCGTCATGCCGGGGGCGCGCAGGCACAGGATGGTGGTGATGAAGTTGACCGCGCCGAGCGTGGTGGACACGCCGGTCACCACCAGGCCCATGGTCCACAGGTCACCGCCGGAGCCGGGGCTGCGGACCGCGCTGTTGAGCGGGGCGTAGGCGAACCAGCCGAAGCTCGCCGCTCCCCCGGGCACGAGGAAGCCGCCGACCACCATCAGGCCGCCGAAGAGGTAGAGCCAGTACGACAGGGCGTTCAGCCGTGGGAACGCCACGTCCGGGGAGCCGATCTGAAGCGGCATGATCGCGTTGGCGAACCCGGCGAACAGCGGGGTCGCGAACAGCAGCATCATGATCGTGCCGTGCACGGTGAACAGCTGGTTGTACTGGTCGTTGCTGAACAACTGGAGCCCGGGGCGCGCGAGTTCGGCCCGCATCAGCAGCGCGAGAACGCCGCCGAGGAGGAAGAAGCCGAAGCTGGTCGTCAGATAGAGGTTGCCGATCACCTTGTGGTCGGTCGTCGTCGCCCACCGCAGCAACGCCCGGCCGATGCGCCCGCGCGGCCGGGACGGGGTCTCACGCGCCGGGTCGGTCCTGCTGTGCACCGCCATGGGCCGCTGGGTACCCGGGCGGCGCGGGCGCCAGTCCTGCGGCCCCCGGCATTCACCCATGCGCCTCACACGCCGTCGGGGCCGCTCCCCCGGCCGCAGCTGAACCTCCGGGCGAGGTCGCGGTGGTGTTGCGCGACCTGCCTCGCCCGGGCCCCGGTGATGACGGCGCCCGGCATGCCGCCCAGCCGTTCGATCTCCCCGGCAAGGCGGAGGTGCTCCGCGCGGGCGTGCTCACGGCAGGCCAGGCAGGTGACACTCCCGGGCCGCGAGGAGGCCAGCGTGCGGAACCCGTAGCCCACAGCCGGTGGCGGCCGTCTCCGGCAGATCACCGACCAGCCCGAAGGTACCGGCGTACGGGGTGCGCGGCTCGTCGGCGGTCAGTACGGTGCTGTTCTGGTGTTCGAGTTCGGCTGTGGGAGGCCGCATGGCCGGCGACAAGGCGGAGAAGCTGCCGCGCAAGACGTATGAGAAGGAACTGCTGCGCCTACAGACGGAGTTGGCGAAACTTCAGGAGTGGGTGCGGACGGAGGGCGCCCGGCTGGTCGTGATCTTCGAAGGGCGGGACGCGGCGGGCAAGGGCGGCACCATCAAACGGGTCACCGAACATCTCAACCCGCGGATCGCACGGATCACGGCGTTGCCGACGCCGACCGAACGTGAGCGCACCCAGTGGTACTTCCAGCGGTACATCCAGCATCTGCCCGCCGCCGGGGAGATCGTGCTGTTCGACCGCAGCTGGTACAACCGGGCCGGTGTCGAGCACGTCATGGGCTTCTGCACGCAGGAGGAGTACCAGCGCTTCCTGCGTCAGTGCCCGCTCTTCGAGCGGATGCTGGTGGAGGACGGGATCCTGCTGCGCAAGTACTGGTTCTCGGTGAGCGACGAGGAGCAGCAGGACCGGTTCCGGCGCCGTCTGGAGGACCCCCTGCGCCGCTGGAAGCTCTCCCCCATGGACCTGGAGTCGATCACCCGCTGGGAGGTGTACTCCCGGGCCAAGGACGAGATGATGGTCCACACCGACATCGCCGAGGCGCCCTGGTACGTCGTCGAGAGCGACGACAAGCGCCGGGCGCGGGTGAACATGATCGCCCATCTGCTGGACTCGGTGCCGTACCAGGACGTCCTCCCGCCCGTGCTGGACCTGCCCGAACGGCCGGAGTCGACGGGCTATCAGCGACCGCCGCGCGACCTTCAGAACTACGTCCCGGACCACGCGGCGAACCTCTGAGCCGGACCCGCCTCCCGCTCGGCCCGTTCACTCCTGCCCGGACCGCACGACGGCGACCGGGCAGTACGCGTGGTGGAGCAGGGCCTGGCTGACCGAGCCCAGCAGCATCCCGGCGAATCCGCCTCGCCCGCGCGCCCCGACCACGACCAGTGCGGCGCCGGCGCTGGCCTCGATCAGGGTGTGCCGGACCCTGCCACGCACCAGCCTGCGGTCCACGGCGACGTCGGGATACCGTTCGCGCAGCCCGCCCAGCGCCTCGGCGAGCACGCGTTCCTCCTCGTGGTGCAGCCGCTCCTCGTCGTACGTCACGAAGGGCGGGTCGGCCGGGCTGTCGTAGGCGCGCTCGGTCCGGGTGCTCCAGGCGTGCAGCGCCACCAGGTCCGTGCCGTGCAGGGAGGCCCGGGAGAAGGCGAACTCGACGGCTCCGCGGGCCGCGGGTGAGCCGTCGACGGCCAGGAGGACGGGCCCGGCCGGGTTCGGCCGGCCTCGCACCACCAACACCGGGCAGGCGGCATGCGCGGCCAGATGACCCGCGGTGGAGCCGAGCAGCAGGGCACCGAACCGGCTCAGGCCGCGGCTGCCGACCACGACCAGACTCGCCGTGCGCGACTCGATCTCCAGTACCGTCACCGGTTCGCCGACGACGATCTCGCGCATGACGTCGATGCCCGGCGCAGTCTCGTGGGCGCGCCGCTCGGCCTTGGCGAGCGTGCCGTCGATCAGCTCGCGCACCCCGGCACCGCTCGGCTCCCACGGCCGGCCACCGGGCGGAATGTGTGCGGCCGGCCACCCGAAGGCATGCACCAGCCGCAGCCCCACCCCGTGCAGCCCGGCCTCACGCGCCGCGACCTGCACAGCCTCCAGACTCGACGCCGAACCGTCCACCCCGACGACTATCGGGCCATTCATCACACTCCCCTTTCCCGGCGGCGCCCACGAACGCCGTGCCACCTTCCGGGCGGACCCGCAGAGGCCACCCAGCCCATCCCGGACGGACCCACGGATGCCACCCGCCCCTTCCCGGGCGCGTCCACGAGCGGCGGCCGAAGGCCCGTGCGCTCGCGTGCCGGGGCCGCCTGGCTCTCCACGACGGCCCCTGGCCGGCCGGCGGCCGTTGCACCTTCCAGCCTCGCCCCGCCGACGGCATTCCGCACCGGCCCGGCCGTCAGTCGTGGAGGACCAGACGGCCTGTCTGGCCCGGTTCCAGCGACAGACCGCGGCCAGGGAGGCGTACGTCGATGGGGGAGGCGTCGGAGGACGGGACCTCGATCTCCAGCAGGCCGCGTTCCAGGCGCAGCCGTACGCCCCAGTGGCCCTGGTAGCGCAGGGGGAAGCCGTAGGAGGACAGCTCGGGCAGGGGCACAGGGTCCAGCCACAGGGCGCCGCCCCGGGTCTCCAGGCCGGTCAGGCCGCGCTGGACGAGGTCGAGAGTGCCGGCCATGGCGCCCAGGTGGATGCCTTCGCCGGTGGTGCCGCCCTGTACGTCGGCGATGTCGCCCTGGAGGGCCTCCTGGCAGAACTTCCACGCCTCGCTGCGTCGGCACCGGGCCAGCACCCAGCCGTGGACCAGGCCGCTGAGGGTGGACCCGTGACTGGTGCGGTGCATGTAGTACTCGACGGTGCGCCGCCAGGTGTCCTCGTCCAGCCGCACCCCCAACCGGTGGAACAGGCCCCCCAGTTCGGCCGGGGCGAAGAGGTAGCCGAGCATCAGGACGTCGGCCTGCTTGGACGCCTTGTAGCGGTTGACGGTGTCGCCCTCCGCCTCCAGGATCCGGTCCAGCCGCCGGATGTCGCCGTACCGGCCGCGGTAGCCGTTCCAGTCGAGCTCGGCGAGGTCGCCGTAGCCCGCGAACTGGCTGATGACGTCGTCGTGGAAGGGGACGTGGAGCGTGCGCGACACGTCCTCCCACAGTTCGAGCTCGCCCCCGTCGAGGCCGGTGCGCTCGGCGAGTTCGCGGCGGCGGGGCTCGGGCAGGGTGTCGAGCAGTTCCAGGGCGCGGGCGAGCACCCAGGCCGCGGTGACGTTGGTGTACGCGTTGTCGTCCAGCCCGGGCGCCGCCGCGTCCGGGTACGCCTCGTGGTACTCGTCCGGCCCCACCACGCCCTTGATGCGATACCGGCCCAGGCTTCCGTCGTGGACGGCCTTGTCGGCCCAGAAGCGGGCGATCTGCAACAACATCTCGGCGCCCTTGGTGTGCAGGAACTCCATGTCGCCGCTCGCCTCGCAGTACTGCCACACGTTGTACGCGATCGCCGAGCCGACGTGGTGCTGGAGCCGGGAGTGGTCGGGCAGCCAGCGCCCCGAGCGCGGGTTCAGATGGAGCTGTTGGGTCTCCTCGCGTCCGTCGCTGCCGCTCTGCCAGGGGTACATCGCGCCCCGGCGGCCCGCCGCCCGGGCCGAGGTGCAGGCCTGTTCGAGGCGTCGGTGGCGGTGGCGGAGCAGGGCTCGGGAGACCTCCGGGAAGTGCAGGTTGATGAACGGCAGGACGAACAGCTCGTCCCAGAAGACATGGCCGCGGTAGGCCTCGCCGTGCAGACCCCGGGCCGGTACGCCGACGTCCAGGTCTGCGGTGTGCGGGGAGAGGGTCTGCAAGACGTGGAAGAGGTGCAGCCGCAGGATGCGGCCCGACTCGCCGGGCACCTCGAGTGCGGCGCGTCGCCAGAGCTGGTCCCATGCCGTGAGATGCGACGCGACCAGCGCGTCGAAGCCGGGGGCCCGGCCCACCCGGTCGACGGCGGCGTGCAGCGGGTCGCTGATGGCCGGGTCGCGGGAGGTGTGCAGGGCCACGGTCTTGTCGACGGTGACGGTCCGGCCGGGGGCCAGGTCGACCGTCAACTTCTGGACGGCGTACGGCCGTTCATGACGCACCACGACGGGCACGTCGGCTGTCAGCCGGGAGGCGATGCCGATCCGGATGTCGGAGGTACGGGTGCGGCAGCGCAGCCAGACGGTGTCCGGGGCGGCGGTGCCGGTGTGGACGTGGGTCAGATGGCGGCCGTCGAGGTCCCGGTAGCGCGCCACGCCGGAGTTGGTGACACCACCGTCCAGGGCCGCCTCCACCTCGAGCGGGCCGGAGAGTCCCTCGGTGGTGAACTCGGTGCGCAGGGCCGCGAGATGGGGATCGGCCATGTGCACCATCCGATGCTGACGCACGGTCAGTACGCGGTCCCCGCCCAGGTCGTACCGCGACCGGCGCTCCAGCAGACCTGCGGCCAGATGCAGCATCTGCCGGTGATCGAGGACGTGCGCGGTGTCGGGCGTGATCCAGTCCCCGTCGGGGAGGCGGAACCGTAGGGGCAGCCAGTTCGGGACATTGACCATGTCCTCGTTCTCCACACGGCGGCCGGCCACCTGGGAAGTGAGCCGGTTGTAGATGCCGGCCACATACGTCCCCGGGTAGTGGATGTCGTCGGCGGCGCACTCGGGCAGCGCACCCCGGGTGGCGAAGTAGCCGTTGCCGAGCGTGCACAGCGACTCCCGGAGGCGTTCGTCGGCGGGCTTGTAGCCCTCGTACTCCCAGCTCCAGCCCGTATCTTCGGCCGCCAGGCTCCGGTCCGTCACGTCGGCGCTCCTCCCACGCAGAGTTCTCCGAGGTCGTGTACGACGATGTCGGCGCCGTGCCGCAGCAGCCGCGCCCCGGTGTCCGCGCCGGCGGCCCGGTCCACGCCGACCACCAGGGCGAACCCGCCGCGCCGCCCCGCCTCCACCCCTGCCAGGGCGTCCTCGACCACGGCGGCCCGGTCGGCGGGGACACCGAGCCGGCGGGTCGCCTCCAGGAAGAGGTCGGGCTCGGGCTTGCCCGCGAGGCCCAGCCGGGCCGACTCGACGCCGTCCACGAGGGCGTCGAACAGGTCGAGCACCCCGGCCCGGCTCAGCAGCTCACCGGCGTGCCGGGACGCGGACGCCGCCGCACGGGGCACTCCCGCCGCGCGCAGGGCCTTCACCAGCCGTACGGTCCCCGGGTAGGCGTCGACGCCGTGCTCGCGCAGCCGCTGCGTGAAGAGGCGCTCCTTGACCTCGGCGACGGACCGCACCGTCTCGGCCGACGCCTCGATGCCTCGGGCAGCGAGGAAGGCCGCAGCTCCGTCGAGGCGGGACTTGCCGTCCACGTGGCGCAGATAGTCGTCCCGCACGTCGAAGGGGCGGCGCCGGTCGGGGTCCTCGGGCGGGTGGGCGCGCAGGAAGCCGTCGAAGGCCACCTTCCAGGCGGCGGCGTGCACCTTGGCCGAGTCGGTGATCACTCCGTCGGTGTCGAAGACGACGGCACGCACATCACGCAGGACGGGGGCGAGTACGCCCTCGGACCGGTCGGGCGTCCCGGGCGTGCCGGGCGGACGCATGGTCACGCTCGCCGCGGCGGGACGGCACTGGGCCAGTACGCGCGGCAGTGCCCCGCGGGTACGGCATCCAGGGGATGTCGGTGCAGGTCGGCAGCAGGGAACGCGCACCGCACGGCCCTCTCACCTCCGCTCGACGGCTCGCCCGCGTCCGGCGGGATCCGCTCATGGGTACCCGCCAGGCCCGCCTTGTCACCTCCGGCTCCGCTCCGGAAGCCGTCGGCGGTCCGCCGTCCGTGCCCGGCGAGGGCCGGGTGGCCCTGGCGCATCAGCCGTCCGCATGGTGTGCTGGAGGTGACGGGAAGGACCCGGAACGGCGCGGGGAAGCGGATGACGGCCGCGCACCGCGCAATCAGGATCCGCGAGAAGTGGATAGGGCCCTTCCCGCCCTCTCCTTCTACGGTGCCCCGCCCGCGCCGGACCCTCCGGCGACGCAGCGCGCTGTGCGCCGCCCGCGCCGCTCACGCGTCCTCCGGGAACTCACCCGCGAACGCGCCGGCCATGCGCAGCCAGGGCTCCGCCTCGGCCTGGCGCCCCTGGCGTTGCAGGGTGCGACCCAGCAACAGGTGGGCGTAGTGCTCCACCGGATCGCGCTCGACGATCTCGCGCAGCTGTTCCTCCGCGCGCCCCAGTTGCGCGGAGTGGTAGTAGGCACGGGCCAGCAGCAGCCGGGGTCCCGTCAGCTCCGGCGCCTCCTCGACCACGACCGCGAGCAGCTTCGCCGCACCGATGTAGTCCCGCGCCTCGAACAGCAGCAGGGCCCGCTCCCAGCGCTCGATGGTGCTCTCCTCGTGCGGCACCCCGGCCCCGTCGTCGAACAGGTGCAGCGCACTGGCCCAGCGGTCGGGCGCCACCCCGCCGGTCGCCGCGTACGCGTTGAAGTTGTCGGTCATCGTCTTTCGGTTCCTCTCGTGGGTGTCACGCCACCGGTCCGGTCGTCCGTGCGCGCTGCGCGTCACGGGCGGCGAGCAGGGAGGTGTGGGTGGGTGCGTCCGGGGCGTCGGCCGGCCGGTTCCTCGCGAACTCCTCGCGCAGCACGGGTACGACCTCCTGGCCGAGCATCTCGAGCTGCTCCAGCGCGGTCCTCGGCGGGATCCCGCCGCCGTCCACCGTGAACAGCTGGCGCTGGTAGTCGCCGAAGTGCTCGCGGAAGGTGAGCGTCTTCTCGATGACCTGCTCGGGCCTGCCGACGGTCAGCGGGGTCTGCTCCATGTACTCCTCCAGGGACATCCCGCCGCCCATCACCGGCGAGTGGTCGAAGACCGGGCGGAACTCCCGGATGGCGTCCTGGGAGTTGCGGCGCATGTATACATGGCCACCGAGTCCCACGATGGCCTGCTCGGGCGTGCCGTGTCCGTAGTGCGCGTACCGCTGCCGGTACAGGTCGATCAGCGATTTCGTGTGTTCCTTCGGCCAGGGGATTGCCGGATGTCGGGGTGGACGGGGCCGGTGTTGCCGCGTCCCGTCATCAGGTCGACCCGGCCGTCGGCCAGGTGCTGGAGCTGGTGAAGATGCCGAACTGCATCGCCTCCACTTCCTCCCGTGTTGATACATCAACTATGCCGCTGCAACGCGCCCCCGCACCCCGCTATTCCACGCGGCGCGGGAGTCACCGGCGCGGTGATCAACTGCCATGCCAGAGATCAGGCCGGCCACAGCACGCACCGAGGTGAGCCGCTCGACCGCCCACTCAGGACTGTGCCTCGTCCAGCTTGCCGATGACGCGTTCGGAGACCTCGGCCAGGACTCGCAGCTCGGCCGGCGTGACATGATCGATGAAGAGTTCACGCACCGCCTCGACATGACGCGGGGCGGCTGCCTCGATGGCGGCCCGCCCGGCATCCGTGATCACCACGAACGCACCCCGCCCGTCCTCAGGGCACTCCTCCCGCACCACCATGCCCCGCCCGGCCATCCGGGCGATGTGGTGGGACATCCGGCTCTTCTCCCACTCCAGCGCCCGTGCCAGATCCTGGTACCGCTGCCGCCCGTCCGAGGCGTCCGTCAGATGGACCAGCACCGCGAAGTCCGCAGCGGACAGGTTGGAGTCCGACTGGAGCATGCGCCCCAGGCGCCCACCGAGCCGCTCATGCAACCGGACGAAGCCTCGCCACGCGCGCTGCTCGTCCGCCGTCAGCCACCGCACGCCCTCTCGCTCTCCCATGGAGGCAGTGTAAACATAGTTGACAGTTCACCAATTGCCCGTCGCCGGTATCACGTCAGCCCACCTGGATGCGGGAGCCGTTCTCTGCCAGCCAGGCGTCGAAGCCCCTGAGCGCCGGGTTGATCTCGCGGAGCCGGTCCAGGTCGCGGGCGCCGGTGAACTCCTGGTCGAAGTCGCCGTAGTACTGGAACATGTTGGCGATCTCGTCGCCCGCGGGTACGCCGAGGCCGCGGAAGACGCCGTAGGGCACCGACTGGAAGCGCACCGGCTCGCCGATCGCCGCACCGAGCTTCTCCGCGTACTGGGCGCCGGTCAGGTGGTCGCCGCCAGGCTGACGGTGTGACCGATGAACCGCTCTCCGTTCTCGAGGATGGCGCGGGCCGTGCGGCCGATGTCGTCGACGTCGACGCCGGCCAGTAGCTTGCCGTCCTCCAGCGGCAGGGTCAGCGTGAGCACGCCGCCCTCGGCGCGCTTGGGGCCCATCATGGACAAAAAGCCCTGGAAGAAGAACGTGGTGTTCAGGAAGGTGGTCGGCACTCCGGCCTGCCGGAAAAGCTCGTTGGCCTCGCCCTTGGCATCGAAGTGCGGCACGTTGCACTTGTCCTGAAGGACGGGCATCCGCTCGTCCTCCAGCGGCAGCAGCTCGCGGGGGTCCTCCAGCGTCGACCAAACGACGTGCCGCAACCCGGCGGCCTTGGCGATCCGGACCAGGACCTCGATCTCCTGCGTCTCCTTGGCTGCCGAGCCGTGCGCCCAGAAGTTGGTGACGAGGAACGCGCCGTACGCGCCCCCGAACGCCTCGCGCACGGACGGCTCGTCGCAGAAGTCCGCCCGCACGACCTCAGCACCGAGCTCGGCCAGCTCCTTGGCCGCCGGGGAGTCGGGATTCCGGGTCAGCGCACGCACCGTGAAGCCCGATTCCGGATCGGCCAGGATCGCCCGTGCGGCACCGCCGCCCTGCGCACCCGTGGCTCCGGCGACCGCGATGACCTGCTTGTCACTCATGACAGCTGCTCCCGTGCCGGGTGAGACACGCCAACGGCTGTTGACACATCAACTGAAACACAGGGTAGTTGACGTGACAACTTCTATCGCGCGGAATCGGCCACGTGCCGTGCCGGCAACGGCGGGATGGTGCCCGTCACCGCGAGGTCCCGGTACCACAGGGCGCTGTCCTTCAACGTACGGCGCTGGGTCTCGTAGTCGACGTGGACGATGCCGAAGCGCTTCGAATACCCGTAACCCCACTCGAAGTTGTCCATCAGCGACCACACGAAGTAGCCGCGCAGATCGACGCCGGAGGTCAGGGCGCGGTGGGCGGCGACGAGGTGGCGGCGGAGGTAGTCGACCCGCTCGGGGTCGTGGACGGCGTACGTCCCGTCGGCGCGGGCGGTGACATGGTCGTCGAAGGCCGCTCCGTTCTCGGTGATGACCAGGGGCTGGCCCGGGAACCGGGTGTGCAGGTCCAGGAGGAGCTCCTCGAGACCGTCGGGGTCGATGTTCCAGCCCATGGCGGTGTGCGGGCCCGGCTGCTCGACGAACTCGACCTGGGGCGAGCCGGGCCAGGGGGAGCCGCCCATGTCCTTGTGGCCGTCGTTGTTCTGACGCGCTGTCGCACCGTCCCAGAGGCGGACGGCGGTGGTGGCGTAGTAGTTGACACCGAGCAGATCCAGGGGCTGGTGGATCTGGGCGAGGTCGCCGTCCTGGACGAACGCCCAGTCGGTGACCGCGGCGGTGTCCTCGATGAGGTCCGCCGGATAGCGGCCGCGCAGCAAGGGGTCGGTGAAGGAGCGGTTGGCCAGCGCGTCGATGCGACGCACGGCCTCCTTCCCACCCTCACCCTGGCCCCGCAGGACGTGGAAGTTGAGCGTGATGGAGTACTGCGGATCGTTGCTGGTGACCGCCCTGAGCTGCTGCACCGCAAGGCCGTGGGCGAGGTTGAGGTGGTGGACCGCGGTCAGCGCCGCGGCGCCGTCGGTGCGGCCGGGGGCGTGTGCTCCGGCTCCGTAGCCGAGGTAGGCGGAGCACCACGGTTCGTTCAGGGTCGTCCAGACCGTGACGCGGTCGCCGAGCGCCTCGCCGACGATACGGGCGTAGTCGGCGAAGGCGTGGGCGGTGGCGCGGTTCGTCCAGCCGCCGGCGTCTTCGAGGGCCTGGGGCAGGTCCCAGTGGTAAAGGGTCGCCACCGGCGCGATGCCCCGGTCGAGTAGGCCGTCGACCAGGCGACTGTAGAAGTCCAGCCCCTTGGGGTTGGCCGGGCCACGGCCGGTCGGCTGGATGCGCGGCCAGGCGATGGAGAAGCGGTACGCCCGCAGGCCCAGGGACGCCATGAGGTCGAGGTCGTCTTCGAGCCGGTGGTAGTGGTCGGCGGCGACGTCGCCGGTGTCGCCGTTCCAAGTCTTGCCGGGGGTCCGGGAGAAGGTGTCCCAGATCGAAGGGCCGCGCCCGTCTTCGGTGGCGGCGCCTTCGATCTGGTAGGAGGCGGTCGCGGAGCCCAGGACGAAGTGGGCGGGGAACGACAGGGGCTGGGCGGGGTCGTTCGGGAAAGTCGGCATACGGGTCTCTCTGACTCTCTGAAGGTCTCGACTGACGGGCCGGGTCCTGACGGACCGGACGGGTCGGCGGCCGTGGGACCGTCGCTCAACCCTTTGTCGGCCCTCCCACCCAGAACTACGGTGATGTTAACGTTAACAACTGTCAAGGTCCTCGCCGGACGAACCTCTTCCCCGACCGTCCTCGCCCTCGCCCGTCCGCTCGCCCGCTCCCCGCCCCGGAGTGCGCCCGTGCCGAGGTTCGTCAACCCCGTTCGGTCACCCGTCGTTCGCGTACCGACCCGGGCTCCCTGTCCGCCACTGCCGCGACCTGGTGAACTGGCGGACGCTGGGGCTCGTGGTGCACCGGCCGTCGCAGGTGTCATCGAGCGGCTGGACGTCCGGACGGCCTCTGGGCCGCACGGCCCCCGCCTGCTGACCTTCCTGCGCCTTTGAAGCGGCGCCGCGCCTCAGGGCTCCAAGCGGGGCGCGGCGGTGCTGCGTCGTACGACGAGTTCCGGTGTGATCTTCTGGCGTTCAGCGGCGTCTCCGCCCAGCATCCGCACGAGCAGCTCGATGGCGCTGCTGCCCACGTGGGCGAAGTCCTGGCGGACGGTGGTCAGGGCGGGCACGAGGTAGCCCGCGCCCTTCATGTCGTCGAACCCGACGAGGGACACGTCCCGCGGCACCTTCACGCCTCGCTCCGCGAAGGCGGCCAGTACGCCCATCGCCATCTGGTCGTTGCCCGCGAAGACGGCGGTCGGCAAGCCGGTGTCGGCCGTGCAGAGCTGGTGGGCGAGGCGGAATCCGCTCTCCGCGCTGAAGTTCCCTTCGAGCAAGGGGCCCTGCGCTCCCGCGGTGGCGAGTTCGGCCTGCCAGCCGTCGACGCGGGCCCGGGCGTCGAAGGTGCGCAAGGCACCGGTCAGATGGGCGATGTGCCGGTGCCCGAGGCCGAGGAGGTGCCGGACCGCGAGCCGGGCGCCGAGTTCCTGGTCGACCTCGACGAAGCTCAGCTCGGGGTGGGGCACGCTGCCGGACATCACCACGGCCACCGGCACTTCGAGGACGAGGCCGGACAGCGCCTCCACGGCGACGGGATTGTCGGCGACGACCGCGATCGCCTCGACCGACTGATCGGTGAGCCGTTGCAGCGTCTCCACGAGGTCACCGGTGGTGCTCTCACCCTGCCGACTCGCCAGACTCACCCAGTAACCGGCCTGCTTGGCGGCCGTCTCCACGCCGAGGAGGATGCGGGGCAGCTCGAACAGCTCCGACCCGACGATCACCACACCGATCGTCGAGGAGCGACGGCTCTTGAGTGCCCTGGCCACGCTGTTGCGACGGTAGCCGAGCTTCTGGATAGCGGCCTCGACGCGGGCCCGGGTCTCCGGCCGCACCGACGGGTGTCCGTTGACCACCCTGGAGACGGTGATGTGCGAGACGCCGGCCTCCCGCGCCACGTCCATCATTCCCGGTGGCCGGTTCATCTCACTCGTCCCTCTGCCCTCGACCCCAGCACGTGGCCCTGCCTCCAAGGCCGATACTGCCACAGGCCTCGGTGCCGGATCCCCGTACGAGGTTGGCGTGGTACAGGCCGGCTCCTTCCGTGCAGGACCGGTCGAGGTTGAACAGCACGACCATGCCGCCCACGACCGGAGAAGGGCCGTACGGACATCGGCGACCGCTTTCAGCCGGTCCTGAGCGGCCACGCTCGCCCCACCGAGATCATGGTCGACCGCCACCCCCGGCACGACGACCAGCACCGCCCCCAGAGCGGCCGGCCCCACTGTTCCGGCCAGCACGACCGCGAGGGCGCGACGCACGGCCGCCCACGCGCGCCGTGCCCCACTCCCGCGGTCCGACTCCCCCGTATCCATGGGCATGGGAGCCCAGGCGCCGCTCCCCCGTCCGGTTCGGGCGCGCCGGTTACTGGACCAGGGGCCGCCACCCCGGGGTGCCGCTGACAGTCCTGTCCGCTCAACAGCAGCGGCTGTGCGAGCGGGTCTCCTGGTGGAAGGTGCGCAGCACCTGGAATTCCCGGCGGGTCGGTACCGGGGCGAGGGGGTGGTGGCGTCGGTGCCGCTCGCAGTAGCGGTCGTACGCGGACTCTCCGGTCAGCTCGCGCAGATACCAGCGCACGGCGCGCATCCAGCGCCGGGTGTTCACGAGCGGGCTCCGACCAGTGGTTCGGCGGGGTGGCCGGGTGCGTCGATGCGGGACTCGACGTACGGGGCCTCGGTCGTCGGCAGCGGAACGGGGGACCGTACGGCGCGTACGCAGACCACCGCCGCGTTGCCGATCACGACGGCGACCAGCAGCAGGAAGAGGGCGATGAGGACGCCGTCGACGGTGGAGTTGGTGACCACTGTGTGCATGTCGGCGGCTGTCTTGGCGGGGGCGAGGATGCGGCCGGCTTCCAGGGCGTCGGCGTAGTGGTCCCGTTGGGCGAAGAAGCCGATCTTGGGGTCGGCGGAGAAGATCTTCTGCCAGCCGGCGGTGAAGGTGATCGCGGTGACCCAGGCCAGGGGGACGCCGGTGACCCAGGCCCAGCGCAGCCGTCCGGACTTGACGAGGACGGTGGTGCAGACGGTGAGGGCGATGGCGGCGAGCAGTTGGTTGGCGATGCCGAAGAGCGGAAAGAGCTGGTTGATTCCACCGAGCGGGTCGGTGGCCCCGGTGTGGAGGAAGTAGCCCCAGGCGGCGACGACCAGGCCGCTGCACAGCCAGATCCCGGGCGTCCAGTTGACCCGGCCGAGCGGCTTCCACACGTTGCCGAGCATGTCCTGGAGCATGAAGCGGCCGACCCGGGTGCCGGCGTCCACCGTGGTCAGGATGAACAGTGCCTCGAACATGATCGCGAAGTGGTACCAGAAGGCCTTCATCGCGGTGCCGCCGAGAACGTCGGAGAAGATCTCCGACATGCCGACCGCGAGGGTCGGGGCGCCACCGGAGCGGGCGATCAGGGTCTGTTCCTGTACGGCGTGCGCGGCGTGGGCCAGTTGGTCGGGGGTGATGGTGAAGCCGAGACCGGCAACGGCCTGGGACGCCGACTGGGCCGTCGTGCCGAGGAGGCCGGCGGGTGCGTTCATGGCGTAGTAGAGGCCGGGTTCGAGGGTGGCGGCGGCGATCAGGGCCATGATCGCGACGAACGACTCCATCAGCATGGCGCCGTAGCCGATCATCCGGACCTGGGACTCCTTCTGGATCAGCTTCGGTGTCGTACCGGAGGCGACCAGGGCGTGGAAGCCGGACAGCGCGCCGCAGGCGATGGTGATGAACAGGAAGGGGAAGAGGGAGCCGGCGAAGACCGGGCCGGTGCCCGAGGTCGCGAACCCGGTGACCGCGTCCGCCCTCAGCTCCGGTGCGGCGACCACGACGCCGATCGCGAGCATCGCGATGGTGCCGATCTTCATGAAGGTGGAGAGGTAGTCGCGCGGGGCCAGCAGCATCCACACGGGCAGTACGGAGGCGACGAAGCCGTAGCCGATCAGGCAGAAGACGAGTGCGGTCGGGCTGAGCGTGAAGGCGTCGGCCAGCGAGGACTCCTGGATCCAGCGCCCGCCGACGATGGCGAGGAGCAGCAGTGCCACCCCGATGACGCTGGCCTCGACGACCCGGCCGGGACGGATGCGGTGCATCCAGAACCCCATGAACAGGGCGATCGGGATGGTCATGGCGACCGAGAAAGTGCCCCACGGGGAGTGTGCGAGCGCGTTGACCACGACCAGGGCCAGCACTCCGAGCAGGATGATCATGATGGCGAACACCGCGACCAGGGCGGCAGCCCCGCCCGCCCGGCCGATCTCCTCCCGGGCCATCTGCCCCAGCGACTTGCCGTCCCGGCGCATCGACAGGAACAGCACCACCATGTCCTGCACCGCCCCGGCGAAGATCACCCCGGCCACGATCCACAGCGTGCCGGGCAGATAGCCCATCTGGGCGGCCAGGACCGGTCCGACCAGCGGGCCGGCGCCGGCGATGGCGGCGAAGTGATGGCCGAGCAGCACCCGGCGGTCGGTCGGCTGGAAGTCGACGCCGTCCTCCAGCCGTTCGGCCGGGGTGGCCCGGCGGTCGTCCGGTTCGAGCACCCGGCGGGCGACGAACCGCGCGTAGAAGCGGTAGGCGATGGCGTACGAGCCGAGCGCGGCGATCACCAGCCAGACCGCGGAGATCCGCTCGCCCCGGGCCAGCGCGAGCACGCCCCAGGCGACCGCGCCGAGCAGGGAGACAGCGGTCCACAGCAGAATGGACTTCGCGGACTTTCGTGGCTTTTCGGGCGCGTCAGGGATGGTTTCCGGCATGGCGGCTCCTCACCTCTACGGGTGTGTACATGAACGTGGATCGTGAATCGGCGAAACGTGGACCGTGATCAGCGATGTCCCGACGCGGGTGCGAGAAGCGGTGCGGCGACGGCGACACGCCGTAGCCGGTCATGCCCGGTTCGTGCCATGACCTGCGCTCCTCTCCCGCTCACTGTCGGTCTGTGCAAGAGTTGCCGGACGCCCGGAACCGGTTGACACCGAGTTTCCAGAAGTTTTCCCGCCGGTTCCGTGTCCTCCGTTCCGGCCACCCGCGCAACTCTTGCGCGAGGGATCAGGCACACCAAGGACGGTGACCCATGGCCGACGGCACCATGACCGCGACGTTCCTCGTCGTGATCGGCGGAGCCTCGCTGCTCGCCGTCACCGCACGGCGACTGCGTCCGAGCGACCGGCTGCCGTCCCTGGAGGGCTGGGCGCTGGCCGACCGCGGCCTGGGTCCGGTGTGGACCTGGTTCCTGCTGGGCGGCACGATCTTCACCGCGTACACCTTCACCGCCGTACCGGGTCTGGCGTACGGCAACGGCGCGGCCGCCTTCTTCGCCGTGCCGTACACGGTGATCATCTGTCCGCTGGCCTTCGTGCTGCTCGGCCGCCTGTGGGCCGTGGCCCGCACCCACGGCTATGTCACCGTCGCCGACTTCGTGCGCGGACGGTACGGGTCGCCGTCGCTGGCGCTGGTCGTCGCGCTCACCGGGATCCTGGCGACGATGCCGTATCTGGCCCTCCAACTGCTCGGCATACGAGCCGTGTTGACGGCCGGCGGGGTGTATCCGCGCGGAGCTGCCGGGGACCTGGTGATGGTGGCGCTGTTCGCGGGGCTCGCGGTGGCCACGTACCGGCACGGGCTGCGGGCACCCGCCGTCATCTCGGCGCTCAAGGCGGCGGCCGTCTTCGTGTCGCTCACCGCGGTGACCTGGCTGGTGCTGGCGCGGCTCGGCGGCCCCGGTGCCGTCTTCGACGGAGCGGCCCGACGGCTCGGCAGTCCCGCCCTGCTGCTGACTCCGGCCCAACAGCCCGCGTACGCCACCCTCGCGCTCGGCTCCGCGCTCGCCCTGCTGATGTATCCGCATGTGCTGACCGCCGGGTTCGCCGCCGACGGGCCACGGACCCTGCGCAAGGTCTCGGTGGCGCTGCCCGCCTGGACCGGGCTGCTCGCCCTCTTCGGGTTCCTCGGCGTCGCGGCGCTCGCGGCCGGGGTGCGGGCGCCGGAAGGCGGGGCCGAGGCGGCCGTGCCGATGCTGGTCGACCGGCTGATGCCCGGGCCGCTGGCCGGGCTGGTGTTCGGCGCGATCATCGTCGGGGCGCTGGTCCCGGCGGCCGTGATGTCGATCGCTGCCGCGACCAGCTTCGTACGCAATGTGTACGTCGAGTACGTGCACCCGACGGCCACGCCCAAGCGGCAGGTCCGTATCGCCAAGGCCGTCTCGCTGACCGCGAAGGCCGGGGCGGTCGCGTTCGTCTTCGGGCTGCGCGACCAGGACGCGATCAACCTCCAGCTGCTCGGCGGGGTCTGGATCCTCCAGATCTTCCCGGCCGTCGCCGTCGGTCTGTACACCGGGCGGCTGCATCCGAGGGCGCTGCTCGCCGGGTGGGGCGTGGGCATGCTGGCCGGGACCTACCTCGTCGTCCACGAGGGGTTCTCCTCCATCGTGACCGTCGGCTTCGGTCCGCTCGACGTCTACGCCGGCCTCGCCGCTCTGCTGCTCAACCTGACCGTCGCGGTGGCCGGCACCGCCGTACTCGAACGTATCGGCGTCCCGCGCGGTGCTGATCTGACCGACCTGCCGTCCCGCCTGACCCTCAGGCGGCGCCCGGAGACGGGAGCGAACCAGCCGTGAGACGCAGACACCCGATACCGGTGCAGGAACCGCCCCTCGAGGAGCTGACGCCCGCGCCGCCCGACCCGGAGGACCTGGAGCGCGAGGCCGGACTCGCCCGGCTCTTCGAGCTGCACTACGCCTCGATGCTGCGCCTGGCCGTGCTGCTGGGCGCGGACGACCCGGAGAACGTGGTGGCCGAGGCGTACTACCAGATCTACCGGAAGTGGCGGCGTCTGAGGGACACCGAGGCGGCGGAGGCGTATCTGCGCTCCACAGTGTGCAATCTGACCCGGATGCGGATCCGGCACCTCCAGGTCGCCCGCAAACACGTGGAGAACCCACCCGAGGAGACCGTCGTCTCCGCGGAGAGCGCGGCCCTGCTCCGCGACGACCAGCGCGTCCTGATCGACGCGTTGCAGCAACTGCCGGCCCGGCAGCGCGAGGCGCTCGTGCTGCGGCACTGGCTCGGACTGAAGGAGGGCGAGATCGCCTCCGCGATGGGCATCTCCTCCGGTTCGGTGAAGACGCACACGGCACGCGGCCTCGCCGCGCTGACCCAGGCGATGGAGGCCCGGCGATGAACCACACCGACCCGGACCGCACGGAGCGGGAGTTGACCGAGGCCCTGGCCGCCCTCGCCCAGGGGGTGCAGGCCGCACCGGACGCCTACCGCACGGCACGCGGCGAGTGGCTGCGCCGCGAACGCCGTCGCCGGCTCGTCCTCGCCGTGCTCATCGCCGTCGTGTTCGCCCTGGCCACGCTGATCGGTCTGTGGGTGCTGAACCAGGCACCTTCCGATCCGGGCGTGATCTTCTCCGGCCTCGGCACAGGTGCCGCCTTCCCCGGACACGGTCCCGGTGCGTGAGCGCACGCCGATGGAGAAGGCAGCGGTCACCTTTCCGAGGCGTGTCCGGACGCTCAGCCGCGTCATTCGACACGGTCCATACGAAAACCGACCGACGTGGCGTCGGTGAAGGCGTCACCCGTCGTCGGGATCTCAGCCGGCGATGATCTGCCACTGCCGGCGTGTCAGCGACGCGTACGGCTGCTGCTCGACGTTGCCGCCGTCGGCGCGGGAGAGCCCCCCTTCAGGCGCGGCCCTCCCGCTGGGCTCCGAATCAGACGGCCGTGAAGGTCCACAGCAGGTTGGTGCTGCTGCCGTACGTCCACTGCTTGGTGACGGAGCCCGAGTCGACGCTGCCGCCGCCGTCGAGGACCAGGCCGGTGGTGCGGTTGGCGATCGTGTAGCGGTCGCCGCCCCGGTGGGTGATGGTCCACTGCTGGTTGGTGCCGCCGTTCCAGGGGGCCTGTCTGGCTGGAGAGCCGTCGGCGGTGGCGCCCCAGCCGTCGGCGACCATGCCGTTGGTGCGGTTGACCAGCCTGTAGTAGCCGCCTCCGACCGCCTCCGCCTGCCACTGGAGGTTGGAACTGCCGTCCCAGGTCCACTGCTTGAGGTTGGACCCGGAGGCCACGTTGCCGCCGCTGTCCAGGGCGAGGCCGTTGGTGGCGTTGGTGATCCGGAAGTACGTCGCCGGGTTGAACTGGACCCTCAGCGAGGTGATCCGATCGTTGTTGCCGGTGACCCGCAGATCGGGGTTCTCGGCGCTGAACGTCCAGGAGGTGCCGGTGAAGTTGTCGCCGGAGTAGCCGATCACACGGTAACCGGGGGCCGGCCGCAGGGAGGAGAGCGTGCCGGCGCCGAGTCCGGCCGCGGCCAGGTCGGCAGCGGTGTGGTCGCCGACGGTGAACACGGCGGCGTTGCCCGTGTAGTTGACGTCCGTGAAGGCGACGGCGCCGGCGAGCGGCCGCAGGCCCGGGATCGTGCCGGAGAAGGTCAGCTTCAGCACGTAGGCGCCGGCGCTGTACGGCGCCGAGGAGGGCAGGGTGACGGTGAGGCCGGAGGAGTTCTGGGTCGGTGTGGGCAGGTCGATGTAGGTGCCGGCGGTGGTGCCGAGGAGCTTCACCGAGGACAGCGAGGAGAGGTTGATCCGGTCCGAGGCGAGGGTCTTGATCGTCAGCGAACTGCCGGGCCACCCCAGGACGGTGGCGTACAGGACGGTGCCCGCCTTGTTGCGGGTGAACCGGATGTCCTGCGGTGTGCCGGCGTGCGGGGTGGTGAACGATCCGCCGCCCATCTTCGTCGGGCCCTCGCCGTACGCGGTCCAAGCGCGCGTCGCGTAGATCGCCTCGCCGAAGCGCTTCAGGTGGTCCCCGATGCCGAGGAGGATGTCCTTCTGCGCCTGGGGGATGGTGCCGTCGGCCATCGGCGCGATGTTCAGCAGCACATTGCCGTTCTTGCTGACCCGGTCGATGAACGAGTGGAGCATCTGCTGGAACGTGTAGTAGCCGATGCCCTGCGTGTAGCACCAGCTGCTGCTGGAGATGCTGTCGTCGGTCAGCCAGTACGGGGTGGTGAGGTCGGCCGGGCCGCCGCGCTCGTAGTCGAAGACCTCGCCCTTGCCGTTCATGCCGTCCTTGTACGTGGCGACGACCTCACGGCCCCAGCTGTTGGCCTGGTTGTAGTAGTACGCCAGGAAGTTCAGGCGCTGTTGCTCGTCGACGGCGTCCAGGTTGAAGTCCTGCCACAGGATGTCGGGCTGGGCGCGGTCGACGACCTCCTTCAGCTTGTCGAACCACAGCTGGTTCTGCGCCGCCGGGCCCAGTTGGCCGTAGAGCTTCTTGAGGCTGGGGTCCGTCTGGGCGGGGGCGAACTCGTAGAAGCCGGTGAAGTTGTACGCGTGGTGCATGGCCACCAGCAGCTTCAGGCCCTTGGCGCGGACGGCCGTGGAGAAGAGCCGCAGCAGGTCGAGACCCGGGCCCTTCTTCACCGAGTTCCACTCGTTGACCTGGCTGTCCCACATGGAGAAGCCGTCATGGTGCTCGGCGACCGGGCCGGCGAACCTGGCGCCGGCGTCGACGAACAGCTGCACCCACTCGTCGGGGTCGAACTTCCCGCCGGCCGACTTCAGCTTCGGCGCGAACTTCACGAAGTTGCCCGCCAGGTCCTGAGCCCCGTTGATGAAGTTGTGGTAAGGCCAGGCCGATGGCTGGCCGTAGGTCGCGATGTGGTGCTGGTTGGCGGAGTCGTCGGCCCGGTACATGTTGCGCGGGTACCACTCGTTGCCGAAGGCGGGGACGCTGAAGACGCCCCAGTGGAAGTAGATCCCGAACTTCGCGTCCTGGAACCACTCCGGGGCCGGTGGGTGCTGGTCGAGCGAGTTCCAGTCGGGCGTGTACGTGCTGGGCGCCGCGTGGGCGAAACCGGCGCTGAACAAACCTCCGGCCATGGCCGCCGCGGCCACACTGGTGGCGCCGGCCAGGAAGTGGCGTCTGTTGATCGAACTCGACATGGAGACATCCCTGGTGCGGAAGGGGACAGGGGAATGCAGGGCGTCGCTTGTTACGCATGAAGGTCCGTCATGTCACCGTGGGATGTCAACGGGTGTGCAGGGATGAAAAGCACTGCTGGGCCAGGCTATTGACCCGCTTTGCGTCATGTTTCGTACGATTTGACACTGGCCAAACATGGCATGTCTGCCAGGATCTCATGGCCGATCGACCTCATCCAGTGGCGAGAATTGATGGGATGGATCTTGGCCCGTGTGGCGTCACTCGCTTACCGCAGGGTGGGCTGTGAGCTGGAATTTAGCAGCGAGTCACGCAAGGGGGTGGACAGCCCATCAGAAGGGCACCTATAAACATCCCATCTCTACCGCACGGCGATCAACAGATGTCGTCGAGGCGGAACATCTCCCGCTACGGGACTGGCGCGAGGAAGCATCGATGAGGCTCAGAACCGCCCTCTGTTCAGCCGTCTCTGCCCTGTCCGCACTGGCGCTGCTCAGTGCGTGCGGCAGCGGCTCCACCACCGCTGCGTCGTCGGGCGGCAAGCCGCTGGTCGGCGTCGACTACCCGCGCTCCGACACCGACTTCTGGAACTCCTACATCAAGTACACGCCCCAGTACGCCAAGGAGCTGGGCCTTGACCTGAAGACCACCAACTCGCAGAACGACGTCGCCAAACTCACCGCCAACGCGCAGACGTTCATCAGCCAGGGCGTCAAGGGCCTCGCGATGGCCCCGCAGGACACCGCCGCAATCGCCCCGACCCTCGCGCAGATGGAGGCGAAGAAGATCCCCGTCGTCACCGTCGACACCCGCCCCGACACCGGCAAGGTGTTCATGGTCGTGCGCGCCGACAACCGTGCCTACGGCGAGAAGGCCTGCCAGTACCTGGGCACCAAGCTCGGCGGCAAGGGCAAGGTCGTCATGCTCCAGGGCGGTCTGGACTCCATCAACGGCCGTGACCGCACCGAGGCGTTCAACGCGTGCATGAAGAAGAACTACCCGGACGTCAAGGTGTTCGGCGAGGCCACGAACTGGGACGGCGCGGTCGCCGCGCAGAAGCTCCAGACGCGGCTGACCCAGCACCCGGACATCAAGGGCGTCTACATGCAGTCCAGCTTCGCCCTGTCCGGGACCCTCCAAGTGCTCAAGCAGAAGGGCCTGCTGGTGGGCCCGGAGGACAAGAAGCACGTGTTCGTCGTCTCCAACGACGGCATCCCCGAGGAGCTCAAGTCCATCGCCGACGGCAGGATCGACGCCACCGTCTCCCAGCCGGCCGACCTCTACGCCAAGTACGCCCTGTACTACCTCAAGGCCGCGATCGACGGAAAGACGTTCAAGCCGGGCAAGACCGACCACGACAGCACCATCATCCAGGTCCGCGACGGCCTGCTCGAGGACCAGCTCTCCGCCCCGCTCGTCACCGCCGACGGCGGCACCTACGGCGGCGTGCCCAGCGTCAAGAGCGACGACAAGTCGCTGTGGGGCAACAACCTCGGCTGACCCCTGACCCGATCACTCGGAATCCAACAGCTCACGAGAACAAGGCGGTTGAGATGAGCGACGGGGAGCGAGCTGTCACCCCCGCGCCCGCCCCGGCGGACGACGGACGGGTCCCCTCGGACCCGCCCGTCGTCGAGGCGACGGGCATAGTCAAACGATTCGGTCCGACGGTGGCCCTGAACGGCGCCCGGATCACCATCAGGCCAGGCGAGACCCACGCGCTCGTCGGCCGCAACGGAGCCGGCAAGTCGACCCTGGTGTCGGTCCTCACCGGTCTGCATGCCCCCGACGAGGGAACGGTGACCTTCGGTGGCGAGCCGGCCCCCCGGCCCAGCGACCGCGACGCCTGGCGGCAACGTGTGGCCTGCGTCTACCAGAAGTCGACGATCATCCCCACGCTGACCGTCGCCGAGAACCTCTTCCTGAACCGGCACGACCACGGACGAGGCCGGCTCATCAGCTGGCAGGCCACCCGTCGCCGCGCACAAGAGCTGCTGTCGACCTGGTCGGTGGACGTCGACCCGCAGACCCAGGCCGGTGATCTGAACGTCGAGCAGCGGCAGTTCGTCGAGATCGCCCGGGCGCTGTCCTTCGGCGCGCGGTTCATCATCCTCGACGAGCCGACCGCCCAGCTCGACGCGGCTGCCATCAACCGTCTCTTCGACCGCATCCGCGACCTGCAACGCCAGGGCGTCACCTTCCTGTTCATCAGCCACCATCTCCAGGAGGTCTACGAGATCTGCGACATGGTGACGGTGTTCCGCGACGCCCGGCACATCGTGACCGCGCCGGTCGCGGAACTGGGCCGCGCCGACCTCGTCGCCGCCATGACCGGCGAGGCGGCGGCCGACCGGCGCGAGGACCGGACGAGCACCCTCGACGCCAACGCCACTGCCGCACTGAACGTCCACGCCCTGCGCGGCGACGCCTATCAC
The DNA here is from genome assembly GCF_019049285.1 of Streptomyces sp. AC550_RSS872. Taxonomy (GTDB): domain Bacteria; phylum Actinomycetota; class Actinomycetes; order Streptomycetales; family Streptomycetaceae; genus Streptomyces. Next base: position 29,909 of record NZ_JAGMUL010000149.1, read on the forward strand.
GATGTCAGCTTCCGGATCGGGGCCGGCGAGATCGTCGGCCTCGCGGGCGCCGCCGGCAGCGGGCGCACCGAAGTCGCCGAGACCGTCGTGGGGCTGCGGGCGGCGGGCGGCGGCGACGTGGAGATCGCCGGGACACGGCCCAGGCCGGGCAGCGTGCCCGCCGCTCTCGCCGCCGGCGCCGGGTTCGTCCCCCAGGACCGGCACCACCAGGGCTTCGTTCCCGACATGTCGATCGCGGACAACGCCACACTGTCCATCCCGAAGCGGCTGGGCCCCAAGGGGTTCCTGAACCGCAGCCGCCGGGACCGGCTGGCGGAGGGCCTGATCGACAACCTCGCGATCAAGACTCCCGGCCCCGAACTGCCCGTGTCCGCCCTGTCCGGCGGCAACCAGCAGAAGGTCGTCATGGCCCGTGCCCTGGCCGACGATCCGAAGCTGCTGGTTCTGATCAATCCGACCGCGGGCGTGGACGTGCGCTCCAAGGAGTTCCTCCTCGGCAAGGTCGAGGAGACCGCGGAATCCGGCACCGGAGTGCTCATCGCCTCCGACGAACTCGACGACCTGCGCATGTGCGACCGGGTCCTGGTGATGTTCCAGGGCCGTGTGACCTCAGAGATCGCCCGCGGCTGGCACGACCACGACCTCGTGGCCGCGATGGAAGGAGTGGCCCTCAATGCCTGAAACCGCCCTCGCGGACACCGCCGCCGCCAAGGCCCCCGAGCCTGGGCAGCCGAAGCGGACCGCACTGCTCGGCGGCCGGATACCCCTGGCTCGGCTGCGCGACCTGGCGCTCGTCCCGGCCATCGTGGTCATCGCCATCGTCGGACAGATCGTCAACCCGGTCTTCCTTCAGGCCGACAACCTCATCAACGTCCTGCAGACCATGTCCGAGATCGCCCTGCTGGTCCTCGCCCAGACGATGGTCCTGATCGTCAAGAAGATGGACCTGTCGCTGGAGTCCACCATGGGCCTCGCGCCCGGCGTCGCCGCCTGGCTGGTGGTGCCGGTCGGCGCGGGCCACGGACTCGGACTGCTCTCCGGCGCCTGGGCCATCCCCGTCACCCTCGCCGTGGGCGCCCTCGTCGGCGTGATCAACGCCCTGCTGATCATCCGCTTCGGCCTCAACGGCTTCATCGTCACCCTCGGCATGCTGATCGTGCTGCGTGGTGTCCTCACCGGTATCTCCGGCGGCCAGACCTTCTTCCAGCTGCCGCCGTCGATGCTCTACCTCGGCACCGCACAGTGGTTCGGGATGCCCGCGTCCATCTGGATCTGCCTGGTGCTGTTCGCCGTCGCGATCGTGGTGCTCGGCTGGACGAGCTTCGGCCGCTCGCTGTACGCCATCGGCGGCAACGTCGACGCCGCGAAGGCGGCCGGCATCCGCACCGACCGGGTGCTGTGGATCGTCATCGTCACCGGCAGCGTGCTCGCCGCCCTCGCCGGACTGATGCTCTCCGGACGCCTGGCCTCGGTCGCCTCGGCGCAGGGCAACGGCTACATCTTCACCGTCTTCGCCGCCGCCGTCATCGGCGGGATCAGCCTCAACGGCGGCAAGGGCACCATGTTCGGCGCGTTCAGCGGCATCCTGCTGCTGTTCATGATCCAGAACGTGCTCACCCTCGCCGGCATCCCCGCCCAGTGGATCGGCGCCCTCAACGGCCTGATCATCCTGGTCGCGCTGACCATCTCACGCATCACGGGCGGCAAGGTCCAGGAGTGATGCGGGCGGCCGTCCAGGCCGCCCGACACCCTCCGCCGCACGCCACATCTCGTCGCAAGGGGCCGTATCGCCCCTGCACTCACAGGAGTTGCCGCCATGTCATCCGCCCTGTCCGCTTCCCCGGCCTCCGCCCGCATCACCGCCCTGGACGTCCTGGACGTGCGTTTCCCGACGTCCGAGCACCTGGACGGGTCGGACGCGATGAACCCCGAACCCGACTACTCCGCCGCCTACGTCGTCCTGCGCACCGACGCCGGCGACGGTCTGGAAGGCCACGCCCTGGCCTTCACCACCGGCCGCGGCAACGACGTCCAGGCCGCCGCCATCGCGGCCCTCGCCCCGTACGTGGTGGGCCTCTCGGTCGACGAGGTCTGCGCCGACCTCGGCGCGTTCTCCCGCTCCCTCGTCCACGACCCCCAACTGCGCTGGCTGGGACCGGAGAAGGGCGCCATCCACATGGCCACGGGCGCGGTCGTCAACGCCGCCTGGGACCTCGCCGCCAAGCGGGCCGGAAAGCCCGTGTGGCGCTTTCTCGGCGAGATGTCTCCGGAGGACCTGGTCGCCCAGGTCGACTTCCGCTGGCTGTCCGACGCCCTCACCCCCGAGGAGGCCCTGGAGATCCTGCGCCGCGCCGAACCCGGCCGCGAACAGCGCATCGGCCACCTGCTCGACAACGGCTACCCCGCCTACACCACCACCCCCGGCTGGCTCGGCTACTCCGACGAGAAGCTGGCCCGCCTCGCCCGCGAGGCCGTTGCCGACGGCTTCACCCAGATCAAGCTCAAGGTCGGCGCGGATCTGGAGGACGACGTACGGCGCATGCGCACCGCACGCCAGACCGTCGGCGACGGGATCCGCATCGCGGTGGACGCCAACCAGAGATGGGACGTCCAGCCCGCGATCGACTGGATGAGCGCCCTGGCCCCCTACCAGCCGTACTGGATCGAGGAGCCCACCTCACCCGACGACATCCTCGGCCACGCCGCCGTCCGCCGGGCCGTCAGCCCCATCAAGGTCGCCACCGGCGAACACATCGCCAACCGGGTCGTCTTCAAGCAGCTCCTCCAGGCCGGCGCGGTGGACATCGTGCAGATCGACTCCGCGCGGGTCGGTGGCGTGGGCGAGAACATCGCGATCCTGCTGCTCGCCGCGAAGTTCGGCGTCCCGGTCTGCCCGCACGCGGGCGGCGTCGGCCTGTGCGAGATGGTGCAGCACCTGTCGATGTTCGACTACGTCGCCGTGTCCGGCACGACCGAGGACCGCGTCATCGAGTACGTCGACCACCTGCACGAGCACTTCGTCGACCCGGTGCGCATCGTCGACGGCAACTACCTGGCGCCGACATTGCCGGGGCTGAGCGCGCAGATGCACCCCGAGTCCCTCAAGGAGTACGCCTACCCCGACGGCCCCGTCTGGACCGCTCGTGTCTGACGCCCAGCCCCTCGTCGACGCCCACCACCATGTGTGGGACCTGGACATCCGGCCGCAGCCCTGGCTGGACGAGCCGGGCCACGAGCCGATCCGCCGCAGCTTCAGCTCGCACGCCCTGCGCTCGGCCGCGACCCGGCGGATCGCCGGGCGGCGACTGACGAGCACGGTGGTCGTCCAGTGCATCGCCTCCGTGCCCGAGACCCGGGACCTCCTCGCCCTGGCCGACAACGACCCGCTGATCGGCGCCGTTGTCGGCTGGGCGGATCTGAAGTCCCCCGCGATCGGCGACGTACTCGACGACCTGCGGACCGGGCACGGGGGCCGGTACCTGCGGGCCGTACGGCACGTCGTGCAGGGCGAGTCGGAACCGCACTGGCTCGGGCGGCCCGACGTGGAGCGCGGGTTGCGAGCGGTCGGGGAGCGCGGGCTCGGATACGACGTGCTGGTCCGCAGCCACCAGCTCCCGCAGGCGATCCGTCTCGCGGAACGGCTCCCCGAGCTGCCGCTCGTCCTGGACCATGCCGGCAAGCCCCCCATCGCTCGGCGGGACCTGGCCGACTGGGCACGGCAGTTGCGGACACTGGCCCGGCATCCCCAGGTCCGCTGCAAGGTGTCGGGTCTGGTCACGGAGGCCGACCACGAGAAGTGGACCGTCGACGACATCCGCCCGGTGTGGGACGTCCTGCTCTCCGCCTTCGGTCCCGACCGGCTGATGTTCGGCTCCGACTGGCCGGTCTGCGTCCTCGCCGGCGGCTGGAACCGCTGGGCCGCCACCGTCGAGGAACTCCTGGACGGCTGCTCCGGCACCGAGATCCACGCGGTGCTCGCCGGCACCGCGACCGCCTTCTACCACCTGACCCCCGCCCCGACGAAGGAGGGGACGCCGTGCTCCTGACCGAACTGCTGCACCCCGGGATCCTCGAATCCCTGGCGGGAGCCGGCCACGGCGCCCGCGTGCTGCTCGCCGACGGCCACTACCCGGCGAGCACCGCCACCGGCGAACGCGCCAGGACCGTCCACCTCAACCTGGCCCCCGGCCTGCTGGACGTCACCACCGTGCTGGACGTCCTGCTGCGTGCCCTGCCCGTCGAGGCGGCCCAGGTGATGGTGCCGCCCGAGGGCGAACCGGAGCCGCCGGCCATCGCCGAGTACCGCTCGATGCTGTCGCCCGTCCCGGTCGACACGCTCGGCCGCTTCGAGTTCTACGACGCCGCCCGCTCGCCCGACCTGGCGCTGGCGATCGTCACCGCCGACACCCGTACCTACGCCAACCTGCTGCTGACCATCGGCGTCCGCGATGAAGGGACCCTGACGACACGATGACACTCGCCGTCCGTTACACAGCCGCCCGCACCCTGGACACGGCTCCCGCACTCAGTGCGCCTCCCGGTCCCGGCGAGGTGGAGCTGGCCCCCGCATACGTCGGCATCTGCGGCACCGACCTGCACATCTTCCACGGCGACATGGACGCCCGGGTGTCCACGCCCGCCGTCCTGGGACACGAGATGTCCGGCCGCGTCGTACGCGTCGGCCCCGACGTGGAGGGCTGGCAACCCGGCGACGCGGTCACCGTGATGCCGCTGCGCTGGGACGACACCTGCCCGGCCTGTCTCACCGGCCACCAACACATCTGCCAGCATCTCGACTTCATCGGCATCGACTCTCCGGGCGCGATGCAGCAGCGCTGGATCGTGCCCGCCTCGACCCTCATCCGGCTGCCCGACTCGCTGCCCCTGGACCGGGCCGCGCTCGTCGAGCCGACGGCGGTCGCCGTGCACGACGTGGGCCGCGCCGAGGTAGCCGAGGGCGAGAAGGTGGTTGTGGTCGGTGGCGGCCCGGTCGGCATCCTGATCGCGCTGGTCGCGCGAGCCGCGGGCGCCGAGGTCCGGGTGGTCGAGCTGAGCGCCCACCGTCGGCTGCTCGCCGAGGAGTTGGGACTGACGGCGTGGAACCCGGCCGAGGTCGACGTGCCGGCTCTGGCGTGGCAGTGGACCGGGGACGCGGGCGCGGACGTCGCCTTCGAGGTGTCCGGCGCCGCGGGCGGCGTGAACACGGCGGTCGACGTGCTGGGTGTACGCGGCCGTCTGTGCCTCGTCGCCATCCACCCCCGCCCCCGCGAGGTCAACCTGCACCGCTTCTTCTGGCGCGAACTCACCCTCATCGGCGCCCGGTTGTACGACCGCTCCGACTTCGAGAAGGCGGTGACCCTGGTCGGCGACGGCACCATCCCGGCGGACCGGCTGATCAGCAAGGTCGTGCCGCTCACACAGGCACCCGCCGCCTTCGAGGCCCTGGAGGGCGGCGGCGACGTGATGAAGATCCTCGTGGACTGCACCGATGACGCCCAGGGAGCCGCCGTATGACCGCCTTCGACCTCACCGGAAAGCTCGCCGTCGTCACCGGAGCCCGGCGCGGCATCGGCCGGGCCATGGCCCGCGCGCTCGCCGAGGCCGGCGCGGACGTCATCGGCGTCAGCGCCTCGCTGGAGGAGTCCGGCAGCGCGGTCGAGAAGGACGTTCTCGCAGCGGGCCGTACCTTCGAGGCGATCCGCACCGACTTCGCCGACCCCGCCGCCGTACGGGCCCTGGGCGCAGACCTTGCCGGGCGCGCGCGGCCGGTGGACATCCTGGTCAACAACGCGGGCACGATCCGCCGCGCTCCGGCGGCCGAACACACCGACTCTGACTGGGAGTTGGTGCTCCAGGTCAACCTCAACGCGCAGTTCGCGCTGACCCGGGCGGTCGGCGCGTCGATGGTGGCCCGTGGCCAGGGGAAGGTCATCTTCACGGCATCGCTGCTCAGCTTCCAGGGCGGCATCACCGTCCCCGGCTACACGGCCGCCAAGCACGGCATCGCCGGACTCACCAAGGCGCTGGCCAACGAGTGGGCCCCACGTGGGGTGAACGTCAACGCCATCGCGCCCGGCTACATCGCCACCGACAACACCCAGGCGCTGCGGGACGACCCGGTGCGCAGCAAGGCGATCCTGGACCGCATCCCGGCCGGCCGCTGGGGCGACGCCGACGACCTGGCGGGTGCCACGGTGTTCCTGGCCTCGGACGCCGCCGCCTACGTCCACGGCGTCGTCCTGCCTGTCGACGGCGGATGGCTCGGCCGATGACCGGCACCGACCTGGCCTCCGTGCTGGCCGGAGCCCGTGTGTTGCCGGTGCTGACGGTGCGGCGCGTCTCGACCGCCGGCCCGCTGGCCGACGCGCTTGCGGCGGGCGGTGCCCGGTGCGCCGAGGTCACCTTCCGTACACCGGACGCCGAGCTGGTGCTCAAGGAGATGGCCGCCCATGGTGGCCTGGCCGTCGGCGCCGGCACGGTCCTCACGCCCCAGCAGGCGGAGCGGGCCGTGGCGGCCGGGGCCCGCTTCGTGGTCTCGCCCGGCTTCGACGGGGAGGTCGTCGAGAAGTGCCGCGAGCTGGGGGTGCCCGTGATGCCCGGCATCGCCACCGCCACCGAGCTGATGCGCGCCCTGAAGGCAGGCCTCGACACCGTCAAGCTCTTCCCCGCCGAGCCGCTCGGCGGTGTGGGGATGCTGCGAGCGCTCGCGGCCCCCTTTCCTGGGATGCGGTTCGTGCCGACCGGCGGGATCGGCGCCGACCAGCTGGCGGCCTACCTCGCCCACCCGGCGGTCCTCGCCGTCGGCGGCAGCTGGATGGCCACCACCGACCATCTTCGGCGGGGCGAGTACGAGGAGATCCGCAGGCTGACCGCAGATGCGGTGGAGAGGAGCGTGACGTGATCGACGTGGTGGCCCTCGGCGAGGTGATGCTGCGCTTCGACCCGGGCGAGGGTCGGATCCGCACCGCCCGCTCCTTCCAGGTCTGGGAGGGCGGCGGTGAGTACAACGTCGTACGCGGACTGCGGCGCTGCTTCGGCCTGCGGACAGCCGTCGTGACCGCGCTCGCCGACAACGCGGTGGGCCGGCTGGTCGAGGACCTGGTCCTCCAGGGCGGCGTCGACACCTCGCTGATCCGCTGGGTGCCGGACGACGGCATCGGCCGCACCGCCCGCAACGGCCTCAACTTCGTCGAACGCGGCTACGGCATCCGCGGCGCGCTGGGTGTCAGCGACCGCGCGCACACCGCCGTCTCCCAGCTGCGCAAAGGGGACGTCGAGTGGGACACCGTGTTCCAGGCCGGCGTGCGCTGGTTCCACACGGGCGGCATCTTCGCGGGCCTGTCCGACACCACGGTCGACGTCGCGGACGAGGCCATGGCTGCGGCCCGCCGTCACGGTGTCACCGTCTCCTACGACCCCAACTACCGCCCCAGCCTGTGGGCCGGCCGGGGTGGGGCCGACCGCGCCCGCGAGGTCGACCTGCGGCTCGCGCGGCATGCCGACGTCGTGGTGGGCGCCCTGGGTCTGGCCGGGACGTACCCGGGCGACGTGCGGGTCAGTGCCGACGAGGTGCCCGACGCACTCGCCTCCGTCGCTGTCCTCCTGCCCGACGCGAAGGTACTGGCGACGACCCTGCGCGAGGTCCCCTCGGCCGGGGTCAACGACTGGTCCTCGGCCGCCTGGTCCGCCGAAACCGGCTTCGTCACCGGCCCACGGATGCCCGGTCTGCAGGTGCTCGACCGCATCGGCTCCGGCGACGGATTCGCCGCCGGCCTGATCCACGGACTGATCGGCGACGCCGGCCTGGAGCGCGCCCTGGCCTACGGCACCGCCCACGGCGCGCTCACCATGACCACGCCCGGAGACGTCTCCATGGCCTCGCTCGCCGAGGTCGAGGCGCTCATCGCGGGCGGCTCGGCCCACGTCAGACGCTGACCGGCACCCCATCGCCCGTATCCCAGGAGCACGTCTTGCACCACCGGAAGATCCAGAACACGTCCGTCTCCCTCACCGAGCTCGGCTTCGGGGCGTCCGTGATCGGCAACCTCTACCGAGTCACGCCGGTCGACGACGCGACAGCCGCCGTCAATGCGGCCTGGGAGGCCGGTCTACGGTATTTCGACACCGCACCGCACTACGGCCTCGGCCTCTCCGAACGCCGCCTGGGCGCCGCCCTACGAGGCCGCCCGCGCGACGAGTACGTCATCTCCTCCAAGGTGGGCAGGCTGCTGGTGCCCAACGAGGAGCCACGCGGCGTCGACACCTGGGGTTTCGTCGTACGGGACGACCTGCGCAGACAGTGGGACTTCAGCCGGGACGGCGTGCTCCGCTCCATCGAGGACACGCTGGAGCGCACCGGCCTGGACCGCCTCGACATCGTCTACCTGCACGATCCGGACGAACACTGGCGGCAGGCGGCCGAGGAGGCCATGCCGACACTCGCGGAGTTGCGCGGCCAGGGCGTGATCGGCGCGATCGGCGCCGGCATGAACCAGTCGGCGATGCTCACCCGCTTCCTGCGCGAGACGGCCGCCGACGTGGTGATGCTGGCCGGTCGCTACACGCTCCTGGACCAGTCGGCGCTGGACGACGTCCTGCCCGCCGCGCGGGAACTCGGCAAGAGCGTGGTGGCGGTAGGCGTGTTCAACTCGGGACTGCTCTCCCGCGACCGGCCCACCGAGGGCATGAAGTACGACTACCAGGACGCCCCGCCGGCTCTGGTCGCCCGCGCCCGGGAGATCGCCGAGGTCTGCGCGGCGCACGGGACCACCCTGCCCGCCGCCGCGATCGCGTTCCCGTACACGCATCCCAGTATCATCAACGTTACCCTCGGTATGCGGACTTCCGAACAGGTCGGACGAAACGTGGAACTCCATGATCAGCGCGTCCCCCACAGCCTCTGGGACGATCTCCGCACTCAGGGGCTGATCAGGTCGGACGTGCTCCCGGGGCACGGTGGGGGGAGGGATGAGCGATGTCTCTGACGGACAAGGCAATCGATCAGATCCGTGAGTTGATCCGGACCGGTGCGCTGCCTCCGGGGTCGAAGCTGCCGCCGGAGCCGGACCTGGCCGCCCAGCTGGGCCTGTCCCGCAACCTCGCCCGGGAAGCGGTCAAAGCACTGGCCGTCGCGCGGGTTCTGGAGGTCCGGCGCGGCGACGGCACCTATGTGACCAGCCTCCAGCCGAGCCTGCTCCTGGAGGGTCTCGGCGGCGCGGTGGAGCTGCTCCAGGGCGACTCGGTCGCCCTGCGGGACCTCATGGAGGTACGGCGGCTCCTCGAACCGATGGCCACGGCTCTTGCCGCCACGCGGATCTCCGATGCCCAACTGGCCGAAGTGAAGCGGCACTTGGACGCCATGCGCGAGGCCCGAGACAACGTGGAACAGCTCAACATCCACGACGCCGCCTTCCACCGCGCCGTCGTCTCGGCCACAGGCAACGAGACCCTCCTCACCCTCCTGGAAGGGATCTCCGGCCGCACCCTGCGCGCCCGCATCTGGCGCGGTCTGGTCGACGACAAGGCCGCGGGCCGCACCCTCGCCGAGCACGAGGCGATCTTCAACGCGCTGTCCACCCGGGATGCCGCCCTCAGCCAGGCCGCCGCGCTGCTCCATGTGAGCAACACCGAGCAGTGGCTGAGGGAACACCTGCGTTCGAGCGAACCTCTCCCCTCCGGGACGACAGCGCGGCAGTGACGGGCGGCGCCGCCCGTGGTGCGACGTGGTCGTCGAAGCACCCGGACCATCGAAGGCGTCGCCCGTCGCCGGGATCGTCAGACAGCGATGATCCGCCACTGCTCCTCAGGCGCACGGTTGTACGTGGACTGGTTGATGTTGGCCCCGTCGGCGGTCGAGCCGCCGTCGACGTTCAGCGACAGTCCGCTGAACCGGTTGGTGAGGTAGTAGTAGCCGTCGCCGGTCGGCGTGACCGCCCAGTGCTGCTGGGGAACGTTGTCGTCGCTGTAGATGGCGACGTTCCCGCCCTCCGCCCGCGAGAGTCCGGCCACCTCCATCAGCTTGCCGCTGTTCACGTTCTTGATCTCGTAGTAGCCGTCTCCCGTGGAGGCGAAGGTCCACTTCTGGGCGGTGTTGTTCAGCCACGGCCACTGCTGGATGTTGGTGCCGTTGGCAGTGCCGAAGTTGAACACGTCGGCGACTTTGCCGCTCTTGCGGTTGACGATGCGGTAGACCGTGCCGTTGCCCGGCAGGACTCTCGACACCAGGGCCGGCTTGGCCGTCCGACCGCCGATATTGACGCCGCCGATGTTGGCGTAGCCGCCGGTGGCCGCTTTGGCCTGGATCCGTACGAAGCCCACGTTCCGGGCGGGCCATTCGGCCACCTTGGTGGCGCGGTCGCCGGCCCAGGTGCCGGTGGCGACCTGGGTGAAGTTCGTGCCGTCGGTGCTGGTGGAGATGGTGTACGAGGTGATGTCGCCGTCGGTCGAGTTGTTGCGGTTCCACTGCTTGGGCAGGTACTCAAGGGTGGAGACGTTGCTCCACACCCCGCCCAGGTCGATCGTGATCGAGTGGGGCAGGGCCGGGGACAGTCCCCACGTCGACCAGCAGGTCTCGTAGCCCCTGTCGCTCAGCCCGTCGATGGCGTTGAGCGGCCCCTCGCCGGTGCGGAATCCGGTGGCGTAGGCGCTGACGGGGGTCACGGGGTGTTCGGCGCGGGGCATCTGGGCGGGCAGTCGCGGGCGGGAGGTGTTCGGGCTCCAGGCCGCCCCGACTTCGGCGAGTCGGTTGACGATGTTGGTGTCCAGCTTGCCGTTGCGGTTGGGCGGGCAGTTGAGGATGAACGACGTGTACTTCGGTTCCAGGTCCGCCAGGTGGGACAGGATCGCGTCCTTGCTCATCGGGTCCTCGGTCGCCGTGTGCGGATGCCAGAACCAGCCCCTGCTGATCGTCTGTCCCTGCGTGGCAGCGTAGGTGTTCCCGGCCGGCGCGGTGATGCCCATCGGCTCCTCGAAGTAGATCGCGTCGCCGAGGAACGGCACCGACAGCGCACCATGGTCGATCATGACGATGTCCGGCTGGAGCGACTTCACGTGCTCACGGATCCGCTGGTAGGACACCGCCTGCTGGCCCATCTGCCACGCGTAACCGTCGGTGACGAACATGTCGATGGTGCCGTAGTTGGTGAGCAGCTCGGTGATCTGGCCGAGGATGAAGGTCATGTCGCTGGGCTGGATGGCATCGGTGGGCTCGAGCCCTGCCTTCGCGTGCCGGGTCTCCCACGCCTCGACGCCGAAGGTGCGGTCCCATATCGAGTAGTAGAAACCAACCCTCAGCCCCTTCGCCCGGAAGGCGTCGCAGTACGCCTTCACCACGTCCTGCTTGTAGGAGCTGTTCGCGACGTTCTGGGTTCCATAGGCGCTCGGCCACAGGGCGAAGCCGTCATGATGCTTGGTCGTCAGGAGGCCGTAACTCATCTTCGCCGCCGCGGCGGCGGCCGCCCACTGGGCACAGTCCACGGCCGTGGGGGCGAACCGAGCGGGGTTCTGGTTCGGGGCGGCCCACTCCTCGTTGGTGAACGTGCCCAGGCTGAAGTGGTTGAACATGCCGAACCGCATGTTCACCAGCTTTTCCAGGTTGGTCTGGGGGTCCGCGGCGGCCGCCTCCGCCAGCAGGCGTGACAACGCGGGGGTCACGGGCAGCGCGGTCGCGGCCACAGCGGCGCCCGCGGCGCCCAGCAGCGTGCGTCGGGACAGTCTTCCTGACGACATGGGGCTTACTCCTACGTCCAGGGGGATTCGGCGTATGCATCTACGGGAAACCGCCCGTCCGTTCGCGGGAGGGAGGCCGTAAGCCCCGACGATGCGGGCACGAGGGCATCCCTTGGCGGAGAGAACACACGAGTGGCGCGGTACTCCTGGGTGTCAGGTACCGGTGTTATGCATGAAGCTCGGTCATGCAGCCCGTCCATGTCAACGGGCGTGCAGGGATGAACTGCCGTCTACGGGAAGTCGTTCTGCCCGTTAATGGCAGTGATGTTGCGATTGGCACGTCGCTATACATCGCATGTCTGGCGTGTCCTTGAAGACCCCACGGACTACTGCTGTCGGAGGTATTGACGCGTTCCGGCTCCCACGCCTAACGTCTGCCCGACCGTACGAACATCGTTCGATTTATCGAACGTCTCACTTCGGCGGACAGGGAGTCGGCTACGGAGGCTTCCTTCCACCGGGCACTGGGAGGCACACCGCACGGCGCGTCAGCGGTCAGGACCTGGAGGCGGAGACCGGGTCGACCGCCGCTGACTTCGCCGTACCCGAAGGCCGTTGGGCTTGGGCAAGAGAGAAACACAGGAGGCAAACAGGAGCCGCACGAGAACGGGACGCCGCAGCGGCACATGCGAGGAGCCGCCTCGCAGGAGCCGAAAGAAGCACCAGACCTCTCGCCGCGCGCCCACGCGCGCCCACCACGGCGAAGTGCACCCGCACACAGGAGACACACCGCTACCCGGATCCAGCCGGCCCCTTCCGCGTCGTGCGGCAGCCGGTCCTGTCCCGCCAACACCGAGACCGAACTTCCCCCCGCGCCACCCCGATTTGGGCACTCTTCGCCCGGTGATGGCCTTTGCAGAACGACAGGAGACGTATATGTCCGCGCTTCGCGCCCGGCTGTCGGCGGTATTGCTCGCCGTATGCCTGCTCCTCACATCACAAGCCTTGATCACACCGGACCGGGCGGCCGCCGCCGACCCGGGCTACCTGATGCTGCACTTCACCGGGGAGGGGTCTACCGGTCAGCAGATGTACCTCTCGCACAGCGCGGACGGCCTGCACTGGAACGACCTCAACGGCGGGGCGCCGATCCTGCGCTCCAACCTCGGCACGAAGGGGGTGCGAGACCCCGCACTGGTGAGATCCCCCGACGGCAGCAAGTACTGGATCATCGCGACCGACCTGTGCTGGGGCTGCGGGTCGACCGTGGACGGGTCCATCAACAACGGCAGCCGCAGCATCGTGGTGTGGGAGTCGACGGACCTGGTCAACTGGTCGGAGCCGTGGCTGCTCAACGTCGCCGGCAAGATCCCCGACGGACGCAACGCCTGGGCGCCGGAGGCGATCTTCAACCCCGAGACAAACGACTACGTCCTGTACTGGGCGACGAACGTGCCCCAGGACGGCAAGACGAAGCACCGCATCTTCTACGCCCGGACCAAGGACTTCCGCTCCATCACCACCCCGCAGATCTACATCGACCGCCCCGGCACCCAGGAACTCATCGACACCCAGATCGTCGAAGTGCCGGCCGGAGTAGGTAACTACCGCTACGTACGCGCCTCCGGCGACGGCCAGATCACCCTCGAAGGCAGCAACTCGATCCTCGGGACGTGGACCAACCTCGGCAACCTCTCCGGCATCGGCCTGACCGGCGCCCAGGTCGAGGGCCCGATGTGGATGAAGTTCCGCGACCGCAACGAGTGGATCCTGTACCTCGACCAGTACGCCTCCCGCGGCGGGTACATGCCGGTCGCCACGACCAACCCGTCCAACCCCGGCAGCTACAAGCTCCCGGCATCGGGAAGCTACAACCTGGGCGTCAACAAGAAGCGCCACGGTTCGATCCTGCCCCTGACGGCCGCCGAGGAGACCCGTGTGCTCGCCCGCTGGGCCGGCACCCCGGCCAAGCGGCTCCAGTCGTTCAACTTCCAGGACCGGTACGTGCGGCACGCCAACTTCGACGTGCGCATCGACCAGAACATCACCGGCCCGGACGCCCAGTTCCGGCTGCGGCCCGGCCTGGCCGGCAGCGGCACCGTCTCCTTCGAGTCGGTGAACTACCCCGGCTACTTCCTGCGGCACGCCAACAACGACTTCCAGCTGGTGCGCAACGACGGCACCGCCCAGTTCGCCGCGGACGCCACCTTCCGCCAGGTCGCCGGCCTCGCCGACTCCACCTGGTCCTCCTTCCAGTCCTACAACCA
>NZ_JAGMUL010000149.1:43852-56777 GCF_019049285.1 Streptomyces sp. AC550_RSS872
CCACCACTCCTACCAACTCCGCCTCGACCCGATCACCACCGCGACAGAGCGCAGCGACGCCACCTTCCGTGTGACGAGCTGACCGACACCGACAGGGATGCCGGCGCCTCCACGGCGAACCCATCGCCCGCCAACCACCCACCGGCGGAGGAGGCGCCGGCTTCCCCTCCACGAGCCATCCCGGCGACCCCGACGTCCCAGCACACGTCTCCCCACCGCCGACCGCCACCGAGTTCAGCGGGGCCGCGTACGGTCGGCCAACCAGCGGTGACGACCGCCGAGGCCTCGCACGCCCTGCCACAGCCATGTCTTCTTCAGGGATGTGAATCCATGCACAGCGTGAGACCTTCCAGCCGCCGCAGGTTCCGGCCGGGGGCTCTGGCCGCCGCGGCCGCCGCCTCACTCCTGTTGGGCCTTGCCGGCCCTGCCGTGCCCGCCCAGGCTGCGGAGAGCCCGGTCCTGCCAGGGCTCACCGCCGACCCGAACATCATTCGCTTCGGCGACACCTACTACATGTACCCGACGACCGACGGCTTCGCGGGCTGGAGCGGCACGCAGTTCAAGGCGTACTCCTCCAAGGACCTGGTCAACTGGAAGGACCACGGCGTCATCCTCGACCTGGGGCCCGACATCAGCTGGGCCGACATCCGGGCCTGGGCCCCGGCGATCGAGGCGAAGAACGGCAAGTACTACTTCTACTACTCCGCCGACACGAACATCGGCGTCGCGGTCTCCGACTCGCCCACCGGCCCGTTCAAGGACCCCCTGGGCAAACCGCTGATCGCCCGCGGCGCGTACCCCACGGGCCAGATGATCGACCCGGCGGTCTTCACCGACGACGACGGCCAGTCCTACCTCTACTGGGGCCAAGGCCGCGCCCGCATGGTGCCGCTGAACGACGACATGATCTCCTTCGACGCCTCGAAGGTCCGCGACATCACACCCGTCGGCTACAACGAGGGCACCTTCGTCATCAAGCGCAAGGGCACCTACTACTTCATGTGGTCGGAGAACGACACCCGGGACGAGAACTACCGCGTCGCCTACGCCACCGGCCCCTCCCCCACCGGCCCCTGGACCAAGCACGGTGTGATCCTCGAGAAGGACCTCTCCCTCGGCATCAAGGGCACCGGCCACCACTCCGTCGTCCAGATCCCGAACACCGACGACTGGTACATCGCCTACCACCGCTTCGCCATCCCCGGTGGTGACGGCACCCACCGTGAAACCACCATCGACAAGCTGGAGTTCACCTCGGACGGCCTGATCAAGAAGGTCGTCCCCACCCTGAACAGCATCGACCCGGTCACCACCGGCACCGCCCTGCCGACCAACACCACCCGCTCGCTCCGATCGGCCAACTTCCCCGGCCGCTACGCCGTCGTGCGCTCGGACGGCCGCGGCTACCTCGACCCGGTGACGTCCTCCAGCGCAACGGCGGTCAAGCAGAGCGCCACCTTCACCGTCATCCCCGGCCTGGCCGACTCCAAGTGCTACTCGTTCCGTGACGCGTCCGGCCGCTACCTGCGCCACAAGGACCTCCGGATCCGCGCCGACGCGAGCAACGGCACGACGCTCTTCAACAAGGACGCCACGTACTGCGCGCGCCCGGGCGCGACCGCCGGCTCGGTCAGCCTGGAGTCGTACAACTACCCCGGCCACTACCTGCGCCACTACTTCTACGAGCTGCGCATCGACCGCTACCAGGACAACGCCACCTTCCGCGCCGACAGTTCCTTCACGGCGGTCAGCCCCTGGGCCTGACCGAGGCAGCCTCCCTCCCACACCCGGCGCGGGCGATGCGCCGCAGACCACGTCCCACCACCCGGAAGGCCACATGAGACTCCTCCAACGAAGCGGGATTCGAGTCGCCGGTACAGCCGCCGTCGCCGTCGTCCTCGCCGTCACCGGCTCGGTCACCGCGGTGCCCGCATCCGCCGCCACGCCGGGGAGCTGGACCTCGGTCCAGCCCGGTGTCCCACAGACCGGCTGTGACGGCGTGCGCGCCACCGTGGCGCTGGACGCGAACGGCGCCCTCTCGCTCGGCGCGACCTGGAACTGCCGCCAAGCCCTGATACCCGCTCCGATCGGGCTGAGGACCAGCCAGGCCGACTTCACCACCGGACTGGACTTCGTCAGACGCACGGATACGCCCATCTCGTACAAGTACGAGGTCAAGGCGGGGAAGTCCCGCGTCCGCACGCGGTCCGCGACCGAGACGAGACTCGTGTTCGCGAAGGGCTCCGCGCAGATGACCGTGCACGTCCGCACGTCCGCGGATGGCATGGCACTGCGCTACGAGCTGCCGTCGGGCGCGACGGTGCTGAGCGAGGCGACGTCGTTCGAACTGCCGGCCGACGCCCAGCTGTCCCGGCAGGAGTTCACTCCCGACCACGAGAAGGGATATGTGACCTCTGCGGTCGCCGACGCCCCGACGGGCTCCTATGACATGGGCATGTTCGCCCAGCAGGCCAACGGCGCGCGGGTACTGCTCGCCGAGTCCGGTGTGGACGGCAACTACTCGGGTGGCCGGTTCAACCACACCCAGGGCACCGGCCGGTTCACCGTCGCGCTGGCCGACGCTCAGATCGCGCGAACCGGCGCGTTCACCACAGCGTGGCGCACCGCCGCCATCGGCAGCACGGCGACGGTCGTGGAGTCCACGCTGGTCGACGACGTCGCGCCCGCGTCGAAGATCTCCGACACCTCGTGGATCAAGCCGGGTGTCGCCGCGTGGCCCTGGCTGGACGGCATGTGGGACACCCAGCGCGACCTGACCAAGCTCAAGAAGTGGGCCGACTACGCCTCCTCGCAGGGCTGGCCCTACCTCCTGGTGGACGACGGGTGGAAGGCCAACGAGGCGATCATTCCCGAGCTCGTGACCTACGCCCGGGAGCGCGGCGTGCGGATCATGCTCTGGTACCACTGGCAGGACCTGGACACCGCCGCCGAGCGGGAAGCCCAGTTCACCAAGATCACCGGGTGGGGTGTCGTCGGCGTCAAGATGGACTTCATGGGTTCCGAGGCCCAGGCCCGTCAGCAGTGGTACGACGCGGCCCTGGCCGACACCGCCCGGCACAAGCTGATGGTCGACCTGCACGGCTCGCGCCTTTCCGTCGGCGTCCACCGCACCTGGCCGCACGTGCTGACCAACGAGGCCGTCCGGGGCGAGGAATACCCCGGCGGCCGGGACATCGGACACGTGGCCGCACTCCCGTTCACTCGCGGCCTACTGGGCCCGGCCGACTACTCGCCGATGAGCTTCCAGCAGCGCAACCCGAACAGCGACGCCGCCGAACTCGCCCTCGGCGTACTCCTGGACAGCGGGATCATGCTCCCGGGCAGCCGTATCCAGGACTACGAGGCCCGGCCCGAGGCACAGCGGTGGATGCGCATGCTGCCGACCGCGTGGGACGAGACGAAGTACGTCTCGGGCGACCCGAACTCCGGAGGGGTCATCGCGCGCCGCGACGGCGACCGGTGGTTCGTCGGTGCTTTCCGGCGCGGCGGTGCCACCACCATCAGTTACCCGACCACGTTCCTCGGCTCCGGTACCTGGCACGCGGAGATCACCACCGACGGGGCCACCGGCCTGACCCGCACCAGCAAGGTCATCCAGGCCGGTGACACGCTGAGCGTTCCCGCGGTCGCGGGCGGCGGCCATGTGGTCAGGCTGACCAAGGTCCCGGCCATCCCTACCGGGAACCGCGCGGTGACCGTCGCCGGCAGCAGCCACGTACTCGACGTGAAGAGCAGAAGCCTCGCGAACGACGCCGAGATCATCCGCTGGCCCAGCACCGGCGGCGCCAACCAGCGCTTCGCGTTCGTGCCCCTCGGCGACGGATACACGCGGATCGTCAACCAGGAAAGCGGCAAGGACGTCGTCATCCGTTGGGCCTCCCGCGACGCGGGCGCGAAGGCCGTCCAGTACTCGTACGAAGCCAACGCGAACACCAACGACGAATGGCTGGCGGAAGACGCGGGCAACGGCCGCATTCGGCTCCTCAACCGCCACAGCGGTCTCTACCTCACCGCGGGCAGCGCACAGGGCGACCAGTTGGAGCAACGCCCGTACGACGGCGCCGACCACCAGATGTTCACCGTCTCCTGATGCCGCTGAACGAGACAGCCGTGTAACAGCACATCACTGGAGTAGAACCCCGCGCCCCCAGGCCGGGGCCGTGGTCGAGGGCCACGGCCCCGGTGACGGCGGCGCTGCGGCGGCGGTGGCCACCGGGTCCGCCCCCTGTCGAGCCCGCCGACCGTCAGCGACGGGAGTCTTCCAGCCGGAACCAGGGTTCCTCGGGGACGACGTTCTCGGGCAGCCCTGGCGGTACGACCACGGACCGCGCCCCGGGGCGAGCCATCGCGCGCTCGACGGCGGCCGAGGCAACGGCCGCTCCCGCCGAGCGGGCAACGTGCTGCACCTGCCGGATCTCGAACGGGCCGTAGCGGCCGGACGCCCCGCACACACCCACAATCATGGCCGCTCCCACACCAGGAATGCCCGACATTTCGAACGTAGATCGACATGCGGAATGGTGGCCCGAATGTAAAAGGCGCCCGCACGGAAGTCAACGTGCGCGACGGCACCGGCGCTCGGCTGCCCGGGCGGCTCGAGCCGCACCTGAACGGAACCCGTCGGAAACATTGACGGAATCACGACGCAACTCTATCTTCTGCTCGAAGTACCGCACGCCGTTCGGCACTTCGAACAATATTCTCCCCAAGCCTCAGGGCAGTTCACGCAGAAATGGGACGAGCGTTGAACAGAACCCTCAGGGCGGTCCTCGCCCTCCTCACCTCGGTGGCCGCCCTGCTGGGGCTCACCACCGCCCTCGCCGGTACGGCCGGAGCCGCCCACCCGCCGGCGGGACAGACGACGCGGTACACGATGACCGCGTTCACCAACAGCAGCGAGTCGAACCTGTACGTCTACGACTCGCCGGACGCCACCGGATTCACCCTGCGGAAGGGCCCCGCCTACACCCCGCCGTCCGGTCTGATCCGCGACCCCAGCATCTTCAAGCACACCGACGGCTTCTACTACCTCACTTACACCACCAACTGGACCGGGAACACGATCGGCTTCGCCCGGAGCACCGACCGGGTGAACTGGACGTTCCTGTCCAACCACACGATCCCGATCAGCGGGCTGACCCGCACCTGGGCGCCCGAGTGGTTCATCGACACCGACGGCAGCGTCAACGTCATCGTCTCCCTGACGTCGGCGAGCACCGCGACCCACTTCAACGCCTACAAGATCACGGCGACCAACTCCGCGCTGACCACCTGGTCCGCGCCCACCCAGCTGGCCGGCATCGGCCCGAACTACATCGACACCTTCATCGTCAAGGTCGGCTCCACGTACCACGCGTTCACCAAGAACGAGACGACGAAGTACATCGAGTACGCCACCGCCTCCAGCCTCACCGGCCCCTACACCATGCGGAAGACCGGCAACTGGGCCGGATTCGGCGACTGGGTCGAGGGCCCGGCCCTGGTCCGGCTCGACAACGGCGGCTGGCGCATCTACTACGACGGCTACCGCGCCGGGAAGTACTGGTACAGCGACAGCTACGACAACTTCGCCACCTGGTCCACGCCCACCGAGGTGCCCGGACTGTCCGGCTTCATCCGCCACGCCACCGTGCTGAAGGAGACCGTCTCCGGCGGTGTCACCCTGCCCACCAACACCACCAGGTCACTCCAGTCGGTCAACTTCCCCGGCCGCTATGCCTCGGTCCGCTCCGACAGCCTCGGCTACGTCGACCCGGTGACCTCCGCCAGCAGCACCGCCGTCAAGCAGAGCGCCACCTTCACGGTCGTGCCCGGCCTCGCGGACGCCAACTGCTACTCCTTCCGCGACTCCGCCGGACGCTATCTGCGGCACTGGGACTACCGCGTCCGCTTCGACAGCAGCAACGGCACGGCCGTCTTCAACAAGGACGCCACGTACTGCGCCCGTCCGGGCTCGACCGCGGGCTCGGTGAGCCTGGAGTCGTACAACTACCCGGGCCGCTACCTCCGCCACTACGACTACGCGCTCCGCGTCGACCTCTACCAGAACACCGACACCTTCCGCGCCGACAGCTCCTTCACGGTGGTCAACCCCTGGGCCTGACCTGCCCAACCCGCACTCTGCCGTGCCGCCGCGGATCCCACCCGCGGCGGCATGGCCCTCTGCCGCCCCGCAGCCGCCACGGCTGCGTACGGCGGCCCCGGAGACGAGGAACCGCATGCCACCAAGCGCCGGCTCGTGCTCGACGACGCACGCGGCGTCATCTGGTCGAAGGAGCTGCGCCGGTACTCGAAGGAGGTCAGCCGAGCCAGGCTGCGACGTCGGCCCCTTCCCGTATGAACACGGGGATCCGTTCCAGTGGGGCCTCCGCGTCCAGCCGCGTACCGCCCTCCAGCACACGTCCGGTGACCGCGTCGAGCCACTGCGCGCCGACCGGCAGATACACCTGGCGGGCCCGCAGGCCGGCCTCGTACACGGGTGCCACCAGCACATCGGGGCCGAGCAGGAACTGGTCGTCCACGTCCCATGCCTGTTCGTCCTCGGGGAAGTCGAAGAACAGCGGACGCATCGCCGGGGCGCCGGTGCGGTGGGCCTCCTCGGACAGCCGCATCAGATACGGGCGCAGCCGCTCGCGGAGCATCAGGTGGTCGCGGAGGATGCCGTACGCCTCTTCCCCGTAGGACCAGACTTCGTTCGGACCGCCGGTGATGTCCGCGGAGAACGTGGGGTGTTTGGGCTTTCGATCCCCGTGCAGCCGCATGACGGGGCTGAAGGTGCCGTACTGGAACCACCGGATCAGCAGCTCGCGGTACGCGGGGTCGTCCAGGTCGCCGCCGCCGAAGCCGCCGATGTCGGTGTTCCACCAGGGGATGCCGCTCATCGCGACGTTCAGCCCGGCCCTGATCTGGCGTGCGAGGGAGTCGAAGGTGGTGGGGATGTCACCGGACCACAGCAGGGCCCCGTGACGCTGGCTGCCCGCCCACGCGGAGCGGACCAGCGGAGGCGGCCGGTCCTCGCCCGCCGCGCGCAGGCTGTCGGCCACCGCGCGGGTGTGCGACAGGGGGTAGAGATTCGCGACCTCGGCGGCCGGTCCGGCCGCGTAGACGGCGCGGTCGGCGACCTCCCTGGGCAGATCGGGCTCGCAGGCATCCAGCCAGAAGCAACCCACGCCCAGCGAACGGTAGTTGTCGTTCAGCCGCTGCCACAGCGCGGCGCGGGCTCCGGGGTGGGTGGCGTCGTAGTACGCCATCGGGAGCGTCAGCGCCTCCCCGCCCTCCCGGGACGGCCACGCCAAGGTGAGCAGACCGCCGTCCGCGTCCCGAACGAGGTGTCCGGAGGTGCGCAGCTCGTCGTAGGTGTCGCTGCCGGGTTCGACGGTCGGCCACACCGAGACCGCGAGCTTCACCCCGAGGCCGGTCAACTCCTAGGCCATGGCCGCGGGGTCGGGCCACTCGCTCTCCTCGAAACGCCAGTCCCCCATCTTCGGCCAGTGGAAGAAGTCGCAGACGATGACGGACAGCGGCAGTCCGCGCTCCTTGTGCTGCCGTGCCACCGCGAGGAGTTCGTCCTGGGTGCGGTAGCGCAGCTTCGACTGCCAGAAACCGGCCGCCCACTCGGGCAGGAGGGGCGGGCGTCCGGTGACGTGGGTGTAGGCGTCGAGGATCTGGGCCGGGGTGTCGCCGGCGGTGACCCAGTAGTCGACGCGCCCGCCGCCGTCAGCGGTCCACCGGGTGGTGTCGGCGCCGAGTTCGACGCGGCCGGTGGCGGGGTTGTTCCACAGCAGTCCGTAGCCACGCGAGGAGTGCAGGAAGGGGATGGCAGCCACGGTGTTGCCCTGGACGAGGTCGATCACACAGCCCTTCTGGTCCAGGCGCCCGTGCAGATGCTGCCCGAGGCCGTGCAGCCGTTCCCCGTCGTACGCCTCGAAGTGCTGCTCCGTCCGGCCGCCCGCAGCGTGCACGCGAGGGCCGGCGTGATGCGTGTAGGGGTCCTTGTCCGCGAGGAGTTCGCGGCCCGATATGGCGTGGCAGAACCTCAGCCGACCGTCGGCCGAGGCCTCGACGACGAGGCGGCCGTTGAGCAGTCGGGCACTGCCGTCGTCCGATACGGAGACTTCGGCCCGCGGGGAGGGCGAGGGGCTCTCCAGCGCGCCAGGGGCGGTGGGGTCGATGGTCCCCGATGCGGCCCGGACCCGGACGGCGTCCGACCCTCAGGGCTCTATGCGGAGGATCTCTTCGGCGGTGTGCCGTTCCAGGCCGCCTGCACGGACACTGTAGGACAAGGGGATTCCTCGGTTCGGCTCAAGTGCCCGGGCACATGGTCCGTGCGGGCACGGGCTGATGTCGGTATCCGCGCGTTCATCCGGTGCGGCGCGGGCGGGGCGGAGCCCCGTCGACAGTTCGAGCTGACGTTATCCAGCTCTCGCACTCCTCACACTTCTTCTCGGAAATCCAATGTCTGACGCAGCGTCAGGGCGTCGGCCGGACGTAAATCCGCCAGTATCCAAGTCTTCGTGTCACATGACTAGACAGAGGCAACGTTCGTATCCGTTAATCCATCCCATGTATCGCCCCCACAGTCACCGGCTCCGCTGTGATCGCCGGCCTGCTGGCGGTGTGGCGCCGCATCGGCAACAGACCAGCCCGGTGACGCACTGCGCCCGACTGCCGGACATGTGAGCGAACGCACCGAACGACCAAGCAGTCACTCTCCTCTCACCGAAAGGTTCAAGATGTCTTCCTCCGTCAGCAGACGGCGCCTCCTGCAAGCAGCCGGGGCCACGGCCGTCGCTTCTGCCACAGGATCCTTCATGGCTAGTTCTCCCGCCCATGCGGCCATCCCCCCTGCAAGGGCCGACATCGGGGTCTCCGCGCACCCCTTCGGACTCGACCAGGTCCGGCTCACCGCGAGCCGGTGGCTGGACAACCAGAACCGCACGCAGAACTACCTGCGGTTCGTCGATGTCGACCGACTGCTGTACAACTTCCGCGCCAACCACAAGCTGTCCACCAACGGCGCGGCTGCCACCGGTGGTTGGGAAGCTCCGGACTTTCCCTTCCGCAGCCACGTCCAAGGGCACTTCCTCACGGCATGGGCGCAGCTGTACGCGGTGACCGGGGACACCACCTGCCGGGACAAGGCCACCTACATGGTCGCGGAGTTGGCCAAGTGCCAGGCCAACAACAGCGCCGCCGGTTTCAACGCCGGGTACCTCTCCGGCTACCCCGAGTCCGACTTCACCGCTCTCGAGCAGCGGACCCTGAGCAACGGCAACGTGCCGTACTACACCATCCACAAGACGCTCGCCGGCCTGCTGGACGTATGGCGCCACATCGGCAGCACGCAGGCCCGGGACGTGCTGCTCGCCCTGGCGGGATGGGTCGACTTCCGCACGGGCCGGCTGAGCAGTCAGCAAATGCAGGCCATGCTGCAAACCGAGTTCGGCGGCATGAACACCGTGCTGACCGATCTCTACCAGCAGACAGGCGACGCGCGGTGGCTCACCGTCGCCCGGCGGTTCGACCACGCCGCGGTGTTCGACCCCCTGGCGGCCAACCAGGACCAGCTCAACGGACTGCACGCCAACACCCAGGTACCCAAGTGGATCGGGGCCGCGCGGGAGTACAAGGCGACCGGCACGACCCGCTACCGGGACATCGCCACCAACGCCTGGAACATCACCGTCAACGCGCACACCTATGCCATCGGCGGCAACAGCCAGGCGGAGCATTTCCGCGCTCCGAACGCCATCGCCGGCTTCCTGAACAAGGACACCTGCGAAAGCTGCAACACCTTCAACATGCTCAGCCTCACCCGGGAACTGTTCGCGCTGGACCCGAACCGGGCCGCGCTGTTCGACTACTACGAGCGGGCGTGGCTGAACCAGATGATCGGCCAGCAGAACCCGGCCGACAACCACGGCCACGTCACCTACTTCACCCCGCTCAACCCGGGAGGCCGACGCGGTGTGGGCCCCGCGTGGGGCGGCGGCACCTGGAGCACCGACTACGGCACCTTCTGGTGCTGCCAGGGCACGGGCCTGGAGATGAACACCAGGCTGATGGACTCCATCTACTTCCGCAGCGACAACACGCTGATCGTGAACATGTTCGTGCCCTCGGTGCTCAACTGGTCGGAGCGCGGCATCACGGTCACCCAGACCACGTCGTACCCGACCAGCGACACCACGACCCTGCGGGTCACCGGCAGCGTCAGCGGGACCTGGGCGATGCGCATCCGCATCCCGGGCTGGACCACCGGGGCCACCATCAGCGTCAACGGCACGGCGCAGAACATCACCACCACGCCCGGCAGCTACGCCACCCTGACCCGCTCCTGGACCTCCGGCGACACGGTCACCGTCCGCCTGCCCATGCGGGTCATCATGAAAGCGGCCAACGACAACGCGAACGTCGCCGCGATCACCTACGGCCCGGTGGTGCTGTCCGGCAACTACGGCGACTCCGCGCTCAGTTCCCTCCCGTCGCTGAACACGTCCTCGATCACACGGACCAGCAGCAGCTCGCTCGCCTTCACCGCCACCGCCAACGGCTCCACCGTCAACCTGGGTCCGTTCCACGACGCGCACGGCCACAACTACACCGTCTACTGGAACACCAGCGGCACCAGCACCGTCCGTCTCGCCAACGTGGGCAGCGGTCTCGTGCTGGGCATCCAGAACATGTCGACGGCCGACGGCGGCCGCGCTCTACAGTGGAACGACTCGGGCACCGCCGACCACAACTGGCAGATGATCCCGGACGGAAACGGGTTCCGCTTCCGCAATGCCCACAGCGGCAAGGTGCTCGGCGTCTTGAACATGTCTACGACCGACGGCGCGACCGTCCTGCAATGGTCGGACAACGGCACCACCGACCACATATGGACACTGCTCGACCAGGGAGACGGGACCTACAAGATCCGCAACGCGAACAGCGGCAAGCTGCTCGCCATCGCGGACAACTCCAGGGCTGTCGGCGCATTCGCAGTCCAGGACTCGGACAACGGCACCGCCGACAACCGGTGGCGCATCGTGGGGAACTGAGGCCCCGCCCGGCAGCAGATTCTGGTCGCTCTCCACCCTCCCGCTTACGCGAGACTCCGACCGTTGTTCGACATGGCGAACAACGGTCGGGGCGTAGCGCACCACCAGTCCGGACAGCCTCTGACGGGGCCAACCGGAACCACTTACTCAAGGAATGAGACCCCCCATGCGCAGACGTGGTTTCAGCCGCAGACATCTGTCTGTGGCGCTCGCGGCCCTGGTCGCTTCGGCGGCGACGCTCGTCGCCAACCCGGCTCAGGCGGCCAGCAGCGGCACCTTGCGCGGCGCTGGTTCCGGCCGGTGTCTCGATGTGCCGAACGCCGGCCAGGCCGACGGCACGAACCTGCAAATCTGGGACTGCAACGGCGGGACCAACCAGCGGTGGACGCTGACGGACGGCAACCAACTGACCGTGTACGGCAACAAGTGCCTCGATGTACCGGGCCACGCCACCACGGCCGGTACCCGGCCGGTGATCTGGTCCTGTAACGGCGGTACGAACCAGCAGTGGCGGGTGAACTCCGACGGCACGGTCGTCGCCGTGGAGTCCGGGCTGTGCCTGGACGTGTCGGGCGGCGCCACGGCCAACGGCACGGCGGTGCAGCTCTGGAACTGCAACGGCGGCAGCAACCAGAAGTGGACCGGTCTGTCCGGAGGGGGCAGCACGTGTGCTCTTCCGTCGACGTACCGGTGGAGCTCGACGGGTCCGCTGGCGCAGCCGGCCAACGGGTGGCTCTCGCTGAAGGACTTCACCACCACGACGTACAACGGCAAGCACCTGGTCTACGGGACGTACTCCGACGGCAACTGGCACTCGATGGGCTTCAGCCCCTTCACGAACTGGTCGGACATGGGCTCGGCCGGTCAGACCGCGATGAGCCAGTCGGCCGTGGCGCCCAAGCTGTTCTACTTCGCGCCCAAGAACATCTGGGTGCTGGCCTCGAACGGGTGGGGTACCCAGTGGCCCTTCGTCTACCGCACGTCGAGCGACCCCACCAACCCCAACGGCTGGTCCGCGGCGCAGCCGCTGTTCACCGGCAGCCTCCCCGTGGGCGGCCCGATCGACCCGACCCTGATCGCCGACGACCAGAACATGTACCTGTTCTTCGCCAATGACAAGGGCAGCATCTTCAAGTCGACCATGCCGATCGGGAACTTCCCGAGCAGCTTCGGCTCGTCGTACACGACGGTCATGAGCGACACGGAGAAGAACCTGTTCGAGGCGCCGGAGGTATACAAGGTCCAGGGCCAGAACCAGTACCTCATGATCGTCGAGGCTCGCGGTGTGAATGAGGACCGCTTCTTCCGTTCGTTCACGGCCACCAGCCTGAACGGCCCGTGGACCCCGCAGGCCGCCACCGAGTCCAACCCCTTCGCGGGCAAGGCCAACAGCGGTGCCACCTGGACCAACAGCATCAGCCACGGTGACCTGGTCCGCGACAACCCCGACCAGACCATGACCGTCGACCCCTGCAACCTCCAGTTCCTCTACCAGGGCCTGTCCCCCAACGTCCCGCCGGGCACCGACTACGTGAAACTGCCGTACCGGCCGGGCCTGCTCACCCTTCAGCGCTGACCCGTGGGCCCACGACCAGAAGCTTGTGACCGTGCCCATCAGGCACGGTCACAAGCGACTTCCGCCTTGTCTCCCAGGAAGGACCCCCCATGGTCCCCATACACAGACGACTGCTGCGTCTCCTCACGGCCACCGCGCTGACGCTCACAGCCTGCGTCACCGCCTCCACCGGCACGACCGCCGGGGCCGCGCCGGGCAGCCCGGCGCTCACTCCGCCGCTCGGCTGGAACAGCTGGAACAGCTTCGGGTGCGGGATCACCGAGGCGCAGGTCCGCCAGGCCGC
>NZ_JAGMUL010000150.1 GCF_019049285.1 Streptomyces sp. AC550_RSS872
ACAACTGGCCTGGCTGCCTTGTTGAGGATCTGTCGGCTTGGGTCCCGGGCGGTGCTTGCTGCGCCGGACCAGCGGGCGTGTCCCGATAGGGGCCTTGCCGCACAAGGCACCATCACAGTTCTGACCGCCCACAGGCCCGGCGTCGGCCATCAGGCCCATGCCGATCAAGGAGCCACGTGACCGTCACCAGCATGCCCCAGACGATTCTGCCCGCACAGTCAGAACAACAGCCGGCGGAGGACGTGATCCTCGGCGTTGACACCCACAAGGACGTGCACGTCGCCGCCGTGATCACCGTGCTCGGCGCGTTCCTGGCCCACCAGGAGTTCCCGGCAACTGCCGCCGGTTACCGCCAACTCCTGGCCTGGGCCCGCTCCTTCGGCGTCCTGCATCGCGCAGGAGTGGAGTGCACCGGTTCCTATGGGGCAGCTCTGGCACGGTTCCTGAGCCGGGAGAACGTCCAAGTCGTCGAGGTCAACCAGCCCGACCGCGCCACACGCCGCAAGCGCGGCAAGACCGACGCCGTCGATGCCCAAGCCGCCGCCCGCGCGGTGCTGTCAGGACGCGCCGACGTCACGCCCAAGACGGGTGAGGGCCCGGCCGCCGACATGCGCGTGCTGAGACTGGCGAAAGAGTCGGCCGTCAAGGCTCGCACACAGGCGAAGAACCAGCTCAAGGCCGTACTCCTCGGCATCGAGCCCAAGCTGCGCGAATCCTTGTCCCGCCTCAGCAACTCGGCGTTGTTCGCCCAATGCGCCGAGCTTCCCAGCGGCGGGAACGCGGCCGTCTTCACGCTCCGGCTGCTGGCCCGCCGCATCCAGCAGCTGACCGCTGAGGTGAAGGAACTCACCCGCCGGGTCAACCGGGCCGTCCGTGCCTGCCACTCGCAGCTCCTGGACATCATCGGCGTCGGCCCCGACAGCGCCGCCGCCCTGCTGATCGCCGCCGGCGACAACCCTGAGCGGCTGGCCAGCGAGGCGTCCTTCGCCGCTCTGTTCGGCGTCAGCCCGGTCGAGCAGTCCTCCGGAAAAACCCGGCGCCGACGGCTGAACCGCGGTGGCAACCGCCAGGCCAACGCTGCCCTTTACCGGATCGTCGTGACACGCATCCGCCGTGATGCACGCACCTGCGCCTACGTCGAGCGGCGGACGAAGCAAGGCATGTCGAAACGCGAGATCATCCGCTGCCTCAAACGCTACGTCGCCCGCGAGATCTACCGGCAGATCCACCCGGCGACAACCTCCGTCGCCGCGTCTTCTGCCACTTGACGAACATAGGGGCATCCTCAACAC
>NZ_JAGMUL010000151.1 GCF_019049285.1 Streptomyces sp. AC550_RSS872
CTTACTGACCTTGAATGCGTGATGTCGTCATGGTGGCTGGCGTCGGAGGCCGGTGCCGGTGAGGCAGCCGTCGAGGACGTCGGGACGGTACTGGAGCTGGCGTAGGCCGCGTCGGACGGCGGTGATCAGGTCATCGGGGTCGGCGAAGGCGCGATTGGCCACGGTGGTGCGTCGTAGGACGGACCAGATGCCCTCGACCGGGTTGAGGTCGGGTGCGTGGGGCGGCAGTTGGAAGACGGTGAGCCAGTCGCGGTCGGCGATGTAGCGGCGCATGCCGGCGGTGAGGTGGGTGTTGAGGATGCCCCTATGTTCGTCAAGTGGCAGAAGACGCGGCGACGGAGGTTGTCGCCGGGTGGATCTGCCGGTAGATCTCGCGGGCGACGTAGC
>NZ_JAGMUL010000017.1 GCF_019049285.1 Streptomyces sp. AC550_RSS872
CCCCCGCCACCCACTTCCTGTCCTCCCCCGGCACCAACAACTCCGCCACGTCCAGCACATGGTGACCGGCCATCGACGGCAGGCAGCTCCCCTTCGCCGGTCCGATCGCCGCCGCCCACTCCGTCGGGATCGCCGGCGCACCCTGCGTCGCGCCGGCCAGCGCTCCCGCCACCGCTGCCGTCGTGTCGGCGTCGCGGCCCATGTTCACCGCCGTGAGGACGGCCTGGACGAAGTCGCCGTCCGCCGCCGCGTACGCCCCGAAGGCCAGCGCGACCGCCTCGGGGGCCAGGTCGGTCCAGGGATAGCCGCCGATGACGACCGAGGAGCGGACCGCGCGTTCGCCGCGGTGGGCCACCGCCACCGCCCGGCGCAGGGAGCGGGCCGTCCAGGAGTCGTCCGGGACCACCGCCAGCGCCGAGGCGACCACGGCGATCGTCGGCGCCCCCGCCATCGCCGCCGCCACGCCCGCGGCCACCGCCTGGCCGCCGTAGATGCCCTCGCCGTCGTGGCTCACCGAGCCGTCGATCGCCACCAGGCGGGCCGCCTCCGCGGGCCGGCCCGCCGCGAAGACGCCGAAGGGGGCCGCCCGCATGGCGAGGCCGTCGCTCCAGGCGTGGCGGTGCTGGGCGGAGATGGGGGCCGCGAGGCCTCGGCGGAGGTTCTCCAGCGTGCCGCGTTCGCTGAAGCCGGCGCCCCGGAAGGGACCCTCCGCCCGGTCCGCGATCCACTCGTGCCACGCCGCCTCCACATGGGCCGGGGTGAGGGCCGAGCCATGACGGGCGAGGAGGAGGCCGGAGAAGATCGCGTACTCGGTGTCGTCCGTACCGGAGGGGTTGTCCGACACGTAACCCGTGATGCGGCCCCAGCGGGCGCGGATCTCGGAGGGCTTCATGTTCTCCGCGGGGGCGCCCAGCGCGTCGCCGACCGCCAGGCCCAGCAGTGCGCCGCGCGCCCGTTCACGGAGTTCGGCGGCGTCTCCGGGCGCCGGAACCGAGGGGATGCAGGCGATCGATGCCATACGCGGCCTCTCCTCCGGGGGCTCCGCCCAGGGCGCGGAGCCCTTTGCGGATATGTCCCACCGTCGGCGGTTGACCTGAGCCTCGGAGGCCTCAGTGTCACCCGGTCGACATCTGTGCGGCCCCTTACACGAATGAGCGTTCTGCGGGAAAACCGCAGGTTAGCTCAGCCTTTCCTTGCTGGCGGAGGGGAATCGCCGAGCGTAGATTTGGCGTTGTTAAAGAATAGAATGCGTCTAAAGAAAGCCTTACCTGAGCTCCTGGGCTCCTGGGCTTTCCGATCTTTCTGGGGGATCCCTCATGGCCATCATCGAGACCGAGGCGGCGCTGCACGAGGCGCACCGCGACAACCACACGCACCGCGATGTGAACGGCGGCTGGCTGCGCCCCGCCGTCTTCGGGGCGATGGACGGCCTGGTCTCCAACCTCGCCCTGATGACCGGCGTCGCGGGCGGGGCGGTGAGTCATCAGACGATCGTGCTGAGCGGGCTCGCGGGGCTCGCCGCCGGCGCCTTCTCCATGGCCGCCGGTGAGTACACCTCCGTCGCCTCGCAGCGCGAGCTCGTCGAGGCCGAGCTGGACGTCGAGCGGCGGGAGCTGCGAAAGCACCCGAAGGACGAGGAGGCCGAGCTCGCGGCACTGTATGAGGCGCGGGGGGTCGAGCCGCGGCTCGCGAAGGCCGTCGCCGAGCAGCTCTCCCGCGATCCCGAGGTGGCCCTGGAGATACATGCTCGCGAGGAGCTCGGCATCGACCCCGGCGATCTGCCGTCCCCGCTGGTCGCGGCCGTCTCGTCGTTCGGGTCGTTCGCGCTGGGCGCCCTGCTGCCCGTGCTGCCGTATCTGCTCGGTGCGACCTCGCTGTGGCCGGCCGTGCTGCTCGCGCTCGTCGGGCTCTTCCTGTGCGGTGCGGTCGTGGCCAAGGTGACGGCGCGGACCTGGTGGTACAGCGGGCTGCGGCAGCTCGCGCTCGGTGGGGCCGCGGCCGGTGTGACGTACGCCCTGGGCAGCTGGTTCGGAACGGCCGTAGGATAGCTCGGCTGGAACTTATGCGTTGGGCCGCATAAGTAGCCGTTACTCGCTGGTTTCGGATGCATGACCACCGGGCATGAGCCGTAAGCGCTGTGGGCAATGACGCCTGCGGCGCACTCGCGGGGTGGGCGACGACGCCCCCTCCGCCTCGGATCGACGGACATAGACCTGTCCCGCTCGGTCCCCACATACTTCAAGCCATGGGCGCGGAACCCTTGTCGCAGCCTTTGGTGTCCGCATGATGGAACGGATTATCCCGCTTCCCGAGAACCGCCCCATCATGTAACCTGCACGAAATTTTGCACTCACGCAGAGGGCCAACGTCGTCCCTCGGCAATCTGCATATGCCACATGACGACGACGGGAGAGCCGATGCGTACGCCGCGCCAGCCGTCCCAGCACTCCGCGAATGGCCAGAACTGGTCCTTCATGGATGCTCGCCCTGCTGCGCAGGGTATGTACGACCCCCGCAACGAGCACGACGCCTGTGGCGTCGGCTTCGTGGCCACCCTCACCGGCGAGGCGAGCCACACGCTGGTCGAGCAGGCGCTCACCGTTCTGCGCAATCTCGAACACCGCGGCGCCACCGGATCCGAGCCCGACTCGGGTGACGGCGCGGGCATCCTGTCCCAGGTGCCGGACGCCTTCTTCCGTGAGGTGGCCGGGTTCGAACTGCCCGAGGCCGGTGCGTATGCCGTGGGTATCGCCTTCCTGCCGGAGGAGGGGACCCAGGACGCCGTCTCGAAGATCGAGACGATCGCGTCCGACGAGGGCCTCACCGTCCTCGGCTGGCGCGAGGTTCCCGTCGCCCCCGAGCTGCTCGGTGCCACCGCCCGGTCGACGATGCCCGTCTTCCGCCAGGTCTTCGTCGCGGACGGTTCCTCGAAGGACATCGCCCTCGACCGCAAGGCGTTCGTGCTGCGCAAGCGCGCCGAGCGCGAGGTCGGCGTCTACTTCCCGTCGCTGTCGGCCCGCACCATCGTCTACAAGGGCATGCTGACCACCGGCCAGCTGGAGCCCTTCTTCCCGGACCTGTCCGACCGCCGCTTCGGCTCGGCCATCGCCCTGGTCCACTCGCGCTTCTCGACGAACACCTTCCCGTCGTGGCCGCTCGCCCACCCGTACCGCTTCGTCGCGCACAACGGTGAGATCAACACCGTCAAGGGCAACCGCAACTGGATGGTCGCCCGCGAGTCGCAGCTCGTCTCCGATCTGTTCGGGTCCGACGACAAGGCCCTCGACCGCATCTTCCCGGTGTGCACGCCGGACGCCTCCGACTCGGCGTCCTTCGACGAGGTGCTGGAGCTGCTCCACCTCGGCGGCCGTTCGCTGCCGCACTCCGTGCTGATGATGATCCCGGAGGCGTGGGAGAACCACGACTCCATGGACCCGGCCCGGCGCGCCTTCTACCAGTTCCACTCCACGATGATGGAGCCCTGGGACGGCCCGGCCTGTGTCACCTTCACCGACGGCACCCAGGTCGGCGCCGTGCTCGACCGCAACGGCCTGCGCCCCGGCCGCTACTGGGTCACCGACGACGGCCTCGTCGTCCTCGGCTCCGAGGTCGGCGTCCTCGACATCGACCCCGCCAAGGTCGTCCGCAAGGGCCGTCTGCAACCCGGCCGGATGTTCCTCGTGGACACCGCCGAGCACCGCATCATCGAGGACGACGAGATCAAGGCCCAGCTCGCGGCGGAGAAGCCGTACGCCGAGTGGCTGGAAGCCGGCGAGATCGAGCTGTCCGACCTGCCCGAGCGTGAGCACATCGTGCACACGCACGCCTCGGTCACCCGCCGCCAGCAGACCTTCGGTTACACCGAGGAGGAGCTGCGCGTCATCCTCGCGCCGATGGCCAAGGCCGGTGCCGAGCCGATCGGTTCGATGGGCACCGACTCGCCGATCGCCGCGCTGAGCGACCGCCCGCGTCTGCTCTTCGACTACTTCACCCAGCTGTTCGCGCAGGTCACCAACCCGCCGCTGGACGCCATCCGCGAGGAGCTCGTCACCTCGCTGCACTCCTCGCTGGGCCCGCAGGGCAACCTGCTCGACCCGACGGCCGCCTCCTGCCGCTCGGTCACCCTGCCCTTCCCGGTGATCGACAACGACGAGCTGGCCAAGCTCATCCACATCAACGCCGACGGCGACATGCCCGGCTTCAAGGCCGCGACCCTGTCCGGTCTGTACCGGGTGCACGGCGGCGGCGACGCCCTCGCCGCGCGCATCGAGGAGATCTGCGCCGAGGCCGACGCCGCCATCGAGAACGGCGCCCGCCTGATCGTCCTGTCGGACCGGCACTCGGACGCCGAGCACGCGCCCATCCCGTCGCTGCTGCTCACCGCGGCCGTTCACCACCACCTCATCCGCACCAAGCAGCGCACCCACGTGGGCCTGCTGGTCGAGGCCGGTGACGTCCGCGAGGTCCACCACGTCGCCCTGCTGATCGGCTACGGCGCCGCCGCGGTCAACCCGTACCTTGCGATGGAGTCCGTCGAGGACCTCGTCCGCGCGGGCACCTTCCTCTCGGACATCGAGGCCGAGCAGGCCATCCGCAACCTGATCTACGCCCTCGGTAAGGGCGTCCTGAAGGTCATGTCCAAGATGGGCATCTCGACGGTCGCCTCCTATCGCGGCGCGCAGGTCTTCGAGGCCGTCGGTCTCGACACCGCCTTCGTCGAGAAGTACTTCAACGGCACCGCCACCAAGATCGGCGGCGTCGGCATCGACGTCATCGCCAAGGAGGTCGCCGCCCGCCACGCCAAGGCGTACCCCGCCTCCGGCATCGCTCCTGCGCACCGCACCCTGGACATAGGCGGCGAGTACCAGTGGCGTCGCGAGGGCGAGCCGCACCTGTTCGACCCGGAGACGGTCTTCCGCCTCCAGCACTCCACGCGCACCGGTCGCTACGACATCTTCAAGAAGTACACCGAGCGTGTGAACGAGCAGTCCGAGCGCCTGATGACGCTGCGCGGCCTGTTCGGCTTCAAGTCGGACCGGCAGCCGATCTCCATCGACGAGGTCGAGCCGGCCAGCGAGATCGTCAAGCGCTTCTCCACCGGCGCCATGTCGTACGGCTCCATCTCCAAGGAGGCGCACGAGACCCTCGCCATCGCCATGAACCAGCTGGGCGGCAAGTCCAACACCGGTGAGGGCGGCGAGGACCCGGAGCGTCTGTACGACCCGGCGCGGCGTTCGTCGATCAAGCAGGTCGCGTCCGGCCGCTTCGGTGTGACGAGTGAATACCTCGTCAACGCGGACGACATCCAGATCAAGATGGCCCAGGGCGCCAAGCCCGGTGAGGGCGGTCAGCTGCCCGGCCACAAGGTCTACCCGTGGGTCGCCAAGACGCGTCACTCGACGCCGGGCGTGGGCCTGATCTCCCCGCCGCCGCACCACGACATCTACTCCATCGAGGACCTGGCCCAGCTGATCCACGACCTGAAGAACGCGAACCCGCAGGCGCGGATTCACGTAAAGCTGGTCTCCGAGGTCGGCGTCGGCACGGTCGCCGCGGGTGTCTCCAAGGCGCACGCGGACGTGGTCCTGATCTCCGGCCACGACGGTGGTACGGGTGCCTCCCCGCTGACCTCGCTGAAGCACGCGGGCGGCCCCTGGGAGCTCGGCCTCGCCGAGACCCAGCAGACCCTGCTGCTCAACGGCCTGCGCGACCGCATCGTCGTGCAGACCGACGGTCAGCTCAAG
This sequence comes from Streptomyces sp. AC550_RSS872, assembly GCF_019049285.1. GTDB lineage: Bacteria > Actinomycetota > Actinomycetes > Streptomycetales > Streptomycetaceae > Streptomyces. Next base: position 5,745 of record NZ_JAGMUL010000017.1, read on the forward strand.
ACCGGCCGTGACGTCGTCATCGCCGCGCTGCTCGGCGCCGAGGAGTTCGGTTTCGCGACCGCGCCGCTCGTCGTCTCCGGCTGCGTCATGATGCGCGTCTGCCACCTCGACACCTGCCCGGTCGGCATCGCCACCCAGAACCCGACCCTGCGCGACCGCTTCTCCGGCAAGGCCGAGTACGTCGTGAACTTCTTCCAGTACATCGCCGAAGAGGTCCGCGAGATCCTCGCCGAGCTGGGCTTCCGCACCATAGAGGAGGCCGTCGGCCACGCCGAGGCCCTCGACGTGACCCGCGCGGTCGACCACTGGAAGGCGCAGGGCCTGGACCTGGAGCCGCTGTTCCACGTGCCCGAGCTGCCCGAGGGCGCGGTGCGACACCAGCTGATCGAGCAGGACCACGGCCTGGAGAAGGCGCTCGACAACGAGCTCATCAAGCTCGCCGCCGACGCCCTGGCCGCGGACTCCGCGACCGACGCCCAGCCGGTGCGCGCCCAGGTCAAGGTCCGCAACATCAACCGCACGGTCGGCACCATGCTCGGCCACGAGGTGACGAAGAAGTTCGGTGGCGCGGGCCTGCCCGACGACACCATCGACATCACCTTCACCGGCTCGGCCGGCCAGTCCTTCGGTGCCTTCCTCCCGCGCGGTGTCACGCTGCGCCTGGAGGGCGACGCCAACGACTACGTCGGCAAGGGCCTGTCGGGTGGCCGAGTGGTCGTCCGTCCCGACCGGGGCGCCGACCACCTCGCCGAGTACTCGACGATCGCGGGCAACACCATCGCGTACGGCGCGACCGGCGGTGAGCTGTTCCTGCGCGGTCGTACGGGCGAGCGGTTCTGTGTCCGCAACTCCGGCGCGACGGTCGTCTCCGAGGGCGTGGGCGACCACGGCTGCGAGTACATGACCGGTGGCCACGCGGTGGTCCTGGGCGAGACGGGACGCAACTTCGCGGCCGGCATGTCCGGCGGTATCGCGTACGTCATCGACCTCGACCGCGACAACGTCAACATCGGCAACGTCAGCGCCGTCGAGGCCCTCGACGACACCGACAAGCAGTGGCTGCACGACGTGGTCCGCCGCCACCAGGAGGAGACCGGCTCCACGGTCGCCGAGAAGCTCCTGGCCGAGTGGGACACCGCCGTCGAGCGCTTCAGCAAGATCATCCCCAGCACGTACAAGGCAGTGCTCGCCGCCAAGGACGCCGCCGAGCGAGCCGGTCTGTCCGAGACCGAGATCACCGAGAAGATGATGGAGGCGGCGATCAATGGCTGACCCGAAGGGCTTTTTGAACCACGGCCGCGAGGTCGCCAAGTCCCGCCCGGTCGACGTGCGTCTGAAGGACTGGAACGAGGTCTACGTCCCCGGCTCCCTGCTGCCGATCATCAGCAAGCAGGCCAGCCGCTGCATGGACTGCGGCATCCCGTTCTGCCACAACGGCTGTCCGCTCGGGAACCTCATCCCCGAGTGGAACGACTACGCCTACCGCGAGGACTGGTCGGCCGCCTCGGAGCGCCTGCACGCGACGAACAACTTCCCGGAGTTCACGGGCCGTCTGTGCCCGGCCCCGTGCGAGTCGGCCTGCGTCCTCGGCATCAACCAGCCGGCCGTGACCATCAAGAACGTCGAGGTCTCGATCATCGACAAGGCGTGGGACGCGGGCACCGTCGCCCCGCAGGCCCCGGAGCGCCTGTCGGGCAAGACCGTCGCGGTCATCGGCTCGGGCCCGGCCGGCCTGGCGGCCGCCCAGCAGCTGACGCGCGCCGGCCACACGGTGGCGGTGTACGAGCGCGCGGACCGCATCGGCGGCCTCCTGCGCTACGGCATCCCCGAGTTCAAGATGGAGAAGCGGCACATCAACCGCCGTATCGAGCAGATGCGCGCGGAGGGCACCCGCTTCCGCACCGGCATCGAGATCGGCCGCGACCTCAAGGCGACCGACCTGAAGAAGCGGTACGACGCCGTCGTCATCGCCGCCGGTGCCACGACCGCCCGCGACCTCCCGGTCCCCGGCCGCGAGCTCAAGGGCGTCCACCAGGCGATGGAGTACCTGCCGCTGGCCAACAAGGTCCAGGAGGGCGACTACGTGACGTCGCCCATCTCGGCCGAGGGCAAGCACGTCGTCGTGATCGGCGGTGGCGACACCGGCGCCGACTGCGTGGGCACCGCCCACCGCCAGGGCGCGGCGTCCGTCACGCAGCTGGAGATCATGCCCCGTCCGGGCGAGGACCGGGCGCCGCACCAGCCGTGGCCGACCTTCCCGATGCTGTACAAGGTCACCTCGGCGCACGAGGAGGGCGGCGAGCGGGTCTACTCCGTCTCCACCACCCACTTCGAGGGCGACGAGGACGGCAACGTCCAGTGGCTGCACCTCACCGAGGTCGAGTTCGTCGACGGCAAGCTGACCCCGAAGCCGGGCACGGAGCGCAAGATCCCCGCCCAGCTGGTGACGCTGGCGATGGGCTTCACGGGCACCGACCGCGACAACGGCCTGGTCGACCAGTTCGGCCTGGACCTCGACGAGCGCGGTAACATCGCCCGCGACGCCGACTTCCAGACCAACGTCCCCGGCGTCTTCGTCGCCGGTGACGCCGGCCGCGGCCAGTCCCTCATCGTCTGGGCCATCGCGGAGGGCCGCTCGGCCGCCCGCGGCTGCGACCGCTTCCTGACCGGCGCCAGCGAACTGCCGGCGCCCATCAAGCCGACGGACCGCTCGCTGATGGTCTGACGGCCGTACGACCGGTGACCTGAGGGTCACTCCACAACTGTCCCGTACAACGGCGTACGGAACTGAGCGCGACGCTCGTCCTACTGTCCCCGACCGGACGCTGGGCGGGCGTCGCGGCGCTTTCCGGCAGGAACCCCCGGGGTAGACAACCCTGACGACCGATGGAACAACGGGAAGTGGGCGTGTTACTTTCGCGCTTTCGGTCGCGCGTATCAACGACTGGCGGGGGATGAGTCGGTGGCGACGGGGGTGAGGCCGGTACGAGCGGACGGCGGGTCGGCCGATTTCCGGCGTGGGCCGCTTGTCGACGCGCTCTGCGGGCTGTCCTGCATGCGCGACCCCCGCAGCCGCGCCGCTTTCGCCGAAGTCCTGGACGAGGACTACGGCATAGCGGCCACGCTGACGGGTGAGGCCCGCATCGACATCGCACGGATGGTGCGCGCGGCCCTGCGTGTGGCCCAGGGAGTCCACGCGCTCGTGGAGACGACGGAACTCTTCGCGGGTGCCGAGGTCGCCGCAGAGATCGGATGCCTGCTCGACCCCGTCCGGCAGGACGCCGACACGGGACCCGACCTCCGTATGGACGCGCCGCTCGGCTGGGAGGAGCAGGCAGCGGCCCGCAGGCTGCTGTCCATGCCCCCTCTCTTACCCGTGCGGCAACTGCGGGACGGGCTCAGCCGTGAACTGGCCGTCCCGCTGAGCCCCGACCTCGACATCGGACAGCTCTTCAGCCGCGCCCTCACGCTCAACAACCAGCCCGACGGGCTGCCCCCGTCCGTGCTCCTGCTCGACCTCGCCGCAGACCTGACCCCGCCGGGCGAACCCGCCGACCGCTTACGGGAGCTGGCCGCGACGGTCGCCGGGCGGCTCGAACTCGGCCAGGCGCTCGAACGGCGCCGTGCCGCCCGCGCCCGGTCGGCCACCGGTGTCGAAGCCCCCCGCTGTCTCCTCGTCATGGTCGAACCGGCCCGGGACGGCACCGCGGACATCGAGGTGCAGTACTGGGTCAACCCCGTACCCGGCCGCTGGAACCCCCGCCAGGGCCGCTCGCGCACCACGACCCCCGACGGTCTGGCCGACGCCGTGACGAGCGCGGTCAGGGCCGGATCGCGGCTGTGGGCCGAGGCGCACGATGCCGATGCGGGGCCCGAACTCCCGCCCCCCTACATCGAGTTCGCGCTTCCCTACGAGTGGCTCGTCCGCGATGTCACCGCCCTGCCGCTGGAGACGGGGGACGGAGCGAGTCTGCCGATCAGCCCGAGGTTCCCGGTGCACCTGCGCTGCCTGGAACGGATGCGCGGGGGCGACCCGATCCAGCTCGCCCTCTGGCGGTCGAGGTGGCGGGCCCTGCACGCCGGGGGCGCACGGGTGCATCACTGGCGTGAGAACGACATGGAGCGCCTGTCCGACTGGCAGACCGAGTTGGCGCTGCACGGCGAGCGCACCGTCGTGCTTCTCGATGCCCCCGCGGGCGGCGCACCGCTCGCGGCCTTGCGTTCCGCGGTCGCAGAGGGGGTGGGCGTCGCCGTGTGGGATCGCCGGGGCGTTTTCGCCCACGAAAGCAGGGAACAGCTTCAAGCGGTGTTCTCTGCCGCGCCCGCTCCCTCCCACATACCCCAGACCATCAGGCAACTGCGGGTGCGGGCCGCGCTCAACAAGTCCCCGGACATCGGGGAGCACATCGTTCTGTTCTGGGATGACCCGTACCGGCTGGTGGGGGCGTACTTCGACCCGCCCGAGCACGAGGAGCTCGCGGAATGAACGCCCGTGACAACCATGTGACAGCATCCGCCTGGCGCATCTTCAACGCCACGGGTGAACCGCCCGAGGAGGCCAAGGGGGCGCCCCAGCTGCCGCCCGCGCCGCCGTGGCGCGCCTTCGGCGGCGAGCCGCTTCAGAATCCCGCACCCTCGGACCGCGCGGGCGAACTGCGCCGACTCGGTGTCGTGCAGTCCGTCGGCCAACTCGACGACGAGAGCGTCGACCTGGTGAACGCGGCCCTGATCCTGCGCAGGCCGCTCCTGGTCACCGGATCGCCGGGCGTGGGCAAGTCGACGCTCGCCTACTTGATCGCCCGTGAGCTCGGTCTCGGCCGCGTCCTGCAATGGAGCATCGTCAGCCGCACGGTCCTCAACGACGGGCTGTACGCCTATGACGCCATCGGCCGCGCCCAGGCCATAGCCGCCTGGCGTGGCGCGAGCACCGACCCGGCCGTGGCGGACGCCCAGCCGCCCCGACAGCCGCCGCTGGGGGACTTCGTGACCCTGGGACCGCTCGGCACCGCCCTGCTCGCCTATGAGCGTCCGCGCCTCCTGCTCGTCGACGAGCTGGACAAGAGCGACATCGACCTGCCCAACGATCTGCTGCACGTGCTGGAGAACGGCTCGTACGACATACCCGAACTGGTGCGCAGTGGTCGTCCCGAGGCCGAGGTGTACACCGACGACCCCGAGGGGCGGGCCGTGATCCGTGGCGGCCGGGTCGAGTGCCGGGAATTCCCGGTCGTCGTCATCACGAGCAACGGAGAGCGGGAGTTCCCCGCGGCCTTCCGCAGGCGCTGCCTCCCGCTGCATCTGCGCCCGCCGAGCCGTGCCCAGCTGCTCGCCATGCTCGAAGCGCATCTCCAGGCCACGACCGAGGGCGCGGAGCGGATCGTCGACCAGTTCCTGCAGCGCATCGAAGGAGGCGGCACCCACTCCATCGATCAGCTTCTCAATGCCGTCAGGCTCTCCGCCTCCCACGCATTCCCGACCGGTGCGGACGGGGATAAGCTCGTGGAGACCCTGTTGCGCGACCTTGCGAAGGGCCGCTGATGGACGGCTTTGCCCGGGAACGCGCACCTGCCCCAGACGACAGCACCACAACACCGGGAACCGCCTACGCCCCTTCGGACTTCGGCGCGGCTTTCGCGGAGCACGGAGACGGTGAGGCCTCGCTGCCGCAGCGGGACACCGAGGAGGTGCTGCGCTGGCAGGACCTCGCCGATGCCGGATGGCTCACCGACACCTGGATCCGGCTCGGCCGCACCGTGGCGCCGGGCCCGCCCGCCGTGAGCCTTCCGGAACACCCCGCGGGCCCGCGGTCGGCACCGGACCCACCGCCCGCGCCCGCTCCCCGCCCGCCGGTCCGGCCGTCCTTATCGGAAGGTGAGCCGGCCCCGTTCGCAGGGCTGGGACCTCCCTTCGCCCCAGGTGCTCCGCTCGTATCTCCCGGGCTGACCGAGTCCTTCGAGCCGCCCGAGCGCGACGAACCGCCCGGCCGGGACGAGGAGCGGCCGCCCCGCCAGGAGCGCTTACGGGGGCTCGCCGCCTCACTGGCGCGCGCGTTGCACCGACTCGACGCCACGGTGCCCTCACACAGCAAGGTCGAACTCGACGAGCAGGCCACCGCGGAACAGGGACTCGCGGACGGGCTGTGGCTGCCCATGTTCGTCCCCACTGCGGTCACAGCGCTCGACCTCGTGCTACTCGCCGACAGCTGCGTCACGCTGACCATCTGGGAGCCCGAGGTGGCCGCGCTCGCCGCAGCCGCTCGCCACAGCGGCGCCTTCCGAGACGTACGCACGGCGCGTCTGTCCCTGTCGTCCGAGGGCACCCCTTCGGTGCGCTGGGACTCGGGAGCCACCGCCTCCCCCGGGGAGCTAGTCGACGGCCGGGGCGAGCGCGTGTTCCTGCTGGTCACCGACGGACTCGCGCACGGCTGGGCGGCGCCTGCCGCGGACCGGCTGCTCAGCAGGCTCGCCCAGGCCGGGCCCACTGCCGTCGTCCACCTGCTGCCGCCGCACCTGCGGCACCGTTCGTCCCTCTACCCGCATCCGGCCCTCCTGGAGGCGGGCGGCCGCAACGCCCCCAACACCGCGCTCGTCCACCGGCCGCGGCAGGAGGATCCGAACCCGCTGCGGCCCTTCCCCGCGGCCGACGACGGCATCGTCCCCGTACCGGTTCTCTCCCTCAAGGAGGGCTCCTTCCAGGCGTGGGCCGACATCGTGCGCGGCGGGCAAGGGGTGCGCAGGGTCCTGCCGATCGTGCCGGCGGGCGCACTCGCCAAGGGCACCCCTGCCCGCGGTGTACGGCCGCCGCACACGGACACGCGGTTCGCGACCAGCGCCACCGTGCACAGGTTCATGGAGGCCGCCGGACCGGTGGCCCGCCGTCTGGCCACGCATCTCGCCGCCGCTCCCTTCGATCTGACGCTGATCGGCCAGCTGTGCGCCCGGATGCTGCCCGAGACGGAACCCGCGGACATCGCCGAGGTGCTGACCGGCGGCCTCATCGACTGGGGGACCGGCCCCGACGCACCGGCCCCGCCGCGGCACGAGGGCCCGCAGGCCGACGACGGCCTCGCGGACTTCGCGCCCGGGGTCCGTGAGGCACTGCTCGCCACCAGTACCCGGTCTCAACTCGCGCGTGTCGTCACGGCCCTCGGTGAACTGCCGGCGGCCGGCACCGAGGGGGCCGCGCTGCTCGCCGCCCTTCTCGATCCGCTCGAAGCGGAGCTGCCGGACCCCACGGCCGTCCGCCGGGTCCGGCTCGAACGGGCGGTCCTCAACGCGCTCTCGGGGCGGCACGCCCTTCGTGCCCGGCTCATGGACACCGTAATCAACGCAAATGCCCACATTCAGGTGAATCCTGATGTTAAGAATATCGACGATGTGGGCAGTCACTCGGCGCGACAGGCGAACGAATTTCCAGGAGGCGGAGTGCCGACTCATCCGACCACGTCACCGATGAAACAGACTCCGCCGCAACTCCCGGAAGACCTGGCACCCACCGTGGACGGCGAGCGCCCCGCCCCCGTCCGCACGCCCGAACCGCCACCTGCGCGTCCGCCCTCCGGCGCGGCCCGGGCCCCCGCCATCATGGGGAACGTGCCGCCGCGAAACCGCTACTTCACCGGTCGCGAGCAACTGCTCACCGATGTGGAGAGGCAACTGCGTGACGACAGCACGGCCGCAGTGCTCCCCCACGCCCTGCACGGTATGGGCGGCGTCGGAAAGTCACAGATCGCGATCGAGTACGTCTATGCCCACCGCGGCGACTACAACGTCATCTGGTGGATCCCCGCGGAGAGCGAAAGCCTCATTCTCGGCGCGCTCGCCGAACTGGCGTCCCGGCTCGGCCTCGCCACCAGCCAGGAGGCGAATATGGCGGTGCCCGCCGTGCGCGAGGCGCTGCGAACGGGTGTGCCTTACGACAACTGGCTGCTCGTCTTCGACAATGCGGAGGCCGTCGACTCGGTGCGCTCCTATTTCCCCACCGACGGCCCCGGGAAGATCATCGTCACCTCCCGCAACCGCGACTGGGAGCGGGTGGCAACCCCCCTGTCCGTCGACGTCTTCAAGCGGGACGAGTCGGTCAAGCTGCTCCAGCGCCGCGCCCGCGATCTGAGCCCCCAGGACGCCGAGCGGCTCGCCGAGGCGCTGGGCGACCTGCCACTCGCGGTGGAGCAGGCAGGCACCTGGCATGCCAACACCGGCATGGCCATCGACGAATACCTCCAACTGCTCGACGCCCGCCAGCCCGAGATCCTGGAGCTGGACCCCTCGCCCGACTATCCGGTGTCGGTGGCGGCGGCCTGGGACATCTCCCTCGACCACCTCACCCGCGAACACCCGGGGGCACGGCGGCTGCTCGACGTGTGCGCCTGCATGGCCCCCGAACCCGTCCCCCTGAGCGTGCTGCGCCTGGGACGCGGCGGCGGCACCGAGGGCGCCCTGCGGCCCGTCCTGGCGGACAGCATCGGCCTCAGCCGCGCGACCCGTGTCCTGAACCAGTTCTCGCTGGTACGCCTCAACCACAGTTCCGGCACGCTTCAGATGCACCGTCTGCTCCAGACCGTGCTGCTCGCCAAACTCGACCCGGACAGCCGGGCCGCCATGCGCGAGGTCGCCCATCTGCTGCTCTCCAGCAACCGGCCCGGACACTACGCCCAGTCCACCCAGTGGCCCGAGTACCAGCGACTGCTGCCGCACATCAGGGCATCCGAGGCGCATCGCAGCACCGACACGTACGTACGGGAACTCGTCTACGACACCGTGCTCTACCTCTACTACTGGGGCGACCACGACGCCGCGATCGAACTGGCCAGGGACGCCTGGACGGCCTGGCTGCACGACAGCGGCGAGGAGAACCTGCACGTCATCCGCATCGCCAAGATCCTCGGCTTCCTGCTGCGCCGAGCCGGCGTCGTGGGGGAGTCCTACACCCTCAACAAGGACGCCCTGGACGTCTCGAGGCGCGTCGGCGTGCCCGACGAGGACCTCATCGACTCCATGTGGCAGATGTCGGGCGCCCTGTGCTACGCGGGCCGCTTCACCGAGGCCCGGGACCAGGCACGCGAAGCCGTCGAGCTGGCCCGCGACCGGTTCGGCCCCGACGACCTCAACACCCTTCTCGCCGCGCACAGTTACGGCGTGACACTGCGCCTGTGCGGCGACTTCGGCACGGCGAGGGAACTGGACACGGAGACCCACCGGCAGTGGGAACTCCTCAACGGCCCCACGGACGTCCTCACCCTCAACACGCTCAACGGGCTCGGCTGGGACATCCTCGAAGGGGGCGACTACCACGGTGGCCGGGAGCAGCAGGAGGAGACGTACGACACGTACCGGGCGACGTACGGGGAAGAGGCACCGGAGACCCTCACCGCGGCCCGCATGCTCTCGCTCGCCCGGCGCAGGGACGGGGACCTGGAGGGAGCGGCGAGCTTGAGCGAGGAGACGCTGCGGCTGTACAGCGTCCGTTACGGCCCGAACTACACCGACACGCTGGCCACCGCCCTTCAGGTGACCGTCGACCGGCGGCTCCTGCGCGACCTGGACGGATCGCGGTCACTGGGTGAGCAGGTCCTCGACCAGTTCCGGGACCGGCTGGGACCCGATCACGCGTACACCCTGATGGCCATGGCCAATCTGGCCGCCACGCACCGGGCCCGCAGCGACCTCGACACGGCGGAGCGACTGGCGGACGAGGCCAGCGAGCGGCTGGAGACCACCCTGGGGGCACGCCATGTGGTGACCCTGATGGTCATGCTGGGGCGGGCCAACAACCGGTACGCGAGCCTGGACTTCGGACAGGCGCGAGAGATCGACGAGACAGCGCTCGAAGGGCTGACCGAGATCGCCGGGGCAGCCCATCCCGTGACCCTGGCCTGCATGGCCAACCTGGCTCTCGACCTGAGGGGCCTCGGTTCCACGGCCCGTGCCGACGAACTGCGCAGGCGGGCGGTGGACGGACTGTCGAGGGTGGTCCGCGACGGCCATCCGTGGCTGATGGCGGCCAGGTTCGGCCACCGTATCGAAGCGGATCCCGCCCCCATGCCGCTGTAGCGGTGGTTCCTCGACCCGGGGGCAGGGGAACGGCAGCGAGCAGGGGGCACACATGTCCACAGTGGTCTTCATCCATGGAACGGGCGTCCGTGAGCCCGCGTTCGGCGAACTGTACGGTCGTTTCGGCACCAGCCTGAAGGCACTGCGGCCCACGCTCCATGTGGTGCCGTACTACTGGGGCGAGGCCCACGGAGCCACCCTTGCCGCCCAGGGGGCCTGCTTACCGCCCTCGTCGCCGGGAACCGCGCGCACTCCTGCGGCGCAGGACCCGGACGACGAGGCCTGGGGCGTCCTCTACGCCGACCCGCACACCGAACTCGCCCTCGCCGCGGCGGCCGGGCCCGCTCCGGGGGAACTCGCACCGGGGTCCGTGCCGCCCGGCCACCGAATACGTCACCTCCTGGACACCCTCGGCGAACGGCTGGACCACGACGCCGAGGAGCTCTCCTGCCTGGACGGCCCCGCCCTCGTGCGGCAGGCCGCGCTCCTGGCGTCGCAGCCGCTCCTGGGCCCGGCGAGTCTCGCCCTCGACCCGGCCACCCTCGCCGAGGTGGCCGCCCGTGCCCTCGTCGCCGCCGCCGTCCGCGACGCCCTCGCCGAGGACGACCCGCTCATTCCCACCGGGGACCAACGCGACCGGGCCGTCGACACCCTCGGCGCGGCCCTCGGCGCGGCCCCCGCCGGCTCCGGCCGCGGGCCCCGGCGGTGGCTGCTGCACCGGATGTCGAACGCCGTGGCACGGCGTGTGGAACGCAGACGCCGGCCCCTCACGGAAGCCGCCCACCCCGCGGCGGGTGACGTCCTGCGCTATCTGGCCCGCGGCGAACCCTTCCGCGCCGGACTCGCCGCGCTCGCCCTCACGTTGGAGCCCCCGGTGACCTTCGTGGGGCACAGTCTCGGCGGCATCATCGCCCTGGAAACCCTCATCAGCAGACCGCTGCCCATGGTGCGGCTCGTCGTCACGGCCGGCTCCCAGGCACCTTTCCTCTACGAGACCGGAGCCCTGCCCACCCTGGCGCATCCCGCGCCGCTGCCCGCCCACATGCCGCCCTGGCTCAACCTCTACGACCCCCGCGACCTCCTCGCCCATGTCGGTGCGGAACTGTTCCCCGGGCGGGTCGAGGACCATCAGGTCCTGTCCCGCCAGCCCTTCCCCGCGGCACACAGCGCGTACTGGACCAACCCGGCCGTCTACCGCCGCCTGGAAGCCGACATCCCATGAAGGCCCGCCCCGTCGACCCCTCCCGCGTGCACGCGCTCATCGTGGGCATCGACTCCTACGCCGCCGGTCGCACCTGGGATCTGCCGGGACCGGCCCATGACGCGGTGCGCCTCTACCATCTGCTGCACGGCGCCGGGGTCCCCGTCGCCAACCTGCGCCTTCACCTGGCCCCCTTGCCCGGCGAGACACCCCCCGTGCCGTACCGCCCGGCGGACCACGAAACGCTGCGGGCGGCGCTCGTCGAGGAACTGCCCGCCGTCACCGATGGCCAGGACCTCTGGATCTGGTGGGGCGGACACGGCGTGCTCGACCGCGACGACCATGTACGGCTGTTCACCGCGGACGCCACCGTGCGGGACAAGCGCAACCTCGACCTCGACGCGGCGATGAAGCACTACCGCACCGACGCGGTCCCCGGCTTCCACCGGCAGCTCTGGGCGATCGACGCATGCGAGACCTTCGAGGAGGAGCTCGGATTCGCGCACGAACTGCCCACCGACGCCTTCCCGGACGGCCGCCGCCTCCTCGCGCACCAGCAGGCCGAACTGCGGGCGGCAGGCCCCGGACGGCTCGCCGCCAACGACCCCGCCCGCCGCACCGGCGTCTTCTCCGACCTGCTCCTCACCCTGCTCGGACAGCGAGCCGAGGGCCTTCCCGGCCTCCCGGACGAGGAGGAGTTCTGCGCCGCCGCGCGTGCGGAGGTCCTGGCCGTCGCAGGGGAGCACCCGCTGTCGTACGTCCGGATCCGTGGCGCCGGACGCGAGGACATATCGGCACCGCGTGCGACGGTGGCCGGAAAGGGCCTGCTGACAAGAGCGGTCGACGCGCTCGTCCACTGCCCGGCCTTCCGCGATCCCGTCCAGCGCAGGGCACTCATCGACGCCCTGCCGGACCGGGTCGCGGGGCGCCTGCGGTACGGCGACAACGCCCGGATCGACGCGATGAACCTGCTCAACGGCATCGACGCGGACACGGCCGCCGAGCTTCACGAGATCGTGAGCGGGGCCGACGACGATCCCGCGCGATCCGCCGAACTCAAGGCCGCGCTCACGGAGTTCATCCACGACAGAGACAGGAAGAAACGACGCCGGGGGCTGCCTCCGGCGTGATCGCGCGGTTCCCCGACCCCCGCCGCTTCGCCATGATGGAAGGGATGCGGGGCATCGCGTGCCACCGTCCTGAAGGGGGACGCCTTGGACCAGTCCGTACGCTCCGAGCCGACATCGCGGGAATCCGCCGAAGAGTGGGAATCCGACCTCGTGGACCTGACCGGCGTGCCGCTTGCTCCGTCGCACGGCCTGTGCCTGCCGACTCCTCCCGAACGGCTGCTCATCGAGGTCCGGCGCCCGCGGAGCACCAGCACGGGCGGACAGAACCCGGGCCGCGCGGACTAGGGCCGACGGTGAACGGTCAGGGAACCTATCAACCCTTGAAGCTGGCCGACCGCCACCTCGCCGAACTGGCCACCGGGGGCGGGTCCGACGAGGCCCTCGACCAACTGGAGCGCGGCGAGCGGACCCGGCGGCTTTTGCTGCTGGGCGCGTTGCACGACCGTACCGACGCGCCCGTGACTCCGCTCGGCTCGCCCGACGCGGCGTGGCAGGCCCTGCACGCCGCGTACCGGCAGGACGCCGGGCAGGTCGAGCGACTGCTCCTCAGCCCGGCCGTGGGCAGTTGGGTCGGGCACCTCCTGCGCAGACTGCACGGCACCGCGGACGGTCCCGAGCTGTGGACGGAGTGGGGTCACCTGCACCGCCTCGCGGTGAGCGCCGCCCTCCTCGCCGGTACCGACGCGCACCTGCCCGTGCCGGTCACGGACGGCCGGCTGCCGCTCCCGGGACTGGGGCTGCTGCGTCTTCCCGGGCAGTGGACGGGACACCGGCCGGCCCTGGCCACGGTGCACGCCGGCGAACTGGCCGTCGGCAGCGGTCCGGAGCAGGTCAGCCTCCACCCCGTCCACGAGCCCGAGAGCGCGGTGTGGTCACCGCTGCGCACCGTCGCCCCGGGCGTCCCCCTGGAAGACCTGGACCCCTACCGCGACCTCGACGGCCCGGTCCCCCCGGCCCGCCTCGACCCGGCCGAGTTCGCGGCCTGGCGGCGGGTGTTCGCGGACGCCGCCGAGGTTCTCGGTGCCCGCACCGCACCCGGCCCGGGCCGCCTCGATCCCGGCCGGATCCGCTCCGTCATTCCCTGGGGCAGGGTCGGCGTACTGCCACCGCCCGAGCCCACCGTCCGCCGCTCCGCGACCACCGGAGACGCCTACGGCGCGATGGTGATCACTCGTCCGGCCGGTGGCGTCATGCTGGCCGAGACCCTGGTCCACGAATTCCAGCACAGCAAACTCGCCGCGCTGCTCCACCTGTTCCCGCTGCTCGACGACGACCGCGCCGAGCGCTACTACGCCCCCTGGCGCGCCGACCCCCGCCATCTCACCGGCCTCCTGCACGGCGCGTACGCCTTCATCGGTGTCACCGGATTCTGGCGTGACCGGATGACCGACGGCAGCGTCGCCCCGGGAACGGCCGCCTACTACTTCGCGCTGCGCAGGCTGCAAACCAGGCTCGTGGTGCGCACCCTCGCCACCAGCGACCGGCTCACCGCGCCGGGCCGCCGCCTGGTCGCGGGCCTCGCCGAGACCCTCGACGGCTGGCTGCGTGAATCCGTCCCGGACGACGCCCTGCGTCGCGCCCGCACCGCCGCCCACCTGCACCGCACGGAGTGGCGGCTGCGCAATCTGCGCCCTGCGCGATCCTCGTCCCGTCCGACCGCCGCGTTCTGGCCCGACATCCGTACCCATGCCTTCGCCGTCCGCCCCGGCGTCCCACACACCGCCGACGAGTTCCTGGCGGCGGACGACCCGGCGGCCGCCACCACCCGGTACGCCCGGCTCGATCCGGTGGACCCGCACGTCCGCGCGGGACGTCTCGTCGCCTACGCCACGCTTCACCCGGGCCGCACGGCCCGCCGGATACTGGCCCGCCCCGAGTCCGCCCGGCTGCCCGGATCCGCTACTTCACGGTGAACGTCTGCCCGTACACCCGCCACGTCAGCGGTGTCGTCAAGGACAGGTTCCCGTCCTGAAGGAACCGCCGCTGAGCCGTGTCGACACGGCTGGTGTCGGCATCCGGTCGCCCCTCCCGCATGGCCGCCCGCCGGACGTCGAGGAAGGCGCCCAGGTACGCCTTCTCGGAACCGCCCAGGGAGGGGGAGGCGGCCTTGCGCAGGGCGCGTTCGCGCAGGACGTAGAAGCCGTCCTCGTCGATGCCGGGGCCGTGGAAGACCATCGCGTCGTAGTAGACGAACTGGCCGAGGGTGCCGAGGCCGTCGAGCTTGGCGAGGCGGACCGCCGGGTCGAAGTAGGCGCGGTCGCGCTCGGCGTCCTGGGCCTCGCGGAAGGCCTTCACCTCGGCCTCCGCCGTCCAGGCGGCCGGGAAACCGGGGTCCAGGCCCTCGTGGGAGTCGGTGCCGTCGACCGCGCGCAGGGCGGGCAGGTACCGGGCGAGTCCGTTGTCCGGGTGGGCCTCGGTGTAGTTCTCGACCAGGGTGAGCAGATCGTGGGTGCCGGTGCAGAAACCGATCGTGCCGGCCGTGTAGCCCTGGCCGTCGTCGAGGTCCTCGATGTCGCCGTAGGTGCGGCGCCAGTCCAGGGTCGAGCTCTCGGCGGTGGCGACGAGCTGCTGGGCCAGCTCCTTCTTCGCCGGCGCGGCCAGACCCGGCGGCAGGCTCGCGATCAGCTCGTCGTCCGCCGACCGCTCCTGCTCGGCCCGGCTCTTGGCCTCCTGCCGGGACCCCTCCTGCGCGGTGACGGCCGTGGGCTTGCCGCCCGTGCTGTCGGCGGACTCCGTCGGGGCCAGGAAGTAGACGCCCGCGGCGACGGCGACGGGAACGGCCGCGAAGAGTACGACTCCGATACGTCTCACCGGACCATCCCTCCACCCGTCAGCTCCGACACCTTCGCGACCGCGACCACCGTCAGCAGCACCAGCACGCTCACGCAGGCGGCCGTCTGGATCAGGGTCCGGCGTGGGCCGCGCGGGGCGTAGGCGTAGGCGAGGGTCACCGCGGCTCCTGTCAGGAGGCCGCCGAGGTGGCCCTGCCAGGAGGTGAGGCCGGCGGAGAGCAGGAGCCACAGCAGGAGGAACGCCATGAAGCGGTTGACGCCGCGCATGTCCGCGCCGACGCGGCGGGCGAGGACGTAGTACGCGGCGCCCAGGCCGAAGACCGCGCCGGACGCGCCGACCGACTCCGTGTTCACGTCGGTCAGCAGCAGCTCGAACACCGACCCGCCCAGCGTCGACAGGAGGTAGAGCGCGAGGTAGCGGACCCGCCCCAGCATGGGCTCCACGATCCGGCCGAGCTGCCACAGCGAGAGCATGTTCATCACGATGTGCAGCAGCCCGAAGGTGCCCTCGGTCGGCGGCAGGTGGAGGAAACCGCTGGTCAGCAGCCGCTCCCACTGACCGGCGACCACGCCCTCGGCGTGGAAGTCGGAGGGGTGTCCGGGCTCGTAGACGTAGTACCCGCCGTCGGGGCCGACCAGCCGGGCGCTGAGCATCGCGAAGCGGTCCACGATCTCCGGTCGCACCACCTCGGCCAGGTACGCGAGGACGTTGAGCCCGATGAGCACGGAGGTCACGAGCGGCGTGGCGGCGATCCGCCCGCCGACGACCGTCCGGGCCTGCCGCACCGACCGCGCGCCCTCCTTCACGCACTCCACGCACTGGTGACCGACGGACGCCTCACGCATGCAGTCCGGGCAGATGTACCGGTCGCAGCGGACGCAGCGGACGTGGGACTCCACCTTGGGATGGCGATAGCAGGTGGTGACGGCGGACTCGGTGGAAGGGATGGACTCGGGCTCCACAGCCGGCTCCTCGAAGGGGACGGGACGAACGATGAGCCGGTGGGGTCGGCGGCGAACAAAATAGCGAACACCTGTGGACGGAGGGAGGGGCGGGGCCGGTGGTGCCGTAACCTCGGCAACCAGCCAGGCGTACGAGGGGGAGACCATATGGCGGCGATCAGTCTCAGCAAGGTCGAGGAGACCGCGCCCGCGCTGGTCAGCCTGTACAAGAGCGCAGGGGTGTCGCTTCACAAACACGGGCTGGGCGGGGTGCGGGCGGCGGTCTACCTGGTGGTCGACTACTCCGGGTCGATGAAGCCGTACTACAAGGACGGCAGCGTGCAGGCGCTCGCCGACCGGGTGCTCGGCATGGCGGCCCACTTCGACGACGACGGGACCGTGCCGGTCGTCTTCTTCTCCACCGACGTCGACGCCGAGACCGAGATCGCGCTGGCCGACCACCAGGGGCGGATCGAGCGGATCGCGGCCGGGCTCGGGCACATGGGCAAGACCAGCTACCACCTGGCCATGGACGCGGTCATCGACCACTACCTGGACAGCGGGTCGAGGGACCCCGCCCTGGTGGTGTTCCAGACGGACGGCGGGCCGATCAACAAGCTCGCCGCGGAACGGTATCTGTGCAAGGCGGCCCCGCTCCCGCTGTTCTGGCAGTTCATCGGCTTCGGAGACCCGACCAGCAAGCAGTTCGACTTCCTGCGCAAGCTCGACGAGCTCGCCGTCCCGGGCAAGCGGGTCGTCGACAACGCCGGGTTCTTCCACGCCGGTTCGGACCCGCGGACCGTGTCCGACGCCGAGTTGTACGACCGCCTGGTCGGGGAGTTCCCGAAGTGGCTGGTGGCGGCGCGGGCGCAGGGGATCGTACGGCCGTCCTGACGCGTGGCCGGGGGCGTCCGCCCCGTTGGCGGGGCCTGTGCGGCCGTGTCACCCTGTGGTTGATCCGACGGGGAGGCGACGACGTATGGACGGCGCACGATCGGGGAACGACGGGACGACAGGTGCGCGGCGGTCCGCCGAGTCCGGCAAGGGCGAGAGGATCGCCGACTGGGCCGACGGACGGCTCGGGCTGTACGCGCTGGCCAAGGCCAACATGCGCAAGGTCTTCCCGGACCACTGGTCCTTCATGCTGGGCGAGGTCTGCCTCTACAGCTTCCTCGTCCTGATCCTCACCGGCGTCTACCTCACCCTGTTCTTCGACCCCAGCACCAACGAGGTCGTCTACAACGGCACCTACGAGCCCCTCAACGGCGTCCTGATGACCCGGGCGTACGAGTCCACCCTCGACATCAGCTTCGACGTGCGCGGCGGGCTGCTCATCCGGCAGATCCACCACTGGGCGGCGCTGGTCTTCGTCACCGGCATGCTCGTGCACATGATGCGGGTGTTCTTCACCGGCGCCTTCCGCAAGCCGCGCGAGATCAACTGGGTGTTCGGCTGGACCCTGCTGATGCTCGGCATCATCACCGGCCTGACCGGCTACTCCCTCCCCGACGACCTGCTGTCCGGCACCGGCCTGCGGTTCGCGCACGGCGCGATCCTGTCCATCCCGATCGTGGGCACGTACGTGGCGTTCTTCCTCTTCGGCGGGGAGTTCCCCGGCGAGGACTTCATCGCCCGGCTCTACCCGATCCACATCCTGCTGCTGCCCGGGATCATGCTCGGCCTCGTCGTCGCCCATCTGATCCTGGTCTTCTACCACAAGCACACCCAGTACCCGGGCCCCGGCCGCGACCAGAAGACGGTCGTCGGCATGCCCTTCCTGCCGGTGTACATGGCCAAGGCGGGCGGCTTCTTCTTCCTCGTCTTCGGCGTCCTGGCGCTCATGGGCGGCATCGCCAGCATCAACCCGGTCTGGGCCTTCGGCCCCTACCGTCCGGACCTGGTGACCACGGGCGCCCAGCCCGACTGGTACCTCGGCTTCTCCGAGGGCCTGATCCGGGTGATGCCGGGATGGGAGATCAACCTCTGGGGCCACACCCTGGAACCCGGCGTCTTCATCCCCTTCTCCCTCTTCCCGCTGATCCTGCTCGCGCTCGGCGTGTACCCCTTCATCGAGGCGTGGATCACCGGCGACAAACGTGAGCACCACATCCTCGACCGGCCGCGCAACGTGCCCGTGCGCACCGGCCTCGGCGCGGCCTGGCTGAGCCTGTACGCGGTGCTGCTGATCGGCGGCGGCAACGACATCGTGGCCACGCATCTGCATCTGTCCATCAACGCGATCACCTGGTTCGTCCGGATCTCGGTCTTCGTCGTGCCGGTCCTCACCTACTACGTGACCAAACGCATCTGTCTCGGCCTCCAGCGCCGGGACCGGGACAAGGTGCTGCACGGCAGGGAGACGGGCACCATCAAACGGCTCCCGCACGGTGCGTACATCGAGATCCACGAGCCCCTCTCACAGGCGCAGCTGTTCACCCTCACCCAGCACGAGCAGCCGCCGCCGTACGAGATCGGCCCGCTCGTCGACGCGAACGGCGTCCGGCGCCGGGTCGGCCCGACGCAGCGGGTGCGGGCCCGCCTCGCGCGGGCGATGTTCGGGCCGCAGACACGGATCACCAAGCCGACGGTCGAGGAGTACCGCGAGCTCACCAGCGGCGATCACCACTGAGGGCGCGGGCACCGAGCACGTCGGCTCTGCACAGGTCCGGGTCGCCCCAGGCGGTGCGCAGGGCGCGGGCCTTGGTCAGCCAGAGCGACAGGTCGTACTCCGCGGTGTAGCCGATCGCGCCGTGCAGCTGGAGCGCGGTACGGGCGGCGGCGTACGCGGCCTCGCAGGCCGTCACCTTGGCGGCGGCCACGTCGGCGGGCGCCATGGTGAGCGCGGCACCGAAAAGGAGCGGCCGCGCGAACTCCAGGCCGGTCCTGGCGTCGGCCAGACGGTGTTTGACGGCCTGGAACGAGCCTATGGGGACACCGAACTGCGTGCGCTGCCTGACGTGCGCGACCGTCCGGTCGAGCAGGGCGTGACCGACGCCGAGCGCTTGGGCGGCGGTGGCGAGGCGGGCGTAGGCGAGGGCACGGGCGGTGACCGGGGCGGGGCTGAGCAGCTCGCCGCCGGGGTCCAGGCGGGTGAGGCGTCGGGCCGGATCCAGGGAGGGGCGGACAGGGCCGTGACCGGGGGAGAGGTGCAGGCCTTGGGAGGTGAGGACCAGGCGGGTGGTGGCCACGTCGCCGTCGAGCGCGTACGGCGTGCTCCACGCCAGCGTCGCCATGGCCTCGCCCGACGCCAGCGCCGGCAGCACGCCCTTGGCCGGGCCGGGATCCGGAAGATCGGTGAGCAGTACCGCCGACGCGACCGTCTCCACCAGCGGTCCCGGCACCGCGTGACGCCCCAACTCCGCGAAGGCGACGGCGAGTTCGACGGGACGGGAGCCCATCCCCCCGTACGTCTCCGGAACCGCCAGCCCGAACACACCCGCCTCGGCGACACGGCACCACAGCGCGCGGCCCCGCGCATGCTCGCCCCGGCTCCAGTCCCGTACGGCCGAGGGCGTGTCGGCGGCCGCCAGCATGCCGTTCAGCGAGTCGCCGAAGGCCCGCTGCTCGGGGTCGAGGAGGAAGCGCATCAGCGGGATCCCTTCGGTGGCCGCGGATGTGCGCTCCGCGGCGACGTGGCGCTCTCGGCGTCCGGGGTTTCCCTCTCGGCGTCGGCGGAGCCCTCTCGCATCACCGTCGCCCCTTCGGCAGGCCCAGCAGGCGCTCGGCGATGATGTCGCGCTGGATCTCGTTCGTCCCGGCGTAGATCGGGCCGGCCAGGGAGAAGACGTACCGCTCGGCCCACTCCGTGTCGGCCAACTCGCCTTCGGTGCCCAGCAGATCGAGGGCCGTCTCGTGCAGGGCGATGTCGTACTCCGACCAGAAGACCTTGTTCAGGCTGGACTCCGGACCGATCGACTCGCCGTCGAGGAGGCGGGAGGCCGCGGCGAGGGTGAAGAGCTGGTAGGCGCGGGCGCCGATCAGGGCGTCGGCCACGCGGTTCCTCGCGCTCTCCGGGCTGCCCTGGGCCTGCCAGAGCTGGTGAAGGCGGTCGGCGCTCGCGAGGAAGCGGCCGGGGGAGCGGAGCATCAGGCCGCGTTCGTTGCCCGCTGTCGACATCGCGATCCGCCAGCCCCGGCCCGGCTCGCCGATCACGTCCTGGTCCGGCACGAAGACCTCGTCCAGGAACAGCTCGGCGAAGGCGGGCTTGCCGTCGAGGCGGGCGATGGGGCGGACCGTGACACCAGGGGCGCGCAGGTCGAACATCAGGTAGGTCAGGCCCTGGTGGGGCTTCGGGGCGTCCGGGTCGGTGCGGAACAGGCCGAACGCGCGATCGGCGAAGGCGGCCCGCGACGACCAGGTCTTCTGGCCGGAGAGCAGCCAACCGCCCGCCACGCGCGTGGCCCTCGACCTCAGCGCGGCCAGGTCGGAACCGGCCTCGGGCTCCGACCACGCCTGCGCCCAGATCACCTCGCCGGTGGCCATGGGCGGCAGCACCCGCGCGCGTTGCTCCTCGGTGCCGTGGTCGAAGAGGGTCGGGGCGAGGAGGCTGACGCCGTTCTGATTGACGCGGCCCGGGGCGCCCGCAGCGTAGTACTCCTCCTCGAACAGCAGCCACCGCACCAGGGTGGCGTCCCGGCCCCCGTACGCCGTCGGCCAGTTCACCACCGACCAGCGGTCGGCGGCGAGTTCGGCCTCCCACGCCCGGTGCGCCGCGAAGCCCTCCCCGGTCTCCAGGGAGGGGAGCGGACCGGACGGCACATGTGCCCGCAGCCAGGCGCGGGCCTCGGCGCGGAACGCCTCGTCGGCCGGGGAGTGCGTGAGGTCCACCGTCACCGTCCTTCCCTAACAAGTGTTTGGTAGGTTAGCGTGCCGCTATGACAAACGTCGAGGCGCCGGCGTACGTTCCCGGGCACGGACTGCTCCGCGGGCGCACGGCCGTCATCACCGCGGCGGCCGGTGCGGGCATCGGCGGGGCGACCGCACGCCGCTTCCTCGAGGAGGGCGCCCGCGTGCTGATCAGCGACGCGCACGCGCGGCGGCTGAAGGAGTGCGAGGCGGAGCTGGCCGGGGAGTTCGGCGCGGCGTCGGTGGCCGCGCTGCCCTGCGACGTGACCGACGAGCCGCAGGTGCGGGCGCTGTTCGAAGCGGCCGTGGCCGAGCACGGACAACTGGACGTCGTCGTCAACAACGCCGGGCTCGGCGGGACTTCACCCCTCGCCGACATGACCGACGAGCAGTGGTCGAAGGTCCTCGACGTGACCTTGAACGGCACCTTCCGGTGCA
Organism: Streptomyces sp. AC550_RSS872; assembly: GCF_019049285.1. Lineage (GTDB taxonomy): Bacteria > Actinomycetota > Actinomycetes > Streptomycetales > Streptomycetaceae > Streptomyces. The sequence continues at coordinate 27,145 of NZ_JAGMUL010000017.1, forward strand.
CCCGGGCCGCCCTGCGCCGGATGCGCGAGACCGGCGGCGGCGTGATCGTCAACAACGCCTCCGTCGTCGGCTGGCGCGCCCAGGCCGGCCAGGCGCACTACGCCGCGGCCAAGGCGGGCGTGATGGCGCTGACCCGGTGCGCGGCGGTGGAGGCCGCCGAGTACGGGGTGCGGGTGAACGCCGTGGCGCCGAGCCTGGCCATGCACCCCCACCTGGCCAAGGTGACCACCCCCGAACTGCTGGAGGAACTCACCGCCCGCGAGGCGTTCGGGCGGTACGCCGAGCCGTGGGAGGTGGCCAACGTGATCGTCTTCCTGGCCTCGGACTACTCCTCGTACATGACCGGGGAGATCGTCTCCGTCAGCAGCCGGCGCGCCTAGGACGACAATGGACCCGTGCCGACCAAGAAGAAGCCCCAGGTGACCGCCGCCGGAAAGCCCGCGGCCGCTGCCGCCCAGGCGCGCCGCCGTGAACTCCTCGACACCGCCGCCGACGTCTTCGCCGAGCAGGGCTACAACGCCACCACCGTACGCAAGATCGCCGACCACGCGGGCATGCTCGCGGGCAGCCTCTACTACCACTTTGACTCCAAGGAGTCGATGCTGGAAGAGATCCTGCGCTCGTTCCTCGACGAGCTGTGGGGCGGCTACGACGCCGTCCTGGGCGCCGAGCTCGGCCCCCGGGAGACGCTCGAAGCGCTGGTCACCGAGTCGTTCCGGGAGATCGACCGGCACCGGGCCGCCGTCGCGATCTACCAGAAGGAGAACCGGCAGCTGGTCGCGCAGGAGCGGTTCGCGTTCCTCGCCGAGTCGCAGCGCAGGTTCGAGAAGGCGTGGCTGTCCACGCTGGAGCGCGGGGTCGCGGCCGGGGTGTTCCGGTCCGACCTCGACGTCCGGCTCACCTACCGGTTCGTGCGGGACACGGTGTGGGTCGCCGCGTCCTGGTACCGGCCCGGCGGGCAGCACAGCCCCGAGGAGATCGCCCGGCAGTACCTGTCGATGGTGCTGGACGGGATCGCCGTACGTGAATAGCCGTCGAAAGCTGTCGAAGTGCCCTTATCTGTGAGGGAGTTGCCATGGCCGAGGCCTACATCGTCGAAGCGGTCCGTACGCCCGTGGGACGGCGCGGGGGAGGACTGAGCGCCGTCCACCCGGCCGACCTGGGCGCACATGTGCTGAAGGAGCTGGTCGGGCGGGCCGGGACGGATCCGGCCGCCGTCGAGGACGTCGTCTTCGGCTGCCTGGACGCCGTCGGGCCGCAGGCCGGGGACATCGCGCGGACCTGCTGGCTGGCGGCGGGGCTGCCCGAGGAGGTGCCGGGCGTGACCGTGGACCGGCAGTGCGGGTCCTCCCAGCAGGCCGTGCACTTCGCGGCGCAGGGCGTGCTGTCCGGCACCCAGGACCTGGTGATCGCCGGTGGCGTGCAGAACATGTCGATGATCCCCATCGCCTTCGCCACCCGGCAGGCCGCCGAACCGCTCGGTCTCACGGCGGGCCCCTTCGCGGGCAGCGAGGGGTGGCGGGCCCGGTACGGGGAGAAGCCGGTCAACCAGTTCGTCGGCGCCGAGATGATCGCCGCGAAGTGGGGGATCAGCCGGCAGGACCAGGAGGAGTTCGCGCTGCGCTCGCACCGGCGGGCGCTGCGGGCCATCGACGAGGGGCGCTTCGAGCGGGAGGTGGTGGCCTACGGCCAGGTCGGCGTCGACGAGGGGCCGCGCAGGGACACCTCCCTGGAGAAGATGGCCGGGCTGAAGCCGGTCGTCGACGGCGGCACGATCACGGCCGCCTGTTCCTCGCAGGTCTCCGACGGCGCGGCGGCGATGCTGCTGGCCTCGGAGCGGGCGGTGCGCGAACACGGGCTCACACCGCGGGCCCGGGTGCACCACCTCTCGGTGCGCGGCGAGGACCCCATCCGTATGCTCACCGCACCCATACCGGCCACCGCCCACGCGCTGAAGAAGACCGGCCTGTCCATCGACGACATCGACCTCGTCGAGATCAACGAGGCCTTCGCACCGGTCGTCCTGGCCTGGCTGAAGGAGACCGGGGCGGATCCCGACAAGGTCAATGTCAACGGCGGGGCGATTGCTCTGGGGCATCCGCTGGGGGCGACCGGGGTCAAGCTGATGACGACCCTGCTGCATGAACTGGAGCGGACGGGCGGTCGGTTCGGGCTGCAGACCATGTGCGAGGGCGGGGGCCAGGCGAACGTGACGATCATCGAGCGGTTGTAGCGGTCAGAGGGAGCGGTCACCGCGCGAGGCGCGCCCGCACCTCCTCGGCCTCCTTCATGATCCGCTCCACCAGCTCCGCGCAGGACGGCAGGTCGTCGATCACCCCGGCGACCTGCCCCGACGCCATCACCCCCAGATCCGTACGGCCGTCCACCATGGACGCCTTCAGCAGCATCGGCGTGTTCGCGGCGAGCAGGACCTGGCTCCAGGTCAGGTCCTTGCCGTGCCTGAGCGCGCGACCGTCCTGGACCATGCGGAGCCAACTCGTGCCGGACAGCTTCCGCAGGCCCGCCGCCCTGCGGACCGCTTGGAAGAGAGTCCGCGCACGGCCGGACCGCTCCAGGCTGTCGACCAGCTGCGTGCGGAGCATCCGGTGCGGCAGGCCGTCGACCGCCCGGGTCACCGTCACGTCCTTCACCGTCGCCGCCAGATACCGCGCCTTCACCGCCTCCGGCACCGTCGAGTCCGAGGTGAGCAGGAAACGCGTGCCCAGGGCGATGCCCGACGCCCCGTAGGCCAGCGCCGCGACCAGACCCCGGCCGTCGAAGAAGCCGCCCGCCGCCACGACCGGTATGTCCACGGCGTCGACCACCTGCGGCAGCAGCACCGTCGTCGCCACGTCCCCGGTGTGCCCGCCGCCCTCACCGCCCTGCACGATCACCGCGTCCGCCCCCCAGGCCGCGACCTTCTCGGCGTGCCGCCGGGCGCCGATGGAGGGGATGACGATCACGCCCGCGTCCTTGAGCTCGGTGATCAGCCCGGGGGAGGGCGCGAGGGCGAAGGACGCGACGCGTACCCCCTCGTCGATCATCACGCGGACCCGGTCGCCGGCGTCCGAGGCATCCGCGCGCAGATTCACGCCGAACGGCGCGTCCGTACGGGACTTGACCGCGCGTATCGCCTCCCGCAGCCGGTCGACGGGCATCGTCGCGGAGGCGAGGATGCCCAGGGCACCCGCGTTCGCCGTCGCCGAGACCAGCCGGGGTCCGGCCACCCAGCCCATCCCTGTCTGCACGATCGGACGGCGCACCCCGACCAGCCGGGTCAGCGGTGTCTCCATCAGGCACCGACCTCTCGGGCGCGGTTGTTCACCGGGTCGATGACCTCGCGGATGAGGCGCAGTTCGGCGGCGGTGGGTTCACGGGTCGGCGGCACGACGTCCGGGACGGCCAGGTCGAACGCGGTCGCCTCCCTGACCTGGTCCAGCGTGACGCCCGGGTGGAGCGAGGCCAGACGCATCGTGTGGTCGGGCGTGGCGAAGTCGAAGACGCCGAGGTCGGAGACGACCCGCGGGACGCGGTGGAAGCGTGCGCCCGCCGCGTGGTCGTATCCCACCCCGCACACCATGTCGACCTTCTCTACGAACACCCGCCGGGAGTGCCGCGGGACCCAGTAACTGGTCGGGTTGTTGAGGGTGTTGACCGGCGCACCGCGCACCCCGAGCAGTTGCCGTTTCGGCCGCTCCCAGTCGCCGACGCACGAGATGTTCTGGTTGCCGTACCGGTCGATCTGGCTCGCGCCCATCATCACGTGCCGTCGGCCGCCGGTGACCAGGGTCAGGTGCTGTCGGTACGGCAGCCAGCCCTCGGTCGTGCCGTCCGGGCGGACGACCATCGCCTCGCCGTCGGTCAGCAGCAGGTCCGGCGCGAAGGTGAGCCGCGCCAGCCGGGCCCCCACGGACGGGATCAGGCCCATGGGGCTCGCCAGGATCTCACCGGCGTCCCGCCAGGCCTCGGCGCAGGCGATCACGCAGTACTCGGCGCGGGTGGGCGGGAGAAGGGGCGTGCGGGTGGTCTCCGTCATGACTCCTCCCTGACCGCCGACTGGTACGTCTGCTCGTCACCGCCGAGGAACCGCGCCGTGAACTGTGGCCAGGGCGTGGTCGCGTACGTCTTCTGGAAGGCCTCGTCCCGGCCGTAGTCGGGGGCGCAGGACGTGAAGTGCGCGCCGTTCGGGGCCTCGACGACCCCCGTCACCGTATGCCGTTTGACCAGCAGCGACTGCGGGGCCGCGTCCTTCGTCAGCTCGGCGGTGTCGACGACCCGTTCGCACGAGACGTACGCCGCGTCCGCCGCCTCGCAGAACAGGTCGTCGAAGTAGGGGTCGGGGCCCAGGTACTGCCCGTTGCCCAGCCGGTCGGCGCGGTTGACGTGGACCAGGGCCGCGTCGAGCCGCAGGGCGGGCATGGCCACGAAGGTCTCCCCGTCGTCGTACGGCGACGTCACCGTGCGCAGGCCGGGGTTGACCCGCATCACGTCCGAACCGATCCCGGCCCGCACCGGCAGGAACGGCAGCCGGTTCGCGGCGGCGTGCAGTCCCCACATGAACATCGCCTCGTCGACCTCCATCAGCTCGAAGGCGCCGCGTTCGCGGGCGGCGCGGAAGTGCGGTTCGAGCGGGATGGAGTCGAGGGTGGCGAAGGGGGCGACGAGCCTGCGGATCCTTCCGGCCGCGGCGAGCATGCCGACGTCCGGGCCGCCGTACGAGACGACGGTGAGGTCGGTGATGCCGGACCGGAGCAGGGCCCTGACCAGGGCCATCGGTTTGCGGCGCGAGCCCCAGCCGCCGATGCCGAGGGTCATGCCGCTGTGCAGCCGCGCGACGACCTCGTCGGCGGTCATCGTCTTGTCGCCCACTACGCCCCCTCTTTCCCACTGCCGAAGGTGCCACGGACCCGGTCGGCCACCCCGCTGACGTTGGCCTCGAAGGTGAAGCCCTGCTCGAAGCGGTAGCTGTGGCGCACGTCGACCGGGTCGATGCCGTTGATGGCGGCCTTGGCCAGCCGCAGCAGCTGCCCGTCCTTCGCGGCGATCTCGCCGGCCAGCTCCAGCGCGGCGGCGCGCAGTTCGGCGCGCGGGACGACCCGCCACACCGAGCCGTGCGCGTGCAGCTCGGCCGCGGTCGCCGTGCGCGAGGTGTAGTACAGCGCGCGCATCAGATGCTGGGGGACCAGCCGGGCCAGATGGGTGGCCGCGCCCAGCGCGCCCCGGTCCAGCTCGGGCAGCCCGAAGGTGGCGTCCTCGCTCGCCACGATCGCGTCGGCGTTGCCCACCAGACCGATGCCGCCGCCCAGACAGAACCCCTGCACGGCCGCCACGACGGGAACCTCGCAGTCGTACACGGCGGCGAAGGCGTCCGCGCAGCCGTGGTTGACGCCGATCAGCGCGCCGGCCCCGTCCCGCTGCAACTCCTTGATGTCCACGCCCGCGTTGAACCCGCGTCCCTCCGCCGCGAGCACGACACACCGGATCTCCGGATCGCGGCCCGCCGCCCGCACGGCGTCGGCCAGGGCGAACCAGCCGTCCACCGGCAGCGCGTTGACCGGCGGGAAGTCGACCGTGACGACGGCGATCCCACTCTGTCCGGCCTGTCCGGTCCCCTTTTCCGGGGACGAGGTGGAGACACCCATGGCCGCATCAGCTACCTTTCCACCAAACGTTTGTTAGGTGATGAAGGGTAGCCGGGGATGGGGCTGGACGGGAAGGTCGTGGTCGTCACGGGCGGTACACGGGGGGTCGGCGCCGGCCTCGCGAAGGCCTTCGTCGAGCGCGGCGCGGACGTCGTGGTCTGTGCGCGCAGACCACCCGAAGTGCCTTTGCGGGGCGCCGAGTTCAGGGCGCTCGACCTCCGCGATCCGGAAGCCGTACGGGCCTTCTTCGCCGCCCTGCCCCGCCTGGACGTCCTCGTCAACAACGCGGGTGGTACGCCGTACCGCCGGTTGACGGACGCGGATGCAGAGCGGCACGCGCGCGTGATCGAGCTGAACCTGGTGGCCCCACTGACGGCCTCCCTGGCCGCCTACGAGCAGCTGAAGCGGGTGCGGGGGTCGGTGGTGATGATCGGCAGCGTCAGCGGTGGCCGACCGTCGCCCGGGTCGGCGGCGTACGGGGCGGCCAAGGCCGGGCTGGAGAGCCTGGCGCGCTCGATGGCGGTGGAGTGGGCGCCGGAGGTCCGGGTCAACACGCTGGTCGTCGGTATGGTCCGCACCGAGCTGGCCCACCTTCACTACGGCGGCGAGGACGGCATCGCGAGCGTCTCCCGCACGGTCCCGCTGGGGCGCCTCGCCGAGCCCGCCGACGTCGGGGCGGCCGCCGTCTTCCTCGCCTCCGACGCCGCCGCCTACATCAGCGGGGCGAGCCTGCTCGTGCACGGCGGGGGTGAGCGGCCCGTGTTCCTGGACGCCGCAACGGTCAACAAGGAGGCATGACATGAGCCGGATGTGTGAGGGGCGGGTCGTCGTGGTCACCGGCGCGGGGCGCGGGCTCGGGCGCGCGCACGCGCTCGCGTTCGCCGCCGCGGGGGCGAAGGTCGTGGTGAACGACCTCGGTGTGGGGCTCGACGGCACGCTGGGCACCGCCGGCACTCCCGCTCGGCAGGTCGTCGACGAGATCCGCGCGGCGGGCGGCGAGGCGGTCGCGCACGACGGGGACGTCGCGACCAGCGCCGGGGCGGCCTCCCTGGTGGCGGCCGCGTGGGAGACGTACGGCCGTCTCGACACCCTCGTCAACAACGCCGGGTTCCTGCGTGACCGCATGCTGGTCAACCTCGACGAGGGCGACTGGGACGCTGTCGTACGCGTCCACCTCAAAGGCCACTTCCTTCCCCTGAAGTACGCGGCCGCCCACTGGCGGGCAGAGGCGAAGGCGGGGCGTACGCCGGTCGCCCGGGTCGTCAACACGAGCAGCGGCGCCGGGCTGTTGGGGTCGCTCGGCCAGGGCAACTACAGCGCGGCCAAGGCCGGCGTCCTCGGTCTGACCCTGGTCGCGGCGGCGGAGCTCGGGCGCTATGGCGTCCAGGTCAACGCGGTTGCCCCCGCGGCGCGTACCCGGATGACGGAACGGACCTTCGCGGCCACGATGACGGCCCCCGACGCCGGGTTCGACGCCATGGCCCCGGAGAACGTGTCCCCGCTGGTCGTCTGGCTGGGTTCCGCGGGGAGTGAGGGCGTGACGGGGAGGGTCTTCGAGGCGGAGGGGGGCCGG
>NZ_JAGMUL010000152.1:0-136770 GCF_019049285.1 Streptomyces sp. AC550_RSS872
GACCGGGGTGACGGCGTGGGCGCGGCGGATGTACTGGGGGCCGACGTTGCTCAGGCCGAAGTACTTCACCTTGCCCTCGGCGATCAGTTCGCCGACCACGCCGGCGACCTCCTCGACCGGAACGTCGGGGTCGGAGATGTGCTGGTAGAAGAGGTCGATGTGGTCGCTCTGGAGGTAACGCAGGCTGTTCTCGGCGACCTTGCGGATGTTCTCCGGGCGGCTGTCGAAGCCGGAGCCCGGCGGCTGGGCCGTCATGTCGAAGCCGAACTTGGTGGCGAGGACCACCTCGTCACGGAAGTCCTTGACTGCCTTGCCCAGGAGGATCTCGTTGCTGCCGGTACCGGCGCCGTACAGCTCGGCGGTGTCGAAGAATTCGCCCCGTTTTCGGGATGGCCCCGTTTCCATGCCTGTGCTGGATCGGTGCTGGATATTCTGACATCTCGTCACCTGTCATCGTCCCTGGTCATCGGTACCGTGCTGGATCGGCGTTGGGGCCGCTTGGACGGGAGTGCGGCAACCGCATGGAAGGCGGGCAGTTGGGGCAGCGAAGCTTGCCGGCGCGGGCTGGCCCTTTGAACCGCTGGTAGCCGTCCTCGTCCAGGTGGCTGTGAGGGGTAAAGGCGTAGGCGGCGCGGGCGTCATACCGAGCCCGCAGGGCCTTCTTCTTCTTGGTTGGTATGCCGATGGGGAACCCGGGCAGGATGCGCCAGGTGGTGGGGAGGGCATCGGTGAACAGGGCGCCGTCGACGATGATCGTGCCGGCCTGATCATCGACACCTCGCGGAACGGCTGGGGCGGCCCCGACCGGCCGGAGGGCCCGGGCCCGGAGACCAGCGTCGACGAGTACATCAACGGTGGTCGCATCGACCAGCGCATCCACACCGGCAACTGGTGCAACCAGGCCGGCGCGCGTCTCGGCGAACGGCCGACGGCGTCCCCCGCCGCCGGGATCCACGCCTACGTCTGGATCAAGCCCCGGGTGAGTCGGACGGCTCCAGCGAGGAGATCCCGAACGACGAGGGCAAGGGCTTCGACCGCATGTGCGACCCGACCTACGAGGGCAATCCCCTCAACCAACACCACATGTCCGGTGCGCTGCCGGACGCGCCGCTCTCGGGTCACTGGTTCGAGGCCCAGTTCCAGGAGCTGCTGGCCAATGCCCACCCACCCCTGTGATCCCTGCGGTCGTCTGGCAACCAGAAGCTGAACGTCGCGGGATTGCGAAGAGCCCCACGTGCCCCCGGTGCCACCCAGGCATCGGGGGCGAGGTGCGTTCAGAGCCCGCATCCCCCCGTTGTCGAAGCGCTTCGATTCTCCCAAAAAAGCCGTCGAATCGCTCATCGAACGCTGCACCAGGGCTTGTGCGACCCGCCCATGGGTCCTAATCTCAGCGAACATCGAAGCGCTTCGATCACTCGTCTGACGTAGGCCGGAGAGCGCGACGATGAGCCGCTTCCCCCACACCACCCACACCGTCGCGCGTTCCCGTGCGCTGACCCAGCGATCACCGCGCAGCCCCCGATCGCCCACGCTCGTGCACACGTCACCTCCGCCGACAGGGCACGAGCCGCTTCGACCCTCGAGGAACCTCAAGGAAGAGGAATGACTCGTGAAGCCTCGTGAGCGCAGACTCCTGATCGCCCTGGTGGCGACCCTCCTCGGCCTGGTGGCCATACCGGCGACCGCCCTGGGTGCGAACGCCGGAGCCGAGGCACACCAGGAGCTGCGGCAGCCCGGCGAAATCCTCATCTACACCCTGACCCGCACCGGCACCACGGTCACCGGCACCACAGCCTGACCGGCACCGGACCGATCAAAGATGAAGCCGAGTTTCTCGAGAAAGGCGTGTCCTTCATGCGACGCAGATCGCTCCTTACCGCAGCACTGACCGTACCGCTGGGCACCGCGGGTGCCGTCGGCGCCCTCCAGTCCCCCGCACAGGCCGCCACCTGGTCCTCCACCGAAAGGTACGGGGAGTGGAGGGACGGCGCGTACACGGTGCACAACCACGTCTGGGGCAGCGGCGGCGGCCCTCAGAGCATCTGGGCGAACTCCCACTCGAACTGGGGCGTCTGGGCCAATCACCCGAACACAGGAGGCGTCAAGTCCTACCCGCACGCCAGGTACATGCTGGGGCGCGACGTCTGGAACATGGGGAACGTCTCCAGCAACCACAACGTCTCCGTGCCCTCGGGCTCGGGCCTCGCCTACTGCACCGCCTACGACGTGTGGGGCAACGACCACGACTACGAGATCATGATCTGGACGCAGTGGCACGGCTCGGTCGGCCCGATCGGCTCGTACGTCACCGACGTCAACCTCGGCCACCGCAACTGGGCGCTCTACCAGGGCGGCGAGTACCACCCCGTCTACAGCTTCCTGGCGCGCAACCACACCACCGAATCGTGGGTGGACATCACCGCGCACTGCCAGTGGCTGGTGAGCCAGGGCCGCATGCCGCGGGTCAGCATCGACGAGATCGCGTTCGGCTTCGAGATCACCTCGTCGGCCGGAGGCTACAACTTCAACTGCAACAGCTACGACGTATGGGCGTAGCGGCCGATCCGACCGCCGGTCCCGAGTGCGGGCCCGGCGGTCCGCCGTCTCAGCTTTGGAGGCGGAACCGCTTACGCATGCCTCTGGCTTCTGGCTAGGGGGTTCGTAAACACGGCCTCGTACTCCAGTCTGGCTTCGCGATCTCGCGTCGGACCCGGCGGGGAACGGGCACGGCCACCGCGTGATCACCGGGGGTTGTGTGGACCCTGAAGATCGTGCGGTGGCCGCGAGCCGCAGTCAGTCGAGTTCGACCACTTCGGCATCGCCCCTCGCCGGCTCCGCCTCGTCAAGTGACCACTCAACCTGCGGCGACAGCTACACCACCGCGAAGGTTCGGCAGAAACGCCTGACGGGAACTGATTACGCGTCATTAGAGTTAGCAAAGGGTTAGCAAGAGTACTGCCACAGCTACCCACAGACGGACACAGCCTGGGATGCCGCCGCACCGCACACCGGGCTTGCAGCACTCCCAACCGCCCTCCCCCACGTTACGGAAGGGGGGCAAGCAACACAGGCGACCTAGTCACCCACCTGTCCCCAACCAGCCAGCCATTTCCGCAGGTCAGCGAACTCTTCCTCGTGGCTTCAGAGGGGTCACCGGTAGCTCGGGGGCGGGCAGCGGGGCGCCGTCGTACCCCTTCACCTCCCCGAACCGCGATCCTTCCGTCCAGTCCCGGCGGGCCTGTTCGATCTCCTCCTGGGTCCGGCCGATCCAGTTCCAGAACATGATCAGCTCCTCCTCGAAGGGCTCACCGCCGAGGAGCATCAGGCCGGCGTCCGACTCGGCGCGCAGCGGGAGTTCGGTGCGGCCGCAGCCGAGGTAGAGCATGGAGCCGGGCAGGACCGGTACGCCGTCCACGTGGGCTTCGCCGGACATGGACAGGACGGCGTACTCGAAGTCCGGGTCCAGTGGGAGGCGTACGTCGGCGCCGTGGGCGAGGGACAGGTCGGCGCCGACGATCGGGGTGTACGTCGTGCCGGGTGAGGCGGCGCCGTCGAGGCCGCCCAGGATCAGCGTGGCCCGCAGGCCGGGCGCCGTGACGACCGGCAGCTCGGCGTGGTGTTCGAAGTGCGGGTCGGTGTGGCGGTGGCCGTCCGGGAGGGCGACCCACAGCTGGGCGCCGTGCAACAAGCGGGCGTGCGCCTTCGGGCTCTCCTCGGAGTGGCTGATGGCGCGGCCGGAGGTCATCAGGCCCAGCTCGCGCGGGCGGATCGTCTGGAGGCTGCCCGTCGAGTCCCGGTGCAGCACCTCGCCCTCGTGCAGCCAGCTCACCGTCTGAAGGCCCATGTGCGGGTGCGGCGGCACCTGCATGCCGGGCTCGTCGGCGATGTCGTCGGGGCCGTAGTGATCGACGAAGCACCAGGCGCCGACCATGCGCCGGCCCAGGTTGGGCAGCAGGCGGCGGACTTCGGTGGATTCGCCGAGCTTGACCCGGCGAGGGCTGAGGAGTTCGCGTACGGGCTCTGCCACGACGAAACCACGGCCGCCGCAGACGGCGGGCACCGCCTCGCGATCAAGATTGCTCATGCCGCCCAAAGTAGCCCCGACGGGGCCGCCACGTCAGTCCGTCACCCGGGGCTGTCCCGATGCGCACCGGAAAACAGTAGCCATGTATATAGTCGCCATGTACGGTATTCATCATGAGCAAGGGTTCCGAGAACGCCTCACCCGGCTTCCTGGTGTGGCGCCTGTCGACGAAGTGGCGGGTCGCGGTCGACCGGGCCGTGGCCCCGCTGGGGCTCACCCACGCGCAGTACGCGCTGGTGGCCTCGCTGTACGACATGCAGCGACACGGAGAGCGCCCCAGTCAGCGGCGTCTCGCCGACCACACCGGGCTGGAACCGCTGTACGTCTCCAAGCTGGCGCGCGCCCTGGAGGGCGCCGGCCTCCTCGAACGCACCCGGGATCCCCGCGACCCTCGCGCGGTGCAGCTGGCGCTGACCGAGCCGGGCCAGGAGCGCACCCGGCAGGCGATCGAGGTCGTGCAGGGACTGCTCGAGCAGTTGCTCGCGCCGCTCGGAGGCCTGGACAGCGCGCGTACACGGGAGTTCCGGCGCGAGCTGGCCACCTTGCTCGACGTACCTCTCGACCCCTTCACCACGGACGGCGAGCCCGACAAGGAGCAGTCATGACCACCATCACTCCCCCGCTCAACCCCCGGGTCATAGGCCTGGCCCACTACGCGAGCCGAGCACTACTCGAGAACGTGCTGGACCGCCATGGCGTGACCTTCCAGCAGTCCGTCACCCTCCGGCTCGTCGCCGTCGCCGACGCGCCGATCGAGCGGGAGCACCTCGTCGGCGGTGTCGTCGGCGCGCTCAAGATCGACGCGGCGGACGCGCACTCCGTGGTCGACGAGCTGATCAGCGCCGCGGTGCTGGCCGCTCAGGGGCCGTCCCTGGTGCGGATCACGGACGCGGGCCGGGAGCTGTACGAGCGGACGTCCGCCGAGGCCGCCCCCATCACCGCCCGGGTCTACGCCGGCATCCCCGCGGAGGATCTCGCTGTCGCCGGACGCGTCCTGAACCTCATCACCGAACGGTACGACGCGGAGTTCGCGGCCCTGAACAAGTGACCGGACGCCGGCTGTCGAGCAGTGGCCGGTTCTGGTCAGTTCGCCTCCGCCGGCTTGCGCCTGCCCCGACGATGGGCCGCCTCGCCGAGGACCACGTCCACGACGATGAACGCGGCCAGTGAGATGCCGAGGAGCGGTACGAAGTAGCCGACCACGGCGACGACCGCCACCAGTGGGACCAGGATCTGCGGGGGCACCTGCTGCCAGGCGCCGCGCGGGAGCGGCCGGCCGAAGGCGGAGCCCCGGCCGCGCTGCCACCACATGCGGTAGCCCCACACGATCAGCACGATCAGCGAGAGCGCCAGCAGCATCAGGGCGATCTGGTTGACCAGGCCGAAGAGGACGCCGGTGTGCAGGTCGATCCCCCAGCGGGTCAGCTTGGCGAGCACCGGGTAGTCCTCGAACCGCACGACGTCGGTGACCGCACCCGTGGACGGGTCGATCGCTGCCGCGTCCTGCTTCGTCGGCCAGCTTCGCTGTACCTGCCGCACCACGTACGCGGACGAGGAGTCGGCGGGCGGCACGATCTCCACGGGGTCGCCCAGTCCCTCGGCGCGCGCGGCCGCCAGGACCTTGTCGAGGCCGACGCCGTGCTCGCCGCTGCCGCCCGTGGCGGCGGCGCCGCCGTGGCCTGAGTGGTCTCCGCCCGCCGCGGCCGAGACGGACGGGGTGGCCTGGCCGAGGGAGGTGCGCAGCTCATCGATGTTGGCGCCGGCGTACGCCGACCAGGTCAGGCCTGTCGCGGAGAGGAAGAAGAAGCCGATCGCGGCCCAGACGCCGACGGTGCCGTGCAGACCGAGGGTGCGGCGGCGTCCGCTGGTGCCCCGCACCTTGCGCAGGGCGCGGCGGCGGGAGAACCACAGCACCAGGCCGCCGCCCGCGATCACCCAGAGCCAGCTGGCCGCCAACTCGCTGTAGAGACGGCCGTTCTCGCCGAGGTGCAGGTCACGGTGGAACTCGTCGATCCAGGTGCGCAGCGGCAGGGCGCCGGTCGAGCCGTACTGTTCGAGGGCGCCGCGCACCTTCGCGGTGTACGGGTCGACGAACACGGCCAGCGTGTGGTCGGCGTCGACGCCCTTGACCCCGGACAGCATCACCCTGGTCGTCGCGTCGGCCTCCGGGGAGGGCCGTACGGCCGAGACCGTGCCTTCGGGGTTGGCCTTGCGTGCGGCGGCGACCTGCTGGGATATCGGCAGCTTCTCGTCGCCGACCGGGACGGTCAGCTCGTGGGCGTACACGATTCTCTCGGCCTGGAACGCTCCGGCGTACAGGAAACCGGTGGCCGCGGCGACGAGCAGGAACGGCGCGACGAGGACTCCGGCGTAGAAGTGCAGACGCAGGATCAGCGGGCGCAGGGGTGCCCATCTGCGGGGCGACGCTGGGGCGTCGGGCTGCGTCGCCTCCTCCGGGGTGGTCGAGGGTGCGATCGACATCGGCGGCTTCTCCGGGGAGTGGGGAGCGGGGACGGTTCTGTGCTGTGGCGGTCCAGTAGTCGGGCGGAGGAGCCGTCGAGTTCCCGCCATCTCAAGTGACGTGCGTCACAAGGGAGTCCGGCGGCGGCGCGGGGGCCATGGCATCCTGGCGCGATGGCACTACCGAACGAGCGCGCGCCCCTGGCCGAACAGGTCGAGCAACTCCTGGCCACCGAGGGCCCGTTGCCCATCGTGGCGGCCGGCGGCCCGGTGCTCCGGCGCCCCACGGAGCCCTTCGCCGGCCAGCTGGACCCCGCGCTGCTGGCCCGCTTCGTCGAGGCCCTCCGGATCACGATGCACGCGGCGCCCGGCGTCGGTCTCGCCGCGCCGCAGGTCGGGGTGGGGCTGCGGATCGCGGTGATCGAGGACCCCGCACCGGTGCCGGAGGAGGTACGGCTGGCTCGCGGACGGGTGCCGCAGCCGTTCCGGGTGCTGGTGAACCCCTCGTACGAAGCGGTCGGCAGCGAGCGTGCCGCGTTCTTCGAGGGCTGTCTGAGCGTCCCGGGCTATCAGGCGGTGGTGGCGCGGGCCGCCGAGGTGCGCCTGACCTGCGAGGACGAGCACGGGCGCGCGGTCGACGAGGTGTTCACGGGGTGGCCCGCCCGGATCGTGCAGCACGAGACGGACCATCTCGACGGCCTGCTCTATCTGGACCGGGCCGAGCTGCGCTCCCTCTCCTCGAACCAGGCCGTCGCCGAGTCGTGGGCCCAGCCGGTTCCGGACGAGGCGGCGCGGGCCCTCGGCTTCGAACTGCCGTAGCCCGGCTTCCAGCCGCCCTGCCGGACGGCGCCGTCGATAAATCAGCGGCGCCCGACGCAGCGCCCTCGCTACTCTGACCGCATGTCCACGCCCCGAATTTCCTAGCTGAGGCCCCGCTTCCACGCCACCCGTGTGTCCTCTTGCTTGTTTCGGAGCGTCTTCTCATGATCACCGTCACCGGTGTCGACGTGCGCGTCGGCGCGCGTCTGCTGCTGTCCGGCATCTCCTTCCACATCTCCCCCGGCGACCGCATCGGCCTGGTCGGCCGCAACGGCGCCGGAAAGACCACCCTGTTGAACACCCTGGCGGGCGTGCTGCCCCCGGCCGCCGGGACCGTGACCCGGACCGGCCAGGTCGGCCATCTGCCCCAGGACTCCCGCGCCTTGGACCCGACGGTCACCGTCACCGACCGCATCCTGTCCGCGCGTGGCCTCGACCGGGCCGTACGCGCCCTGCGTCGCGCCGAGGAGGCCATGGCCGACGGTAGGCGGCGTGCGATGGACGCCTATGTGCGTGCCGAGGCCCGGTTCCAGGCCGCCGGAGGGTACGCCGCGGAGGCCGAGGCGGCCCGGGTCGCCGCCGGTCTCGGGCTGCCCGTCCGTCTGACGGACCAGCCGCTGGGCGCGCTGTCGGGCGGGCAGCGCCGCCGTGTGGAGCTGGCCCGGATCCTGTTCGCGGAGCACGGCACCCTGCTGTTGGACGAGCCCACGAACCACCTGGACGCGGACTCGATCGCCTGGCTGCGCACGTTTCTGACGAACCATCATGCCGGGCTCGTGCTGATCAGCCACGACACGTCCCTGCTCACCGCCACGGTGAACCGGGTGTTCCACCTGGACCCGCGGCGCGCCACGATCGATGTGCACAACACCGGCTGGGAGGCCTACCTCGCCCAGCGGGAGGCCGACGAGCGGCGGCGGACTCGCGAGCGGGCGGGCGCCGAGCGCAAGGCGGCGTCGCTGCGCGCCCAGGCCGAGAAGATGCGTGCCCGGGTGTCGACGGCCGTGGCCGCGAGGAACATGGACCGCCGCGCCGACCGCATGCTCGCCGGACTCGAACCGGCCCGGCGCACCGAGAAGGTGGCCAGGATCAGGCTGCCCGAACCCCAGCCCTGCGGGCGGGTCCCGCTCGGCGCCGTCAGCCTGACCAAGTCGTACGGCGGCCATCACGTCCTGCGGGGCGTCGACCTGGCGGTCGACCGGGGCAGCCGTATCGTCGTCCTCGGCCCCAACGGGGAGGGAAAGACGACCCTGTTGCGCATCCTCGCCGGGCAGGACGAGCCGGACGGCGGGCGGGTGGTGCACGGGCACGGGCTGCGGCTGGGCTACTTCGCCCAGGAACACGACACGCTGGACCCTGACCGGACGGTGATCGCGCACCTGGCGTCCGCCGCCCCGCATCTCGGCCACGGCGAAGTACGGCACGTTCTCGGCTCGTTCCTGTTCACCGGCGACGACGCCGACAAGCCCGTCCGCGCCCTGTCCGGCGGTGAGAAGACCCGTCTCGCGCTCGCGGGCCTGGTCCACTGCGGCGCGAACGTCCTCCTCCTGGACGAGCCGACCAACAACCTGGACCCGGCCTCCCGGGCCGAAGTCCTGGGCGCGGTGGGCACGTATCCGGGCGCGATCATGCTGGTCACCCACGACGAAGGTGCCGTCGAGGCGCTGCGCCCGGACCGGGTGCTGCTGCTGCCGGAGTCCGAAGAGGACCTGTGGAGCGAGGACTACCTGGACCTGATGGCCGGGTGAGGTGGCTCAGTTGTCGCGATACGACTCCAGCAGCCGCAGCCACACCTCGCTGATCGTCGGATACGACGGAACCGCGTGCCACAGCCTGCTGATCGGCACCTGTCCGGCGACCGCCACGGTCGCCGAGTGGATGAGTTCACCGACGCCGGGGCCGACGAAGGTGACGCCGAGCAGGATCTCGCGCTCCAGGTCGACGACCATGCGGGCGCGGCCGCGGTAGCCGTCGCCGTACAGGGACGCGCCGGCGACGGAGGCGAGGTCGTGGTCGACGGCGCGGACGCGGTGGCCGGCCTGTTCCGCCTCCGCCAGGGAGAGTCCGACGGCGGCGGCCTCGGGGTCGGTGAAGACGACCTGCGGGACGGCGGCGTGGTCGGCGGTGGCGGCGTGGGCGCCCCAGGGGTCGGATTCGAGGAGGGGTACGCCGGAGGCGCGGGCGGCGATGGCCGCGCCGGCGATGCGGGCCTGGTACTTGCCCTGGTGGGTGAGGAGGGCGCGGTGGTTGACGTCGCCGACCGCGTACAGCCATTCGCTGCCGGTGACGCGGAGGCTGTCGTCGGCCTCCAGCCAGGAGCCGGGCGCGAGGCCGACCGTGTCGAGGCCGATGTCGTCGGTGCGCGGGGCGCGTCCGGTGGCGAAGAGGATCTCGTCGGCCTCGATCCGGTCGCCGCGGTCGGTGACGACCCGGACCGTTCCGTTCTCGCGGGTCACCGACTCGACCGAGGTCCCGGTGCGGACGTCGGTGCCGGCCTCGGTGAGCGCCTCGGCGACCAGTTCACCGGCGAAGGGCTCCATGCGGTTCAACAGTCCCTTGCCGCGGACCAGGAGCGTGACCCGGGAGCCGAGGGCCTGATAGGCCGTGGCCATCTCGGTGGCGACCACTCCCCCGCCGACCACGACCAGCCGGCCGGGCACGGACTGGGCGCCCGTGGCCTCGCGACTGGTCCACGGCTTGACCTCGGCGAGTCCCGGCAGGTCGGGCAGGACGGCCCGGCTGCCGGTGCACACGGCGACGGCGTGCCGGGCGGTCAGCACATGCCGTTCGCCGCCGGGGCCGGTCACCTCCAGGGTGCGCGGGCCGGTGAGGCGGCCGTGGCCGCGGTAGAGGTCGGCGCCGATGCCGGCCAGCCACTGGACCTGGCCGTCGTCGTGCCAGTCGGAGGTGAAGTCGTTGCGCCGGGCGAGGACAGCGGCCGCGTTCAGGGGGCCCTGTACGGCCTGGGCGAGCCCGGGCAGGCGGCGGGCGTCGGCCTGGGCGATGGCCGGGCGCAGCAGCGCCTTGCTGGGCATGCACGCCCAGTACGAGCACTCGCCGCCGACCAGTTCGCTCTCCACGACCGCGGTGGAGAGTCCGGCCGCACGGGTGCGGTCCGCGACGTTCTCCCCGACCGGCCCGGCGCCGAGCACCACGACGTCGTACGCGATGGAATCCGTTTCCGTCATGGGGTCAGTCTTCCGGGTGGTGTGCGGCGTGGCCACACGGGTACGCGCGCGGAATACGCACCCGTACGGCCGTGTTGTCGCCGACGGCTTCGCCCCGACACCAGGAAGAGGGATTACGCCATGAGCAGCACCGTGGAGCTCACCAAGGAGAACTTCGACGAGACGGTCACGGACAATGATTTCGTCCTGATCGACTTCTGGGCGTCGTGGTGCGGGCCGTGCCGTCAGTTCGCCCCGGTCTACGAGAAGGCGGCCGAGGAGAACCCTGATCTTGTGTTCGGCAAGGTCGACACCGAGGCACAGCCGGAGCTGGCCCAGGCCTTCGGTATCCAGTCGATCCCGACGCTGATGATCGTCCGGGACCGTGTCGCCGTGTTCGCGCAGCCGGGTGCTCTGCCCGAGGCCGCCCTCACGGACGTCATCGGGCAGGCCCGGAAGCTCGATATGGACGAGGTCCACAAGGCCGTGGCCGCTCAGCAGGGGCAGGCCGAGCAGAACGGCCAGTAGGACCGCGATCTAGAAGGGGTACGCCGCCACGTCTGCGCGCACCGTCGTCCAGCGCACGTCGGTGAAGGCCTCCAGGTTGGACTCGCCGCCGAAGCGAGCGCCGGTGCCGGAGGCGGCGATGCCGCCGAAGGGTGCGACGGCCTCGTCGTTCACGGTCTGGTCGTTGATGTGGACGATCCCGGTCGGGATGCGTTCGGCCAGGTCGAGGCCGCGGGCGGCGTCCCGGGTGACGATGCCCAGCGAGAGGCCGTAGGAGCTTGCCGCGGCAAGAGCGGCGGCCTCGTCGGCGGTGGTGAAGGGGCGTACGGGTGCGACCGGGCCGAAGACCTCCTCGGCGTACGCGGGGGTCTGGTCGTCGACGCCGGCGAGCACGGTCGGCCGGTAGAACAGCCGCTCGTGGGTGCCGCCGGCGGCGAGCTTGGCGCCCCGGGCCGTGCTGGCCTCCACCAGTCCGTGCACCTTGCCCAGCTGGCCGGAGTCGATGAGCGGGCCGAGGTGGACCTCGGCGCGGTGCGGGTCGCCGACGGCGAGGGAGTCGGCCTTGGCGGCGAGCCGCTCGACGTACTCCTCGTACAGCGACTGGTGGACCAGGTGGCGGCCGGTCGTCATACAGATCTGGCCCTGGTGGAAGAACGACCCCCAGGCGGCCGTGGAGATCACCGCGTCGATGTCGGCGTCCTCCAGCACGATCAGGGCGGAGTTGCCGCCCAACTCCAGGTGCGCGCGCTTGAGATGGCGCCCGGCGGCCTCGCCGACGGCCCGGCCCGCACCCGTGGACCCGGTGAAGGAGATGACGGGCACGCGCGGGTCGGCGACCAGCGCCTGGCCCGCCTCCGGGCCGCCCGGGAGGATGTGCAGCAGCCCCTCGGGCAGACCTGCCTCGGCGAAGATCGCCGCGAGGGCCAGGCCGCCGCAGACCGCGGTGCGCGGGTCCGGCTTGAGGATCACCGCGTTGCCGAGCGCCAGGGCCGGGGCGACCGAGCGGATCGAGAGGATCAACGGGGCGTTGAACGGGGCGATCACGCCGACGACGCCGACGGGGACCCGGCGTGTGTACGACAGGCGGGGCGCCTCGCTGGGCAGGATGTGCCCGGCCGGACGGGAGGCGAGCGCGGCGGCCTCGTAGCACTCCTGGGAGGCGACGTGCAGCTCGAAGTCGGCCTTGCCGGGGATCGAGCCGGACTCGCGGACGAGCCATTCGCGCAGCTCGTCGGCGTGCGCGGCGAACAGGTCACCGGCCTTGCGCAGCACCGCGGCGCGCACGAAGTGCGGGACGCGCGCCCACTCGGACTGGGCGGCGAGGGCGGTCTGAGCGGCCGTACCGACGTCCTCGGCGCCGGCCAGGGTGACGGTGCCGAGGGTGTCGCCGGTGGCGGGCTCGGTGACGGCGTACTCGTCTCCCGACAGGGAGCTGGACTGCCAGGTCTTGGGGTCGAGCAACGGCATTGCGACTCTCCGATCGATCACCGGCGGGACTCACACGGGGAGCGGAAGTCCCGAGTAGTTCGCCGCCAGTTCGGCGGCCGCGTGACGGGATGCGGTGATCCGGCGCAGTCGCGCGAGCTGCATCCGGTCGTCGAACGCATCCCCATTTGGTTGAGCGTGCAACATCCTAGTCATGTCGTCCGAGAAACGGGTGGCCTGCCACACACGTTGCAGACACAGCTCCGAGTAACCGTCGAGAAGCTGTGTGTCTCCTGTGCGGTACAGCGCGGCGAGGGCGCGGCCCAGGACCCGTACGTCCGACACGGCGAGGTTGAGTCCCTTGGCGCCGGTCGGCGGGACGATGTGGGCGGCGTCCCCGGCAAGCAGGAGCCGGCCGTGGCGCATCGGCTCATGGACGTAACTGCGCATCGGCGTCACGGACTTGGCGGTGATGGGCCCCCGGCGCAGGGTCCAGTCGGCGTCGATGGCGAAGCGGGCGGCGAGTTCGTCCCAGATCCGGTCGTCGGGCCAGTCGTCGGGGTCGGTGTCGACCGGCACCTGGAGGTAGAGCCGGGAGACGGCCGGCGAACGCATGCTGTGCAGCGCGAAGCCGCTCTCACCGCGCGCGTAGATCAACTCGTTGCAGGACGGCGGCACTTCGGCCAGGATGCCGAGCCAGGAGTACGGATAGTCGTGCCCGTACGAGCGGCCGGCACCGGCCGGGAAGGAGTCGCGGGAGATGCCGTGGAAGCCGTCGCAGCCGGCGACCCAGTCGCAGGTCAGCGTCTGCTCGCGGCCCTCGCGCCGGAACCGTACGACGGGTTCGTCACTCTCCGGCTTCGCGACGGCCAGCGCCTCCGCCTCGAACAACAGCGGTGGGCCTTCGGCGAGTTGCAGCGCGACCAGGTCCTTCACGATCTCGGTCTGCGCGTAGATCGTCACCGTACGACCGCCGGTGAGGCTCGGGAAGTCAATGTGGTGGCGTTCCCGGTCGAAGCGCAGCTCGATGCCCTGGTGAACCAGCCCCTCGGCCGTCAGCCGCTCGGCGGCGCCGGCCTCGCGCAGCGCGTCGACCGTGCCCTGCTCCAGCATCCCGGCCCGCTGGCGGTGCTCGACGTACTCCCGGGTCCGGGCCTCCAGTACCACGCAGTCGATGCCCGCGCGGTGCAGCAGCCGGGCGAGGAGCAGCCCGGCGGGGCCCCCGCCGATGATGCCGACCGTCGTGCGCATGTCCACGCCTCCCTGGATTCGACGGTACGTCGGCCGGGCTCGCGCCGCCTCGGACGGCCGCGCGGCGCCTCAGCTGGACTCGCGGTGCACCACCGTCGCTCCCAGCACCTTGTGCGTCTCGGGCGCGGTGCCGGGGTTGCGCACCGCGCGGTCGACCAGCTCCGCGAGGTCGCGGCCGGACGGAAGTTCGATGTGGACGGTGCTCAGCCTGGGCCGCAACAGGCGTCCGAGCATCAGGTCGTCGGCGCCGATGACGGCCGTGTCGGCGGGGACGCGGACGCCCTCGTCCTCCAGGGCGCGCATGAGCAGCATCGCGTACTCGTCGTTGTAGGCGAACACGGCGTCGAGGCCGAGGTCGCGCCAGCGGGCGGCGAGCCGGGCGGCGGAGTCCTCCGTGTAGGCCAGCGACAGCTCTGTCAGGGCGGCATCGGTGCCGTGCAGGGCGCGGCGCACGCCTTCGAGGCGGGGCGCGGAGAAGGACTCCAGGCCGCACTCCTGCGGCACCACCACACCGATCCGGCGCCGGCCGCGGTCGTACAGATGGCGGCCCGCGCAGTGCCCCACGGCCTCGTAGTCCATCAGCAGGGCGTGGGCGCCCTCGACGGACTCGGGGCCGAGCGAGACCACGGCCCGGGCGCCGGAGCGCTTGAGCACCGTCACGCCCTTCGGGCCGAGGCCGGAGCCCGACACCAGGACGGCGACGGGGCGCAGCTCGGCCCAGGCGCGGGCCGCCTCATCGCCGTGCAGACCGACACTGCCGTGTTGTACGACGGTGTAGTCGAGGCGGCCGAGCGCCAGCTGGAGGTCGCCGAGGAAGCGGCTGTAGAGCGGCCCGACGGGGAAGCTCGGGGCGGGCATGAGAACCATGCGGCTGTGGCCGGCGCGCAGGCTGCGGGCCGCGGCGTGCGGGACGTACCCGAGTTCCTTCGCGGCCTCGTGGACACGGCGGCGGGTGGGCTCGCTGATCCGGACGGCGCTGGTGTTGTTGAGGACGTAGGAGACGGTCGCGCGCGAGACGCCGGCCAGCCGGGCCACGTCGGCGCTCGTGGGTACCGAGCGCGTTGCGGGGGAGGCGGGCGCGGGCGTTTTCGGTATCTGCACCATGACGTACGGCATCTTCGCAGAACCTGTGGACCGGGCTCGGGTCAGGGTCCCGGCCCGCTCACGCCTCGGTGCGCGTCACGCGCTCGACCAGGTCGAGCCAGCCCTTCTCCAGTCGCTCCATGGGCATACCGCACTGCCTGGTCAGGTGGTTGATCAGGGCGGGGTCGAGGTACGCCAGGAGCGACTGGGCGAGGAGGTCGCAGTCGGCGTCCGGCAGGATCTGGCGCAGCAGCACGGTGACGTGGGTGTGCAGCGCGCGGACCGAAGGGTGGGCGTAGCGGCGGGTGGGGTCCGGCTGGGCGGCCAGCTGAAGGTCCAGTTGCTCGGCCGAGCGGTACAGCACCGCCACGCCGAACGCGCGGAGCCGGTCGACCGGGGGCGCTCCGGGGCCCAGCGGTGGCGGGCCGCCGAGGAAGTCGGCCTGGAGCCCTCGCGCGGAGTGGTCCAGCAGCGCCGTCAGCAGACCGGTGCGGTCACCGAAGCGGCGGAACACCGTCCCCTTGCCCACGCCGGCCTCCGCGGCCACGGCCTCCATGGTGACCCCGGCCGCGCCGTGCTCCGCGACCAGCCGGGCGGCGGCCTCCAGCAGCCGGGCCCGGTTGCGGGCCGCGTCGGCGCGCAGGCAGGACTCGTCGGCGGTGGAACCGACCTCCAGCAACTGAGGCTTGTCGACGGGCTCCTGGGGCTGCGGGAACGGGGGCAGGGCGGCGGACATGAAGCCAGCGTAAAGCATCGGGAATGAAACTGGACCGCGGTCCGGTTAAGTGCTAGACATTAAACGGACCCCGGTCCGGATTGTTCCGGCAGTGTTTCAGCATCTTGGAGATCGCATGTCTGTTCGCATCCTCGCGCTCGTCGGCAGCCTTCGCGCCGGTTCGCACAACCGTCAGCTGGCCGAGGCGGCCGTCAAGCTCGCTCCCGAGGGCGCCGAGGTCGTGCTCTTCGAGGGCCTGGCCGAGATCCCCTTCTACAACGAGGACATCGACGTCGAGGGCGGCGTCCCGGCCACCGCCGCCAAGCTGCGCAAGGCCGCGCAGTCCGCCGACGCGTTCCTGCTCTTCTCCCCCGAGTACAACGGCACGATCCCGGCCGTGCTGAAGAACGCCATCGACTGGCTGTCCCGCCCGTACGGCTCCGGTGCCTTCGGCGGCAAGCCGGTCGCCGTGGTCGGCACCGCCTTCGGCCAGTACGGCGGCGTGTGGGCGCAGGACGAGACCCGTAAGGCCGTGGGCATCGCCGGCGGCAAGGTGCTGGAGGACGTCAAGCTGTCCATCCCCGGCTCCGTGACCCGTTTCGCCGAGACGCACCCGGTCGACGACGCCGAGGTCGCCGCGCAGCTGACCGAGGTCATCGCGCGCGTCCACGGGCACGCGGGCGAGGCCGTGGCGGCCTGACCGGATACGAGGTTGCCCCAAGGGGCCGGAGCCGAGCGCTCCGGCCCCTTGGCGTGCGTCAGGCCACCGCCGTCGGCGCCAGCTCCCGCAGCTCGCGCAGCGCCGCAGCCACCGCGGGGCGCTCCCGGCAGCCCCTGCGGGTGCAGGTGAGGACCTTGCGATGCGGGTCGCCCACGCAGCGCACCCGCGTGATCGGCAGGTGCGGCGTCAGCTGGGCCAGCCTCGGCACCAGGGCGACGCCGAGCCGGTGGGCGATCAGGTGCGCGGTGACGTTCCAGTCCACCGCGTGGTGGACCACGTCGGGGGTGAACCCGGCCGCCCCGCATGCCGACATCACATGCGGGCGGCAGGCACTGTCCGGCATGGGCGCGATCCAGTGCTCGCGCGCCACTTCCCCGAGCTCGACGCGCCCGCGCCCGGCCAGGGGATGGTCGTCGGGGACGACGAGGTCGTACGGGTCGTCCAGCAGCGGCTGCTGGTCGAAACGCGCGTCGCTGAGCGGCGGGTTGCGCGGGGTGACCTCCACCACGGCCAGGTCGACCTCCCCCTCGAAGAGCTGGTCGAAGCTCCCCGGCACACCCGCCTCCTGAATCCGTACGGTCAGCCGCGGATACCGTTCCCGCAGCCGTACGGCCATCGGTGCCAGCAGCATCGAGATGGCCGTGGAGAAGCCGTTGACGCGCAGCTGTCCGGCGGGGGCGCTGTACTCGGCGCGCAGGTCGAGTTCGGCCGCCTCCCAGCGCTCCGCGATCGCGTCGGCGTGCGCGAGCAGGCTCTCGGCGGCCGCGGTCAGACGCACCCCTCGGCCCTGCGGTTCGAGGAGGTCGACGTCCAGGTCACGGGCCAGCTGGCGGATCTGCTGGGAGGCGGCGGACGGGGTGAAGTGCAGGGCGCGGGCGGCCGCGGTGACCGTGCCGTAGTGCGCCACGGCCCTCAGTACGTGCAGTCGGCGCAGATCAATCATGAAGCCCAGGCTTCAAGGTGACGTCCAGAAAGTCAACCTGGACGTACACGAACGCTGCACCGCACCCTTGGTCATGTCGCGCCGGTCGACCAGCACGACGAGTACCACCAGCCATCGACGTACGAGGAGTCGCCATGACCAGCACGACCGGTAC
The DNA here is from genome assembly GCF_019049285.1 of Streptomyces sp. AC550_RSS872. Taxonomy (GTDB): domain Bacteria; phylum Actinomycetota; class Actinomycetes; order Streptomycetales; family Streptomycetaceae; genus Streptomyces. Next base: position 17,330 of record NZ_JAGMUL010000152.1, read on the forward strand.
CGTCTGCCCGCACTGCGGGTGGCCCGACGGCGCCGAGCCCTACCAGGTGGTGTCCCGGCACAGCACGGCGGCGGGCAGCACGGTGTGGACGCGGTGCGCCTGTGGTTCGTTGCAGGTCCGCAACGTGGACGCCAGCGGGATGCGGGTCGTCTCGCGCAGCCGGCCCTCGGCGACGCCCGCAAGGAGCGCGGCGAACTCGCCCTCCCGGTGACCCTGACCGTCCGGATCGGTCGAGCCCGGCCGGCCGTTGCACGGCCGGGGCCGCGAAGTGCTCGATGAACGCCGCCGGTTCGCCCGTACGCGGGCCGAGGATCACCGTGTCGATGCCGAGCCCGGTGCAGCCGGCGACGTCCCGGGTGAAGGCGTCGAGGTCGCCGCCGCTGACCGCCTCGCCCGTGTACACGACCGCCCTGCGGATCCCGTCGCGGCCGCGCCCCTCGGGGTCGCAGTGGCCGCGCAGGACGTCGAGCTTGTGGCGGACCTCGTCGGGCGACGTGGCGATCTTGGCGAGCAGGCCGGGTGACGGTACGTCACACCGGTGACCAGGGCGCCGCGGCGGACCGTGGAGGTGTGGGCGGCGAGATGGCCGAGGAGCCGGACGCGGACTCGGTTCACCTGGTCCGCTCGGCGCCGCTACGGCGTGCCCTCCGCCTCCGCCGGCTCCCGCTTCCTCGAAGCCCGCAGGCTCGTAGCCGTCGTGACCGCCAGGACCAGGACGATGAAGCCGAGGGAGAAGGGGATGCTGATCTCGGGGACGTGGACGCCGGACTCGTGCAGGGCGTGGAGGACGAGTTTGACGCCGATGAAGCCGAGGATGACCGACAGGCCGTAGCTGAGGTGGACCAGCTTCTTGAGGAGGCCGCCGATGAGGAAGTAGAGCTGTCTGAGGCCCATCAGGGCGAAGGCGTTGGCGGTGAAGACGATGTACGGGTCCTGGGTCAGCCCGTAGATGGCGGGGATGGAGTCGAGCGCGAACAGGACGTCCGTCGAGCCGATCGCCAACATCACGACCAGCATCGGGGTCATGATCCGCTTGCCGTTCTCGGTGATGAACAGCTTGGTGCCGTGGTAGCGGTCGGCCACGCCGAAGCGTTCCTCCGCCATCTTCAGCAGCTTGTTCTCCTGGTACTCCTCCTCGTGCTCCTCCTTGCGGGCGTCCTGGATCAGCTTCCATGCGGTCCAGATCAGGAAGGCGCCGAAGAGGTAGAACACCCAGGAGAACGCCGAGATGATCGCCGCCCCGGCCGCGATGAACCCGGCGCGCAGCACGAGCGCCACGATCACGCCCACCATCAGTACCCGCTGCTGGTACTTCGAGGGCACCGCGAACTTCGCCATGATCAGGACGAAGACGAAGAGGTTGTCGACGCTGAGCGACTTCTCGGTGATGTAGCCGGCGAAGAACTCGCCCGTGGGCCCGCCGCCACCGTAGAAGGAGAGCCCGACGCCGAACAGACAGGCCAGGACGACCCAGACGACGGTCCACGTCCCCGCTTCCCGGAGGGAGACGTCGTGGGGTTTGCGGCCGATGAAGAAGTCCACGGCGACGAGCGCGCAGAGGGCGACGACGGTCAGCAGCCAGACAGAGAGTGAGACGTTCACGGGTGAAACTCCTGGTGCAGGTGGGGCCCTGACAGCGTTGTCGCCATCTGATCGTCCCTTCCACCCACGACAGGTGAACAGAGGGTCATGTCCTGGCAAGCTTCAGGTCACGAACCTGCCACCCGCCGTACGGCGGGCAGGTTCCGCCGAACGGCGGCCCTCCGGCCGGGGCCGGTGCGCGGATCATGGCCGCAGAGCCGCCGGGCACTCACGTGCCCCCGTGTGAGGAGAACGCATGACCCAGGCCCCGCCGCCCCCGTTCGATCCCGAGCTCGCCGCCGCCCTGGAGATCATCAAGGACATGATCTCCCCCGGTCTCACGATGGACGAGATAGCCGACGTCCGTCAGGGCGCGGGCATCCAGATGCTGGCCGAGCTGGATCTGACCCTGGACGGCTTCTTCGAGGTCGAGGACCGTACGGTGCCGGGCCCCGAGGGCGCGCCCGGGATCTCCCTGCTGATCTGCCGGCCCGCCGCCCCCGCGGAGGCGGACACGCGGCCCGTGATCTACCACGTCCACGGCGGCGGCATGGTCATCGGCAACAACCGCGTCGGCGTCGACGCCGCCCTGGCCTGGGCGAAGGAGCTGGACGCGGTCGTGGTGTCCGTCGAGTACCGGCTCGCGCCCGAGCACCCGCATCCGGCGCCGATCGAGGACGTGTACGCCGGCCTGGAGTGGACGGCGAAGAACGCCGCCGAGCTCGGTGCCGACCCACAGCGGATCGTCGTCGCGGGGGCGAGCGCCGGCGGCGGCCTGTCCGCGGCGCTGGCCCTGCTCACCCGCGACCGCGGCGGCCCTCAGCTGATCGGCCAGCTGCTGATGTGCCCGATGCTGGACGACCGCAACGACAGCTCGTCCACCTACCAGATGGCGGGCCTCGGCATCTGGGACCGCACGGCGAACGAGACGGGCTGGACGGCGTTGCTCGGTGAGCTCCGCGGCGGACCCGACGTCCCGGCGTACGCGGCGCCGGCCCGGGCCGAGGACCTGTCCGGGCTGCCCCCGGCCTTCCTGGACGTCGGGTCGGCGGAGACCTTCCGTGACGAGGTCGTCGCCTATGCCTCCCGGATCTGGCAGGCGGGCGGGGTGGCCGAGCTGCATGTGTGGCCGGGCGGCTTCCACGGGTTCGACGGGTTCGCTCCGCAGGCGGCGTTGTCGCAGGCGTGCCGAGGAGCGCATCTGGCATGGCTGAGGCGGCTGTTGAGCCGGTAGGACCGCCTGTTCGTCTCCCGGGCTCCTGAGTGCGCGGGCGCGGTCGTTCGTGGCTTGTCGCGCGCCGTTCCCCGCGCCCCCCGGGGGGGCGGCCGCCGGTACCGCCGTTTTCCGTGCGGGTGCGTCTGCGGCAAGGCCCTCCTCGCCGCTTGACCGCATACCGCACCATGGGCCTATGAAAGAGCTGGCCGGACGTCTCACCGCGCTGGATCCGGATGCCGGGGCCGCCGTACGCGTCATCGCCTACTTCGATCGGCTCGCCGAGTCCCGGGCCGGGCTGGAGGCGTTGGTGCGCGGTGCCGCCGTGCTGGCCGGGGTACCGGCGCGGCTGGTGGACGCGGACCGGCGGGTGCGGATGCGGGTCGAGGCCGACGGGACACGCCGGGAGAGCGATCTGCCGCCCGATCCCGGCTGGCCGTCCGCGGCACTCGCGCCGGGTGGCGCTCCCGCGCTGTGGCTGGAGCGGGCTCGGGCGGCGGAGCCCAGCGTCGTCGACGCGGTGATCCTGGAGCGGGCCGCCGGTGCCGTACGGCTCGTTCTCGACCGGACGCGCGGGCGGGCGCCGGCCGATGATCCGGCGCTGGTGGAGACCGTCCTCGACGCCACGGCTCCGCGAGCGGCGCGGCTGCACGCGGCCCGTCGACTGGGGCTCGATCCCGCGGCACCGGCCCGCGTCCTCGCCCCGCTCGACGGCCGCCCGCGCATCGCCCCCGCGCAGGGGGATCCCGAACCGCTCGCCGGCCGGACGGGCGTGGGCCCCGTCGTGCCCGTGCTCGACCTGCCGCGTTCCTGGGAGCAGGCCCGCGTCGCGCTCCGGTTCACGGCCGAGGGCACCGCGCAGGACCCCGGCCCCGGTGTCGTGCACGCCGACGAACTGGGCGACGTCGCTCTCCTCGCCCACCTCGTCGCACCGGGCGCCGAACCGCCTCCCGACGTACGGGCCCTGGAGGCCGCCGCGGCCGCCGCGCCCTGGCTGCTCACCACGCTGCACGCCGTCGCCACGACGGTGAGCCTGCGGGCGGCGGCGGCCGAGATCAACGTCCACCACTCCACCCTCCAGGAGCGGCTCGCCCACGCCGAGCACCTGCTGGGCTGGCCACTGCGCACTCCGCAGGGCCGGTTCAGGCTGGGTCTGGCCCTGGCGATGCGGCATTTGGCACGGAACCAGGGGGAGCAGTAGCGACAGCCGGGTTCAGGTCAACGGAAGGCGGAGGCCTGCGGAGAAACTGCTTGCAGGCGCGCCATATACGCCATGGCCGTATATTTCGCTGATGCCCTATCCTGGATGCCACATCACATCGGGACGGAGGAACCGGCGCCATGACCGCGACGGACCCCGCGCTCACCGCCCTCGCGCAGGGCTGGTGCGCGCTCTCCCTGCTGCACGGCAGGATCGAGGCGCACATCGAGCGCGCCCTTCAGGCCGGGCACGATCTGAGCGTGCGCGAGTACTCCCTGCTGGACGTGCTCAGCCGCCAGCACGACGGCGAGGGCGGCCATCTCCAGATGAAGCAGGTCGCCGACGCGGTCGTCCTCAGCCAGAGCGCCACCACCCGGCTCGTCACCCGCCTGGAAGACCGCGGCCTGCTCTCCCGCTACCTGTGCCCCACCGACCGCCGCGGCATCTACACCGACGTCACCGAAGCAGGCCTCCGCCTCCTGGAAGAAGCCCGCCCGACCAACGACAAAGCCCTGCGCGAAGCCCTCGACCAAGCCGCACAGAACCCCGAACTCGCCCCCCTGGTCCGGACGGTGGAGACACTCCGCGTGCCTGACTGAGTCCGGCCGCCGCGGCCGGGACGCGTCGCCCAACAGCCCCGGACGAGTGGCGAAACGCGCAGGTCAAGTGGGCCGGAGCGGCATTGACAGGGGTCGGGAGGGGTCGTAGAACTGGGCCCTATGATCGCGCAGCAGCTTCCCCTGTCCGGCATCACGGTGGTCAGCCTCGAGCAGGCCGTGGCCGCCCCCTACGCCACCCGGCAGCTCGCCGACCTGGGCGCACGCGTGATCAAGGTGGAGCGGCCCGGGGACGGTGACTTCGCCCGCCGCTACGACACGACGGTGCACGGTCACTCCAGCTATTTCGTGTGGCTCAACCGGTCCAAGGAGTCGCTCACCCTGGACCTCAAGGACCCCCGGGGCCGCGAGATCCTGCACCGGCTCCTCGACGACGCCGACGTCTTCGTGCAGAACCTGGCGCCGGGCGCGGCCGACCGGCTCGGTCTGGGGGTCGAGGCGCTCGGTGAGCGGTGGCCGCGGCTGATCCCGTGCACGATCTCCGGGTACGGCTCCTCGGGGCCGTGGGCCGACCGCAAGTCCTACGACCTGCTGGTGCAGTGCCAGACCGGCCTGGTGTCGCTGACCGGAAGCCCGGAAGGGACCGCCCGGGCCGGCATCTCCATCGCCGACATCGCCGCGGGGATGTACGCGTACAGCGGCATTCTCACCGCCCTGTTCACCCGCGCCACCCGGGGCACGGCCCACCCGGTGGAGGTGTCCCTGTTCGAGGCGCTGGCCGAGTGGATGGGCCAGCCCGCCAACTACACCCGGTACGGCGGCACCCAGCCCCCGCGGCTGGGTACCCAGCACCCCACCCTCGCCCCGTACGGCGCCTTCAGGGCCGCCGACGGCAAGGAAGTGCTGTTCTCCATCCAGAACGAGCGCGAGTGGGCCGTCCTGTGCGCGCGGTTCCTGGACCGGCCCGAGCTGACCGACGACCCCCGCTTCGCCACGAGTTCCGCCCGCGTGGCCCACCGCGACGAACTCAACGCGGTCGTCGCCGAGCGCTGCGCCCGCTCCGACGCCGAGGAGATCCTCAAGGACCTGGAGTCCATCGCCATCGCCTGCGCCGGGGTCAACGACGTCGCCGCGTTCCTCGACCACCCGGTCCTCGCCGCCCGCGACCGCTGGCACGACGTGACGGTGCCCGGCGGTGCGACGGTGCAGGCCCTGCTGCCGCCGGCCGACCTCGCCGGTCTGCCCGCGCGCATGGACCCCGTACCGGCGGTGGGTGAGCACACGGAGGCGATCCTCACCGCGCTCGGCCGTACCGGCGCGGAGATCGAGGCCCTGCGCGCCGACGGCGTCATCTGACCGGTCCTCCGACTGATCCGACCGAAGGCCGCGCGCCCCTCGCACGTCACAGTGCCGGGGCGGCCCGGCACCGCCCCGGCCATGCGGCAGCCGGACGACAACGGCTCCCCCGCGCCGCGCCGCACGGTGACCGGTGCGCGGCACGGACCGGGTCGCCTCCCTCCTCACCGCTCCTGGAGAACCTTCACATCCCACGGACCGAGGGGCACTTCGGTGGCGTACTCGGCGCCGGACAGTACGTCCCCTACGGCCTGCGGGACGGTGACGGTGACCGGATCCCACGACCAGTTGTGCAGGAACCTGACCCGGCGGCCGTCACGGGACCTGGCCGAGGTCGAGGTGACACTCGGGTGCGCCGGGGCCCAGGCGTCGGCGGCCGGAGTCGCCCACTGGAGTAGGGCCTTGGCGAAGGCCGGGTCCGGGACGGTGCCGACGTAGGTGATGCGGCCGGCACCGTGACGGTGGGTGGTGGCGGCGGGCCAGCGTCCGAAGTGCGGGTGCTCGTAGGCCGCCAGCTCCTCGGCGCCCTGCGGTCGCAGACCGTCGGCCCAGTGCAGCGCGCGGGCCTCGGGCGGGAGGACCAGGCCGCCCGTGCCGGTCACGGGGAGCGGGGCGTCCAGGTTGCTGAACTCGTCGTACGTCACGCCGGCCGCGTCGGCGAGACGCCCGGGCTGGACGTCGGTGCGGGCGCGCGCCTCGTGGTCGCCGTAGGCGGTGCGAGGGCCGAGCACCAGGTGGCCGCCATGCGCGGCGTACGCCTTCAGCCGGTCCAGGGTGGTGTCGTCGGCGGCGTAGTAGGCCGGGGCGACGAGGACCGACGGCAGTTCGGCGTCGGGGAGTTGGCCGGGGTGGAGGATGCGGGACTGGAGGCCGGCGTCGAAGGCGCCCCGGTAGAAGGCGTCGAAGACGGTCTCGTAGGACCGGTCGTCCGGGCCGCCGTCGGGCTTGGCCAGCGGGGGCTGTGCCTGGAGTGCCCATTTGCTGGGGCCGTCGTAGAGGAACGCGACGTCGGCGTCCGGGGCGAGCGACGCCACCAGATCGCCTGCTTTCTCCAACTCCTCCCCCAGTGCGGAGAGTTCGCGGTAAACGCGGCCGGGGCGGCCGTTGTGCGGCAGGACACCGCCCCAGTACGTCTCGGCGCCGAAGTGCAGGGTGTGCCAGTGCCAGTACTCGATCATCGAGGCGCCGCGCGAGATGAGCGCCCAGGCGGCCTGGCGGTACTGGCCGTCGTAGGCGGGCCGGTTGTTCCACGGCCCGCCGATGGCCTGCGCATTGGTCTCCGTGACGAGGAACGGCTCCTGGCGTGAGGAGTACATGCGATCGGCGCTGCGGTACAGCGCCCAGGTGCCGTCGGTCGGCCAGTCCTGCCCGGAGCCGCCCCGGTCGGGCAGGGCGAGGGCGTCCTGCATCGTGTAGTACGGGTTGCCCGCGGTGACGTCGAGCCGCTCGGTCAGCTTGTCGTCCTCGACGCCCTGAAGGTCGTAGCAGATGCAGGTGGTGACGAACTGGCCCGGGCGGGCGTACTCCCGCACGATCTCGGCCTGCCAGGCGATGAACTCGGTGGTGAGGCCGGCCTGGAAGCGCCGCCAGGCCAGGTCGTACTGCGGTTGGACGTTGCCGTCGGGGGTCCACAGGTCGGCCCACGTGGACAGGCGGTGCGACCAGTAGACGAGGCCCCATGCGCGGTTGAGGGTCTCCACGTCGCCGTAGCGTTCGCGCAGGTGGTCGGTGAAACGCTGGAAGACGCCGTGGTTGTGGAAGAGGTGCAGGCCGGGTTCGTTGTCGACCTGGAAGCCGATGACGGCCGGGTGGCCGGCGTAGCGGGCGACGATCTTGCGGATGATCCGTTCGGCGTGGAAGCGGAACGCCGGGTGGGTGAAGTCGACCTCCTGGCGAGCGCCCCAGCCGTGGCGCATCCCGGTGCGGTGCTCCCCCGCGATCTCCGGGTACTGCCGGGCCAGCCACGGCGGCACCGCGTACGTCGGGGTCCCGAGGATCACCGCGATGCCCCGCTCGTGGGCGCCGTCCAGGACCGGGTGGAGCCAGTCGAGGTCGAAGCGGCCGTTCTCGGGCTCCCAGGTCGACCAGACGGACTCACCGACCCGGATCACGGTGAAGCGGGCCTCGGCCATCAGGTCCAGGTCGTCCTTGAGCCGCTCGTGGGGCTGGTACTCGTGGTAGTAGGCGGCGCCGAACAGGACGCGGGGTGCAAGCGCGAACATCCTTCTCCCATACGGTGGTTGAGGTGATCCGGTGCGCGCGGGCAGCAGGTTGCCCTTCAGGCCGGGTACGGCGGTGTGCCGGTGCCGACGTCACGTGGTGCGGATGGGTGCGGTGGAGGCCCGTACGGTCAACTCGACGGCCGGTTCGGTGGGTTCGGCCGGTTCGGGGCGGCCCTCGATCAGGGCGATCAGGTGGTCCACGGCGCGGTCGGCGACGGCGGCGAAGTTCTGGCGGACGGTGGTCAGGGGCGGGGAGAGGTAGGCCGCGGCGGGGATGTCGTCGTAGCCGATGACGCTGATGTCGTCGGGGACGCGTCGGCCCGCCTCGGTGAAGGCGTGCAGAGCGCCGATCGCCATGTCGTCGTTGGCGACGAACACGGCGGTGACGTCGGTGAGTCGGGCCAGCTGCCGGCCGGCCGCGTATCCGGCGGCCGGACTCCAGTCACCCTCCGTGGCGAGGGGTGGTTCCGGGGCTCCGGCCGCGGCCAGGGCCTCGCGCCAGCCGCGGAGACGGTCGCGGGCAGCCCACCAGTTCTGCGGGCCGGGAATGTGCCAGACGGTGCGGTGGCCGAGGGAGAGCAGATGCTCGGTGGCGATGCGGGCCGCCGCGACCCCGTCGGCGCAGACGACCGCGCCCACGCCCTCGGTGAGGTCGACACCCTCACCGAGGCTGACCACCGGCACGTCCGCGCCGAGCCTGAGCGGTGTGCCGTCGTCGATGGGCTCGGACAGCACGATCCCGTCGACGCCCTGCTCCAGCAGCGCCTCGACGGCGACGGACACCGGCTGCCCCTCCAGGGTGCCGGCCAAAGCGAACGAGTATCCCGCCCGTTGCATCGCCCGCTCCAGGGTGAAGAGCAGCGTCGACGGTCCGTACAGGGCGGTGCCCAGGGAGACGACGCCGATCCGCCGGTAGCGCCCGAGGAGCAGGGCGCGCGCCGCGTTGTTCGGGCGGTAGTCCAGCTCCCCGATGACCCGGAGCACACGGTCGCGGACCTCCGGGCTGACATGCGGTTCACCGTTGACGACCCGGGACACCGTCTTCTGGGAGACACCGGCGGCACGGGCGACCTCGGTCATCGTCGTCGCCATGGGAGCTCCCGGGGGCAGCGGCTCGATCGACTCTCGACTACGCAGTCAGACGCAGCGACAGCCCTGCGGCCGCTGCCATGACTACGTAGTCACGCCAGTGCAAGTGTCGGGAGCGTTCGGCGCACAGTCAATGGTTCGTGCGCCGGTAGTCGTTCGTGCGTCAACCGGTGCGCAGAGACGTCCTGGCCGCCGTGAGGGCCTGTTCCGCATAGCCGCGGCCGAAGAGGACGGCGTGCACCAGGAGCGGGAAGAGCTGGTGCAGGGCGATGCGGTCGGCCCAGCCGTCGGCCAGCGGGGCGGTCCGCTGGTAGCCGTCCAGGATCCGGTCGAGGTGGGGGCAGCCGAAGAGGTGGAGCATCGCCAGGTCGGTCTCGCGGTGGCCCCCGTGCGCGGCCGGGTCGATCAGCCAGGTGTGCCCGTCGGCGCCCCACAGGACGTTGCCGTTCCACAGGTCGCCGTGCAGTCGGGCGGGCGGCTCGGCGGGGCCCGCCAGTTCCGGGAGCCGTTCGCAGACCTGCTCGAACACCGGCGCCTCGGCCCCGCCGACCGTGCCCTCGTCGACCGCGCGACGCAGATACGGCAACACCCGGTGCTCGGCGTACCAGCGGGGCCAGTCGGGGCCGGTGACGTTGCGCATCGGGGCGAGCCCGATGTACGCGTCCTCGGGGCCGCCCGGCGGTGGGGCGCCGAACGCGGGTGCGCCGGCGGCGTGCAGTGCGGCCAGATCGCGGCCGAACCGCTCCGCCGCGTCGGCGCGGGGATGCCCGGTCGCCACCCGGTCCGTGACCAGCCACCGCCCGTCGTGGCCGTGCACGACGGGGATACGGACGGTGCCGGTCTCGGCCAGCCAGCGCAGCCCGGCCGCCTCGGCCGGTGCGGCCCGGTCGCCGTCGCCGCGCTTGACGATCACCTCCTGCCCGCCGTCGAGGGTGACTTCGGCGAGCGCTCCGGAGAGCCGGCGTTCACCGGTGACCGGACGCCCGGTGAACCGCGCCGCCACGGCGCCCGGGCCGTTCAAGGAGTTGTCCACGGCCATCAGCGTACGGACGCTTCCGGCCGTACTGAAGGCGGCCGGTCAGCTGCCGGTGGCCGCCTTGTCGATCGCCTCGCGGATCCGTGAGTAGGTGCCGCAACGGCAGACGTTCTCGATCCGGTCGATGTCGGCGTCCGTCGGCCGGGGCGTCTTCTTCAACAGGGCGGCCGCGGCCATGATCTGGCCCGGCTGGCAGAAGCCGCACTGGGCGACGTCGCAGTCGAGCCAGGCCTGTTGCACCGGGTGGAGCCGGTCGCCGTCGGCCAGGCCCTCGATGGTGGTGACCTCGCGGCCGGCGCACTCGGCGACCGGGACGACGCAGGGCTGGATCTCGTCGCCGTCGAGATGGCTGGTGCAGGCGCGGCAGGCGCCCACGCCACAGCCGTACTTGGGGCCGGTGACGTTCAGCAGGTCGCGCAGGACCCACAGCAGGGGCATGTCGGCGGGCGCCTCGACGGTGACCTGCTTCCCGTTGAGGGTGAAGGAGTGGGAGGGCATCGAATACCTTCTCTTCGGGTGGCTCAGAAGTTCAGGGGGAAACGGCGCGGCTTGGTGCCGGTGGCCCGGGCGTAGGCGTTGGCGACGGCGCCGGCCGCGGCGGGGACACCCAGTTCTCCGGCTCCGCCGGGATCGCGGTCGGAGGGCAGGATGTGCGCCTCGAAGTGCTGGGGGGCGTGCCGCTGGCGGGCGTAGTGGAAGTCGGCGAAGCTGCTCTCGCGGACGGCGCCCCGGTCGATGTGCAGTCCGGCGCGCAGGATCGTGGAGATCCCGTCGACGGCGGTGCCCATGAGCTGGGCCTCGAGTCCGCGCGGGTTGACGGCCGTTCCGACGTCGGCGGCCATCACCACCTTGGTCACCCGTGGGTTCTTCGGGTCGACGGCGTCGATCTCGACGAGACACGCCGCGCAGGAGTCGTACTCCTCGTGGACGGCCACGCCCTGGGCGTGGCCCGCCGGCATGGTCCGGCCCCATTTCCCGGCGCCGGCGACCTTGTCCAGTACCGCCTTGACGCTCTTGCTGCGCAGGGTCGTACGGCGGAAGGCGACCGGGTCCTTGCCGAGGCTGCGGGCGATCTCGTCGACGACGATCTCCTCGGCGGTGCGCACGGTGCCGGAGTCGACCGAGCGCCAGGCGCCGAGGGGGATCGCCAGGTCGACCGAGCCCGAGTCGCCGGAGAGGCGTCCGAAGTTGTAGAGGCCGCTGTCACTGGGGAGCGGGGCCGCCGCCGGGGCGCGTACGGCGGAGCGCACGCCGCCCTGGGCGGACAGGCCCTGCTTCTCGAAGGATTCGCTGACCGAGGCCGTCGCATGGGCGAAGGCGACCACCCGGCCCCGGTCAAGGCTGGCCCGGATCCGGTGCTGGGACGCCGGGCGCATCCTGCCGTGCCGGATGTCGTCGGCCCGGCTCCACATCAGTTTCACCGGCCGGCGCGCCTTCTTGGAGATCAGGGCCGCCTCGATCGCCGCGTCGTGGTTCAGCCGCCGCCCGAACGAGCCGCCGCCGCGCACCACATGGACCCGCACCTTCGACACCGGCAGGCCGATGGCCGAGGCGATGTCCTCGCGCGCGGACATCGGCGTCTGGGAGGAGAACCAGATCTCGGCCCGCTGTGCGCGGACGTCCGCGATGGCGGTGAGCACCTCCATGGGCGCGTGACTGACGAAGGCGAACTCGAACTCGGCCTCGGTCTGCGCCGATCCGCTCGGCGGGGGCGCCAGCCTGGGGACGGCGGCGCGCAGCCGGGAGCGGATCCCGGAGTCGGAGAGGTGCGCCAGAGGACCCGGTGCCCACGTGATCCGGAGCGCGTCCCGGGCCTGGAAGGCGTGGTGGAAGGTGTCCGCGACCACGGCGACACCACCGTCGATCCGCACGACCGCGTGGACACCGGGCAGGGCACGGGCGGCCCGGGAGTCGAGCGAGACGACCTTCCCGCCGAGCGTCGGCGGCCGGGCCACGACCGTCGGCTTGGCTCCGGCCACCGTGAGGTCTCCGGTGTACGTGGCCTTGCCGGTGATGATGGCGCGTGCGTCGATCCGGGTCGTCGGCCGTCCGATCACCCTGTGCCTGGACGCCGGCTTGGGTCCGGTCGAGACCGTCGGGCGGGTGATCCGGGCGGCGCTCCTGGTCAGCGACCCGAAGGTGGCCGTGCGTCCGTCCGGTGCGAAGACCCTTGTGTCCCGGGTGCGCAGGGTGCGCGCGGGGACGTGCCAGCGGCGGGCGGCGGCGGTCACCAGTTTGGCGCGGGCGGTGGCGGCCAGTTGGCGGGCCGGGCCGTACAGCGAACTGACCGAGCTGGAGCCGCCGGTGAACTGGTTGCCCTCGCTGCGGGCGTCGGCGAGCGGGATGTCGACGTCGGCGAGCCGGGCGTCCAGCTCCTCGGCGATCATCATGGCGACGGCAGTGGTGACGCCCTGTCCGACCTCGACGCGCGGCAGCCGTACGACGACCTTGTTGGCCGGGGTGACCTCCAGGACCAGCATCTCCGCGTCGGTGCCGGTGACCAGGACGTCGGACGACCGACGCGCGCCGTCCGCGGGTTCCTCGGCGCCCTGGGCGGTCCAGCCGTCGCAGCCGAGCGGCGCCGCGACGGTCAGGGTGGTCGCCGCGAGGGAGTAGACCACGAACTGCCGACGGGACAACTGACGGGCCAACAGGCGCTCCTCTCCGCGAACCCGGTCGGGGTCCGGGTCGGTTCGACCTGTAGGAGGGGCCGACGCGCGCCAGGGTTGCGCCGGTTGGCCGCTCCATCGATTCAGGGGGCGACGCTCACGACGCCAGTCGCTCACCGCGCGGGCTGCCAGAGGTCGGTGTCCCACTCCAGCTGTCGTATGAGGTCGTCGTCGCCCGGCCGGTCCGCACTCGTGCCTCGGGGGCCGGGGCCGCCGGGGCCGGGGCCCGATGGGGTGTGGGTGCCTCGGGAGATGTTGCCGCTGACGGTGATGTTGTGTTCCACGCGGGGGCGGCGGAGCCTCTCGTAGAGGGCGAGCGCGGACTGCGTGTCCGGGGCGTCCCGCAGGGACTTGGCGAGAACGACGGCGTCCTCCAGGGCCATCGAGGCGCCCTGCCCGGTCGCCGGGGACGCCGCGTGGGCCGCGTCGCCGATGATCAGGGTCCGGCCGGAGCGCCAGGGCGTCCCGGTGGGCAGGTCGGTGGCGTTGGTGACCATGAGGTGGTCGGGCGTGGTGGCCGCGACGAGGTCCGCGGCCGGGGTGGCGTCCTTGCGCAGCAGCGGCAGCAGGAGGTCGCGCCAGCGGGTCGGGGTGCCTTCGGCGAGGGCATCGGCGGCCAGGGGTGCGTCGGTGACGCGCGCGAACCAGTACGTCTCCCCGTCGGGCGACACCGCGTACCCGAAGGCGACGGAGCTGCCGCGCACCATGGTGATGGTCTCGGGCCGGCCGGCTTGGGGCGCTTCGCCGGTGTAGCCGTAGAAGACGTGCTGCCCGGCATAAGTCGGGGGCGTGTCCGGGGAGATGAGGCGGCGGACGGTGGAGTTCAGGCCGTCGGCGCCGATGAGCAGGTCCCCGGTGGCCCTGCTGCCGTCGGCGAAGTGGGCGGTGACGGTGTCCGGGCCGTCCTCGACGGAGACGAGGCGTCTGCCGTGGTGGATGCCGATGCCGCGGCGGGTGACCTCGGTCTGGAGGGCGGCGTTGAGATCTCCGCGCCGCAGGCATCGGTACCGCAGGTGCGGGGTACCCGCCTCGCCGAGCGGCACCTGGGCGCGTTCGGCCCCGGTGTCGTCCAGGACCCGCATGGAGGTCAGGGGGAAGCCGATCGCCGTGACCGCGTGCGAGGCGTCCGTCTGTGCCAGGGCGCGCATGCCGTTGCTCGCGAGCGTGAGGAACGCGCCGATGTCCTCGGCGGAGTCGGGGTGCGCCTCGTACACGGTGACGTCGAAGCCGGCCTTGTGCAGCGCGAGAGCCGCTCCGGCACCGGCGATCCCGCCGCCCATGACGATCATCCGCGTCACATCGTCCCCCGATATGTGTGCGGCCCCGTGAGCAGTGGCCGTCCTTCGGGGAACGTCCCGGGTTCTGTGCGGGTTCCCGACCGGGCCGCCGGTCGTTGTACACCCCGGACCGAGGAACTCCGGAACGGTGCAACCATTCCGCCGACCCGAATGTCTTGCCTAATATCAGACACACACCCTTCTAGGGGATGAAATGGGACGAAACTCAACCGCATGGGCGACGACAGCCGCGCTCATGGTCGCCACGTTGGGCGTGGCGGCGGTCCCGGCCGAGGCCACCGCGACCACCACCACCCAGGCGACGGCCTGCCCCACCGGCTGGGGCAGCGTCGCCAAGACCCGCTCCGCCGCCACGACGGAGTCGGTGACCGACATCAGGACCGGTCGGCACGCCTGCTTCGACCGCATGGTCGTCGACGTCCCCGGCGCGGGCACCAGCGGTCTCGGCTATTCCGTCAGGTACGTCAGCCGTCTCTACCAGGACGGTTCGGGCAACCGCATCACCGTCGGCGGCGGAGCCGTCCTCGAGGTACGGGTGGCCGCCCCCGCCTACGACGTCGACACCGGCAAGCCCACGTATCCCGTGCGGGCCGGTCAGCGGCTGAAGGGCGTGGACCTCACGGGATACCGCACCTTCCGGGACGCGCGGTTCGCCGGCAGCTTCGAAGGGGACACGCAGATCGGGCTCGGTGTCCGGGCACGGCTGCCGTTCCGGGTGTGGGTGGCGGCCGACCGGGTCGTGATCGACGTGGCGCACAACTGGACCGGGGCACGCTGAGGCCCGGGCCGACCGGGAAACCGGAGCGATCAGGGCCTGGGGGTGACCAGCGCGTCCCGCCCCTGATACTCCCGCAGCTTCCGGTAGAGGGTCGCCCGGGCGATCCCCAACGCCGCCGCGGCGCGCGCCTTGTTGCCGCCGTGGCGGCGCAGCGCCTCCAGGATGGCGGCCCGCTCGGCGAGCTCCATCGGGCTGAGGTTGCGTCCCGCGGGCCCTTCGCGGACGGGATCCGGCAGTTCGTCGCGCCGCACCGGCCCGCAGACCCGGCGCCGGCTCGCCAACGCCCGTACGAGATGGGCGAGTTCGGCGACGTTTCCGGGCCAGGGATGCTGCTCCAGTGCGCGCAGGGCGTCCAGCGTCCAGGTCAGCGGCGGAGTGCCGGGGGCCGGACCGGGCGCCAGGGCGGGCAGCAACTCCCTGATGTCCTCGGGGCGTTCCCGTAGCGCGGGCAGGGTCACCTTGCGGGCGCCGAGGGTGTCGAGGAGGCGCTGGAGGCAGGGGCCCGGGGAGGTGCCGGGTGTGTAGGTGACGATCAGGTGGGCGTCGGGACGTTCGTCGAGGAGGGAGTTGAGGGCGGCGACGTCCGGCTGTGCCAGCCGCTCGGCGTGGCGCAGCAGCAGGGGTCGGTTGCCGGCCCTCCCCCAGCCCTCGGCCGGGGGGACCCTCATCTCACCCCGCTCGTCGTCCCTGAGGCCGAGTTCGGGTGATGCGGCGGCGTCCACGACCAACGGGGCCGTGCCGTCGAGCAGTTCGAGGGCGAGCGTGGTCTTGCCCGTGCCCCGCTCGCCCACGATGAGCAGGGGCCCCGAAGTCCGGGCCAGCGCCGTCGCCTGCACGACCGCGTGCCGCCACGGCACCGAGGCTCCCACCAGCGCGCTCACCGGACGCGGCACCGCAGGCGCCGGCTCCACGGGACGCGGTTCGAGCACGGCGACCAGGCCCATGGCGCGCCCCTCATGCCGTACCGGAGTGATCTCGACGGTGCACCCGGTCTCCTCGGGAAGCGAGATGTCGTACGGCTCACCGCTCCCGTTGCCGGTGCCGCTCCCCCTCCTCCAGGCCCGCGCGCTCCGCTCCAGCGCCTCCAGCACCTGCGGGGAGGCGAGGGCGGCCGCGGCCTCGCTGATCAGGCGGTTGCGGCCGTCCAGCGCGACGACGGCTCGGTCGCGGCCCCGCGCGGCCCGTTCGTAGGCGTCGAGCAGGGCCCGTTCCGCGGTACGCGCGCGTGCCCGCAGTTCCGCCTCCACGGCCGCGGCGGCCGCTTCGGCGAGGGCGGCGCCGGGGTGCGGGCGGCAGCCGGGGCACAGGCCGCAGGCGATCGTGACCGTGCCGAGCGCCTGGCCCGTTTCCAGGGAGAGCAGGGGCACGCTGACCGCGGAGACGTCCTGCCACACGTCGAGGAAGTGCTCGGGTCCGTGCACCTCGGCCCGGCGCCGGGTGCGCAGGGCGAGCGCGGCGCTGTTGTGGCCGACCTCCCGCTCGGACAGGTCGCGGCAGGCGTCGTCGCCGGGCGCGCTGCCGGCCGACCACAGCACCCTCAGCCGTTCGTCGGTGAGCAGGAGGGCCGACCGTCCGGCGTCGAGGGCCGGGGCGATCCGCGTGAGCACGGGCCGCGCCGCCTCCAGCAGGGGCGAGTCGACCGGGTGCGGCAACTCCCGTACAGGGCCGTCGAGATCGGGCCGTACGCCGAAGAACCGGGCGCGCCGCCAGGCGGCGACGACGTCGTCCGGTACGCCGTCCGGGAGCGGGCGTCCCGTCAGAAACCGTTCACGGGCATGGCGGAGCGGGGCGAGGGCAGGAGGATGTTCGGCGGTGCTCATGGCGCTCCTCACCGTATCGGGGGCGTCGCGCGCGGGGCGAAGCGGGCTGTCTCGTATTGAGACACCCACGACCGACCGCATCGCTCCATGATCTTGAAAGGCCGGGGTCCGTACGCGTATCCCGCCTCGTCCCCGTGTCTCATCTCCTGGAGCGTTCTGTCGTGCACACCGTTGTCGAGACCGACGTCCTGATCGTGGGCAGCGGCCCGGCGGGCGCGTCGGCCGCGCTCGCCCTGAGCACCTACGGCGTGCGCAACATGGTCGTCACCCGGTACGCGAGCCTCGCCGACACGCCCCGCGCGCACATCACCAACCAGCGGACCATGGAGGTGCTGCGCGATCTCGGCGTCGAGGACCAGGTCATCGCCACGGCGACGCCCCAGCACCTGATGGGCAACACGACCTTCTGCACCAGCCTGGCCGGCGAGGAGCTGGGCCGGGTGCGCTCCTGGGGCAACGATCCGCTCGTGCAGGCCGCGCACGATCTGGCCAGCCCGACCCGCATGTGCGACATGCCGCAGCACCTGATGGAGCCGGTGCTGGTGAACGCGGCGATCGCCCGCGGCACCGACTTCCGGTTCAGCACGGTCTACAAGTCCTTCGTCCAGGACGAGGGCGGTGTCACGGTCACCGTCGAGGACCGGCTGCGCGGCGACGAGTACACCATCCGCGCCAGGTACCTGATCGGCGCCGACGGCGGCCGCTCCAAGGTCGCCGAGGACGCCGGGCTGCCGATGGGCGGCCAGATGGGCGTCGCGGGCAGCATCAACATCGTCTTCGACGCGGATCTGTCGAAGTACACCGCGCACCGGCCCTCCACCCTCTACTGGGTCCTCGCGCCCGGCGCCACGGTCGGCGGCATCGGCGCGGGCCTGGTGCGCTGTGTGCGGCCCTGGAACGAGTGGCTGATCGTGTGGGGCTACGACGTGAGCGCGGGAGCCCCCGACCTCACCGAGGAGTACGCGCTGTCCGTCGTACGGCAGCTGGTCGGCGACGACGAGATCCCGGTGACCATCAAGTCGTCCTCGGCCTGGACGGTCAACGAGATGTACGCCGAGACCTACGCCAACGGCCGTGTCTTCTGCGCCGGTGACGCCGTGCACCGCCATCCGCCGTCCAACGGGCTCGGCTCCAACACCTCCATCCAGGACTCCTACAACCTGGCGTGGAAGCTGAAGCTCGTCCTGGACGGCGTCGCCTCGCCCGGCCTCCTCGACACGTACACCGTGGAGCGCGCGCCGGTCGGCAGGCAGATAGTGACCCGCGCCAACAAGTCCATCGCCGAGACCGCCCCGATCTTCGAGGCCCTCGACGGACTCTCACCGCAGACGCCCGAGCAACTGTGGGCCAACATCGCCGCCCGCAAGGACGCCACGGAGGCGGCCGCCAAGCAGCGGGCCGCACTGCGCGAGGCGATCGCCTTCAAGGTGTACGAGTTCAACGCGCACGGCGTCGACCTCAACCAGCGCTACGCCTCCGCCGCGGTCGTCCCCGACGGCACCCCCGACCCCGGCTTCGCCCGCGACCCCGAGCTGCACCACCAGCCCACCTCCCGCCCCGGCGCCAAGCTCCCGCACGCCTGGATCACCTCCGGGACCCGGACTTTGTCCACCCTCGACACCGTCGGCAAGGGCCGCTTCACACTGCTCACCGGCATCGGCGGCGAGGCGTGGGTGCGGGCCGCCAAGGCCCAGCCCCTGGACATCGCCATGGTCGTCGTCGGGCCCGGCCAGGAGTACGAGGACCCCTACGGCGACTGGGCGCGGCTCAGTGAGATCTCCGATGCCGGCGCCCTCCTCGTACGCCCCGACGGCTATGTGGCGTTCCGGCACGCCGACGCGGCCGAGGACGCCGAACGGTCGCTCACGGACGCGCTGCGGCGGATTCTCGGGCACGGTTGAGATGGGCGCCCCACACCAGGAGCCGGGGAAGGAGCCGACATGACCGGCGACACGCCAGAGACGGTCACCGACGAGGTCGTCGCCAGTCTGCTGGGCACGGCGGATCCGCGGCTGCGGGAGCTGCTGACCGGGCTCGTCCGGCATCTGCACGCCTTCGCGCGGGAGTCCCGGCTGACGCAGGAGGAGTGGGAGCGGGCGATCGGGTTCCTGACGGCGACCGGGCAGATGTGCACGGACACCCGGCAGGAGTTCATCCTGCTGTCGGACGTCCTCGGTCTGTCGATGCTCGTCGAGACGATCAACGACCGGCACGGCCCCGGCACCACCGAGTCCACGGTCCTGGGCCCCTTCCACATGACCGAGTCGCCGGTGCGCGAGCTCGGCGCGGACATCGACCTGGTGGGCGGCGGCGAGCCGTGCGTGGTGAGCGGGCGGGTGCGGTCCCGGGACGGCACCCCGCTGCCGGGCGCGGTCGTCGACGTGTGGCAGGCCGACGGCAACGGCT
Source organism: Streptomyces sp. AC550_RSS872 (assembly GCF_019049285.1). Taxonomy (GTDB): domain Bacteria; phylum Actinomycetota; class Actinomycetes; order Streptomycetales; family Streptomycetaceae; genus Streptomyces. The sequence goes on from NZ_JAGMUL010000152.1 coordinate 36,556, forward strand.
TCTACGACGTGCAGCGGCCGGACGTACAGCCCGCGGGCAACGGACGCGGCCTGTTCACCGCGGACGGCGAGGGGTGGTTCTGGTTCCGTACCTGTGTGCCGAGCCCGTACCCCATCCCGACGGACGGGCCGGTCGGCGGGCTGCTGCGGGCCACCGGACGGCACCCCTACCGGCCCGCGCACATCCACTTCATCGCCTCGGCCCCCGAGCACACCCCGGTGACCACGCACATCTTCGTCGCGGGCAGTGACTACCTGGACTCGGACGCGGTGTTCGCGGTGAAGCCGGGCCTCGTCAACGACTTCGCCCCGGTCGACGACCCGTCGGCGGCACGGGAGTTCGGCGTGGCGAACCCGTTCCGGCACGCCCGCTTCGACCTCGTGCTGGAGCCGTCATGACGGACGCCCTCGACTTCTCCTACGAGACCCGGCCCGTGCGGGTGGTCTTCCGGGCCGGCGCCGCGGTGTCCGCGACGCCGGGCGAGGTGGAGCGGCTGGGGCTGCGGCGGGTGCTGGTGGTGTGCGGGGAGCGGGGCGCGGAGACCGCGCGGGCGGTCGCGGACGCGCTCGGCCCGGTCTGCGCCGGCGTGCACGACCGGGCCCGGATGCACGTCCCCGTCGAGGTCGCCGACGTGGCCGTCCAGGCGGCCCGCGCGGCGGGCGCCGACGGGTGCGTGGCGGTCGGCGGCGGCTCGTCGATCGGGCTCGGCAAGGCCGTCGCCCTGCGCACCGGACTGCCGCTGATCGCGGTGCCCTCCACCTACTCCGGCTCGGAGATGACACCCGTCTGGGGCCTGACGGAGCACGGCGCCAAGCGCACCGGCCGCGACCCCAAGGTGCTCCCCCGCAGCGTCGTCTACGACCCCGAGCTCACCCTCTCCCTGCCCGTACCGCTCTCCGTGACCAGCGGCGTCAACGCGCTCGCGCACGCCGTCGAGGCCCTGTACGCCCCCGACAGCTCGCCCCTGGTGGCGCTGATGGCCGAGGAGGGCGTACGGGCGATGGCGCGGGCGCTCCCGGCGGTCGCCGAGGAGCCGACGTCGCTCGATGCCCGCGGTCGCGCGCTGTACGGGGCCTGGCTGTGCGGGTCCTGTCTGGGCGCCACCACGATGGGCCTGCACCACAAGCTCTGCCATGTCCTGGGCGGCACCTTCGGGCTGCCGCACGCCGAGACGCACACCGTGGTGCTGCCGTACGCCCTGGCCCACAACGCGCCCGCCGCTGCGGACGCGGTCGCCGCCGTGGCCCGCGCCCTGGACACCGGCGACGCTCCGACGGCCCTGTGGGACCTGGCCGGACGCCTCGGCGCGCCCCGCTCGCTCGCCGAACTCGGCCTCGCGGAAGCCGACTTGGCGACGGCCGCCGCGCAGACCGCGGGCCAGGCGTACGCCAACCCGCGCCCGGTCACGGCCGACGGCGTGCTCGCCCTGCTGCGGGCGGCGTACGAGGGCGTACCGCCGGCCACCGCCCTGCCGTAGACCCCTTCCCCTCCCCCCACTCACATTCCCCACCCCGAAGAAAGGTGATGGTCATGCCCCTCGGACTGCTCAGGAGTCGACGCTCCCGGGGGGTGCCCGTCGCTGGATTCCCCGTGCCGTCCGGTGCCGGCGGCCTGGCCCGCGAGGTCGTGGACCCGGTGGGACTGCCGATGCGGGGCGCCGAGGTGACGGTGACGGCGATGGACTCGCACGAGGTCGTGGTGCGGGGCACCACGGATCCGTACGGGCTGTTCTGCGCCGCACTTCCGCCCGGCCGCTATGGCCTGCGGGTCACGGCCGAGGGCCTGACCCCCCATCAGGAGACCGTGGACGTCGTCGGCGGCACGACGCCCCCCACGGCGCGGGTCCAGCTGGTGTCGGGACGCCAGCTGGATCTGCCGACGCCGGGGACCTGGCTGTTCGACCCGCCGCACACGGCGATCCGGTTCATCGCGAAACATGTCGGCATGGCCCATGTGCACGGCCGCTTCGAGCGCTTCACGGGAGGCATACGCGTCGAACAGGACATGGCCGCCTCCCGGGTGTCGGTGCGCATCGAGGCCGCGAGCATCACCACCGGCAACAACACCCGGGACAACCACCTGCGTTCGGGCGACTTCCTGGACGTCGAGCGCTACCCGTACATCGACTTCACCAGCACGCGTTTCGCCTACCGGGGCGGAACCAAGTGGACGCTCCACGGCTCCCTGACCATGCACGGGATCAGCCGCTCCGTCGAGCTGGACACCACCTACCTGGGCTCGGTCAACGGCGGCTACGGCGAGGAGCTGCGGTGCGCGGCGCTGGCCAAGGCGGAGCTGCACCGGGAGGACTTCACCCTGAACTGGCGCAGCATGCTGGCGCGCGGCATCGCGGTGGTCGGACCCACGGTCCAGCTGGAGCTGGACGTACAGGCGATGTACCGCACGCACGACACCCCCACGCCTCCGGACTAGGGAACGTGGGTGGCTGTGGTGGCTGAGAGGTACCTCACGCCCCGGTTACGAATCGCTCAACCTCTGGTTGCGAAGCGATGATCGGGTGACTATGGGGACATGACACTGGCCCAGCGCGCCATGGAACAACTGCAAGTCTGGCCCGACCTCAGTGCGGGCCCGACCAGTTGCGGCGCAGGGCGGGCACTGCGCTCCGCCCACAGCGAGATCGTGCACTTCCACTCGGACCGGGATGTGGACCTGCACCTGACGGCGGGGGCCATACGACGGTTCCACGACGATCTCCAGGAGTCGACGGCGATACGGCTGGTCCCCGGTTCGGACTGGGTGACCGTGCATCTCGACTGCGACACGGACGTCGATCTGCTGATGAGCCTGGTCAGCGCCGCTCTCAAGGCCCATCAGAACCGCCCCTCCCCTGCCGGGCGCACGGCAGGGGACGAGTGCAACTTCCGCCGCGTCACGGTGTTGCCGCGCGGCTAGGGCGTGTTGCGAAAGTCCCGTCGTCCGCCCGAAGGGCGTGCCAGACGCCGCCCGGCAGGCGAGACTTTCGCAACACGCCCTAGGTGTGCTGACCGGACAGGTTGGTGACGCGGCTGGCGGGAGTGTGGCCGCTGATTCCGGTGTGGGGTCGGTGGTGGTTGTACCAGTCCAGCCAGTCGGGAAACGCGGCTTGGCGTTCGGCGTCTGAGGTGTAGGGCTGGTGGTAGGCCCATTCGTCGAGCAGGGTGCGGTGGAAGCGTTCGACCTTGCCGTTGGTCTGTGGCCGCCAGGGGCGGGTCCAGCGGGGGCTGATGCCCAGCTGGTGGCAGGTGTCGCGCCAGGTGTTCTTGGTGTAGGCCCAGGCGTTGTCGGTCAGGACGCGTTCGACGGTGACGTGGTGTGCGGCGAACCAGGCGGTGGCGCGGGTGAGGAAGCCTGCGCAGGTCGCAGCGGTCTCGTCGGGCAGGTCTTCGGTGTAGGCCAGGCGGGAATGGTCGTCCAGGGCGGTGTGCAGGTAGGCGTAGCCGGTGCCGGTCCGGTTGCGTCGGCCTTCGGCGCGTCCTTGGGTGCGGTGGCCGCCGCCGTCGGGGATGCGGCCGAGTTTCTTGACGTCGATGTGGATCAGTTCGCCTGGCCGGGAGCGTTCGTAGCGGCGGACTGGCTCGCCGGTGGCCCGGTCCAGCGCGGCCAGGGCGGGCATGCCGTGGCGCTTGAGGATGCGGTGGGCGGTGGACGCGGCGATCCGGGTGCGGGCGGCCAGCCGGAGTGGTCCGATGCGGTGCTTGCGCCGTATCCGCACCACTTCTGCTTCAACCGTGGCGGGTGTCTGCCGGGGTGAGTGGTGGGGGCGGCTGGAGCGGTCGTGCATGCCCTCGGCGCCGTGGTGGCGGTAGCGGCCGGCCCATCGGGCGGCGGTGGTGTGACTGACCTGGAAGCGTTCCGCGGCCCGCCGCACAGTCCAGCCGTCGTCGACGACACACCGGGCCAGTCGCAGCCTGCCGGTCGGAGTCAGCGGGGCATTACGGTGGGACAACGAGGGCCTCCTGGGCGCCGGTTGTAGATGTCGCAATCCACACCGAACCCAGAGGCCCTCACCCCTTTCAAGGACCGCTCAAGGCGTGTCGCCTGTCACCAACGTGCCGGGACAACACACCTAGGCCCTGGCACGAGTCCCGGCGGCGGTCAGCGCTCCGGTTCGGAGTCGTCCTCCCCCGCCTCCAGCAGGCCCGCGGCCGCGCCGACGATCCGGGGGTCGGGGACGCCGACGACCCCCTCATCCTTGTCGGAGTAGTCGAAGCGGGCCAGCACGCTGCGCATGGCCTCGACGCGGGCCCGCTTCTTGTCGTTGCTCTTCACCACCGTCCAGGGCGCGTGCTCGGTGTCCGTCTCGCGGAACATGGCGACCTTGGCGGCGGTGTAGTCCTCCCAGCGGTCCAGCGAGGCCAGGTCCATGGGGCTGAGCTTCCACTGCCGTACGGGGTCGACCTGGCGGATGGTGAAGCGGGTGCGCTGCTCGCCCTGGGACACCGAGAACCAGAACTTGATCAGGTCGACCCCGTCGTCCACCAGCATCCGTTCGAAGGCCGGGGCCTGCCGCATGAAGCGCCGGTACTCGTCGTCGGTGCAGAAGCCCATCACGCGCTCCACGCCGGCCCGGTTGTACCAGGACCGGTCGAACAGCACGATCTCGCCCGCGGTCGGCAGATGCTCGACGTACCGCTGGAAGTACCACTGCCCGCGCTCACGCTCGGTCGGCTTCTCCAGCGCCACGACGCGGGCGCCGCGCGGGTTGAGGTGCTCGGTGAAGCGCTTGATCGTGCCGCCCTTGCCGGCCGCGTCCCGCCCCTCGAAGACGACGACGAGACGGCGGCCGGTCTCCTTGATCCAGCTCTGGAGCTTCAGCAGTTCGATCTGCTGGAGCCGCTTGTGCCACTCGTACTCCGGGCGCTCCATGCGCTGCTCGTACGGGTAGTTCTCCCGCCAGGTGTCCACGGGGCTGCCGTCCGGCCGGATCAGTACGGGGTCGTCCTGGTCTGTGTAGTCGACGCGCAGCCCTGACAGCAGTTCGGTGTCCATACATCCGCATGGAAGCGAGCGCTTTCATACGCCCGGCGAACCCCAGGCAAAGATCACGTAATGCACGGCGTCAGCGGTAGGTGATGTCGGACACGCGGTAGCGGCAGTAGGTGCCGTCGGGACCGCTGCCGGTCCCGTGCCACGACGCGTGCCGTGCGGCGGCGACCGGGTCGCCGGACGCCCGGAGGTTGCCGATCAGTTGTCCCGAGGTCGCCGTGGCGCGGCCTCGACCAGCCGGGCGAGGTTGGCCAGCGCCATCCGGGTGCCCGTCTCGTTGTCCGCGGCGGGCACGACGTCGGGGATCCCCTCGTGCACGACCAGCACGTCCGTGCCGCCGTCGGCTTCGGTGAGGGTGGTGGTCATCGTCATCGTCCCCCGCAGGGCGGGGTCGTCGCTCTCGAACTCGACCTCCTCGACGACCAGTTCGTCGGGCACGAGCTTCACGAAGCGACCGTGGTAGGTGTCGGTGTGCGCGGCCGACTTCCCCGTGCCGGTCGGCTCGTCATAGGTGAGCGAGACCCGGAAGGCCCCGCCCTCCCGGCTCTCGAACACGTGCACCTGCCCGGTCATACCGTCCGGCACCCGCCACTTCTCCACGGCGTCCGCGTCCAGCAGCGCCCGGTAGACGGCCGCGCGCGAGGCGTTCACATGCCAGGAGACCCGTGTCGAGTACATGGCCTCACGATAGAGGCGGGGTGGGAACGGCGGCCGGACGAGGGGACGCCGGCCGCCACCGTGTCACGGACGGCATCCCGCGAAGGCCGGCCATACCCGCGTCACTGCCGCGGCAGTCGGCTCAGCGCACGAGACACGGCCGCTTCGCGTCGAAGGTCCAGCCGTCGATCAGGTACCGCATGCCGACGGCGTCGTCGCGGCCCGACAGTGCCTTCTCCCGGTACAGCTCGTGCGCGGCGAGGAGCCGGTCGCGGTCCAGGCGGACTCCCAGGCCGGGTGCGTCCGGTACGGCGACCTCGCCGCCGCTGATCCTCGGGGGCTGTGCGGTGAGCCGTTCGCGTCCCTCCTGCCAGATCCAGTGCGTGTCCAGGGCGTTGTACTCACCGGGGGCGGCCGCGCCGCAGTGGGCCATCATCGCCAGGGAGATGTCGAAGTGGTTGTTGGAGTGGCAGCCCCAGGTCAGGCCCATGGTGTTGCACAGCTGGGCGACGCGCACCGAGCCCTGCATGGTCCAGAAGTGCGGGTCGGCCAGCGGGATGGACACGGACCGCAGGGCGAGGGCGTGGGTCAGCTGGCGCCAGTCGGTGGCGATCATGTTGGTGGCCGTGGGCAGTCCGGTGGCCCGGCGGAACTCCGCGAGGATCTCCCGGCCCGAGTAGCCGCCCTCCGCCCCGCAGGGGTCCTCGGCATAGGCGAGGGTGCCGACGAGGGGGCGGCAGAGTTCGACGGCCTCGCGCAGGGACCAGGCGCCGTTGGGGTCGAGGGTGATCCGCGCCTCCGGGAAACGGTTCTTGAGCGCCTGTACGGCCTTGACCTCCTCCGCGCCCGGCAGGACTCCGCCCTTGAGCTTGAAGTCACGGAACCCGTAGTGGTCGTAGGCGGCCTCGGCCTGGCGGACGATCGCCTCGGGGGTCAGGGCCTCCTCGTGCCGGACGCGGTACCAGTCGACGGCGGCGTCGGGGTCGCGGACGTAGTCCAGGTCAGTGCGCTCCGGGTCGCCGACGTAGAAGAGGTAGCCGAGGACCCGTACGGAGTCGCGCTGCTTGCCGTCTCCGAGGAGCGCGGCGACCGGGACGTCGAGGTGCTGGCCGAGCAGGTCGAGAAGCGCCGACTCGACGGCGGTGACGGCGTGCACCGTCGTCCGCAGGTCGAAGGTCTGGGCGCCGCGACCGCCCGGGTCACGGTCGGCGAAGCTCGCCTCGATCGCACGCAGGACACGCTTGTGGTCGCCGAGCCGCGCGCCGACGACCAGTGACTCGGCGTCGCGCAGGGTCTGCGTGATCTTCTCCCCGCCGGGGGCCTCGCCGAGGCCCGTACGGCCCTCGGAGTCCTCCAGGACGACGACGTTGCGGGTGAAGTAGGGGGCGTGGGCCCCGGAGAGGTTGAGGAGCATCGAGTCGCGGCCGGCGACCGGGTACACGGAGAAGCGGGTGACGACAGGTTGGCTCATGGCAGGCGGGGGCCGTTCTCGTGAGGGGGTCGGATGCTGAGGGCGTCGAGGATCTGTTCCAGGACCAGTACGCCACCGGCGATGAACAGGCCGCAGAACAGGCCGTAGAACAGGCCGAGTCCGACGGACGCGTGGAAGGTGGCGGCCACCGCGGTGGGGCCGGGGTACGGCGGCAGGAAGCTGTGCGTGGTGGACAGGGCGATCGACATGGGCAGCGCGAGCGGCATATGTCAGTTCTCCCTTGAACGCCGGCCGCCTATGTTCACCTTATTGAACCCTGTCCTCACATGGAGACACCGTCTACATATGAGGACGGAGATTATGCTCATGGGTGGTCGAGGTCAATGGGTCAGCGTCGCCGGATGCACCGGTGCGCCTTCCCCGCCGCGCTCCTGGGCTCGGGATATGGCGATTCAGCGCATGAACCACGTCAGCGTCGTCGTCGACGACATCGAGGCGGCTGTCGCGTTCTTCGTCGAGCTCGGTATGGAGGTGGAGGGCCGGGCGCCCGTCGAGGGACACGGGGTGGACCGTGTCTGCGGGCTCGACGACGTCCGTGTCGACATCGCGATGATGCGGACCCCGGACGGGCACGGCGGGCTCGCGCTGACGAAGTTCCACGCACCGAAGGTGATCAACGCCGTGCCGGAGAACGCGCCGGCCACACGCTCGGCCTGCGGAGCGTCATGCTCGCCGTCGACCACATCGAGGACACCGTGGGCCGCCTGCGCGCCCACGGCGCCGAACTCGTCGGCGCGCTGGAACAGTACAGGGACACCGACCGGCTCTGCTACGTCCGCGGCCCCGCCGGCATCATCGTCGCGCCGGCCGAGCAGATCGGCTGAAGGCGACTCCCTCGGCCTCCTCCGACCTCCTTCGTCCACCTTCGGACCCGGCGGTACGCCCTGCCCGCTCGCGGGTACCCGTATGCGTGTAGCACCCTCCTGGGGAGATGACTCGGATGCTGTTCCTCGGACTACTCCTCCTCGCGGCCAGCGGCGTCTTCACCGGTCTGGTCATCGCCGACAACCTCTCCGGCGGCCCCGAGTACTCCGTCTCGGTGCTCGGCCAGGACCTCGCCACCATGAACACGCTGGCCGTCTTCTGCTCGGGCCTCGCCCTGGCGCTCGTCTTCTGCCTGGGTCTGGTCCTGGCGAGGAGCGGTGCCGCACACCACCGCCACGGCAGGCCGCGGCGGCACGGGACCCGGCGCGTCGCCCCCTTCCGCGGGACCGCGGATCCGGACGCGCGGGCCTGACCCGGACCAACAGCCCGTACGGCACGAGCGGATCAGGTGATGCCGATGGTCGGTGACCCGGACGACGACATCCAGACCCGGCGCAGCGGCGGAAGCGGCCACCGGGCGGTGCCGCACACGGCCGATGTGCGGATCGAGGCGTGGGGCGCGAGCCGGGAGCGCTGCCTGGTGGAGGCCGCGCTCGGCATGGTGGAGTGCTTCGCCGACGTCACGGCGGTCCGGCCCACCTCGATGGAGCGGGTACGGCTCGCCGAGAACAGCGACGAGGAACTGCTGACCGCCCTCCTCGACGAGGTCGTCTTCCGTCTCGACGTGGACGGCCGCGTGCCCGTCGACCTGGAGGCCGACACCACCGACGGCGACCTCGACGTACGGCTCGCGCTCGCGGAGCTGGGGGACGTGGAGGTCACCGGAGCCACGCCGAAGGGCGTCTCATGGCACGGGCTGCACATCGGGCCGGACTCGTACGGGTGGTCGTGTGCGGTGACCGTGGACGTGTGAGGTGACGGTGGGCCCACGGCCCGCCGCTCAGCCCTTCACCACCCCCAACGGCACCAGCCGTGCCACCGTCCGGCACAGTCCCGCGCCCTCGCTCGCGGCCACGACCTCGCTCACGTCCTTGTACGCCTCCGGCGTCTCCTCCGACAGGCCGCGCAGCGAACGCGGACGGACCGCGATGCCCGCCGACTCCAGCCGGGCCCGCACTTCCCGGCCGCCCACCGCACGGGCGGCCCGGTGACGGCTGAGGACGCGGCCCGCGCCATGGCAGGTGGAGAAGAAGGCGTCGCCGCCCGCCACTCCGACCAGGACGTACGAGGCGGTGCCCATCGTCCCGGGGATCAGCACCGGCTGGCCGACGTGGCGCAGATCGTCGGGCAGGTCCGGATGGCCGGGCGGGAAGGCACGGGTCGCGCCCTTGCGGTGGACGCAGAGCGTGCGGCGTGCTCCGGCGACCGGGTGGGGCTCGATCTTGGCGAGGTTGTGGGAGACGTCGTACACCAGGGACAGCCGGGCTCCCGCGGCACGCCGGAAGACGATGCGGGTCGCGTCGGACAGCAACTGACGGTTGGCGCGGCCGTAGTTGGCCGCGGCCGCCATCGCGCCGAGGTACCGCTGCCCCTCGGGTGAGCCGACGGGCGTGCAGGCCAGTTGGCGGTCGGGGACCTTGATGCCGTAGCGGGCCATCGCGCGGTCCATCAGCCGTACGTGATCGGTGCAGATCTGGTGGCCGAGGCCGCGCGACCCGCAGTGGATCATCACGCACACCTGGCCGACGGCGATCCCGAACGCGGCGGCGGCCGGCGCGTCGTACACCTCGTCGACGCGCTGCACCTCCAGGAAGTGGTTGGCCGACCCGAGGCTCCCGACCTGACCGAGCCCGCGTTCCCGCGCCCGCGCGCTCACCTGGTCCACGTCGGCGTCGGCGACCGCCCCGCCGTCCTCGCAGCGCGTCAGGTCGCGCTCCTCGCCGTGGCCCTCCCCCACCGCGTACCGGGAGCCGCCCCGCAGGATCCGCTCCAGCTGTCCGGGGCCGGTCAGATGCCACACCCCGCCGGGGCCGGCGCCGCGCGGGATCGCCCGGTCGAGGCCGTCCATCACGGCGGGCAGCGCCGAAGCGAGCCCGTTGCCGTCGATGTCGGCGGCGAGCAGACGTACACCGCAGGAGATGTCGAAGCCGACGCCGCCCGGCGAGACGACCCCGCCGTCGGCCACGTCGGTAGCGGCGACGCCGCCGATGGGAAAGCCGTAGCCCCAGTGGATGTCGGGCATGGCGTACGAGGCGCCGACGATGCCCGGCAGCGTGGCCACGTTGACCACCTGCTCCAGCGACTTCTCGGCGTCACTCAGCAGCTTCCGTGACGCGAACACCACGCCGGGCACCCGCATCGGGCCATGCGGGTCGATCCGGAAGCGGTGGGATGCTTCCTGGACCAGTTCCATGACGGCCTCCCACACCTCGGCGAGCACGCTCGGACGCCCGGCGTCGCAGGTGCGGGGTACCCCGTACGGTGGAGTCATGAACGGCGGCACGGTCACGCTGTTCGTCTGCGGCGACGTGATGCTCGGACGCGGCGTCGACCAGATCCTGGCCCGGCCCGGGGACCCGGTGCTGCGGGAGGGGTATGTCACGGACGCCCGGTCCTACGTCGGCATGGCGGAGGCGGTGAGCGGCCCGATCCCGGCGCCCGTCGACCCGTCCTGGCCCTGGGGCGAGGCGTTGCCGTTGCTGGAGTCGGTCGGCCCGGACGTGCGGATCGTCAATCTGGAGACGTCCATCACGCGCAGCGACACGTTCGAGCCCGGCAAGGCGGTCCACTACCGCATGCATCCGGCCAATCTGCCCGCCCTCAGGGTGGCCCGGCCCGATGTCTGCGTTCTGGCCAACAACCATGTGCTGGACTTCGGTGTCGCGGGCCTGGAGGAGACGCTGGACGTGCTGCACGGAGCGGGCCTGCGGACGGCGGGCGCGGGGCGCGGCGCCGAGGAGGCGTACGCCCCCGTGGCACTCCCGCTCCCCCACGGCGGCCGCGTGCTCGTCCTCGCCCTCGGCGCAGGCACCAGCGGCGTCCCCGCGAGCTGGGCGGCGACGGCGGACCTGCCCGGCGTCGCCTACGTGCCCGAGCTGACGCCCGCCACGGCCGCCGCCGCGGTCCGGCACATACGGCAGGTGAAGCGGGCCGGCGACCTCGTGGTCGTGTCCGTGCACTGGGGTTCCAACTGGGGCTACCTCGTCCCCCGCGACCAGCGCCGCTTCGCGCACGCGCTGGTGGACGGCGGCGCCGACGTCGTCCACGGCCACTCCTCGCACCACCCGCGCCCCGTCGAGGTCTACCGGGACCGGCTGATCCTGCACGGCTGCGGCGACTTCATCGACGACTACGAGGGCATCCCCGGCTACGAGCAGTACCGCGACGACCTCCGCATCGCCTACTTCGTGACGCTGGCGGCGGACACGGGCGAACTCAGCGGCCTACGCATGGTCCCCCTGCTCGCCCGCCGTATGCGCCTGGAGCCCGCCCCGCCCGAGGACCGCACCTGGCTGCACACGACCCTCGACCGTATCAGCCACGGCGCCCGTCTCACCCTGGACACGGACGGCACGCTCGCCCTGCGCAGGCCCGCCTCCCGCGCCGCCCCTTGAAACAGCCCTCAGGGCGCCCCTTCCTCACCCCGCAGCGCCTCCAGCACATCGGCGTCCGTCAGCTGGCCGAAGTCCTCGTACCACTCCCCCACCGCGCTGAACAGCCTCGGCCGGTGCAGACAGACGAACTCGTCGACCATCCGCCGCAGTTCCTCGGCCACGTCCGGTGCGCAGACGGGTACGGCCAGGACCAGACGCTCGGGATCCTGGTTGCGTACGGCGCGCAGGGCGACGCGTGCGGTCGAGCCGGTGGCGACGCCGTCGTCGACGACGATGGCCGTACGGTCGCGCAGCCGCGGAGCCGGCCGGCCCTGCCGATAGCGCTCCTCACGCCGCCGCAGCTCCTTGCGCTCCCGTTCCACCACCGGCGCCAGGTCGGCCTCGCTCAGCCCCAGCCGGTACAGCGTCTGTTCGTCGAACAGCGGAGGATCGTCACCCGCGAGCGCCCCCACCCCGAACTCCTCGTGGAACGGCGCCCCGATCTTGCGTACGACGAGCACGTCCAGCGGGGCCTCCAACGCCCGCGCGATCTCCTGGGCCACCGCGACGCCGCCCCGGGGCAGCGCGAGGACCACGGGATGCGCAAGGATGCCCTTCTCCTGCCGGACGCGCAGCTGCTCCGCCAGCTCCCGCCCGGCCTCCTTGCGGTCACGGAACTGCATGGGTCTCCCCTTCCGTCCGTCGCCGCGTACCCCACCCACCGGCACCGGACACACCACGGTGCTGGTGCGGCGGCCGATGCCATACGGGTCTGGACCGCTCGGACGGGACTGTCTCAGGGTTCCGGACGAAAGCGCCTCCGGGTGCTCCCGCGCGCGTTCACTCGTCCGGCGTATCGGGCGGCTCCGGGGCGCTCCAGTCGTACGGTCCGCCGCCGCGCCACTCGATCAGTTCGGGGTCGTCGACGGCCCGGTCCTTGCCGGGCAGGCCCGCGCGGTGCACCAGGTCCATCACGTCGAACAGGTTGTACGCGGTGCCGGTCGGCTCGCCGCGGATCGTCACCTGACGCCCGCCGTCCGACGCCGGCGGCAGCACCACCACGGGGGGACGCGTGCTCATGACACCACCATGCGCTCTGCGCGGCCGGAACGCAGCCCGGCGCACCGGGCGGACGGGCCCGGACCGTCGCTCAGCGCTGGTAGAGGCCGACGAGGGTTCCGCTGGCCAGCTGCTGCTCGTCGAGCACCCTGTGGGCTTCGACGGCCGTGGGCGCCTCCGGGATGGAGACCGGGCCGGGGAGGGCGTACAGGCGGAAGAAGTACCGGTGTGCGTCGTCGCCGACCGGGGGCAGCGGGCCGCCCCACCCCGGCTCCCCGAAGCCGTTGGTGTGCGGGTGGCTGCCCGGGGTGGTCCGGCCTGCGGGCAGCCCCTCCGCATGCGGGTCGATGCCGGTGACCAGCCAGTGGACGAACGTCCCCGACGGGGCGTCCGGGTCCTCGCACAGCAGGGCCAGCTCCACCGCCTCGTCAGGCACTCCGGACCAGTCCAGGGGCGGTGAGAGGTTCTCGCCCTCCCAGGCGTGCCGACGCGGGATCATCTCGTGGTCGTGGAACGCGGAGCTCTTGAGTTCGATGTCGGTCATGCGCGCCGCAGTACCCACCCGGAGGCGGGCCACACGCGACGCCGGGCCGGCCTGTGGGAACCCACTTCGCAGTCGCTGCCGTGACCCGTTTCACCGTCCGCCCGCCGGGAACTCGGCGCCTGCGCCGATCTTCGAGGGAGGAGCGCGCCGTGGCATTCCGCGACCGTACGCACGCCGGGCAGGAGCTCGCCCTGCGGCTGGCCGAGTGGGCCGACTCCGGTGACCTGCTCGATCTGCTCGTGCTGGCTCTGCCACCCGGCGGGGTGCCCGTCGCCGCTGAGGTGGCCCGCGCGCTGCGCGCCCCGCTGGACGTGCTGGTGGCGAGCGAGATCACCACACCGATCCGCCCGGAGACGACGATCGGGGCGATCGTCGCCGACGATCCGCCGCTGTACGACCGGCAGAGCCTGGCCATGATGCATCTGTCCGAGGACCGGCTCGGCGACGTCGTCGCCCGCGAACGGGGCGAGCTGCACCGCCGCGAGCGCGTCTACCGCGGCCACCGCCCGCTCCCGTCCATTCAAGCCCGCACGGTCGTCCTCGTCGACGACGGCCTGACCACCGGCCTCACCGCCGCGGCGGCGCTCCGCTTCCTGCACCGCCACGGCCCGACCCGCCTGATCCTCGCCGTCCCCGTCGGCAGCCCCCGGACGACGACAGCCCTGCGCCCCGAGTGCGACGACCTCATCTGCCTCGAACAGCCCCAGTCCCTCCACACGGTCGGCGAGTGGTACGAGGACTTCAGCCGTGTCCCCGAGACCCGGGCCGCCGAGACGCTCCGGGCATTCCACGCCACGGCCTGATCCGCGACGGCCGGAGCATGCCCCGTACGCCGCGCCCGTGACATCGTGGTGCCATGGACATAGACGTTCGCCCGGCTTCGGTCTTCGAGGACGTTCGTGCGGTGGTCGGCCCGAAGTCACCCACGGCGAGCGTGTGTTGGTGTCTGAGCTATCGGATCCCGTCGAAGGTGAACAGGGAGCTCCGGGGGCCGGCCCGCGGTGCGTACGTGGCCGAACTCTGCCGTGCCGATCCCCCTCCGGGAGTGATCGCCTACGACGGTGAGGAACCGGTCGGCTGGGCCGCCGTGGCACCGCGTTCGGCCACGTCCTTCGCGCGCAACCGCAAGATCCCCCACGTCGACGACCTGCCGGTGTGGTCGCTGTGGTGCATCCGCGTCCGCCCGGGCCATCGCAAGCAGGGCATCACGCACGCCCTCATCGCCGGGGCGGTCGACTTCGCCCGCGACCGGGGCGCTCCGGCGATCGAGGCGTACCCCCTGGACAACGGTGACGCCCGGGTCGACCTGACGATGGCCTACGCCGGGATCCGCAAGAACTTCGAACGGGCCGGCTTCGTCCACGCCGCCGACACGACCTCCGTGCTGGCCGGTCACCCCCGGATCCTGATGCGGCTCGATCTGCGCTGACGGATCGGACGGAGGGCTGTCTGCCGGGCTCAGTGCACCGAGAAGCCGCCGTCCACGAAGATCGACTGCCCGGTGACGTAGGCGGAGGCCCGGCTCGCGAGGAACACCGCCGCGCCGGCGAAGTCCTCGGCCAGTCCGTTGCGCCCGATCATCGTGCGGGCGGCGAGCGCCGCCACCTTCTCGGGGTCGGACGACAGACGGGTGTTGAGGGGCGTCATGACGAAGCCCGGCACGAGGGTGTTGCAGGTGACGCCGTACGGCGACCAGGCCTCGGCCTGGGAGCGGGCCAGCGACTCCAGCGCGCCCTTGGAGACGCCGTAGGCGCCGCTCTGGACGAACGCCCGGTGGGCCTGCTGGGAGGTGATGTGGATGATCCGCCCGAAGCCCCGTTCGGCCATGCCGGGCCCGAAGCGCTGCCCCAGCAGATGCGGTGCCTCCAGGTTGACGGCCATCGTGGTGTCCCAGACGTCCTCGCCCAGCTCGCCGATCGGCGGTCGCAGGTTGATCCCGGCGCAGTTGACGAGGATGTCGGGCTCACCGAACGCCTTGACCGCACCCTCGGCCGCCGCCCGCACCCCGTCGCGCGTGCCGAGGTCCGCGCCGACCCACGCCGCCCGGGCGCCCTGGGCCTCCAACTCCCCCACCGTCGCGGCCAGTTCCGCCTCCCTGCGGGCCACGACCACGACGCTCGCGCCCGCGCGGGCGAGGGCCCCCGTGATGGCGCGGCCGATGCCGGAACTTCCACCGGTCACCATGGCGACCCGGCCTTCCAGCGAGAACAGTTCGGAGAGATATGCCTGCGACGTCATGTCCGCACCCTAAGTGGCCGTCAGGGCCGCTGCGGCACAGGGTCCCTGGGCTCCAGGCGCAGGTGGGCGCCCTGCCGGACCAGTGCGCGTTGGACGAGGTGGTAGGGGACCTCGCGGGGGCTGCGGCCGAGGCGTACGGACAGCGCGGCACAGACTCCCGCCGCCTGGCCCGTCGCCATCGAGATGGGCATGACGCGGTAGGACGAGTGCGCGACGTGCGAGCCGGAGATGCAGCGTCCGGCGACGAGCAGCCGGTCGGTGTCCTGGGGCAGCAGACAGCGCAGGGGGATGTCGTAGAAGTGCCCGCGCGGGACGCGTTTGAGGATGGTGCCGCTGCCCCGGGGGTTGTGGATGTCGACCGGGTAGGCGCCGTGCGCGACGGCGTCGGGGAAGGAACGCGCCGCGAGGATGTCATGGCCGGTGAGGTGGTAGTCGCCGAGGATGCGGCGGGTCTCCCGGACGCCGATCTGGACGCCGCTCTGTGCCACGTACGACGACTTGAATCCCGGCACGCGGCGGCGCAGGAACCGGTCGATCTGGTCCATCTGGCGGCGCGCGACGTACTCGGCGCGGCTCAGGTCCCACACGTCGGTGCCGAGCGCGCGCGTGACCCGGGTGCTGTTGACGCTGACCTCGCGGGGGTGCGGGGTGCTGAAGAGCAGGATGTCCTCGCGGGGCAGACGCAGTTCACCCGCCTCGGTGGCCTCCCGCACCAGGTCCCACAGTCCGTGGACGCCCCGCCACTGGTCGGGGTGCTCGCTGACGTACTCGGTGAAGCGCGGCTGGAGGAAGTCGACGACCCGGAACATCAGCGTCATCGGCTGCACCAGCCCGTCCTCCGGCCGTCCGATCTCGTACGGCGCCCCCGTGGCCGCGGCGATGTCGCCGTCCCCGGTGCCGTCGACGACGACTGCGGCGTCGATCACCACGGGCCCCGACTTGGTCTCGAAGACCACCCGCCAGCCGTCGTCGAGGGGCAGCGCGGCCGAGGCGCAGGAGTGGAACAGCATGCGCACGCCCGCCTCGTCGAGCAGGTCGAGGAGGACCAGCTTGTAGAGTTCCGGGTCGAACGGGACCGTGTAGCCGGTGGCGGGGGACGGCGGGACGCAGCCGCCGCGTGCGGTGAGCCGGTCCAGCAGGAGCCACAGGAATCCGGCCACGACCGGTTCGCCCTCGCCGTGGTCGGTGGGCAGCAGCCGGCCGTCTGTCCCACTCGAATCGAACACGGCCTGTTTCTGCTCGTTGTGGAACGACATCAGCGGCATCACCAGCGCCACGGTGGCATTGCCGCCGAGGAAGCCGTAGCGCTCCACCAGCACGACGTCGGCGCCGGCGTCGGCCGCCGCGTACGCCGCCGCGGTGCCGGCCGGCCCGCCGCCGACGACCAGGACGTCCGTCCGGCCCCCGTGGCGGGCGGCGCGCGGAGGCAGGGTCACGGTCGTGGCGGGGCGAGGTGGTTCCAGGATCGGCATCGCTTCTCCCGTCGACTGGGTCCGGATGCCTCAGGTCGGCCGTCCGGGAGCCCGGGTGAGGATCAGGTTCGGGTCCGCCGCGCTCGGCGCGTCGCGCCGTGCCCCGCCGTCGACGGTGTCGAGGAGGGCTCCGCAGCGGCCGCAGGTCTCCCGCGCCAGGGCCCGCAGCGCCTGGACCCGGCTGTTCAGGTTCTCCTGCCGCCGCGGGAACTCGTCCCAGAGCCGGTCCACCTCCGCGAGCAGGAGTCCGGCCTGCTCCCGGTCCACGCCGACCAGCTCGGGCGCGCCGGTGCGGCGGGCGAAGTCGAAGACCTTGCCTGAGTACGGCAGCGGCAGCACGGGCAGACCGGCGAGCGCGGCGAAGATCACGACGTGCAGGCGCATGCCGACGACCATGTCCAGATGGCTCATGAAGCCGAGGATCTCGCCGGGAGAGTAGGAGTTGTGCAGGATGCGGCCCAGGTCCGGGGCGCTCATCCGGGACAGCACGCCGTGCGCGTGCCGGACGTCCTGGCGTTCCATCGGCACGAAGACCACCTGTGCGTCCAGGCGCCGCGCGAGGAAGTCGGCGACCTCGGCGAGCAGGGCGTGGTAGCCGTCCTCGTCGAGTTTCTCCGCCGCCCGGCCGGGCTCGCGTACGGACATCCCGATGAGCCGGGCGTCCAGCGGGAGGCCTTCGTGGCGCATCATCTGCTCGGTGAAGGGCTCGGGGGTGAGCAGCAGCGCCGGGTCGGCTGTGACGGTCAGCTCGCCCTCGACGCCGACCTCCTCCAGGACGAGCCGGGACTCCTCGTCGCGTACGACGACCTCGGTCATCTCCGGCAGCACGGTGCGTACGGCCTCGCGGTCGTCCGGATCGCGCAGCGGCCCCGCGCCGACGGCGTAGGCGAAGGTGGGCACGCCGCGCTCGTGTGCCGCCTTCACCAGCCGCAGATAGCGGCGCGCCTCACCGTCGTAGAGGATTCCGCCGCCGCCCAGCACCAGCAGGTCCAGTCCGGCGAGGGCGTCGAGGAGGGGTTTTTGCGGGACGCCCTCCCAGTCGACCGCCTCGTCGGCCTCCGGCTGGTGGGCGCGGGTGTGGCCGGCGTTGCGGCCGAAGACGACGAGCCGGGCGCGCGGGCGGTGGGCGCGCAGACAGCTCAGCACACACTTCAGAATCGCCTCGTCGCCGATGTTGCAGCCGCCGTAGGAGCCGAGCAGGCCGATCCGCAGCTCCGACGGGACGGGCGACGGGGGCGGGTTGATCGTCATCCGGAACTCCCGTTCGCAGGAGACGGGCGGGCCCGCAGGGGGACTCTTGGGACGGCAGTACGCCGTCGTGGCGTCGGGACGGCACGCCCCGGGTTGCCCGGGCCTTTCGGCGGAAACCTCACCTCGGACCAGTATGGGCGCTCGCGCGCCGCCCGTCCTTTCCACCGCCCCCGTGTGAGCCCTTCGCGGGCGGGCACTCGGGGGCCGCGGCGGGTCCGTCCGGGCCGCCGCCCCGTTATGGAGGTGGAGACCATGGGTCATGGTGGGAACGTCATCGACGAACTGGTGACCGATCACCGCGAGGTGGAGGAGATGTTCGGCCGGATCGAGGCGCTTCCGTACGGCGACAAGGATCGCAAGCTGGTCGCCGACCAGGTCACGATGGAGCTGGTGCGGCACTCGGTGGCCGAGGAGATGTACCTGTACCCGGCCGTGCGGGAACATGTGGCGGGCGGGGACGCCGTCGCCGACCGGGAGATCGAGGATCACTCCAAGGCCGAGCAGATCATGAAGGACCTGGAGGGGTGCGACGCCGGGGATGCCGAGTTCGACCGGCTGATCGGGATGCTGATGACGGAAGTCCGCTCGCACATCGCCGACGAGGAGCAGAACCTCTTCCCCAATCTGCGCGCGGCCTGCCCTCCGGAGGCGCTCGACGCCCTGGGTGACAAGGTGCGTCAGGCGAAGAAGCTGGCGCCGACCCGCCCGCACCCGTCCGCCCCGGACAAGCCGCCGGCCAACAAGCTGCTGGCTCCGGGCGCCGGCCTCGTCGACCGTCTGCGGGACACGCTGACCGGACGCGGCAAGAAGGACTGACCCTCGCGTACATCCCCGGGGCCCGGCGCCGGGCAGGGCTCAGGCGATGAGCGCCCGGCCCGGGTCGAGGCGCTCGTGCAGTGCGGGGCGGTGCAGGCCGGCCACGGGGGCGAGGAGGTCCGGGTGGCGCAGGAGGGCCGCTGCCTGGCGGTCCCGGGCGTCGGGAGACACCAGGCGGCGGAACTGCACCGGCACGCCGGTCGCATGCCCGCCGTCGGCGACCGCGGCGACCGCCAGCCCGGCCAGCTCGTCGTCGGTGAGCAGACAGGCCGCCCAGCTGGCCACGACCTCGTCCACCCAGGTGCGCCAGGCGAAGTCGTCCCTCTCGTCATGGGCGGTCGCGTCCGCGCCGGTGATCCAGTCCAGCGCGGCCGAGCCACCGGGTCCGGCCATCCCGACCAGTGCGGCGTCCGTCGGCGTCGGGTAGCGCAGCCACGCCGCGACCGTGACGGCCTGCCGGGCCTGCACCTCGCCCAGCGCGGCGGCGAGGGCGCCGCCGCACGCCGGGTAGGAACGCGTCAGCCATTGGGTGGTCGCCGCGATGAGTGGGGAG
Organism: Streptomyces sp. AC550_RSS872; assembly: GCF_019049285.1. GTDB lineage: Bacteria > Actinomycetota > Actinomycetes > Streptomycetales > Streptomycetaceae > Streptomyces. Next base: position 55,985 of record NZ_JAGMUL010000152.1, read on the forward strand.
AGATCTGCGAGCACTGCGGGGCCGTCCGAGGTACTTGCGGGCACGGAATCCCTCAAACGGTAGCCCGGCACCCCGTCCGGCCGACATGCCTGCGGCGCCGCGAGCGACGTGGCTTCGCCCACACCGGGAGGGCGGGTTCAGCGCGCCAGGTGGTAGACGTGGAACGCCCGCCCGATGACCGGCTGGGCGACGTTGCGGACCTTCACGCCGCCGCTGGTCATGCCGTGCTCCGTGCCGAGGTGGGCGTGGCCGTGGACGGCGAGGTCGGCGCCCGCCGTGTCGATCGCCTCGGCGAGCAGGTAGCTGCCGAGGAAGGGGTAGATCTCGGGTGGTTCGCCGGCCAGGGTGTCGGGCACCGGGGAGAAGTGGGTGAGGGCGACGCGTACGTCGCAGTCCTGGTCCCGGAGTTCCTCCAGGGAGGCCCGCAGGGTGTCGGCGCGGTGCCGCGAGTACCGGACGAACTCCCTCATGATCGGCTCGCCGAACTCGCCGGCGCACCGGCCCACGAACCCGCCGCCGAAGCCCTTGGTGCCGGCCACGCCGATGCGCGCGCCGCCGTTGTCCACGACGGTGGCCTGGCCTTCGAGGACCCGCGCGCCCGCGTCCTGGAGCACGGCGGTGACCTCCTCTGCGCAGTCGGCGTGGTGGTCGTGGTTGCCGAGGACCGCGACCACGGGAACCGCGAGGTCCTTGATCTCCCGTGCGACGACCTGGGCCTCCTCGGGAGTGCCGTGCCGGGTGAGGTCCCCGGCGAGCAGCAGGACGTCGGCGCTCTCGTGCAGGGTCTCGAACGAGGGACGGAGCACGCCCTGGCTCTCGGGACCCATGTGGATGTCCCCGACGGCCGCGATCCGGATCATTCGACCTCCTCGGCATGGTCGGGCGCGGCGTTGTCCGCGACCACGATGTCGCAGTGGACCGGGTGTCCCAGCAGCTCCGCGCGGGCGCTGTGCAGGACGTCGTCGCGGCACTGTGCGGACGGCACCGTGCCGGTCAGCAGGACCGCCTCGCCGCGGATCTCGATGCGCACCCCCAGCTCACCGAGCGGGCCGGCGGCCAGGTGGTCGGTGAGATGGGCCACGAGGTAGTCGAGGTTCTGTGCACCGCCCGCGCTCCGGGCGGGCCGGGTGCCGTGGCGGCTCATCGGTGCTCCTCCCGTGCGGAGATCACGTTCAGCCGCTCCAGGAGGAAGAAGAACGCGGCGGGCATCGGCTCGTCCCCGCAGGAGCGTCGTACGTCCTCCCAGTCGACCTTCTCGCGCAGGGCGCGGGCCGCGGCGAGCACCGGCCCGAAGTCGCAGTAGTGCTCGGAGAACGCCTGGATCAGCCCGCGGATGAGATCGGTCGGCGCGAGTACGGGCATGAGCACCGAGTCGACCGGGATCTCCGGTGCCCGGGCCAGGAGGTCGGTGGTGACCGGGCGGTGGGCCATCTCGAAGAGGAGGTCGACGTCCTGGCCGAAGCAGGTCGTCTTGATCAGCCAGTCCTCCGGTGGCGTACGGACCGTGAGACCGGCTTCGGCCAGCGTGTCCGACACAGCCTCGGCGTCGGAGCGGAGCACGCAGAAGTCGGCGTCGTGCTGAAGGTGACCGCTCCCGCCATGGGCGTACACGGCCACGCTGCCGGCCAGCGCGAAGGTGTGCCCCTTGCGTTTCAGCAGCGCGCCGACCTGCTTGGCCGCCTCGAGGATCGCCTGACTGCGGTCCCGGGGCAGTTCCTGGCTGTTCAGCGGGCGCGGTTCCCGCGAGGTCGGCTCGACCGGGCTGTCCCCGACCGGGCGCAGCTCGGGAAATCCAGTTCGCCCGGCGGGCGGCGCGCTCTCCCGGTTCTGCGTCATCACGACTCCGTTCGCCGCACGGAGATCCGGTGCGAGCCCGGGCGGGCTCGGCAGACGCACCGAGTACCCGGCGCGGCCGGTTTCGACTCGGCTGCGCTTCGGCGCGCTCTGAAGGGGCGCGGGGCCGTATCGAAATGCGGCTCCGCCGCGTGGGGGCGCCAAGCCACGACGGCGCCGCAGACGAAAGACGACGTGCCGCGGCCCACCCAGCGGAGCGCCTACGCCGCCGTGTAGCCGAGCTGGCGCCTCATGTAGGGCGTCATGAGGGTCTTGGCCTTGGCCAGGGTGGTGGTACGGCCGCCGAGGACCGCGGTCTCGCCGCCCGGCACCGGCAGCATCGTCACCCCGTCGGCGGAGCCGAACGGGACGATGAGCGGGGTGCGGTGGATCGGCCGGTAGAAGCGTGGCTCCTTGCGGTGCTTCCCGGCGCTGTTCAGGTAGGCGCGGATGTTGTGGGCGGCCAGGTCGGCCTGGGCGAGCGCGGCCGGGGTGATCTTGACCTCGGTGGCGTCGTTGACGTCGCCGACCGCGAACACGTCCAGCCATCCCTGGACCCGCAGGGCCCGGTCGACCTTGACGTGGCCGGATGCGTTCAGCCAGTCGCCGTGCCCGGCCAGCCGCAGCCAGAGCGTGTTGGGTGTGGTGCCGGTCGCCCAGAAGGAGCGGTCGGCCTCGATGACGTTGCCGCGGGCGTCGCGATAGGTGCCGAAGTCGTTGCCGGGGGACATGAAGGCGTCCAGCCGCACGTCGACGCCGTGCGCCTCCAGCCAGCCGCGCGCCTTGCGGCCGGCCCGCACGCTGCCCGTGGCGTGCAGAAGTTCGGGCCCGGAGTGGGCGAGCGTGACCCGGGCGTCCGGCCGGGCGAGACGGATCTCGGCGCTGAGCTCGACTCCGGAGGGGCCGCCACCGACAATCAGGACGTGTTCGGCGGCGGCGATGTGCTGCTGGTGCGTGGCGAAGGCCTTCGCGGCTTCCTCGGCGGTGGTGCCGGTGAAGCGGGCGGGTTCGGGGTAGTCGGCGCCGGTCGCGATCACCAGGACGTCGTAGGGGAGCCGCTCCCCCGTCGCGAGCACGACCTGGCGCTCGGTGGTGTCGATGCGGACGGCCTTGCCGACGGCCACGCGGCCGTTGCGCAGCAGGCGGTCGTACGGGATGAAGGCGCTGTGCGACCACTCCCGGCGCACGCCGGCGCGCAGGGAGGCGATGCGGTGGAAGAAGACCTCCTTGCGGTCCACCAGCGTGACCCGTGCCGTGGTGTCCAGTCGCTTCGCGAGACGGACGCCGGCGTAGCCGCCGCCGATCACCACTACGTCGCCGTCGAGCACGCCGCGTCTCCTGTGCTGGTGGGAGGAAGGAGGGGCGAGTGGCGCGGCGGGCGGGCCGCCGACGGCCACTCGGCCACACTTGGCCACTCCCCGTTCGGCGAGCCTAGCGCTTGAAACATAAAGAATTGATGGGGCTCGGTGTGCGTTCTGTGAAGGGTGCGCGCTGCGGGGTGCCGGCACATGGCAAACGTCCAGGCCGACCCGTGCGGGCCGGCCTGGACGTTCTGTGCGGGGTGGATCAGACGCGGATCAGACGAGGTCGAACCGGTCCAGGTCCATGACCTTGGCCCACGCCGCGACGAAGTCGTTCACGAACTTCGCCTTCGCGTCGTCGCTCGCGTAGACCTCGGCGAGGGCGCGCAGCTCGGAGTTGGAGCCGAAGACCAGGTCGGCACGGGTGCCGGTCCACTTGACCTCGCCGGAGGCGTCACGGCCCTCGAACGTGGTCTGGTCGGCGGACGTGGACTTCCAGGTCGTACCCAGGTCGAGCAGGTTGACGAAGAAGTCGTTGGTCAGCTTGCCCGGGGTCTCGGTGAGGACACCGTGCTGCGAGCCGCCCTGGTTGGCGCCGAGGACGCGCAGGCCGCCGACGAGGACGGTCAGCTCGGGGGCGCTCAGGGTGAGCAGGTTGGCGCGGTCGAGCAGCAGGTACTCGGCCGGCAGGCGGTTGCCCTTGCCGAGGTAGTTGCGGAAGCCGTCCGCGGTCGGCTCCAGCGCGGCGAAGGACTCCGGGTCGGTGTGCTCCTCGGTCGCGTCCACACGGCCCGTCGTGACGGGGACGGTCACGTCGAAGCCGGCGTCCTTGGCGGCCTTCTCGACCGCGGCGGCACCGCCGATGACGATCAGGTCGGCCAGGGAGACCTTCTTGGCACCGGAGTTGAACTCGCCCTGGACGCCCTCGAGGACGCGCAGGACCTGGGCGAGCTCGTCCGGGTCGTTGACCTCCCAGCCGCGCTGCGGCTCCAGGCGGATACGGGCGCCGTTGGCACCGCCGCGCTTGTCGCTGCCGCGGAACGTCGACGCCGACGCCCACGCGGTGGACACGAGCTGCGAGACCGTGAGGCCGGAGGCGAGCAGCTTGGCCTTGAGCGCCGTCACGTCGGCGGCGTCGATGGCCTCGCCCTCGGCCTGCGGCAGCGGGTCCTGCCACAGCAGCGTCTCCGCCGGGACCTCGGGGCCGAGGTACAGGGACTTCGGGCCCAGGTCACGGTGGGTCAGCTTGTACCAGGCGCGGGCGAAGGCGTCCGCGAACTCGGCCGGGTTCTCGTGGAAGCGCTTGGAGATCGGGCCGTAGATCGGGTCGAAGCGCAGCGAGAGGTCCGTGGTGAGCATGGTCGGACGGCGCTTCTTCGACGCGTCGTGCGCGTCCGGGATGATCTCCTCGGAGTCCTTGGCCACCCACTGGTTGGCGCCGGCCGGGCTCTGGGTGAGCTCCCACTCGTAGCCGAAGAGGATGTCGAAGAAGTCGTTGCTCCACTGGGTGGGCTTGGTGGTCCAGGTCACCTCGAGGCCGGAGGTGATGGCGTCGCCGCCCTTGCCCGTGCCGTAGGTGGACTTCCAGCCCAGGCCCTGCTCCTCCATGGAGGCGGCCTCGGGGTCGTTGCCCACGTGGTCGGCCGGGCCGGCGCCGTGGGTCTTGCCGAAGGTGTGGCCACCGGCGATGAGGGCGACGGTCTCCTCGTCGTTCATCGCCATCCGGCGGAACGTCTCGCGGATGTCGCGGGCCGCGGCGATCGGGTCCGGGTTGCCGTTCGGGCCCTCCGGGTTGACGTAGATCAGGCCCATCTGGACGGCGCCGAGCGGGTTCTCCAGCTCACGGTCGCCGGTGTAGCGCTGGTCGTCGAGCCAGGTGGTCTCGGGGCCCCAGTAGACGTCCTCGTCGGCCTCCCAGACGTCGGCGCGGCCGCCACCGAAGCCGAAGGTCTCGAAGCCCATCTGCTCCAGCGCGACGTTGCCCGTGAGGATCATGAGGTCGGCCCAGGAGATGGACTGGCCGTACTTCTTCTTGACCGGCCACAGCAGACGGCGGGCCTTGTCGAGGTTGCCGTTGTCCGGCCAGCTGTTCAGCGGGGCGAAGCGCTGCTGACCGCGGCCGCCACCGCCGCGGCCGTCGCTGATGCGGTAGGTACCGGCACTGTGCCAGGCCATCCGGACCATCAGCGGGCCGTAGTTGCCGAAGTCGGCGGGCCACCAGTCCTGCGAGGTGGTCAGCACCTCGGCGATGTCCCGTTTGACGGCCGCCAGGTCCAGGGCCTGGAACGCCTCGGCGTAGTCGAACTCCGCGCCGAGGGGGTTCGCGACCACGGGGTCCTTGGCGAGGATCTTCAGGTTGAGCCGCTCCGGCCACCACTGACGGTTGCCGCCGCCCTGCGTCGGGTGGGGGGCGCGACCGTGCGCGACGGGGCAGCCGCCGGTGCCCTCCGTCTTCGCGTCGGTGACGATCGCATCGGGGTTCTCAGCCATGGGAAACCTTCCGGACTAGGTGGATCACAGTGCTCGGGGTGCACTGCCGGCAGTGGAACAGTCGGGGCACAGGCCCCAGTAGATGACCTCGGCCTCGTCGATGGCGAAGCCGTGGTCGTCGGACGCGGTCAGACAGGGCGCCTCGCCGACCTCACAGTCGACGTCGGCGACGACACCGCACGACCGGCACACGATGTGGTGGTGGTTGTCGCCGACCCGCCCCTCGAACCGGGCCGGACTGCCGGCCGGTTCGATACGGCGGATGAGTCCCGCCGCGCTGAGTGCGTGGAGGCCCTCGTACACCGCTTGCAGGGAGACATGACCTACGCGATCACGCACCCCCGAGGCGATGGCCTCGACACCGAGGTGGTCACCGGCCCGGACGGCTTCCAGCAGCGCGACTCGCGCCGCCGTCACCCGCAGGCCGGCACCGCGGAGCTCCTCGGCGGGGGTCGGAGTCTGGGATGCGGTCATGGCAGACAACCTACCTTGCTAAACACGAATGATTCAAGAAAACGAATGATGAAGCTTTGACGGCCTCGCATACACCTCTCCGCACCCCCCAAAGCGCGAAAAATCATCTTTTCCGACATCGAGTCATGCCTTTCTGTCAAGGCCTGGATTGGTCGCAATCCCCTGTACTCGATGGAGGTACCTCGCATGCTCGGCAGACATACCGCGGCTGGCCGCCGCACCGCCCTGACCGTTTTCGGCGCCCTCGTCCTCAGCGGCGTCACCTCGGCCGCGGCGGCCGGGCCGCCCCCCGCGCCGGTGCCCGCGTCCACCGCCGCGCAGACCCTCGGTGCCGACCGGCCGTCCGCGGCGGTGCTGCGGGCGCTGGAACGTGACCTCAAGCTGAAGCCTGGGCAGGCGGCCGAACGGCTGGTCAACGAGGCGGAGGCGGGCGCCCGGGCCGGCCGGCTCCGCAACTCCCTGGGCGAGCGCTTCGCGGGTGCCTGGCTGCGGGGGACGACCGCCGCCGAGCTCACCGTCGCGACCACGCGCGCCTCCGACGTGTCCGCCATCCGCGCCCAGGGCGCGAAGGCCGCGGTCGTCAAGCGGACGCTGAGCGAGCTGCGGGCCGTCAAGGAGAAGCTGGACAAGGCAGCCGACCGGGTCAAGACGCGCGACACACCGGTCTGGTACGTCGACGTACCGACGAACCGGGTCGTCGTGCAGGCGACCAAGCGGTCGGCCGCCACCGCCTTCATCAAGACCGCCGGTGTCCAGGACGAGGGCGTCGGGATCCGGGTGTCGGCGCAGCGGCCGCGGCTGCTGGCGGACCTGGTCGGCGGGCAGGCCTACTACATCGAGGGCACCGCCCGCTGCTCCATCGGCTTCTCCGTCACCAAGGGCGACCAGCAGGGCTTCGCCTCGGCGGGCCACTGCGGCAACCAGGGCGACTCGACCACCGGCTCCAACATGGCCGCGCAGGGCACCTTCCAGGCCTCCACGTTCCCCGGCAAGGACATGTCCTGGGTCGGCGTCAACAGCGACTGGACCGCCACGGCCGACGTGGAGGGCGAGGACGGCGAGCGCACGCAGGTCACCGGCTCGGTCCAGGCGCTCGTCGGGGCGTCGATCTGCCGCTCGGGGTCCACCACCGGTTGGCACTGCGGCACCGTCGAGCAGCACGACACGAGTGTCAGCTACTCCCAGGGCACCGTGGACGGCGTCACCGAGACGACGGTGTGCGCCGAGCCGGGCGACTCCGGCGGGCCCTACCTCTCGGGGTCCCAGGCCCAGGGCGTGACCTCGGGCGGCTCGGGTGACTGCACGGACGGCGGTACCACCTTCTACCAGCCGATCAACCCGATCCTCAACGACTTCGGCCTGGTCCTGAAGACCGCCGCCGCCCAGAAGGGCGCTCCCGCTCCGCAGGACAACGGGGCCGCCGACACCTGGTCCGCGGGCCGCGTCTACGAGGTCGGCGCCACGGTGACCCACGCCGGCGTGCGCTACCAGTGCCTCCAGACGCACCAGGCGCAGGGCAGGTGGTCGCCGGTCGCCACTCCGGCGCTGTGGCAGAAGGTGTAGGCGGGTCGCAGGAGTCGTACGGCGTGCGGTGCGGGGGCACTGCCCCCGCACCGTCCTCCCAGCCTCGCCCCGCCCCGCCCACCCTCTACCGTCCCTCCGCGCTACTCCTCGGCCAGGAACGCGTACGCGGTCGCGACGAACGGGTCGTGCGCGCGGAAGCGGCGCGTGCACAGCGCGACCAGGGCCGTGCCCGTGTCGGGCCGGAAGCCCAGGAAGGCCTGCTGGCCGAGGGTGGCGCCGCCGTGGAAGTACATCGGGCCGCCGTCCGTGGGGTGCCGGAACCACGCCATCGTGTGCACGTGCCGGTGCCCCAGGCCGCGTCTCAGGACGGGCGTGCGCACCGCCCGCAGCGCGTCGGCACACGGGGTGCCGGCCGGGTCGAGGTGGGCTTCGAGGAAGGTGAGCAGGTCGTGCGGGGTGGCGCGGACGGCACCGGCCGCCTCGAAGCCACCGGTGTCGAAGGCGAGGGTGGGGGTGTGTCCGTCCTTGCCGTGCCCGACGGCGTCGGTCTTCGGGTCCTCCGCGCGCAGGGCCGTACCGCTGAGGCCGAGGGGGCGCAGCAACTGTGCGGCGAGGAGTTCCTCCCAGGCCGTGCCGGTCGCCGCCGCGAGCGCGTGGCCGAGTACGGCGACGCCGAAGTTGGAGTAGTGCCACCGGGTGCCGGGCCGGTGCCGCGGGCGGTGCCGCAGGAAGGCGTCGGTGACCCGGTCGGCCGGATAGCGGCCGTAGGGGTTGGTGCGCCAGGCGGGGAGCGCCCGTACGTAGAAGTCGGCCGGCAGGCCGGGCAGTCCGGCCGTGTGGGTGATGAGGTGGGCCAGCGTCACGGGGGCCGTGTCGGCGCGCCGGCCCGGTGCCAGGCAGGCGGCGGCCGACTCGCCCCCGGTCAGCAGGCCGCGCTGGATGAGCCGGGCCAGCAGCAGTCCGGTGAACGCCTTCGTGGCCGAACCGATCTCGTAGCGCAGGTCCTGTCGGGCGACGGGCGGGGGCGCGGCGGTGCCGCCGCAGTGGAGTGTGCGGCGGCCGTGCCGGGAGACCGCGAAGACGGCGTCGGGTGCGTCGACGGCGTCGACGGCACGCTCCAGACGCTCCCTCAGCGTGTCGTCCAGGATGTCGTCGCCGGGCGGGCCGTCCGGCCGGGTCTGCTCGATGTCGTCGGCGACGCCCGGCCAGGGCAGGGACCGGCCGCTCATGAGGCGACGTGGGTCAGCTCGGTCAGGGCACGAGAGGTCGCCAGCACGGAGGCGAAGGCCGCGACCAGCGTCGGGTGGTAGATCATGTCGAACAGTTCGTCCGGTTCGCCCTGCGGCATCTCGCGCACGGCGGGCATGGCGCCGTCGGCCTGCTGTGCGGCGGCGAAGCCCTCCCAGGCCCGTTCGTCCAGGGTGGGCCGGGGCAGACAGGCGTCGACGACGAGGAGTTCGCCGAGCAGGTCCCAGCGCTTCAGGTCCAGCCAGTCGTCGATCCAGACCGGCAGCCACATGGCGAGGTAGTCGGCGATGTCGGGCGGCAGGCCGTCGGGGTGCTCGCCCCAGTCCGTGAGGTGGAACACCGTGTGGGTGACGTCGTAGGCGATGTGCCCGCTGACCGTCCAGGGCTCGGGTGTGCGGCCCAGCCAGGTGGAGCCGACGATGTCCGCCTCGGGCGTGGAGGGCGTGAGGCCGAACCGGCGCTGGAACGCGGAGAGTCCGAGGCGCCGCGTCGGGTCCAGTTCGAGGGCGGCCCAGCTGTTCAGCCGGTGGTAGAGGACGGTGGCGCGCTCCACCTCGGGCTCGCTGTACCCCAGTTCCTTGTATGGCAGGTACACCTCGAACGGGATCGGCGAGAGCGGTTCGATGCGCTGGCCGCGGACCAGCATGCGACCGCCGTCCAGGGTGTGCCGCCAGGTGTGGTCGAGGAGTTTGCGCGCCAGCTCGGCCTGCCGTGACCCGGCCACGCCCTCACGGAACAGCACCCGGCAGATCAGGGCCAGTTCGCCGACGGGTTTGAAGCGCTCCAGGAAGCCCACTTCCGGGTCCACGTCGGGTTCCAGTCGGAATCCGTCGCGATGGGCCCACAGCCATTCCAGGGCGCGCACGCCGACGGTGTGCATCAGACGGGTGTCGGTCATCCGGGCACTCCTTCGGCCGCGCGGCTCAGGCAGGTGACGGTCTGGGCCGCCGCGAAGGCGGCCATGAGCGTGGAGTGGTAGCAGTGCAGGAAGTCCGGCTCCGTGCAGGCACCGGCGTCTCCCTGAAAAGCCGCCTGCTGCGGAAGCGCGCCGGAGTCGAGCTGCGCCCGTGCGATCCGGGTCCAGGCGTCCTTGAGGGTCGCTTGATCGGGCGGGGCCGGCAGGCTCGCGGCCACGACCAGCAGTTCGCAGCCCAGGTCCCACATCCCGGCGTCCAGGCAGGTGTCGAGCCAGGGCGGCAACCAGTGCGCCAGATAGGCGGCCAGGTCGGCGGGGACGCCCTCGGGGGTGCGGCCCCAGTCGGTGAGGTGGAAGACGACGTGGGTGAGTGCGTACCCCGAGGAGCGCTCGAACGTCCAGGGTTCCGGCAGGCCGCCCAGCCAGGTGCGCCGCAGCGTCGGTTCGTCCTGCTCCGGCCGGTGGATGCCGCTGCGCCGCTCGGCCTTCAGCACCCCCAGCCGGCGGGTCGGGTCCTGCTCGGTGAGCCGCCAGCCCCGCGTGCGGGCCGTCGTCGCGGCGGCCGCCTCGTATCCGGGATGCCGCAGTCCGGCCGACGCGAAGACGGAGTAGATCTCCAGCGGGTAGGTCGCGAAGGGCTCCAACCGCTGGAGGTGGCGGAACAGTTCGCCCCGGCCCGTCTGCTGCCAGGCGAACCGCAGCAGGTCCGCGGCACACGCGTGCAGCGGGTCCCACGGCGGGCTGTGCGCACGAACGCTCGCACAGGTCTGGGCGAGTTCCCCGAGAGGTTTCCAGGTGGCGTCCACCTGGCCGTCCGCGGTGAGCGCGTCCTCGCCGAGCGCGAAGTCCTCACGGTGCGCGGAGAGCCAGGCGAACGCGGCGATTCCGGCATCCCGGATCCCGCCGACGTCCATGGCCGTCATACGAGGGCTCCGGCCGCCCGCATGACGCGCGCCGCCTGTACCTGGAGGGCGACCCTCGGGTCGTTGCCGCCCATCAGTTCCACGAAGTCCAGCCCCGCTTCGAGGCCGAGGGTCTGCGGGACCCCTTCGATCAGGGTCAGCCAGCGTCCCGCGCCGGCCGCCTGCTGCCAGTCCCTGCGGCGCACCGCCCGTACGAAGCCGCGGGCCACGTCGACCGGCCTGCGCCGGGCGGCGCGGGCGACCGCGCAGTCGTCCCCGGGCACCGCGAGGGGGGCCAGGACGGCGAGTTGGTGGGTCAGAACCTGCCAGGTCGCCTCCTCGAGCCAGGCGGCGTCGGGTTCCGTGAGCTCGTCCGCGCCGGGTGGGCCGGCCAGGGCCGGGTCGAGGCGCACCAGGGTGCGTCTCATCGCCCAGTGGCTCCACCTGACGGCGGGTGCCGCGTCGGCGCGCGGCGGAAAGGCCTCCACCGTGTTCCGGAACGCGGTAAGTGCTCCCGGGGCGGGCGGAGTCGGGAAGAGGACGTGCGGCAGCAGAAGGTCTGCTCCCAACACGCGTACGGCCGCGAGGGCGAAGCTGCCCTCAGGGTCGTCCGCCGCGGCTGTGCCGGACATGCGCACGTGGTCTCCACCCCGCAGGGCGGAGACCACGTCGGTCGCAAGGTCCTGCACCGCGCCCTGCAAGAGGGCCGAAGTGCCTGACTGCTCCATTCACTGCTCCCGTTCGGTCCGCTTAGCCCTTCTTGGGGCGGGGGGTCGGCGGGGACAGCAGCAGCTTCGTGTCCGCGGAGAGCAGCGCCAGGGCGGCGCACTCCCGGCTGTCACGGAAGACACCGTCGGGCTCGGCGGGGTCAAGTGCCGCTTCCAGGTCGGTCCGGACGTGGGTGATCTCTTCGATCGCCTTGTCAACGGAAGGCATATCACCATCTCCTCTGGGGTCAGCCATAGCCTCCACAACCCAGATCACCATATGGCCACAAAAGACGCATCTTTTACCAGAAGGCGACATAGGCACCTGCTTCATCATTCCCGGACTCCTTGGACGCCGCGCGAACAGCGCCCGCAGCGCGGGGCGGTACGGCACCCGGACTGCCGTGATCGGTCAACTCCCCTGCTTCAACGACCAGTTGGATCGGGCTCGGGGTTGCGGCGAGTGCGCACCACTCCTGAGACCCACTTCACACGCGACCTCCTGTCACAGATCGCGGGTCCGCCCGGTCAGTTGGGTGTATCCCGCTCACAGACAAGGAGATCACCGTGGAACCGCGTCTCGACTACTTCGGCCACCCCCTGGCAGGCAAGGTGCTCAGGCACATCAACACGGCCGGCAAGCTGGTCTCGGACTCCACGCTGCCGGAAACGGTCCAGGAACTGGTGAAGATACGCGCGAGCCAGATCAACGGCTGCGGCTTCTGCACCGACATGCACACCAAGGACGCGGCCCAGGCCGGGGAGGCCGCACAGCGCCTCCACCTCGTCGCGGCCTGGCGGGAGGCCAAGGTCTTCACGGAGGCCGAGCGCGCCGCGCTGGAGGTGGCCGAGCAGGGCACCCGTATCGCCGATGCCGCGGGCGGTGTCACCGACGAGGCCTGGCAGAACGCCGCCAAGTACTTCGACGAGGACCAGCTCGTGGCGCTGATCTCCCTGCTCGCCGTCATCAACGCCTACAACCGCATCAACGTCATCAACCAGCAGCCCGCCGGGGACTACCAGCCCGGCCAGTTCGGCTGACCCGGCAGGTGGATCATGGCGACAGGGTTGCACTCCCTCCCCCGTCCCGTCGCCGTCGTCGTGGGCGCCGGCGGGGTGGTCGCAGCGGCGCATGTGGGGGTCGGATACGCGCTGGAGGAGCGCGGATTCAGACCGGACATGATCATCGGGACCTCGGTGGGTGTCCTCAACGGCGCCATCGCGGCCGCCCACCCCGACCGCGCCGCGCCATGGCTGGACCACGTGTGGACCCAGCTGCGTCGGCGCGAGGTGTACCCGCTCGGCTACGTGACCTCACGGGCCAGTGCCTTCACCGACCGCGGACTGCACCGGCTGATCGCCCGGGCCGAACTGCCGTCGCGGATCGAGGAGTTGACGGTCCCGTTCACCGCGGTGGCCATGAACCTGGACACCGGCGCCGCGGCCCTCCTCGACCACGGCGACCTCGAGTCGGCGCTGCCGGCCGGCGCGGCCGTTCCCGGGATGCTGCCCCCGGTGGACCGTGCGGGCCGCACGCTCGTCGACGGCGGGGTGATCGCGTACGTACCGGTCCTGGCCGCCTTGCGGGCCGTTGCGGCGAGCGTGGTGGTGGCGAGCGGGCCGGAGAGCTCGCCGCCCCGTCCCCATGGTCCGCGCCGCAGTGCCGGTGCGACAGCCGCTCGCGCCGGAATGCTGTTGCTGCGCCATCAGATCGAGCGTGACCTGCACGAGGTGGCCCAGCACATCCCGACCGTGGTGCTCCCCACCGGCATCGACGCCTGGCCCGCCCCGTGGGACTTCGGTCATTCCCGGCGGATGATCAGCACCGCCTCCCGGACGGCGGGGCGCTTCCTGGACGGGCTGCGCATCAGTTGGCCGGGCCTGTACCGGGTCGACGGCCCTTCGGCGACGTCCCCCGGTCCGGACGGGACGTCGACTTCTCCTTCCGTACTGGAGGCCGGCCTGTGAGTACCATCGCGTTCCTCAACATCGGCATGCACGGGCACGTCAACCCGACGCTGCCGGTCGTGGCCGAGCTCGTCCGGCGCGGCCACACGGTCACGTACCACACCTCGCCCGCGTTCCGGGCGGAGATCGAGGCCACCGGCGCGACCGTGCGGCTCTACCCCGGGGGCGAGCAGCCGCTCCCCGATCCGCCGACACCGGTCACGCTGCTGGAGTCGCTCGCGAGCACCACCGTCCGGCTGCTGCCGACCGTGCTCGACGACCTGCGCCGGGACCGGCCCGACCTGATCGTCCACGACAGTTCCTGTCTGTGGGGCGCGGTGGCCGCCCGTGAGCTCGGTGTGCCGGCGGCCTCGTCGTTCACCACGTTCGCCTTCGGCCGGCACGTCCCCAGCCCCACCGGCGCTTCGTGGGACCTGTTGGCCGGGGCGTGGGCTCAGCCTCGCAGCGTACGGGGATACGTCCGCTCCCGCCGGGAGCTGCACCGCCGCTTCGACGCGCGGGGCCTGCCCCTGGTCGACCTGCTGAACATCCGCCGGCCGCTCAACCTGGTCTACACCTCACGGGCGTTCCAGCCGGCCGTCGATGACTTCGACGAGACCTACCGTTTCGTCGGCCCGAGCATCGGCGCCCGGCCGGCCGACCCGTCGTTCGAGGCCGGCCGGCTCCGCGACCCGGTGCTGTACGCCTCGCTGGGAACGGTGTTCGGCGCCGACCCGCGGCTGCTGCGGACGTTCGCCGGCGGGCTCGCCCCGCTGGGCGGCACCGTGATCGTCTCGACCGGGCAGACGGACCCGGACGCGCTGGGTCCGTTGCCGGCGAACGTGCTTCCCCTGCGGTTCGTCCCGCAACTCGAAGTGCTGGCCCACGCGGCGCTGTTCGTCACCCATGGCGGGATGAACAGTGTGAACGAGGCCATGCACGCGGGGGTTCCGATGCTGGTGGTCCCGCAGGGCGCCGACCAGCCGATGACCGCCGCCCGCGTCGTCGAGCTCGGCGTCGGTCTGTCCCTCAGGACCGAGGACGTCGCGAAGGGCTCCGTGCGTGCCCTCGCCCGGCGTCTGCTGCACGAGCCCGGCTTCCGGACGGCCGCCGCCACCCTGAAGGCCGCCCAGCACGACGCGGGCGGATACCGGCGGGCCGCCGACGAGCTCGAGCGGTACGTGCGGGCGGCCGGTCCGGTCCGTCCGGCAGAGGTCGCCGTCGATCCGTCGCGGCGGGGCTGAGCGATGTCACTCGTCGTCGTCCTGCTGCTGTTCGCCGGGCTGTCCGAGGCCGCCGGGCGCATCCTGCCGCTGCTGGCGCGCCGGCCCGGCATGTCACGGCGGCTCGTGCCGGGACTGCTGCTGGCTGCCGGGCTCGTCGAGGCCGCCGTGCTGGCGCTGTGGCCGCTGACGGCGTGGACTTTGGCCGAGTTGCTGGTGTCCGCACCCCAGGGCGACGCACTGGAGTGGACACCGGGCCTGGTCGCGCCGCTGGTGCTCGCCGCCGTCCTCGCGTTCCCGCTGCTCGGGCCGCTGCTCCACCTGCTGCTCTTCGTCGGGGTCGGGGCGAGCCTGGCCGAGCCGCTGGCGGACGCGACCGAGCTCGGCTGGTGGGGCGCCGCCGGGTGCGTGGCCGTGGCCGGCGTCGGACTCGGGGTCACCGTCGGAGCCGTTCGGCGCCTGGTCGTGAGGATCAGCGCGCCCCGGACACCGGAGCCGATCGCATGAACGACTTCCTGTTCTGGGCCTGTGTGCTCGGGCCGGTCCTGCTCGCCGAAGGTCTGCTGGCCCGCTACGAGGTGCTGGCCTACGGCGCCGGCTTCCGGTCCCCCA
Source organism: Streptomyces sp. AC550_RSS872 (assembly GCF_019049285.1). GTDB lineage: Bacteria > Actinomycetota > Actinomycetes > Streptomycetales > Streptomycetaceae > Streptomyces. The sequence goes on from NZ_JAGMUL010000152.1 coordinate 71,162, forward strand.
CCACCGCGCTCCCCGAGGGCGTGCCCTACGCCCGGGGCGCGGCCGCCGACCGGCCCCCGGGCGCCTACCTGGTCTATCTCGACGGCATCGGCAAGCGCCGGGTCCGGGACACCCGGGACGGCGGTCAGCTGGTGAAGGCCGTGATCGCCGGGGCGCCGGAGCTACGGGTGCTGGGGCAGGTGCAGCCCTACTCGCCGCTGGCCGACCCGCTCGCGGACCGGCCGGTGTGGGCGTGGCTGCGCCGGCACATCGGGCTGCTGCTGTTCCTGCACAACGTCATGCAGGTCTTCGTGGCCGCCGACCACCGCTACCGCCCCCTGTACAACCGGGCCGTCGGCTCCCAGATCGCCACCCAGCTGGAGCTGGCCGGCTACCGGCCCGACAGCGGCATCCCCGTGGTGCTGCTCAGCTACAGCGGCGGCGCCCAGGTCGCCACGGGAGCGGTGCACGAGCTGCACACCCGGTTGCGCTGCCCGGTCGTGGTGATCACGCTCGGCGGGTTCCACAACGGCGCCAACGACCTCACCCATGCCGAGCAGGTGCACCAGCTCACCAGCGCGTACGACCGGATCGAGCGGGTCGGCACCTGGATCTTCCCGCAGCGCTGGCGGCTGCTGCGCCGCAGCGGATGGAACCGTGCCCGCAGCGCCGGGAAGATCACCGTGCACCGGCTGGACCCCGCCACGCATCTCGGCCCGCACAGCTACATCAGCCCGGAGGAACGGCTGCCGGACGGCCGCAGTCACCTCGACCGCACGGCCGGCACCGTGATCGCGCTGATCCGCGCCCGGCAGGGAGCGACCGCGATCACCCCGGCCGACGATCACCCGGCGTCCTGACGCCTCGGCGCGCCCTGAAGCCTCGGCGCGCCCTGAAGCCTCGGCGCGCCCTGAGGCCGCGGATCGCTATGAGGTCGCCGCCTGGTCGTCGTCGAGGCCGGCGACCAGGCCGCGCAGCAGGGGGCCGTACTCCGGGTGGGCGAGGGCGGACGCCATCTGGGCGACCAGGTAGTCGGCCGGGTTGCCGGTGTCGTACCAGCGGCCCTTGATGACCTGCCCGTACACGGCGCGGGTGGCGGCGTAGGCGTTGATGGCGTCGGTCAGATAGACCTCGCCGGTCCGGTGCTCGTACCAGCGGCGGGTCTGCTCGCGCAGTTCGTCGATGATGCCGGGGGTGACGACATAGCCCCCGATCGCCGCGTACGACGACGGGGCGGCGGAGGGCTCGGGCTTCTCGACCAGACCGGTGATACGCAGCTGGCCGTCCCCGAGGTCCTCCTTGACGATGGGCACGCCGTAGCGCTGGGACTCGGTGGGGTCCATCGGCAGAAGGGCCAGCACCGGGCAGCCGGTCTGCTCGTAGGCGCGGATCAGCTGCTGGGCGCGCGGGACCTCGGCCACGAAGACGTCGTCGGGCCACAGCACCAGGACCGGCTCGTCGCCGAAGGAGCGGGCGGCGTTCAGCACCGGGGTGCCGTTGCCGTACGGGCCGTACTGGTCGAGATAGGTGATGTGGCCCTTGCGGGCCAGCTCCGCGACCTCCTCCACGGCGTCGGCGTAGGCCGTCTTGCCATCGGCCCGCAGCTGGTCGACGAGGGCGGGGTTGGGCCGGAAGTGGTCCTGGATGAGGCTCTTGCCGCCGGAGACCACGATGGTGATGTCGGTGATGCCGGAGTCCACCAGCTCGCGCACGGTGTGCTCGATGACCGGCTTGTCACCGACCGGCAGCATCTCCTTCGGCGTCGCCTTCGTCAGCGGCAGCAGCCGGGAGCCGAGCCCGGCTGCGGGAATCACGGCCCTGCGAATGGTCGGGGACATCAGTTCTCTCTCGGTCGGGGTCCACACCGCACCGACGGCCACGGCGCAGGGTCGACGCTACCAACGCCGGCGGCCGGGGGTCTCCGGCCCCTGCGCCCCTCGGGCGGCGATCCCGCCGTACCCGCTTGTAGCCTGGTCGTCCAGGGCTGGAGGACATTCATGCGCGCCGAGGACGACACGGGCTCCCTCGACCGGGCAGCAGGGCAGTTCATGGCGGCTCGCCCTCAGCTGTTCGGCATCGCGTACCGGATCCTGGGCAGTGCGGTGGAGGCCGAGGACATCGTCCAGGAGGCGTGGGTGCGGTGGCAGAACACCGACCGCGCGGGGATCAAGGAACCGGCGGCGTTCCTGGCGACCGTCACCTCCCGTCTGGCGATCAACCTCGCCCAGTCCGCCAGGATGCGGCGCGAGTCGTACACCGGCCCCTGGCTTCCGGAGCCGGTCGACACCCGTGCGGATCCGCAGCTGGGCGCCGAACGGGCCGAGGCGCTGGACCTGGCGGTGCTCCTGCTCCTCGAGAAGCTCAACCCCGTGGAACGGGCCGCCTACGTGCTGCGGGAGGCCTTCGACTACCCGTACCAGCGCATCGCGGACATCCTGGAGACGAACGAGGCCCACACGCGCCAGTTGGTGAGCCGCGCCAGGAAGCACCTGGCGGCGGAGCGAAGGCAGCCGGTCGGCGACGGCGTTCACCGGCGCCTGCTGGAGGTGTTCCTCGACGCGGCCCGGACCGGCAGCCTGTCGGTGCTGGAGGACGTCCTCACGGACGACGTGGTCAGCTACACCGACGGCGGTGGGATGCGCGGGGCGTCCAGGATCCCGGTGGTCGGGCGGCCGCGCGTGGCCAAGTACCTCGCCGCCTTCGCCCCACGGTTCTGGCCTCCGACGGAGGTCCGCTGGGTCGAGGCCAACGGCAGGCCCGCCGTCCTCGTCACGGCCGGGGGCAACCCGGTGGCCCTGCTCTGCGTCGATGTCTCGGCTCGGGGTATCGAACGCATCATGTGGGTCATGAGTCCGGACAAGCTGGCTCCGTACGTGGCGTCGCTGACCGACTGAGTCCGTCCGGGGTCACACGGCCCGTAAAGTGATCGGCTCGGCCGTACGGCTGGGCGGGAGGCGCCCGATGAGGGAGCCGTTCCGGCTTCCCTGACTGTCCACCGAGAAGGACTACACCGGCGAGTCCTTCGCCCCCCGTCTACACCACCAGGGTCACGGTCAGCGGCGGGCCGGCCGGTCACGGGCGCGCCTCGGGGCGGGCGCGCTCGGCCGACGGGATCCTCGATCTCGACCTCCGCGTGCCCGCCGAACTGGGCGGGGGACGGCGGGGGACCAACCCCGAGCAGTTGTTCGCGGCCGGCTTCGCCGCCTGCTTCCACGGCGCCCTGAGCCTGGTGGCACGCCAGGAGGAACTCGACCCCGCCCCGCTCCTGGAGAAGGCCGACTCCCTGTGCACGTAAGCGCGGATGGCATGGGAGGGGACACCGACGCCGATCACGCCGACGTCCTGACGGACCGACCGCGCGACCACGTCGACCGCCTTCGTCCCGCCCTGCGCCGCAGCCGGGCGTGCCACAGGATGAGAGGGCGTCAGCAGCGGACGTTGTCACAGATCCGGCGATCAACCGGTCGTACTCAGTGACAACCCCGTGATCGGAGTACACCGTGGCTCTCACCGAACAACGTCTTTCCACCATGGTGCTGGTGATCGGCACCGGAGGTGCCGGTCTGCGCGCGGCCATCGAACTGGCCGAGGCGGGTGTCGACGTCCTCGCGGTCGGCAAGCGCCCCAAGGAGGACGCCCACACGGCGCTGGCCGCCGGAGGCATCAACGCGGCCCTGGCCACGATGGATCCCGAGGACAGCTGGCAGCAGCACGCGGCGGACACGATCAAGGAGAGCTATCTGCTCGCCGACCCCCGCACCGTGGAGATCGTCACCCAGGGCGCCGCCCGGGGCATCGACGACCTGGAGCGCTACGGCATGGCCTTCGCACGCGAGGAGGACGGCCGTATCTCCCAGCGGTTCTTCGGCGCGCACACGTTCCGGCGGACCGCCTTCGCCGGCGACTACACCGGTCTGGAGATCCAGCGCACGCTCATCCGGCGCGCCCAGCAACTCGACATCCCCGTGCTCGACGGTGTCTACATCACCCGGCTGCTGGTGCACAACGGCGCCGTCTTCGGGGCGTACGGCTTCGACCTCGCGAGCGGGCGGCGCTGTCTGATCCACGCCGACGCGGTCATCCTCGCCGCGGGCGGCCACACGCGCATCTGGCGGCGTACGTCCTCGCGGCGGGACGAGAACACCGGTGACTCCTTCCGGCTGGCCGTGGAGGCCGGGGCCCGGCTGCGGGACGCCGAGCTGGTGCAGTTCCACCCGTCCGGGATCATCGAGCCGGAGAACGCGGCCGGCACCCTCGTCAGCGAGGCCGCACGCGGCGAGGGCGGCATCCTGCGCAACGCCCTCGGGGAACGGTTCATGGCCCGCTACGACCCCGCCCGCATGGAGCTGTCCACCCGTGACCGGGTGGCCCTCGCCTCCTACACGGAGATCAAGGAGGGGCGCGGCACCCCCAAGGGCGGCGTGTGGCTCGACGTCTCCCATCTGCCCCGGCAGACGATCATGAACCGGCTCCCCCGCGTCTACCAGACGATGCTCGACCTCCAGATGCTGGACATCACCCGCGAACCGATCGAGATCGCGCCCACCGCGCACTACTCGATGGGCGGTGTGTGGGTGCGCCCCGAGGACCACAGCACCGATGTGCGGGGGCTGTACGCGATCGGGGAGGCGTCGAGCGGGCTGCACGGGGCCAACCGCCTCGGCGGGAACAGCCTCATCGAGCTGCTGGTCTTCGGCCGTATCACGGGACAGGCGGCCGCCGCCTACACGCAGTCCCTGGCCGTGCAGCACCGCTCGGCGTCGGCCGTCGCCGAGGCCCGCGCCGAGATCGACGACCTGCTCGCGGCGGACGGGCCGGAGAACGTCCGCGCCCTGCAACGCGCCATCCGCAACACCATGACCGAGCACGCCGGCGTCGTGCGCGACGAGGAGGGCCTGCGTACGGGGCTGGCGGAGCTCGCGGTGATCGAGAAGCGGATGGCGGACGTCGGTGTCCACCCGGACATCGCCGGCTTCCAGGACCTCGCGCACGCCTTCGACCTCAAGTCCGCGGCCCTGGCGGCCCGGGCCACCCTCGAAGCGGCATTGGAGCGCCGCGAGAGCCGCGGCTGCCACAACCGCAGCGACTACCCCGGCCTCGATCCCGCTCTGCGCGTGAATCTCGTGTGGTCCCCGGCGACCGGTGTCACCCGCGAGAGCATCCCGGATGTTCCGGACGAGATTTCCGCGCTGATGGCGGACGTCCCGACCGAAGGGAAACTCGTCGAATGACCTGACGGCAGCGTGGGGCGCCTGCGGGAAAGCTCATCGGGTTTCCGCGAGGCACCTGTCACAGGCGGAGCCCCTGTCCTGTCTCTCCTAGTGCAGACCAAATCCTTCTCCGAGAGGAATCCGTCATGAAGGTCGTAGTGATCGGTGGAACCGGGCTCATCGGCTCGAAGCTGGTGGGCAAGCTCAACGAGCACGGGCACGAGGCGGTCGCGGCCGCGCCCAACACCGGCGTCAACACCCTGACGGGCGAAGGGCTCGCCGAGGTCCTGGAGGGCGCGTCGGTCGTGGTCGACGTGTCCAACTCCCCCTCGTGGGAGGACGACGCCGTCATGAACTTCTTCCGGACCTCCACGACGAACCTCCTCAAGGCGGAGGCCGAGGCGGGGGTGACACACCACGTGGCGCTGTCCGTGGTCGGCACCGACCGCCTCCAGGAGAGCGGGTACTTCCGGGCCAAGCAGGCCCAGGAAGACCTGATCAAGGAGTCCGGCATGCCCTACTCCATCGTCCGCGCCACCCAGTTCTTCGAGTTCATCAAGGGGATCGCGGACATCTCGACCGACGGCGACACCGTGCGGCTGGCCCCGGCGAAGTTCCAGCCCATGTACTCCGACGACGTGGCCGCGGCCGTCGGCCGCACCGCGGTCGGCTCACCGGTCAACGGTCTGGTGGAGGTCGCGGGCCCCGACGTGTTCCAGCTCGACGAGCTGATCCGCAAGACGCTCGCCGCCAACAACGACCCGCGCACGGTCGTCACGGATCCGCAGGCCCCGTACTCCGGTGCCGTGTTGCAGGAGACCACGCTCCTGCCGGGGCCGGACGCGCAGATCGCGAAGACCAAGCTGTCGGACTGGCTCGCGCAGCAGTAGTGAGCAGCACGAAGTGGCCCCTGCCCGCGGGATGGGCAGGGGCCACGACAGCTCTCAGCGACAAGGCGACAGGACCGTTTCCAGGGGCGCGAGGTCACCGGACTGCGCGGCTGCGAGGAAGGCCTGTACGAGCCGTCGGTGAGCGACCGCGTCCACGGGCTGCCGGCCGCGGTTCGTGGTGAGACGTCCCTGGGCGCGCGAGACCTGCTGCCTCGCGTTGGCCACGCCGATGCCCAGGAGTCCGGCGATCCGGTCGTACGGGTAGCGGAACCCCTCCCGCAGGACGTACGCCGCACGTTGCGTCGGCGTCAGCGTCTGCATCAGCAGGCGAACCGCCCGCTCGACCGCGTCATGCCGCTCGGCCACCGCTTCCGGGGTGGCGTCGGGGTCCAGCGGTTCCGGGAGCCAGGGACCGGCACAGGATTCCGCGGTGCGGGTCGGCCGGGACCTGTACAAGCCGGTGCACCGTCAATACGCCCACGCTTTTGGCGGCCGATGTCCGTACGGCCGGAGCCCTGGTTCGCCCCGACACCGCGCGGTGGCAGGCCGCCGTCGAAGCCCACGTCCGCGAGATGGGCTTCGACGCCGTGGTGGAGTCGGCGCTCGCCGACCCGGACGACTTCCGCGCCTCCTCCACCGCCTACCGCGCGGCCGGCCACCGGATCGAGGTCGCCGCCGTGGCCACTTCGGAGGCCTTGAGCCAGCTGGGCATCGTGGACCGCTTCCTCGCCGAGGCCGCCGTCGGCGGCGGCCGGTACGTGTCCTGGGAGAACCACGACAGCTGCGCGAAGAATCTGCTGAACACCCTGGCCGTCATCGAGGCCGAACAGCTCGCCGACCGCGTCACCGTCGTACGACGCGACGGCACTCTGGTGCACGCCAACGAACTCAACCCCGACGGCAGTTGGCGGCGCCGGCCCGCTGCCGCGCGGGCGGTGCAGCGAGAGCGGTCACGGCCGTGGACCGCGCCCGAGACCGCCTCGTTCCGCCGCGCGCTGACCCGCACGGACCGGCGCGTACACGGCGAACTCGTCAGCCAGGACCGGCGCCTGGCCGTGCAGCGGGACACCGAGCGCGCGGCCGCCTGGTCCGAGCCGGTCCGCCGCATCGCCCAGCCCCGCAGACGTGCGCCCGGCGTCGACTACCACCGGCTCTCACCCGACGAACACCGCTGGATCTTCGACGAGCTGATCGCCCCGTCGTATCTGAACCGCATCGTTCCCCGGGACGACCCACGCGCCGTGTACGTCATTGGTCAGCCCGGAGCGGGCAAACTCCTGGCCGCCAGGATGGTCCGCCGCGCCATGCGGCCCGGCACCACCCGCCTGGTCGGCGATGACTTCAAGGCCTCGCACCCCGACTACTACCAGCTGCTGCGCGACAATCCCCACAGCGCCGGCGCAGCAATCCGAGCCGACTACAAGGCGTGGTTCGCTCAGGCTGAGCAGTACGTGCGCCTGCGGCGCGGCGACGTCCTGATCGAGGCCGCCCCCGGCAGCGCGGAGGAGTTCTTCGACAGCGCGCTGCCGTTTGCGACCACCGGCTATCCGGTCGAACTCGTGGTCCTGGCCGTACGGGAAGCCGACAGCCGGCTCGCCACCGCGCTGCGCTACGCCCGGGCGCTGCGCAGCGCGGCGGCACCGGCCGGTTCACCACCCGCGCCGGGCACGACACCTGCTACCGGGCGCTCGCCGACGTCGTCGACGTCGCTGAGCGGCACCCGCAGATCGCGACCGTGACCGTGATCCGCCGGGACGGCCACGCCCTGGTGCGCCATGAGGCCGGCGGCGCCGGACGAGCGTCGTGGGCACTGACGGCCGAGCGGCTCCGCCCGTACACCGAACAGGAGGCTGCCGCGTTCCTGCGCCTCCACCAGGCGCTGCGCCGGGCGCTCCCGCAGCACCGGGCCGAGCTGGACGAGATCGCCGCTCTCGCCCGGCCCCTGATGCCGCCTCGGGTACAGCCGGCCCGCATCGACCGGCCGCACCCGTCCGTCTGGCCCCTGCCCATCCCACGACGAGCCCCGGGCTACGACTCGTTGAGCTCCCTCAGCCGCGCCGCATAGACGGCGGCGATCTGCTCGGCTTCTTCGGGGTCGGCGGTCGCCAGCTGCGCCTGGTCGGCGAGCGCGGTCTGGCGGCTGGCCTTCAGCTCCTCGATCCGCTCCTCGTCGGGCGCGGGTGCGCGGCGCTCGGCGATGATCTGGGTGTTGTACCAGTTCACCACTTCCTGGACGGCGTCCTGGGCCGCTTGTTCATCGCCGCCTTCCAGGCCGGAGAAGTCGGGCTCGTCTGGTGTGCCGGTCATGGCAACCCCTCGGTATTTGATCTTGATTGGGAGTTGCCATTTTCCCCCGGCTCGCCCGACCAGCCCGGTGCTGTGACGGCCCCTCTCGGTCTCCGTAGAGCCGTTCACCCGCTCGGTGCGGGAGGCTCGCCGCCTTCCTGCCGCAGTGCGGCAGGTTCCAGGAACTCGCAGGCGGTGTCACAGAGCCTGAGCCATCGGAGGCTTGAGCCAGGTGTCAGGCCGGTGGACAGCAGTCGCAGTTGGTTCATCCGTGCCTTCACCGGGTCCGGTAGGGATGCTGGCAGGGCGGTGAACATCTGTGCATCCTGCTGCCGCCGCAGAACGGCAGCCGCGGCCGGGCACCAGGTTCCGGGCGAGCTGGCGGCCGGCTCAGCGGCAGTGGCGATCAGTGCCGCGAGGACGACGCTCTCCACTTGGGCGAGAAACGCGTCCTGATCGACGTCCCAGGCATGCAGGCGCTGGCCGAGCCGACGGGTGAAGACGGAGTCGGTCGGGCGATCCTGTATCAACTCGCCGGCGAGTCGGTCTGCTGCGGTGATCGGATCAGCCGTCATCGGGGTCCTCTCCCGTGGCTGGTGCGGGCAGGCCATCCATCATTCTGCCCGCACCAAAGGTGCTTCTGTCAGAGGCACTTCACGTGGAGTGTCCTGCTGGTCGAGGTGTTGCTGTCGGTGCCTTCATGGACGATCGTCGCGAGCGTCTTCGTGCGATAGATGTACGTGGTCGAAGTTGAGTCACAGCTCAGCGTTGCCTTGGTCGACCGTGCTGGCGGCGGGCACTTGTGCTGCCGGGAGCTCGCGGCAGCAGTCGTCCACTGGTCCGGCCCTGGGAGGTAGAGCTCCAGGTCGACCTCACTTGCGCAAGCGTCCGGAGCATTCGGAACGCAGCCGCTGATTCCGCCCGTGGCGGTGATTTTGCCGCCGCTGTAGTTGGGCTTGTTCGCGAACAGCGCGCACGTGATGACGTGTTTGGGCGAGCGGACGTCTTTCACTGACAGGGTCGCTTCGGGTTTGACCTTCGATGCTCCCGGCGGCGCAGGATCTGCCGATGCGGTGCTCCCCGCGAAGGCGGCGGTGGCGGCGAGCGCGGCAACGAGCGAATATCGGGTTACGAGTCTTCTCCCGGACGGGGTTCTCCGGGGGCTGGGTAACGGCACAGAGTCTCCCTTGGCATACCGAATTGCTGTCGTCACCTGGTGAGCAACAACGACGGATCCTGGACTGTACATGCCACATGGGACGGAAGATTTCGTTCGGCTCCATGTGTCCAGATAGTGCATAACTGCTGCGCAACGTGGCCGCCGCAGCGGCAGCAGGGACTCCTCAAACCCCTTCATACGGGCATAGGTTGACCCTGCTGGTGATCATCTTTCGGGGGTGGACGTGACAGGCCGGGATCTCAGGGCCCTGTTCAGTACGAACGACCGCAGCGTGCAGGCCGCGGAGGCCTTCACGAACCGCGCCTCGCAGTGGGAGACGGTCGCGGCCGCGCTCACCGAGCACCTCCAGCACATCGCCTCCCCCGGCTTCGACGCCGAGGACCTCGAGGCTCCCCGCAACCACATCCTCGTCTTCCACGGAGTGGGCGGCATCGGCAAGACGACCCTGTCCAGGATGCTGGAGGCGGCGCTCACCGACGCCGGACGGCGTCCCTCTCAGTGGGGTGAGCCGGGATGGCCGGCCGACCGGATCCTGCCCGTACGCATCGACCTCGCCCGCTCCGCCGGCACCGACTTCGAGCAGATCGTGCTGACCATCCGGGCCGCCCTCACCCGGATCGGCCGCCCGCTTCCCGCATTCGACCTGGCGCTGCGCCGCTACTGGGAGGCCAACCACCCCGGCGAACCGCTGGAGGAGTACCTGCGCCGCGCAGGTCTCGGCTCCCGGTTCGGGCAGGCACTGCCGCAGCAGATGCAGTCCGCGCTCGCCGACGTCGCCCAGGCGCTCCTGCTGCCCGGCACCATCGGCTCGGCCGTCGGCGCCCTCACCGGCGCCCTGGTCGGCGCGCTGCGCGAACGCCGCCAGACCGTACGGTCGCTGGCCGGGTGCGATCGGCTGGCGGACTTGCTGGAGGCCGAACCCGACCTGGACGCCTTGTCCTTCTACCCCCACCTGCTGGCGTGGGAGCTCGCCCAACTCCCCGACGGAAAGCGGGTCGTGCCGGTCGTCCTGCTCGACACGTTCGAGGACATCGGCGACCGCACCCGCCGCGACCTGGAGCGCCTGATCCAGCGCACGGTGTGGCTGCTGCCCAACGCCTTCTGGATCATCACCGGCCGCTCACGCCTACAGTGGGCCGACCCCGCCCTGCAGGGCCAGCTCGACTACACCGGCCCCGCCGCCTGGCCCGGCCTCGCCCACACCGCCGCGCCAGCCACCCGCACCCCCGCCCGGGCCGGCGTACGGCAGGTGCCGATCGGCGACTTCTCCCCCGAGGACTGCGACGACTACCTCGCCCGCCGCCTCACCCGTAACAGCCAGCCCCTCATTATTGAGCCCATCCGGCAAGTCATCACCGCCCGCTCGCACGGCCTGCCGCTGTATCTGGACCTGTCGGTCATGCGTTTTTTGGAGATCCGACGGACAGGCCGGCCCCTTGTCCCGGCCGACTTCGACCACGATTTCCCGGCCCTGATTTCCCGCACCCTGTCCGACCTCACGCCCGAGGAACGGCACGTCCTGCGATCGGTCAGCCTCCTTGACGCCTTCGACCTGGACCTCGCGACCCGGGCCGCGGGCATGACCCAGCAGGCGCCCGCTCTTCGTCTGGTGGAGCGGCCCTTCGTCCGGGAGAACCCCTTCAGCCTCTGGCGCTATCACCTCCACGACCTGATCCGCTCCACCATCCGCGGCGCGGACGACGCGACGGACGACCGCTGGTCACCCCAGGACTGGGCTCAGGCCGCCCAGCGGGCCTTCGCTGCACTCGGAGAACAGTGGGCCCAAGGCACCGGACCCGGTCGGCTGCTTCTGGTCGGCTGCCTGCGCCAGGGCCTGGCCATTGCCCGAGATTTCCGTCTCGACCTCGACTGGCTTGCCGATGCAACCTGGGCCTACATCAGCGACTCTGTCTGGGAGCCGCTCGCCCCACCCGCCCGGCAAGGGACAGACGGAGCCTCTCTGCAAACACCCTCCGACGCCCTGGTCGAAACCCTCAGCTCACTGGCCCGCCGCCAGCACGAGCACCGCCAGCACACCGTCGACCGGCTCACCGCCGTCATCACCGCCCGCCTGCTCCCCGCCGACCTTCACGACATGGCCGTCTACTACCTGGCCAAGGCTCACCGCGACCTCGGACACAACGACGCCTCCCGCCAAGGCATGCAGCAAGTCATCGACGGCGGCGGCCGCCTCGGCCCCGCTGCACGGCGCGGCCTCGCCCACCTGGCCCGCCTCGCCGGCGACTTCCCCACCGCCCTCGAAGTCGCCGAGACGCTCGGGTGGGAGGGCCGGCGCCACCGGGTCTTCGCTGAAGTGTGGTGGGTACAGGGCGACATGGTGCAGGCAGCAGCCGCCTACCAGCTGGGCCGTATCGAAGCGGAACAGCACTCGGTAGCGGGAGAGGCCGCCACCGCTCAGGCGATGCGCGCCCTCGCCCTCGCGTTCACCAATCCGGACCAGGCCGACAACGAACTCCAGCTCGCAGAACAACTCCTGGCCGGAGTCAACATCCGTGCCTCCCGTATCAACGCCCAGATCGCCGCCCTCGTACGGGACGCCGGCCAGAGCGGTGACTGGGTAGACCGCGCCGCACTCCTGCGCTCCGAAATCAGCATCGCTGGACTCGCTTCCGTGGAAACCACTCTCGATCTGGCCGTGTGCTTCCACCACGCCGTACGAGGCTCCCACGACGAACTAGAGGTGGGCATTGCCCGACTGCGCCGTCTCACCCAATCCGGCAATTACGCCTACTACACCGACATCGCCCACTTCATGGCCGACTTCCCACTACCTGCCGACCATGCCCCGCCGCAATGGCTGGACAGCGAACAGGCCACCCGCGCGCGGTGGCGCGGACTCGTCACCGCCCGGCGCGAGTACCTACGCGCGACCCGGTGAAGCAACGCGGCCCCACCGGATCAGGGGGGCGCATTCCTCTGCTGGCCTGGTCAGGGGGTGAGGTCCAGCACGCGGACCGGCTCTCCTGCCCACCGGTGCGGCGCGGTGGTGGCGATGATCGCGCCGTCGGGACGGTCCGGGGTGGGCTGCGCCGTGTAGTGGCTGTGCGCCGCCGCCCACGTGTTCTGCCGCGCGATAACGAGGGCGGCGGCCAGGTCCAGATCGAGGACGGTGATGCCGGGAAGGGATGCCAGGTGCTCGGCTGTGCCGGGCCGGGCGCGATCGGCTTCTACTAACGCGCATGCCGGGGCGTACAGGAACCAGCCCGGTTCGGCGTGGGCACGGTGGATCAGACGGGAAGCGAGGACGTTACCCTGGCCGGCTGCGGCCATCGCGGTGTCGTCCAGGACGATGTGCACAGCATCGCTCACCGGCTCGTCACCTGGGCCAGACGCCGGTCCAGCTCGCTGTCCAGGTCGTGTTCCTCGGCGGCGGTCGGCGCGTAGCCGTTCCACTCCTTGAGCGCGGCCCGGGCCTTCTCCGCTCGTTCGGCGGCGTTTCCAGGCGGACTGGACAAGGTTGAGGGCCAGCCGGACGGTTGTCGTCCTGAGCAGCGCCGATGGGTTCAGGACGACCGTGCGGTCCGTTCGCTGCCACCGGAGCCAGGCCTTCTGGAGGACGTCCTCCGCCTCCCCGGCGTCTCCGACGATCCGACTGGCGATCTTGAGCAGTCCGGGCCTGGCCTGGACGAACAGCACCGTCGCCTCGTCAGGTACTCCCATGGCCGGAGCTGCGGCCGTCGAGACCGCCGGGTCCGGTTCCTGCACGGCTTCGACCAGATACGCGTTCACGACCGGCTCCTCCGCTCGGTGGGTCGGCGGCCTGAAAGGCGGCCCGGACCAACATCACGCCGTGAGGCGGGCGACCGCGCCCTTGGGATGCCGTAGGCGACCCCGTGGTCCGCGTGGCCGGCGCGTGGCCGGCCGCCGCTGCCGCGTCACAAGGTCTGCACCTGTCCGGTCTCCCTGGTAGGAGAAGGAGGGTGCGGTATGGCCGGTGCGGACGACGCGGTGCCCATCACGGAGCTGCTCGATGAACGGCGGCATCTGCTGGATGTCGCGTACTGGATGCTGGGCAGCGGCCGTGAGGCCGAGGGCGTCGTGGACGCGACCTATCGACGGTGGTTCGAGCTGCCGGAGGCAGAGCGGGCCCGGATCACGGCGCCGCGGTCCTGGCTGGCGAAGGTCGCCGGGGGCATCTCTCTGTCCCGGCTCGCTCTGCCGGGCCGGGCCCGGGCACGGGCCGCGCAGGCGGGGACCGGCGGCGCGGTGCGGCAGGGCATGCCGGCGGAGGAGATCAGCGCGGTTCTGCTGGACGCGCTGGTCTCCCTGTACCCGGCCGAGCGGGCGGCGTTCGTCCTCAACGACGTGTTCGGGATGTCGCCGAACGCGATCGCCGGCATCGTCAGTCGGACCGAGCCGCAGTGCGTCGAGCCGGCCGACCGGGCCCGCCGCAGTCTGCGGGCACGGCGCGCGCGGCCGACGCCGACCGAGCGGCACGACGAGGTGGCCCGCGCGGTGCGTCGGGCCTGTGTGTCGGAGGACGAGGCGCTGCTGGCGTCCCTTCTGGCAGCCGACGCGACGGCGTTCTTCGACGGTGGCGGCAAGGTGCGCACGCCGGTCAGGCCGGTGCACGGCAACAGCCAGGTGGCCCGAAGCCTGCTGACCCTGCTGGCCCGGCATCCACGGACCACCCTGTACACCCATCCGGTCAACGGCCGGACCGGCCTCGTGGTGCGCTACGGCAGTCAGGTGGCCGCGGTCATCAGCCTCGACGTCGCCGGCCCGCACGTCGTACAGGTCTGGGTCACCCTCAACCCCGACAAGCTAGGCACCTGGAACCGCCCCGGCACCGCTCAGCCCTGAACGCGAGAGCGCGAGCCGAGGAACGCGGCGATCTTGCTCGGGTTGAACACCCACATCAGCTGGTGAATGCCCGCGGGCGAGGCGGCCACCGTCATGAACGTCGTCGGCCGGCCGTCCCGGTAGAGCAGTATCCCGTCCCGCCCGTTGGCCTCGACATGGCGGACGTCCACCCCACTCCAGAACCGCCGCGTGGCCGTCGCCAGGTTCGCCACCCGCGCGCGGCCGAGCACGGGGACGCGCGCGGCGCCCCGGATGCCGTTGCCGTCGGACAGGCTCACGGCGTCCGGCGTCAGGAGCGACTCCAGGGAGGCGACGTCCCCGTTCCGTGCCGCCGAGACGAAGGCGTCGAGGAGCTGTCGATGCGCCGCCGTGTCCACGCTCTCCCGCTGGTCGGCCGCGAGATGTCTGCGGGCCCGGCTCACGATCTTGCGGACGTTGACGACGCTGAGCCGAAGGATGTCCGCGATGTCGGCGTAGGCGTAGTCGAACGCCTCCCTCAGGACGTACGCGGCCCGCTCGGTGGGGTTCAGCTTCTCCAGCACGAGGAGCAGCGCGAACTCCAGCGCCTCGGCCCGTTCGGCACCCACCTCGGGATCGTTGCTCGTGTCGACGGGCTCGGGCAGCCACGGCCCGATGTAGGTTTCGCGGCGCACCCGGGCGGACTGGGCGACGTTGACGGCCAGCCGGGTGGTGGTGCTCGACAGGAACGCCACCGGGCTGACCACCACCGAGCGGTCGGTCTTCTGCCAGCGCATCCAGACTTCCTGCACCACGTCCTCGGCCTCGACCGCGCTCCCCAGCACGCGGTACGCGATGCCGAAGAGCCGTCGGCGGAGCCCTACGAAGACAGAAACGGCGTCGTCCAGAGTGCTTTCCGTGGCGGACGTCTCAAGATGCATGCATGATCCCGCTGTCTCCGTTGCTCCGGTTGTCCACCTCCTTGACCGGATGGCTCCCCGATCTGTGACAGGGAGGCGTTACCGAAGACGCACCGCGCGGGTCCTGTCCCGGGCGGCCGGCGGCCGTGACGACGAGGGCCGGCGGCTGCTGCGGACTGTCCGCCGCGGTACGGGGCCGGTGGTGACCTGGCACCGGGCCAGTCGGTGCTGCTGTCTGCGAGCTCGCCTCGCTTTACCCGACCGGTTGCTGCCTCTCACCCGCCGCGCATTCCGGCACTGCGAACCGACGCGGCCGGCCGTCTTTCTCCCCTCAGAAACGGGCGGCGGCCCAGGGAGAGGCTCCCTGGGCCGCGAGATCGGCCCTCTGCACCACGGCGCCGACGCCCTGCGTGTGCGGTGGCTATTTGGGCGCGACGGACCCCTGGGTTCCGTTGCGCCGGTTCCGCTCCCGGACCAGTGAGATCGCGACCACCAGGACGGCGACGAGTACGGAGAGCAGGACCTGGCTGCGGCCACCGCCCTCGCTGTCGTCGGTGAGCATGTAGAGGAGCACGAACGAGATCATCCCGATCGTCGCCCACGTCAGATACGGGAAGAGCCACATCCGCACGACGAGTTTCTCCGGGTCCTCGCGCAGGATGATCCCCCGCATCCGCAGTTGCGAGAAGCAGATGACCAGCCACACGAAGAGTGCGACGGCGCCGGAGGAGTTCAGCAGGAACTGGAAGACGGTCTCCGGCCACAGATAGTTGAAGGCGACGGCGACGAAGCCGAAGGCCACCGAGGCCAGGATCGCGGTCTGCGGTACGCCGCGGGTGTTCGTACGGACGAAGGACCGCGGCGCGTCGCCCCGCTGGCCGAGGGAGAAGGCCATGCGAGAAGCGGTGTAGAGGCCCGAGTTGAGACAGGACAGCACGGCGGTCAGCACGATGAAGTTCATGATCTGCCCGGCGTGAGGGATGCCGATCGAGTCGAGCGCCGCCACGTACGAGCCATCCTTCTTGATCGCGGGGTCGTTCCACGGCAAGAGCGAGACCACGACCAGGATCGAACCGACGTAGAAGACCCCGACCCGCCAGATGACGCTCCTGGTGGCCTTGGCGACCGCCCGCCGGGCATCCGGGGACTCCCCGGCGGCAAGGGTGACGATCTCGCTGCCCATGAAGGAGAAGACGACCAGAAGGATGCCGGTGAGGATCGCTCCGGAACCGTTCGGCAGGAAGCCGCCGTGCTCGGTGAGATTGTCGAAGCCGGTCGCGGCGTGGTCGGAGCCGGGCAGCACACCGAAGATCGCCAGGCCGCCGAGGACGATGAAGCCCGAGATCGCGACGACCTTGATGCCCGCGAACCAGAACTCGAACTCGCCGAAGGAGCCGACCGAGGCCAGGTTCGTGGCCGTGAGTACCACCATCACGATCAGCGCCCAGGCCCATTGCGGTACGGCCGGCACCCACCCTTCCAGGATCACGGCACCCGCGGTCGCCTCCACGGCGAGCACGACGACCCAGAAGAACCAGTACAGCCAGCCGATCGAGAACCCGGCCCAGCGGCCCAGCGCCCGGTCCGCATACGCGGAGAAGGAGCCGGAGGACGGATTCGCGGCGGCCATCTCGCCGAGCATGCGCATCACGAAGACGACCAGCGCGCCGACCAGTACGTATGACACGAGGATGCCGGGTCCGGCTGCGGCGATACCGGAGGCCGAACCCACGAAGAGACCGGCACCGATGACCCCGCCGATGGCGATCATCGACAGATGGCGGTTCTTGAGACCGGCCCGCAGACCTTCCTGCCCCGGAGGCGGGCCATCTGCGGGCGGGGCAGTGTCAGGTGCCAGAGAACCAGGGGGACGTGTAGTCATGTCGACATCCATTTGAGTGGTTGGGAGGGCCTGGCGGGGAGTGGTGGCCCCGGGAAAGCGGTCACGGCATGGAGCGTCGCGCTCCGCCTCCTCGTGGGAGGGTGAGCCGTGTCACGTGGGGAAATGGATTTGCGCAAGCTTATGAGGGGCCATGGGCCGACGTGTTTGTGAATGCTGAACAAACTCGCCCGCAATGCCTGTACGACCGGACAATGCGCAGGCGGCGTCAGGTGGTCGGCGGAAGCCGCAGCTGGAGCATGGCCAGCAGGCGCTGGTCGGGACGGCTCAGATCGAGACCCGTCAGCTCCTCGGCCCGGCGAAGGCGGTAGCGCAGCGTGTTGGGGTGCACATGCAGCTGAGTCGCGGCTTCCCGGACGTCACCGAAGGCATTCAGATACGCCAGCAGGGACTCGGCCATCCGCCCCTGGTGCCGACTGTCGTGCGCCACCAGGGCGGTCAGCCGTGGATCCCGTATCTCGGGGTGGGCGGAGAGCAGCGTCAGTATCTCGCTGACCAGCACTTCCGCCTGGATGTCCGGCAACGAGGCAACTGCGGCGGGAAGGCCGGCTCCCAGCATCGCGTCGAGGATGCGGTCGGACTCCCGGCGCGACTCGGGGACGTCCCCGAGCCCGGACACCACACAGCCGACAGAGCCGCGCAGCGGCAGGCCCAGGTGGCGGCGTGCGGCATCGGTGATCTCCTCGCCCCAGCCGCGCAGCGTGTCCGTGTCGATACTGCCGGGCAGCTGCGGCAGGAGCACGTAGATACGGGGATCGAGCTGGGTCACCAACGCACTGCGGTGCCGGGCCGCGATGTGCACCGAGATCAGGTTGGTGACCTCGGTGCGCGTCAGCTCCGGCGCGGCGACGCCCTCGGCAGTCTCGTACGAGAACCCCAGGACGGCTGCCGGCAGGGTGGCGTCGAACCCCAGGTGTGTGGCGAGCGGCTGCGGCCCGGTGCTCCCTTCCAGCAGCCCGGCCAGCAGGGTCCGGGTCAGCGTCACGTTCTCGGACAGCTCCCGGCGGCGGCGTACCAGGTGGTGCGCGGCGACCCGGGCGGCACCCAGAAGTGCCTGCTCCGAGTGTTCGGACAGGGGCGTCGAGCCCTCCTGCACCCAGATGGTGCCCAGCTGCCGGTCCCCGGACCGGATCGCCACCGCGAGGCGGCCCCGGATCCCCAGCTTCGGGTGGCTGTCGATACCGATCACCTGGTCACTGGAGTGCAGGTGCTGGAAAACGCCCCACTCGCGCAGCTTTGCCAGATACGCCTCCGGTCCCTGCCAACCGAGAATGGACCGCCGCCGCAGGTCGTCGATCTCGTCGGCGTCGGTGGAGCGGGAGTAGGCCAGCACCCGGTTGGCGGCGTCCTCGATGCTGACGATGCCGTTGGTGAGGACGGCGGTGGTCTGGGCGAGGGAGAACAGGTCGCCCTCCTCCGCCCCTGCACCGGGGTATCCCGGAGGTACGTCGTCGAGGGCAGCGCGGGCCAGCGCGTTCACCTGCTCCCAGCGTCCTTCAGCGCGCAGTGACAGCAGGGCCACGCCGGCCTCGGCGGCGGTCTCGGAGAGGGCCGCGCCCTGACCGGGCCCATCCAGCTTGACCATGACGGCGGCGGCTCCGTCACGGGCGGCCGCCCGCAGCGCGGGAAGAGCAGCTCGGCCACGGGCACCGATGACGAGGACCAGTTCGCCCGGCAGGGAGCTCGGCGGGTCCTCCGGGTCGAGCAGGGCGACGCCCCGGATCTCGACGTCGAGCCCGGCGGGGGCGGACTGCACCTCCACCAGCGAGTCGCCCAGGGCCATCAGCAGCTGGCGCAGGCTGATGCTCGCTGCGGGGGAAGGCATCGCGGCCGGATCCATGAAGATCGCCTCTGTCGGGAACCACGCAGGACCTTGATGCTATCGGCCCGCGGAGAGGCTCGGTCTGCCACAGCGCGGCGGAGGCACCGGCAGGAGCCGTTCGCAGAGTGGGCCGCGCTTCCGGGGAATCAGCAGGTGCGCAGGTCAGGCCCAGACTGCCACCGGTGTGAACGAGCTGTCCTGCCTGAAGAGATCCCTCCCGCCGGCCCGTTCCACCCGCAGCTCGTAGTTGCAGTGCCGCAGGTAGTACCCGGGGGAGTTGTACGGAAGCCCTGGTGGCGCAGGTACCTGCCGGAGGAGTCGCGTGCCGGAGGTGTCGTGGCTGCCGCCGTAGCAGCAGGTCCCGTAGCCGTCGTAGAAGATCCGCCGGCCGCCGTTGTCGGGCTGCACCGGCGCGGGACCTTCGCGGTGGCTGCCCCAGCCCGCCCAGTTGCCCGTGCGGGAGATCCTGGGAGAAACCTGCGGTGAACCTCGGAGCCGCACCGGGCGAAACCGTTCCGCCGCCGCACCCAGGAGGTTACCGTTCGGTAGACAATGTCGTCCCGGAGGTGCTCCGTATGACATCCGACCGTGCCGCAGGCCTCGCCGAGTCCGCCCGAGCGCTGGCTGCCGGGGAGGTGACGTCGCGGGGGCTCGTCGCGGAGGCACTGGCGCGGATCGAGGCGACCCAAGGGTCCCTCAACGCCTTCCGGGTGATCCGGGCCGAGGCCGCCCTCGCCGAGGCGAAGGCCGCCGACGCGGAGCTCGCCGCCGGGGCACGCAGGCCGCTGCTGGGCGTGCCGGTCGCGGTGAAGGACGACATGGACGTGGCGGGCGAGCCGACCGCGTTCGGCTGCTGCGGTGAGTTCCCTCCGGTCGCCGAGGACGGCGAGGCGGTACGGAGGCTGCGCGCGGCCGGTGCCGTGATCGTCGGCAAGACCAACACCTGCGAGCTGGGACAGTGGCCGTTCACCGAGGGCCCCGCCTTCGGCGCGACCCGCAATCCATGGCACCCGGACCATACGCCGGGCGGCTCGTCCGGCGGCTCGGCGGCCGCAGTCGCCGCTGGTCTGGTGCCGGCCGCGCTGGGCTCGGACGGCGCCGGTTCGGTGCGGATCCCCGCCTCGTGGACCCATCTGATCGGCATCAAGCCCCAGCGCGGGCGCATCTCCACCTGGCCGCGCGGGGAGTCCTTCCAGGGCATCACCGTCAACGGCACCCTCGCCCGTACGGTGGCCGACGCGGCCCTCCTGCTGGACGCGGCGGCCGGCAACCACGATCTCGACCCGCACCGCCCGCCGGCGGTCAACGCCTCCGAGGCCGTGGGCCGCGATCCCGGACGACTGCGCATCGCACTCTCCCTCAAGCCGCCGTTCACCGCCGTGCCCGCCCGTCTCCAGCCGGAGGTGCGGGCCAGGGTGGTCCGACTCGCCGAGAAACTGGGCGCGTTGGGGCACTTCGTCGAGGAGGCCGATCCGCCGTACGGCCAGATCGGGCTGACCTTCGTCCCGCGCGCGACCGTCGGTATCGCCGAGTGGGCCGGCGACGCGCCCTTCCCCGCCCTGCTCGACCCGCGCACCCGGAGCGCCGCGCGGCTGGGCCGGTTCCTCGGCGGGGCCCCGCTGCGGGCGGCCCGGCGTGCGGAGGCGGTGCTGCACCGGCGTATCGGCGCCTTCTACGAGTCCTACGACGTGATCCTCGCGCCCACAACGGCCGCTCCCCCGCCCCGAGTCGGCGCGATGCTCGAACTCGGCGGTTTCGCCACCGACCGCGCGATGATCGCCGCCTGCCCCTACGCCTGGCCCTGGAACGTGCTGGGCTGGCCCGGCGTCAACGTCCCCGCCGGGTTCGTGGACGGGCTGCCCGTCGGCGCCCAGCTGCTCGGCCCGGCGAACAGCGAGCCGCTGCTGATCTCGCTGGCCGCACAGCTGGAGGCGGATCTGCGCTGGTACGAACTGTGGCCGCCGCAGCAGGGCGAGACCGTACCGGCCCCCGTCGTCTGAGCCGGCGCGGCCAACGGCGGGCAGGCAGGCAGGCCCTGCTCTGTGACGTTGGAGAAGTGAAGCTCCGGGCCTCTTCGGTGCCCCCTCACGCGTGGCTCACGGGGGCAGCCCCTAAGGTGCCCCCGTGAGCACGCTTACCGACGGACACGTCCCGGGTCGCCACGGCCCCACCGCCACCACCGAGGCCGACCCCCGCGCGGTCGGCAAGGTCCGTACCGAGTACTCGCCCGCGCACGACGGCGACCCCGACCCCGGGGAGATCGTCTGGACCTGGGTTCCCTTCGAGGAGAACGACGGCAGAGGAAAGGACCGCCCGGTGCTCGTCGTCGCCCGCGAGCCCGGCGGCACCTTCCTGGCCGTGCAGTTGTCCAGCAAGCGGCACGACGGGAACCGTGAGTGGGTGGCCATCGGCAGCGGGCCGTGGGACCGGACGGGCCGCGACTCCTGGGTGGACGTGGACCGCATCCTGCGCCTGCACGAGCAGGGCATGCGCCGTGAGGCCTGTGCCCTGGACCGGGGGCGGTTCAACCTGGTCAGGCGCCGGCTGCACGAGCGCTACGGCTGGACCTGACGCCGAAGCCGGGGAGACTCCGGGAAGGCCTGCGCGAACGCGGCCCGCACCGGGCTGTCCGGCCTGCGGTCCAGGATGCCGAACACCACGTGCTCGAAGGCCCCGGCGAACCGCCCGCCGGGCGCGAGCAGCGCCCGGAACGCGCCCGCCACCTGGGCCGGATCGTTCTGGAACACTCCGCAGCCCCAGGCTCCCAGCACCAGTCGGCGGTACCCGTGCGCCACGGCCGTCTCCAGCACGCGCTCGGCCCGTGCGGCCAGCGCGTGCGGCAGCTCGGCCGTGCGCTGCGGGGCCGTACGCCGTACGACACCCGCGTTGGGCGCGGCGGCGGTCAGGAACCCGGCCCGGTAAGGCTCGTCCAGCAGGCGGCCTCGGTCGTCGCGGAAGACGGGCACGCCGGGTGAGTGGATGACGCGGTCCGTGTAGAACGGATCGCGGTGGGCGCGGTGGTGGTCGTAGAACGCGCGGGCTTCGAGCAGGCAGGTGTACAGCGCCGAGGCGCGGCACAGGGCCTCCTCCTGGGCCTGGGCGCCGTTCAGGAAACCGCCGCCCGGATTGCGGGCCGAGGCGAAGTTCAGCACGGCTGTGTCGTCGGCGAGCCGGCGGGCCGCCTCCAGGCTGCTCTCGCCGGTGACCTCGAAGAACGTCTCGGCATCGGAGGTCCGCTGCACCGGCACCGGGTCCGGCCCGTACATCCGCGTGCCCTGCCGGGCGGCCTCGACGGCCGCCGCGATCGACACCTCGCGCCCGTCGGACGCGCGGTATGCCCCCGCCGCGACGATCTGCTCCGTCTGCTGTGCGACACCGCGCAGACGCGCGCTCATGGCGCCACCCCCGTGCGCGCCACGAACGCGCTCCGCGCGATCTCCCCCGTCGTGCTCATGCACCGATCCTGGGTGATGCTGGTGCTGCGGTGCAACGGAGTTTCCCGGCCCCGCGGCAGAGCGCGAACGGCCGGGAAATCCCCTGCCAACGCCCGGAGAGGGGAGGTTACCGACCCGGAACGTGCCGGTACGCACCCTTGTGCGAAGCGACGCGAGGGTCTTGGGTGGGACGAGTGTGCCGGCCCGCCCACAAGATCCGGGCCGGGCGGCATCGCGGACTCTCAGGAGGATCCCGACATGTCAGATTCGGTGAGTGACTGTAAGGAGCAGCCTCGCACCGCAGTCACCGAAGCCGAGGTGGAGGCCCTGGTCAGGGGCATCTGCTTCAAGACCGGCCCGCCCCGCACCCTCGGGGTCGAAGTGGAATGGCTCGTCCACGAGCTGCGCGGCCCGCAGCTCCCCGTGACACCCGAACGACTCGAAGCGGCCTACGCCGCACTACGGACCGTGCCCCTGAGGTCGGCGCTCACCGTCGAGCCCGGCGGCCAGCTGGAACTGAGCTCGCCGCCCGCCACCTCGCTGATGGAGTGCATCGGTACCGTCTCCGCCGACCTGGACGCCGCCCGCGCGGTACTGCGCGAGCACGGTCTCGGTCTGGTCGGCCTCGGCAATGATCCCTGGCACTCGCCCCGCCGGTTCCTGCGGCAGCCTCGCTACGACGCCATGGAGGCCTGCCTGGACCGGGCGGGCCCGGCCGGCCGCGCCATGATGTGCACCTCGGCCTCCGTGCAGGTGTGCCTGGACGCCGGACACGAGGAGCCCGGCCCGCTCGGGCACGGACGGCGCTGGTGGCTGGCGCACCAGCTGGGCGCGGTCCTGGTCGCCGCCTTCGCCAACTCCCCGCTGGCCGGGCGGGAGCCCACGGGCTGGCTCTCCACCCGGCAGCTGCTCTGGATGGAGATCGGCGCGGGCCGCGCGGGCGCACCCCCGCTGAACGGTGACCCGCGGGCCACCTGGGCGCGGCATGTGCTGGACGCGCCGGTGATGTGCGTACGGCGGGACGGCGGCCCGTGGGACGTCCCGGACGGGCTGACGTTCCGGGAGTGGACCCGGTCGGGGGTGCCGAGACCGCCTACGCAGGAGGATCTCGACTACCACCTCACGACGCTGTTCCCGCCGGTCAGACCCCGTGGCCATCTGGAGCTGCGCATGATCGACGCACAGCCCGGCGAGGACGGCTGGATCGTGCCGCTGGCCGTGACGACCGCGCTCTTCGACGACCCGGAGGCCGCCGAGACCGCGTACCGAGCCGTGAAGCCGCTGGCCGAGCGCGCGCTGTCGGTGCCCGCGCCGCACAATCCGCTGTGGATCGACGCGGCCCGCTCGGGCCTCACCGACCCCGAGCTGCGCGACGTGGCGGACACCTGCTTCGCGGCGGCGCTGGAGGCGCTGCCCCGGCTGGGGGCCACGACCGAGGTGACGGACGCGGTGGCGGCGTACCGGGACCGCTATGTCGGCCGGGGTCGCTGCCCGGCCGACGACCTGCTGGACGAGCTCTACGGCACGGACCGCACCCTGCACGGGAAGGACGACCGGACATGACCGACCCCGCCCACGACGCCGAGACGCTCCGCGAGCGGGCTCTGACCACCCTGACCACCGCCCGTGCCCGCACCACCCTGCTGACCTCTTGCGTCGAGGACCCCGACCTGACCGCCCAGCACTCGCCGCTGATGTCCCCGCTGGTGTGGGACCTCGCGCACATCGGCAACCAGGAGGAGCAGTGGCTGCTGCGGGCGGTCGCGGGGCGGGAGGCGATGCGTCCCGAGATCGACGGGCTCTACGACGCCTTCGAGCACCCGCGTGCCGAGCGCCCCTCGCTGCCGCTGCTGCCGCCGGCCGAGGCCCGGCACTACGCGTCCGAGGTACGCGGCCGGGTCCTGGACCTGCTGGAGAGCACCGCGTTCCACGGGACGCGGCTGACCGAGGCGGGCTTCGCCTTCGGGATGATCGCCCAGCACGAGCAGCAGCACGACGAGACGATGCTGATCACCCATCAGCTCCGCAAGGGCCCACAAGCCCTGCACGCCCCCGACCCGGAGCCGGCGCCCCTGCTCACGGGACCGTCGGAAGTGCTGGTCCCCGGCGGCCCGTTCACGATGGGCACCTCGACCGAGCCGTGGGCGCTGGACAACGAACGTCCGGCGCACGTGCGCGAGGTACCGCCGTTCCACATCGACACGACCCCGGTGACGAACGCCGCGTACCAGGCGTTCATCGAGGACGGCGGCTACGACGACGACCGCTGGTGGACGCCGGAGGGCTGGGCGCACATCCGGCAGCACTCGATCCACGCCCCGCTGTTCTGGCGCCGGGACGGCAGGCAGTGGCTGCGCCGCCGCTTCGGCGTCACCGAGGTCGTACCGCCGGACGAGCCCGTGCTGCACGTGTGCTGGTACGAGGCCGACGCCTACGCCCGCTGGGCCGGGCGCCGGCTGCCCACCGAGGCCGAGTGGGAGAAGGCCGCCCGCCACGACCCGGCCGGTGACCGCTCGATGCGCTACCCGTGGGGCGACGCCGAGCCCGCGCCGGAGCACGCCAACCTCGGTCAGCGGCATCTGCGGCCGGCCCCGGCAGGCAGCTATCCGGAGGGCGAATCACCGCTCGGTGTACGGCAGTTGATCGGCGACGTGTGGGAGTGGACGGCGAGCGACTTCCTGCCGTACCCCGGGTTCCAGGCGTTCCCGTACAAGGAGTACTCGGAGGTGTTCTTCGGACCCGAGCACAAGGTGCTGCGCGGCGGTTCGTTCGCCGTGGACGCGGTGGCGTGCCGGGGCACCTTCCGCAACTGGGACTATCCGATACGTCGGCAGATCTTCTCCGGCTTCCGCACGGCCCGCTCCGCGGGGGAGGCCTGATGTGCCGTCATGTGGCTTATGTGGGCCCCGGGGAGCCGCTCGGCAAGCTCCTCGTGGAGCCCCCGCACGCCCTGTACCGCCAGTCGTGGGCTCCTCGGCGCCAGCGGCACGGGACCGTCAACGCCGATGGGTTCGGGGTCGGTTGGTACGCCGAGGGGGACCCGGTGCCGGCGCGGTACCGCCGGGCCGGGCCCGTCTGGGCGGATCTGTCCTTCGCCGATCTGGCCCGGGTGGTGCGGTCCACCGCGCTGCTCGCCGCCGTACGGGACGCGACGCTGTCGGGCGCCGACGCCGAGGCCGCGGCGGCGCCGTTCGCCGCGGGGCCCTGGCTGTTCAGCCACAACGGCGCCGTGAAGGGCTGGCCGGACTCGCTCGCGCCGCTCGTGCCGACGCTTCCCGCGGTGGATGTGCTGTCGATGGAGGCCCGCAACGACTCGGCGCTCGTCTGGGCGCTGGTCCTCGCGCGGCTGCGCGGCGGCGACGACGAGGGCCAGGCCCTGGCCGACACTGTTCTGGAGGTCGCCGAGGCGGCTCCCGGCTCCCGGCTGAACCTGCTGCTCACCAACGGCGAGACGATCACCGCGACCGCCTGGGGCGACACGCTCTGGTATCTGGCCCGGCCCGGCGGCGGCACCGTCGTGGCCTCCGAGCCCTACGACGACGATCCGCACTGGCAGGAGATCCCCGACCACACCCTCCTCGCGGCAAGCGGCACCGATGTGCTGCTCACCCCGCTGAAGGACCCCAGCGACGCCCTGCCACCCGCACCTGCACGACCGGAGGAGCCCCGCACGTGAGTCCGTTCCTTGTCACCCGCACCCTGCCCGAGGACGCCACCGACGCCGCACTGCGCGCCGACGTCCTCATGGGCCTGACGAGCACGCCGAAGACGCTGCCGCCGAAGTGGTTCTACGACGCGCAGGGCAGCGAACTCTTCGAGAAGATCACCGAGTTGCCCGAGTACTACCCGACGCGTGCCGAGCGCGAGATCCTCGTCGGCCGGGCCGGCGAGATCGCCGCGGCCACCGGCGCCCGCACCCTGGTCGAGCTGGGCTCCGGCTCCTCGGAGAAGACGCGGTACGTCATCGACGCGCTGACCGGGCTGCACACGTACGTCCCCGTCGACGTCAGCGAGAGCGCGCTCACCCAGGCTGGACAGGCGCTGATCGGGGAACGGCCCGAGCTGGACGTGCACGCCCTGATCGCCGACTTCACCGGTGGGCTGGTCCTGCCGGACACGCCGGGTCCCCGGCTGGTGGCGTTCCTCGGCGGCACGCTCGGCAATCTGCTGCCGGCCGAGCGCGCCGCGTTCCTCGCCTCCGTCCGCGCCCTGCTCTCCCCCGGTGACGCGCTGCTGCTCGGCACGGACCTGGTGAAGGAGGAGCGGGTCCTGGTGGAGGCGTACGACGACGCGGCGGGGGTGACGGCAGCGTTCAACAAGAACGTACTGACCGTGATCAACCGCGAGTTGGGCGCCGACTTCGATCCGGGCGCGTTCGAGCACGTGGCGCTCTGGGACACGGACAACGAGTGGATCGAGATGCGGCTGCGCTCGCGTACGGCGCAGACGGTGAAGGTGCCCGCGCTCGATCTCGCCGTCCACTTCGCGGCGGGCGAGGAGATGCGTACCGAGGTGTCGGCGAAGTTCCGCAGGGACGGTGTCCGCGCGGAACTGTCGGCGGCCGGGCTGGAGCCGGCGCACTGGTGGACGGACGGTGGGGGCCGGTTCGCGCTGTCACTGAGCGTGGCGCGGTGACGGACGGCTCGCGCGTTGCCCCGCCTTGGGGCACCGTGGAGTGACGCGTGTGAGAGGAGCACCCACATGTCGAACCACACCTACCGGGTCACCGATATCGTCGGCACCTCGCCGGAGGGCGTGGACCAGGCCATCCGCAACGGTATCGAGCGCGCTTCACAGACCCTGCGCAACCTGGACTGGTTCGAGGTGACCGAGGTGCGCGGCCAGCTCGAAGAGGGGCAGATCGCGCACTGGCAGGTGACCATGAAGGTCGGCTTCCGCCTGGACGACGCCGGCTAGCACGCCGGTACGGCCCTCAGGTCCGCCCCTCCCGCTCCTGCGCCTCCTTCAGCGCGGCGGACGGGGCGGTCCAGCGGGCCCGTACGACGGTGAAACCGGCCCGTTCGGCGTCCTCGCAGACCAGTTCGTCGTCGTCCACCAGGACCCGGATCTCCCGGGTGCGGGCGAGGCGGCGCAGGATCTCCAGCTTGGTGCGCCGGGCGGGCCGTCGGTCGTCGTTGCGCCGCATGTACACACGCCCCTCCGGCAGCCCCTGCGCGGTGAGCCACTCCAGTGTGTCCCGCCGACAGCGCTCGGGCCGCCCGGTCAGATAGCGGATCTCGCACTCCTTCGCGCTCTCCAGCACCAGCGCGATGCCCTCCGCGAGAGGCGGGTCCTGCGGCGCGGCCGCGAAGAAGCCGTTCCAGTCACGTGGCTTGCCTTCGAGGAAGTGCTGCCGGTGCGCCGTGTCGGCGAGGGTGTTGTCCAGGTCGAACACGGCGAGCGGGCGTGTGCTGTCGTCGGTCACACCTTCACCCTAGGCCGTGTCCGACCCCGCACCCCGGCAACCCCCGCACGCCGGGCGGCCACTGCTGTGGGGTAGTGGCGACCGACGGGAGCGACTCGGCGCCGGGCACCCTGGACCAGCCCACGACGACTACGAATCCGGTTTCCAGCTCCAGGGTTCCTACAGCGGTGACCAGATCCTGAACCTGGACGGTTACGGCAACCGCGACCCGCGCGAGAACGGCGAGAGCGCCGACGGACTGGCCGTCAAGGAGGGCAGCGGAACCGGCAATGTGGTGCGGGGCGCCCGATTGTCGAACAGCGTGGACGTCGGGTTCGACGCGTGGAAGTTCGCCTCGCCGATTCTGATCGAGAACACGATCGCGTACGGCGTCACGGACAACGGCAATCCCGGCGTGCAGACCCTCACCCCCAACACGACCTGGGTCAACGCCGGTACCGTGCGGCGGCCGTCGGCCCGGGGACGACGGCCGACGGCAACTCCTGGAACCAGGGCGGGACTTGGAACGCGGCGTCGGTGCTCAGCACCGACCCGGGCGCCTTGACGGTCCCGCGCTCGTCTCGTTTGAGACAGCCCGGCCGGAAAAGATGGTCCGGACCATTTCCCGGAGCACGGTAATTCACCCCTACGGTTGATTATTCAAAGAGCCCGCTGACATACTCCGGCTTCCGGCTTTCGCCGTCACCGCATCCGTCCCCCCACCGGCCCGCACTCACAAGTGTGTTCGGCATGACGCAGCAAAGAAGGTGCGCCTGTGCCCGATTTTTCACCATGGCACGACAATTCGCTCACATACAGCCCGCCGAATAGCGAACCCGCGCCCTCGCGGCGCATATCCGAAGACCCCGAATTTCACTCCTTGCGCCGCACCCAACGCCGCTTCGGGGTCCGCGCGACGCTCCTCTCGGCAGGCGGCTTCCTCCTGTACGTCCTGGTGTCACACTCCTTTCCCGGCCTGATGAACCAGCGTCTGCTCGGGAACCTCACGCTCGGCCTCGCCCTGGGACTCGGGCAGTTCGTCGTGATGGGCGTGACCGCCTGGTGCTACGTCCGCCACATGCGCACGCGGGTCGACCCGCTGGCCCGCGGCCTGGAATCACGGCTGCACCAGCACGAAGCCAACTCGCTCCGCACCGCCGCGCCGAACGCCGAGGCCGGTCAGGCCTTCCGGCCGGGCAGTTCCAGGGGGTTCCGCACGTGGTGACCGTGTCCGAAGGCATAGTCGACAGGTTCAGCCTGAACCTGACGTTCGTGCTGTTCCTGTCCGTGGTCGTGGTCACCCTGTTCATGGCGCTGCTGACGGCCCCTCAGCGCGACGAGATCAGCGAGTTCTACCTCGGCAACCGCACCATGTCCCCGCTGCGCAACGGCCTCGCCATGTGCGGCGACTACCTGTCGGCCGCGACCCTGCTGGGCAGCACCGGACTGGTCGCCCTGACCGGGTACGACGGGCTGCTGTACCTCGGCGGCACGGTCGTCGCCTGGATGATGGTGCTGCTCCTCGTCGCCGAACCCCTGCGCCGCGCGGGCAAGTACACCCTCGGCGACACCCTCGCCCTGCGCCTGACCCGGCTGCAACGGCCGGCCAGACTCGCCCTGTCCGTGTGCACCCTCGCCATCACCACCCTGTATCTGGTGGCCCAACTCGTCGGCAGCATGGCCCTGTTGACCCAGTTCACCGGTGAGCCCAGCGCCGCGACCCGCACCCTGTGCGTGATCGTGATCGGCACCATCGTCATCGTCTACGCCGCCATCGGCGGCGCGCCCGGCGCCACGGTCATCCAGATCATCAAGGCCGTGATGCTCATCGCGGGCGTGACGGTCACCGCGATCATGGTGCTGCACCACTACGACTGGAACCCGGGCGCCCTGCTCTCCGCCGCCGCGAACCACAGCGGCACCGGCACCCAGTTCCTCGAACCCGGACTGCGCTACGGCGTCAGCACCACCAGCAAGCTCGACTTCTTCAGCCTGGAACTGGCGATCGTCCTGGGCCTGGCCGCACTCCCCCACGTCCTGATGCGCCTGCTCGCCCCCCGCAAGGTCGACGTCCTGCGCTCCTCCCTCGTGTGGGCGGTCGGCCTGGTCGGCCTGGTCTGCCTCGCGGCCGGCATCCTGGGCCTCGGCGCCACGGCCGTCGTCGGCCGCGAGACCATCGCGGAGACGGACCACAAGGGCGACTCCGCCGTCCTGCTTCTCGCCAACGCGCTCGGCGGCGGCATCCTCACCGCCCTGCTGTCCTGCCTCGCCTTCGTCACCCTGCTCGCCGTCGCGGCCGGCCTCACCCTCGCCGCCGCCTCGTCCCTCGCCCACGACCTGTACGGCGAGGTGATCCGCAAGGGCCGCGCGAGCGAGACCGAGGAACTGATGGTGGCCCGGCTGTCCGCCGCCGTCATCGGCGTCCTCGCCATGATGCTGGCGCTGATCTCCTGGGGCGCCAACACCGCGACGCTCGCCTTCCTCGCCTTCGCCATCGCGGCGTCCGCGATCCTGCCGACGATCATGTACACCCTCTTCTGGCGCCGCTTCACCGGCGAGGGAGCACTGCTCAGCCTCTGGGGCGGCCTGGTCTGCTCGGTCCTGCTGGTGCTGTTCTCCCCCGTGGTCTCCTCCACGTCGGCCTCGTTCTACCCGGACGCCGACTTCGCCTGGTTCCCGCTCCAGAACCCCGGCATCGTCTCCATCCCGGCGGGCTTCTTCCTCGGCTGGCTCGGCACGGTGCTGAGCGAGCGGCAGGGCCGGGCGCCCCAGGAAGACGCCGCCTACGAGGAGTTCGAGGTCCGGATGCTGGTGGGCGCCAACGAGGGCACCAACGAGTAGGACATGCTTTCGTCATGTCTACTCGTACGTTCCTGATCGGCGCCGCCCGTGAGCGCCCGTGCACCGTCGTCGTCTGCCGGGGCTGTTGCTGCGGTGACCCCCGCAAGCACCCCGGCACCGACCACGCCTGGCAGCTGGAGCGGCTGCGCACCGCCGGGGCGGAGCAAGGTTTCCAGGTCCGTACCACCGACTGCCTCGGCCCCTGCGACCAGGCCAACGTGATCGTCGTCCAGCCGTCGGCCGCGGGACGCCGGGCCGGCGGCCGGGCCACCTGGGTGGGGTTCGCGATGGAAGACGACTCCACGGAGGAGATCGTGCGGTGGGCGGCGGCGGGCGGACCGGGCCTCGCCCAGCCGCCCGTCACCCTTGAGCTCCAGTTCATCCAGCCGCCGCGGGACGCCCGGGTGCGCTCCCGCCGCTGACTTCGCGGCCGGAGAACGGGCAATTGTTAATGGGATCCGTTTTCATGTAGCGTCCTCGGTGTTCACCCACCGAGGAGGTCCGTCATGGCTGTCCCCAAGCGGAAGATGTCCCGCAGCAACACCCGCCACCGCCGCGCCCAGTGGAAGGCGAGCACACCGCAGCTCGTGCCTGTCACCGTCGACGGCGTCAGCCACCTCGTGCCGCAGCACCTGGTGAAGGCGTATGAGCGCGGGCTGCTGCGCCCCGAGGGCTGACCGCAGATGCCCTACGACCGCCGCCTGCCCGTCACCGTCCTGTCCGGCTTCCTCGGGGCCGGCAAGACGACCCTGCTCAACCATGTCCTCGGCAACCGCGAGGGACTGCGTGTGGCGGTCATCGTCAACGACATGAGCGAGGTCAACATCGACGCCGCGCTCGTGCGCGGCGGCGAGGCCGCGCTGTCGCGGACCGAGGAGCGCCTGGTCGAGATGACCAACGGCTGCATCTGCTGCACCCTGCGCGACGACCTGCTGGAGGAGGTCGACCGGCTCGCGCGTGAAGGCCGCTTCGACCATCTCCTCATCGAGTCGTCCGGCATCTCCGAACCCATGCCGGTCGCGGCCACCTTCGCCTTCGCCCGCGACGACGGCGCCACCCTCGGTGACCTCGCCCTCCTGGACACCATGGTCACGGTCGTCGACGCCGCCAATTTCCTTACCGAGCTGGACAGCGGCGACGAGCTCGTCGAGCGCGGCCTCGACCAGTACGAGGAGGACGAGCGCACCGTCAGCGATCTCCTCGTCGACCAGGTCGAGTTCGCGGACGTCATCGTGCTCAACAAGCTCGACCTGGTGGACGCCGTGACGGCGGACCGGCTGCGGGCCGCGCTCGGCCGGCTCAACCCCGCCGCGCGGATCGTCGACGCCGTGCAGGGACGGGTGGCGCTCCACGATGTGCTCGGCACGCGGCTGTTCGACCTGGAGCGGGCCCAGCAGGCGCCGGGCTGGGTGCGGGAGCTGAACGGCGACCACGTGCCGGAGACCGAGGAGTACGGCATCTCGTCCACGGTGTTCCGCGCCGAGGCGCCCTTCCACCCCGGGCGGCTGTGGACCTTCGTCACGGAGGAGCTCGACAGCGGCACGTACGGGAAGGTGCTGCGCTCCAAGGGGTTCTTCACCCTGGCCAGCCGCCCGAACGTGACAGGGCTGTGGTCGCAGGCCGGTTCCGTCGCCCGCTTCGAGCCCAGCGCCGCACGGGACGCCGACACGCCGTACGCCCAGGAGCTGGTCTTCATCGGCACGCACCTGCGGGCGCCGGCACTCCGGGCCGCCCTGGCGCGGTGCCTGATGGCGGACGGCGAGGGCCTCGCGGGCGACGACCCGTTCCCGTCCTGGGACACCTACGGCATCGACGACGCCTGCGACCACGAGCAGGCGGCGGCCCCGCTCCAGGTGCCCGCTCACTGAGTTCCCCGGGGCACCTGAGGAATCCTGCGGGCTCCCCGGTGTTGAACCCTGTATGAGCTCCGTGATCGCCTCGGCCCGCTTCTCCGTCCTCGACCGCTCCCGCACCCGGGAGGGCCATACGAACGCCGAGGCGCTGCGCGACACGGTGACCCTGGCCCGGGAGCTGGAGCAGCTGGGCTACCACCGCCTCTGGGTCTCGGAACACCACGGCGTCCCTGGCGTCGCGGGTTCCGCGCCGACCGTACTGGCCGCCGCAGTCGCGTCCGCGACCCGCACCATCCGGGTCGGGACCGGCGGCGTGATGCTGCCCAACCACCAACCGCTGGTCGTGGCCGAGCAGTTCGGGGTGCTGGAGTCCCTGTTCCCGGGTCGTATCGACATGGGGCTGGGGCGTTCGGTCGGCTTCACCGACGGGGTGCGCCGGGCGCTCGGGCGGGACAAGGGGGACGCGGAGGACTTCGCGGCGCAGATCCAGGAGCTGCTCGGCTGGTTCCGGGGCACCTCGCCCACGGGGGTGCACGCGCGTCCCGCCGAGGGGCTGGCGGTACCGCCGTTCGTGCTGGCCATGGGCGAGGGAGCGGACATCGCCGCCCGCGCCGGGCTGCCGATGGTCATCGGTGATCTCCGGAACAGGGAGAAGATGCAGCGCGGGATCGATCACTACCGCCGGCACTTCCGGCCCTCCCCCTGGGCGCGCGAGCCGTACGTCGTGATCTCCGGCTCCGTCGCGGTGGCCGCCACACCCGAGGAGGCCCGCCGGCTGCTCGTGCCGGAGGCCTGGTCGATGGCCCACTCGCGCACGCACGGAACCTTCCCGCCGCTGCCGCCCGCCGAGCGCGTCGAGACACTCACCATGACCGACCGGGAACGCGGCTTCTACGAGGGCGGCCTCACCGGGCACATCGCGGGCACCGAGGAGCAGGTGGCGCACGAGCTGGAGACGGTGCTGAAGGAAACGGGGGCGCAGGAGGTGCTGGTCACGACCAGTACGTACGACCGTGCGGCGCTGCTGGACTCGTACCGCAGGCTCGCCCGGATCGCAGGCGTCTGATCCGGGCGAGCCGTCGGCTGCGGGTCAGTCCGACTCGCGCGGGTCGAAGGACCCGGTGTCGATCGTCAGCGGCTTCGGGAAGGCCCCGGCCACCGACTCCCAGCCCGTGAACTTGAAGTTGGTGCCCTCCCGGTCGCCGTCCGCCGGCGTGGCCTCGCCGTCGTGGGTGACGAGCAGGCCCTTGGGGAAGGACCGGCCGAGCGGGACGTTGACCACGGTGGCACCGTCGGAGTGCTGCACCCCGTCGGTGGCGGCACTGTCGGTGACGGCGAAGGAGCCGAGGTAGGCGTTGGAGCCCTGGCGCTCGTACACGGCGAAGGTGTTGTCGCCCTGGCTGGAGGCGAGCAGGTAGCCCTTGCCGTCGGCGGCGTGGTAGATCGTGGTGCCCTCGGCGTCGGCGCTCAGGTGCTCACCGCCGAAGCCGGGGTCGCCCGCCGTGTCGATGACGCACTCCTCTTCCTCGGCGTCGTACGTCCACGGCGTGCCGTACTCCCGCACCCGGTCGATCAGCTCGGGCCGGCCGAACTCCTCGTCGTCCAGGTCGATCCGCCACAGCCCGACGTCCTCCTGGGCCGCGTACAGGACGTGCTCCTCCTGGTCGACGACCATGCCCTCGACCTGCGCGTGGTCGCCGGGGTCGGCGCACGGCGTCCAGCTCTTGCCGTTCGGCAGGGTGAAGGAACCGGGCAGATCGAGGGTGTCCTCGGTCTTGTAGCCGACGCGGCCGCCTCGATCCTCCAGTTGCAGCAGCCGTACCCGCGTCTCGGAGCGGCGCGACACCGCCACGTACGCGTTGTCGTCGTCGCTGAAGGCGGCCAGGCCGTAGGCGGTGCGCTGGTCGTCCACCTCGGTCTCGCTCGCGGAGAAGACCGGTGCGGCGTTCGCCGCCGTCACGTCCTTCAGCGGAGGCCTGCCCGCCGCCACCGCGGCCGGGTCGATGGCGTAGGCCCGTACCCGGTCCCGGCCGCGGTCGCTGACCAGCGCCAGGTCGGTCTTCCTGCCGTCCAGTTCGAAGCCGTACACGACATCGACGTTGTTGAAGCGGCCCGCCGCGGCGTTTTCGCCGGGCGCGGCGGGCGCGGCGATGTGCTGCAAGCGCGTGCCGTCGAGGCCGTAGACGTCGAGGCCCGCCTCCTTGAGCGTGGCGATCACGAGGCTGCGGCCCGGGTCGCGGGGGTCGACCCAGACGGCCGGGTCGTCGGCGTCGGCGTTCCCGCCCGCCTCGTCGTCGTACACGGCAGGCGTCTCGACGCGTGCGGACACGGAGACCGGCTGCGGGGCGGCGGCGCCCGTGACCATCAGCAGCGCGGCGGTGAGACTGCTCAGAGCTGAAGCGCTCACGATGCTCCTCGGTAGGAAAAGAGACTGGTGAGACGCTATGGGCGGCCGGTGTGGGTGAGCCGACCGTCTCGTGAACTTCAGATGGCTCGTACGGACGTGCGTCCCGTTCGCATAGAATCGCGGGGTTTGCCCACGCCCGTGCCGCCTATGTCCCGGAGCCCTTGCGCCATGCACTCCCCGCACGACCCCTACGTCCGTGTCCGTGGCGCCCGCGAGCACAACCTCAAGGGCGTGGATGTCGACATTCCGCGGGATGCGCTGGCCGTGTTCACGGGGGTGTCCGGGTCCGGGAAGTCGTCGCTCGCCTTCGGCACCATCTACGCCGAGGCCCAGCGCCGCTACTTCGAGTCCGTCGCGCCGTACGCGCGCAGGCTGATCCACCAGGTCGGCGCGCCGAAGGTGGGCGAGATCAGCGGACTTCCGCCCGCCGTGTCCCTCCAGCAGCGCCGATCGGCGCCGACGTCCCGCTCGTCCGTCGGCACGGTCACCAATCTGTCCAACTCCCTTCGGATGCTGTACTCCCGGGCGGGCGACTACCCGCCCGGCGCCGAGCGACTCGACTCGGACGCCTTCTCGCCGAACACCGCGGCGGGGGCGTGCCCGAAGTGCCACGGGCTCGGGCAAGTGCACCGTACGACCGAGGAGTTGCTGGTCCCCGATCCGGCGCTGTCGATCCGGGAGGGCGCGATCGCCGCGTGGCCGGGCGCCTGGCAGGGCAAGAACCTGCGGGACATCCTCGACGCGCTCGGCCACGACGTCGACCGGCCCTGGCGCGAACTGCCCGCCGAGCAGCGCGAGTGGATCCTCTTCACCGAAGAGCAGCCGGTCGTCACCGTCCACCCGGTGCGCGACGCCGACCGCATCCAACGGCCGTACCAGGGCACGTACATGAGCGCCCACCGGTACGTCATGAAGACATTCTCCGACTCCAAGAGCCCGACGCTCCGGGCGAGGGCGGAGCGGTTCCTCGCCACCGCGCCCTGCCCGGCGTGCGGCGGCAGCAGGCTGCGGCCCGAGGCGCTGGCGGTGACCTTCGCCGGCCGGACGATCGCCGCGCTGGCCGCGCTGCCGCTCGCCGAGCTGGCGGGCACCCTGGACGGCGAAGCCTCGTCGGAGACGGCCCGTGTGCTCACCGAGGACCTCAAGTCCCGTATCGCACCGGTCGTCGAGCTCGGCCTCGGCTACCTCAGCCTCGACCGGGCCACGCCCACGCTCTCGGCGGGCGAACTACAGCGCCTGCGGCTCGCGACCCAGCTGCGGTCCGGACTCTTCGGTGTCGTGTACGTCCTCGACGAGCCGTCCGCGGGACTGCACCCGGCGGACACCGAGGCGCTGCTGACGGTGCTGGCGCGGCTGAAGGCGGCCGGGAACACGGTGTTCGTCGTCGAGCACCACCTCGACGTCATGCGCGGCGCCGACTGGCTGGTCGACGTGGGGCCGCGTGCGGGTGAGCACGGCGGGGAGGTGCTGCACAGCGGGCCGGTGGCGGAGCTGGCGAGGGTCGCGGAGTCGGCCACCGCGCGCTTCCTGTTCGACGACTCCCCCGCCGCCGTACGCCAAGTGCGCGCCCCGCACGGCCAGTTGAAGGTCGGCCCCATCACCCGGCACAACCTGCGCGGGGTGACCGCCGAGTTCCCGCTCGGCGCGTTCACAGCCGTCACCGGTGTCTCCGGCTCGGGCAAGTCCACGCTCATCGGCGAGATCACCGAGGACCTGGAAGGGGTCGGGCGGCTGGTCTCGGTCGACCAGAGGCCGATCGGCCGCACCCCGCGTTCCAACCTCGCGACCTACACCGGCCTCTTCGACGTCGTACGCAAGGTGTTCGCGGCCACCGACGAGGCACGGGAGCGCGGTTACGGCGTCGGGCGCTTCTCCTTCAATGTCGCGGGAGGTCGCTGCGAGACCTGCCAGGGCGAGGGGTTCGTCAGCGTCGAGCTGTTGTTCCTGCCGAGCACGTACGCCCCGTGCCCGGACTGCGGCGGGGCGCGCTACAACCCCGAGACGCTCCAGGTGGCGTACGGGGGACGGAACATCGCGCAGGTGCTGGACCTCACGGTGGAGGCGGCCGCGGAGTTCTTCGCGGACACCCCGGCCGTGGCCCGCAGCCTCGCCACCCTGCTGGACGTCGGCCTCGGCTATCTGCGGCTCGGGCAGCCCGCGACCGAGCTGTCCGGCGGCGAGGCCCAGCGCATCAAGCTGGCGAGCGAGTTGCAGCGCGCCCGTCGCGGCCACACCCTGTACCTCCTCGACGAGCCGACGACCGGCCTCCACCCGGCCGACGTGGAGGTCCTGATGCGCCAGCTGCACGGGCTCGTCGACGCCGGGCACACCGTGGTCGTGGTCGAGCACGACATGTCCGTCGTCGCGGGCGCGGACTGGGTGATCGACCTGGGGCCGGGCGGCGGGGACGCGGGCGGACGGATCGTGGCGGCGGGCCGGCCGGCGGAGGTGGCGCGCACTGAGGGGAGCGCCACGGCGCCGTATCTGGCTCGTGCGGTGCCCTGATCCGACGGGCGCGATGCCCTGAAAAGCCCTTGAGAGCCGGGCACTTGCGGCTCGTAGAATCGCCGCGTGCGTTGATCCTCCGCGCGGCGGCGCGTGCCGTCGCGGACCGTGCGGGCGCCCGGACGTTCCGTGGCCGCCCCGGCAGGCATACCCGTCACCGTCCCACGGAGATCACGCATGACCGCGCAGCAGCCCCTCACCTGGGACGCGTTCGTCGCACTCGCCACGGCCGACCCCGCCGTCGTCGGCCTGGTCCTCAAGGGCTCGCGGGCCCATGACGGCATGGCCACCTGGCGCTCGGACCACGATCTGTACGTCGTCCTCGCGGACGGCGCGGCGACGGACCTGCGTCGCTTCACCGGCCACCGCACGTCCCGGCTGGATCTGGTGATCGTGTCTCTCGCCGAGTTCCGGACGGCCGGAATGCCAGGATTCGAGCGTTACGCCCTCGCCCGGGCGCGGGTCGTGCTCGACCGGCTGGACGGCGGGATCGCGGAGATCATCGCCGCCAAGGCGCGGCTCGGCGCCGACGAGGCGTTCCGGGCGGCAGACGGATGGCTCGACGCGTACGCCAACTCCCTCTACCGCTCGGTCAAGAACGACCGTGACGGCGAGCCGCTCGCCGCCCGGCTCGACGCCACCGACAGCGTGGGACACCTTCTGGAGCTGCTCTTCGCCCTGGACCGGCGCCCTCGCCCGTACAACAAGTACCTACGCTGGGAACTCGCCCGCCATCCGCTGCCGGGCTGGGACGGCGCCGCCCTGCTGCGGGACGTGGACCGCATCTCGGCGAGCGGCGATGTGGCGGTCCAGCGGCGGCTGTTCGCCCGCGTGGAGGCCGCGGCCCGCCGGGCGGGGCACGGGGCGGTGCTGGATGGCTGGGGCGAGGATCTGCGGCTGATGCGACCCCGGTAGCACGGAGCGTTCGGCGGCTCGGGCGAGGCTGCGGCGGTCGGTGTGCCGGCCCGGCGCGATGGCGTCGCGCACCTCGACGTCGGCGACCAGCTCGCGTGCCCGCACCACCCGCCACACCGAGGTGAGCAGCGCGTCCTCGCCGACGAAGGCGGCGGCCGTGCTGGGCGTGCCCTGGGCCAGCCTGTAGTGCAGGCGGACCGGCTGGACGGGGACGTCCGCGTCGAGGGCCGCCTGGAAGGCCGCCCGGCGGAAGCGGCCCTGGGCGCGACCGCACCAGGTGCTGCCCTCGGGGAACACCGCGACCGCCTCCCCGGCCCGCAGCGCCTCGGCGATCCGGGCCACCGTACCGGGCAGGGCGCGGATCCGGTCCCGGTCGATGAACAGGGCGCCGCTGCGGGCGGTCAGCCACCCCGCGACGGGCCAGTCCCGGATCTCCGACTTGGCGAGCATCCGCGCCGGGCGGACGGCGGCGAGCAGCGGGATGTCCAGCCAGGAGACGTGGTTGGCGACGAGCAGCAGGCCGCCGTCGGGCGCGGCTCCGCCCTCGACCCGTACCCGGACCCCCGCGGCCCGGACGACCCAGCCGCACCAGCGCCGGATCAGCCCCGCGGGTATCAGCCCGCTCAACGGGATGGCGACGACCCCGACGACCAGCAGGAGCAGGACCGCCGTGAGCCGCAGCGCGGCCAGGGGTACGGCTCTGGCACGCCCTCGCGCGGCCGCGCACGCCTGCGGGGTGCAGGGCGCGTGGGGCCGCCAGAGGTTCGCCGCCTCGACGGGGTGGGCGGGCCGGGGAGCGGTCGCCGTGGGGACACGTACGGCACCGAGGGACTGGATGCTCATGGCCGCCACGTCCGTCACGCCGGGACGAGGGAGAGGAAGTGCCGCAGATAGCGCGAGTTGACCCGGCGCATCGACAGCAGCACGTACAGGTCGGCGACCCCGAACTCAGGGTCGTGCGCGGGCTCGCCGCAGACGAAGGCACCGAGGCGGAGGTAGCCGCGCAGAAGGGCCGGGAGTTCGGTGCGGGTGGCAGGGACCGGGGCGGTCGGCTGCCAGGGCCGCAG
The DNA here is from genome assembly GCF_019049285.1 of Streptomyces sp. AC550_RSS872. GTDB lineage: Bacteria > Actinomycetota > Actinomycetes > Streptomycetales > Streptomycetaceae > Streptomyces. The sequence goes on from NZ_JAGMUL010000152.1 coordinate 110,557, forward strand.
CGGTCGGACCCGGTACTCCTCCGGCGCCAGGTGTTTGGCCTGCACCCGGTCCCAGGTCGCGGCCGCGAGCGTGCCGCCGTCGGCGAGCGGGATCGAGCAGCAGCCGGCCAGCCACTCGTGACCGCGGTCCACCATGTAGCGGGCGATGCCGGCCCAGATCAGGCTGATGACGGCGCCGTCGCGGTGGTCGGGGTGCACGCAGGAGCGGCCGACCTCCACCAGGTCGGGGCGCAGGGCGTCGATCCGGGTGAGGTCGAACTCGCCCTCGGAGTACAGCCGTCCGGCGACCGCGGCGCGCTCCGGCGGCAGCAGCCGGTAGGTGCCGACGACCTGCCCGGACACCTCCTCACGCACCAGCAGATGGTCGCAGTACGCGTCGAAGGCGTCGATGTCGTGACCCGGTTGCGGGGTGGACAGCAGGGCCCCCATCTCACCGGCGAAGACGTCGTGCCGCAGCCGCTGGGCGGCGCGCACGTCCTCCTCGTTGCGGGCGAGGCCGACGGTGTAGCGAGTGGGTGCCGCGGGCTGCGGGGGACGGTCGACGGTCAGTACGCCGGTCATGGCTTACTCCTGGTCACGGGCCGGGGACGGCAAACGGAGGGCAGTGGCGAGCGGTGTGAGGTGCCGCCCCTGTTCTTCCTATGCCGGTTGGCGTATGCGTGACCTGTGCCAGGAGAGTTGATGTGCGGAGGTTGAACGGCGTGGGCCGGTACCGGCCGTCCATGTTCCGGTGCCCGGCCGGTCAGCCGGCCGGTCCGGTGCCGTTCACCTGACGCGTGCCGGAAGGCGAGACGGGGCCGGGGAGCACCACTCCCGGCCCCGCCCGTCCGCACCTTTCGGCGAACGTCTGTTGTGCGGCTCCGGCTACCTCTTCACCTTCCGCGTGGCCCGCAGCCACTCCTTGTTCATGCCGGTGATGGACATCAGCGGGATGCCCTTCGGGCAGGCGGTGGCGCACTCACCGGTGAGGGTGCAGCCGCCGAAGCCCTCCTCGTCCATCTGCGCCACCATGTCCAGGACCCGCGTCTCCCGCTCGGGAGCGCCCTGCGGCAGCACGTTCAGATGGTTGATCTTGGCGGACGTGAACAGCATCGCCGCCCCGTTCGGACACGCCGCCACACACGCCCCGCACCCGATGCACTCCGCATGCTCGAAGGCGAAGTCGGCATCCGGCTTCGGCACCGGCGTGGCATGAGCCTCCGGAGCCGCACCCGTGGGCGCGGTGATGTACCCACCGGCCTGGATGATCCGGTCGAACGCCGACCGGTCCACCACCAGGTCCTTGATCACCGGGAACGCCGACGCCCTCCACGGCTCGACATCGATCGTGTCGCCGTTCTTGAACGACCGCATGTGCAGCTGACACGTGGTGGTCCGCTCCGGCCCGTGCGCATCGCCGTTGATCACCAGCGAACAGGCACCGCAGATGCCCTCACGGCAGTCGTGGTCGAACGCGACCGGGTCCTCACCGCGGAGGATGAGCTCCTCGTTGAGGGTGTCGAGCATCTCCAGGAAGGACATGTCGGAGGAGATGCCGTCCACCTCGTACGTGGACATGGCGCCTTCGGCGTCGGCGTTCTTCTGCCGCCAGACGCGCAGGGTGAGCTTCATGCGTAGCTCCGCTGGGTGGGGTGGACGTACTCGAAGACGAGGTCTTCCTTGTGCAGGACGGGAGCGGCGCCGGTCCCGGTGAACTCCCAGGCCGCCGCGTAGGCGAACTCGTCGTCCTTGCGGGCCGCCTCGCCGTCCGGTGTCTGCGACTCCTCACGGAAGTGGCCGCCGCAGGACTCCCCGCGGTGGAGTGCGTCGAGGCACATGAGCTCGGCGAGCTCCAGGTAGTCGACGACTCGGTTGGCCTTCTCCAGTGACTGGTTGAACTCCTCGCCGACACCGGGGACCTTGATGCGCCGCCAGAACTCCTCACGGATCTGCGGGATACGCTCCAGTGCCTTGCGCAGACCGGAGTCCGTACGGGCCATGCCGCAGAACTCCCACATCAGTTCGCCGACCTCGCGGTGGAAGGAGTCGGGGGTGCGGTCGCCGTCGACGGACAGCAGCAGGTTGAGCCGGTCCTCCGTCTCCGCCAACACCTCCTGCACGACGGGGTGTTGGGCGGTGATCCGCTCGTGGTGCGGGTTGCGGGCGAGGTAGTCGTTGATGGTGGCCGGCAGCACGAAGTAGCCGTCGGCCAAACCCTGCATCAGGGCCGACGCACCCAGCCGGTTCGCCCCGTGGTCGGAGAAGTTGGCCTCGCCGATCGCGAACAGGCCCGGGACGGTGGTCTGGAGGTCGTAGTCGACCCACAGTCCGCCCATCGTGTAGTGCACGGCCGGGTAGATCCGCATCGGCACCTCGTACGGATCCTCGTCGGTGATCCGCTGGTACATGTCGAAGAGGTTGCCGTACTTGGCCTCGACGGACCTGCGGCCCATGCGCTGGATGGCGTCGGCGAAGTCGAGGTAGACGCCCTGTCCGCCGGGACCGACGCCCCGCCCCTCGTCGCAGACGTTCTTGGCGGCGCGGGAGGCGATGTCGCGCGGGACCAGGTTGCCGAAGGACGGGTAGATCCGCTCCAGGTAGTAGTCGCGCTCGTCCTCGGGGATCTTGTTCGCGGGACGGTCGTCGCCCCGGGCCTTCGGCACCCAGATGCGGCCGTCGTTGCGCAGCGACTCGCTCATCAGGGTCAGCTTGGACTGGTGGTCGCCGGTGCGCGGGATGCAGGTGGGGTGGATCTGGGTGAAGCAGGGGTTGGCGAAGTAGGCGCCGCGCCGGTGGGCCCGCCAGACGGCCGTCGCGTTGGAGTTCATGGCGTTCGTCGACAGGTAGAAGACGTTGCCGTAGCCGCCGCTCGCCAGGACGACGGCGTCCGCGAAGTAGGTGTCGATCTTGCCGGTGATCAGGTCCCGGGCCACGATCCCGCGGGCCCGCCCGTCGACGACGATGAGGTCGAGCATCTCGGTACGCGGATGCATCTCGATGTTCCCCGCGGCGATCTGCCTGCTGAGGGCCTGGTAGGCGCCGAGCAGCAGCTGCTGGCCCGTCTGGCCACGGGCGTAGAAGGTCCGGGAGACCTGGACGCCGCCGAAGGAGCGGGTGTCGAGCAGGCCGCCGTACTCGCGGGCGAAGGGCACGCCCTGGGCCACACACTGGTCGATGATCTCGACCGAGATCTGCGCGAGCCGGTGCACGTTGGACTCGCGGGCGCGGAAGTCGCCGCCCTTGACCGTGTCGTAGAACAGGCGGTGGACGGAGTCGCCGTCGTTGCGGTAGTTCTTCGCCGCGTTGATGCCGCCCTGCGCGGCGATGGAGTGGGCGCGGCGCGGGGAGTCCTGGTAGCAGAACTGGACGACGTGGTAGCCCTGTTCGGCGAGGGTGGCACCCGCGGAGCCGCCGGCCAGCCCGGTCCCCACCACGATCACCGTGTGCTTGCGCCGGTTGGCGGGGTTGACCAGCTTGGCCTCGAAGCGGCGTTTGTCCCAGCGCTCGTTGACCGGGCCGGCGGGGGCCTTGGTGTCGGCGACCGGTTCGCCGGTCGAGTAGTCGGTGTAGGTCATCTTCAGCTCACCACTCCGGTCATGACGCCCACGGGTACGGCGATGAAGCCGACCGTGAGCAGCAGCGCGAGGACGTTGGCCGTGGCCTTCAGGGCGCGGTCGCGGCTGCGGCTGCCGGCGCCGAGGGTCTGGGCGGCGCTCCAGAAGCCGTGCCGGATGTGCAGGCCGAGGGCGAGCATCGCGACGACGTAGATGACGTTGCCGTACCAGGTGGAGAAGGTGTCCACGACGTTCTGGTACGGCCGGCCCTCCTGGAAGCCGCCGGAGTGCACGGTGCCGGTCGTCAGGTCGAGGATGTGCCAGACGATGAACAGGCCGAGGATGATGCCGCCCCAGCGCATGGTGCGCGTGGCGTAGGAGGCCCTCGGCTTCTTGTGCACGTACTTGCTGGGGCGCGCCCTGATGTCGCGGCGGCTGAGCTGGTACGCGGAGGTGGCGTGGGCGACGACCGCGACGACCAGCACGATCCGCACGAGCCAGAGGGTCCACTCGTAGTGCATGAACGGCTCGCCGACGGTGCGCAGCCAGTGCGCGTAGTGGTTGAACTCGCCCGCCCCGAAGAAGATCTTCAGGTTTCCGATCATGTGGACGACCAGGTACAGCAGCATGATCAGCCCGCTGACCGCCATCACGGTCTTCTTGCCGACGGTGGAGTCCCACGCCGTGCGTGCCATGGACGGCCGTCGATCCGTCCGCGTTGCCAGAGCCATGGAACAGGACGCTACGGACGTCGGGCCTCATCGGTCCAAGACATGGTCCGGCTCGTTTCCATAGGCATTCCCTATGCCCGCCCTATGCTGACCGTATGCAGTTCCAGCAGCTCCAGTACTTCGTGGCGGTCGCCGAGACCCGGCACTTCACCCGGGCCGCCGACCTGGTGCATGTCGCGCAGCCCTCGCTGTCGCAGCAGATCAAGGCGCTGGAGCGGGAGTTGGGCGCGGACCTGTTCCTGCGGGCCCGCGGCAACATCACGCTGACGGACGCCGGGGAGGCCCTGCTGCCGCTGGCCCGGCGCATCCTGGCCGACGCGGACACCGCACGGCACGAGGTGCAGGAGCTGGTGCAGCTGCGCCGGGGCCGGGTGCGGCTGGGCGCGACGCCGAGCCTGTGTACGGGCCTGCTCCCGGACGTGCTGCGCGCCTACCACGACCGCTACCCCGGCATCCAGCTGCTGATCGAGGAGGGCGGCTCGCACGACCTGGTGCGGGAGCTCGCCCGCGGCGCCCTCGACCTGGCCCTGGTCGTCCTGCCCCTGCCGACCCCCTCACCCGCCCTGACCACGGTGGAACTGCTCCGCGAGGACCTGGTGGTCGTCTCCTCCCCGGAGGCGCCCCGGCCGGGCGGCGGCCGGCGCACTGTGCGCGTCGCCGACCTGGAGGGCGAACGCCTGGTGATGTTCCGGCACGGCTACGACCTGCGCGAGCTGACCGTGGCCGCGTGTCGCTCCGCTGGGTTCGAGCCGGATTTCGCCGTGGAGGGTGGGGAGATGGACGCGGTGTTGGGGTTTGTGCGGGCGGGGCTCGGCGTGGCCGTCGTACCGCGCATGGTGGCGGCACGGTCGGGGCGGGGGCTGCGGGTCACCCCGCTGGCGCGGCCGGGGCTGGATCGGACGATCGCGCTGGCCCACCGCAGCGATGTGGCTCCGCCTCGGGCCGCGAGGGAGCTACAGCGGATGTTGCTTGAAAGGTGACGGTGCGCGGGGAGCTCCCCGGTGCACAGTTGGGGAGCGCGCCGTTCGGGTCTGCGGGTTCGCCGTGGCTGATCGCGCAGTTCCCCGCGCCCCTTACGGGGCGCTGCACCCCCGGAGTCCTGGAACAGTCCACCTCACCCCGTCGCGTCCACCAGTGCCAGCTCGTGCAGCCGTTCCGGTGGGCCCGGCCTCGCGTAGTACCAGCCCTGGGCCGTGTCGCAGCCGAGGATGCGCAGTTGTTCGGCCTGGGCGCCCGTTTCCACGCCCTCCACTGTTACCGCCAGGTCCAGGCTGTGGGCGAGGGACACGATCCCCTCGACGATCTTGAGGTCGACGGGGTCGGCCGGGAACTGCTGCATGCTCTGAGTGAAGGAGCGGTCCAGCTTGAGGATGCTCACCGGCAGCCGGCGCAGGTTGGCGAGGTTGGAGTAGCCGGTGCCGAAGTCGTCCAGGGCGATGTCGACACCCATCTCGGCGAGGCGCCGCAGCGGTTTGAGCAGATCGTCGTCGGCGCCGATCAACGCCGACTCGGTGACCTCCAGGCAGAGGGCGTCGGGTGCCACGCCGGCGCGCTCCAGGATGTCCACCGTGTCCTGGACAAGACCGGGGTGGTTGAGCTGGCAGGGCGAGAGGTTGACGTTGATGCGGAGGGGCCCGGCGTCGTCGAGTCGTTCTCGCCACTCGCGCGCCTGACGCACCGACTGTTCCAGGACCCAGCGGCCGAGCGGAACGATGAGTCCCGTGTGCTCGGCGAGCGGGATGAACCGGTCCGGGCCGAGGATGCCGTGCTGCGGGTGCAGCCAGCGCACCAGGGCCTCGGCGCCGCGCACACTGCCGTCGCCGAGGTGGACCAGCGGCTGGTACTCGATGAAGAACTCGCCCCGCTCCAGGGCCATCGGCAACGCCGTGGTCAGTCCGTGGCGGGTGATGGCGCGGGCGTCGGCCTCCGGGTCGGCGAGCTCGAAGCGGTTGCCGCCCGCCGACTTGGCCCGGTACATGGTGATGTCGGCGCTGCGCAGCACCTCCGCCGGGCTGCGTTCCCCGGCCGGCCCCTCGACGATGCCGATGCTGCCGCGCACGGTCAGCTCCCGGCCGTCGACGCTGATCGGGGCGACGAGCGCGTTCATGATACGGGCGGCGAGCTCGTCGACCTCGCGCTCGGTTTCGGGGCCGGTGGTCAGCGCCACGAACTCGTCGCCGCCGAGCCGCGCGACCATCTCGCCGGGCGCGGTGGCGCAGGACTGGAGGCGGTCGGCGACCTCGACGAGCAGCCGGTCGCCGGCGGCGTGCCCGAGGCTGTCGTTGACGGTCTTGAAGCCGTCCAGGTCGAGGTAGCACAGGCCGAAGCGCTGGCCTTCCCCGGCGCCCAGTGCCTTCTCCAGGCGTTCGAAGAAGAAGGTGCGGTTGGGCAGGCCGGTGAGCGCGTCGTGCGTGGCCTCGTAGCGCAGCCGCAGATTGAGCAGACGGCGCTCGGTGGTGTCCTCCATGAGGGCCAGCTGGTACTGCGGGTTGCCGTCGGGGTCCCGCAGCAGGGAGACCGTGAGGTTGGTCCACAGGACCGTTCCGTCAGGGCGGGAGAACGCCTTCTCGACGTGGTAGTGCTCACGTTCGCCGAGTACGAGTTCCTCGTAGAGCTTCCAGGTCTGCGGCGCGTCCTCGGGGTGGGCCCACTGCATCACGTTGCGGCCCTGCATGGTCTGCTCGGAGACGCCGAACATCCTGAGCAGCGCGCCGTTGACCTGGAGGACGTTGCCCGCCAGGTCGGCGATGCCGATTCCTATCGCCGCGCCCTCGAAGACCGCGCGGAAGCGGGCCTCGGTGGCGTGCAGGGCCTGGGCGACCACGCCCTGGGCCTTGAGAGCGGCCGCGGAGATCGCCTCCTGCTCGGCCAGCGTCCGCTCGCGCAGCGCCTGGGCGAACCCGGCGGCCATGGCGTGCTGGAGCCGCGCGGAGCGGGCCCGCTGGTCCTCCTGGTCGCCGTCGGTGCCGCAGTAGAGCACGAGGTAGGCGTCGACGCAGTCCAGCGAGCGGCTGAGCGCCTCGGGGTCGGTGCAGTGCGCGGTGACGAGGGCGGCGCCGACCGCCTTGCCCTCGTCCGAGTCGAAGGTCCTGGACCTGAGTGCCTCGCTCAACCGCCGGGCCAGCGGAAGCAGTTGCTCCTCGAACTCCGGCCGGGTCGACGACGTCGAGGTGACCGGGAAGACCGCCCGGCTCCAGATCGTCGCGAACCGGCGCAGTCTGTCCTCCGGCCCGTCCGGCCCCGCGCTCACGCCGTACGCCCCACGCCGGCGAACCCGGAGAAGGCCCACGGATCCTCGTCCTCCGGTGCGGTGTCCGGCCGCCAGAGCGGCATCGGCACCAGTCCGGGTTCCACCATGTCGTACCCCTCGAAGAACCGCGCGATGGTGTCGCGCGAGCGCATGATCAGCGGGTTGCGAATGTCCTTGTATACGTCGACCGTGCCCTTGGCCCGCTCCTCGGGCAGCGGGATTCCCTCGTACGAGGCATGTGTGAGCACCAGCAGGCTGCCGGGCGCGAGTGCGTCGCGCAGCTGCGCGACCACGTCGTACGGGTCGTCCTCGTCCTCCACGAAGTGCAGTATCGCAACGAGCAGCAGCGCCACCGGCCGGTTCAGGTCGATGAGGCGCTCGACCTCCGAACTGGTCAGGATCTCCTGCGGCTTGAGCAGGTCCGCCGCGACGACACCCGCGCCCTCGTTGCCTTCCAGGACCGCCTGGCTGTGCGCGACGGCGACCGGGTCGTGGTCGACGTACACCACGCGTGCGTCGGGGCTGACCGCCTGGGCCACCTCGTGGACGTTGCCGAAGGTCGGGATGCCGGAGCCGATGTCCAGGAACTGGGTGATGCCCTCGTCGAGCGCGAAGCGCACCGCTCGGCGCATGAACGCCCGGTTCGCCTGCATGATCTTGGGGAGCCCCGGCATGAACTCCATGGCCTTGCGGCCGGCTTCCCGGTCGACCTCGAAGTTGTGCGAACCGCCCAGGTAGTAGTCGTAGATCCGCGAGACACTGGGCACCGAGATGTCGATGCTCCGAGGGGCCCAGGCGGGACGCTCCATCTATCTCTCCATGGCGTAGGCGATCCGGTGTTCGAGCTGAGGCTACTGATCGCCTGCCAAAGGAGCGAGCGGAAACGGAAATTGACCATCCGTTCCCGGTCACTGCCTGTGGCACGTGCCGCATGGACGCCCCACGCACTCTTCACGAAAGCATGCGAAGCATTCCACAGAGTTCTGAACCATGGTGAAAGAGGCAGATGAACCGCGGTGCCTCACGGCAAACCGGCCCGCCCCCCGCGCGTGGAGCCGCGGGGGGCGGGCCGGTGGGTCGGCAGCGCCGGCCGTTCGTCCGGCACTCGTGATCTTCTACTGTTCCGACGCGCCGACCGGCTTGCCGTCGGGGCGGATGGCGAACCAAGTGCCGCCGACGCCCTGGCCGTTGGTGTCGCCGGGCTTCTTGTCACCGGCGAAGGTGTAGATCGGCACGCAGTCGATGGTCTGCTGCTTCAGCCCGTCGGGCCGGTCGAAGACCACGTAACCCTGGCCCCGGGGGCCGGACCCCTTCAGGTCGATGCCCTTGGTGTCCTTGGCGTCGACCGGCGCGATGACCGGCCACTTCTCCAGGCACTCGCCGGTGCACGCCGTCTTCATCGGCCAGGGCGAGTCCTTCATGAAGCGGTAGACCGTGTGGCCGTTCTTGTCGACGACGATCTCGCCGAGCTTGGCGTCCTTGCGGGTGGACAGACCGGGCAGGCCCGCCGCCTCGGCTCCGCCCTCTGCCCCGCCCTGTGCCTTCTTGCCGTCGGGGGCGAGCGCGTACCAAGTGCCGCCGACACCCTGGCCCTTGACGTCACCGGCGTTGACGTCCTTCGCGAAGCGGTACGCCGGCCAGCCGTCGACCGTCAGCTGCTTGGTGCCGTCGGCCCGGGTGACCGAGCCGAGCAGCGCCTTGTCGATGCCGGCTCCGGCCGTGGCGTCGTCCGCGGGGACCGGCGGCCACTTCGTTGCACAGTCGCCGTCGCAGTTCGACTTCGGCGGCTCCACGGTGTCCTTGTCGAAGCGGTACAGCGTCAGACCAGCGCTGTCGGTCAGCACCTTGCCGAGTTCCTGGTTGGTGGAGACGGACAGCTCACCGGCCGAGCTCGACTGCGTGGCGGCCTCCTGGCCCGCCGCGCCGGCGTCGTAACCGGATCCGTTGCCCAGGCCGGTGCCGGCGGTTCCGTAGTCACCGGCCGCGGCCGTGGCACCCACGTTCTGGCTGCTCGCCGGCGGGGCGGTTTCCGAGCCGCATGCCGTCGTCAGCGCCGCCACCGCCACGGCGCTCACCACGAGCGAGGCGCTCCGCCACGAGGTCTTCATCGTCAACTCCCCATATTCACAAGGGTGTTGCAGCGCCCTGCTGCGCCGCCGCACGACAGGAGGTACGCACGAAAGCCACGCTCGTGTTCAACCGGCGCGCAAATTTCTTTCCGGAACCTGTGACACCGCCCGAGTCGCACCTGTGAACTCCCGTGTCGCCCGTTCGGGGCAATCCCCTCATTCTCCGGCGTGTGGAAACGCGAACTGGGCTCAGGATCTTCGTCGTGCATGGACTCGAACCGACCCAATCCACCCTGGCCACGCGGATGTTGACGGTGCTGACGATGACCTGGCTCCTGGTGTCGGCGCCGGCCGCCGCTGCGGAGGCCACCGTCTGCGCGTACGCCGACACCGGACCGGACGGGGCGAGGGCGGTCGCGGTCGTCGGGAGCCTCACCTGGCCGACTCCCCCGCACTGCCCGACACCGACCCCGACTCCGACGCCCACGCCCACGCCGTCACCCACGCCCACGCCGAAGCCGCCGCCCTCACCGGATCCCACACCGACGCCGGCTCCGAAACCCACGCCCACCCCGAAACCCGAGCCGCCGCCTCCCCCGCCGCCACCGCCGCCGGCGACCCAGGCACCCCCGGCCCCTCGCCCGGCGCCGCCCCGCCCGCGGCCGACGCCGCCCGCGCCCACGCCGACGCCCACTCCGAAGCCGTCGGTCAAGCCCACCCCGAGTCCGTCCGCGACCCCGGTGCACTACCCGCCCTACCGCGCCGGCCAGCACCGGCGGCCGGCCCACGACGCCCCGTCGCCCCTCACCTTCGTCCTGCTCATCGCGGCGCCCGCCATCGCCGCCGTGGCCGCACTGCGGCCGCGCTGACCCTGCTGAATCTGGAGGCTTCTCTTGCCGGAATGGCTTGTTCTCACCCTCGCGATGCTGGCCGCCTGCGCCGTGGTGGTCATCATCACCCTCCTGCGGCACCGCACGGCCCCCGAGGACGAGGATCCCTCCGAGACCCCGGACGTCATCGAGTACATGACGATGTGGATCGGCGTGGTGTACGCCATCGTCCTGGGCCTGGCCATCGCCGGCGTGTGGGAGGGCCGCAGCGCCGCCCAGGACCACGTCCAGGCCGAAGCCGTGGCGCTGCACGAGGTCTCGGAGCGGGTCCGGGTCTATCCCGCCGACATCCGCGACCGTATTCGGGAGGATGTCAACGCCTATGTCGGACACGTCGTCACCACCGAGTGGAAGACGATGGCCGACGACGGCCGTATGACCGAGCGCGGCACCGAGCTTCTCCAGCGCGTCCGGGAGGACGTCACCGACTACGAGCCGAGGACCGACTTCGAGGCACAGGCCTACCAGCCGCTGCTGGACCAGGTGACCGCCGCCGACCAGGCACGCAACGCCCGGGCGAACTCGACCGGGGAGACCATGCCGGGCGTGGTGTGGTTCGGGCTCATCGCGGGCGGCGTCATCACCATCGGGATGATCTTCGCCCTCCAGATCCGGCGCACACCCCGTGAGCTGATCCTGGCCGGGCTGTTCTCCGCGCTGATCGCCTTCCTGCTCTTCCTCATCTGGGACTTCGACGCGCCCTACAGCCGGGGCGTCACGGCGTCCGCGGAACCGTTCCTGGAACTCTTCCCGCACATCAAGGGCTGACCGGCCGTCACCCGACGGGCCGCCCCGGTGGACGCCGTCCCCTGAGCGGCCCACCCGGTTGACCCATTCGTACGACAGCAATCGCGCAGGTGGACGCACCTTCCTAGCGTTTCGTTCACCGAGGTGCATTTCCGTCGCAAGCGGAAGAGGTCCGCGGCTGCTCCTCGGGGAACCCGGAGGAACCACCATGCGCGCGATACGCGTCACTTCGGCGGCACTGCTGGGTGCCACCGCCCTCACCCTGACCGCCCCGGCCGCCCGGGCGTACGAGGACGACTCGGGTTTCTGGGCCAGGGTTCTGCCCACCACCGTCGCGCCCGGCGGGCGGGTCACGCTGCATGCGAGCGGCTGCGAGCAGAGCGTGACCGTGGCGTCGGGGGTCTTCGACACGGTCACCATCCCCCGCGGGCGTACGACGGCCAGGGCCACGGTCGACCGGGATGCCAGGCCGGGTGCCGTGTACGAGGTGTCGTTCTACTGCGGCACGTTCTGGCAGAGCGTCGACCTCACGATCGCCGGCGGCCGGCCCGCACCGGCGCGTCCCGATCATCCGGACAAGGGCGTGCACGCGGGTGGGGGCGGCAGCTTCGCCGGGCTGAACCTCAAGGAGCTCGGGCTGGGCGCCGCGCTGATCACGGGCGCGCTGGGGACGGCGTACCACCTCTCCCGGCGCCGTACCGACGAGGACGGCGCCTGACACCGCAGCCCTCCGCCTTCTCCCTCGTTCGCTCAGGCCTTCGCCCCGGATCCCCATGAGGGGGGCCGGGGCCAGGGCGTGTGTACGTGCGATGGGTCTGTGCGATGGGTCTGGGACGGGTCTGTCCGCGGCGGATCCCCTTGCGACGGGCGGCGCGTCAGGCCCGCTTCTCCGCGCGGCGGCGCATCCAGAACACCCCGCCGCCGACGACGGCCATGGCGATGAGCCCGCCTCCGATGGCCATGTCGGTCGGGGTCGCCCCGGTGGAGCTGCTGCCGCCGATGCCGCCCTGAACACCGCCGATGACGGTGAAGGCGGCGGGGTTGGTCAGGGTCCTGCCGTCGCAGATGACCGTGATGCTGTGGGAACCGGGCTTCGTGTGCCTGTCGATCGTCGCGATGCCCCGCGCCGTGTTGCTGCCGTGTACGGGGCTCAGGCGGGTGGGCCGGAACGCGTCCGAGGTCGCGGTGCCGCCCCGCGGGCAGTTGTCGACGGTGATCGTGAGCTGCCCGCCGCGGGGTACGGCGCTGGGCATGGCGACGATGTTGCTCGGGCCGACGGGCATGCCGTCGCGTGCGACGGCCGCGGGGGCGGCGAGGCCCAGAGCGGCGACCGCGGTGGCAGCGGCCGCCATGGCACGTGTAGTACGCATGTGATCCTCCGCGGAAGACGCCCCGGGAACCGTCCCCGGTCGATCGGCGAGAAAGCGCCTCCCAGAAAGACCCTCAGATGCCGTGCGCGAGGCCGCATTTCGGCGATGGTCCGTCCTGGTGAGAGGACACGCCGACCGATCACCCCACAATCGGAATTGCCGCAGGTCACGGACCGTCAGAATTTTCCTGCCGGTGGCAACTCGGATGGCGCACCGAAGGCGGCCGGGCCACCCGTTCGTATCTGTGCCGTCGCCGGTTGCGCGCGGGGGACTTAGCGTTCACGTATGCGCGATATGTCTGCGTCCGAGGCTGAGCTGGCCGAGCTGGCCGAAGAGGAGGAGCGACGGAAGAAGCGTGCTCCTTGGGGTGTGATAGCGCTTGTCCTGCTGACCGGTCTCGCGCTCGTTCGCAATGGCTCGGGTGAGTTCGACGTGGGGCCGCCGCAGCCCGCGTCGGCGGCCGCCGCGGACCGCAGGGTGGCCGACGGGCTCTACGCCGGTGCCGTGCGGCCGCTGCCGTTCGCGCTGCCGGAGCGGGTCAGGATCCCCGGGATCCGGGTGGACGCCCCGGTCATCCCGGTCGGCCTGGACGTGGACGGCTGGGTCGGCGCGCCACCGCCGGAGGACCCCAATCTGGCGGGCTGGTTCACCGGTTCCGTCTCTCCCGGCGAGAAGGGCACCGCCGTGGTGGTCGGCCATGTCGACAACACTCAGGGCCCCGCGGTGTTCTACGGGCTCGGCGGCCTCCAGAAGGGCAATCGCGTGGAGGTCGCCCGCAAGGACGGAAAGACGGCCGTATTCGAGATCTACGGCATCGAGGTGTTCGAGAAGAACAACTTCCCCGGCGACCGGGTGTACGCCTCGAAGGGAAGCGCGGAATTGCGGGTCATCACCTGCGGGGGCGGTTTCTCCAAGCAGGGCGGCTATGACGGGAACGTCGTCGCTTTCGCCAGCCTGGTCGAGGTCCGCTGAGTGTGCTCGGCCGGGTGGGCGAAAGCCGTCACCGGTAGCGCCGCTCGGGGACGGTGACGTAATACCCGGCATCCAGTAGTTGCGGCAGATAGGTGCGCAGGGCCCGGACGCTCTGGGAGCGGTCGCCCCCGGCGTCGTGCGAGAGGACCACGACGCCGGGGGCGGCGCCGTTCTCGACCCGGTCGACGATGGTGTGGGTGCCGGGGGTGGTCCAGTCGAGGGTGTCGACGGTCCAGGCGAGCGGTTCCATGCCGAGTTCGGCGCCGATCCGGAAGGTGGCGCGGTTCCAGGCGCCGTAGGGGGCGCGGAACCAGGCGGGGCGTTCGCCGTAGCTCTCCTCGACGACATCGCTGGTGCGTTCCATCTCCTTGCGGATCCGGTCGTGGCCGAGACGGGTGAGCAGCGGGTGGGACCAGGTGTGGTTGCCGACGACATGGCCCTCCTCGGCCATCCGGGCCAGCAGGTCCTTGTTGTCGACGACCATCTCGCCGCACACGAAGAACATCGCGCGGACGTCGTAATCGCGCAGGGTGTCCAGGATGTACGGCGTGTAGCGGGGGTCGGGTCCGTCGTCGAAGGTCAGCACCATGGTGCGGCCGCGGCCGGAGACCCGCAGCAGGGGCGCGCGCCGTACGAGAGTGCGGCGCGGCGCCGCCCGGGGCGGGCCGTAGCCCGTCAGGGGCTGAAGGCGGTAGGAGGAGGGCTTGAGCGCGGGACGTGCCTGCGGGCCCGCGGCCGGGGCGGCGGCCCGGACCGGCTCGTCACCGTTGCCCGCGAACGTCGCCAGCAGCCCGGCGCTGCCGGCCGCTCCGACGGCGGCGACACCGGCGAGCAACGCGCGGCGTCGCGTGAGCGGACGTGTGGGCAACTGATCCTTCGTCATGACTCATCAGTCGCCCGGCGATCGACCGACGCACCAGTACGACACCGGAACGGCGGTACGAATACACTCACGCGGCCCAGCGACCGCGGCTTGCCCCTGCGCCTCTGTCAGCGGCGACGTACCAAGGGGAACGGGAGGGTCTCGCGGATGGTCAGGCCGGTGAGGAACATGACCAGGCGGTCGACGCCGATGCCGAGGCCCCCGGTGGGGGGCATGGCGTATTCGAGGGCGTCGAGGAAGTCCTCGTCGAGTTCCATGGCCTCGGGGTCTCCGCCGGCGGCGAGCAGGGACTGGGCGGTGAGGCGGCGGCGCTGTTCGACGGGGTCGGTGAGTTCGGAGTAGGCGGTGCCGAGTTCGGTGCCGAAGGCGACGAGGTCCCAGCGTTCGGCGAGGCGGGGGTCGGTGCGGTGCTGGCGGGTGAGCGGGGAGACGTCGGTGGGGAAGTCCTTGTAGAAGGTGGGCAGGAGGGTCTTCTCCTCGACCAGGCGCTCGTACATCTCCAGGACCACGTCGCCGTGGCCGTCGTCGGCGACGTACGGCACTCCCACGCGGTCGCAGTGCCGGTGCAGCCGGAGCAGTTCCGTGTCGGGGTCGATCTCCTCCCCCAGTGCCTCGGAGATCGCGCCGTACACCGTCTTGACCGGCCACTGCCCGGAGATGTCGTACTCCTTGCCGTCCTGGTGGGCGACGGGTGAGCCGTAGGCGGCGGTCGCGGCGCCCTGGATCAGTTCGCGGACGAGGTGGAGCATCACGTCGTAGTCGGCGTACGCCTGGTAGGCCTCCAGGATCGTGAACTCGGGGTTGTGCTTGTAGTCGACGCCCTCGTTGCGGAAGGTTCGGCCCATCTCGAAGACCTTCTCCAGGCCGCCCACGCACAGCCGTTTCAGGTACAGCTCGGGGGCGATGCGCAGATAGAGGTCGAGGTCGTAGGCGTTGATGTGGGTGGTGAAGGGGCGGGCGTTGGCGCCGCCGTGGATCTGCTGGAGCACCGGCGTCTCGACCTCGAGGAAGCCTCGTTGCAGCAGGCCCTGGCGGACCGCCTGGACGGCGGTGGAGCGGGCGCGGACCACGTCGCGGGCGGCGGGGCTGGAGACCAGGTCGAGATAGCGCATGCGGACCTTGGCCTCGGGGTCGGCGAGGCCGCGGCGTTTGTCGGGCAGGGGGCGCAGGCATTTGCCGACGATCTGCCAGGAGGTGACGAAGACGGTCGGCTCGCCCTTGTCGCTGACGCCCGCGAGGCCGGTCGCGCTGATGAGGTCGCCGATGTCGGTGTCGGCGGTGAAGCGGTCGAGGGCGGCGCCGGAGTCCTTGCGGGTGAGGGCGAGCTGGTGGTCGCCGGACCAGTCGCGCAGTACGGCGAAGACGATGCCGCCGAAGTCGCGGACCAGCATGATCCGGCCGGCCACCGTGACCTGCTCGCCCGCGGGGACGTCGGCGAGGGGGTGGGTGCGGACCGGGATGCCGACCGGGTAGGGGTCGATGCCGTCGGCGCGCAGCCGGTCCAGGGTGTGGTGCCGGATGCGGACCTGCTCGGGCAGGCCCGCATCCGGCCCGGCGGCCCCGGCCTCGTCCCCTCCGTCGAGGCCGAGCGCCGCCAGCGAGGGCAGTCCTTCGGTGGTCGCGGGACGCGGCCCGCCTCGCGGGTGCCCCTTTCTGCGGAGTTTGTGCAGCGACGGTACGGAGACGAACCCCTCGGCGATGCCGGACGCCAGGCCGATCCGGGCGAGGGAGGCGGCCTCGCCGTAGCAGATGAAGCGCGGGAACCACTGCGGGTCGTACTTGGCGTTGGAGCGGTAGAGGGCCTCCAGTTGCCACCACCTGGAGAAGAACAGCAGCAGCCGCCGCCACAGCCGCAGGACGGGTCCGGCGCCGATGCGGGCGCCCTCCTCGAAGACCGAGCGGAACACGGCGAAGTTCAGTGAGATCCTGCGGATGCCCAGCTTCGGTGCGGCGGCGCACAGTTCGGCGACCATGAACTCCATGACGCCGTTGGGGGCGCGTCCGCGGTCACGGCGCATCAGGTCCAGGGAGACGCCTTCCCTGCCCCAGGGCACGAAGGAGAGCAGGGCGAGGAGTTGGCCGTCCTCGCCGAGGGCCTCCACGAGGAGGCAGTCGCCGTCGGCGGGGTCGCCGAGGCGGTCCAGGGCCATGGAGAAGCCGCGTTCGGTCTCGGTGTCGCGCCAGGCGTCGGCCTTGCCGATCACCTCCTCCATCTCGGTCTCGGTGAGGGTGGAGTGGCGGCGGATACGGCAGTGGGCTCCGGTGCGGCGGACGCGGTGGACGGCCTGCCGGGTCACGCGCATGTCGCGGCCGTCGAGGTCGAAGTCCGGCACGTTCAGGATCGCCTCGTCGCCGAGTTGGAGGGCTCCGAGGCCGGCGCGCGCGTAGGCCGTGGCACCGTCCTCGGAGGCGCCCATGGCGGCGGGCACCCAGGCGTGCCGGCGGGCGGCGTCCAGCCAGACGGCGATGGCGTGCGGCCAGGCCTCTCGGTCGCCGACGGGGTCCCCGCTGGCGAGGCACACGCCTGTCTCGACGCGGTAGGTGACGGCGGCCTTGCCGCTGGGTGAGAAGACGACGGCCTTGTCGCGCCGGGTGGCGAAGTAGCCGAGGGAGTCCTGACCGCCGTACGCCTTGAGCAGGGCGCGGATGCGGGCCTCCTCGTCGTCGTGCAGGGCGGCCTCCATGCGCTGCGAGCGGAAGAGCGTCGCGGCGGCGTTGAGGAGGGCGAGGGCGCCGAAGAGGCCGAGCAGGAAGTACAGGGGGCGGGGCGGGCGCCCGTCGTAGGAGGCGCCGGAGACCAGGCCGCCGCAGACCCGGTCGGCGGCCCAGGCCAGCCGCTGGCCCCGCGGCAGCGTGCCGGGGAACAGCTCGACGAGCCCCCAGCCGACCAGGATGCCCACGGCGAGTCCGACGACCAGGACGCCGAGGGCCCGGCGTACGGCGGCGCGGCGGGAGGCGGCGTAGAACTCCCCCCGGGCGACGATCAGCAGGGCCAGTGCGAGGGCGCACACGATCAGGGAGGGGACGGAGTCCGAGTAGTCGCCGAACACCGTGCCGAGCAGGTCGGTCAGGACCAACAGGCCGAGGTAGACGACGACCAGCCACCAGGCGATCTTCTTGCGGGCGGCCGTCGCGGCGGCGAGCAGGAAGAGGAAGACGGCGTAGGCGAGGTTGGCGCTGACCGGGACGATGAGCTGGTCGAGGGCGCGCACGACGGGGCGCAGTCCGGTGCGCAGCGGTGGGATGAGGGCCAGCAGGACGCAGAGCAGTCCGAGGGCGCCGAAGAAGGTCGCGAAACCCTCCGGCACCCTGCTCAGAAAGGCGTGCCGGGGCGACCGTATCGGGCCCTTGGTGCTCTTCTCCCGGGTGGCCTCCACGGTGGCACTCATGTTCCGACTCTAGGAAGAGCGCGGCCTCCTCGCCCGTCGAGCGTCCTGCCCGACGGCGGGACCTGCGGCTTCCGATAGCCTCCCTGCCGTGACGGAACAGCACTCGCACCAGTTCGAGCGGGGCACGGACGGACCCAAGGTCATCGTGGTCGGCGTGGACGGCTCCGACTCCTCGCTCCGCGCGGCGGCGTACGCCGGTGGCCTGGCCCGACGGCAGCACGCGCTGCTCGCCGTCGTGTACGTGCAGCCGGTGATGACGGCGGGCGCGGCCCTCGGGGCGCCGGTCGCGGAGACGACCAACGAGATCGCCGAGGGTCTGATCGCCCAGATCCGGGACGCGACCGAGCGGCTCAAGGGGATATTCGACGTCCGCTGGGAGTTCCACACTTTCCAGGGCGACCCGTACAACGGCCTGGTGAGGGCGGCGGACGACCTGAAGGCCGACGCGGTGGTGGTGGGCGCGTCGGAACAGGCCGGTCATCGGATCGTGGGGTCTGTCGCGGTGCGGTTGGTGAAGGCGGGGCGGTGGCCGGTGACGGTGGTGCCGTAGGCCTGGGGCCAACGTAGGAGGGCGGGTCCGATGCACAGGGCGTCCGAGCCGACCGAGGATGCTGCGATGACCGCCTTCGACGTGGACGTCTTCCTCCAGCGGCCGCTGACCGCGCGCCTCGCGACCAACGGGCCGACGGTGCGCCCGGTCTGGTTCCTCTGGGAGGGCGGCGCCTTCTGGATCCTGACCGGGCCGTGGACCCGGCTCTTCCACCGGGTCCGGGACGACCCGGCGGTGGCCCTCGTGGTCGACGAGTGCGACCCGGCGACGGGGCTCGTGCGCCAGGTGATCGCGCGGGGCCGGGCCGAACTCGTGTCCTTCGACGTCCCCCGGGGCCGCCGCAAGCTCTCGCGCTACCTGGGCGCGGACGAAGGCCGTTGGGACACGCGGTTCGTGCGCTATCTGTACGACGACCCGGCGGAGCGCGGCACGGTGTGGCTGCGGCTGGAGCCGGTGTCGCTCCATGTGCAGGATCTGAGTTACGCGGTCGCCGACTGAGTCGTCCTCGGGGCAGAGCGTGTGCAGGAAGTCGGCCAGGATCTGGTTGAAGACCTCCGGATTCTCCATGTTCGGGGATCTTCGGCACCGGGACCAGGTGTCGGTGAGGGGCACGCGCCGTTGCGGCTCGTCCGGCGTGTGCTTGGCGAGGGTGTGCGCGCACATCTCCCGCACTCGTCGTACGACGTCGGGGGCGACTTCGTCGACCGTGCGGTGGGGCCCTGCCACGCCTTTCGCGAAGTGGTCGAGCCATCCCTCGACGTCTGCGGCGCCCAGCAGCCGGGCCGCCTCGTTCACATGCTCCGGGGTCCCTGGATCCGTGAACTCGAACTCGCTGGTGCCGGTGCCGGCACCGTTGACGACCAGCGCACGGATCAGTTCGGGGTGCTCGAGCGCGGTGTCGGTCGCGACCGCCGCGCCCATGCACAGGCCGGTGCTGAAGGAGATGCTGAAGACCTTCGACCACGTGGACCCGGACTGACCTACTCCCCCATGGTGAGCCCGTCCTTCCCGGCCCCCCGGCTCAGTACGACGTCCCGGATCCGGTCCCGGACACCGCGCACGTCGGCCCCCTTGGCGAGCGCCCGGTTGAGGTCGACCACCCGGCCGGCGTCGATGTCGAACAGCTGCGGGACGAACTCGGCCTTCGACACCTCCCAGCGGCCGCCCTTCCTGTCGGGTGCGGTGAAGGTGAAGCGGGCGAGGGTGGACTGGTTGCCGCGCGGGTCCTGTACGCCCCGGTCGTTGTACATCGCGCCGGCGATCTGGTCGCCCATGCCGTAGACCACCCAGGTGCCGTTGACCTTCTCGTACGCCTGCGGGACATGGGCGTGGGTGCCGAGAATCAGGTCGATGTCGGGGCGGCCGTCGGTGCGGGCGGCCGTGAGGTCGCGGGCCAGGGTCACCTGTTCGTCGTCGGGCCTGTCCTGCCATTCGGTGCCCCAGTGCAGCGAGACGACGACCACGTCGGCGCCCGCCTTCCGGGCGGCTCGGGCGTCCGCCAGGATCTTGCTCTCGTCGATCATGTTGACCGCCCAGGGCTGTTGCGGCGGAAGGGGGAAGCCGCTGACCCCGTACGTGTAAGCGAGATGCGCGACCTTGGCCTGGCCGGCGCGCAGCACGGTGACCGTGCGCGCCTCGTCGTCCGTGCGCGCCGTCCCCGCGTGCCGCACCTTCGCCCGGTCGAGGGCGTTCAGCGTGCGCAGGATGCCCGCGGCCCCGTCGTCGAGGCTGTGGTCGGAGGCGGTGGAGCAGCCGTCGTAGCCGGTGGCGGCGAGCCCTCGGGCCACCTCCGGCGGGGACTTGAAGAGCGGGTAGCCCGTGTAGCGGCCCTTCTCGCCGTACACGGTCTCCATATGGCACAGCGCCAGATCTGCGCGGGACACCACGTGCTTGACACCGGCGAGCATCGGGCGGAAGTCGTATCCGGTGCCGCCCGCGTCGAAGCGCGCACGTTCGATGATCGAGGCGTGCGGCAGGACGTCGCCGGAGGCGACGAGCGTGAAGCCGCGAGCCCCCTTACCGGAGGGGCCCGCCTGCCCCGGGGCCTCCCGGCTGTGGGCCTGGCAGGCGGCGCCTGCCGCGAGAACGGCCGTCGCGGCGAGGGCCACAAGTCGACTGCGTGGGATCATCGGCTCACCCCTTGTGGTCGTATATACGGATCAATAGGTACGAAGCCCTACCCGCCCGCAAACAATCCGGCCACTTTCGTTAGCCCGTCCGGCGCGCACCCCTTGGGGCCTGCCGTAGGCGGAAGGGACCGTTCGTCGAACCGTTCGCCGACGCGATCGACCGTCCGCCGCAGATCCGTGTGTGCGCTCTGTCCCGGAACCGCCGCCTGCGATGCCATACGGCCATGACGGCCGGAACCACCCTCACCAACGGGACGACGACCGCCGAGCACGAGCTCGCCGCATTGCAGCGGGAGCACGGTCGGCCCCTTTTCGCGCTGCTGCTCCGGCTCTGCGACGGGGACCGGCAGCGCGCCGAGGACCTCGTCCAGGAGACGCTGGTGCGCGCCTGGCAGCATCCCGAGGCCCTGCGCGCCGACGACTTCGACTCCGTGCGCCCCTGGTTGATGACCGTCGGGCGGCGGCTCGCGATCGACGCGCGGCGGGCCCGGCAGGCACGGCCGCCGGAGGTCGGGGACGCCATCCTGGAGAACGCACGGGTCATCTCCGACCACGCCGAGCGGGCCGCGGAGATGCTCGATGTGCGCGAGGCTGTGAAGACACTCACTCCGGAGCACCGTGAAGTCCTGGTGCTCGTGTACTTCCAAGGGGCGAGTGTTGCGGAGGCCGCGGAAACCCTGGGCATTCCGCCCGGTACGGTGAAGTCCCGCGCGTACTACGCGCTGCGGGCCCTGCGCCGGGTGCTTCCGGGATACGCGGCCGACCTGCGGTAAAACCAATGGGAGAGTCAAACCTCCGTAAAGCGCCTTGCTGAACACCCCGGTTGAGTAATCGGCTGTCCTCATCCGTGTTCCGGATTGGGCCAGGGCCCAAGGCCCCGGGGTAGGGCGACGCACTCACCGGAGGAAGGCAGGAAGGGATGCTGCACAGAGGTCAAGAGAGCACGGACGGCACCGGCGGCGGTGAACTCACCGTCCCCATGGCGTGGTTGTACGCCGAGTACATCGCCGACGAGCTGCTGCGGACCGGCGATCTCATGCCGCCGACGTCCTTCGAGTTCCGCGCCGGGCGCGACGCCCTGGCGCTGACCATCTTCCTGTCCGACACCGACGGCGAGCTCTCCGGCATCCGGGTCATCACCCAGCTGGAGACCTGGCTGTCGCTCACGGCCTACGACCAGCCGTGGCAGGACTGGGTGCGCGAGCGCATGGCGGGTCTCACGGCCGAGGCGGACGGGTCCGGCGGGCCCGCGCCCGACCTGGAGCTGGCCGAGGCGGCCTGGCGCTGGCTCCAGGAGACCGAGCTGCTCGCGCCCGATCTCAACGCGGTGCCGGGCGGCGGGGCGCCTGCCGGGGAGGACGAGGGACCGAAGGTGTGGACACCGGCGTGGCAGCTGGGGCTGCCGCTCGGGCACCTCGCCATCCACCTTTTCTAAGTTCTTTTCTCCACGGACCAATCCTCGGCGCCGACGGCTCCGAATCCCTTGGTTGCGATTCGGTGTCGGCCTTGAGTGATTCGACTGCCAGGTGCGTACCAGTGGGTGCAAGGAGTAACACACCCCACACCCAACGGCACGAGGATTCGGCATGAGGTCCCTGGAGAGGCATCGCGACGTCGCCGCGTACGCGCTCGGCGTGCTGAACGAGGCGGAGGCGTTCCGCTTCGAGGACCACCTCATGGAGTGCCCCCGCTGCGCGGCACACGTGACCGAGTTCGGGCCCATCACCCGCCAGTTGATGCTGTACCGGCGGTCGACGCCCCAGTTCGTGCACCCCATGACCAGGCCGGGCCCGCAGATGCTGAACCGGCTGCTCGACGCGGTGGCGGCCCGCCATCGGGCCCGGCGCCGGCGCACGATGTACGCCGTGGCCGCCTCGGTGGTGATCGCCCTCGCCGGGCCGGGTGTCGCGATGATGGCGAGCGGTGACGACGGAGCCACGCGGATCGTCCAGGCGACCGACGCGCGCTCGGGTGTGTGGGCGCAGGTCACCACCGAGAACGAGGCCTACGGCAGCCAGGTGGAGCTGAAGGTGAAGGACGGGTCGGGTGCGCGTCCCTGTCATCTGATCGCCATCGGCCGGGACGGCTCGGAGGAGACCGTGACCAGCTGGCACGCCTCCGACCACGGCTCCGACGAGAACACCATGACGGGCGCCTCGGCGATGCACGCGGACGAGATCGTCCGCTACGAGGTCAGGACGGCGGGCGGGGAGCACCTGGTGACGCTCGAGCCCCGGTGAGCTATTTCAGCAGCCGCGACAGTCTCCGGTCCGCCAGCGGCTTGCCGCCCGTCTGGCAGGTCGGGCAGTACTGGAGCGAGGAGTCGCTGAAGGAGACCTCGCGGATGGTGTCGCCGCAGACCGGGCACGGCTCGCCGGTACGGCCGTGGACGCGCAGACCGCTCTTCTTCTCCGCCTTCAGCCGTCCGGCCGCCACCCCGCGCGAGCGCTCGACCGCCTCCGTGAGGGTGGTCCGCAGGGCCTCGTACAGCCGCGCCGTGTCCTCGGCTGTCAGCGAGGCCGCCAGCTTGAACGGGGACATCTTCGCCGCGTGCAGGATCTCGTCGCTGTACGCGTTGCCGACCCCGGCGATGAGGCTCTGGTCGCGCAGGGCGCCCTTGAGCTGACGGCGCTCGTCCTTCAGCAGGGACGCGAGGCGTGCCTCGTCGAAGTCGTCGGCGAGCGGGTCCGGGCCGAGCCGGGCGACGCCGGGGACCTGCTGCGGGTCCTGGACGACGTACACCGCGAGGCGCTTCTGGGTGCCCGCCTCCGTCAGGTCGAAGCCGGCGCCGGTCTCCAGGGCGACGCGCAGCGCGAGCGGCCCCTTGCCGGGGCGGGGCATGCCGCTCGGGAGCTCGTCCTTCCAGTGCAGCCAGCCCGCGCGCGCCAGGTGGGTCACCAGGCGGGGGCCGTCGGCCGTCTCCAGGTCGAGGAACTTGCCGTAGCGGTGCACCGCGGTGACCTCGTGGCCCTCCAGGGCGCTGACCGGCGGGTCGTACGTCTTGAGGACGCTGATGGCGACGGGCAGCACACGGACGATCTCGTGGCCGACCAGGTTGTCGGTCAGGAAGTCCTTGAGCGCTTCGACCTCGGGGAGTTCCGGCATACGTCCAGAGTGCCACCGGGCACTGACAGCGCCGGACGACATCGGTCACCCGCGTCGTGGCGTACGGCGGTCAGGGCCGCTCCGGCACCACGAACTCGCACCACACCGCCTTGCCGCCGCCGCGGGCCTCCACGCCCCACACGTCCGTGAGCAGGTCGACCAGGAGCAGGCCGCGGCCGGAGACGCCCGACTCGCCCGCCTCACGGCGCCGGGGCAGGGCGCTGGAGGAGTCCTCGACCTCGACGCGCAGCCGGCGGTCGGAGCCGGCGAGGACCCGCAGGGTCACCACGGCGGAGCCCTCGGTGTGCATGAGGGCGTTGGTGATGAGCTCGTCGGCGACCAGTTCGATCTCGTCGGCCCGGTCACCGGCGCTCCAGGCGCGCACGGCGGCGCGGATCATGTGCCGGGCGCCGGTGAGGGCCTCGGGGTCGCCGGGCGCCACATGCTGCTGGAGTCGGCCGCCGGCCTGCGGGGCGTCCAGGACGCGGCGGCGCAGCAGGAGCAGGGCCACGTCGTCGTCACCACCGCGTTCCTCGGCGACGTCGATGAGGCGGTCCGCGAGGTCCCGTACGTCGTCCGGGCCGGTGGCGATGAGCGCGGTGAGGGTCTGCATGCCGTCGTCCAGGTCGGCGCCGGGCTGTTCGACCAGGCCGTCGGTGCACAGCAGCAGGGTGTGGTCGGAGTCCAGCTCGATGGTGCCGACCGGGTATTCGAGCCGCCCGAACTCCGCGGACAGGCCGAGCGGCAGCCCGCCCTCGACGGGGACACGACGGCAGGCGCCGCCGGGTTCCCGCAGCAGTGGGTCGATGTGACCGGCCCGGACCACCTGGACGACACCGGTGGACAGGTCGGCCTCCGCGTACAGGCAGGTCGCGAAGCGGTCGGTGTCCAGCTCGTGCAGGAACACGGAGGCGCGGGCCATCACGGTGGCCGGGGTGTGTCCCTCGGCGGCGTAGGCGCGCAGGACGATGCGCAGCTGGCCCATGACGGCGGCGGCGTGCGTGTCGTGGCCCTGGACGTCGCCGATGACGGCGCCCACGCGGCCGCCCGGCAGCGGGATCAGGTCGTACCAGTCGCCGCCGATGTCCCGGCCGAGGGAGCCCGCGGCACCGGCGGCGCGGTAGCGGACGGCGACGTCGGCGCCGGGCACGCTGGGGATCGTGCGCGGCAGCATGGCCTGCTGGAGCCCGGTGGCGAGGTCCTTCTCCTGCTCGTAGAACATGGCCCGCTGAAGGCTCTGCGCGATGCTGCTGCCGAGGGCGACGAGCACGTTGCGGTCCTCGGTGGAGAAGCCGCGCCGGTCGCTGTAGAGCAGCCCGATGGCGCCGATCGGCCGGGCCTGGGCGATCAGCGGCATATAGGCGGCGGACGTGATGTGCAGGTCGGTGATGTGCGGCCAGAGGATCGGGTAGCGCTCGGCGAACTCCTCCGGCGACTCGATGAAGCGCGGACTGAGGGTCCGTACGACCTCGCTCATCGGGTACTGCTCGTCGATCCGGGTGACCATGGTTCCCGGCACGAAGCTGCCCGCCGGACCCTCGGCGACCAGCCGGATCCGGCCGGCCTCGACCAGGCCCATGACCAGGCTGGTGGCGCCGAGGTGGGTGATGCCGTGGGTGTCCTTGAGGACGTCGATGACGTCCTGGACGGTGCGGGCGTGGGCGAGGGCGGCCGTGGTGAGCTGGACGACGCTGGTCTGCTGACGGCGCGCCTCGTCCTCGGCCGCCTGCTCACGCCGCTCCTCGCTCTCTGCGAGTTCGTCGGTGGCGTCCCGGACGATGCCGATGATGCGGCGCGGGCGGCCGGTCTCGTCACGGCGGATGTAGCCCTGGGTGTGGGTCCAGCGCAGGGTGCCGTCGCGGCAGCGGATGCGGAAGTAGACGCCGTAGTTCTCGCTGCCGTCCTTCATGGCCTTGGAGACCAGACCGTCCAGCCGGTAGGCCTCCGGCGGCGGGACCCGGATCGCCAGGGTCGCGGGGTTGCCGTCGTATTCGTCGGGGCGCAGGTCGAAGACCTCGTGGGCCTGGGCGTCCATGTGGAACAGACCGGAATCCAGGTCCCAGTCGAAGCTGCCCATGCGGTTGAGCGCCAGGATCGGATCCGGGTGGGCGGGCCAGTCGTCCGGGAGTGACAGGGCGCTCGCTCCCCGATCAACCATGGAGCCACCTTGCCAGGGTTTGGCGGATTCTTCGACCGGGGTGACGGAACTGCATTCGCCTACTTCCACGACCGCGCCGCGGCCTCGGTCAGCCGTCGAAGACGTCGGTGGGGCTGCCGAAGATGCTGTCGGTGGCGGCGGGGGTGTCGGGGCCGGTCTCCTCCGGGGTGTCCCGGGAGTCCGGGGTGCCCGGGGAGGGTTCCTCGGGCGACTTCGGGGGCGACGCCGAAGCGGTGGTGGGGCAGTCGCCGGGAGCGTCCGCAGGGGTCTTGTCCGGCGGCTCGTCCCGGGTGCCGGGGGTGGCGGTGCCGGTCGGGGACGCGCAGTCGGTCGGCGGTTCGGGCGGGGAGGTGGGCTCGCCGGGCGGGGAGGTGGGGGTGCCGGAGTCACTGTCGTGCGGGTGCGGGACCGGGGTCGGGGTCTGGGTCGGGGTCTGGG
>NZ_JAGMUL010000152.1:136818-168454 GCF_019049285.1 Streptomyces sp. AC550_RSS872
TGGTCGTGGTCGTGGCCGCGATGGCCGACCGGCCGTTCGATCCAGGTGTTGCGGGCGATGTCGATGATCGTGATGTTGGTGATGACCTGGGTTGCCGGGGCCACCACGATCACCTGGTTCGGCCGGTAACCGGACCAGGCCCGGCCGCTGGTGCGGGGTTTGCCGTGTGGGTCGACGGGCGGGGCGAGCGGGTTGCCGCAGGCGCAGCGGACACGCGGTACGCCGTGGCCGTCGACGAGGACGGCGGTGCCCGCCTGGAGGACGGACTGGTATCCGGTCCCCGTGCCGTCGCGGAACCCGTGGTTGGTGACCCGGGTGTCGGCGCGCAGCACGACCGAGGTGAGTCCGCGCAGATAGCCGGGGATCGACGCCTGGGCGATGCCCGCGGCCTGGGCGAAGACCCGCCCCTTGGCCCGGTCGGCGGTGAGCTGGTCGATCTGGCGCTGGACATCGCAGCTGCCGGCGCCCCGGGTGCCGCCGTACAGGCCGGGTGTCTCGCCGGACAGGGACGGGAGCACAGCGCGTCCCGGCTGCGCCGGCCTCGACGTTCGGGTGACCGGCGGCGGGGTGACGGTCGAGGTCGCCGTGGAGTCGGTGAAGGGGTCCGGTCCCTGGTCGGCGACGGGCTGGAGAAAGACGTCGCCGCCCGCTCGTGTGTCCTCGTCTCCGCCGTCACCGCATCCGGCGACGACGAGCGCCGCCGAGAGCGCGCAGGCCGTGACGAGGGTTCGGGTGGGTGTACGCACCACGTCCTCCCGCCGTTTCTCGGGCATTTCGCCCCATTGTCTGCTTCACCCACACGGGTTACGCAAGCGGAGACGTGATATACGGAGAGTCACCCGAGTCGAGTGGCGCGACCATTGCCGCGACAATGAGGAGAGGAGGGGACGGGCCGTGGAGTGGTTCATCGCACCGGACTACTGGACGAGCCGGCTGGTCTTCCAGCGGGCTCTGGCCGGCGTGTATCTCGTCGCGTTCCTGACGGCGGCCCTCCAGTTCCGGGCGCTGATGGGTGAGCGCGGCATGCTGCCCGTGCCGCGCTTCGTCGCGCAGGTACGCTTCAGCGCCGCGCCGAGCCTGTTCCAACTCCACTACTCGGACCGCTTCTTCGCCGCATGCGCCTGGTCGGGGGCCGCGGTGTCGGCGGCGCTGCTGGCCGGGCTGGACAACGTCGTACCGCTGTGGGCCGCCATGCTGCTGTGGCTGGTTCCGTGGGCGCTGTATCTGTCGATCGTGAACGTCGGCCAGACCTGGTACTCGTTCGGCTGGGAGTCCCTGCTGCTGGAGGTCGGCTTCCTCGCAGTCTTCCTGGGCAACGACGAGGTGGCGCCGCCGATCGTGGTGCTGTTCCTGCTGCGCTGGATCCTGTTCCGCGTCGAGTTCGGGGCGGGTCTGATCAAGATGCGCGGCGACGAGTGCTGGCGGAAGCTGACCTGCCTGGACCACCACCACGAGACCCAGCCGATGCCGGGCCCGCTGAGCTGGTTCTTCCACCATCTGCCGAAGCCGCTGCACCGGGTCGAGGTGGCCGCCAACCACGTCACGCAACTCGTCGTCCCCGCCCTCCTCTTCACCCCCCAGCCGATCGCGACGGCCGCCGCCTGCCTGATGGTCGTCACCCAGCTGTGGCTGGTCCTGTCGGGCAACTTCTCCTGGCTGAACTGGATCACCATCGTGCTGGCCCTGTCGGCGATCGAGTTCCCGAGCGATCCGCCGCCCGTCCCGGACGCGCCCCTGTGGTACGAGGTCGTGGTCCTCGCGGTCGCCGCGCTCCTCGTCCTGCTGAGCTACCACCCGGTCGCCAACATGATCTCCCGCCGGCAGATCATGAACCGCTCCTTCGACCCGCTCCACCTGGTCAACACCTACGGCGCCTTCGGCAGCGTCAGCCGGATCCGGTACGAGGTGGTGATCGAGGGGACCGACGACGACGTGCCGCGGGAGGACTCGGACTGGCGGGAGTACGAGTTCAAGGGCAAACCCGGCGATCCCCGGCGCTGGCCGAGACAGTTCGCGCCCTACCATCTGCGGCTGGACTGGCTGATGTGGTTCGCCGCGCTGTCGCCCGCGTACGCCGGGTCGTGGTTCGGCACGCTGGTGGAGCGGCTCCTGGAGAACGACCGCGCCACGCTGAAGCTGCTGCGCCGCTCCCCGTTCCCGCCCGACGCACCCCCGCGCTACATCCGCGCCCGCCTCTTCCGCTACCGCTTCACGACCTGGCGTGAGCTGCGGGAGACGGGGGCGTGCTGGGAGCGGACGTATGTGCGGGAGTATCTGCCGCCGACCAGGCTGGCCGGGGTGGCTCAGAGGTCGTAGACCCGGGTGGCGGTCGTCTCGAAGATCTGCCGGCGGTCGGACTCCCCGGTCAGCTCACGTGCTGTGTCGAGCACTTGGCCGTACGACGCCGCCAGAGTGCACACCGGCCAGTCGGAGCCGAACATCAGCCGGTCCGGGCCGAATGCGTCCAGGACGAGGCCGGCGTACGGGCGCAGGTCGGCGACCGTCCAGGAGGTGAGGTCGGCCTCGGTGACCATGCCGGACAGTTTGCAGACGGTGTTGGTCAGGGCGGCCAGGGAGCGGACCGCTGTCTCCCAGGGTTCCCGCCGGCCGGAGGCGATGGGCGGTTTGCCCAGGTGGTCGAGGACGAAGGTGAGTTCAGGCAGTGCGGCCGCCGCCTTGACGCAGGCGGGCAGCTGGTGCGGGAGGACGACGAGGTCGTAGACCAGCCCCGCCTCCGCCACGGCGGCCAGCCCGCGTCGTACGTCCGCCCGTAGCAGCCACTCCGGGTCGGGTTCGCCCTGCACCTGGTGGCGGATGCCCTTCAGGTACCGGCCTCCGGGCAGCTCCCGCAGCCGGGCCAGTTCGTCGGCGACGTCGGGGCGGGTGAGGTCGGTCCAGCCGACGACGCCCGCGATGAGGTCGTGCCCGGCGGCGAGGGCGAGGAACTCCGGGGTCTCCTCGGCGACCGTGACCGTCTGGACGAGGACCGTGCGGTCGACTCCGGCGGCCCGTGCCTCGGGGGCGAGGTCGGCGACCGTGAAGTTCCGTCGGAGTGGGTGGAGTTCGGGGCCGGTGATCCAGTCCTGGTCCCGGACCGAGAGGTCCCAGACATGGTGGTGGGCGTCGACGATCGTCACGGCAGCTCCCATACGACGGGCAGGCCCGCGTCCGCGCCCTCGTCGGAGTAGTCGTGCACCACGTCCAGCAGCTCGGCCATGCGGGCCTGCCAGGCCACGTTGACCGGCAGCTTCTCCAGCTCGGCGAGGAGGCGGCCGTAGTCCTCGCACTCCAGGACGTGGAAGAGGTCGGTCCCGCTGCGCCAGATCGTCCAGGAGGTGGCACCGGCCGCGCGGATGGCGTCCGTGAGTGCGACCGGCACCTCCTGGTGGGCGGCCTCGTACTCGGCGATCCGGTCCGCGCGGACCTTGGTGTGCAGGGCGACTCTCATGACGGTTCCCTGTCGGACAGCAGGCCGGACTCCAGCAGCTCCTGCCAGAGCGCCGTCGGCACGTCCGTGGCGAACTGCTCGGCACAGTCGCGGACTTCACCGGCCGACCGGGCGCCCACGAGGACGCTCGCGACGGCCGGGTGCGCGGCGCAGAAGGCCAGGGCGGCGGCCCGCAGGGTGATGCCGTGGCGGTCGGCGAGGGCCTTCATGCGCAGCGCACGGTCGAGCAACTCCCGTGGCGCACGGCTGTAATCGTACGTGGCGTCCGGCCTCGGGTCCGCCAGGAGGCCGGAGTTGAAGGCGCCGCCGACGACGACGGAGGTGTGGCACTCCACGGCCACGGGCAGCAGGTCGTCGAGCGCGCTCTGGTCGAGCAGCGTGTAGCGGCCGGCGCACAGCACCACGTCGACGTCGGTGTCGGTGACGAAGCGGGTGAGCATCTCGGCCTGGTTCATCCCGGCGCCGATCGCGCCCACCACGCCCTCGGAGCGCAGCTTCTCCAGCGCCGGATAGCCCTCGCGGAAGGCCTGTTCGGCGTGGTCGTCGGGGTCGTGCAGATACACGACGTCGACACGGTCGAGGCCGAGCCGTTCCAGACTCCCCTCCAGGCTGCGTCGTACGCCGTCCGCGCTGAAGTCCCAGACGCGGCGGTGGGTGGCGGGGACGGCGAAGCCGTTGGCCAGGTCGTCGCCCGACGCGTCCGGCACCGGCTCCAGGCGGCGGCCGACCTTCGTCGAGATCACGTACTGGTCGCGGGGGCGCTCGCGCAGGGCCGCGCCCAGGCGGCGTTCGGACAGGCCGAGGCCGTAGTGCGGGGCCGTGTCGAAGTAGCGGATGCCCGCATCCCAGGCGGCGTCCACCGCCTCGTACGCCTGCTGCTCACCGACCTCGGTGTAGAGGTTGCCGAGGCCGGCCCCGCCGAAGGACAGCGGGCTGACCTCGACGTCGGTGCGGCCGAGCCGGTTCACCGGCCCACCGGCCGCAGGCGCAGTCCCTGCATGCCGCCGTCGACGGCGAGGGCGGTGCCGGTGGTGGCCCCGGAGAGCGGGCTCGCCAGGTAGGCGACGGCGCCCGCGACCTCGGCGGCCGAGACTAGGCGGCCGGTGGGCTGACGGGTCTCCAGGGCGGCGCGTTCGGCGGCCGGGTCGGCGGCTTCGGACAGCAGTCGTCCGACCCAGGGGGTGTCCACCGTGCCGGGGTTGACGCAGTTGACGCGGATGCCCTCGCGGACGTGGTCGGCTGCCATGGCCAGGGTGAGCGAGTACACGGCGCCCTTGGTCGCGCTGTACAGCGCCCGCTGCGGCAGCCCTGCCGTGGCCGCGATGGAGCAGATGTTGACGATCGCCGCGTGGGCCGACTCCCGCAGATGCGGCAGGGCGGCGCGGGTCACGCGGACCATGCCGACGACGTTGACGTCCGTGACCCGGTGCCACTCGGCGTCGTCGTTGTCCTCGACGGTGCCCCGGGCGCCGATGCCGGCGTTGTTGACCACGAGGTCCAGTCCGCCGAGGTCGGCAGCGGCGGCGGTCACAGCCGTGCGCACGGAGGCGTCGTCGGTCACATCGGCGCTGTAGGCGAGCAGTGGCTTCTCCACCGACGACGGGTCCAGGTCGAGTACGGCGACCTGGGCGCCGCGCGCGGCGAGGAGTTCGGCCGTGGCCCGGCCGATGCCTGAGGCGCCTCCCGTCACCAGCGCCTTGAGACCGTCGAAGTCGTTCATGCCGCGTGCCCCTTCTCATCGGTGATCCGGAGGTCGGCGGCCCAGAAGGCGCCGTCCGGGAACGTGTACCGCGCGATCGACTCGGGTCGCATGGCGGCCGAGAAGCCCGGCGCGGTGGGTGCCGTGTAGCGACCTTCCCTGATCACCACCGGGTCGAGGAAGTGGTCGTGCAGATGGTCGACGTACTCGATGACGCGGTCCTCGGTGGTGCCGGTGACGGCGACGTAGTCGTACATCGACAGGTGCTGGACGAGTTCGCACAGGCCGACGCCGCCCGCGTGCGGGCAGACCGGGATGCCGAACTTGGCGGCGAGCAGCAGGATGGCGAGGTTCTCGTTGACGCCGCCGACGCGGGCGGCGTCGATCTGGAGGACATCGAGGGCGCCGGCCTGGAGGAGCTGCTTGAAGACGACGCGGTTCTGCACGTGCTCGCCCGTGGCCACCTTCACCGGGGCCACGGCCTCGCGGATCGCCGCATGGCCGAGGACGTCGTCGGGGCTGGTGGGCTCCTCGATCCAGTACGGGTCGAACTCGGCGAGGGCCTTGGTCCAGCGGATCGCCTCGTCGACGTCCCAGCGCTGGTTGGCGTCGATGGCCATGCGGATGTCCGGGCCGACGACCGAACGGGCGACACGACAGCGCCGTACGTCGTCCTCCAGGTCGGCGCCGACCTTCAGCTTGATCTGCCGGAAGCCGTCGGCGACGGCCTCGGCGGCGAGGCGCGTGAGCTTCTCGTCCGCGTAGCCGAGCCAGCCGGCGGAGGTGGTGTAGGCGGGGTACCCGCGCTCCAGGAGCCGGGCCACACGATTCTGCGCGCCCTCGCGGCCGCGGCGCAGGATCGTCAGCGCCTCCTCGGGCGTGAGCGCGTCGGTGAGGTAGCGGAAGTCGATCTGCCGGACGATCCACTCCGGGTCGGCGTCTGTGAGGAGCCGCCACAGGGGCTTGGCGGCGCGCTTGGCGGCCAGGTCCCACACGGCGTTCATGACGGCGCCGATCGCCATGTGCATCACGCCCTTCTCGGGGCCGAGCCAGCGCAGCTGGCTGTCGCCGATCAGGTCGCGGTTCAGGGTCCCCGGGTCGCCGCACAGCTCGTCGACGGACCGGCCGACGACGTGGCCGCGCAGCGCCTCGATGGCGGCGACCTGGACCTCGTTGCCCCGCCCGATGGTGAAGGTGAACCCGTGCCCCTCCAGCCCGTCCGCGGCGTCGGTGCGCAGCACGACGTACGCGGCCGAGTAGTCCGGGTCCGGGTTCATCGCGTCGGAGCCGTCGAGCTCGCGCGAGGTGGGGAAACGGATGTCATGGGTGTCGACCGCGGTGACGCGGGCGGGGGTGCCGGGGGTCGGGGACACGGGGGGCCTTTCGGTCGGTGACGGCGTGGTCGAGGTCGGCGCGGGGTCAGTCCTGGGCGCGGCCCGTCGTCACGCGGGCGATCATGAGGGCGACCAGGATGATTCCGCCGTAGATGGCCTGGATCCAGAACGACGGCACCTGGGCGAGGGTGAGGAGGTTCTGGACGACGCCGAGGAGGAGTACGCCGGTCAGGGCGCCGAACATGGTGCCCTTGCCGCCGTCCAGGCTGATGCCGCCGATCACCGCGGCCGCGAACACGGTGAAGATCATGTTGTTGCCCTGGTTGGCGCTGATCGCCCCGACATAGCCGGTCTGGATGATCCCGCCGACGGCCGCGAGGGCGCCGGCGACCACGAACACGCCGAGCATCACGCGCTCGACCCGGATGCCGGCCGCGCGGGCCGCGTCCGCGTTGCCGCCGATGGCGTACAGGGCACGTCCGATGCGGTGGTACTTCAGCACGAACCCGGTGATCGCGAAGGCGGCCGCCGCGAGCCACACCGACATCGGGATGCCGATGAAGGTGGTGGTGGCGAGGGAGTAGAAGCTGTCGGGCATCCCGAACAGCGTCTTGCCCTTGGTCGCGCCGACCAGCAGTCCGCGCAGGACGATCAGCATCGCGAGCGTCACGATGAAGGCGTTGAGTTTGAACTTCACGACCAGGATGCCGTTGAAGGCCCCGACGGCGCCGCCCACCGCGACGATCGCCGCCATGGCCAGGGCGGCGGGGAGTTCGGTGCCCCAGCCGGAGCTGGCGGCGGGCAGCACGAGGAGAGCTCCCACGGCGGGCGCGATGCCGACCACCGACTCCAGGGACAGGTCGAACCTGCCGGTGATCAGGACCAGTGACTCGGCCAGCACGACCATCGCCAGCGCGGCGGAGGCACCGAGGATGGAGATCAGGTTCCGCTCGGTGAGGAACGAGTCGTTGACCACCGCGCCGAGCACCAGGAGCAGCAACAGGGCGGGTACCAGCGCGAGTTCGCGGGCTCGGCGGAGCAGGACCGTCCTGGCGGCACGGGCGTCCGGCACCTTCACGGGGAGGGCCGGTGGGGCCTTGGTGTCAGCCATGGTTGTCCACTCCTTCGATGGAGGCGATCAGCTCGTGGTCGTGCCAGCCCGCCGGGTGCTCGGCGACGACACGGCCGTGGAAGAGGACGAGGACGCGGTCGCAGCGGCGCAGGTCGTCGAGTTCGTCGGAGACGACGAGTACGGAGGTGCCGTCCTCGCGGGCACTGTCCATGCGGGAGAGCAGGGACTCCTTGGACTTCACGTCGACGCCCGCGGTGGGGTTGATCAGCACGAGCAGCCGGGGGTCGGAGGCGAGGGCGCGGGCCATGACGACTTTCTGCGCGTTGCCGCCGGACAGGTCGGAGACGGGCTGGTCGGGGCCCTCGGCGTGGATGTCGAGGCGCTCGATGAGGGCACCCGCGAAGCCGCGCTTGCGGTCGGTGCCGACGAAGCCGAAGCGGCCGAGCCGGTCGAGGACGCTCATCGTGGCGTTGTCGCCGATGGTCATGCCGGCGACCAGGCCCTGGTCGTGCCGGTCCCGGGGCACACAGGCGACACCGGCCTTCAACGCAGCCTGCACGTCACCGAACGGCAACCGCTCACCCGCCAGTTGGGCAGTCCCGCCCGTCGGGGCGTGCAGCCCCGCGAAGGACTCGGCGAGCTCCACCTTGCCACTGCCGCTGATGCCGGCGAGCCCGACGACCTCGCCGCGACGCACGATGAGGTCGATGTTCTCGTACGCCGGTGAGGTGAGCCCGCGCGCTTCGAGCAGGACGGGGGCGTCGTGGTCGACATCTCTGGGGTCCACGGCCTGCTCGGCGATGGCTTCCAGGGACTCCCCCGCCATGGCCTCCACCAGGGCCCGGCGCGGGAGTTCGGCGACCGGGGCGGTGGTGATCCAGCGGGCGTCGCGCAGCACCGTGACGGTCTGGCAGACCTCGTACACCTCCTGGAGGTGGTGCGAGATGAACAGGAAGGTGACGCCCGAGTCCTGGAGCGCGCGCATCCGCGTGAACAGCCGCTCGATCTCACGGTTGTCGAGCTGGGCGGTGGGCTCGTCGAGGATGATGAAGCGGGCGCCGAAGCTGAGCGCCCGGGCGATCTCCACCATTTGGCGGTCCTCGACCTTGAGGTCGGCGGTGCGGGCCTCGGGGTCGACGTGCACGTCCCAGGTGGCGAGGAGTTCGGCGGCCTCGGATCGCAGCCTGCGCCAGCTGATGAATCCGCGCTGGAGCGGCTGCCGGTTGATGCTGTGTCCATCCGGGGGGCAACCCCCGGACCCCCGGTCGACCTTGCGCTTCAGGCGGGTTGGCTTGGCAGCGTGGATTTCGGCGATGAAGAGATTCTCGGCAACCGTCATTTCCGGGACGAGGGTGGGATGTTGGTAGACGCAGGCGACCTTGCGGCGCCAGGCGTCCCGGTCGGCCAGTGGCGGTGCGGGTTCGCCGTCGAAGTGGACGGTGCCCTCGTCGGCGGCCTGGAGTCCGGTGAGGATGTTGACCAGGGTCGACTTGCCGGCGCCGTTGCGGCCGACGAGGGCGTGGGACTCGCCGGGCAGGACGGTGAGGCGTCCGTCGGCGAGGGCGGTGGTGGGGCCGTAGCGCTTGACGATGGCCCGCGCATCGACGAGTGGCGTCGTCATTTGACCGTGTTGCCCCAGAGCTCGGGGTCGTCGACGTTGTCCTTGGTGACCAGCGGGGCGGGCAGCTGGTCCTCCAGGATGCCGCTGGGGAGCTTGACGATGGTCGAGTCGTGGTCCGTCGGTCCCGGCTCGAACGTCTTCCCCTCCATCGCCGCCTTGATGTAGTACATGCCGTACTTGGCGTACAGGTCGGCGGGCTGGGAGACGGTCGCGTCGATCTCGCCCTTGCGGATGGCGTCGAACTCCTGCGGGATGCCGTCGTTGGAGACGATCTCGATGTGCCCGGACTTCCCGGCCGTCTTCAGCATGCCCTTGGACTTCAGGGTCTGGAGGGTCGGCGCGAGGTAGACGCCGCCGGCCTGGAGATAGATGCCCTTGATGTCGGGGTTGGCGTTCAGGAGGGTGTCCAGCTTGGAGGCCGCGGTGTCGGACTCCCACTTGGCCGGTATCTCCAGGACCTTCAGCTTGGGGAAGTTCTTCTTCACACAGGCGCGGAACGCCTCGGAGCGGTCACGGCCGTTGACGGACGCGAGATCGCCCATGATCTGCACGACCTTGCCGGAGGGGATCTGCTCGCCGAGGTACTGGCAGGCCTTCTCGCCGTACGCCACGTTGTTCGCGCGCACCACCATCGCGACCTTGCCCTTGTCGGGCGCCACGTCGACGGCGACCACCGGCACGCCCTTGCGCTCCGCCTGGTCGAGGCCGGCTTCGATGGCGGCGCTGTCCAGCGGGGCGACGACGAGGCCCCTCACGCCCTGGTTGAGCTGGTTGTTGATGTCGGTGATCTGCTGGGAGGGGTCACTGTTGGAGTTGACCGTCTTGAGCGCGTCGACGCCCTCGGAGTCGGCCATCTTCGGCACGTAGTCGTTGTACGACTGCCAGAACGGCGAGGTCAGCAGGGGCAGGATCACCCCGACCTCGCCGCTGCCGCCGCCCTCGGCACTCGCGGCGCCGGTGTCCTTGGTGCTGCCGCAGGCGGCGAGGGCGAGCGAGGCGCCGACGGCCAGGGCCATCGCGCCGACGTTCCGTGACCTGTTCTGCTTCCGCGCTGTTCTGCCAAGCATCCGGCGGCTCCTCGTTGAGCGTGTTCGAGCACATGGTTCGAGCAGATGCCCGCATATTTATCAGACCACTTCCGGGGAACAACACCCTCCCGCACCAGATTTTCCCGCATCGCGACTGTATTGGTCGGACCACCTCGCTGGTTAGACTGCGGCGCACCGGTGACAGGAGGAATGGCGTGAACGTGGACGAGACAGCCCCTCAGAAGGGCACCGTGACGCAGCGCGCCATCGAGCAGATCAAGGCGATGATCGCGGAGGGCCGCCTTGAGCCCGGCCAGCGACTGCCGACCGAGCGCGATCTGGCGGTCCGGCTCGGCATCTCCCGCAGCTCGATGCGGGAGGCGATCCGCGCGCTGACCGTGATGGGGGTACTGGAGGCCCGGCACGGTTCGGGCATCTACGTCACCCAGCTGGAGGCCGGCGATCTGCTGGAGACGTTCGGCGTGGTCGCCGACCTGTCCCGGGGCCCGCGGCTGGTGGAGCTGCTGGAGGTGCGCCGCATCCTGGAGTCGACGGCCACAGCTCTGGCGGCTGCGCGCATCACGCCGGACCAGCTCGCAAAGGTCGAGGAACACCTGACGGCGATGAACGCCACGGACGACCCCGAGGAGATCCTCGCCCACGACCTGGCGTTTCACCGCGAGATCGCGGCCGCCGCCGGCAACGAGACGATGGCCGCGATCCTGGAGGGCCTGTCCTCCCGCACCTTCCGCGCCCGCGTCTGGCGCGGCTACCAGGAGGAGGGCGCCTTCGCCCGCACCCGCCGTGAACACGCCGCGATCCACCGCGCCCTGGTCGCCCACGACCCGGAGGCGGCCCGGGCGGCGGCGGCCGCGCATGTGGGCGAGGTGGAGGAGTGGCTGCGGGCGCAGCTCGGCGGTTGACCCCTGCCCCGCCGGTACCTGGCCCTACGGCCGTACGTCGAAGAGAGAGCGGCCTACGGCCGTACGTCGAAGTCGTGGGCTTCGCCGAGGCGGTCCAGTGACACCTGACCGGGGATGCCGTTGGCGTCCGCGCCGGTGAAGCCGCACCGGTGCTGCCAGGCGGAGTACGCCTTGACGGTCGCCCCGCCGAAGTGGCCGTCGGCGTACTCGGCGTCGAGGAGGCCCTCCGCGACGAGCGCCTTCTCCACGGTCCGTACGCCCGCGTACGACACCGGTGTGCCGGCCTGGTCCGGGTCGTGCAGGGCCGCGGCGATCACCTTCGACAGGTCGATGACCGGACGCGGTCCCGGCACGGTCGGCGCATCGCCGGGGCGCGGGGCTCCCTTGCGCACCCAGGCGTACAGGTGCTCTCCGGGGCATGCGGTGGCCAGTCCGTCCCGGTGCCCCTTGATCTCCTTGCCGGCACCGTGACGGCGCAGCAGTTCGATGCCGTCGCGGATCGCGTGCAGCATCGCCTCCGTCGGCTCGGTGAGGCCCTTCGCGCCGACCAGGCCGCAGATGGCGTAGTGGGCGCGGTTGAGTTCCTGGTTGCCGTTGGCACCGGTTCGCTTGCCGGGGCCGCGTCCTTCCAGGAGGTGACCGTGCGGGCAGGCGCCGTAGTTGTAGGCGATGTCCGAGTAGTTCTCCTTCGGGTTGGCCAGATGGTCCTTGCGGATCGCCTTCCATGTGGCGAGGCAGAGGTCGTGGTCGTCGAGGAGTTTCACGCTGACCGTCGCGCCTTCGTAGTGGACCTTCACGCCCTTGGCCGAGGTCTGTGGGGGTGCGGCGGATGCGGGCCAGCCGAGCCGGGCTCGTGTGACGAGCTTCAAGAGTGCCTCCAAGGCGCGATGGGGACGCCAATTCCCTTGAGTGTGAGGGCAGTTGGCGTCCCGATCCACGACGGCGCGCCGCCGTCCCCCGTCCGGGCTAAGCGGCCGGCGCGCCGGCCCCACGCCACCGGCACCGTACGGCTCTAGGGGGTGTTTCGAAAGTCCCGCGCGGTGCCCGCGGTGTCCGGTGCGTGCCCTCGGCGCGCCGGACGAAGGTCCTCGTACTGGACGTACTTGGGCCTTTGGCCGGTGCGGCGAGGGTGCGTGCCGGGCGCCGTGGGTGCTGTGCGGGACTTTCGAAACACCCCCTAGCGGCGCAGTCCCTGAAGCCCCTCGTAGGCGGCCGTCACGATCTCCAGCCCCCGCGTGTCGTCCGTGGGTTCGCGCATCTGGTGGGTCACGTACGCCACGACCATCCGGCTGTCGGGCTCGATCATCACCAGGGAGCCGCCCCAGCCGCCCCAGCCGAACGCGCTGCCGAACAGGCCGTAGCCCAGGCCCCATCGCATCGGCATGCCCAGGACGCGGTCGTCGCCGTCGAACTGCTCCTCCCAGGCACGCTCACAGCCGGCCCGCGACAGCAGCCGCACCCCGTTCGCCTCACCCCCGCAGGCCAGGAGCGACTGCACCTGCGCGACCGAGCGGGCGTTGCCGTATCCGCTCGCCGCGGGGATCTGCGCACGGCGCCAGGCCAGGCTGTTGCCGTCGCGGACGCGCACGCCGTTGCCGGCCTCGGCGCCCGTCGGGTTGTCCGGCGCGCTCGCCGCGTAGTCCTCGTCCCGGCCCGTCGGCGCGATCGTGAGGGCGACCCGGTGGTCGTGTTCGGCCGGCAGGCCCATGTGGAAGTCGGCGCCCAGCGGACCCGTCACCTCCTCGGCGAGGAAGTCCCCCACGCTGCGGCCGGTGACCCGGCGCACGACCTCGCCGACCAGGAATCCCTGGGTGAGGGAGTGGTATCCGGCGGCGGTGCCCGGCTCCCAGCGAGGAGCCCGCGCGGCGAGCCGGGACGCGGCGGCCGGCCAGTCGTAGAGCTCGTCGACCGTCCCGTCCCAGTCGGGCAGGCCGGCCGTGTGCGAGAGGAGATGCCGCACGAGCACCTTGTCCTTGCCCGCCGCCGCGAACTCCGGCCAGTACCGGGCGACTTGTGCGTCCGGGTCGAGTTCGCCGCGGTCGACGAGGAGCAGGGCGCACAGCGCCGTCATCGTCTTGGTCACGGACCAGACGTTGACGATCGTGTCGCGCTCCCACGGGACGGTTCGGTCGGCGTCCGCGAACCCGCCCCACACGTCCACGACCGGTTCGCCGTCCACGAAGACGGCGACGGAGCCGCCGGCGTCCCCCGCGTCCAGCATGCCGGCCAGCGCGTTCGGGACGGCGAGGAACAGGCGGTCGTAGGTGCCCTGGATGTCGGCCATGTGCCCCATCCAGCCCGTGCGGCCCCGTCCAGGTCAACCGAGTTTCAGACCCTCGACCGGTACAGCCCGAACTCGACGATCCGCGCCGCAGCCCGCGAACCGGTCACCCGCACCAGCCACCGCCGCGCCCGCACGGGTACCGCCGACAGCAGGATCCGGCTCGCCCCGATCGCCCCGGCCCGGGTCACCTCCGCCCAGACCCCGTCACGCTGCGCCTCGACGACGAAGCTCTCCACCTGCTGCCCGT
This sequence comes from Streptomyces sp. AC550_RSS872, assembly GCF_019049285.1. Lineage (GTDB taxonomy): Bacteria > Actinomycetota > Actinomycetes > Streptomycetales > Streptomycetaceae > Streptomyces. The sequence goes on from NZ_JAGMUL010000152.1 coordinate 150,475, forward strand.
ACCGGATGTCCTCCGCGAGCCGGACCCGGTCCACCTCGCGCTCCTGGCCGAGGTCGACCGTGACACGGCCCGGCGAGACGGTGGTCCGGGCGTCGCGTGCCAGGTCCTCGGGGAGCTCACGGTCCACGCGCTCGCGGAACTCCCGCAGCCGCGCCACGTCGGCGGCGGGCAGCAGGCCGTCCGTGTCCGGCGAGATGTTGAGGAGCAGCACCGAGTCGCGGCCCACCGAACGGAAGTAGATGTCCGTCAACTGCGAGACGCTCTTGGGCTGTTGGTCGGCGTGGTAGAACCAGCCGTCGCGGATCGACACGTCGCACTCGGCGGGCCCCCACTGGAGGTGGTCCGCGACCGGCAGGGCGTTCACCAAGGCGGCGCGGCTGCCCATGTCGGGCGCGTCGTGGGCGAGCGCGTAGTCCGTGCGCCCGTAGTCCGTCTCCTGCACCGGTACGACGCTCCACTCGTCCTCCCGGGCCAGTCCGCCCTCGTTGCCGACCCAGCGCACATCGGGGCCGGACACGGCGATCACGGCGTCGGGGGATCCAAGAAGAGCCGCCCAAATATCCAAGCGTGGCGCCTCTCGACGCCGGGCCCTCCGCGGGGCAGAGTTCTCCTACATACTCGCGAGTAAGCCCTGAGGAGCAGCCGTGACCAGCTGGGTCGGCAGGACCGCCGCCGAGATCGCCGCCGCCGTACGCGAGAAGCGGGCCACGCCCCGTGAGGTGGTGGCCGAGCACCTGGCCCGGATCGAGCGGCTCGACCCTCGCGTCGGCGCCTTCCGGGTGGTGCGGGCCGAGGCGGCGCTCGCCGAGGCCGACGAGGTGGCCTCGCGCGGCGACCTCGCCGAACTGCCGCTGGCGGGCGTGCCGGTGGCGATCAAGGACAACCTCGCGGTGCGCGGCGAGTCCAAGCGGATCGGCTCGGCGGCGACGCCGGACACCCCGGCCGACGACGACCATGTGACCGTGGCCCGGCTGCGGGCGGCCGGCGCGGTGGTCGTGGGCCTGACGAACGTGCCGGAGCTGTGCGTCTTCGGCACCACGGAGGGCGTGCACGGCACCGCCCGCAACCCGTGGGACACCTCCCGCACGGCGGGCGGCTCGTCCGGCGGCAGCGCGGCCGCGGTCGCCGCGGGCATGGTGCCGATCGCCCTCGGCAACGACGGCATGGGCTCGCTGCGCATCCCGGCCGCCAACTGCGGCCTGATCACCATCAAGCCCGGCTACGGCGTGGTTCCGGCCGGCGTCAGCGACGGCGACTGGTTCGGCATGTCGGAGAACGGCCCGCTGGCCACGACGGTCGAGGACACCCGTCTGATGCTGTCGGTCCTCGCCGGCACCGACGTCGTACGGCCGGACGCGCCCGGCACACACAGGATCGCGTTGTCGCTGCGCAGCCCGCTCGCCGGGGTCGCCATCAGCAAGCCGTACGCGACCGCCGCCCGCGAGGCCGCCGGGCTGCTGATCAAGGCCGGTCACCAGGTACGGCGCGCCGACCCGCCCTACCCGATGTCGCTGGGCGTCACCTCACTCACCCACTGGACGGCGGGCACGGCCGAGGACGCCCGGGGCCTCGACCCCCGGCAGCTCACCCGCCGGACCCGGGTCCACGCCGCGGTCGGCAAGCGCTTCGTCGACCGGGTGCGGGACGGCGCGAGCCGGGAGCAGCTGCGCCGGCGTCTGGAGCCGTTCTTCGCGGAGTACGACGTGCTGCTCACCCCGGCTCTCGCCCGCCGCTCCCCCAAGTCCGAGCCGTGGCACGAGCGGGGCTGGCTGCGCAACGTCCTGGCCAACACCAACTACTCGCCGATGACTCCCCCGTGGAACCTCACCGGTTGGCCCGCGATGGCGATCCCCTTCGGCACCCTGCCCTCCGGCGCCCCCAGCGCCGTACAACTGGTGGGGCGTCCGGGCTCGGAGGCGGAGCTGCTGGGCCTGGCGGAGCAGATCGAGAAGCTGCGGCCCTGGCGGCGGACGGCTCCGCTGGACCGGGCGCCGTCGTCGTAGGACTCAGATCGCGCCGGGCAGGTGCCGTGCCGCCACGGCTCCGGCCATCATCCGCAGTCTCCGGTAGTAGGACGCGCCGTACTCGTCGCCGATCAGAGGCAGGACCCTGTCGAGGCCCGCGACGCACGCCCAGAGGATCGCCACGCCCTCGTCGTCGAGCCCGCGGTCGAGCTCCCGGTGGACGAGGCCGGCGACGTCCGCGTCGAGCGTGATCAGGTCCACCCCGTCGAAGTCCACTCCGCGGAAACCCGGGGGGAAGGGCGCGCGCCGGTGCTCCTCCCACAGTCGGGGGAGCCGGTCGTCCTGGTCTCGTTCGCTCACGTCCCTGATCATCTCCCCCCGGCGAAGGGCCCGTCGCCGGTGAACGCCAGCCGCGCGAAGCGCTCTCCGATGCGGCGGTGGGTGGCGGCGTCCGGGTGGAGGCCGTCGGGCAGGGGCAGTTCGGCGAAGTCGGTCTCGCCGTAGAGCTCGCGGCCGTCGAGGTGGTGCAGGTTCGGGTCGTCGGCCGCCCGCTGCTTCACGATGCGGGAGAGCTCGTCCCGGATGACGCCCAGGGTCAGTTTGCCGCTCGCGCGTTCCGCCGGGTCACCGAGGGCGACGAACCGCAGCCGGCCGTTGCTCATGCCGCTGAAGTCCGGGGCGCAGGGGCCAGGTGTGTCCTCGTGGATGGGGCACAGGATGGGCGACACGACGAGCAGCGGGGTCGTCGGGTGACCTTCCCGGATCGTGTCGAGGAAGCCGTGGACCGCGGGGCCGAAGGCACGCAGCCGCATCAGGTCGGCGTTGACCAGATTGATGCCGATCTTGACGCTGATCAGGTCGGCGGGGGTGTCGCGCAGGGTGCGGGCGGTGAACGGGTCGAGCAGGGCACTTCCGGCCAGCCCCAGATTGATCAGCTCCACGCCGCCGAGGGAGGCGGCGAGCGCGGGCCAGATGCCGGTGGGGCTCGCGGCGTCGGATCCATGGCTGATCGAGCTGCCGTGGTGCAGCCACACCCTGTGGCCCGGACCGCGCGCGGGCTCGACGGGGGCGTCGGTGCGCAGGGCGATCAGCTCGGTGGTCTCGTTGTGCGGCAGCCAGATCTCGACGTCCTTGTCGCCGTCGGGCAGCCCGGTGAAGCGGACGGTGCCGGCCGGGCCGGGCCGCTGCTCGGCGGTTCCGGCGGTCATGTCGAGGGTCACGACGTTGCCACCGGTCACGCTGCCCTGTCCTGCGGGGCGGCCGTCGACGATCAGGTCGTACATGCCGTCGGGGCGGGGCGGCGCCCCCACGTAGGCGCGCTTGGTGCGCAGTGCGTCCAGTTCGACGGCGGTGGCCCGGGTGCGGAACGCCAGCCGTACGCCGGAGGGCTGCGACTCGGCCATGGCCAGCTGTCCGTCGGTGTTCTGGGCGCGGGCCCGGGCGGGCAGCCGGTGCGGCAGCACTCCGTGCTCGGTGTGCTCGATGTCCAGGGCGCCGCGCAGGAGGGCGGCGGTGAGGCGCGTGGTGATCCAGTCGTGCTCGGTGTCGCGCTCGGTGTCGCGGTCGGCGTCCATGTGTCCTCCGTCTGTCGTCAACGGGTGGGCTCGGCGGGCCAGTTGCGCAGCAGGGTGTCGAGGGCGTCCAGGATCCGGGTCCAGGTCTCCTCGGAGTCGGGGGCGCTGTGACTGAAGCCGCCCGCGACCTCCAGGTCGGCGTAGCCGTGGAAGACGCTGCCCAGCAGCCGCACGGCGTGGGTCGCGTCCGGCTCGGCCAGGTCGTAGCCGCGCAGGATCGCCCGGGTCATCTGCGCGTGCCGGACGCCCGCACTGGCCGCCGCCGTCTCGGGGTCGAGCCGCATCCGCGCGGCGGCGGCCCGGCCGGGGTGCTCGCGGCCGTAGTCGCGGTAGACGTTCGCGAAGGCGACCAGGGCGTCCTTGCCGGCCCGGCCCGCGATGGCGTCGGCGGCCCGGTCGGCCAGCTCCTCCAGCGCGAAGAGCGAGATCCGCGTCTTGAGGTCCTGGGAGTTCTTCACATGCGAGTACAGGCTCGCGACCTTGACCTCGAACCGCCGGGCGAGCTCCGACGCGGTCACCTGCTCGAAGCCGATCTCGTCGGCCAGCTCCGCACCTGCGCGGACCAGGCGTTCCGTGGTCAGTCCTACGCGTGCCACAACAGTCCTCCCGTTCGCCGTAAGCGATTATGCATTTACCTAAGCCGTTTAGGCAAACAGGGAGAACTTAAGGCACCCGGCTAAAGACGTCACGGCGTCCGAGACGAGGCAGGGGCGAGGCACGGCTCGGCTCGGCTCGGCTCGGCTCGGCACCTAAAGCGCCCGGTACATGATGTGCAGGCCCACCCGCCCGTGCCGGGGATGGTCGAACGCCTCCGGGACCGTGCCGAGAATCGTGAAGCCGAGGGAGGCCCACAGGCGCACGGCCGGGTTGGTCTCGACGACCGCGTTGAAGACCATGCCCCGATAGCCCTCGACCTTGGCCACGACCAGCAGATGCTCGGCGAGCGCACGGCCGATGCCGCGCCCGCCGTGGTCGGGGTCGACCATGAAGCCGGCGTTGGCGACAGCGGCGGCGGGTCCACCGTAGTTGGGGGTGAGGTAGGCGGAGGCGACGACGACTCCGGCGTCGTCCTCGACGACGTGGACGCTCTTGGCCGGGTTCATCCACAAGGCCCGGGCGGCACCTTCGGAGGTGTCCGGGTCCCACGCGTAGGTTTCGCCGGCGGCGACGATCCGGTGCCAGAAAGACCAAATCCGCGGCCAGTCGTCGGCCGCGGCTTCTCTGATCAGCATGGGCGTGAGTCTCGCACGCCCATGCGTCCGGCGATCGCGAAGGGCTCTGCCCCGTCGGTCGACCCGTCAGTCGACGCTGGGCAGGATGTGGGGCTCGGCGAGGTCGTCCTCGTAGCCCGCCAGGCGGATGGGGGCGGACCTGGCCCACACGTCGAGACTGCCGATCTCCTTGGACCGGCGGCCCGCGCGCTCCGTGCGTTCCTTGGGGCGCTGTTCGCGATTCGTCTGCTCAGGTGTCACCGCGCACTCCTTTTGTGTCGGATCACCCTCGGGGCCAGGCCGGTCCAGTCTGCGGTCCGGTGCTTGACGCCCGCTCGGGTCTTACTCAAAGTCGGCTCGGACGCGGTGGCGCCGGTGCACTGGTGCGAGAGCAGGCCGTTGTGCACCGGCTTGTCCCGGGACGGACCGTGGGTGTGGGTTGGGACCCTGTCGTGCTGCCCGTCCGCTACAGACTAACCAAATGAGCGGGTGCCCGCTCGATGGGGCTGCAAACAAGGTGTAACTATCCGGAGTCGACCGGATTTCACCTGCCCGCCATCTCCTGTTTTGCCGGGAATCACAGCATTTAACAGTCACTCGTTCGGCTCAACGCCCTCGCATCAGCCGGCGCCGGACCCCAGCACGCCGCGCAGTTCAGGTCCTGTTGGCCGAATCGCAAGGCGGCCATGATCTGCTGACGGACGGCAACGGCTGTCCGGCGGGAGGACTGACGCATGGAGCTGCGCAGTGTCGAAGAGCTGATGGATCTGCTGTACGCCTGCCCGCACCAGCCCGCGCTGCGCACCGCCGCGCTGCTGCGCCGCAGCCGCCCCGCCGACAAGGAACTCCAAGTGGCGGGCCTGGTCCACGACATCGGGCAGTTGCTGTGCCCCGGCGACGAGATCCGCCGTAGGGAGCGTTCGGCCGAAGCCGTACGGCCGCTGCTCGGCGAACGCGTCCGCCGCCTCGTGGGCCGCCACGACCCCGGCACCGACGAAGACGGGCTGCGCCTGCGCATGGCGATCGAGGAGAGCCGGGCCACCTGGTTCGACGCCGGGGTCCTGGAGGACTGGCGCACGGTCCTGGAGCTGGTGGCGGAACGGCACTCGCGTCTCGGGGCTGTTGACTGACGGCCCGTCATGAGACGGTACGGCGATGACGTCGTCGTACGGACTCCGGGGCAGGGCCGCCGTCGTCACGGGCGGTACGCGCGGCATCGGCCGAGCGGTCGCCGAGCAACTGGCGCAGGCCGGTGCGCTCGTGTGCGTGACCGCGCGGGACGCCGACGAGGTGCGTCGGACGGCCGCCGAGCTGGGCGGTGTGGGTGCGGTCGGCAGCGTGGCCGACCCGGACCACCTGCGGGCGGTCGTGGACCTGACCTTGCGCGAGTTCGGCCGGATCGACGTGGTCGTGAACAACGCGGCGACCAATCTGCCGTACGGCCCGCTCATGGACGTCGACCCGCTGTCGTGGCGCGAGTCCTTCACCGTGAACGTCGAGGCACCGCTGCGACTCGTGCAGTGCGCCTGGCGGGCCTGGATGCGCGATCACGGCGGCGCGGTGGTCAACATCTGCACCGAGGGCGCCACCCATGTCGGCCCCCACATCGGCGCCTACGGCACCAGCAAGGCGGCACTCCTCCACCTGACCCAGCAGCTGGCGGGGGAACTGGCCCCGAAGGTGCGGGTCAATTCCGTCTCCCCCGGGCTGGTCCGCACGGAGATGGCACGGTTCGTGTGGGAACCGCGCGAGGAGGAGGCGGCCGCAGGGCTACCGCTGGGCCGGCTCGGCGAGCCGGACGACATCGCCCGTGCCGTGGTGTGGCTGGCGTCGGAGGAGGCGCGATGGGTGACGGGAGCGGACCTGCTGGTGGACGGCGGGACACGGGTCCGAGCGGCCTTCGGTTCCCAGGCATACGCGGTGCATGAAGGCCTACGGGCCCACCGGCCAACCTAGGGGCGCGGGGCTGAGTCGATTTGCGGCTCCGCCGCGTGGGCGCGACCAGCCACACCACACCCGCAGCCGCCGTACCAGCCCGGCCTACCACTTACCGGGCGCGTAATCCTTCAGAAAGACCCCGTACACGTCCTCCCCCGCCTCACCCCGCACGATCGGGTCGTACACCCGAGCCGCCCCGTCCACCAGGTCAAGCGGAGCATGGAACCCCTCCTCCGCAAGCCGCAGCTTGTCGAAGTGAGGCCGCTCGTCCGTGATCCAGCCGGTGTCGACGGACGTCATCAGGATGCCGTCGCTCTGGAACATCTCCTGCGCACTGGTCCGCGTGACCATGTTCATCGCGGCCTTGGCGGCATTCGTGTTCGGATGCCCCGCACCCTTGTAGCCGCGCCCGAAGACACCCTCCATCGCGGAGACGTTCACGACGTAGGCCCGCCCGCTCGCCGCCTTCTTCGCGGCGTCGGCCATCGCCGGCCGCAGCTTGCTGATCAGGATGAACGGCGCCGTGTAGTTGCACAGCTGGGTCTCGAGGAGCTCCACCGGGGAGATCTGCTCGATGGTCTGCACCCAGGTGTTGCTGTCGACGACGTCGGGCACGAGCCCGCCCGCATCGATCGCGGTGCCGTCGAGGTGCCGGGCGACGCTGGCGTTGCCCGCGACCAGGGCGAGGTCGGCGACCTTCTGGGCGTCGAGGCCACTGGTGCCCAGCGGAAGCGCGGCGAGGCCGTCGACCGCGCCGGAGTTGAAGGCGCCGATGACGTGGTGGGCGGGGAGTTCGCCGGCGGGCAGCGGGGCGCTCTCGCCGTCGACCAGGGCGGCGTAGGCGGAGGGCAGCCGGCGTACGGTCTGCGTGGCGTTGTTGACGAGGATGTCGAGGGGACCGGCATCGGCGACCTGGTCGGCCAGGGCGACGGCCTGGGCCGGGTCGCGCAGGTCGATGCCGACGACCTCCAGGCGGTGCATCCAGTCGCCGGAGTCGTCCATGGCCTTGAAGCGGCGGATGGCGTCCTTCGGGAAGCGCGTGGTGATCGTCGTGTGTGCGCCGTCGCGCAGCAGCCTGAGCGCGATGTACATGCCGATCTTGGCGCGGCCGCCGGTGAGCAGGGCGCGCTTGCCGCTGAGGTCGGCGCCGGCGTCGCGCTTGGCCCGGTTCAGGGCGGCGCAGTCCGGACAGAGCTGGTGGTAGAAGTAGTCGACTTCCACGTACCGGGTCTTGCAGGTGTAGCAGGAGCGCGGGCGCTGGAGTATCCCCGCGATCTTGCCGGCCTCGGTGGCCGACGACGGCAGGATGCCCTCGGTCTCGTCGTCGATGCGCTGCGCTGAGCCGGTCGCCGTGGCCTCCGTGACCGCCTTGTCGTGGGCGGTCTTGGCGGCTCGGCGCTCCTGGCGGCGGCGCTGCTTGACGGTGCGGTAGATCCCGGCGGTGGCCCGGCGCACGGTGATCGCGTCGGGGTGGTCGACCTCCAGCCTGTCGAGCTCGTCCAGCACGCTCAGGCACACGGCGAGCCGCTCCGGGTCGATGCCGGGGCCGTACACGACGTCGTCACCGGGCTCGTGCACGACCTCGTTCGTGGTCGCCGGGCCTTCCTCTGTCACCGTCATCGCGCTGCCGTTTCCCTGATCACCCGAGCGGCGCTCCGACCGCGCCCGCTTTCGAACGGGGAATTGTACGGAGCGCCGGGTCACTCCTCCAAAATCCGGCGAAGGAAACCCAGGAGCCGGGGCTCAGGGAGCACAGGCGGCGATCAGCGACTCCACCTCCTCGGAGACGGCCCTGGCCAGCACGTCGAGATCCGGTACGGCCTCGGCGTCGGCGACGAGCCCGTAGTGGACGCGGCCTCGGTACGTCGAGATCGCGATTGCCAGGGACTGGCCGCGGGCGAGCGGGGCGAACGGGAAGACCTCGGTGACCTGGTGGCCGCCGAGCTTCAGGGCGATGCCGGGCAGCGGCACGCTGGTCACCAGGATGTCGAACCAGAGCCGGGCGGCCTGGCCGACCAGCGGTCCGCCGATGCGGTGGCCGAGCGCCGGGACGTGGTCGGCGAGCAGGGCGACGGCGCCCGCACCCCGGTTGGGGCCGGCGTCCTTGTTGCGGTCCATGGCGGTGCGGACCGTGGCGAGGCGGCGCAGTGGGTCGGGGTCGTCGACCGGAAGCCGTATCAGGTAACCCGAGAGCCGGTTGCCCTGTGGGTGCGCGGTGCGGGGCCGACGCTTGGAGACGGGGATCAGGGCGCGGGGCGCGACACCCTCGCTGCCGTCGCCGCGCTCGTCGAGCCAGCGGCGCAGGGCGCCCGCGACGACGGCGATCAGGACGTCGTTGACGGTGCCGCCGACGGCCTTGCGGACCACGTGCACATCGTCGATGTCCACGACGACCCCGGCGGTACGGCGGGTTCCGCTCGGCTCGGCGACCAGCGCGGACGACGAGCGCATGCCCAGGGTCGACACGGCGACGGAGGCGCCGATGTCCAGGGCCCGGCCGACGTCCGACAGGGCGCCGCGCACCAGACCCGGCAGCCTGCGCACATCCGCAAGGCCACGGCCGCGGGGCTCCTCGGGGCGGGGCTTGCGCGCGGGCATGTCCATGGGGTCCAGGACAGCGGCGGCGAGGGTCAGGGCCCGCAGTCCGTCGGCGAGGGCGTGGTGGAACTTGAACAGCACGGCGAAGGACACGCCGTCCTCTCCCGGCAGCACATGCGCCTCCCACGGCGGCCGGCCGCGCTCCAGCGGGCGCTCCATGAGCCGGCCCGCGACCGCCTGGAAGTCGGCGGTCGGGGCGTGCAGCCGGACGTGGTCGAGCGGATCGAAGTCCGGTGCGGGCTCGCGGGTGGCTCCGCCGAACGAGAACGGCTGGAGGAGGCCGACCGGCTGCCAGGCGTCCCGGATACGCATCCGCAGTCCCGGCACGGCGGCGGCACGGGCGGCGAGCAGGTCGGCCGCGTGGGCGCCGGCGGTGGGCGAGTGCGCCGCGAAGACGCCCAGCGCGCCGAGGTGCATGGGGTGTTCCGCGGACTCGATGTTCCAGAACGCCAGGTCGAGAGGTGCGAGCAGGTCGGAAGTCAATGGCTTGCCTCGCGTCGACGAAGGGTGGACCAGCAGTCAATCGCCCACTGGCGATTACAGTCAAGTACGATCAAGCTACGCTCAGTTAACGGCAGATTAAGTCCCGCCCCTCACGAAAGGGGCGGGACTCATGGTGCATATGAGGTCACTTCAGCACGGGTAGCGGCACCGGGCATCCCGACGGTGTCACCCGGGAGGCGTCATGGATGAGCCCTTCGTGAGCGGGCCTGACCCGTTCCGTGTCCGGTTTGAGCACGGCGCGGTCGTAGGTCGGAAGCCCGTTCAGCTCACCCTCGACGTCCGTGATCCGGGTGTACACGGCACCGTCACGTCGACGTACGACTGCTGCACCGACCAGGTCGCCGGCGTTCCGTCGGCCCCGAGGTTCAGCCCCGACGGGTTGTTGACCAGCCGGGTCGGGTCCCAGGCCTTCGCCTGTTCGGCGACGCGGCCGATGGGCCTCGGCGCTCGGCCTCGGCCCGTCCGTGTGATCCGGGGCGACCGGGTCCCTCCACACCGTCTGCCGGATGCCGGAGGACGGCGTGTCCGCCCCCCACCTCGCGCGGTTACGGGACCTGCTGTCCCTTGCCCAGCGCGATCACCCCGCCCTTGGAGACGGTGTACAGCTCCGCGTCCCGCTCCGGGTTGACGCCGATCGTCGCGCCCGGCGGCACCTCGAGGTTCTTGTCCAGCACGGCACCCCGCACGACCGCGCCCCGCCCGATGCGCACGTTGTCGTGCAGCACCGCCCCCTGCACCACCGCCCCCGGGTCCACCACGACGCCCGGCGACAGCACGGACCGCGTGACCTGGCCGCGTATGAGGCACCCGGCGCTGATGATGGACTCACTGGCCATGCCGCCCGCGTTGAAGCGGGCCGGGGAGAGCTGGCCCGAGTGGGTGTAGATGGGCCAGCTGCGGTTGTAGAGGTTGAAGGCGGGGCGCTCGGCGATCAGGTCCATGTGCGCCTCGTAGTACGCGTCCAGGGTGCCGACGTCCCGCCAGTAGCCCCGGTCACGGTTGGTCTCGCCGGGGACGTGGTTGGCGCTGAAGTCGTAGAGCTGCGCCTCGCCCCGGGCGGTGAGCTGGGGCAGGATCGAACCGCCCATGTCGTGCACGGAGTTCTCGTCCTCGGCGTCCCGCTGGAGCGCCTCGACGAGGGTCTTGGTGGTGAAGAGGTAGTTGCCCATCGAGGCGAAGACGGTCTCCGGGTCGTCCGGGAGGCCGGGCGGGTCGGCGGGCTTCTCCAGGAAGCGCTCCACGGTGAGTCCGTCCGAGCCGGGGCTGATCACGCCGAACGACGACGACTCGCCCCGCGGCACGCGGATGCCCGCCACCGTCACGCCCGCGCCGCTCTCGATGTGCTGGGCGAGCATCTGGCGCGGGTCCATGCGGTACACGTGGTCGGCGCCGAACACCGCGACGTACTCGGGGCGTTCGTCGTAGACCAGGTTCAGGGACTGGAGAATCGCGTCCGCGCTGCCCAGGTACCAGCGCGGGCCGAGGCGCTGCTGGGCCGGGACCGGGGTGACGTAGTTGCCGAGCAGGCTGGACATCCGCCAGGTCGTGGTGATGTGCCGGTCCAGCGAGTGCGACTTGTACTGCGTGAGGACGCAGATGCGCAGGATGTCGGCGTTGACGAGGTTGGAGAGGACGAAATCGACCAGGCGATACGTTCCTCCGAAGGTGACCGCTGGTTTCGCCCGGTCCGCGGTCAGGGGCATCAGGCGTTTGCCTTCTCCGCCCGCCAGCACGATTCCGAGCACCGAAGGTCCGCCACGACGCATGGCCGCTCCCCTCACCGTGGTTGATGCCAGCCTGCCCCTGAGCAACGCGCGCTAAGCCTGTTTGAGGATCTCCTCGTAGAGCCGGACCGTCCGCCTCGCCACCGCGTCCCAGCCGAACTCCCCCACCGCGCGCTCCCGTCCGGCCTCCCCCATCCGGCGGGCCGTCTCCGGGTCGCCGACGACCGAGTCCAGGGCTCGCGCGAGGCCGGCCTCGAAGACCTCGGCGTCGTCGTCCAGCGGGACGAGCAGGCCGGTCTTGCCGTCGTCGACGACCTCCGGGATGCCTCCGACCCGCGAGGCCACCACGGGGGTTCCGCAGGCCATCGCCTCCAGGTTGACGATGCCGAGCGGCTCGTACACCGAGGGGCAGACGAACACGGCGGCGTGCGTGAGGAGTTGGATGACCTCCGGGCGGGGCAGCATCTGCGGGATCCAGTGGACGCCCTCGCGGACCCGGCTCAGCTCCTGGTAGAGGTCGCGGAACTCCTGGTCGATCTCGGGGGTGTCGGGGGCGCCGGCGCACAGCACGACCTGTGCGGCCGGGTCGATGTCCCGTACCGCGCGCAGCAGGTGGGGAACGCCCTTCTGGCGGGTGATGCGGCCGACGAAGAGGACGTACGGGCGGTCGGCGTCGAGGCCGAAGCGGGCGAGGACGTCGGTGCGGTGGTCGGGCCGGTAGAGGGTGGTGTCGATGCCGTTGTGGACGACGTGGACGCGGCCCGGGTCGAGCGCCGGATAGCAGCTGAGGATGTCCTCGCGCATGGCCCCGGAGACGGCGACGACCGCGTCGGCGGACTCGACCGCGGTGCGCTCGGCCCAGCTGGACAGGGCGTATCCGCCGCCGAGTTGCTCGGCCTTCCACGGGCGCAGCGGCTCCAGCGAGTGGGCGGTCATCACATGCGGGATGCCGTACTGGAGCTTGCCGAGGTGGCCGGCGAGGTTGGCGTACCAGGTGTGGGAGTGGACTAGTTCGCGGCCTTCGAGTCCTGCGGCCATGGCGAGGTCCACGGAGAAGGTACGCAGCGCGTCGTTGGCGGTGTCGAGCGCGGACCACGGGCGGTGGCGCTGCACGCCGACCCCGCGGCCCTCGCCCCAGCAGTGCACCTCGAGGTCGACCAGGTCCCTCAACTCCCGGGCGAGGAACTCGACATGGACACCCGCGCCGCCGTACACGTCCGGCGGGTACTCCCGGGTCAGCAGTCCCACACGCACCCGGAACCCCCTGTTCTCAGCGGCTGGTTGCCCTTTCATGGTCACCCAGATGTGGCGCGTGGGGAAGAGCGCGGGGGTCGCGGGAAACAACAGTCACCGCACACGCCCCCGCCCGGCACGCGGTAGTAGAGGCAGCAGCTGCGGCGGCGGAACGCGGTCCCGGTGCGGCTGCCGGTGTCGGCCAGCAGGGGGTGGGCGAAGAGTTCCCCGGTCAGGTCACGGGCTCGGGCGGCGACGTCCGTACGGCTGTGGGCGCGCGCCCACTGGTCCAGCTGCCGGGCCGCGCCCGCGAGCGCCGAGCCCGCGTTGCCCCACAGCAGGCCGGGGGCGACGCGGTAGCGGGTGTGCAGGGCTGCGTTCAGGCGTTCCAGGTGGGCGTGCAGGACCGCCTCCGCCACGGTCGCCGGGGCGGCGGCCGCGTCAGTCGGCAGCGGGTGTACCTCGCTGAGCCACAGGTCGTCCGGGGCGCTGCCCTCGGGGTCCCAGTGCAGCAGACGCGGATCGAGGTCGGGGATGCGGCCGTACAGGGCGGCGCAGCCGAGCGCCACCGACCACAGCCGCGCCGCGAGGCCCTGCTGGGCGATGGAGGCGGCGATCCGCGGCTCGGGGGCGTGCAGGGCGTTCGCGACTTTCCGGACGCGGAGGCCCAGAGGATCTCCCTGAGGGTCCGACGGGGGTTCTCCGTAGGTCTCCGCCAGGGTCGGCAGTGGCCGAAATGCTCCCGCTGTCGTGTGTAGTACGAAGAAGCCGCCGAGCGGCCGGAGCACGGCGAGGTCGGGGTCGAGTTCCACGAAGAGCAGTAGTACCAAGGCCTGTCGGGGTCATCACCTCGGGGTCTCCCCCCGGGGTCACCCGCCTGGGGGATGAGACCGGCGCCGGAATACTCCATCGGCAGTACGACACAGTGCGTGCTCTGGTACGACGACGGGAAGAGCTTTTCGCGGCATCGTGTTGGTTATGAGAGCCGACCGTTCGCCGCGCCGGGGTCACCACCCCTGCCTCACGCAGAGGAGCAGCTCATGAGTGCCCTCGCGTTGTCCGTGCTGCTGTCGCTCGTCTCCGCCGTCGCGTACGCGGGCGGGGCGATCGTACAGGAGCGTGTCGCGGTGTCCTCCCCGGGTCAGCAGTTCGCGCCGATGCGTCGGCCGGGCTGGTGGGCGGCGGTCGCGCTGAACGGCCTCGGCGGTCTGCTGCACGTGGTGGCGCTGGCTTTCGGTCCGCTGAGCCTGGTGCAGCCGCTGGGTGCCCTGACGATCGTGTTCGCGCTGCCGATGGCGGCGCTGTTCGTGGGCCGCAGGGCCGGGTCGACGGCCTGGCGAGGCGCGATCATGGCGACCGTGGGTCTCGCCGGGCTGCTGTCCCTGGTCGGCTCCTCGGAGTCGCAGTCGCTGGCCACCGCCGAGCGGGTGGGCGTGGCCCTGGTGACCGGCGGCATCGTCGTGGCGCTGATGATCGCGGGCCGGGCGGCCCACCGTCATCCTGCGGTGCGCAGCACGCTGCTCGCGACCGGGTCCGGCATAGCCTTCGGCATGTCCTCGGTGTTCACGAAGGTCGTCGCGGTGGACTGGAACGGCGGCGTGTCGATGGCCGACGTGCCCGCCCTGGCGACGATAGGCGTCTTCGCGACGGCCGGCATGCTGCTGTCCCAGGCGGCCTACCGGGGTGCGGGACTCGCGGCGCCGCTGGCCACGCTGACGGTCGTGAACCCGGTGGTGGCGGCCGCGGTCGGCATCACGATGTTCGGCGAGACCTTCAGGTACGGCACCACGGGCACCCTGCTCGCCCTGGGCTGCGGTGTGGTGGCGGCGGGCGGCCTGATCCTGCTGACGACGGAGCGGATCGCACGTACGGAGACCGAGGCGGAGGTGGCGCTTCCCACGGCGGTGCACACCGAGGAGGCCCTGGTCGAGCCGGTCCTGGCCGTTCCTGCCCTGGAGGCGGTGCCCGCCGCGGAGCTGCTCGGCGGCCTTTCGGAGCAGGTCGGCACGAGGGACCACGAGGACATCGTCGTACCGGACGGGATCGAGGAGCTCCTCATTCCGGCGCAGGTCGCGCAGGGGCCGTACGAGGACGCCGAGCAACCGCTCCCCGAGCACCAGGAAGCCCCGAACCTCTACGGACCCTTCTATGGCGGCCCCTACGTCCCGATGCTGCCGGTCGTCGACCGGCACCGGATGCGCGTCAAATCCTGACGCCGCCGGCCCTGAGGTAGGCCACCGGGTCGATGTCGGAACCGAAACCGGGCCCCGTCCGCACCTCGAAGTGCAGATGCGGGCCCGTGCTGTTGCCCGTGGACCCGGAGCGGCCGATGCGCTGACCGGCGCCCACCGCCTGCCCGTCCTTCACGGAGATCGCCGAGAGATGGGCGTACTGGCTGTAGCGTCCGTCGGCGTGCCGGATCACCACCTGGTAGCCGAAGGACCCCTCCCACCCGGCGCTCACCACCCGCCCGGCGCCGACGGCCTGCACGGAGGTACCGGTGGGCACGGCGAAGTCGACGCCCGTGTGGTAGCCCTTCGACCACAGGCCACCGGCCTTGCGGTACGGCGTGCCGGTGGACGCGCTCACCGGGGCGACCAGCGAGCGGCTGCTCGTGGTGGCCTGTTCCTGCCGGCCGGAAGGGGGCTTCTCGGGGGTCGCCCGGGGCTTGGGCTTGGGCTTGGGCTTGGCTTCGGGCGTGGCCGTCGGCCTGTCCGTCGTCGTGGCGGCCTTGCCGCGCAGCGCGAGCCGCTGGCCCGGCAGGATCACGTCGGGGTCGGCGCCGACGGTCTTCCGGTTCGCGGCGTACAGACCCCGCCAACCGCCCCGGACCTTCTCCGACTCGGCGATCCCGGAGAGCGTGTCGCCGTGGACCACGGTGTACATCTCGGCGGTGCCCGCCCGTGACTGGGGCGTGGTCTGCGGCTGGACGTCCTGGACGGAGGTCTTCTGACCCCTGCGGCCGGTGTCGCGGGTGCCGGCCGGGTGGATGCCGGGGGTGTCCCCGCCCCGGGTCAGCCCGGCCTTCACCGAGCAGACCGGCCAGGCGCCGGGTCCCTGGCCGTCGAGGACCTTCTCGGCCACGGCTATCTGCTGGTCCTTGGTGGCCAGATCCGCGCGCGCCGCGTACCGCGGGCCGCCGTAGGCCTCCCACGTCGACTGGGCGAACTGGAGCCCGCCGTAGTAGCCGTTGCCGGTGTTGACGTCCCAGCGGTTGGTCGACTCGCACGCGGCGACCTTGTTCCAGGTGCTCACGTCGGCCGCCTGCGCGGTACCGGTGCCGATGAAGGGAAGCGCCATCCCGGCGCCGCCCGCGGTGACGGTGAGCGAGGCGCGGTTGATCCTGTTCGGCTGGTACCGGCGGTGCCGACCGCGTACGGCCATGACGGAGCCCCCCATTTGACATGCGTCAGGAGGGGCAAAAGTAAGCGCTGCGAACAGGCCATGACAAGACGGCAATTCAGCCGCTTGTTCCGTCCAAGTGGCGTGGAACCGGCGCACGTTGCCCGGCATCCGAACGGCGCCCGAACGCCGCCGGGACGGCTGAGTGCGCCGGGGCCTTCCGTGCGTATCTGCCTGCGCGACATCGCGCCACCCCGGATATGCGGTCGGGATACCGGCACGTCAGGATGGACGATGGGGCAATACTGGCGGGCATGACCGGCACCGCTGATATATCGAGGTCACTAGGAGCCAACGCATGAGCACTTCGGCGCAGATCGGCGTCACGGGTCTCGCGGTCATGGGCCGCAATCTCGCCCGCAACTTCGCCCGCAACGGCTACACGGTCGCGGTCCACAACCGGACGCCGGCGCGCACGCGGGCGCTGGTGGAGGAGTTCGGGAGCGAGGGCGAGTTCATCGCGGCCGAGTCCGCCAAGGACTTCGTGGCGGCGCTGGAGCGCCCGCGGCGGCTGGTCATCATGGTGAAGGCCGGTGAGCCGACCGACGCGGTGATCCAGGAGTTCGCGCCGCTCCTGGAGCCCGGCGACATGATCATCGACGGTGGCAACGCGCACTTCGCCGACACCCGGCGCCGGGAGCGCGATCTGCGCGAGCAGGGCATCCACTTCGTCGGCATGGGCGTCTCCGGTGGCGAGGAGGGCGCGCTGCACGGGCCGAGCATCATGCCGGGCGGCCCGAAGGAGTCGTACGACTCGCTGGGCCCGATGCTGGAGAAGATCTCCGCGAAGGCGAAGGACGGCGCGCCCTGCGTGACACACGTCGGCCCGGACGGTGCGGGGCACTTCGTGAAGATGGTGCACAACGGCATCGAGTACGCCGACATGCAGCTCATCGGCGAGGCGTACCAGCTGCTGCGCGACGTCGCCGGGTACGAGCCCGCGCAGATCGCGGAGATCTTCCGGACCTGGAACCAGGGCCGTCTCGACTCCTACCTGATCGAGATCACCGCCGAGGTCCTGTCGCACGTGGACGCGGCGACGGGCAAGCCGTTCGTGGACGTGGTCGTCGACCAGGCGGAGCAGAAGGGCACGGGACGATGGACCGTGCAGATCGCGCTGGACCTGGGTGTCCCGGTGTCCGGCATCGCGGAGGCGGTCTTCGCCCGCTCCCTCTCCGGGCACGCGGCGCTGCGTGACGCGTCCCGCGGGCTGGCCGGGCCCAAGGCGTCACCGCTGAGCGAGGCGGAGGCGGGGGCGTTCGCCGACCGGGTGGAGCAGGCGCTGTACGCGTCGAAGATCGTGTCGTACACGCAGGGCTTCCACGAGATCGACGCGGCACGCGCTGAGTACGACTGGGACATCGACCTGGGCGCGGTCTCGGCGATCTGGCGCGGCGGCTGCATCATCCGCGCGGCGTTCCTGGACCGGATCCGCGCGGCGTACGACGCCCGCGCCGATCTGCCGAGCCTGCTGTCCGACGACACGTTCGCGCAGGAGATCGCCGCGGCGCAGGACGACTGGCGTGAGGTGATCATCGCGGCGACCCGCCAGGGTGTGCCGACGCCGGGCTTCGCGGCGGCCCTCGCCTACTACGACGCCCTGCGCGCCGAGCGACTGCCCGCGGCACTGACGCAGGGGCAGCGCGACTACTTCGGCGCGCACACGTACCGGCGCACCGACCGGGACGGTTCGTTCCACACGCTGTGGGGCGGGGACCGGTCGGAGGTCGCCGGCTAGGTGTATTGACCCGCAGGGTTGTTCACGCGGGTGATGGGTGGGTGGCCGCCGAGTGCGGTGTGGCAGCGGTGGTGGTTGTAGGTGTGCAGGAAGT
>NZ_JAGMUL010000153.1 GCF_019049285.1 Streptomyces sp. AC550_RSS872
GACGAGCTGGTCGGCCGCGCCCAGGCCGAGGGCCTGCAACTGACCGGCGAGGGCGGGCTGCTGCAGCAACTGACCAAGCGGCTGCTCGAGTCCGCCCTGGAGGGCGAGATCACCGACCACCTCGGCTATGACAAGCACGATGCGGCCGGCAGGAACGGCGGCAACTCCCGCAACGGCAGACGCTCCAAGACCGTGCTGACCG
>NZ_JAGMUL010000154.1 GCF_019049285.1 Streptomyces sp. AC550_RSS872
CACAGATGCTCGCGTCCACTGTGCAGTTCTCAAACAACGACCAGTACACCGTCACACACCAACATCGTCAGTGCTTCACCGGCGCCGGCAACTGAAGGAAGTTCATTCCCTCAGACACCCAACAGCGTGCCCGGCACCCCCGCCACTCGTGATCAGCGTTCCACACTCCGAAGAGCAGTACTGGCAGCCCGAGATGACTGAGAGT
>NZ_JAGMUL010000155.1 GCF_019049285.1 Streptomyces sp. AC550_RSS872
GCAGGTGCAGGGACACCGGGGCCGGGCCGGTCTGGAGGGCGATCAGCGGTAGACGTTGTACGTGCCGTAGTCGTTGACCCTGAGGTTGGACTGCCACCTGCCGAACTGGTAGTTGCCGTCCCACCAGTACCGCTCCTCGCCCCTGCCGCAGGAGGAGTGGTCGGTGCGGAAGGCGCCGACGAAGGTGCCCTGCGTCCAGCGGCGCTCCACCACCTGGATCGGCTGTGCGTACTGCCCCGGGCTCAGGTTCGTGGTGAAG
>NZ_JAGMUL010000156.1 GCF_019049285.1 Streptomyces sp. AC550_RSS872
GGGACAACACACACGAGAGCGGAACAGCCAGGCGGAATAAGCCCGGCCGTTCACAGCGTCCTCGCTGTGTTTTTTCAAAGGAACCTCGCCCCAGCCGACTGGCCGGAGACGGGGTATCAACATATCTGGCGTTGATTTTTGGCACGCTGTTGAGTTCTCAAGGAACGGACGCTTCCTTTGTACTCACCCTCTCGGGCTTTCCTCCGGGCGCTTCCCTTCG
>NZ_JAGMUL010000157.1 GCF_019049285.1 Streptomyces sp. AC550_RSS872
TCGACGGCGGGGACGACCTTCTCGACGAAGGTGGCGGCCAGACGCTGCGAGTACGAGCCCTCCGCGTCGCCCGGGAAGATGCGGTTGAGGTTGAGGTGGTCGATGCCGCTCGCGCGGGCCGCCGCCTCGAAGGCCGGGGTGTTCAGGCAGGGGATGCCGACGACCGTGCCGCGCAGGGTGGCCGGGTCGAGGTCGGCGAGGACGCGCCGGATGGCCTCCTGGCCGTCGTACTCGTCGCCGTGCACGCCCGCGTCCACACACAGGACCGGGCCGTCCTGGGCGCCGTTGACGAC
>NZ_JAGMUL010000018.1 GCF_019049285.1 Streptomyces sp. AC550_RSS872
CTGCGCCCCACCCCGCACGGCCCTTGAAATCAACGGGCGTTCCGCCCCCCACACCTGCGACAATCACCCCATGACCACGCTCAAGTCGAAGCTTCAGGAAGACCTCAACGCCGCGATCAAGGAGCGCGACGAGCTCCGCTCCTCGACGCTCCGGCTGACGCTCGCCGCGATCACCAAGGAGGAGGTCGCGGGCAAGGAGAAGCGCGAGCTCTCCGACGACGAGGTGCAGAAGGTGATCACCCGCGAGGCGAAGAAGCGCCGTGAGGCGGCCGAGGCCTTCGCACAGGGTGGTCGGGCCGAGCAGGCCGAGCGGGAGAAGGCGGAGGGCGAGGTCCTCGCCACGTACCTGCCGAAGCAGCTCAGCGACGACGAGCTGAACCAGATCGTCGCCCAGGCCGTCGAGGAGGCCAGGGCGGCCGGTGCCGAGGGCCCGCGGGCCATGGGTGCCGTCATGAAGATCGTGAACCCGAAGGTCGCCGGGCTCGCCGAGGGCGGCCGGGTCGCCGCGGCCGTCAAGAAGCTGCTGGCGGGCTGACGCTCAGGCAGCGGCCCCGTCGGAAACGGCCCCTGTCCCCTCGTTCGTACGAAGGGACAGGGGCCGTTGCCATGTCACGGGCCTCGGGCCGGGTGGGCCGAGGCCTCAGCCGCGCCCCCCGTTGCCGTTCCCGTTCGACTGGCCCTGCCACCAGCCCTCGGGGATCGAGAAGCTCGGCGTCGGGAACGTACCGCCGTCCGTACCGCCGTCCGTGCCGCCGTCGGCGCCGCCGTTGTTCCCGCCGTTGTCTCCGCCGCCGATCAGGCCGCCGATGAGACCGCCGTCGTCGCCGTTGTTCCCGTCGTCGCCGTTGCCGTCACCGTCTTCGTCACCCCGGCCCTGCTCCTCGTCGTCCGGGATGTGGACGCGGTTGAAGTTCTCGACGGGCTTGCCGTCGAGGGCGCCGATCATGGCGTCGCGCCAGATCGGGCCCGGCACCTTGCCGCCGTAGACCAGGTCGTTGTACTGGCCGCCGATGTAGATCTTGCGCATCTTGACCTTCTGGGTGGCGCTGCCGACCCAGACGGCGCCCGAGAGGTTCGGCGTGTAGCCGACGAACCAGGCGTTGCGGCGCTCGTCCGTCGTACCGGTCTTGCCGGCGCTGTCGCGGTCGGTGAGCCCGGCCTCCTTGCCCGTACCGGAGTCGACCACGCCCTGGAGCAGGCTGTTGATGGTGTCCGCGGTCTGCTCGGACATCGCGCGCGAGCAGGTCGACTTCGGGACCTCCAGGGACTTCTGCTCGCCGCCGACCTTCTGCGAGATCGACTCGATGGCGATCGGCGTGCAGTACATGCCGCGGGAGGCGAAGGCGGCGTACGCGCTCGCCATCGTCAGCGGGGACAGGCCGACGGAGCCGAGGGCGATGGCGGGCTCCTCGGGAAGCTTCTTGCCGTTGCCCTGGCGGACCTGGAGCTTGTCGGTGACGTTGACCACCGGGCACAGGCCGATGTCGGCGATCATCTGCACGAAGTAGGTGTTGACCGACAGCTCCATCGCCTTCTTCAGACGGTAGGGGCCGCGCTCCGACTCGCTCTCGTTCTCCAGCTTCTCGTTGTTGTTGTTGCTCCACGGCGTGCTGTCGCACGTCTGCACCGGGCTCGGGTAGGGCATCTCGTACGGCGACGAGTACTCCTGCGTCGGCGGCCGGCCCTCCTCCAGCGCGGCCGCCGCGACGAACGGCTTGAACGTCGAACCGGTCGGGAAGCCGAAGTTGGAGCCGCCGTACGCCTTGTCGACCGAGTAGTTGAGCTCGGTCTCGTTCTTGCCGAAGCCGTACGGCTTCGACTGGCCCATGCCGAGGATCTTGCCGGTGCCGGGCTCGACCAGGGTGGCCGCGGCGGCGACCTTGTCGTCCTGGTAGACGTGGTCCTTGAGCGAGGCCTGGACCGACTCCTGGGACTGCGGGTCGAGGGTCGTCGTGATGGTCAGGCCGCCCTGGTTCCAGATCTTGGCGCGGGCCTCGCGGTTCTTGCCGAAGACCGGGTCGCTGAGGAAGACCTTCTCGACGTACTTGCAGAAGAACCCGGCGCCCTTGACCGCGGTGATGCAGCCGTTCTTGGGCTTGGAGACCTTCAGGCCCAGCGGCGCCTCCTTGGCCTTGTCGGCCTCCGCCTGGGAGACGTCGCCGAGGTCGGCCATGCGCTGCAGGACGATGTTGCGCCGCTTGGTGGCCTCGGCCTCGTCGTTGACCGGGTCGTAGCGGCTGGGCGACTGGACGATGCCGGCGAGCAGCGCGGCTTCCTGGAGCTTGAGGTCCTTGGCGGACCTGGAGAAGTAGCGCTGGGCCGCGGCCTCGACGCCGTAGGCCTGCTGGCCGAAGAACGTGATGTTCAGGTAGTTCTCGAGGATCTTCTTCTTGCCCAGCTCCTCCTCGACCTGGATCGCGTACTTCAGCTCCTTGATCTTGCGGCCGAGGGTCTGCTGGGTGGCCTGCTGGACCTTCGTCGCGTCGTCGCCGGCCTCCTCGACGAAGACGTTCTTCACATACTGCTGCGTCAGCGTCGACGCGCCCTCACTGACGCCGCCGCTCTGGGCGTTGCGGTTGAGGGCGCGCAGGATGCCTTTCAGGTCGACCGCGCCGTGCTGGTAGAAGCGGGCGTCCTCGATCGCGACGATCGCCTTCTGCATGTACGGCGAGATGTCCTTGAGGTCGACCACCGTGCGGTCGCGTGAGTAGACCGTGGCGAGCGTGCCGCCCTTGGCGTCGAGGATCGTGGTGCGCTGGCTCAGCGGTGGCGTCTTGAGGTTGGCCGGGAGCTCGTCGAAACTCTCGACCGAACCCTTGGCCGCGAGCCCCAGCGCGCCGACGGCGGGCAGTGCGATACCGGCCAGCACGGCTCCCGCGAGCACACTGACACCGAGGAACTTGGCGGCCTGCTGTGTTGGCGACAGACCACCGCCCGAGCGCTTTTTTGGCATGGGGGCAGCCTAAACCGTAGAGATGAGCGAACCGAGGGCCGACCGTGTGGGAGCACACAGACGTTCGCAGTGGGCACGGCGAGCCTACGCAAGCCATGGCACGGCAAAGTCAGCCGTCCACCCGCGGGCGGAGCTCGCATGATGGATGCAGCCCATTTCCCGGACAGGCGTGCAGGCATTGGCCTAAGCTGCTCTCAACTGTCACAGCAGTGCGGCCACGTATCAATACGTCCGGCGACCCCGAATCGTTGCGGAGGTTCCCCACTTTTTTGGTGGGCGCGTGTCCGAATCCGCCTTGTGTGTCACCCGGCGTCCGTTGTGACTCAACAGAACTGTCCCGGTTTGCCGGGAAGGTCATGTATGTCGCCAGCTCACTCCCCCGGGTGATCTGCCGCTTACGCATAGTCCGTTCGGGCCATTCAAGATTGGGCCCGAAGGGGGTGTTGCGCTGTGCCCACCTTCCGTAACGTCCTCAACTGGCGGCGGTGAATATGCCGCTGCCGCCGTGGGGGAGCCTCGATTCGGGAGAGGACGGCGCCGGTATGGGCTGGGTAGTCGACTGGAGTGCGCAGGCGGCCTGCCGCACTACCGATCCGGATGAACTGTTCGTTCAGGGAGCAGCGCAGAACAGGGCCAAGGCGGTGTGCACCGGCTGCCCGGTGCGCACGGAGTGCCTGGCGGACGCGCTCGACAACCGCGTCGAGTTCGGCGTGTGGGGAGGAATGACGGAGCGCGAGCGCCGCGCACTGCTGCGCAGGCGGCCCACCGTGACCTCCTGGCGCCGGCTGCTGGAGACGGCGCGTACGGAGTACGAGCGGGGGGCCGGGATCCTGCCGCTCGACGACGACGAGGTGTACGAGAACTACGCGGCGGTGAGCTGAGGGGCCAGGGCTCTCGGGCCTCTCTGGGCGGGGCCCGCGGGGCTCACTCGGACTCCCTCGCACTTCCTCAGGCGTCGACCGCAGGATCAGGCAGCTCCGGCCGATGGGCCGCGAGCCGGTTGCCGATGTCCCGCAGCCCTGCGAGGTCGTGTACATCGCCGGGCAGCGCGGCCACTTCGGCGACGGCCACCTCGGGGTGCAGCGCGGTGAAGCGGTCACGCGTGCGCTGCTCGCGGGAGAGCAGCCGCATGCGGTCGGCGTGCAGCCTCAGCAGGCCTGCGGTGAGTTGGTCGACGGACCGCTCCACATGCGGGGTGACGGACTTCGGTTCGTCATGCGGGGTGACGGACTTCGGTTCGTCTGTGGCCGCGGTGCGCTCGGGGTCCGTGGCGGCGGGGGAGCCTGCGTCGGGAGCCGGTGCCTCGGAAGCGGCCGATTCTGAACTGTCGTACGTGTCGGGGGAGTTACGAAGTCCAGCTTTCCCGCCCTCCTGATCCACAATGCGGGGCTCTTCAAGATTTTCCGCGGCGGCGAGCGCCCGCTCGGCGGACAGCCGGTCGGCGCCGCTGCCGTGGACCCGGTTGAGCACCAGACCGGCCAGCGGCATGTCCTCGGCGGCCAGCCGCTCCACGAAGTACGCGGCCTCCCGCAGCGCGTCCCGCTCCGGCGCCGCCACCACCAGGAACGCCGTCCCGGGCGCCTGGAGCAGCTTGTACGTCGCGTCCGCGCGCGTACGGAAGCCGCCGAACATCGAGTCCATCGCCGCCACGAAGGTCTGTACGTCCTTCAGCAGCTGCCCGCCCAGCAGCTTGCCGAGCGCCCCCGTCATCATCGACATGCCGACGTTCAGGAACTTCATCCCCGCGCGCCCGCCCACCTTCGCCGGGGCCAGCAGCACGCGGATCAGCTTGCCGTCCAGGAACGAGCCGAGCCGCTTGGGCGCGTCCAGGAAGTCCAGCGCCGAGCGCGACGGGGGCGTGTCGACGACGATCAGGTCCCACTCGTCCTTGGCCCGCAGCTGGCCCAGCTTCTCCATCGCCATGTACTCCTGCGTGCCCGCGAAGCCCGCAGAGAGCGACTGGTAGAAGGGGTTGCCCAGGATCGCGGCCGCCCGCTCGCCGTCCGCGTGCGCCTCGACGATCTCGTCGAAGGTGCGCTTCATGTCGAGCATCATCGCGTGCAGCTCGCCGTCGCCCTCGACGCCCTTGACCCGGCGCGGGGTGTTGTCCAGCGAGTCGATGCCCATGGACTGGGCGAGCCGGCGGGCCGGGTCGATGGTCAGCACGACCACCTTGCGCCCGCGCTCGGCCGCCCGCAGCCCTAGCGCCGCCGCGGTCGTCGTCTTGCCGACGCCGCCCGAGCCGCAGCACACCACGATGCGGGTCTTCGGGTCGTCGAGCAGCGGGTCGAGGTCGAGCACGCGCGTGGGGGAGAGGTGCGGGGCATGGTGGCGGGTCCCGTCGTGCGCCTGGGCCGGTTCCGGACGACTCATGACATCCCCTGCTTCCGACGTACCGCGTACGGCTCCCGACTTGTGAACGGACTCATGACAGGCCCTGTTCCCGCAGCTCGCCCGCGAGTTCGTACAGGCCCGCCAGGTCCATGCCCTCGGTGAACAACGGCAGTTCGTGCACCGGCAGCCCCAACTCCGCAAGGACCGCCCGCTGCTCGTGCTCCAGCGTGTACCGCTCGGCGTACTCGTCGGCCTGGGTCAGCAGCGGGTCCACCAGCCGCTCGGCGTTCCCGCCGCGCCGCGCCCCGCCGAGCCCGGCCGAGGACAGCGACTTGGCGACGGCGGCGCGCGGCACACTGCGTACGAGTTCCAGATCGGCCGCGTCCAACACCTCCGGCCGCACCATGTTCACGATGATCCGCCCCACCGGCAGCCGCGCCGACCGCAGCTCGGCGATCCCGTCCGCGGTCTCCTGGACGGGCATCTCCTCCAGCAGGGTCACCAGGTGCACGGCCGTCTCGGACGACTTCAGCACCCGCATCACGGCCTGCGCCTGATTGTGTATCGGCCCGATCCTGGCGAGCCCGGCGACCTCGTCGTTGACGTTCAGGAAGCGGGTGATGCGACCGGTGGGCGGCGCGTCCATGACGACGTAGTCGTAGACGAACCCGCCTGCCTTGTCCTTCCTGCGTACGGCCTCACAGGCCTTGCCGGTGAGGAGCACGTCACGCAGACCCGGCGCGATGGTGGTGGCGAAGTCGATGGCGCCGAGCTTCTTCAGGGCCCGGCCCGCACCGCCCATCTTGTAGAACATCTGGAGGTAGTCCAGAAGGGCCAGTTCGGGGTCGATGGCGAGGGCGTACACCTCCCCGCCCCCTGGAGCGACGGCGATCTTCCGCTCCTCGTAAGGCAGCGCCTCTGTCTCGAAGAGCTGCGCGATGCCCTGCCTGCCCTCGACCTCGACGAGAAGCGTCCGCTTCCCCTCCGTCGCGAGGGCGAGCGCGAGCGCGGCGGCGACCGTGGTCTTTCCGGTCCCGCCCTTGCCGCTGACGACCTGGAGCCTGCTCACGTCTTCGAGCCTAACCAGTCGCGGCGCGAGTCACGCGGCGGCCTGTGGATAACTTGGACGTGGTCGGCGGCATGGCCCCCCGCGGGCAACGGATAAAGTCGGCCACATGACCAAGTGGGAATACGCAACCGTGCCGCTGCTCGTCCATGCCACGAAGCAGATTCTGGACACCTGGGGCGAGGACGGCTGGGAGCTCGTCCAGGTCGTGCCCGGGCCGAACAACCCCGAGCAGCTCGTGGCCTACCTGAAGCGGGAGAAGCAGGCGTGAGCGCGGTCGAGGCGAAGCTCGCCGAGCTGGGCCTGACGCTTCCGGAGGTCGTCCCTCCGCTGGCCGCGTACCAGCCGGCCGTCCAGTCCGGTGTGTACGTGTACACCGCCGGGCAGCTGCCGATGGTGGAGGGCAAGCTTCCGGTCATCGGCAAGGTGGGCGCTGAGGTCACCGCCGAGGAGGCCAAGGACCTCGCCCGTGTCTGCGCCCTCAACGCTCTCGCGGCCGTCAAGTCGGTGGCGGGCGACCTGGACCGCATCGCGCGCGTGGTGAAGGTCGTGGGCTTCGTCGCGTCGGCTTCCGACTTCACGGGGCAGCCGGGTGTCATCAACGGCGCGAGCGAGCTCTTCGCGGAGGTCCTCGGCGACAAGGGCGTACACGCGCGCAGTGCGGTGGGCGTGGCTGTGCTGCCGTTGGACGCGCCGGTGGAGGTCGAGGTTCAGGTGGAGCTGACGGGGGCGTAGGGGCGGCTTCTCGCCCTGACGGTCCTAGATGAGGCCGTGTTCCTCCAGGTAGTCCAACTGCGCCCGTACGGACAGCTCGGCCGCCGGCCACAGGGAGCGGTCGACGTCCGCGTACACGTGGGCGACCACTTCGGCCGGTGTGCCGTAGCCGTCCTCCACGGCCGTCTCGACCTGTGCGAGGCGGTGGGCGCGGTGGGCGAGGTAGAACTCGACGGCGCCCTGGGCGTCCTCCAGGACGGGGCCGTGGCCGGGGAGGACGGTGTGGACGCCGTCGTCGACCGTGAGGGACCTCAGGCGCCGCAGTGAGTCCAGGTAGTCGCCGAGGCGGCCGTCGGGATGCGCCACGACCGTCGTGCCGCGGCCCAGGATCGTGTCGCCGGTCACCACGGCGCGGTCGGCCGGGACGTGGAAGCAGAGCGAGTCGGCGGTGTGGCCGGGCGTCGGTACGACGCGTAGTTCCAGGCCGCCGACGCTGATCACGTCCCCGGCGGCGAGCCCTTCGTCGCCGAGTCGCAGCGCCGGGTCGAGGGCACGCACGCGTGTGCCGGTCAGTTCGGCGAAGTGTGCGGCGCCCTCGGCGTGGTCCGGGTGGCCGTGGGTGAGCAGGGTCAGGGCGATGCGCTTGCCGGCCTTCTCGGCCGTCGCGACGACGTTGCGCAGGTGTCCCTCGTCCAGCGGGCCGGGGTCGACGACCACGGCCAGGTCGGAGTCCGGCTCGGACAGGAGCCAGGTGTTGGTGCCGTCCAGGGTCATCGCGGAGGCGTTGGGCGCGAGGACGTTGACGGCGCGGGGGGTGGCGGGTCCCGTGAGGACCACGCCCCGCGGCTGGCCGGGGAGGGCTGCTGCGTCCGTCATGCGAGAGGGCCTTCCGGGTCCAGGGCCAGGTTCGGGATCATGGGCGGCTTCGGGTTCGGCGCTGTGGGCGGTGCGGGAGTCGTGGGCACGGTCATGCCGGGGCTCCGTCGGTCGGGATGCGCTTGGTGAACTCGTCGTGGCCGGGCCAGGAGAGGACGATCTCGCCGTCCTCCAGGCGGGCCTGGGCCAGGACGGGGGTGAGGTCGCGCTCGGGAGCGGCTTCGAGGGCCTGGGCGGCGCTGTCGTACGGCGTCAGCTGACGGAGGGTCGCGATGGTGGGCGGCATCATCAGCAGCTCGCCCTTGTCGTACGAGGCGGCGGCGTCCGCGGGGCGGATCCACACCGTGCGGTCGGCCTCGGTGGAGGCGTTGCGGGTGCGCTGCCCCTTCGGGAGGGCGGCGACGAAGAACCATGTGTCGTAGCGGCGGGGTTCGAACTCCGGGGTGATCCAGCGGGTCCAGGCGCCCAGGAGGTCGGAGCGCAGAGCCAGGCCCCGGCGGTCCAGGAACTCGGCGAACGACAGGTCGCGGGCGACCAGGGCGGCGCGGTCCGCCTCCCAGTCCTCGCCGGTGGTGTCGCCTACGACGGAGTCGGGGGTGGGGCCGGCGAGCAGGACGCCCGCCTCCTCGTACGTCTCGCGCACGGCCGCGCAGACGATCGCCTGGGCTGTGGCCTCGTCGACCCCCAGCCTGTGTGCCCACCACGCGCGCGTGGGGCCCGCCCAGCGGATCGGCTGCTCGTCGCGCGGGTCCACGCCGCCGCCGGGGTAGGCGTAGGCGCCGCCCGCGAAGGCCATGCTCGCTCGGCGGCGCAGCATGTGGACTGCGGTGCCGGTGCCGGTGCCGGTGGCGGTGTCATTGCCGGGGTCGGTGTCGGCGTCCCTGAGCAGCATGACTGTGGACGCTCGCTTCGGGGCTACGGGGGTGAGACTTCCCTCCGCCAGTGCGCGGATGCGGTCCGGCCACTCCGGTGGGTACCACTGCCCGTTTGCCATGGGCGGAGGCTATCTCGTGGTGCGTGGATGTTCGAGGGGTGGTCCGCGCGGGCGGGTTGTGGGGTGGATGCCTGCGGCGGCCCCGGCCCTTCGGTAGGGGTTTGCAGCCGGCCGCGGTGCGGCGGGTGGGTGGGCGGGGCCGTGCCGGGGGTGTCCGTCCTCGGGCGGCTCGGTGGGTTGAAGATGTGCTCTGCGTTGACTCCCGCCACTGCGGGCGGACACCCCCGGCACGGCCCCTTGCCGCCGTACGCGGGTGTCGCGCCGTGGGGCCGAGGGGGCCGTCCGGGAAAGCGGTGGGGCCCCGCCTCGTGGTGAGGTGGGGCCCCGGTGTGCTTTGGGTCAGCGGGAGCGCTTTGCCAGGCGTTCCACGTCCAGGAGGATCACCGCGCGGGCCTCCAGGCGGAGCCAGCCGCGCTGGGCGAAGTCCGCCAGGGCCTTGTTGACCGTCTCGCGGGAGGCGCCGACCAGCTGGGCCAGCTCTTCCTGGGTGAGGTCGTGCACCACGTGGATGCCCTCCTCGGACTGCACGCCGAAGCGGCGGGAGAGGTCCAGGAGTGCGCGGGCCACGCGGCCGGGGACGTCCGAGAAGACGAGGTCGGACATCGCGTCGTTGGTGCGGCGCAGCCGGCGGGCCACGGCGCGCAGCAGGGCGGTGGCCACCTCGGGGCGGGCGTTCAGCCAGGGCTGGAGGTCGCCGTGGCCGAGGCCGAGCAGCTTGACCTCGGTCAGCGCGGTGGCGGTCGCGGTGCGCGGGCCCGGGTCGAACAGGGACAGCTCGCCGATGAGCTCGCCGGGGCCGACGACGGCGAGCATGTTCTCGCGGCCGTCGGGAGACGTGCGGTGGAGCTTGACCTTGCCCTCGGTGACCACGTAGAGCCGGTCGCCGGGGTCGCCCTCGTGGAACAGAGAGTCGCCACGGGCGAGGGTCACCTCACTCATGGAGGCGCGCAGTTCCGCGGACTGCTCGTCGTCGAGAGCCGCGAAGAGCGGATTGCGCCGCAGAGGGTCGTCCACGAGTTCTCTCCTTGTCGACCTGCTCAGGGGATCTCTCCCCTGCGTACCAGGGGACCGTGCTCCCCATTTTGCCGGACGGTCCAAACAGTGTGATCTGTCACAAGGATGCCGCACAGGTGTCCCGAGGTAAGCGGCAGGGGTCCAATTGGGGGCCGATCTTCAGGGTCCGGGGCGGATGTCAGTGTCGGGCTTTAGGCTGGCCGAGTGTCCAAATCGCCGGTGAGAGCACAGGCCAAGGGGGCTGGGCGGGTGGTTGTACGTCGGGATTCCGCTGTGGGCGAACAGAACCCTGGTGGTGGCAGGAAAGCGACGAAAGCGGCGAAGAGCGGGGTGCGTGAGGTGGCGGCCGGTGGCGAGAAAGCGGCGGTGAAGAGCACCAAGAAGGCGATCAAGAAGAAGCCCGTCATCGCGCCCGAGAAGGCCACCGCCGCGGTGAAGGGCGCCTCTCCCGTCAAGACCGTCGCCACCAAGCCTCCTACGGGTGAGTCCCGCACCGCCCTGGTTCGTCGTGCCCGGCGGATCAATCGCGAGCTCGCCGAGGTCTATCCGTACGCCCACCCCGAACTGGACTTCGACAACTCGTTCCAGCTGCTGGTCGCCACGGTGCTGTCCGCCCAGACCACCGATCTGCGGGTCAACCAGACGACCCCGGCGCTCTTCGCCAAGTACCCGACCCCCGAGGACCTGGCCGTCGCCGATCCGGAGGAGGTCGAGGAGATCCTCCGTCCGTGCGGTTTCTTCCGGGCCAAGACCAAGTCGGTCATGGGCCTGTCGAAAGCGCTGGTCGAGAACCATGGTGGCGAGGTGCCGGGGCGGCTCGAAGATCTGGTCAAGCTGCCCGGTGTCGGGCGCAAGACGGCCTTCGTCGTGCTCGGCAACGCCTTCGGCCGGCCCGGGATCACCGTGGACACGCACTTCCAGCGGCTCGTACGGCGCTGGCAGTGGACCGACCAGACGGACCCCGACAAGATCGAGGCCGAGATCGGCGCGCTGTTCCCGAAGGGCGACTGGACCGACCTCTCGCACCATGTGATCTGGCACGGCCGGCGTATCTGTCACGCCCGCAAGCCCGCGTGCGGCGCCTGCCCCATCGCGCCGCTCTGCCCGGCGTACGGCGAGGGCGAGACGGACCCGGAGAAGGCGAAGAAGCTCCTCAAGTACGAGAAGGGCGGCTTCCCCGGCCAGCGGCTCAATCCGCCGAAGTCCTACCTGGACGCGGGTGGCAAGCCGGCCCCGCCACTGGGGGCGGCCGGATGACGTCGCCGTGGTCGGAACGATCCAGGGACCGTCGGGCGTTGGAACCGGGCAGGACGACGGGGGTGGCGATGACGCGGGCGAGCGAGACGCAGGACGGGCCGGTGACGCTGAGCAAGGACGGGCTGCCGGACTGGCTGGACCCGATGGTGCGGGTGGTCGAGACGGTCGAGCCGGTGCAGCTGAGCCGGTTCCTGCCGCCGGAGGACGGCGCGGGGCGGCAGTCCGCCGTACTGATCCTTTTCGGTGAGGGTGCGTGCGGGCCCGAGCTGCTGCTGATGGAGCGGGCCAGCTCGCTGCGTTCCCATGCCGGTCAGCCTTCGTTTCCGGGCGGCGCCCTCGACCCCGAGGACGGCGACCCGCAGGCCGACGGGCCGTTGCGGGCCGCGCTGCGGGAGGCGGAGGAGGAGACCGGGCTCGATCCGAGCGGCGTCCAGCTCTTCGGTGTGCTGCCGAAGCTGTACATCCCGGTCAGCGGCTTTGTCGTCACGCCGGTGCTGGGCTGGTGGCGCGAACCGAGCCCGGTCGACGTCGTCGATCCGAACGAGACGGCACGCGTCTTCACCGTCCCCGTGGCGGATCTCACGAATCCGGACAACCGCGCCACGACCGTCCACCCCAGCGGCCACCGAGGTCCGGCATTTCTGGTCGAATCGGCGCTCGTGTGGGGCTTCACCGCCGGGATCATCGACCGTCTGCTGCATTTCTCGGGCTGGGAACGGCCTTGGGACCGGGGGAAGCAGGTCCCGCTCGACTGGCGGTCATGACAGGGTGTCTGCCGTGCTGTGTTGTCCCGGGGGTCGACCCCCGGACCCCCGGCCGGGCTGGTGGGACCGGAGAGCGAAGAGGCGAGGCCTGAAGCGGTGAACGTGCTGGACATCCTGTTGCTGGTCGCCGCCGTGTGGTTCGCGATCGTGGGCTACCGCCAGGGCTTCGTGGTCGGCATCCTGTCGGTGATCGGCTTCCTGGGCGGCGGCCTCGTGGCCGTGTACCTCCTCCCGGTCATCTGGGACGCGTTGACCGACAACGCCGAGGTGAGCACGACGGCCGCCGTCGTCGCGGTCGTCGTCGTCATTGTCTGTGCCTCGGTCGGGCAGGCTCTGACCACCCATCTCGGCAACAAGCTGCGCCGGTACATCACCTGGTCCCCGGCCCGCGCCCTGGACGCCACCGGCGGTGCCCTCGTCAACGTCGTCGCGATGCTCCTCGTCGCCTGGCTGATCGGCTCCGCCCTCGCCGGGACGACGCTGCCGACGCTCGGCAAGGAAGTCCGTAACTCCAAGGTGCTGCTGGGTGTCTCGCGGGCGCTGCCCGACCAGGCGGACACCTGGTTCGCGGACTTCTCCTCCGTGCTCGCGCAGAACGGTTTCCCGCAGGTCTTCAGCCCGTTCTCGAACGAGCCGATCAACGAGGTCCAGCCGCCCGACCCGGCCCTGGCCAACAGCCCGGTGGCCACCCGCGCCCAGCGGTCCATCGTCAAGGTCATGGGCACGGCGCCGAGTTGCGGCAAGGTCCTGGAGGGCACCGGCTTCGTCTTCGCCGACCGTCGCGTCATGACCAACGCCCATGTCGTCGGCGGTGTCGACGAACCCACCGTCCAGATCGGCGGCGAGGGCAGGAAGTACGACGCGACCGTCGTCCTCTACGACTGGGAGCGCGACATCGCCGTGCTCGATGTGCCGGACATGCGGGCGCCCGCCCTCCAGTTCACGGCCACGGACGCCGAGAGCGGCGACGGCGCGATCATCGCGGGCTTCCCGGAGAACGGGGCGTACGACGTGCGGGCCGCGCGGGTGCGTGGGCGGCTGCCGGCCAACGGTCCGGACATCTACCACCGCGGCACCGTGCGCCGCGATGTCTACTCGCTGTACGCGACCGTCCGCCAGGGCAACTCCGGCGGCCCGCTGCTCACGCCCGAGGGCAAGGTGTACGGCGTGGTCTTCGCCAAGTCCCTCGACGACGCCAAGACCGGCTACGCGCTCACCGCGGACGAGATCCAGGAGGACATCGTCAAGGGGCGTACCGCCAACCAGCAGGTGGACAGCGACAGCTGCGCGCTGTAGGTCCGTGGAAGGGTCGTGCGACCGGCCGTGAAAGGCGGCCGGCCGGTCAGCCGCGCGGGTGGCGTAGCCGCACCGAGACCCAGCGGGCCCGGCGGCGCAGGATGCGCGGAATGCCCACCCGGAGGTCCGAGCCCGGCATCTGCGGGGCGCTGCCTCGCTGGTGGGAGCTCAGGCCTCCGGCCGAGCGTCGATTGCGTGCTGCGTCACTGTAGTCGTGCGTCCAGCCCATACCCCGACGTCTGCCCCTGCCCCAAGGTCGATAACCGCCCCCAGGGCCCCCAATTGGCCTATGCGCCAGGCAATTGGCTGTTCGTAGTACACGTGTTCAGATCCGGATACCGGGCGCATCGGCGCGGTCACCGATCGGGTTCGGGATCTTTCAGCCAATTGATCAGCTCGGTGGAAAACGCGACGGGGTCCTCTTCGTGCGGAAAATGCCCGAGCCCGTCGAACAGCCGCCAGCGGTACGGCGCTTCGACGTACTCGCCGGAGCCGGCCGCGCTGCGGGTGCGCATCACGGGGTCGAGTGAGCCGTGCAGATGGAGGGTCGGCACGCGCACCGGCCGCTTCATACGGCGGTTGAACTGGATGCCGTCGGGGCGGGCCAGCGAGCGGACCATCCAGCGGTACGGCTCGATGGAGCAGTGTGCCGTCGACGGGATGCAGATCGCACGGCGGTACGTCTCCACCGCCTCGTCGTCGGGCAGGCGCGGGCCGGACCAGTCCCGGATCAGCCGGGCGGCGAGCGCGCCGTCGTCGGCGGTCAGCTGCCGTTCGGGGATCCAGGGGCGCTGGAACCCCCAGATGTAGGAGCTCGCACTCGTCTGCTTGACGTCCGAGAGCATCGCCGAACGCCAGCGCCGAGGGTGCGGCATGGACGCGACCGCGAGCCGCCGCACCAGCTTGGGGCGCATCACGGCCGCCGTCCACGCCAGGTACCCGCCCAGGTCGTGGCCGACCAGCGCGGCGTCGGGCTCGCCGAGCGAGCGGATCACGCCGGTGATGTCGAGAGCGAGGTTGGCGGGGTCGTAACCGCGCGGCGTTCGGTCGCTGCCGCCGACGCCCCTGAGGTCCATCGCCACGGCCCGGAAACCGGCGTCGGAGAGGGCGACGAGCTGATGCCGCCAGGTCCACCAGAACTGGGGGAAGCCGTGCAGGAGCAGCACCAGCGGGCCGTCGCCCATCTCCGCGATGTGGAAGCGCGCACCGTTGGCGGCCACGTCCCGGTGGGTCACCTCTTTCCCGCCGGGGACGTCCAGTCGTACGACCGAGGCAGGTTGCGCCGAGGGGGTGGCGGGATCCGTCATGACGACGAGCGTGCCACAGCCTCGATGGCGGCGGGCGCCCGGTCCTGAAGCTCCGGTGCCGTCGCCGGGGCCGGCCGCGGATGCGGCTTGGCGTTCTGGAGGACGCCCGCCGTCTCCTTCACCGAGGCGGCGACCTTCTGCGGGCCCTTGCTCTTCTTGGCCTTCTTCGCGAACGCGACCCCGATCAGCGCGAGGACGACGGCGACGAGGACGTTCGCCGCGAAGGACAACAGGAAGCAGATCGCGAGGTTCCAGTCGCTCCAGGTCCGAATCCCGTACGCGAGGGCGAAGTTCAGCATCGGCAGCGAGAACACCAGCACCGCGCCGGCCGCTGTGAAGGCGCCGCCGCTCGTCGCGCCGCGCTTGACGTCCTGCTTGAGCTGAGCCTTCGCCAGTGCGATCTCGTCGTGCACCAGCGCCGACATCTCGGTCGTCGCCGACGCGAACAGCTGGCCGATGCTGCGTTCGGCGCCGACCGGGCTGCCGTCGGGTGCGCTCATCGCGGTCTCCCTCGTAGATACGGTTCCGTCTTCTGCCTGACTGCGTACGGTTCCGTCTTTTGTACCGTCCCGTCAGATCATGCCCGACGATGCTCCTCCTCGCCTGCCCCGCCCGCCACTTCGGCAAGCGTGTGGCGTGCGGCGGCCTTCTCCTCGGCGATACGGCGGTGCTCGGCGGCCTTGCGCTCGTGGATGGCGGCCATACGCAGGTGGTACTCCGGCTCGTCCTCCTCGTAGATGTCCGGAACGCCGTCCGCGTCCTCGTCGCGCTCCTCGGCCTCCCACAAGCGGCGGTACTTGGCGTTCCGTACCTTCAGCAGCACCGTCGCCAGGAGCGCCGCGGTGAGCGAGCCCATGAGTACGGCCGCCTTGACCTCGTCGGTCAGCGGGGCGTCGCCCACGAAGGCGAGCTCGCCGATGAGCAGCGAGACGGTGAAGCCGATTCCGGCGAGGGTCGCGACGGCGAACACGTCCGCCCACTCCAGGTCGTCGCTGAGCGAGGCCCTGGTGAAACGTGCCGTCAGCCAGGTGCCGCCGAAGATCCCGACCGTCTTGCCGACGACCAGACCGAGGACGACACCGAGCGTCTCCGGCTGGGTGAAGACATCGCCGAGCGCGCCGCCGGAGACGACCACACCGGCGCTGAACAGCGCGAACAGCGGCACGGCCAGCCCCGCCGACAGGGGGCGTACGAGATGCTCGATGTGTTCGCCGGGCGAGTGCTCCTCGCCCTCGTGGCGGGTGCAGCGCAGCATCAGGCCCATCGCCACGCCCGCGATGGTGGCGTGCACGCCGCTGTTGTACATCAGCCCCCAGATCACGAGGGCGAGCGGGACGTACACGTACCACCCGCGGACGCCCTTCCTCAGCAGCAGCCAGAAGACGGCGAGGCCGACGACGGCGCCGCCGAGCGCGGCGAAGTTGATCTGCGAGGTGAAGAAGATCGCGATGATCAGGATCGCGAACAGGTCGTCGACGACCGCGAGGGTGAGCAGGAAGGCACGCAGGGCACTGGGCAGGGAGGTGCCGATGACGGCGAGCACGGCGAGCGCGAAGGCGATGTCCGTGGCGGTCGGCACCGCCCAGCCCGCCGACGAGCCGTGCCCGGTGACGCTGGTCAGCGTGTAGACGAGCGCGGGTACGGCCATGCCGCACAGTGCGGCGACGACCGGCAGTACGGCCGCCTTGGGGTCCTTGAGATCGCCGGCGACCAGTTCGCGTTTGAGTTCGATTCCGGCGACGAAGAAGAAGATCGCGAGGAGCCCGTCGGCGGCCCAGTGCTCGACGGAGAGATTCAGGCCGAGAGCCTCGGGGCCGAGGTGGTAGTGGCCGACGCTCTCGTAGCTGTCGTGCAGTGCGGGGACGTTCGCCCAGACCAGCGCGGTGATCGCGGCGACGAGCAGCAGCACACCGCCGACGGTCTCGGTACGCAGCGCCTCAGCGACGAAGTTCCGCTCGGGGAGGGACAGTCGTCCGAAGAGCTTGCGGGCGGGGGCGGTGCTGCGGGGCGCGGTCACGAGGGAGACCTCCGGTCGGTGGGCAGGACGGAGCACATGCCGACCAGACTTCCCGGCGCACCTGAGATCGAGATTGTTTTGGTTAGTTTACCTAAGGGTGCGCCGTAAGTGCATCCCTCGAGCCCGTTGAACTCCACCGTACGTACGCGAAGGGCACCCGGCGCGCTTGTCGCCGGGTGCCCTCGGTGGCCGAACTCAGTCCTCGCTCGGCGCCGCCGGGAGCTTCGCCTGGATGAGGTCCATGACGGTCGAGTCGGTCAGCGTCGTCACATCGCCGAGCTGGCGGTTCTCGGCGACGTCGCGGAGCAGACGGCGCATGATCTTGCCGGAGCGGGTCTTCGGCAGCTCGGCCACCGGCAGGATCCGCTTCGGCTTGGCGATCGGGCCGAGGGTGGCGCCGACGTGGTTGCGCAGGTCGTTGACGAGGCCCTCGTCCTCGGCGTTCGCCGTGCCGCGCAGGATGACGAAGGCGACGATGGCCTGCCCGGTGGTCTCGTCTGCGGCACCGACGACGGCCGCCTCGGCGACGGAGGGGTGGGAGACGAGGGCGGACTCGACCTCCGTGGTGGAGATGTTGTGACCGGACACGAGCATGACGTCGTCGACGCGCCCGAGGAGCCAGATGTCCCCGTCATCGTCCTTCTTCGCCCCGTCACCGGCGAAGTACTTGCCCTCGAAGCGCGACCAGTACGTGTCGATGAACCGCTGGTCGTCGCCCCAGATGGTGCGCAGCATGGACGGCCACGGCTCGGTCAGGACCAGGTAGCCGCCACCGCCGTTGGGCACCTCGTTCGCCTCGTCGTCGACGACGGTGGCGGCGATGCCGGGCAGCGGCGTCTGCGCCGAACCGGGCTTGGTCGCGGTGACTCCCGGCAGCGGCGTGATCATCATCGCGCCGGTCTCGGTCTGCCACCAGGTGTCCACGATCGGCGTGGCGTCGGCACCGATGTGCTTGCGGTACCAGATCCACGCCTCGGGGTTGATCGGCTCACCCACGGAACCCAGCACCCGCAGGCTGCTGAGGTCGAACTTCGCGGGGATGTCGTCGCCCCACTTCATGAACGTACGGATGGCGGTGGGCGCCGTGTACAGGATGGTCACCCCGTACTTCTGCACGATCTCCCAGAAGCGGCCCTGGTGCGGCGTGTCCGGCGTGCCCTCGTACATGACCTGGGTCGCGCCGTTCGCCAGCGGCCCGTACACGATGTACGAGTGCCCGGTGACCCAGCCGACGTCGGCCGTGCACCAGTACACGTCCGTCTCCGGCTTGAGGTCGAAGACGGCGTGGTGGGTATAGGCGGTCTGGGTGAGGTAGCCGCCGGAGGTGTGCAGGATGCCCTTCGGCTTACCCGTCGTCCCGGACGTGTAGAGGATGAAGAGCGGCTGCTCGGCGTCGAAGGCCTCGGGGGTGTGCTCGGCGGACTGCCGCTCGACGATCTCGTGCCACCAGACGTCACGGCTGTCGTCCCAGGCGACGTCCTGGCCGGTGCGCCGTACGACGAGCACATGCTCGACGTTGTCCACCTTGCCGACCGCCTCGTCCACGGCGGGCTTGAGCGCCGACGGCTTGCCGCGCCGGTAGCCGCCGTCGGAGGTGATGACGACCTTGGCGTCCGCGTCCTGGATCCGGGTGGCGAGGGCGTCCGCCGAGAAGCCGCCGAAGACGACGGAGTGTGCGGCGCCGATACGGGCGCACGCCAGCATCGCGACCGCCGTCTCGGGGATCATCGGCATGTAGACGGCGACCCGGTCGCCCTTCCGAACCCCCAGCTCCAGCAGGGCGTTGGCGGCCTTGGAGACCTCGTCCTTGAGCTCGGCGTAGGTGACGGCACGGCTGTCGCCGGGCTCGCCCTCGAAGTGGATGGCGACCCGGTCCCCGAGCCCTGCCTCCACATGCCGGTCCACGCAGTTGTACGCGACGTTGAGCTTGCCGTCCTTGAACCACTTCGCGAACGGCGGGTTCGACCAGTCCAGCGTCTCCGTCGGCTCCTTGGCCCAGGTCAGCCGACGGGCCTGCTCGGCCCAGAAGCCGAGCCTGTCAGCCTTGGCCTGTTCATACGCCTCCGCGGTGACGTTGGCGTTCGAGGCCAGGTCGGCGGGCGGCGCGAACCTGCGCTCCTCGCGCAACAGGTTGGCCAGGCTTTCGTTGCTCACGACATCTCCCTTTCCCAGGGTGTCCGTTGTGTCCCAGGCCACAGCTCATCAGACCCGAGGGTCCGATGACAAGGGTCGACGGAAAATTGGTTTAGACCTGTCGGCGGGCTTGCCCCGGCGGCGGCCCGGAGGTGCTTTCGCCGCCGTGCTCATCCGTTCCCACGGACGCCGGACGGACGCGGTTCAGCTCTGTAATCCCTTTCACATTCCAGCCCCTGCCAGGCGGGACGCCGAGGACACCGCCTCCCACGTGAAGCGCGGCCCCGCACCGCGGGGCCGCGCTGGCTCTCCCGGCGTCATGCCGACAGATCCGCCACCCCCACGTGATCGAACACGTCGTCGTCCCCGCCCTCCTCGGCGAGCAGATACGCCTGTGCCTCGCCCACGTGGAAGTACATCCCGTGCAACTCCAGCGCCCCCTCCCGCAGGGCCCGGGCCACCGACTCGTGGGCACGCAGATGCTCCAGCTGCTGGACCACGTTGGTCAGGCAGAGCTGCTCGACCGCGTCGGCCGGTGCGCGCCCGGCGAGCCTGGCCCACGGCCGGCTCTCGTCGGACAGCCGCTCCAGGCTCGGCTGCGCGTGCCGCAGCCACCTCCTGAGCGGGGTCTGCGTGCCGTCCGGCTCGGAGCCGAGCAGTGCCTGCATCGCCCCGCATCCGGAGTGGCCGCACACTGTGATGGACCGCACCTCCAGGACGTCGACCGCGTACTCGATCGCGGCCGCCACCGAGTCGTCCCCGCTCTCCTGGCCGGGCAGCGGCACGAGGTTGCCCACGTTGCGCACCACGAACAGGTCGCCGGGACCACTGGAGGTGATCATCGACGTGACCACCCGGGAGTCCGCGCAGGTGAGGAACAGCTGGGAGGGTTGCTGCCCCTCGCGCGCCAGCCGCGCCAGCTCACCCCGCACCAGGGGCGCGGTGTTGCGCTGGAACGCGCTGATACCCCGGGCCAGTTGGTGGCCGCTCGGCCGGCTCCCGTCGGTGCCGCCCGATCCGTCGACAGGGCCCTCGCCCGGTCGGCCGGACCCGGTGAGGCCTTCGGCGCCGCCGATTCCTCCGGTACCGCCGGCCATGTCGAGCTCGCCGGTGCTGTCGGAGGTGCCGGTGGCGCCGGCAGCGCTCAGGGCCTGGGCTCTCTCGACCGTGGCCGGTTCGTCGGACCCGGTCGCGGGCGGTGCCCCGGGGCGACCGTCGCCGGATGCGACCGACTCCGGGATCTCGCACTGGTGATTGCGCCAGGGCGTCCAGGGGTGGCAACGGCAGTCGGCCGCATCGGCCATGGCCGTCCCGGTGTCGAGATGGAGGCCGGCCGGTCCGGTCGGCTCACCGATCCGGACTCCGGACCTGCGGCCGATCAGCTCGACGGTGCCGCCGTGGGCGGTCTGCGTGTTCTGCCAGTCCTGTAGTGACTCGTACGCCGCGTGGTCCATGAACGACCCGTCCAACTCCACGACGGCGTGGGCGCCTTGGGGTACGAGATGCAGGGCACGGCTGAGCCGTGGCACCGCGAGGAACGTCAACTGCCCTCGTACGTGTACGTGATGGACTCCCTCCTTCTCGTCATGGGTGATCCGCGTGCGGGTGAGGCGGTGCAGGGCGACGGCGACGGCCATGGCGATCCCCAGGGTCACGCCTTCCAGGACGCCGAAGAACACCACGCCGAGGGTTGTGATGGCGTACACCAGCACTTCTCGGTGGCGGGTCACCGTGCGGATGTGGTGCAGGGACACCATCTGGATGCCGACGGCCATCACCAGGGCGGCGAGCGAGGCGAGCGGGATGAGCTCCAGGATCGGGACCATCAGCAGCGCGGCGACTACTACCAGAACGCCGTGCAGCATCGTGGAGTTCCGGCTGACGGCACCGGCTTGCACATTCGCGGAGCTGCGCACGGCCACGCCGGCGACGGGCAGCCCGCCGAGCACGCCGGAGACGACGTTGGCGGCGCCCTGTCCGAGCAGCTCACGGTCCAGGTCGGAGCGTCCGACGCGGGCGGACAGCTCGGGTCGGGTGGCGACCAGCTTGTCCACGGCGACCGCGCCGAGGAGCGACTGCACGCTGCACACCAGCGTGATGGTCAGTACGGCGGCGACGAGGCCGAGCACCGGGCCCTCGGGCAGCGTGGCCAGCGCGTGGCTGCTCCACGAGGGCAGATCGACCTTGGGCAGGCTGAGCCCGGCGAGGGACGCGGTCGTGCTGGCTCCGGCGACGGCGACGAGCGGGGCCGGCACCTTGCGCAGGAGCCGGCCGGGCCGGCCGGGCAGCCGGGGCCAGATCAGCAGCAGCGCCAGGGTCAGCACGCTCACCGACAGCGCGGCCGGGTGCACGCCGGCCAGCTGGGCGGGCAGCTCACGCATGTTGTCGAGGACCGAGCTGTGCGGGGTGCCGCCGAGGACGATGTGCAGTTGGGCCACGGCGATGGTGACGCCGATGCCGGCGAGCATGCCGTGCACGATGGCGGGGCTGACGGCGAGCGCGCTGCGTGCCACGCGCACGAAGCCGAGGCCGAGTTGGGCGATGCCCGCGAGGACCGTGATGGCGCAGGTCGTACGCCATCCGTATTGGTGGATGAGCTCGGCGGTGACGACCGTGAGGCCGGCGGCGGGGCCGCTGACCTGGAGCGGGGTGCCGCCGAGGTAGCCGACGACGAGTCCTCCGACGGCGGCCGCGACGAGGCCCGCCTGGAGGGGCGCGCCGGTGGCGAGCGCGATGCCCAGGGACAGGGGAAGTGCGATCAGGAAGACCGCGATCGAGGCCGACAGGTCGGCGCCCTCGACGCGGGGTCGGCGGGGTCGGGTCGGGGGTGGGCTGTGTGGTTCGTGGACGCGCTTCTCTCGACTCGGTTCGTCGGCGCGGGTGGGAACGAAGGCTGACATGTTTTCCCGTCTCCTCCGGGGCAGCGCGGTCGCGGATCTGGCGGTCCCCCGCTCTCGGGCGAGGGGTCGGGTCGCGGCCGTGTGGTCACGGCATGCAGCGGCGGGATGCATCAACAGTCGGTAAACAGACCGTAATGCAGAGTAAAGGGCGGGAATAGATTTTCCGAGCAAATGGACTAATAAATCCCCCTGAAGGGTGAAGTGGTTGATTAGTCGGCTTGTCGTACTTATTCCTTCTTTGTCCCATGCGACCTTGGCGGCGCTGTCGGCTCCCGAGAGAAGGAAGAAGGTGGACGGAACATGGCCGCCACCCGCAGGAACGCCGCGTCGCACGGGGCCGCCGTGACGCAGCGGATCACGCCCGCGCACAGGATCGCCCCTGCCCGCCGGATCGCCGCGGGCACCGCGGTGGCCGCGGTCTGTGCCGCATCGCTCGCCGGCTGCTCGACCGGCAACGATGCCCGCCAGGGGGTGCCCGGGCCGGAGAAGGCGAAGCCGGCGGCGCCCGCGCCGCAGAGCGTGGTGCGGCTGATCGGCGACGGATCCACCGCCTACACCGGGGCGCAGCCACATCTGCCCAGACCGGAGCGCCTGAAGCCCGGTCAGAAGCCACCGCAGTTCGTGGTGTTCTCCTGGGACGGAGCCGGCGAGGACAGTCAGAAGCTGTTCTCCCATTTCCGTGCGGTCGCCAAGGCGAACAACGCGACGATGACGTACTTCCTCAGTGGCGTGTACATGCTGCCGAATCACCAACGCGACCTGTACCGGCCGCCCCAGCACTCCCCGGGCCGTTCCGACATCGGCTTCAACGACGAGGAGGGCATCGCCGCCACCGTGCGGCAATTGCGCCTCGCGTGGCTCGAAGGCAACGAGATCGGAACGCACTTCAACGGCCATTTCTGCGGCAGCGGCGGCGGAGTCGGCGAATGGTCGGTGGAGGAATGGAAGGACGAGATCACCCAGGCGAAGAAGTTTGTGAAGTCCTGGAAGAGCACCACCGGCATGACGAAGGCGGCCCCGCTGCCCTTCGACTACGACAAGGAACTCATCGGCGCCCGCACCCCCTGCCTGGAGGGCCGGAAGAACTTCATGAAGGCCGCGCGCGAGCTGGGCTTCCGCTATGACTCCAGCGGCGTCAACAACCAGCTGTGGCCCGCGAAGGAGGGAGGCCTATGGGACCTGTCGATGCAGCTCGTGCCCTTCCCTGGGCACTCCTACGAGCAGCTCACCATGGACTACAACTTCATGGTCAACCAGTCGGGCACCACGACCCAGGGTGATCCCGCCAAGCACGACTTCTGGGGCGATCAGATGCGGGACGGTCTGCTCGCCGGCTTCCGGCGGGCCTATGACGGCAACCGTGCGCCCCTGATCATCGGCAACCACTTCGAGTCCTGGAACGGCGGCACCTATATGCGCGCTGTCGAGGACGTCGTCGAGGCCGTCTGCAACAAGCCCGACGTGCGCTGCGTCTCCTTCCGCCAGCTCGCCGACTGGCTGGACGCCCAGGACCCGGCGACCTTGAAGAAGCTGCGCACCCTGGGCGTCGGCGAGGCCCCGAAGGAGGGCTGGGCGTCCTACCTGTCGGCGCGCCCGGCTCCGGCCCCGAAGGGGGTGCCCGGGGCGCCGACGGTCAAGCAGTAGGAGTCAGGTGGGAGTTGTCGCCCGGACAGGCGATGACGCTCTCGCCCAGTACGAACCCGGGGTCGACCTGCGCCGCCAGGTCGGCCCCGGTGCGCTCGTTTCCCCAGGACGCGGCGTTCTTCAGGTGGAAGTGCACCATCTGGCGGGTGTAGCGCTCCCAGTCCCGCAGTTCGTACGTCGCGTCCACGGCCGTGCGCAGTCGGCGCAGGGCGAGCTGGTTGGCGGCCTCCAGGAGTTCGAACCGGGGCGGGCGGCCCTTCTCCATGGAGCGCACCCAGTCCGAGTGCCCGATGGTCACCAGCAGGTCGTCCCCGACCTCGGCGCGGAGGAAGTCGAGGTCGTCCTGGCCCTGCACCTTGTTGCCGACGACCTTCAGGATGACGCCGAAGTCGCGGGCGTACTCCTTGTACTGGCGATAGACGGAGACCCCCTTCCGGGTCGGCTCGGCGACGAGGAACGTGATGTCGAAGCGGGTGAACATGCCGGAGGCGAAGGAGTCCGAGCCTGCCGTCATGTCGACCACGACGTACTCGTCGGGGCCGTCCACCAGGTGGTTCAGCAACAGCTCCACCGCCCCCGTCTTGGAGTGGTAGCAGGCGACCCCCAGATCGGAGTCGGTGAAGGGGCCGGTGACCATCAAACGGACGGCACCGCCGTCGAGTTCCACCGGCCGGGCGCAGGCGTCGTACACCGGATTGCTCTCGCACACGCGCAGCAGCCGCGATCCCTCGCCGGGCGGCGTTGTCTTGATCATCGTCCGGGCGGATTCGATCCGCGGATTGGAGCCGCGCAGGCAGTCCTTGATCAGCGACAGCCGCTCGCCCATCGCGGGCAGCGCGGCGGCCTCGGCGTCGTCGAGGCCCAGCGCGGCACCCAGGTGCTGGTTGATGTCGGCGTCGACGGCGACGACCGGCGCGCCGGTGGCCGCGAGGTGGCGGATGAACAGGGAGGACAGGGTCGTCTTGCCGCTGCCGCCCTTTCCGACGAAACCAATTTTCATGTTCACGAAGAGTAGTCGCCGGATAGCTGTACGTGGCAGACGGGCGTGAAGAAGGCCACTCGATCGTGGGGTGGGGGCCAGGGGTGCGTAGTGTCGTACTCATGAGTACGACAGGCGCGGCCGCCGATCCGCTCGCGGCCCTCGGTTCACTGCCCGGAGTCCCCGAGTCCGTGGAGTCCGTGCGCAAGGCCGTGGACCGGGTGTACGGGCACCGGGTCATGCGGCGCCGCAGCAACGAGATCACCTCCGAGGCGGCCCTGCGTGGCGCCCGCGGATCGGCCGCGCTGTCCGGAGCCGACTGGGCACTCGAAGAGGTGCGTCGGCGTACCGACTTCAGCGGTGATGACGAGGCGCGCGTCATGGGCGCGTCGCTGCGGCTGACGGCCGAGGCGGGTCAACTGCTGTCCATCTGGCGGCAGTCGCCCCTGCGGGTGCTGGCCCGGCTGCATCTGGTGGCGGCGGCCGACAAGGACGACCGGGTCGGACGGCCGCGTCAGGAGGGTGAGCCGGTCGACGAGCCGCTGGTCGAGCTGCCCCTGCCGAGCGCGGCGGAGGTGCACGGCCGGCTGGAGGGGCTGTCCGGGCTGATCATCGCCGGCGGTTCGGCGCCGGCACTGGTGACGGCCGCCGTCGTGCACGGCGAGCTCCTCGCGCTGCGCCCCTTCACCTCGCACAACGGCCTGATCGCGCGCACGGCAGAGCGTGTCGTCCTGGTCGGCAGCGGCCTCGACCCGAAGTCCGTCTGCGCGGCCGAGGTCGGTCACGCCGAACTGGGCCGCGCGGCCTATCTGGCGGCGCTCGAGGGCTATGTCTCCGGGACCCCCGAAGGCATGGCGGCCTGGATCGCCCACTGCGGCAAGGCGGTCGAGCTCGGGGCACGCGAGTCGACTGCCGTCTGCGAGGCGCTACAGCGCGGCGCGGCGTGACGCCCGCGCGCGGGGGGCGTCGTCGAGCGGTTCAAAAGGCATAGGGTGCGAAAAAGCCCCCATATGGGGGCTCGTACAAGGTGGGTGCGCATACAAGTTGCGGCGGTACGAGGATTCGTACCGCCGCTGGCATGTTCACCGGGTTACCAAGCGTCCTCGATATGTTGCCCATCAGGTCGGGAACTTTGCCCGTCACCTGGTGCGGCTGG
Organism: Streptomyces sp. AC550_RSS872; assembly: GCF_019049285.1. Taxonomy (GTDB): domain Bacteria; phylum Actinomycetota; class Actinomycetes; order Streptomycetales; family Streptomycetaceae; genus Streptomyces. The sequence continues at coordinate 25,405 of NZ_JAGMUL010000018.1, forward strand.
CCCGTAATCGACGGGTCGACGTCGCGTGGGTGCCCAATGTTCATGCTCGGTCCGTGGGGCCAAATGCGTATTTAAGGTGATCCTCTCGGATGTCCTTGGTCTCGCGGGCCGTTGAGTCCTTTGTACTCCAGGACCCAACCAAGCGGAAGGCCCGGCCGCAGTTCTTTACTTTTGCTCGCAAAACGGAGACAAACGGTCATCGCTGTGCCCACGAGGTGCGCCGAATCCGATGTGCGCAGTTCAGGCGAGCGCTGATCGGCGGCGGCTCGCGTACCAGACGAGGCCCGCGGTGGCCGCGGCGGCTCCTACGGCAGCCGCCGCGACAAGGGCGGGGCGCGGCGGTACGGAGAAGGACGGAAGCCGCTGCTTGAGCCGCACCGGGCGATGGAAGTCGAGAATCGGCCACCCGCGCGCGAGTGCCTCGCGGCGCAGCGCGCGATCGGGGTTCACGGCATGCGGACTGCCGACGGACTGGAGCATCGGCAGGTCGGTGGCCGAGTCGCTGTAGGCGTAGCAGCGGGAGAGGTCGTAACCCTCGGACGCGGCCAGCTCCTTGATCGCCTCGGCCTTCGTCGGGCCGTACGCGTAGTACTCCACCTCGCCGGTGAAGCAGCCGTCTTCACCCACGACCATACGAGTCGCCACCACGCGGTCTGCGCCGAGCAGCTCGCCGATCGGCTCGACCACCTCGGCACCCGACGTGGACACGATGACCACGTCGCGGCCGGCCGTGTGGTGCTCCTCGATGAGGGAGGCGGCCTCGTCGTAGATGATCGGGTCGATCAGGTCGTGCAGCGTCTCGGCGACGATCTCCTTGACCTGCTGGACGTTCCAGCCGCGGACGAGCGCGGAGAGGTACTCGCGCGTGCGCTCCATCTGGTCATGGTCCATACCGCCCAGTCGGAAGACGAACTGGGCATATGCGGTCCGCAAGGCGGCCCTGCGGTTGATCAGGCCGCCTTGGTAGAAGGACTTGCTGAACGTGAGCGTGCTCGACTTCGCAATGACCGTCTTGTCCAGGTCAAAGAAGGCGGCTGTGCGGGGCAAGGAGTGGTTTTCCACGCCCCTGAGCATAGGCGCAGCCCATTCGGCGTAAGGTGGGCGCGTGGGTTTGCCTGAGAGGGCTCTCGGGTACACCATGGAAGTCACGGATCGTTCGCGACCGTGCTAACCCGGTCCGACTCCTCCCCCCCCGAGTCGGCCGTGGAGACGACCCCCGCTCTCCCCCCCGGCGGGGGTCGTCGCATGTCCGGGTGGGTTTTCCTCTTCCGAGCGCGGCCGCGGGGCCGCGACGAGGCGGCTGCGGCCGCCTTTCGGCATGCCCATGATCCGTGACCGTGTGTAGTCGTCGCGCTGCTCTGCGGAAGTCGCACAGGGGTCGGTGCGTGGGTCACCGGTATGGGTGACGGCGATATTCACAACCGCCGGGTTGTCCACAGTTATCGACCAAGATCCACACGATTTCCGGGATCGCTGCACCGTGATTCCAACGCGCACCGCCGAGGGCCGACTTCATGGCCGGATCTGGTTAGTCGGGCGTGTTTGGCCGGTTCGTATCGGCCGTTCATATGGAGGCCGGTTGCCGGTTCTTCACATGTTTGGGAATCGCGGGGCCGCAGGGCTGCGCGAGTGATGCAGCGAAGGGGGAGAAAACCGTGACCGCAGTCGTCACACACGATCCGCCGCCCGCCGCCTCCGGGCGCCCGGGCAAGCCGTTGATCGTCACGGAAGACGCCGGACTGCTCGACGACCTGCTGCGCCTGTGCGCGGCAGCCGGCGCCACGCCCGAGGTTCACCACTCAGTGCCCGAACCAAGGGGCAGCTGGGAGGCCGCGCCGCTCGTCCTGGTCGGCGACGACGCCGCACGCCGTGTGCGCGGTGTCGCACGCAGACGCGGAGTGGTGCTCGTCGGCCGGGACCAGGACGACTCCGGGGTCTGGCGCCGGGCCGTCGAGATCGGCGCCGACCACGTGCTGGTGCTGCCCGACGGCGAGCAGTGGCTGGTCGACCGTATCGCCGATGTCGCCGAGGGCGTCGGTCGCCCCGCCCTCACCGTCGGTGTCATCGGCGGCCGCGGCGGGGCCGGAGCCTCCACGCTCGCGTGCGCCCTCGCCGTGACGGCCGCGCGGGAGGGGCTGCGCACCCTGCTTGTGGACGGCGATCCGCTGGGCGGCGGACTCGACGTACTCCTCGGCGGCGAGGCCGCCGACGGGCTGCGCTGGCCCGCGTTCGCCGGCTCGCGGGGGAGGCTCGGCAGCGGCGCCCTGGAGGAGTCGCTGCCGAAGCTGCACTCCCTGCGGGTCCTGAGCTGGGATCGCGGCGACTGCGTCGCCGTCCCGCCACAGGCGATGCGCGCGGTGCTCGCCGCGGCCCGGCGCCGGGGCGGCACGGTCGTCGTCGACCTGCCCCGCCGTATCGACGACGGGGTGGCGGAGGCGCTCGCCCAGCTCGACGTGGGCATCCTCGTCGTCCCCGCCGAACTGCGCGCCGTCGCGGCGGCTCGACAGGTGGCCTCCGCGGTGCAGTTGGTCCTGCGGGATCTTCGGGTGGCGGTACGCGGACCGTACGCACCCGGGCTCGACGACCGCGAGGTGGCCCGGCTGCTGGAGCTGCCGCTGGTGGGTGAGGTGCCCCTGGAATCAGGCCTGTTACGGCCGCACGAGAGCAAGGAACCGCCGGGAGCGGCGGGGCGGGGGCCGCTGGCGCGGTTCTGCCGGGAGTTCTGGGAGGGCGCTTTGCTCGAGGCGAGGGCGGCATGAGTGACGGGACGAGCGGGGGCGTGAGTACGGCTTCGGGGCTCGACTGGGTGAGCGGTGGCACAGGTGGTTCGGTGCGGGCGGCTCCTGCGCGGTGGCGGTCGGGCGGGACGGTGAACGGGAGGGCGGACGGCAGGACGGAAAGTAGGTCGGACGAGAGGGGGCGTAGGGCTGCGCCGCGATGGGCGGTGGAGGGTTCGGGGACTGATGCTGTCGTGCGGCGGGTTCCGGACGGTTCGGTGAGCGCCGGTGTGGCGCGGCGGGAGCCGGAGGGGGATACGGACGCCCTGGTGGTGCGGCGGGCGCCGGAGTTCGCGGCGAGCGCGGCCACCGCGCGGCGGGCGTCGATCGATCGGGTCGGACCCTCGGCTGGGGCATGGGCGTCGAACGGGGCGGCGGCCGGGGCGGGTATGCCGTCGGGGCTGCTGGACGGGGTGCGGCAGTGGCTGGCCGAGAGCGGCGGTGAGCCGACACCCGCGCGCGTGGCGCAGGCGCTGCGCGAGCAGGGCAGGGTACTCGGGGACGCAGAAGTCCTCGGGGCCGCCGAGCAGTTGCGGTCCGAGCTGGTCGGGAGCGGCCCGCTGGAGCCGCTGCTCGCCGATCCATCGGTGACGGACGTGTTGGTGTCGGCGCCGGACCGGGTCTGGGTGGACCGGGGCGGTGGCCTGGAGCTGACCCCCGTGTCCTTCCCGGACGCGGCGGCCGTACGGCGCCTCGCACAACGCCTCGCCGCGGTGGCCGGGCGGCGACTGGACGACGCGCGGCCCTGGGTGGACGCGCGGCTTCCCGACGGAACCCGGCTGCACGCGGTGCTGCCACCCGTCGCCGTCGGCTGCGCCTGCCTTTCCCTGAGGGTCGTACGGCCGAGGGCGTTCACGCTCGGCGAGCTGGTCGCGGCGGGCACGGTGCCGCCGGGCGGGGACCGGCTGCTGCGGGCGCTGGTCGACGCGCGGCTGTCGTTCCTCATCAGCGGCGGGACCGGCAGCGGCAAGACGACGCTGTTGAGCGCGTTGCTCGGACTGGTCGGCGCGGGCGAGCGGATCGTGCTCGCGGAGGACTCGGCGGAGCTCAGGCCGGAACACCCACATGTCGTACGGCTGGAGAGTAGACCCGCCAACCAGGAGGGCGCCGGGCTCGTCACCCTCGAGGACCTGGTGCGGCAGGCGCTGCGGATGCGGCCGGACCGGCTGGTCGTGGGCGAGGTGCGCGGGGCCGAAGTGGTCCATCTGCTGGCGGCGTTGAACACCGGCCACGAAGGAGGCTGCGGGACGGTCCACGCCAACGCGGCGGCCGACGTCCCGGCCCGGCTGGAGGCGCTCGGCACGGCGGCCGGGCTGGACCGGGCCGCGCTGCACAGCCAGTTGGCGGCCGCGCTGTCGGTCGTGGTCCATCTCGCACGCGACCGGACCGGGCGGCGGCGGATCGCCGAGGTCCATGTGCTGGAGCGGGACCCGTCGGGGTTGGTGCGGACGGTGCCGGCGCTGCGGTGGGGCGATGAGGGGTTCGTCTACGAGCGCGGGTGGGAGCGGCTGCGGGGACTGCTTCGGGGTGAGGGCGACGAGGGCCAGGAGAGCGATGAGGCCCGGCGTGTGAAGGGCGCGGGTGTTCTGCATGGGTGAGATGTCGTTGGGCGCGGCCGTGGTGTGCCTCGGGGCGGCCGTCTGGTTGCTGGGCGGACCGAACTCCGGCGCCCGTCGGGCGCAGTTGCTGCTCGCGGGTGGCGGGGCGGTGGGGGCCGGGCCGCCCGACTGGCGGCGGCTGGCCGGGGAGCTGCGGCGGCTGCGGGGACGGCTGCGGGCCGAGTGGTGGGCGCCGGCCGTCGGACTGGTGCTGTCCGTGCTGGGCTCGTCGGTGTTGCCGGTCGTCGCGGGGGCTGTCGCAGTGCCGTTGCTGCGGCGGGTGCGGCTGGCCCGGGAAGCGCGGCGGGCACGCGAACGTCGCGGGGATGCGGTGATCGTGCTGTGCGGGGCGCTGGCCGGGGAGGTGCGGGCCGGACGGCAGCCGGGTGAGGCGCTGCAGTGGGCCGCACGGGACTCGGGTGGGCTCGGTGAGGCGCAGGCCGCGGTGCTGGCGGCGGCGCGTTTCGGCGGGGATGTACCGGGGGCGCTCGCCGCGGCGGGACGGCAGCCGGGCGCCGAGGGGCTGGTGGGCCTGGCGGCGTGCTGGCGGGTGGCCGTGGGCCAGGGCGCCGGGCTCGCGGCCGGACTCGACCGGCTGGAAGGGGCGTTGCGCGCCGAGCGGGACCAGCGTGCCGACCTGAGAGCCCAGTTGGCGGGGGCGCGGTCGACGGTGGTGATGCTCGCCGGCCTGCCGGTCCTCGGGTTGCTGCTCGGCGCCGCGATGGGGGCTGAGCCACTGCATGTGCTGCTGCACACCGGCGCGGGGATCGGGTGCCTGCTGGTCGGAGGTGCCCTGGAAGGGCTGGGGATGTGGTGGGCCATGCGGATCGTACGAGGAGCGGAGGCGGCGAGGGATTCGAACCGCACGGGGCATGAGAAGGAGGTGACGGTATGAGTGCGGAGGTTGTCCACAGGTTGGGGATGGCGCTGGGAGCGGCCCTGGTCGTCGGGTGGCTGTTGCACTGGTCGATCGTGGCCCGGCGTGAGCGCAGAGCCCGACGACGGTTCGCCGAGTTGATGACGACAGCGGACGTGGGAGCGATCCGCCGACGGTTCGACGTCCGGCACGGCGTGCGGCGAGTGCTGCCCCTGGCGGCTGTCGTGGGCGCCGCTTGGGCGCTGGTCGGCGGTGGGGTCGGGATGGCGGTCGGTTCGGTCGCCGCGGGCGGGCTGTGGCTGTGGCGGCGCCGACAGGGAGCCGCCGGCCCGGCGGAGGAGCCCGACGCCGGTGAGGTGGCACGGCAACTTCCGCTCGCGGCGGATCTGTTGGCTGCCTGCATCGCCGCGGGAGCGGGTCCGGTGATCGCGGCGCAGGCCGTCGGCGAGGCCCTGGGCGGCCCTGTCGGAGAAGGGCTGGCGCGAGGCGCCGCGGAGGTGCGGCTCGGTGGTGAGCCGGGTGAGGCGTGGCAGCGGCTTGCGTCGTTGCCACGGGCCGGGGCGCTGGCGCGGTTGCTGGAACGGGCCGATGTGTCCGGGCTCCCCGCGGCCGGACCGGCCGCGCGGCTCGCCACGGAAGCCCGCGCCGACTGGACGCGCACCGCGACGGAACGGGCCAGACGGGCGGCCGTCATGGTCTCCGCACCGGTGGGGCTGTGCTTCCTGCCCGCGTTCATCGCGGTCGGCGTGGCGCCAGTGGTGATCGGGCTGGCGGGCGGGGTGCTGGGAGGGGGTGGTGGGTGACGGAGTGACGGCGTAACGGGCGGCAGCGGCAATCGCCGCCGGTCAGCAGAAGAAGTAACAGAACTGAGCCTTACGGGGGTTGAGATGTACAAGGCAGTACGGGTTATGCGGGCACGGATGCGTGCCCTGGTGTGCAGGGCACGGGCGGCGCGGAGCGACGCGGGAATGGTCACCTCCGAGTACGCGATGGGGATCGTCGCGGCGGTGGCGTTCGCCGTGGTGCTCTACAAGGTCGTGACGAGCGGGCAGGTCAGCGCGGAGCTTCAGGACATCGTGAAGCGGGCGCTCGATGCGCAAATGTGAGCGGAAGAAGGGGCGGTGCGCCGCCCGGTGGTCGGGCCGACAGCCGGGCAGAGAGCCGGGCCGCGAGCCGGGCAGCGGGCCGGACAGAGAGCCGGGCCGGTGGTCAGGCCGACGGTCGGACCGGGGATTCGTGACGGCGGAGTCGGCTGTCGTGCTGCCCGTGCTGGTGATGTTCGCGATGGCGCTGGTGTGGGGGCTGCTCGTGGTGGCCGCCCAGATCCAGTGCGTGGACGCGGCCCGCACAGGCGCCCGCGCGGCAGCCCGGCAGGATCCGGCCGACGCGGTCATCAGGGTGACCCGCGAGGCGGCACCGCGCGGTGCGACGGTCACGGTGGGCCGGAAGGGGGACGAGGTGCGCGTGGTCGTCGTGGCCAAGCCGCCGGTGCTGAGCGGCCTTCCCTTCGAGGTACGGGAGGAGGCCGTGGCGGCGGCGGAGGAGATCGTGGGGGCGGGGACATGAGAGGGGGCTTCTCACCGGGGCGTTCCATCGGCCGTGCCGTGGCCCGGCGGCGCACCCTCGGCCGGCATACGGCCGGCCTACGTGCCGTCAGCCGAGACGCCGCCCGAGGCCCTGCTGCCGGCCTGCGTTCCGACCGAGGCTCCGCCACGGTCTGGAGTGTCGGAGCCATCACCGTGCTCTGTGTCGTCTTCGGCGTGGTGCTCGCCCTTGGCCACGCCGTCGTGACCCGGCACCGCGCGGCCGGCGGAGCGGATCTCGCGGCGCTCGCGGCGGCCGGCCACTGGGCGGAGGGCGGTGCGGCGGCCTGCGACCGAGCGGAAGGGGTGGCTCGGGCGCAGGGCGTGCGGCTCGTGCGGTGCGCGCTGGTCGGGGAGGTCTCGGACGTGACGGCGGCATCGGGCCGGGGGCCGTTCGCAGCGGAGGTCAGGGCACGGGCAGGGCCTGCCGGGCCTGCGGGGCCGAGCCTGCCGACCGGGCCTCCGCCCTTCGGTCCTACGGGGAAGGATGACCCGCCGACGGGGAGTCCGCCGTTCGGCCCAGCGGCGACGAACCGTCCGATACCGGGCCCTTGACCGGTTGTGCGGCCCCCGTGGGCTGCTCCTGCCGCTCAGGTTCCTGGACGGGCTCCCCCTCCCCGTCCAGGCCGGCCGCCTCCTTGTCCTCCGGCGCCCCCCGCAACAACACCGTCAGCAACCGCACCGCCCCCCGCTTGTGCAGCGGATCGTTGCCGTTGCCGCACTTGGGGGACTGGATGCAGGACGGGCAGCCGGCGTCGCACTCGCAGGAGGCGATGGCCTGGCGGGTGGCGGTGAGCCACGTGCGGGCGGTGTGGAAGGCGCGCTCCGCGAAGCCCGCGCCGCCGGGATGGCCGTCGTAGACGAAGACCGTGGGGAGCAGCGTGTCGGGGTGCAGCGGGATCGAGACGCCGCCGATGTCCCAGCGGTCGCAGGTCGCGAAGAGGGGCAGCAGGCCGATCGAGGCGTGCTCGGCGGCGTGCAGGGCGCCGCCGAGGATCTCCGGGTTGATCCGGGCCTCGTCCAGCTGGTCCTCGGTGACCGTCCACCAAACCGCGCGGGTGCGCAGCGTACGAGGAGGGAGATCGAGTTTGGTCTCGCCCAGTACTTCGCCGGTGATCAGCCGGCGGCGCAGGAAGGAGACCACCTGGTTGGTGACCTCGACGGAGCCGTAGCACAGGCGGCCGTCGCCCCACGGCATCTCGATGTCCGTCTCCAGGACGGAGATGGCGGTCGTGTCCCGGGCGACCGTCGAGTACGGCGGGGCGGCCTCCTCGACCAGGGCGACCGAGTCCTCCAGGTCGAGGGAGCGCACGAGGTAGGTGCGGCCCTGGTGCAGATGGACCGCGCCCTCGTGCACCGTGCCATGCGCCGCGCCCGCGTCGACGGTGCCGAGCAGCCGGCCCGTCCCGGACTCGACGACCTGGACCGGGCGGCCGCCCCCACCGCGGATGTCGGTCAGGTCGGCGGCCCGTTCCCGACGTGTCCAGTGCCAGGCCTTGGTACGGCGGCGCAGCAGCTTCGCGGCCTCCAACTGCGGCAGCAGCGCCTCGGTCTCGGGGCCGAACAGTGCCAGGTCCTCGTCGGTCAGCGGGATCTCCGCGGCCGCCGCGCACAGGTGCGGGGCCAGGACGTAGGGGTTGTCGGGGTCGAGGACCGTCGACTCCACCGGACGGTCGAACAGGGCCTCGGGATGGTGGACGAGGTAGGTGTCCAGCGGGTCGTCCCGGGCGACCAGGACGGCCAGCGCGCCCTGTCCGGAGCGGCCGGCCCGGCCCGCCTGTTGCCACAGGGAGGCGCGGGTGCCCGGGTAGCCGGCGATCAGTACGGCGTCCAGGCCGGAGACGTCGATGCCGAGTTCGAGGGCGGTGGTGGCGGCGAGACCGAGGAGCTCGCCGGAGTGGAGGGCCTGTTCCAGGGCGCGGCGTTCTTCGGGGAGGTAACCGCCTCGGTAGGCCGCGACACGCCGGGCGAGGGAGCGGTCGACTTCGGCGAGGCGCTCCTGGGCGATGACCGAGATCAGCTCGGCGCCGCGCCGGGAGCGGACGAAGGCGACCGACCGGATGCCCTGTACGGCCAGGTCGGTGAGGAGGTCGGCCGTCTCGGCGGTGGCCGTACGCCGGACGGGTGCGCCCTTCTCGCCCTGGAGCTCGGTGAGCGGGGGTTCCCAGAGGGCGAAGACCAGTTCGCCGCGCGGGGAGGCGTCGTCGGCGACCTCGACCACCGGGAGGCCGGTGAGACGGCCGGCGGCCACCGCCGGCTCGGCGGAGGTCGCGGAGGCCAGCAGGAAGACGGGAGAGGCGCCGTAGCGGGCGCAGAGGCGGCGCAGACGGCGCAGCACCTGGGCGACGTGGGAGCCGAAGACGCCGCGGTAGGTGTGGCATTCGTCGATGACGACGTACTTCAGCGACTTCAGGAAGGAGGACCAGCGGGGGTGGGACGGGAGTATGCCCCGGTGCAGCATGTCGGGGTTGGTGAGGACGTAGTTGGCGTACTGGCGGATCCACTCGCGTTCCTCGAACGGAGTATCGCCGTCGTACACGGCCGGCCGTACGGAATTGCCCAGAGGATGTGAAAGTTCCTTCACTGAACGGCACTGGTCCGCCGCAAGGGCCTTGGTCGGGGCCAGGTAGAGGGCGGTGGCGCCGCGGCCGTTCGGCGCCTCGGAGCCCTCCAGAAGCGTCGACAGGACCGGCACGAGGTAGGCCAGTGACTTGCCGGACGCCGTGCCCGTGGCGACGACCACCGAGTCGCCGTCCAGGGCGTGCTCGGCGGCGCGTGCCTGGTGGGCCCAGGGATGTTCGATTCCCGCAGTCTGTACGGCGGCGATGACCTCCGCACGGATCCGGTCGGGCCAGACGGCATGGCGACCCGCCCGCGGGGGCACATGCTCCGTATGAGTGATGCGCGCAGCCCGGCTCGGACCCGAGGCGAGTCGGCCCAGCACCGTGCCCGGGTCCACCCGGGAAACGGGGCCCGTCGGGGATCGATCGGATCGGTGATTCTTGGCCATCGGCACCGAGTGTGTCACTGGCGTGACGGACAATGGGACCAAGGCGTCGTGCACGCCTGCCGGTAAGTGATTGAATGCCATCGCGGCTGGCGAACCGTCCTGGGGGCTGTAAGCCGAGGTGTCCCGAGGGACGACCGCTCGATTAGCAAGGTGCTGGAGGATCCGTGGACCTGTCCCTGTCGACCCGTACCGTCGGCGATCGTACGGTCGTCGAGGTCGGTGGCGAAATCGACGTATATACCGCGCCCAAGCTGCGCGAGCAGCTGGTCGAGCTGGTGAACGACGGGAGTTTCCACCTCGTCGTCGACATGGAGGGCGTGGACTTCCTCGACTCCACCGGGCTCGGCGTGCTGGTCGGCGGCCTGAAGCGTGTGCGTGCCCATGAGGGCTCCCTGCGCCTGGTCTGCAACCAGGAGCGCATTCTCAAGATCTTCCGTATCACCGGCCTCACCAAGGTGTTCCCGATCCACACCTCGGTCGAGGAAGCGGTGGCGGCGACCGACTGACCACCGGACCCGGATCCGTCGCAGGGCGGATCCGGGGCGGCAGAAGTTGAAGGAGAAGGGGGACCGGGCTTTCGGCAGCCCGGTCCTCCGGACAGCACGCCCGTAGTTCGGAGGGGGATGCATGGCCACCGTTGAACTCCGCTTCAGTGCGCTGCCCGAGCACGTCAGGACCGCCCGTTTGGTGGCGGCAGCGGTGGCGCGCAGGGCCGGAGTGGACGAGGCCGTCCTGGACGAGGTCAGGCTCGCCGTCGGCGAGGCCTGCACCCGTGCCGTCGGACTGCACCAGAGCGTCGGCATCACGGCGCCGGTGAAGGTGTCGCTGATCGAGGAGGAGAAACAGTTCTCCATCGAGGTCGGCGACGAGGCGCCGCGCTCCGTTCCCGGTGAGCGGGCAGGCGGTGCCGCGGGCGACGACGCCGAAGTGGAGACCGAGGAGGACGAGATGGGCCTCGCGGTCATCAGCGGCCTCGTCGACGACGTGGAGGTCTCCGCGGGGGAGCACGGCGGGTTGATCCGTATGACCTGGCCGACCACACCGCCGGCCGCGGTGCTCGCCTGACGAACTGCCGAACGAAACACTCTCGACGCGAAGGGGCCCTGCTCAGCAGGGCCCCTTCGCGTTTTCATCATCGCCGCCGGGGAATTCGTGAAGGAATTCACGATCAATCCGCCGATAATTTGATCAAGTAAACGCGAGCGTCAATGGTTTTGAGGCATTAGCGCTTTCGGGTTCAGTGGCGTGATGTCGATCATTTGCTGAACGGCATGTGAAGGCTAATTCCGTTTGCCGCGCTCTGTTTTGATCAGGTTCCGGTACCTAGAATCCGTCCACATCTTGAGCTCAGCCCAAGCGTCAAGGAGGACGAATGGCGGGGCTTTCTACCCCTCATCAGCTTGACCACCCCACAACCCTCGCGGCCGCGGTGCTCACCGACGACAACCGGATCATCATCACGGGCATCGGCGTTGTCGCGCTGGCAGCGCTCGTGGTCGCCGGTGTCCTGGTCCGCCAGGTGCTCGCGGCCGGCGAGGGCACCGACAGCATGAAGAAGATCGCGACGGCCATCCAGGAAGGCGCCAACGCCTATCTGGCCCGGCAGTTGCGCACGCTCGGCGTATTCGCCATCGTCGTGTTCTTCCTGCTCATGCTGCTGCCCGCGGACGACTGGAATCAGCGCATCGGCCGATCGGTGTTCTTCTTGATCGGCGCAGCGTTCTCGGCGGCCACCGGCTATATCGGCATGTGGCTCGCCGTGCGCAGCAATGTGCGCGTCGCCGCGGCCGCACGGGAAGCGACCCCGGCGGAGGGTGAACCGGAAAAGGATCTCACCGCCGTCTCGCACAAAGCCATGAAGATCGCTTTCCGCACGGGCGGCGTCGTCGGCATGTTCACGGTGGGGCTCGGTCTGCTGGGCGCCTCCTGTGTGGTGCTGGTGTACGCGGCCGACGCGCCGAAGGTGCTCGAAGGATTCGGTCTCGGTGCCGCGCTGATCGCGATGTTCATGCGTGTCGGCGGCGGCATCTTCACCAAGGCCGCCGACGTCGGCGCCGACCTGGTCGGAAAGGTCGAGCAGGGCATTCCGGAGGACGATCCGCGCAATGCCGCGACCATCGCCGACAACGTGGGCGACAACGTCGGCGACTGCGCGGGCATGGCGGCCGACCTCTTCGAGTCGTACGCCGTGACCCTGGTCGCCGCGCTGATCCTCGGATCGGCGGCGTTCGGTGACTCCGGGCTCGCCTTCCCGCTGATCGTGCCCGCGATCGGCGTGATCACCGCGATGATCGGCATCTTCGCGGTGGCCCCGCGCCGGACCGACCGCAGCGGCATGACCGCGATCAACCGCGGGTTCTTCATCTCCGCGGTGATCTCCATCGTGCTGGTCGCCATCGCCGTCTTCGTCTACCTGCCGTCGTCGTACGCCGACCTGGAGGGCATCACCGACGCCGCCATCGCGGCCAAGGACGGAGATCCGCGGATCCTCGCGCTCGTCGCCGTGGCGATCGGCATCCTGCTGGCCGCCGTCATCCAGCAGCTGACGGGCTACTTCACCGAGACCAACCGACGCCCGGTCATGGACATCGGCAAGACCTCGCTGACCGGTCCCGCAACCGTCGTCCTGGCCGGCATCTCCGTCGGCCTGGAGTCGGCCGTCTACACCGCCCTGCTGATCGGGCTCGGCGTGTACGGGGCGTTCCTGCTCGGCGGTACGTCGATCATGCTCGCGCTGTTCGCGGTGGCGCTGGCCGGCACCGGTCTGCTCACCACGGTCGGCGTGATCGTCGCCATGGACACCTTCGGGCCGGTCTCCGACAACGCGCAGGGCATCGCCGAGATGTCCGGCGACGTCGAGGGCGCGGGCGCCCAGGTGCTCACCAACCTGGACGCGGTCGGCAACACCACCAAGGCCATCACCAAGGGCATCGCCATCGCCACCGCCGTCCTCGCGGCAGCGGCGCTCTTCGGGTCGTACCGCGACGCCATCACCACCGGCGCACGGGACGTGGGCGAGAAGCTCAGCGGCGAAGGCGCGCCGATGAACCTGATGATGGACATCTCCCAGCCCAACAACCTCGTCGGCCTCATCGCGGGCGCCGCGGTCGTCTTCCTCTTCTCCGGACTCGCCATCAACGCCGTCTCGCGGTCGGCGGGTTCCGTGGTCTACGAGGTGCGGCGGCAGTTCCGTGAGCGGCCCGGGATCATGGACTACACGGAGAAGCCGGAGTACGGCAAGGTCGTCGACATCTGCACCCGGGATGCCCTGCGCGAACTCGCCACGCCCGGTCTGCTCGCCGTACTGGCGCCCATCTTCATCGGGTTCACGCTCGGCGTCGGCGCCCTGGGCGCGTTCCTGGCGGGCGCGATCGGCTCCGGCACGCTGATGGCGGTGTTCCTGGCCAACTCCGGCGGGGCCTGGGACAACGCCAAGAAGCTCGTCGAGGACGGCCACCACGGCGGCAAGGGCAGTGAGGCCCACGCCGCCACGGTGATCGGCGACACGGTCGGCGACCCCTTCAAGGACACCGCCGGTCCCGCGATCAACCCGCTGCTGAAGGTGATGAACCTGGTCGCGCTGCTCATCGCGCCCGCGGTCATCCAGTTCAGCTACGGCGAGGACAAGAACGTCGGCGTACGGGTCGTGATCGCCGTACTGTCGCTCCTCGTGATCGTCGGCGCGGTCTACGTCTCCAAGCGGCGAGGCATCGCCATGGGTGACGAAGGCAACGCGGACAGGGTGGCCAAACCGGCCGACCCCGCGGTGGTTTCGTAGGCGGTCTTACGACGGCCCAGCTCAAGAGGCGGGCGGGCGGCGCGCGTTGACGTGCCGCCCGCCCGCCTTGTGCGTGTTCACGCCCCAGCCGTGACCCTTCTCTCACATGGTGTAAAGAGTCTGATAACGACACTAATGCTGCATTCGGTGCATGGCTGTCTTCCGTACGGCGTGTAAGGTCCGTTGGCCGAGAGCCACGGAAGGGACCGAACCGGTGAACAAGAAGCTCACGGCCGCACTGTCCGGCGGTGCGGTGCTGGTGCTGGCGCTGACGGGATGCACGAGCGACGAGGGCAACCCGGAGCTGGACGCCTGGGCCAAGCAGATCTGCGACACGGTGCCGACGCAGAACGCGAAGATCACGGCGGCCGACAACGCGATCACGAAGGCGGCCAAGGACAGCCCGCCCGAGGAACTCCAGAAGGTCGACGCCAAGGCTTTCCAGGACCTCGCCGACGGCTTCAAGGCACGCGCGACCCTCCTCGCGGACGCCGGAGCGCCTCCGGGCGTCGAGGACGGCGCGAAGAAACAGCAGGACGCCATCAAGAAGCTCACCGCGCTCTCCGCGAGCTACGCCGACCTCAAGAAGCAGATGGACGGGCTCAACACGAAGGACCAGGCGAAGTTCGCGTCCGGGCTGAGCAAGGTCGGCAAGGAAATGAAGGACGCGGCGAGCCAGCGCAAGAGCGCGTTCGACGCGCTGAAGAAGCTGGAATCGAGCGGCGACACGAAGCAGGCGCTGCTCGAGCAGGAGAGCTGCAAGAAGGCAGCCGCTTCGGCGTCCGCCTCGGCCACCGGCAGCTGAGCCGCCTTCGGGGCCGGGCGCGGGTCACAATGAGGGTGTGAGTGACTCCAGCCTGTCTGCCCTGCCCGCCTCCGACCGTCCCGATGTCGCCGCCCGGCTGCGGGAAGCCCTGCTAGCGGCCTCCTTCACCGCGGACGGGTTGCTCGAACTGCTCGGTGCGCCCGCGTACGCGGCGCTCGCCCGGAGCGAGACCGTGCCCGCGCTCCGGGCGACCCGGGGGGACACCCCGCTGGAGGCGTTCGTACGCCTCTTCCTGTTGCAGCAACCCGTGCCGCACGCGCGCGTGGCGGGTGTTCTGCCCGTGGACGCCTGCCTGGAGAGCGGTTGGCTGGTCCGTGCCGGCGGACACCCCGACGACGATGTCGCCGCGACCGTCGACGTACGGCCGTACGGCGGGCCCGACGGCGAGGACTGGTTCATCGTGTCCGACCTCGGATGTGCGGTCGGCGGAGCGGGCGGCATCGGCAGCAAGGACGAAGGGGTCGTCCTCGGCGTAGGCGGCGCCTCCACGACCCTCGCCGGCATCACCGTCCGTACGCCCGTCGCCGCCGCCCTCGACCTCGGCACCGGTTCCGGCATCCAGGCGCTGCACGCCGCGCAGCACGCCACGCGCGTGACGGCGACCGACCTCAACCCGCGCGCCCTGCACATCACCGCGCTCACCCTCGCGCTGTCCGGCGCCCCGGCCGCGGATCTGCGGGAGGGCTCGCTGTTCGAGCCGCTCAGGAACGGCGAGACGTACGACCTGATCGTGTCCAACCCGCCGTTCGTCATCTCGCCGGGCGCCCGGCTGACGTACCGCGACGGCGGGATGGGCGGGGACGATCTGTGCCGCTCGATCGTTCAAGGGGCGGGGGAGCGGCTGAACGAGGGCGGATTCGCGCACTTCCTCGCCAACTGGCAGCACGTGGAAGGGGAGGACTGGCAGGACCGGCTGCGCTCATGGGCGCCGCGCGGGTGCGACGCGTGGATCGTGCAGCGCGAGGTCCAGGACGTCACGCAGTACGCCGAGTTGTGGCTCCGTGACGCCGGTGACCACCGGGGTGACATGGCCGAGTACCAGGCGCGGTACGACGCGTGGCTGGACGAGTTCGAGGCGCGCAAGGTCAAGGCCGTGGGCTTCGGGTGGATCACCCTGCGCAAGGCGGCCGCCCCCGTGCCCTCGATCACGGTGGAGGAGTGGCCGCATCCGGTCGAGCAGCCGCTCGGTGACACGGTCCTGGCGCACTTCGGCCGACTCGACTATCTGCGTGCCCGCGACGACGCGGCCCTGCTGGAGGACCACTTCAAGCTCGTCGGCGAGGTCGTGCAGGAGCAGGTCGGGCTGCCCGGCGCCGAGGACCCGGAGCATGTGGTGCTGCGCCAGCATCGCGGCATGCGCCGGGCGACCCGGGTGGACACCGTCGGCGCCGGCTTCGCGGGCGTCTGCGACGGCTCGCTGAGCGCGGGACGGATCCTGGACGCGATCGCACAGTTGATGGGCGAGGATCCGGTATTGCTGCGGGACCGTACACCCGCCCAGATTCGGCTGCTGGTGGAGCAGGGGTTCCTCGAACCGGCACGGTGACCTTGCGGGGGTTTCGCCGCTGAGGATCGTGCGTCCGTCGCAAAGAAATGCCTCACAGGACGGATTCCGAGTGCGTCGCCGAGCTGACGGGCGACAAATTCAGACGATTTCGGGCGGCGCGTGGACTGGTTCGGCTACGGAGGTTCGTGAGGGTGCCGAGCTCTGTGGGGCTGTCGTGGCCGCTGGGACCTCGGTCCCCGGAGAGTCCACAGCGGCGTCGGTCCCGAGTCGGCCCCGTGTTCACCCGAGGTTCGCCTGTGCGCCGCCCGCGCGTGACAGCCTCGCCGGGCTGGGCGCTCGCGGACGGGAGAAAAGGGGCAAGCGGAACCATGGAAAGTGGGCCGGCGATCTTCGCCGGGGTCGTGTTCGCGCTGTTCGGAAGCGGGCTGCTGACGTGGACCGCGGTGCGGGTCCGACAGCGTCTGCCCGTCGCCCAGGGTGTGAGTCCCGTCGCATCGGCGACGGTCGCGGGCCTTGTCTCGGTGATCGCGCTGATCCTCGGAACGTGGTGCTTCACCCGACTCTGAGAACCGCTCGCGAGCTGCGCGGCCGATATTTGGGAGGGCCTCTTCCGGAAAGGCTCGAAAAGGCCGGTGGGCACTCCGGGCGGCAGGAATGGCGGAAGTCGGGTTACCGTTCGAGTGGCCGTTGCGGGCTTTTCCCGTTTGACAACGGGGCGGGATGTACCGTCACACTCCGCAGCGTCACCACCACCCGACCCCGGGCCCAAGCGACCCCGGGGAGGTGCAGGCACGACCTCGCGCCGCCCGGCACGCACTCTCGCCGCACCGGCCGAAGGACCTGGTAGCTCCGCTACGAGAGCCTTCATCCGGCAACCGAGAGCACGCACCGGCTGTGAAGACAGCCGCCGCGGCGGGCGCGGGACCGCACCTGCACCTCCCCGGAGCCGTTTGACCCTGGGAAGGCCCAAGCGTCGACCGGAGAGAAGAGCGAAGTTGTCCCCGACCAGCGAGACCGCACAGGGCGGCCGCCGACTCGTCATCGTCGAGTCGCCTGCCAAGGCGAAGACGATCAAGGGCTACCTGGGCCCCGGCTACGTAGTCGAAGCGAGCGTCGGGCACATCCGCGACCTCCCCAACGGCGCCGCGGAGGTCCCGGAGAAGTACACCGGCGAGGTCCGCCGCCTCGGCGTGGACGTAGAGCACGACTTCGAGCCGATCTATGTCGTCAACGCCGACAAGAAGGCGCAGGTCAAGAAGCTCAAGGACCTGCTGAAGGACTCCGACGAGCTCTACCTCGCCACCGATGAGGACCGCGAGGGCGAGGCCATCGCCTGGCACCTCCAGGAAGTGCTCAAGCCCAAGGTCCCGGTCAAGCGGATGGTCTTCCACGAGATCACCAAGGCCGCGATCCAGGCCGCCGTGGCCAACCCGCGCCAGCTCAACCAGAAGCTCGTCGACGCCCAGGAGACCCGTCGCATCCTCGACCGCCTCTACGGCTACGAGGTCTCGCCGGTCCTGTGGAAGAAGGTCATGCCGCGCCTGTCGGCCGGCCGTGTCCAGTCCGTCGCCACCCGACTTGTCGTGGAGCGGGAACGCGAGCGCATCGCGTTTCGTTCTGCTGAGTACTGGGACCTGACGGGCACTTTCGCGACCGGCCGCGCGGGGGACTCGTCGGACCCGTCGTCGCTGGTCGCCCGCCTCCAGACCGTCGACGGCAGGCGAGTCGCGCAGGGCCGCGACTTCGACTCCCTGGGACAACTCAAGAGCGCGAACACCCTCCACCTCGACGAGGCGAACGCCCGCGCGCTGGCCGCCGCCCTGGAGCAGACGCAGTTCGCCGTCCGGTCCGTCGAGTCCAAGCCCTACCGCCGCTCGCCGTACGCCCCGTTCCGTACGACGACCTTGCAGCAGGAGGCGAGCCGCAAGCTCGGCTTCGGCGCGAAGGCCACCATGCAGGTCGCGCAGAAGCTGTACGAGAACGGCTACATCACGTACATGCGTACGGACTCCACGACGCTGAGCGACACCGCCGTCGCGGCCGCCCGTGCCCAGGTCACACAGTTGTACGGCGCCGACTACCTGCCGTCCGCCCCGCGGACGTACGCCGGGAAGGTCAAGAACGCCCAGGAGGCGCACGAGGCGATCCGCCCCTCCGGCGACCGCTTCCGCACCCCTGCCGAGACCGGACTGACCGGCGACCAGTTCAAGCTCTACGAGCTGATCTGGAAGCGGACCGTCGCCTCCCAGATGAAGGACGCGACCGGTAACTCGGTCACCGTCAAGATCGGCGGCACCGCGGCCGACGGCCGTGACGTCGAGTTCAGCGCGTCCGGCAAGACGATCACCTTCCACGGCTTCCTGAAGGCCTACGTCGAGGGCGCCGACGACCCGAACGCCGAGCTGGACGACCGCGAGCGCCGGCTGCCGCAGGTGGGCGAGGGCGACCGGCTCAGCGCCGAGGAGATCACGGTCGACGGGCACGCCACCAAGCCCCCGGCCCGCTACACCGAGGCGTCGCTGGTCAAGGAGCTGGAAGAGCGCGAGATCGGCCGCCCGTCGACGTATGCGTCGATCATCGGCACGATCCTCGACCGCGGCTATGTGTTCAAGAAGGGCACGGCCCTCGTCCCGTCCTTCCTGTCCTTCGCCGTGGTCAACCTCCTGGAGAAGCACTTCGGGCGGCTCGTCGACTACGACTTCACCGCCAAGATGGAGGACGACCTCGACCGCATCGCCCGCGGCGAGGCCCAGTCCGTGCCGTGGCTGAAGCGGTTCTACTTCGGCGAGGGCACAGGCGAGGGCGGCGCGGCCGACGCCGGTAACGGCGACGGGGACCACCTCGGTGGCCTCAAGGAGCTGGTGACCGACCTGGGCGCGATCGACGCCCGCGAGGTGTCGTCGTTCCCCGTGGGCAACGACATCGTGCTGCGGGTCGGCCGCTACGGCCCGTACATCGAGCGCGGCGAGAAGGACACAGAGCAGCACCAGCGCGCGGACGTGCCCGAGGATCTGGCGCCCGACGAGCTGTCCGTCGAGCTCGCGGAGGAACTGCTCGCCAAGCCGAGCGGCGACTTCGAACTCGGCGCCGACCCGCAGACCGGCCACCAGATCATCGCCCGCGACGGCCGCTACGGCCCGTACGTCACCGAGGTGCTCCCCGAGGGCACCCCGAAGACCGGCAAGAACGCCGTCAAGCCGCGCACGGCCTCGCTGTTCAAGTCGATGTCTCTCGACACGGTGACCCTTGAGGACGCCCTCAAGCTGATGTCGCTGCCCCGCGTCGTCGGCACCGACGCGGACGGCGTGGAGATCACCGCGCAGAACGGCCGCTACGGCCCGTACCTGAAGAAGGGCACGGACTCGCGGTCGCTCCAGACCGAGGAGCAGCTCTTCACGATCACGCTGGAGGAGGCGCAGGCGATCTACGCCCAGCCCAAGCAGCGTGGCCGCGCGGCCGCCAAGCCGCCGCTGAAGGAGCTGGGCACCGACCCGGTGAGTGAGAAGCCGGTCGTCGTCAAGGACGGTCGCTTCGGGCCGTACGTCACCGATGGGGAGACCAACGCGACCCTGCGCTCCGGCGACAGCGTCGAGACGATCACCCCGGAGCGCGGCTTCGAGCTGCTCGCCGAGAAGCGGGCGAAGGGGCCCGCCAAGAAGACGGCGAAGAAGGCCCCCGCGAAGAAGACGACCGCCAAGAAGGCCGCCCCGGCCAAGAAGACGGCCGCCAAGAAGACCGCGGCGAAGACGACGACGGCCGCGAAGAAGACGACGGCGAAGAAGACCACCGCGAAGAAGACGGCGGCTTCGAAGTCGGCGAGCGAGGACTGAGCCGCCGTCCTAGGTCGCTTTGAGCGCCAACCGGGCTCTTTCGGAGTCCGGTTGAGGGCCCGGTTCTTCGCTTGCGGTTCGCAAAACGAACGCCTCGGCATCAGTTTGGTGTCGAGGCGCGCGTACGTTCGGGCGTGCGCGCCGGGCTGTCAGTGCGTCCCGATAGGCTGAAAGCATGACGCGAGCCGAGCAGCCAACGGCCCACCACCCCGCCCCCGACGACGCCCTGGTCGCGGACTCCCGCGAGCGCGCCGTCCGCGCCCTGCTGCGGCGACCGCAGCTCAAGCGGCTGTGGAGCGCGCAGTTGGTGGGAGGTGTCGGCGACACCCTCGCCCTGCTGGTGCTGGTCCTCCTGGCCCTTCAGGCGGCGATCGCCGAAGGGTCGTTCGGCGGTGGGTACCGGGGCGTGGCGTTCGCGGTGGCGACCGTCTTCGGGGTGCGCATCCTCGCGACGCTGCTCTTCGGCGCCGTACTCCTCGGCCCGCTGACGTCGCTCACCTCCCAGGAAGGCCCCCTCGACCGGCGCTGGACCATGGTCGGCGCGGACGGCCTGCGGGCCGCCCTGCTGATCGTCGCGCCCCTGTGGATCGACTGGACCCCGGACGACGCGCTGGCCGTCCTGCTGGTCACCGGCTTCGTGTCCGGCGTGGCCGAGCGTTTCTGGACGGTGTGCCGGGAGAGCGCGGCGCCCGCGCTGCTGCCGCCCCCGCCGCCCGAGGGAGCGACGGTACGACCGCTGCCGGACCACATGGACGCCCTGCGCCGCCTGTCGCTGCGTACGGGTTTCGTGGCGATCCCCATGGCCGCCGCCGCACTCGTCGCCGCCGCCCTGCTCAACAACCTGCTCGGTACCGGCCTCGACTGGTTCGACCAGCACCACGCGGCCCTCGCGTCCTATGTCGCGGCCGGTCTGTTCGCCGCCTCCCTGTCCGTGCTGACCTTTCTGGAGCTGCCCGACACGCGCACCCCACGCGCGCGGTCGCCGCTCGAGGGCCTGCGCCGGCCCAAGACCGGTTCCGGCGTCGACAAGGGCCGTACCGGTGCGATCCCGCTGCTGGTGACGGCGTGCGCGGCTGTCGCCGGTGCGGTGTCCGCCGGGGTCGCCGTGGCCGTGCTGCACGCCAAGGACCTGGGCGGCGGCCCGGTGCTGTACGGCCTGCTGGTGCTCGCGCTGACCGGCGGCGTGGTCGTCGGCATCCGTACGGCCCCCTCCGTGCTGCCGTCCCTGTCGCGGCGCCGGCTGCTGGCCCTGGCGATTGCCTTCACCGGCATCGCGCTGCTGGCCGCGGGACTCGTCCCGGACGTCACCACCGTGCTGCTGATCATCGCCCTGGCCGGAATCGGCGCGGGCATGGCCGCCAACACCGGGCACACCCTGCTCGACCAGGAGGCCGAGGAATTCCGGCGCCCGCGCACGACGGAGCACCTCCACGCGGTCGTACGCGTGTGTGTGGCGCTCGGCGCGGTGATCGCGCCGCTGGTGGCCGCGCTGATCGGGCCGCACCGGCTGGAGAGCGGCAAGTTCGTCTTCGCGCACGGCGGCGCGGCGTTCACGCTGATGCTGGCCGGGGCGCTGCTGCTGCCGGTCGCCGCGCTGGTGCTGGCCAAGGTCGACGACCGTTCCGGCGTGCCGCTGCGCCAGGACCTGCGCGACGCGCTGCTCGGCGGGGACGACCCGGAGCAGGTGCCCGCGACGTCCGGCTTCTTCATCGCCCTGGAGGGCGGCGACGGCGCCGGGAAGTCCACCCAGGCCGAGGCGCTCGCCGAGTGGATCCGGGGCAAGGGCCACGAGGTCGTCGTCACCCGCGAGCCGGGGGCGACGCCGGTCGGCAAGCGGCTGCGGTCGATCCTGCTGGACGTGTCGAGCGCGGGCCTGTCGCACCGCGCGGAGGCGCTGTTGTACGCGGCGGACCGCGCAGAGCACGTCGACACGGTGGTCCGGCCCGCCCTGGAGCGCGGCGCGGTCGTCATCTCGGACCGTTACGTCGACTCCTCGGTCGCCTACCAGGGGGCGGGCCGTGACCTGTCGCCGACGGAGATCGCACGCATCAACCGCTGGGCGACGAACGGACTCGCACCCCACCTGACCGTGCTGCTGGACGTCTCGCCGGAGATCGCCCGCGAGCGGTTCACCGAGGCGCCGGACCGGCTGGAGTCGGAGCCGGCGGAGTTCCACGCGCGTGTGCGGTCCGGCTTCCTGACGCTGGCCGCCGCTGACCCTGGGCGCTACCTGGTGGTGGACGCGGGCCAGGAGGCGGAAGCCGTGACGACGGTCGTCCGGCACCGGCTCGACCAGATGCTGCCGCTGTCCGAGGCCGAGATCCAGGCCCAGGAGGAAGCGCGCCGCCAGGCCGAGGAGGAGGCCCGCCGCAAGGCCGAGGAGGAGGCCGCCCGCAAGGCCGAGGAGGAGCGCCTGGAGCGTGAGCGCCAGGAGCAGCTCGCCCGGCTGCGCGCCGAGGAGGAGGAGCGCAAGCGGCGCGAGCTGGAGGAGGCGCAGCGGCGCGAGGCCGAACGGCAGGCGGAGGAGGCCCGGCTGCGGGCCGAGGAAGCGGCTCGGCGGGCCGAGGAGGAGCGGCAGCGGCTCCTCGCGGAGGAGAAGGCGCGCGCCGAGGAGGAAGCGCGCCGCAAGGCCGAAGAGGAACGCCGCCGCAAGCAGGCCGAGGAGGAGGCGCGACTGCGCGCCGAGGCGGAGGCGCTCCGACTGGAGAAGCAGCGCAAGGCCGAGGAGGCCCTGCTGCGCGCCGAGGAGGCCCGACGGCTCGCGGAGCAGGCGGCCGCGCAGGCCCAGGCGGGTCCGAGGCCGCCGGCGCCCGGCGCCGGGGCCACCCCCGGGGACGCGCTGACGGTTCCCACGCCGGTGGTGACGCCGGGGAGCGCGCCGGGCGGGGTGTCGGACGAGACGACTGTGCTGCGGCCCGTGCGCGACGCGGAGCGGCGGGAGACGGCCGGTGAGCGCTCTTCCGCAGACAGCGCCGCAGGAGAGGGTGCTTTCGAGGGCGGTCCGTCCGGTAGCCGTGCTCGCGGTGGCCGTACCGCCGGGGAGTCCGAATCCGAGGTGACGGCGAAGCTGCCGCAGCCGCCGGTGCCGGGGGCGGCGGACGAGACGGCGGTGCTTCCGCCGGTGGTGCCCGGCGCCGCCGAGGAGACCGCTGTGTTGCCGCCGGTCACTCCGGGGGCCGCCGACGAGACTGCGATGCTGCCTTCCGTGTCGGGGGAGGAGCGGGTGGATCGTGACCGGGGGGCGGACCAGGTTCCGCCCGGGTACTTCCGCGACGACGTCCGCGCCGAGGAACGTACGCGCGAGATGCCCCAGGTCGACGAGGCGGGGACGCCGCGGCGCAGGGCTCGGTCCGACTGGGCCGAGGAGACGCCGCTGGACGATCTGCCCACGCTGGCCGACGAGCTGCTGGGACCGCGCGAGGACGAGTACGACGAGGACGGGGGCCGGGGCCGCGGCCGACGGCGTTGACGCCCGGCTCGGCAGGGCCGCTCGTCGGCTCTGCCCGCTCCGGCGCCGGTGCTCGCTCCGACGTCCGTTGCCCGCTCCGGCACCTGTTGTCAGTGCCGCCCCGCACAATGGATCCCGCACCGCGAAATGTGAACGAAGGGCGGCGGGACCCATGAGCGTGTGGGACGACCTGGTGGGGCAGGCGAGGGTGAGCGAGCAGCTGGATGCCGCCGCTCGGGACGCCGATGCCCTCGTCACCGCCGCTGCCACCGACGCGCCGCCCCCCGAGGCGTCGAAGATGACCCACGCCTGGCTGTTCACCGGCCCGCCCGGCGCGGGCCGGAACCAGACGGCACGGGCCTTCGCCGCCGCACTTCAGTGCGTCAGCCCTGACCGGGCGCTGGGCGGCGCGCCCGGCTGCGGTTTCTGCGACGGGTGCCATACGGCGCTCGTCGGCACGCACGCCGACGTCACCACCGTCGCCGCCGTCGGCACCCAGATCCTCGCCGACGACATGCGGGACACGGTCCGCAAGTCGTTCACCTCGCCGGCGAACGGCCGCTGGCAGGTCATCCTCGTCGAGGACGCCGAGCGGCTGAACGAGAAGTCGGCCAACGCCGTCCTGAAGGCGGTCGAGGAGCCCGCTCCCCGCACGGTGTGGCTGCTCTGCGCCCCTTCCCTCGACGACGTCCTGCCGACCATTCGCTCCCGCTGCCGCCACCTGAACCTGAGCACGCCCTCGGTCGACGCCGTCGCCGACATGCTCGTACGGCGCGAAGGCGTCGAGCCCGAAGTCGCCGCTGCGGCGGCCCGCGCCACCCAGGGCCATGTCGACCGGGCCCGCCGCCTCGCCACCGACCCGGCCGCCCGCGAGCGCCGGGCCGCCGTCCTCAAGCTGCCCCTCCGACTCGGCGACATCGGTGGCTGCCTCAAGGCCGCCCAGGAACTCGTGGACGCCGCGGCCGAGGACGCCAAGCAGCTCGCCGAGGAGATCGACGCCAAGGAGACCGAGGAGCTGAAGGCGGCGCTGGGCGCGGCCCAGGGTGGCCGGATGCCGCGCGGCACGGCGGGCGTGATGAAGGATCTGGAGGACAAGCAGAAGCGGCGCCGTACGCGGACGCAGCGCGACAGCCTCGACCTCGCCCTGACCGACCTCACCGCCTTCTACCGCGACGTCCTCGCCCTCCAGCTGGGCTCCCGCGTAGCCCTCGCCAACACCGACGCCGAGGATGCCCTGGAGCGCCTCGCCCGCGACAGCGCCCCGGAGTCCACCCTGCGCCGGATCGAGGCCATCGCCGCCTGCCGCGACGCCCTCGACCGCAATGTGGCGCCGCTGTTGGCGGTGGAAGCGATGACCATGGCGCTGAGAGCGGGCTGAATCGGGCGGGGCCCCGGGGGCGGTAGGCGTTCACCGGTGATCAACGGGAGGTTGACCATGTAACACGTACGAGCCGTGGCGCGCACGCACAGCATCCGGACGGCTGCGCAGAGTTACGCTCGCCTGATGTACATCAGGCGCAGCTCTCCAGCCGGCCCAGCCCCGAGTCCCAGCGGGCAGGGACCTCGCAACCGTCGAGGACAGGGCCCACGCAACCGTCCCTCGACCGCCCGGCGGACCGGCACGATCGGTGCCCTCCTCGTCGCCGGCGCGCTGCTCGTCTCCGCCTGCACCTCCGGCGGCGTGACCAGCGCGACGAAGTCGGGGGGCCCGGCGGCCGGGGCGGCGCTGGCCGCGCTGCCCCGGGCGACACCGAACGCGCTCGCGCCGTACTACGCGCAGAAGCTGACCTGGCGCAGCTGCGGGGTGCCCGGCTTTCAGTGCGCGACCATGAAGGCGCCGCTCGACTACGCGAAGCCGGACGCCGGGGACACTCGCCTCGCCGTGGCCCGCAAGAGGGCGACGGGCCCGGGCAAGCGGCTCGGTTCGCTGCTCGTGAACCCGGGCGGCCCCGGCGGCTCGGCGATCGGCTATCTCCAGCAGTACGCGGGGATCGGCTACCCGGTCGAGGTACGCGCCCAGTACGACATGGTCGCGGTCGACCCGCGTGGAGTCGCACGCAGCGAGCCGGTCGAATGCCTCGACGGCCGGGCGATGGACAGGTACACACAGACGGACTTCACGCCCGACGACACCAAGGAGACGGGCCGGCTCGTCGGCGCGTACAAGAAGTTCGCGGAGGGCTGCGGCGCGGACGCGGCCGGCCTGCTCCGGCACGTCTCCACCACCGAGGCGGCCCGGGACATGGACATCCTGCGCGCGGTGCTGGGGGACGAGAAGCTGACGTACGTGGGCGCCTCGTACGGCACCCTGCTCGGGGCGACGTACGCCGGGCTCTTCCCGGACCGGGCGGGCCGGCTGGTCCTGGACGGCGGGATGGACCCCTCCCTGCCCGCCCGCCGGTTGAACCTCGACCAGACGGCGGGCTTCGAGACGGCGTTCCAGGCGTTCGCCCGGGACTGCGTGCACCACCGGGACTGCCCGCTGGGCACGAAGGTGAGCGACGTCGGCAGAAACCTCAAGGCCTTCTTCGACAAGCTCGACGCGCGGCCCATCCCGGCCGGGGACAGGGACGGCCGTGAGCTCGGCGAATCCCTCGCCACCACCGGCGTGATCGCGGCGATGTACGACGAGGGCGCGTGGCCGCATCTGCGCGACGCGCTGTCCGCGGCGATGCGGGGGAACGACGGAGCGGGCCTCCTCGCCCTCTCCGACAGCTACTACGAACGCGACGCCGAGGGCCGCTACACGAACCTGATGTTCGCCAACGCGGCGGTGAACTGCCTGGACCTCCCGCCGGCCTTCTCCACGCCCGACGACGTCCGCAGGTCCCTCCCCGCCTTCGAGAAGGCGTCCCCCGTCTTCGGCGAGGGCCTCGCCTGGGCCACCCTGAACTGCGCGTACTGGCCGGTGGCACCCACCGGCGAGCCGCACCGCATCGAGGCGGCGGGCGCGGCCCCGATCGTCGTGGTCGGCACCACCCGCGACCCGGCGACCCCCTACCGCTGGGCCCAGGCCCTCTCCCGCCAGCTCTCCTCCGCCCGCCTCCTCACCTACGAGGGGGACGGCCACACCGCGTACGGGCGGGGGAGCACATGCATCGACCGGACGATCAACGCGTATCTCCTGCGGGGGACGCCGCCGGTGCGGGACAAGCGGTGCTGAGGGCTGCTGCTGGCGGCCGCTGCTGACAGTGGAGGCCGACGCCGCTGCTGGCGCGCGGTGAGCTGCTCCGCCGGTACTGCCAGCGGGTGCCGACAGCGGGTGCCGACAGCCGCTGTGAGCTGCCCCGGAGCACCTCGCTCCGGGGCCGGGGGCGGGCCAGGGCGGGGCGCGGAGCCGGCCGCGGAGAGCCTGGGGAGGGCCCGGGGAGGGCCCGGGAGGGGTTGGTACGGAGCACCTGGGAAACTGTGTAGACTTACCGACGTTGCTGATCGCACCATAGTGCGGACAGCGCGCCGCCTTAGCTCAGATGGCCAGAGCAACGCACTCGTAATGCGTAGGTCTCGGGTTCGAATCCCGAAGGCGGCTCCATCAAACCCCAGGGCGGAGTGCTCCGACCTGGGGTTTTCTCATTCAATGGATGCGCCGACGACGCCGGGCGCGCGCCGCACGGGTATCGGCGGTCTCAGTTCTGGTCTCAGTTGTGGAGCCGGGCCGGGCATGAAGGCGTCTCCCGCGCGGCGCATCGCGTCCTTCGAGCTGCAAGACGTAGAAGCCAAAGACGGTGGCGCCGCTGCCTTCAGCTTGAGTAGTTCTGGTGCCGTAGAGGGAAGGCGTCGCCGACCGGCCACTCCTTGGGCAGACTTAGCGCCGTAGGGATGGGTTGAGCTGCTGGCTGACGTACGACTTGGAACTCGTCCAGTCCCCAGGGCCGACTTCGATCAGCACTTCGACAAGTTCGTCGGCAGGTACGACGGCGTTCCACGCGCCGAGGTCGCAATCCCCAAGGAGATGTTCGGTCTCCTCAACTCATATCCGCTGAGAGTGATGGACGAGCTATGACCAGCCCTGAGGTACCCGAGGCCGAGATGCGCCTCGTGGGGAGCATCGTCGAGGGAGAGGCCACGGCCGTCTTCCGCTGGGGGGTCATCGTGGACCTGGGTCTGTCACGGGACGGCTTCATTGATGTCCTCTACATCGACGACGACGACAACTACCAGGTGGGAGACCGTGTGTCCTGCTATCTGACTGACTTCGACGAGATGAAGAACAAGTTCATCCTCAGGCCCCCAGGGCAGGTACCGCTCGCGGAACGCCTGCGCAGGCGCGAGGAGCAGCGAGGTCTCTCCTCCTGACCTTCCGGACAACGACGATCGCCGGGGAGCACGTACGACGAGCTCCCCGGCGATCGCCGTGTCAGTAGCAGCCGCATAGTGGCGCCGCCTGTCATTCAGGCCATGGTCGCCTGATATGCCAATGCGGAGGGGACCGGTCAGCTTCTCATGGTGACCAGGGCGACCGCCGTCATCGCCGCTTGCATTTCTCGGATCGCCTTGCGCACGCTCTCACCCGCCCATTGCCCCTCGGAGATCTCCTTCATCCGTGGAGCGACCTCCTTGCGAGGCAGGTCGGGAATGCCAGGCGGTGCAGCTTGGCGCCGTGCAGCAGTGCGATGAGGCCGGCCGAGCGGTCGTCGGGTTCGGCATGGCGCAAGACCAGTTCCTCAAGCCGTACCCGCAGTTCGCGCTCGGCCGTGCCGTCCGTCTCTGGGAACCGCCGCACCGGGAACATGCCCAGCACGTTGCGCTGTTGCCTACTGACCAGGCCACGCTCTGTGAGGCTTTCGAGGGGCGTCCAGAGCCTTGCCCCTGTCCTTGGTCAGCCACTCCGTCACCTTGGGCGGCCTGCTCTTCCCCGCCGCCCAGGCATCGATCATCCCCAGCCGGTCGTCGAGCAACCGGACTCCCGTCGGAGCCGTATCGGCCACCGAGGACACACAACCTGCCATGACGAGTTCGAGGACGATACCGCCTGCCACCGCCCACTGGCAGGCCTGCCGCTCCCGCACCGCCCCGACGCGTCGTCCAGCGACAGCAGCATGATCTCCTCGCCCAGCGTCACCGCCATGCCGCCCCCCATCTCCTGACTCTGCTCTCAAGACGTGCGGGACGGCGGATCAGTTCCGCAATCGGGGAGCGACGGCAACCTCATGGGTACCCGGCGGGGCCGGTGTGTACCGGCTCGGGCCTGGCCTCCGCTCGGACTGCTGCACCGACGCAGTCGCCGCCGAGATCGGCGAGTCCGTGCGGCATCTGGGGACGGCAGGGGCGCTGAGTGTCTGGGGTGGTCGCCGGGCCGCTGCTCGCCCCGCCCGTACTGCTTCTGGCCCCTGCGTAAGAGTCAATGCACCCGGCTGCCGATCGTCCGGTCGGCGCATCTCCGAGGCGAGCCGGGGCGTGTACTTCCGCCTGTTGAAGCGGTCGCCGAAGTCCTTCGCCGACTGGCCTGGTGAGACATGAGTCACTCGATCTTGTTTATCGACTGGATTAGCTGACATTGTCGACTGACAATGTCAGCCGCTTGAGACATCGGAAGAATCGAGCTCCGTCATGAAGACCATGCTTGCCGGGCGGCTCCGCCTGGACACCCACACGTTCGCCGTCGAAGAGGTCCCCGTGCCCACCCCCGGCCCGGGGGAGGTGCTGGTCGAGGTGCGGGCCGCGGGGGTGTGCCTGTCCGACGTCCATCTGATCGACGGCAGCATCAGCCCGGAGTTCCCTGTCGACTCCGTGAGGAAGGCCCGCACCGTCACCCTCGGTCATGAGGTTGCCGGCGTCGTCCATGCCGTAGGCCCGGAGGTGGCCGGGGAATGGGTGCCTGGCACCCGGGTGGTGCTCCAGGCCGGGCAGGCGTGCGGCGGGTGCGGCGGCTGTCTGCGCCGCTCCGAGTGCCGTCAGCCGCTCACACGCGGCGTGGACTATGACGGCGGCTGGGCCCAGTACGCCGTAGCGCGCGAGGACACCCTGCTCGCCATCCCGGACGACCTCCCCTTCGACCAGGCCGCCATCATCCCCGACGCCGTCTCCACTCCGTACGCCGCCATCGTCGAAGCGGGTGCGGTACGTCCGGCGCAGGCGGTCGGGATCTGGGGTGCGGGCGGTCTGGGCGCGCATGGCATCCGGCTTGCCCGTATGGTCGGCGCAGCCCCGATCATCGCCGTCGATCCGCTGCCCACGGCTCGGGAGCGGGCCCTCGTTTTCGGTGCCGATCTCGCGCTCGACCCGATGGCGGACGGCTTTGCGGAGGCGCTGGCGGAGGCCACGGCGGGGCGGGGCATCGAGGTCGCGTTCGACTTCGCCGGCGTACCCGCCGCTCGCGCTCAGGCGGTTGCCGCGCTGGGGGCCGGTGGAATCCTGGTGCTCGCAGGGCTCACGCCGGAGTCGATCGTCGTCAGCGACAGCACCGGCTTCAGCTTCCGGGGCAACCAGATCCGCGGCCACTACGGCTCCGGGTTCGAGCACGTGGAACAGCTCATCGGCCTGACCTCCGCCGGACGGATCGATCTGGCCCCTTCCATCACTGCTCACATCCCGCTGGCCGAGGCCGCCGACGCCGTCACCCGGCTGGAGAAGAAGATCGGCGACCCGATCCGGTTTGTTCTCACCCCCTGAAGCCTGCTGACCCCGCCCTGGGGGCCAAGGCTGATCGAAGGGGTCTGAAATCGAAGTGGTCCGAAGAAGGTCCGAGAAGCCCCTCCGGCGACGGTGAGTCGCGGGAGGGGCTTCGTGCCTTGTGGCGGGCCGGTGGGCGGAGAGGTGTCCCCCGGGGCCCCGGGGGCTTGGTCCGGCCGGACGTTTCAAGGCCTCCGACAGTTCCAGCAAGTGACTGTGTCACTCAACACAATCAAGCGACATTGTCACTCGACAATGTCGCTTGTATGGTTCTGGGTAGCGACAGCCCGTGCCGAACGAAAGGCAAGCTCATGACTCACGAGACCGTGCGCGGAACCGAGCCGATCCCTCAGCGTCCCGCCCTGCCCCTGGTCGGCCACGCATTCGACATTCCGGGTGGCGCCGACGGCCTGCTGTACGTGATGAAGGAGGCCAGGGAGCTGGGGCCGTTGTTCAAGCTCCGTGTCTTCGGCAATGAGATCAACTTCGCGTCCGGTCTGGATCTGGTCACCGAGCTGGCGGACGAGAGCCGGTTCCGTAAGAACGTGCATCCCGACCTGGTGATCCTGCGGGGGATCGGCGGAGACGGGCTGTTCACGGCGTTCAATGACGAGCCGAACTGGCGCAAGGCGCATGACGTGCTGATGCCGGCGTTCTCCCTCGGCGCGATGCGCGGCTACCACGCGACGATGCTCCGGGTGGCGCGGGAGCTGGTGGGGAAGTGGGACCGGGCCGCCGGGACGGAGGCCGTGGATGTGGCCGACGACATGACGCGGCTGACGCTTGACACGATCGGCCTGTGCGGTTTCGGCTACGACTTCGAGTCGTTCGACCGCGACGAGCCGCATCCTTTCGTCACCGCCTTGTCGCGGGCGCTGGGTTTCGCGCAGGCCAAGGGGGAGTCCATCCCCGGTACGGAGTTGTTCAAGTGGCGGCAGGCGGAGCAGTTCCGGGCCGACGTGGCCTTGATGGAGGGGCTGGTCGACGATGTGATCCGGCAGCGCCGGGCGTCCGGCGACGCGAGCACCGATGACCTGCTCGGGCGCATGCTGCACACCCGGGACGCGGTGACGGGTGAGCCTCTGGACGATGTCAACATCCGCTACCAGGCGATCACGTTCCTCATCGCCGGGCACGAGACCACCAGCGGGGCGCTGTCCTTCGCCCTGTACTACCTGACCAAGCATCCCGAGGTCCTGGCCCGTGCCCAGGCCGAGGTCGACGCGCTGTGGGGTGACGCGGATGCCCCGGACCCGGATTACGGGGACATCGGCAAGCTGACGTACATCCGACAGGTGCTCAACGAGAGCTTGCGGCTGTGGCCGACGGCGCCCGCGTTCGCGGTGGAACCGCTTCAGGACACGGTCATCGGCGGGAAATACGCGGTGCGCAAGGGCGAGTCGATCCAGATCCTCATCCCGCAGCTGCACCGGGACCCTGCCTGGGGAGAGAACGTCGAGCTGTTCGATCCCGACCGGTTCCTTCCCGAGCAGGAGCAGGAGCGCCCGGTCCACCTGTTCAAGCCGTTCGGCAGCGGTGAACGCGCCTGTATCGGCCGCCAGTTCGCGTTGCACGAGGCGACGCTGGTCCTCGCGCTGGTGATCCACCGTTACCGCCTGATCGACCACACCAACTACCAGCTGAAGATCAAGCAGTCGCTCACCCTCAAGCCGGACGCGTTCACCCTGAACCTGGCCCGGCGCACCAGCGCAGAGCGCCGCCTGCCCGCCGCGGCGGCCGTCACCGCCGGCAACGCTCCCGCCGCCGGGAACGGGCCCGTCCTCCGGCGTGCCACGGGAACCGCGCTGACCCTGCTGCACGGCTCCAACCTGGGCACCTGCGCGGGCATCGCCCGCGATCTGGCCGAGGACGGCGACGAGCGCGGCTTCGCCCCGTCCGTCGCCGCGCTCAACGACGCCGTGGGCAAGCTCTCCGCGGGCGATGGTCCGGTGGTGATCGTGGCCGCCTCCTACAACGGCAGGCCCACCGACGACGCCACCGAGTTCGTTACGTGGCTGGAAGGCCTGGAGCCCGGCGCGCTCGAGGGCCTGAGCTATGCCGTACTCGGCGTCGGCGACCGTAACTGGGCCGCCACCTATCAGCGCATCCCCACCCTCATCGACGAGCGGCTCGCCGCGGCGGGCGCCACCTCACTGCTGGAGCGCGGCGCCGCGGACGCCGCCGGTGACTTCGCCGGCACCGTGGACCGGTGGACCGGCGACCTGTGGACCGCCCTGCTGGAGCGGTACGGAGCCGCCGCGGAAGCGGGGGAGGCGGAGCCGGAGGCCGATCAGGCTCCGGGCTTGTACGAGCTTCAGGACACCACCGACTCGGTCATCGGCGGGCTCGCGGCACGGCACGGCGTACAGCCGATGGAGGTCCTCGACGCGTGCGAACTCGTCGATATGGAGCATGAGCTGGGCCGCTCCAAGCGTTTCCTCAAGCTGCGGCTGCCCGACGGCGTCACCTACCGCACCGGCGACCACCTGGCCGTCCTGCCGAGCAACCCCGACTCCCTCGTCCAGCGGGTGGCCGACCGCTTCGGCCTCGAACTGGACCGCACTGTCCGGCTGCGTGCCCGTCGCCGCAGCCGCAGCGCCCTGCCCGTCGACCGGCCACTGACCCTGCGCCGCCTGCTGACCGACTTCGTCGAATTGCAGGATGCCGCCACCCAGGAGCAGGTCGCCGTGCTCGCCGAGCACACCGCCTGCCCGCCCGAGAAGCGGCCCCTGGCCGAACTCGCGGCGGCGGACCCGCAGACCTTCCGCGAGCAGGTGACCGCCACCGGACACAGCGTCCTGGACCTGCTGGAGCGCTACCGCGCCTGCGAACTGCCCTTCGAGGTCTTCCTGGAACTGCTGCCCGTGCTGCGCCCGCGCCACTACTCGATCTCCTCGTCCGCCGAGGCCTCTCCCGGCGAGGTGGACCTGATGGTGTCGCTGCTCGCCGCGCCCCACCGCTCCGGCGAGGGCACCTTCAACGGCATCGGCTCGCACTACCTGCAGACCGTGCAGGCCGGTGACACCGTCCAGGCCCGGGTGCTGCCCTGTAGTGAGGCCTTCCGTCTGCCGCAGGACGAGTCGGTGCCGGTGATCCTGGTCAGCGCGGGCACCGGTCTGGCGCCCTTCCGCGGCGCGGTCCTCGACCGCCACCACACCCGCTCGACCGGCACCCTGCTGTGCTACTTCGGCTGCGACCACCCCGAGGTCGACTACCTCCACCGCACGGAATTCGAGGCGGCCGAGGCAGCCGGAGCCGTCAGCATGCGCCCCACCTTCGCCCGCGCCCCCGAGGACGGCGCCTGCTTCGTCCAGGACCGCATCGCGAAGGAGAGCGACGAGGTCTGGGCGGTCCTGGAAGCCGGCGGACGCGTCTACATCTGCGGCGACGGCCGCCGTATGGCCCCGGCGGTGCGGGAGGCGTTCATGAAGATCTACCGCGACCGCACCGGCAGCGGTGACGACGAGGCGAGCGCCTGGCTGGCGGCCCTGATCGAGTCCGGCCGCTACGTGGAAGACGTCTGGGCCGGCTGACCCGCCAGGCTGCCGGTGGCCGACACCACCACACACCCGCAGCCGGCCGAGCCCGCCGAGCCCGCCGAGCCCGCCAAGCCGGCCGAGCCGGCCAAGCCCAGGGCCCGCCAAGCCCGCCAAGCCCGCCGGGCCCGCCAAGCCCGCCGGGCCCGCCAAGCCCAGGGCCCGCCGAGCCCGCCGAGCCGGCCGAGCCGGCCGAGCCGGCCGAGCCGGCCGAGCCGGCCGAGCCGGCCGAGCCGGCCGAGCCGGCCGAGCCGGCCGAGCCGGCCGAGCCCGCCGGGCCCGCTGACCGACAGGGCCACGGACGCCCCTCCCCCCCCACGTCCGTGGCCCTGTCTCCTTCTCCTTCGCTACGTGTCCCCCCTTCTGAACTCGTGAGGCCCTCATGCTTGTCGCACACTCGGCGCACCGCCGAGGAACCGCGCCAGTACCCAACTCCTCGCACAGGAGCAGCCGGTGAACGCGCGCAGCGGGACCGCCCTGACCTTCGGCGTCGCGGTCGCGCTCATCGCCGGAGTGACCCTGGGCAACGGCGGAGCGAACGTGATGCCCGTCTTCGTCGACGACTTCGCCTCGCGCTTCGGGCTGTCGGACTCCGGCGCCGGACTCGTCGCCGCGACCCAGCTGATGGCGACCGCCATCGTCACCCTGCTGCTGGCCAAGCGGGCCGCGCGGCCGGGGCGGGTGCTGATGACCCGCTTCGGCCTGGCCGTTGCGGGAGCCGGCTTCCTGGGAGCGACGGCGGCCACCGGCCCGGTGACCCTGGTCCTGGCCAACCTGGTCCTCGGCGCGGGACTCGGCGCGGTCTACGCCGCGGCCACGGCCGCGCTCGCCGCCACCGACGACGCCGACAAGGCCTCCGCCGTCACCATCTGCGGCGTGGTCGGCGTGACCGCACTGCTGATCATGGGTGTCCCCGCGGCCAACCACGACCTGGGCGAGGGCACCGGCTTCCTGCTCATGGCACTGTGCTGCCTCGCCGCCTGGCCACTGACCCGCCGCCTCCCCGACGGCCCGGCAGTTCCGGCCTCCGAAACCCCCGGCACGGCAGAGACGGCCTCGGCGAAACCGTCGGTCGTGCTGCTCGTCGGCACCGGACTCCTGTGGGCCGTCACCCAGGGCGCGTGGTCCTACGCCTCGGTCCTGGGCCGCCAGCACACCGGCCTGTCCCACTCCGCCGTGTCCGCCGTCCTCGCGGTCTCCAGCGTCGTCGCACTCGTCGGCGCGGTGGTGGGACCCATCGCCGCGCGGCGCTTCGGACGCATGCGGTCCATGGCCGTCTTCGTCACGGCACAGGCCCTCGCCATGGCGGCCCTGGTCCTCACCCACGACCCCGTGCTCTTCACCGTCGCGGCCGTCCTCTGGCAGACCTGCCAGCTGGCCGTCCTGGTACAGATGCTCGCCGCCGCGGCGCTCATCGACCCGACCGGACGCCTGGTCGCCTCCCTCAGCGGCGCGGGAGCCCTGGGCACCGGCATCGGACCCCTGGCCGTCGGCGCCCTCCTCGACGGCGCCGGAGCCGGCGTACTCGGCCTCGTTCTGGCGACCGGCACCTTCCTCGCCTCACTGCCGCTGCTGAGGATGACGGTGGCCAGTGGGAAGGCCACCAACGAACCGCAGCGCGGGCGGGCGCCGACGGTCTGAAGACATCGTCCCGACCTCGCGGAACGGCCGCTGCCCTTGATGGATGTCAGGGGCAGCGGCCGCTTGGGCGTTGAGGACCGGTTGTCTTGGCAACGGGGCGCAGACGCTGCTCCAGGGCGGAGATGACGCCGCCGGAATCTGGAGGTCTACGACCGGACCCTCGCCGCGGATCCGGGCACCTTCCGGCCGGTCAACGCCCGGAGCTCATCGCTTTGCGACAGCTCACCGCTCTGCGAGAGCTCATGGCTCTGCGACAGCTCACCGCTCTGCGAGAGCTCATGGCTCTGCGACAGCTCACCGCTCTGCGAGAGCTCATGGCTCTGCGACGGCGACAAGGGCGAGGCCGGCCTGTTCCCCCTTGCCGTCAGCTCATCGGCAGGGGCACGAGCTCCATTCGGCCTCCCGCGAAAGCGACGACAGCGGAGACCAGGGCCTGTAGACAGGTGAGCTCGGCCTCCTCGTCGGGCAATGAGAGATGCTGCGCCGAGAGGCCGTCGAAGCCGGCCAGGAAGAACCGGGCGAGGGTCTCCGCCGGCTGGGCGAGCTGGTGACCGGTGCGCTCAGCCGCCTCGGTCACCAGCCTCGTCGTCACGACCGTCACCTCGCGGTAGTGGCCCTCAAGGGCCTCCTGGAGCCGTGGTGTCCGGAGCGCGAACATGGACAGTTCGGTGAGCAGTTGGTGGGTGGTCGGCTGCTCGCGAAGGGTCTGCCACAGGGCGGCGGCGAGTGCCGCGACCGTCTCCTCGAAGCCGGCGTCCGCGGGCGCCGCCCGTTCGACCTGTGCGATCAGATCATGGGTGAGCTGTTCCATGACGGCCCGGTACAGATCTTCCTTGGTGCCGAAGGTGTAGTGCACCGTCGCCTGTGCCACGCCCAGCTCGGCCGCGATGGCGCGGGTGCTTCCGGCAGCCACACCCTCCCTCGTCATGAGGTCGATGGCGGCCTTGATCAGCTGAGGACGGCGCTCTGCCGCAGAAACATGAGCCATGGAGACACTATACCGACTTAGTCTAGCGAATAAGTCGTTCGATCATGTTGCGTTTTCCGGACAGGCGAGAAGCCGTGAGCGCGGAGCTTACTTCCCGGCTGTGGCCGCCCTGGATCCTTCATCGGAGAAGATGCGGAGGTCAGAAGCCTCTGTGGGTTCCCCGCAAGGTGCTCGGCTGAACTCCGGACCGAGGCCCTCTCGCAGTCTCGCAGTCGAACCGCGCAGGGCGTCGCACGTTGAGCCGGCGCCGTTGGCCGGGCCCGTAGGTGCAGGTTTCAGCTTCGGCTTGGTGCAGTCGCGTTGGCCGCACTGACTCCGGTCGCCAGTCCACAGCCTCGTAAGATCACGTTGCCCGACCCCGATCGTGACAGGAGGCCGAATACCCATGGCAGATCAGCGTGTTGTGGTCGTGACTGGGGGCGGAACGGGGATCGGTGCGGCAACAGCACGGCTGCTTCGGGCCGGCGGGCACGACGTTGTCGTCTCCGGGCGACGACCGGAGCCCCTGCACCGCGTCGCTGAGGAAACCGGAGCCTTGGCCTGCCCGGCTGATACCGCCGACCCGGACGCTGTTGTCCACCTCGTCGAAACTGCCGTCTCGCGATTCGGTCGACTCGACGGGTTGGTCGTCAATGCGGGAGTGGCACGCAGCGGGGGTGTCGGAGAACTGTCCGACGAGGACTGGGAGACAGTGCTTGGTACAAATCTCACCGGCCCCTTCCTTCTGATGCGGGCGGCCTTGCCGCACTTGCTCCGAGCCCGGGGATCTGTCGTCGCGGTCGCTTCGGTCGCTGCCCTGCGTAACGGGGTGCGCAATGCCGCTTACGCCACGTCCAAGGCGGCACTGCTCCAGTTGTGCCGGTCGCTGGCTGTGGACTACGGGCCTCAGGGTCTGCGGGCCAACACCGTCTGCCCCAGCTGGGTGCGCACGGAGATGGCCGACCGCCGCATGGCCCGGTTCGCCGAGGAGGCCGGACTGGCCTCCGCCGGGGTGGACGGAGCATACGAGGAGGCCACCCGGCTGCTGCCGGCACGCCGCCCCGGCGAGCCCCGTGAGGTCGCCGAGGCCATCGCCTGGCTGCTGTCGCCGGCTGCGTCCTTCGTCAACGGTACGGTGCTGACCGTGGACGGGGGCGCGACCGCGCTGGACCCCGGGACTCTTCCCTTCGGCTTTCGCATCAGTTCGCGCGGCGACGAGGGGTGATTCTTGCCGCCGGGGCGTGAGTCGGTCCTGTGCCGGACTATTTGAGACGTGCGTCATGCCGCCTGGCGTGAGTGCGTCATGGTTGGTCATGATCGTATGACCACTTCATACGGGGGAAGCGCATATGACCCACTTCACACGCTCGTCCGTGCAGAGCGGACTTGCCGCGTTTGCTGTGCCTCTGATGCTGCTCGGGCCCGCCGGGACGGCTCACGCCGATCAACTCCCCTTCCCCGGAAGGGGATATGTCTCCGTCAGCGGTCCGGCAGAACCCGGCGCGGCAGTGGAACTCACGGTCAAGGAGCGCCCTGGCAATCCACACCCGACGGCGGTGGAGGTCTCCAGCCCGGCGCTGGCCGGCGACACCACCCTGGGCGACACCGAGCGCGCCTGGGTGGGTGCGGGTCGAATAAGAGAGAACCTGAAGCCCGGCACGTATCCCGTGACGTTCACGCTGCGCCACAAGGACGCCGACTGCGTGACGGAAAAGGACCGGGACTATGTGTGCAACTACCCCGCGATCGTCCTGCGTGAAGAGGTAAAGGTCTCGGCTCCGGACGAGGCCCCGGCATCGGGCGACGGACCGGGCTACGGCGGCGGCTTGGCGCTCGGCATCGCCTCGGGCGCCGTGGGGACGCTGGCTGTGGGCGGGATACTGCTGCGTCTCCGCCGCCGCGAGGCCGCTGATGAGTCGTCGCAACGATAGAGGGCGTCTGAGAAGTCCCCTTCAAGGCAGGCGAGTTTGGTAGTCCCTGTGCTGGTGGAGGCTGGGATGAAGGGGCGCGAAACGTGTGCCCGGCGATCTGCCACTCGCGGGTTGGGCAGCGCTGGCGTCGCTGGCGCTGCCTCCGAAGCCGGGGGCGCCCACCCGAGCATCCGCGGCGGGAGATCATCGGTGCCCTCGGCTACTGGATCCGGGTCGGCTGTGCCTGGCGCCCGTGGGGAGTTGTGGGCGAAGGCCGCTACGGCCCTCAGGCAGGAGCGTGCGTGAGCGATTGCGTGAGAGGGCCGTTCAGTCGGATCGGCGTGACCCCGGACCTGAGGCCGGACACGGCGACGACGCTCGGCGCGCGCCGTGCGGGTGCCGGCGGCCTCAGCTCTGGTCTCAGTGGGGCCTGGAATCGGGGTCGAGGGCGAGATCGGCCCTTCACGTACCGGCGGGGCTGACTCATCTGCTCACGTACCGGCGGGTCTGACTCTCCGCATGTGCCGATGGATTTCCACGCTCGTGGGCATGGCCGACCCGAGCAGCCTCCGGCGAGCATGGGGCCGCGCATTTCCGGTCTTCGCCTGCACCGGACGCCCCACCCTGAAAGTCTCTAGAGTGCATGATCGTTGGGCAGTGCGTGCTGTGCGTGCAGTGCGTGCAGTGCGCGCAGTGCGCTGCGGAGGGTCGAGGGGACTGTTGTGAAGGTTGAACTTCCGCCGGAGCCGGTGCACTTCGTCAACCGTGACGAGGAGCTGGAGCGTGCCCTGCGTGCCGTGGCGGAATGGCGGAGCCGTTCCCGTCCGTTGGTTCTCGCGCTGAGCGGGCCCGCCGGGCTGGGGAAGACGGAGCTGGCCGGTCTGATCGCCCGGACTCTGCTCGACCGCTACCCCATGACCGACGGTGTGCTGTCCGTCGATCTCGATGACTTCCGGGACGGTGACGCGCTGGATCCCGGTGATGTGCTCACCCGGTTGCTGGGCTCGCTCGACGTGGAGCCGGGGCAGGTGCAGGCCGCCTACGCGGCCCGGTGCAGGCAGTACTGGAACAGGACGTCCGAGGCGAAACTGGTCCTCGTTCTGGACAACGTGCGCTACGCCTCGGAGGTCGTTCCCCTGCTTCCGGCGTCGGGCGACAGCGTGGTGATCGTCACGAGCCACGGTCCGCTCCGTGAGTTCGAGGCAGGTGCCGCGGTGGATCTGGCGCTCCCGCCACTGGAGGAGCGGGCCGCGACGGAACTGCTGGAGCTGATCGTCCCCGACCAGCGGCTGGCCGCGGACCCCGAGGCGGCGCGGGCCGTGATCCGGTTGTGCGACGGGCTGCCCGCGGCGCTGCACGTGGCGGGCCGATGGGTGCGTACGCACCGCCTGCGCCCCCTCTCTCGTCTCCTCGCCGATCTCCGGACCGAGTTGGACGAGAAGGGCGTGTCCGACGTGGAGCGCGTCTGGGACACGGCTTACGCCGATCTGTCCCGCCCGGCGGCCCTGCTCTACCGGTTGCTGCCGCACCACCCCGGCGAGACGTTCACGCTCCCCTCCGCCACCGCTCTGTCAGGACTGGGGCCGGAGGACTGCCAGGACGCCCTGGAGGAGCTGGACCGGGCTGGGTTACTGGACCTGCGTCCGTTGTCGCTGACGGAGTCCGGCCAGATGAGGCTGCCGGGACCGCTGCGTGCGCATGCGATGCGGCGCTGCCGACGGGAGACGGCGGACGGGGAGGTGGCCGAGGCGCAGGTGAGGCTGGTGCGCTGGCTCGTCCGGCAGGCTCAGCTGGCCGACCGGTTCGCCGCCGGCGCCCGGCTGACCGTCGTGGATCGGCTCGACGGTGTTCCCGGTGTGCCGGATGTCGCGCTGGAGGATCCGGAAGCGGCCACGAGCGACGAGGCCCGGGCCCAGCGTGCCGAACGCGCGGCCCGCTGGCTGGCCGAGGAACGCCATGTGCTGTTCGCCTGCGCCCGCCTGGCCCACGGCCGGGGGCTGGACACCGAGGTCGTCGCCCTGTCCGAGCCGGTGTGGACGCATGCCCTGGACCATCCCCACCAGTCCGAGGTCGTCGAGGTCTTCCGGCTCGCCGTCGACTCGGCGGTCCGGC
The DNA here is from genome assembly GCF_019049285.1 of Streptomyces sp. AC550_RSS872. Lineage (GTDB taxonomy): Bacteria > Actinomycetota > Actinomycetes > Streptomycetales > Streptomycetaceae > Streptomyces. The sequence continues at coordinate 65,417 of NZ_JAGMUL010000018.1, forward strand.
ATGGCGGGAACGCCGGGTGGTTGGTGCGCACCCGCTGCCAGCTGGCCAGACCGTTGTGGGAGTCGGGAGAGTACGAGGAGGCCGCGGCCCAGCTCGACGGCGCGATGTCCGCCGGTGAGCTGCTGGGGGAGTCCGACCGGGACCGTAAGCTCGCCGCCTCGGCCGTGGAGGCCCGCGGCATGCTCAAGGGCGCACGGGGTGAGTGGAGTGCCGCTCTGGCCGACTTCGCCGGCTCCCGCGACCTGCATCGCGCGATCCCCAACCCCTACGGCGTCCTCCTCCAGACGTACCGGATGGGAGAGGCGAGCGCCAAGGTGGGGGATCTTGAGACAGCGTGTCGGCTGTTGTCCGAGGCGCACACCGGGTTCGTGGCGAAGCGGCGCGAGAGGCTGATCGGGCGCTCGGCGTCCGCCCTCGCCGGTGTCCTGCACCAGCTCGGCCGTACGGTCGAGGCCAGGGAGCTGTACGAGCAGTCCCTGGCGCGTGCCGACCGACGACGCGCCGGTGTGGACCGGGCACGCGTCCACGAGGCTCTGGCCGAACTGGACACGGGCGAAGGGAACTTGGCGGAAGCCGAGGAACACCGTACGGCGGCCCGGGCCCTGCGTCGGCGCAACGGCCTCGTCTAGGGCCGGTCGCCTGGATCGTGCCGGCGTCCGAACAGCAGGCCCTAGATCACCTGCGCCGCCTCGGTGTCCGTGGCCGGGCGGAGGGTGATGCGGAACGTCCGGTCCCCGACGAGGCAGTTCAGCTCGGTGTGGCTGTCCGGAGCGGGCTGCGGGGAGAGCAGCCGGGCGTACACGGCCGACAGGGCGACGGCCGGGTCGAGTCGTGCGACCCGGCCTGACTCGGGCCGAGGGTCGATCCGGACGGTGTACGGCTGCTCATGGCCGCGGGCTCTGATCAGGCAGCCGCCGGACGGCAGCAGCGCCGCGGCCGAACGGCAGCCCGGGTAGGCGGACAACGCGTGCCGGGTCCAGCCGTCGGAGGTCCAGGCGAGGTCCACGGGGGCTTGGGACGGCGGCAGCGGACGACGGTACAACAGGCCTGCCGAACGGGTGTACCGCTCGTCCGCGGCGCCGTGCTCCACAGCGAGGTGGTGGCCAGGCGGTCCGGTGCCGGCCGGGTGCCGGGTGATCCGGACACCCGCCGCGGTGGTGTCGATGCGGACGTCGAACGCCGCGGGGATGCGCGTGGCGGGCACGGGCGCGGGCAGCAGTCGGGGAGTGAGGCGTTGGGCGGGCGGCGCGAGACCGAGCAGGGCGTAGACCTCGGTGCGCAGGCGCTCCACGGCATCGCCGGGCGGTGCGAACGCGGCCTGAGCTGCGGCGTGCCCGGGTCCCGGCCGGTACGCCCGCAGTGCTTCGGTGATGTCCGCGCCGTGTTCCAACCGCGGTATGCGGCCCAGTAGTACGTCCATGGGACTGCCCGGGATCAGCTCGCCGCCGCCCGGGTGGACGCTCACGAGGGGGCGGTCCTGGACCGCGCAGTAGTACAGGGCCGCCGATCCGTGGTCGGTCACGAGGGCGTCGGCGGCGATCAGGACCGAGGCCCACTCCTCGCAGGGATCCGGGAGGACCATCCCCGCGTCGAGGGCCGGCGCCAGGCGCTCGGTCAGCTCGTACGTGCCGAGCAGGCTGCGTTCGTTGGGATGGACCACAAGCGCCAACTGGTACTCGTCGTACGGCAGCTGGGCCGCGAGCCGGGCCGGCAGGCCGGGGCGTTGCCGGAGGAGGGAGTCGGGACCCCACGTGGAGACCATGACGAGCAGCTTGCGGGCCCCGGTGCCCAACGCGGCCCGGTAACGGTCGCGCAGGGGGACGGAAGCGAGGACGCGTTCCAGAGTGAGGTCGCCGATCACCTTCGCGCACCGGGCTGCTTGCGGACTCGTGGCGGCGAGCCTGGCGACCTGGTCGGGATGGGCCAGGGCGTGCAGTGCTATCGGAGCGTCGGGTTCGGTTCGTCGCAGATACGCCGGGTCCAGCCCGGATGCCGAGTCGGCCGAACCTTCGCCGGGGAGCGACTTGTTGAAGCCCGCGCCGTGCGGCAGGAGGACGTGGGGGCCGCGCAGCAGCCTCAGGTCGCCCTTCGGGCTCGCGGCGACGACCAGGTCGTGGGTACGACCGCACGCTTCGCTCCACGGCACCGTACGGCCTCCGACGGCGTCGATCGCGGAGAGCGCGTCGGCTCCGAAGTCCGAACCCGGGGCGAGGGTGAACAGGCGCGTGATCCGGCCATCACCGGAGAATACGGGGACGACGTCCAGCAGCCGGTACAGAGCCACCGCCGACCGAGCCACGAACAGAACCGCCCGCCCGTCGCCCGTCGCCCGTCGCCCGTCGCCCGTCGCCCGTCGCCCGTCGCCCGTCGCCCGTCGCCCGTCGCCCAGTTTACTGGGAACCGGCGGACGGGAAGTGCTGTTTCCGCAGGTCGGGGCGGGCTCGTTCACGTCGGCGGGCGACATGATCCGATCCTATCGCGCGCTGTTCACGGGTAGCCGAGAGTGATCCACGCCGCACATCGAGCAAGGGCGGGGTGGTCTGTCGGACCGGTCGCGAGGATGGCGGCATGAGTGACTGGGGAATCGCCCTGATCGCCGCGGGATCGGCGATCGCGGGCAGTGTGGTGACCGGCTGGTACGCCCGCGGTGCCGGTATCCGGCAGGCCGAGGCGGCACGGCACGCGGGTGACCGTCAGGCGGAGGCGCTGCTCGAGTCGGTTCGCATGACGCTCAGCGCCGAGTCCGGCCACCGTGAGTTCGCCCGCCGCCGTCAGGTCTATGCGGAGTTCCTCGGAGCCGCGGAGGCCAGGATCCTCACCGAGCGGACCGGCCGCGGGCAGGCCGACGACGACGTCCTGCTGCAACGCGCCCTGGGCGGGGTGCTCCTGGAAGGCCCGCCTGACGCCGCCGCGGCGGCACAACACCTCGTCGACTGTCTGCGCCGGCATGAGAGGCCGGACGAACTGAAAAGCGCGAAGCATGCCTTCGTCACGGTGGCCCAGGAGTGCTGCCGGTCCCGGTCCCGGTCCCGGTGACTGTGACTGTGACTGTGACTGTGACAAGGATCGTCTACAAGGATCTTCCGCCAGGTGCCGGAGGGCGAGCTCGCCCTTCGATCCTCCCGTCAACTGCTCGGCACCGCACGAACGTTGACCCACCCCACCCGTCCCAGCAGAATGACCCCGCACTCGTGAGAGCGCTCTCAAGGCCCGGCAAGGGAGACCCATGAACGGCATGACCGGCGTGACCCGCACGACCGACGGACAGGGACGAGGGCGAGGCCCGGCGCTCAGTCGCCGTGCGCTCCTGGGGGCCGGTCTCGGCGCCGCCGTGCTCACCGCGGCCGGAGTGGGGCCGGCCCATGCCGACGGGGCCGGGGCGGGCGAAGTCGGTGCCCATGCCCGCGCGGCCTCCGCCCAGCGCCGCGGCCACGCCTTCCTCGCCGCCGCCATGGACGCCTACCCGGACCACGGCGGCATCCGCCTCGCCCAGAGCTACGCCGACCAGGCCGGCCTGTTCAGCACCGCCTTCACCTACGACAACGCCCTCGCGGTCCTCGCCCACCTCGCCGCCCGCACCGCCGACGGGCGCGCCCGCGCCGTGGCACTCGGGGACGCGCTGCTGTACGCGCAGGAGCACGACCCGGCGCACGACGACGGCCGGCTGCGGCAGGCGTACAACGTCGGGCCGTACACCTTCTATGACGGCTCGCTCCAGCCGGACGGGTTCGTGCGGGCGGACGGCAGCGCCAACGTGGGGACGCAGTTCGGGTTCACGGGGACGGCCGTGGGGGACATGGCCTGGGCCGGGATCGCGCTGAGCGCCCTCGCGGGGCGGACCGGGCAGCGGCGGTTCCTCGCGGGTGCCGTGCGGATCGGGGAGTGGATCGAGCGGAACGGGCGTACCGACGAACCCCTCGGCGGGTACAAGTTCGGGGTCGACGGGGCCAATCAGAAGCTGCCTTTCACCTCCACCGAGCACAACACCGACCTCGTCTGCCTCTTCGGGCGGCTTGCCCGTCTCACGGGGGACGGGGTCTGGCTGGAGCGGCGTGCTCGTGCCCGGGGGTTCCTCCAGAACATGTGTGAGGCGGACGGCGGCTTCTTCTACACCGGGACCAATGACGGGGTGACCGTCAACAAGTCGCCGATTCCCGCCGACACCCAGACCTGGACCTACCTGGCCCTCGGCTCCCGCACCCATGCCCGGTCGCTGGACTGGGCCGCGCGGGAGCTGGCCGCCCTCGATCACGCCGAGCGGCGCAACAGCACGGTGCCGGCGGGGCAGTCGTACGAGGGTGTCACCTTCAGCTCGGCCGGTCTCGTCGCGAACGAGGACGCCCCGATCGCCGAAGGCCGGCCCAAGCCCGACCGCAACGGCGTGTGGTTCGAGGGGACGGCTCATCTCGCGCTCGCCCTGCGGGAGCGGCACGGACGCGGGGACGAGGCGCGGGCGCGGCGGCTGCTCGGCTCCATCGAGCGGGCGCAGGATCTGCTCGGGGGCGGTCAGACCGTCGGCGGGCGGGCGCTTCCCGAGCGGTCCGGGGTCGTGTCGGCCAGCAGCCCGCTCGACACCGGGTTCGGGTTCGGCTACTACCCCTACCGGCACCTCGGGGCGACCGCCTGGTATCTGATGGCGGCCGTGCGCGCCAACCCGCTGCGGGCCTGAAACACCGGTCGGCGACGGCACCTGACCTCCCCCGTCATGGTCAGCCGACCGGTAGGGGCTGCTCGGCCCAGATCGTCTTGCCGGTGGGCGTCTGGCGGGTGCCCCAGCCCTGGGTGAGCTGGGCGACCATGTGCAGCCCGCGGCCGCCCTCGTCGTAGGTACGGGCCCGGCGCAGATGCGGGGCGGTACTGCTGGCGTCGGACACCTCGCAGATCAGGGTGCGGTCCCGGATCAGACGCAGGCCGATCGGTACGTCGCCGTAGCGGATGGCGTTGGTGACCAGCTCGCTCACCACCAGCTCGGTCACGAACGCCGCCTCTTCCAGGCCCCATGCCGCGAGCTGGCGGGTGGCCTGCGCGCGGGCGTCGGCCACGATCGCGGGGTCGGACGGCAGGGCCCAGGCGGCGACCTGGTCGGCGTGCAGGGCGCGGGTGCGGGCGATCAGAAGGGCCACGTCATCGGCGGGGCTCTCGGGGAGCATGGCCCGCAGGACGGCGTCGCAGGTGATCTCCAGCGAGGCCACCGGGGAGGACATGGCCTCGCAGAGCCGTTCGAGGCCGAGGCCGATGTCGCGGTCGCGGGCGATGAGGCCGTCCGTGTAGAAGGCGAGCAGACTGCCCTCGGGCAGCTCCAGCTCGGTCGCCTCGAAGGGCAGCCCGCCGACGCCGAGCAGCGGTCCGGGCGTGAGCCGTACGACGTCGACCGTGCCGTCGGGCAGCAGCAGCACGGGCGGGACATGGCCGGCGCTGGCCAGGGTGCAGATCCGGGAGACCGGGTCGTAGACGGCGTACAGACAGGTCGCGCCGATCCCGCCGGTGTACGGCAGATCACGGACGGCGCTGTCGTCGTCCGAGGTGAGATGGCTGACCAGGTCGTCGAGGTGGGTGAGCAGCTCGTCCGGGGGCAGGTCCACGTCGGCGAGGGTGCGTACGGCGGTGCGCAGCCGCCCCATCGTCGCGGAGGCGTGGATGCCGTGCCCGACGACATCGCCGACGACCAGGGCGACCCGGGTGCCGGACAGCGGGACGACGTCGAACCAGTCGCCGCCGACGCCGGCGCCCGTACCGGCGGGCAGATAGCGGTACGCCACCTCGACGGCCGCCTGTTTCGGCAGGTCGCGGGGGAGCAGGCTGCGCTGGAGAGTGAGCGCGTTGGTGCGCTCGCGGGTGTAGCGGCGGGCGTTGTCCACACCGACGGCGGCCCGGCCCGCGAGTTCCTCGGCGAGGATCAGGTCGTCCTGCTGGAAGGGCGGGGAGCCCTTGCCGCGGACGAAGACCGCGACGCCGAGGGTGATGCCCCGCGCCCGCAGCGGGGTCGCCATGACCGAGTGGAAGCCGTGCTCCCGGACTACGGCGGCCCGTGCCTCGTGCTCGCCGACCCAGCGGGCGAAGTCGGGGTCCTCCGTCCCGCTGAGCACCGGCCGCCCGCTGGTCAGGGAGCGGGCCGGCGGTGAGAACGACGGATAGGTGTCGATCCCGCCGAGTACGACGGCCGCCTCGGGCACGCCCCCGCCCTCGGCCGTCGACTGGTGGGCGACCCGGCGCAGCATCACGGCGGCGTCGACCATCCCCGGCACCGGCTCCTCCCCGCGCATGACCGAGTCGAGCAGGTCCACGCTGACGAAGTCGGCCAGCCGCGGAACGGCCAGATCGGCGAGCTCCTGCGCGGTGCGGGCGACGTCCAGGGTGGTGCCGACGCGGGAGCCCGCCTCGTTCAGCAGGGCCAGCCGCTGCCGGGCGGCGTACTGCTCGCTGCTGTCGAAGGCGGCGGTGCCGACCCCGGCCACGTCGCCGGACACGGGGTTCCGGACGGGCCACAGCTCGACGATCCAGGAGCGCTGCCGGGTCGTGGGGGTGGGCGGTGCCGGGGCGAACCCCTCGTACCGCATCGGCATGGCCTCCTCGGCGACCCGCCGCACACACCTGAGGAACCCCTCGTCGGAACGGGCCTCACCCAGCGGGTCGGTCTCCGAGCCCGCGTTCAGCCGCCACGAACCCGACGAGGCGCTGTAGGTGGACAGGGCGATCGAGGACTGGGCGAAGGCCCACTCCACCATCCGCCGGTCACGGTCGGACGCGGCCGTTCCCGTGGTCGCGGTGACGACGAACGCCTGGGTGGCGCCGCCGCCGTCCAGGGAGGGATGCGCATGCAGGGTCAGTTCGACGCGGTGTCCGTCGCGGTGCCTGAGAGCCGCCGTGCCGCTCCATTCCTCGGAGCCGACGGGGGAGAAGCCGGTCGCCTCCCGGTCCACGAGCAGATCGGCCGCGGCCCGCCCCACGACCTCGGCGGCGGCGTATCCCAGCAGCCGCCGGGCACCCTCGCTCCACCCCGTGACGATGCCCTGAAGGCTGATGGTGGCCGTAGCGGCATCTGGTGACCACACGATTCCAGCGTGCGCGTCGCGAGAGAATGGGACAAGTCGGATTCCTGTGCATGAATATGGGCGGGACATGGGTGAGGAGGGTGGGCCTGCCCCTGGTCGGCCCCCGCGCAGTACGGCGAACTTAAGAAGTCCTTACCGTGAACCACTAGCATCGCGGCGGTAATCGCAGCCGGTACGAGGTGAGGGCAGGGCAGGGTATGACGGAACCGAGGATCGCTGTCGCCGTGGTGACCATGGGGAACCGCCCCGCCGAGGTCGACGCGCTGCTCGAGTCCGTGGCCAAGCAGGACCTCGCCCCCGTCCGGATCGTCGTCGTCGGCAACGGCTGTCCGCTCCCCGAGTTCGCCGAGCGGCTGGGGCTGCCCGGCGAGGTCACGCCGATCGAGCTCGACGAGAACCTGGGCTGTCCGGGTGGCCGGAACGTGGCCCTCGCGCGACTGCGCGCCTTCGGGGACGTCGACGTCGTGGTCGAGCTGGACGACGACGGACTCCTCGTCGACGCCGACGTCCTGCGCCGCGTACGGGACCTGTACGCGGCCGACGACCGGCTCGGCATCGTCGGCTTCCGCATCGCCGACGAACAGGGCGAGACCCAGCAGCGGCACGTGCCGAGGATCGGCAGGTCCGACCCCCTGCGGGGCGGGTACGTCACCGGCTTCCTCGGTGGCGGGCACGCGCTGAGCATGGCGATGCTGGCGGAGACCGGGGACTGGCCCGCCGAGTTCTTCTTCGCCCACGAGGAGACCGACCTGGCCTGGCGGGCCGCCGACGCCGGCTGGCGCATCCTCTACGCGCCCGAACTGCTCCTCCAGCACCCGAAGACCTCGCCCGCCCGGCACGCCATCTACTTCCGGGTGAACGCCCGCAACCGCGTCTGGCTGACCCGCCGCCGACTGCCGCTCGCGCTGATTCCGGTGCACCTCGGGGTGTGGGTGCTCCTCACCCTCGTCCGCAACCGGAGCTCGCCGGCCGGCCTGCGCGCGTGGTTCGGCGGCTTCCTGGAGGGGCTGCGGGAACCGGCGGGCGAGCGGCGTCCCATGCGCTGGCGCACGGTGTGGGGACTGTGCCGGCTGGGCCGGCCGCCGGTCATCTGAGAGGGGGCCGGGGAGGGGACGCGGGTCCCGGTCGGTCACCTCCGCCGACCGGGACCCGGCATCCCCGGATCCGGCGCGGCGGCGACACTCCCCCGAGTTGCGCGTCGTACGCGCGCGCCGTCGGCCGGATCCGATGAAGTGATCACAATAAGCCATGCCAACAGACCGCTGACATCCGGCCATTGGTGATCCGCTCCGGCGCAGTCCGGTCGGCGAAGTCGTCGTTGGACGACCGTCCGGCGCCGTCCGGCGCTGGTCACTTCGCGTCGGCATAGCTCTCCACCACCGCCGTGGTGAACGGAAACCGCACCGGCGTCTCCCCGAACGTCAGCCGCCCCGCCAGCTCCGCCGCCTCCCGGATCGCCGTCACGACCGCTTCGGACTCCTCCTCGGGACAGTGCACGATCACCTCGTCGTGCTGGAAGAAGACCAGTTCCGCCGCCATGTCCGCGCAGGTGCGCCGCAGCGCGGCGAGCAGCAGCAGCGCCCAGTCGGCGGCGCTGCCCTGGACGACGAAGTTGCGGGCGAAGCGGCCCCGGGCGCGGGCGTTGGTGGAGGCGTAGCCCGGCACCCACTCCTGCGGACCGGCGCCCCCGGCCGGTTCGTCCTCCGCGTCCGGCACCGGAATGCCCGCCTCCTCGGCGGCGTCGCTCGCCCCGGCCGCCGGCGGACACGTCCGCCCCAGCCAGGTCCGCACGAGCCGCCCCTCCTCGCCGGCCCGCGCCGCCTCGTCGACGTACGCCACTGCCCGGGGGAACCGCCGTCTGAGCGCGGCGAGGTTCTTGAGCCCGTCGCCCGACGTCTGGCCGTACACGGCGCCCAGCACGGCGAGCTTGGCCTGGGCGCGGTCGCCGGAGAAGGCGCGGTCGGAGACGGACTGGTAGAGGTCGGTCTCCCGGCCGGCCACCTCCATCAGCCCGGGGTCACGGGAGATCGCCGCCAGCACCCGGGGTTCCATCTGGTCGGCGTCGGCCACGACGAGCCGCCAGCCGGGGTCGGCGACCACGGCACGCCGGATGACCTTCGGGATCTGGAGCCCGCCCCCGCCGTTGGTCACCCACCTCCCGGTGACCGTCCCGCCCGCGAGGAACTCCGGTCGGAACCGCCCGTCGCGCACCCAGTCCTGGAGCCAGGACCAGCCGTGGGCCACCCAGATCCGGTACAGCTTCTTGTACTCGACCAGCGGCTTCACCGCCGGATGGTCGAGGGACTCGATCTCCCAGCGCCGGGTCGATCTGATCTTGATCCCGGCCTGCGCGAAGGCCTTGATCACATCGGCCGGCAGATCGGGCCGCACCCGGCGCCCGAACGCGGCCGACACCTCGTCCGCCAACTCGGCGAGCCGCCGGGGCTCCCCGCCCCCGGCGTACCGCTCGCCGAGCAGTTCGTGCAGGACCCCTCGGTGCGCCTCGGCGCTCCACGGCAGCCCGGCCCGGTTCATCTCGGCGGCGACGAGCATCCCCGCGGACTCGGCCGCTGTGAGCAGCCGCATCCGCTCCGGGTGGGCGGTGGCGTCGTGCCGGCGCTGCTGGTCGGCGTAGACCTCGACGAGGTCGGCCAGCGGCAGATGGACCGCCTGTGGCTCGAACAGGGGGGACTGCGAGCCCGGTTCGGCCGCCCGCTGGGGCGGATCGGGTGGCACCGGGAGGCGGCGCAGCCGGGCGAGGGCTGCGGCGGCCGACCTCGGTTCTCCGTGCCGCCCCTCGTGGCCGAGGAGGAGGGTCTCGGCGTCCTCGATGTCGTAGCACCGCTCCACTCGCACCCCCGTGGCGAGCAGGCGCGGATAGACCTCGGCGGTGGACCGCCACACCCACCGCGCGACCTCCGGCCGTCCGCGCACGGCCTCACCCAGGTCCGCCTCCCGGCGCACCGGCCCCGTGGGCAGCCCGTCCGGGCCGAGGGGGGCGATCTCCACGCCACCGTCCTCGGCCGGAGCGAGCGCCCACCGGTCGGTCATGCAGCGAGTGTGGCACCCGGGTCTGACAACGCCCTCAGCTCCGCGCCGCGCCTTCCTCGCCACCGCCCTCGCCGGCCTCCTTGACCGTCTGCACACCGCTGTTCAGGAACTGGGAGAGCATCTCGACGAGGTACTCCTCCACCGCGTCCTTGGTGAGCCCGAGCCCGTACAGCACACCGGTGCCGTTCTCGAACTCCAGCAGGGCGAGCAGGATGTGCTCGGTGCCGATGTAGTTGTGGCCGAGACGCAGGGCCTCGCGGAAGGTCAGTTCCAGCACCTTCTTGGCGTCGGAGCCGTAGGGGACGAGTTCGGGGACGTTGTCGGCGGCCGGCGGCAGGGCGGCGGTGGCGGCCTGGCGCACCGAGTCCAGCAGGACGCCCTGCGCCGTGATCGCCTTCGCGGCCAGCCCGTCCGGTTCGGCCAGCAGACCGAGGACCAGATGCTCGGGCCGCCCCTCGGCGTTACGGGCCGCGACGGCCTCGTTGTGGGCGGCCATCACCGTGTTGCGCGCACGCGGCGTGTACCGGCCGAAACCCTGCTGAGGGTCGAGGTCGGCCGACTCCTTGGGCACGAACCGCTTCTGCGCGGCCTGCCGGGTGACGCCCATGCTCTTGCCGATGTCGGTCCAGGAGGCACCGGACCGCCGGGCCTGGTCCACGAAGTGACCGATCAGGTGGTCGGCCACCTCACCCAGGTGATCGGCGGCGATCACCGCGTCCTGGAGCTGGTCGAGGGGCTCTTCGTGGACCTTCTTGATGGCCGCGATGAGTTCGTCGAGACGTACGGATGACGTGATGCTCGGGTTCGTCGACATGTGTCAACCGTAAGTTGACACCCCGAGGCTGTCAACCTTCAGTTGACACCTGTTCCCGCAGTGCCTTGGCAAACCAACGACTGTCGGAGTACCCCCGGTAGGGACCGAACTCGGCCGTCGGCACATACCCGCAGGCCACGTACAACCCCACGGCCTCGTGCAGCTGAGTCCCCGTCTCCAGCACCATCCGCACCCGCCCGGCCGCCCGCGCACTGTCCTCCAGTGACCGCAGAATCCTCCGGGCGATCCCCCGCCCTCGCGCCTCGGGCACCACGAACATCCGCTTGAGCTCGGCGTCCCCGGCCGCATACCCCTCGTCCTCCGCCTCCTGCACCCGCCAGCCCCCACACCCCACGGCCTCACCCGCGAGATACGCGATCAGGAACAGCCCACCCGGCGGGTCGAAGTGGCCCGGACGCAGCGGGGTCATGTCGTCGTAGCCGAAGCGCCGCACATACTCGGCCTGCACGAGGGCGGAGAGCTTCACGGCGTCGGGGTGATCAAAACGTACGGCTCTAATCCCATCCATGCCCCCGGAAACTAGGCACGCCCCCACCCCACGCACAACCGGCTTTCCCGGTGGCCCCGCAGGACCGCGCCCACCCCGTGGCACCATCACCGAGTGAGCAGCACGAACAGTCCGAGCGACACCCCCGGCCCCGTCGACCGGGCCTTCCAGCACGCCCTCTACGCCGACACCGACGCCGCCCTCGACACGGGCGCCTCCCTCCTCGCCGTCGCCCCCGAGGCGGACGAGGAACTCGACCGGCGCGGGCGGGAGTTCGTGGCGGCGGCCTGGCGGCGCGGCTGGCAGCCCGCCGATGTCGTACGGCTCGTGCGGCGGGAGCTGGACGACGCGCACGTACGACTGCTCTCGGCGCTGATCCGGGCGCAGCGGCCGGACGACCGCCCCCGCGGCCCCCGCTGGACCGCGCAGCTCGACGACCTGCCCACCGAAGCGCCACCCCGCACGGACCGCTTCTCGCACGCGACCGCCGTCCTGGAGCTGTACCGTCTGCTGCTGCGCCTGCCCGCGCTGGAGCCCTTGGACGAGCCGGTCACGACCGCCACCGGGCAGCCCCGCCCCGAGTCCCGCATGCTCGGCCGTATCCGGGCGCTGCTGGCGAAGGCGGAGGCGACCGGCTTTCCTCAGGAGGCGGAGGCGCTCAGCGCCAAGGCACAGGAACTGATGGCCCGGCACAGCATCGACGACGCCCTCCTCGCGAGCCGTACGCACGCGTCGCACGCCACGAAGGACGTGCCCGGCGCCTGGCGGATCGGCGTCGAACCGCCGTACGAACAGGCGAAGGCCGTCCTGCTGGACGCGGTGGCGACCGCCAACCACTGCCGTGCCGTGTGGAACGAACCCTTCGCCTTCTCCACGGTCGTCGGCTTCGAGGCCGACCTGGAGGTGGTCGAACTCCTCCACACCTCGCTCCTCGTGCAGGCGCAGACCGCGATGACCAGGGCGGAGGCGGCCCAGCGGGCGGGCGGCCGCAAGCGTACGAAGACCTTCCGGCAGTCGTTCCTCGCGGCCTACGCCCACCGCATCGGCACGCGCCTGGCCGAGGCGGCGCAGACCCAGGTCACCCAGGACCTGCTCCCGGTCCTCGCCTCCCGCGAGGTGGCCGTCACCGAACGCCTGGACGGCATGTTCCCGGAGACGACCACGACCCGCCTGCGCGGCGTCAGCGACGAGGCGGGCTGGGTGGAGGGCTCGGAGGCGGCGGACCGGGCACAAGTAGCCCCTCGCCGCCCCCTGCGCTGATCCCCGAAGGACCTCAGTCGCCGGACTGCTGGAACCCGCTCACCGAGGCGTCCGGCGTCCGCCCGTCGCTCTTCAGCGCGACATCGCCGTAGGACCACTTGAAGTCGCGCGTCTCGCCGGCCCCGGGCAGATGGATCTTCACCCGCTGCACGCCGAGGCTCTTGGTGCCGCCGCCCTCGCCCCGGACATAGGTGAGGGTGAGGGAGGTGGAGGCCTCCTTCGCGAGGGTCGTCTTCTTCACTCCCGCGGCCTCGTCCGCCCCGACGGCGGTCACGGCGTCGCCCGAGTCGAACTCGATGGCGGGCAGCCCGTCCAGGACGCACTCGGCGCCACTTGCGTTGGTGATCGTGACGGGCACGTTGCCGGTGTCCCCGGCGGCGGGGGCGGCGTTGCCGGGCCCGAACTTCACCGACATCTCGTCGGCACAGGCGGAACCGGCCTTGCTGTCCTGGCCCTTGTCCCCGTCGTCGCAGGCGGTCAGGAGGAGGGCCGCGGCGAGGGCGGCGACGGTGAGGGAAGTGGCGCGCATGGGTCCTCTGGAGGAGACGTCGGCGACCGGGTGGCGATCACCGCACAGGCGGGTCGGACAGTAACCGATCAAACATCACGAACCGAGGCCGCCCGTGGGCAGCCCCGTCGGCAGCTTCCCGCCCTCCGCCCTGGTGTACGTCTCCGCGCCGAGCCCGCCCTCCCAGGTGACCTTCAGCTGCGCCTTGCCGACGGAGTCGACCATCCCGACGGCCCGGTCCTTGCCGGCGTCCGGGCACTTGAGGCGGATCATCCGCATCCCGTCCTGCTCGCCCGCGGTCCCGCTGCACACGGTCCCGCCGGTCGTGAAGAGCGCGGCCTTGGCGCCGGTGACGACCAGCACGACCGCCTTGCCGTCGGTCGTGGCCAGCCAGCTGCCCTCCAACTCGCCGGGGGCCGAGGCCGACCCGCCCGTACCGCCGCCCGTGTCGGCACTGGCGGTCGCGGAGGAATCGGCCGAGGAGCCGACCGTGGGCTTGGCATCGGAGCCGCCGTCGCCGCTGCACGCGGTCAGGGCGAGCGCGCCCGCCAGGGACGCGGCAACGGCCACGGCCCGCATCCGCCGGCCCGGCATCGTGCGCGTACGGGAGAAAGTCGCCGAGGTCACTGGAGGCTCCCAAGCTGTAGCGGTCGGCATACGGCCGAGTCGGCCATGGTGGCCGAAACGACCGCAGCAAGTTACCAGGGAGTCCGTTCCACGGCTGGGCTCACGAGCGCCACCGGCCCGCCGCCTCTACCAGGACGACTTGCGCACCCCCGGCAGATACCCCGCGTGGGCCTGCTCCCGCAGCGACACCCGGGACAGACCGAAGGCACGGAAGTAGCCGCGGGGCCGCCCGTCCACCTGGTCTCGGTTGCGCACCCGAGTAGCGCTCGCGTCCCGCGGCTGCCTGCTCAGCTCACGCTGCGCGGCCAGCCGTTCGGCATCGGTGGACGACGGCCGGCGGATGATCTCCTTCAGCTCGGCCCGCCGGGCGGCGTACCGAGCGACGATCTCCTGCCGCTGCTCGTTCTTCGCGATCTTGCTCTTCTTGGCCATCAGACCTTCACTCCCCGGGCGCGGATCCTGGCGACGGCGGCCTCGACGCCGATGACGTCGACGGTCTTGATCCCCCTGGCGCTCAGCCGCAGCCGCACATACCGGCCCTCGCTGGGCAGCCAGTAGCGCTTGTTCTGGATGTTGGGGTCGAACCGGCGGGAGGTCCGCCGATGCGAGAAGGAAATGGAGTTGCCGAACCCGGGCTGGGCGCCGGTCAGCATGCAGTGGGCGGACACAGGTGACGAACCTCTCCTCGGTGGCTGCTGTTAATGGAATTCATTTTCAGTAAGATAGCAGCATGGCACGCAACGAACTCCGTCCGGTCATCAAGCTCCGGTCCACCGCCGGCACCGGCTACACCTACGTGACCCGAAAGAACCGCCGCAACGACCCGGACCGCATGACCCTGCGCAAGTACGACCCGGTCGCCGGCCGCCACGTCGACTTCCGAGAGGAGCGCTGAGCCACCGCATGCGCAACGGAATCCACCCCTCCTACGGCCCCGTCGTCTTCCGCGACCGAGCCGCGGGCCACGCCTTCCTCACCCGCTCGACGCTCGCCGCCGTTCCCACCGACAAGACGATCGAGTGGGAGGACGGCAACACCTACCCGGTCGTCGACGTCGAGATCTCGAACGTGAGCCACCCCTTCTACACCGGCACGGCCCGCGTCCTGGACACTGCCGGCCGCGTGGAGCGCTTCGAGCGCCGCTACGGGAAGAAGGGCTGATGCTCTCCGTCGTCATCGTCGCCGGCCTGCACGTGGACGCCCGCAGGGCGACAGTCGACCGGCTGCTCGCCGACCTCCCCGACAGCGTCGTACTCCACCACGACCTGGCGACGGCCACCGCGGGCACGGTCGTCCGCACGATCCGCGACGCCACCGGCCTCGTCAGCACCGGCGAGGCCCCCCTCGTCAACGACTGCGCCTGCTGCGCCCTGCGCGAGGACCTGGTGCCGGAACTGCTGAGAATCCAGGAAGCCGGCGGGACCCGCATGGCAGTCGTCGAACTCTGGGACTCGGTGGAACCGAAGGCGATGGCCGAGGTGGTCACGGCCGGGGGGCTGACGCTCACCGGCGTGATCACCGCGGTCGACCCGGCGCTGGTCCTGCCGTACCTGGGCAACGGCGACGACCTCGCCGAACGGGGCCTCGCGGCCGCGGCGACCGACCAGCGCACGGTCGCCGACACCTTCGCCCGCCAGCTCGAATACGCTCCCGTCCTCGCCGTCGCCGACTCCCCGGAGGCCGACGACGAGGACCGCGAGCTGCTCGCCCAGCTCCACCCGACGGCCCGCCAGGTCCCGATCCCCACGGACGACCTGACGGTGCCGCCACCGCGCAACCGGCCCCAGTCCCTCCTCGCAAGCTCGGCCCTGTCCGGTTTCGACGTCGAGTCGGCCGGCGCGGCCCAGCACCCCGCCTGCGCCCTGCTCCCCGCCGAGGCCGACGCCCACGGCGTCACCACCCTCGTCTGGCACCGCCGTCGCCCCTTCCATCCGGAGCGGCTCTACGCGGCCCTGGAGGACCTGACCTGCGCGGCGGCCCGCAGCCGCGGCCGCTTCTGGCTGGCCGACAAACCGGACGTCCTGCTCCACTGGGACGCCGCGGGCGGCGCCCTGTGCGTGGAGAGCGCGGGTCCCTGGCTCGCCTCGCTCCCCGACGCGGCCTGGGACATGGTCCCGCCGATCCGCCGCGCCGCCGCCGCGCTGGACTGGCACCCCGAGCACGGCGACTGCTGCCAGCACCTGGTCTTCACGTCCCCCGCCCTCGACCGCGACGGCCTGGAGCAACTCCTGGAGTCCTGCCTCCTGACCGACGCCGAGTACGCCGCCGGACGCGATGCCTGGAAGCAACTCCCACCCGCCTTCGACACCCTCCTGGAGGTCTGACCCCCCATGCCCCGCAAGTTCGACCGCAAGCCCGCCAAGTCCCGCCCCAACCCCCTGGACCAGGCGGGAATCACCTACATCGACTACAAGGACACCGACCTGCTGCGCCGGTTCATCTCCGACCGAGGCAAGATCCGCAGCCGCCGCGTCACCCGAGTGACGGCCCAGCAGCAGCGCCAACTGGCCAAGGCCATCAAGAACGCCAGGGAAATGGCCCTCCTCCCGTACGTCAGCCGCTGACCCCGGGCGGCGCGGCCCTCATACCCCGGAACCCGGACACGCCCCCATACGTCACAGGAGTAACCACAGGAACACCCCCCGTGCACGTGCATTCGCTCATGCACGTGCACGTGAAACACAGCTATGATCCGGAGGCAGTTGACCGCCGCACCACCGGGGAGCGATCTGTGGACCACGACGTGTACAACGGCATGGCAGCCACAGATCTGAACGGGGTGGCCTGGCAGAAGAGCAGGCACAGCAACTCGCAGGGCTCCTGCGTCGAGTTCGCGCGCCTGCCCGGCGGAGACGTGGCGGTACGCAACTCGCGCTTCCCCGACGGCCCCGCGCTCGTCTACACCCGGGCCGAAATCGAGGCAATGCTCCTGGGCATCAAGGACGGCGAGTTCGACCACTTGGTCGCGGGCTGAGCGGTCCCTCAGCCCCCGCCCGACCAGCGCTCATCCACCTGGCAACGCGCGTAGAACACGACCCCCGCGACCCCCGGCACAGGCGAACGCCGGGCGCCTGCCCCTATTTCCCCGACGCCCCCACGACAGCTCCCCGCGCCGGAAGCAGGAACAACGCCCAGACGACCTTCCCGCTGAGCGCCCCGGCCAACGGCTGCCACCCCCAGCTGTCACTGAAGGAGTCGACGAGGAACAACCCCCGCCCGGACTCCGCGGAGAAGTCGTCGGAATCGCGCGCGACCGGACTGTCATGGCTGGGATCCCGCACCGCACACACCAGCCGCTCGGTCCACCGCATCAAATGCAGCCGCACCGGCGGCACCTGCTCGCACTCCCGCTGCGCCCCCGCCGGCAACGCATGCCGCAACGCGTTGGTCACCAACTCGGAGACGACGAGACACACATCGTCGAACCGGTCGCCCAGTTCCCACTGATCCAGCGTGCGACGTGTGAACTTCCGCGCCTCGCGCACCGCTTCATAGCGAGCGGGCAGCGCACAGGAGGCGGCGTTGGAGACGGCTGCGGGATCCAGCGGCGGAAGGCCCTGCCGTAACGGCTCGAGCATGGTCGATCCATTCGTCCCCATGCGAGGCACTCCCGGGAGTTCGCGGTCGTTGCGATGCAGCGGTTGCGCGGGACCATGGTTTCCGATGCGCAGAGCAGATGCAAGGGCAGATGCACGTGCACGTGACCGAATTGGACGCTCCCGTACCGCTTGTTGGCCATTTTTTCCGCCAACTCAAGTCCACTCCTTGCCTTCTCCTTCCCTCTGCCTGGCCTCTTCCTGCCCAGTAACCCTTGTCTTCTTTCCATCTCTGTAATCGGACGAGTACTGCTCGAAGTGATTTAGTGGCAGACTGCGGGCCCTGAAGACGGTTGGGGAGGCTGGCGAACGTGAGCGCGGGAGAGCCAGGATCGGTGGTGCGGCGCATGCTGCTCGGCTCGCAACTGAGGCGACTTCGGGAAGCGCGCGGGATCACGCGCGAGGCGGCGGGCTACTCCATCCGCGCCTCCGAGTCGAAGATCAGCCGGATGGAGCTGGGCCGGGTGAGCTTCAAGACGCGAGACGTCGAGGACCTGCTGACGCTCTACGGCATCACGGACGAGCAGGAGCGCGCCTCGCTCCTCTCTCTCGCCCGCGAGGCCAACGTGGCGGGCTGGTGGCACAGTTACTCCGACGTCCTGCCGAGCTGGTTCCCCACCTACGTCGGCCTGGAGGGCGCCGCCAGCCTCATCAGGGCGTACGAAGTGCAGTTCGTGCATGGCCTGTTGCAGACGGAGGCGTACGCCCGCGCGGTCGTGAAACGCGGCATGAGGGGCGCGAGCGCGGCCGACATCGACAAGCGCGTGGCGCTGCGCCTGGAGCGGCAGAAGTACCTGCTCGACGAGGGCGGAGCCCCCGAGTTCCACATCGTCCTGGACGAGGCCGCCCTGCGCCGCCCGTACGGCGACCGCGAGGTGATGCGCGGCCAGCTCCACCATCTCATCGAGATCTCCCAGCGCCCCAACGTACGGCTCCAGATCATGCCGTTCAGCTTCGGCGGCCACTCCGGCGAGTCCGGCGCCTTCACGATCCTCAGCTTCCCCGAGTCCGACCTCTCCGACGTCGTCTATCTGGAGCAGCTCACCAGCGCGCTCTATCTCGACAAGCACGAGGACGTCATCCAGTACGAGAAGGCGCTGAAGGAGCTTCAGCAGGACAGCCCCGGTCCGGACGAGAGCCGTGATCTTCTGCGAGGGCTCCTTCAACTCTCTTGATACGCAAGTACGATGACGTGTGATCAGACCGTGAAGACGAGCGCGATGGCGACCGTGCCGATCGCGGGTCTGCTAGGGATTGAGGGATCACATGTCGTCCTGCTTCACCGACCTGGCCCAGCAGTACATCGACGGTGAGTGGCGCCCGGGCTCAGGTTCCTGGGACATCATCGACTTCAACCCGTACGACGGCGAGAAGCTGGCGTCGATCACCATAGCCACGGTCGACGAGGTCGACGACGCCTACCAGGCGGCGGCCCGCGCGCAGAAGCAGTGGGGCGCGACCAACCCGTACGCCCGTCGCGCCGTCTTCGAGAAGGCGCTGCGGCTGATCGAGGACCGCGAGCAGGAGATCACCGAGGCGATCATCGCCGAGCTCGGCGGCACCCGGCTGAAGGCGGCCTTCGAGCTCCACCTCGCCAAGGAGTTCCTGCGCGAGGCGGTGCACCTGGCGCTGCGCCCCGAGGGCAGGATCATCCCGTCGCCGGTGGACGGCAAGGAGAACCGTGTCTACCGGGTCCCGGTCGGCGTGGTGGGCGTCATCAGCCCCTTCAACTTCCCCTTCCTCCTCTCGATCAAGTCCGTCGCCCCGGCCCTCGCGCTCGGCAACGGCGTGGTCCTCAAGCCGCACCAGAACACCCCGGTCTGCGGCGGCACGCTGGTCGCGAAGATCTTCGAGGACGCGGGCCTCCCGGCCGGCCTGCTGAACGTCGTCGTCACGGACATCGCGGAGATCGGCGACGCCTTCATCGAGCACCCGGTCCCGAAGGTCATCTCCTTCACCGGCTCCGACAAGGTCGGCCGCCACGTCGCCACCGTCTGCGCCTCCCTCTTCAAGCGCTCGGTCCTCGAACTCGGCGGCAACAGCGCGATCGTGGTCCTGGACGACGCCGACATCGACTACGCGGTCGACGCGGCGGTCTTCAGCCGCTACGTCCACCAGGGCCAGGTCTGCATGGCCGCGAACCGGGTCCTCGTGGACCGCTCGGTCGCGGAGGAGTTCACGGAGAAGTTCGTCGCCAAGGTGAAGACCCTCAAGGCGGGCGACCCGCGCGACCCCGAGACCGTCATCGGCCCGGTGATCAACGCCTCCCAGGCGGACGCCGTTTCGGCCACCGTCGAGCAGGCCATCGCCGAGGGCGCGACGGCCCTGGTGCACGGCACGACGACGGACAACCTGGTCGAGCCCTCGGTCCTCACCGGCGTCCCCGCCGGCTCCCCCCTGCTCCAGCAGGAGGTCTTCGGCCCGGTCGCCTTCCTCATCCCGTTCGACGGCGAGGAGGAGGCCGTACGCCTCGTCAACGACACCCCGTACGGCCTGAGCGGCGCCGTCCACACGGGGAACATCGAGCGGGGCGTGAACTTCGCCAAGCAGATCGACACCGGCATGTTCCATGTGAACGACGGCACGGTCCACGACGAGCCGATCGTCCCCTTCGGCGGCGAGAAGCATTCCGGCCTCGGCCGCCTGAACGGCGAGACGATGCTGGACGCGTTCACGACGATCAAGTGGATCTCGGTGCAGCACGGCCGGAGCGGGTTCCCGTTCTGAGGCTTCCTGGCTGCTCCCGCCGGAATCCGAGGTCATAACCTGGACCGCATGTCAGCGATCCGTCTCCTCGTGCTCGGCGCGGTCCGTATGCACGGCCGCGCCCACGGCTACCAGGTACGCAACGACCTGGAGTACTGGGGCGCGCACGAGTGGTCCAACGCCAAGCCCGGCTCGATCTACCACGCGCTCAAGCAGATGGCGAAGCAGGGCCTGCTGCACGCCCACGAGATCGCGCCGTCCACGGCGGGTGGCCCTCCGCGCACGGAGTACGAACTCACGGACGCGGGCACCGAGGAGTACTTCACGCTGCTGCGCGACGCGCTGGTCACGTACGACCAGCGGGGAGACATGAAGACGGCGGCCCTCGGTTTCATGGTCGACCTGCCGAGGGCCGAGGCCGTGACGCTGCTGAAGGAGCGGACCCGGCGGATCGAGGAGTGGCGGGCCTCCGTCGTGGCCCACTACGTGCCCGAGGACGGGCCCGGGCAACTCGGTCACATCGGCGAGATCATGAACATGTGGGTCCACACGGCGGACTCCGAGCGGGACTGGACCAGCGAGCTGATCGAGCGGCTCGAAGGCGGCGCGTACACGTTCGTCGACGAGGGGGACCCGTTCGTCGGCGTGCTGGCCGAGGATGAGGAGAACCCGTACGCGACGGGGGAGTCCCATCCCGGGGACGCCCTCTAATCAAGTTTGACTAACTCCAGGCGCCGGTCTACTTTGAGCGTGTAGTCAAGTTTGACTAGCGAGGAGGTCTCAGTGGCCGACGCGGCGATCACCGTCGAAAAGGCGCGCAAGAAGTACGGCGGCAAAGCAGGCGGGTACGCACTGGACGGGCTCGACCTCACCGTCGCGCGTGGCACCGTGCACGCAGTCCTCGGCCCGAACGGCGCGGGCAAGACGACCCTGGTCCGGATCCTGTCCACCCTGCTGCGGCCGGACAGCGGCCGTGTCGAGGTGGCCGGGCACGACGTGTTGCGCCAGGCGTACGAGGTGCGCCTGCGCATCGGACTGCTCGGCCAGCACGCGGCCGTGGACGAGGAGTTGGGCGGCCGGCAGAACCTGGAGATGTTCGGCCGCCTCCACCACCTCGGCGCCCGCCACGCGCGCGTGCGCGCAGGCGAACTGCTGGAGCGCTTCGGCCTCGCCGACACCGGCCGCAAGGCGGTGAAGCAGTACAGCGGCGGCATGCGCCGGCGACTGGATCTGGCGGCGTCACTCATCACCGACCCGGAGGTGCTCTTCCTGGACGAACCCACCACCGGCCTCGACCCTCGCGGCCGTACCGAGGTCTGGTCCGCGGTCCGCTCCCTGGTCGGCGGCGGCACCACGGTCCTGCTCACCACCCAGTACCTGGAGGAGGCCGACCAACTCGCCGACCGCATCTCGGTCGTCGACGCCGGCCGCGTGATCGCCGACGGCACGGCGGACCAGCTCAAGGCGCTGACCGGCGGCTCCCGCATCGACGTCGTCCTGCGCGACGCCGGACAGCTCGGCGCGGCCGTCGCCCTGCTGCCCGTACCGAAGGACGGCGTCTGCGTCGACCCCGACCGGCGCCTCCTCAGCGCCCCGGTCACCGACCGGATGGCGGCGCTCTCCGGTGTCGTACGTGTCCTGGAGGCCGCCGGAATCGAGGCGGAGGACATCGCAGTGCGCCGGCCGACGCTCGACGAGGTCTTCCTGCACCTGACGGGGGACGAGAACCGAGTGAAGGAGCCCGCATGAGCATGAGCGCCCACGCTCTGACCGACTCCTGGACCATGACCCGCCGTGAACTCGCCCACTGGGCACGGCAACCCGTGCAGGTCGTGTTCAACCTGGTCTTCCCCGTGATGCTGCTGCTGATGTTCGGCTACCTCGTCGGCGGCGGCCGGGGCGTCCAGGGCTCCTACATCGACTATCTCCTGCCCGGCATGCTCGCGCTCACCATGGCCTTCGGCCTGGAGGGCACGATGATCGCGGTCACCCAGGACCTCAACAAGGGCGTCGTCGACCGCTTCCGGTCCCTGCCGATGGCCAACGGGGCGGTCCTGGTGGGCCGTTCGGCGGCCGACATGCTCCAGTCGGCACTCGCCCTGTTCGTTCTCATGGGCGTCGGACACGCGCTGGGCTGGCGCGCGGACGGCGGTCCCGGGGCCTTCCTGGGCGCCGTGGGCCTGCTGCTGCTGTTCCGCTTCGCCATGCTGTGGATCGGCATCCATCTGGCGCTGGTCGCCGGCAAGCCGGAGATGGTGCAGGCCGTGCAGATCCTCGTCTGGCCGGTCGGCTTCCTCTCCAACGCCCTCGCCCTGCCCGGTTCCATGCCCGGCTGGCTGGGCACGGTCGTCGAGTGGAACCCGATGTCCCAGACGGCGACGGCCGTACGGGACCTGTTCGGCGCCACGGCCGCGGACACCGTGGGGGCCGCGATCGTCTGGCCGCTGGCGCTGCTCGCGGTGTTCTTCCCGCTGGCGGTACGGCGGTTCGCCCGCCTGAGCCGTTAGCAGCCGCCCAACTGCCGCCTAGGGGGTGTTTCGAAAGTCCCGCACAGCACCCACGGCGCCCGGCACGCACTCTCGCCACACCGGCCGAAACCCCAAGTACGTCCAGTACGAGGGCTTTCGTCCGGCGCGCCGAGAGCACGCACCGGACACCGCGGGCGCCGCACAGGACTTTCGAAACACCCCCTAGTGATGGAAGCCGGTGGCCGCCCCCTTGTCCTGGGTGGAGGGGTGCGGCTGCCGGCGCAGCTCCGGCAGCACCCGGCTCAGGTCCTCCAGGAACAGCTCGCCGAGGTCCTCGGAGAACCCGTTGCGGCAGACGACCCGCAGCACCGACAGATCCTCACGGTTCGGCGGGAAGGTGTACGCCGGGACCAGCCAGCCCTTCTCGCGCAGCCGCCGCGAGACGTCGAAGACGTCGTACGCCCGCACGTCCGGCGCCGTCGTGAAGGCGAAGACCGGCAGTTCGTCGCCCCTGGTCAGCAGCCGGAAGTCGCCCAGCTTCGCCACGGCGTCGGCGACCCTGAGCGCCACGTCCCGGGAGGCCTGCTGCACCGCCCGGTACCCCTCCCGGCCCAGCCGCAGGAACGAGTAGTACTGCGCCACGACCTGCGCGCCCGGCCGGGAGAAGTTCAGCGCGAAGGTCGGCATGTCGCCGCCCAGGTAGTTGACGCGGAAGACGAGCTCCTCGGGCAGCGCCGCACCGTCACGCCACAGCGCCCAGCCGACCCCCGGGTACACCAGTCCGTACTTGTGCCCCGAGGTGTTGATCGAGGCGACCCTCGGCAGCCGGAAGTCCCACACCAGGTCCTCGTCGAGGAAGGGCGCCACCATGGCGCCGGACGCGCCGTCGACATGCACCGGGACGTCGAGCCCGGTGCGCTCCTGGAGGGCGTCGAGAGCGGCGCACAGGTCCGCGATCGGCTCGTACGAACCGTCGAAGGTGGAGCCCAGGATCCCCACGACCCCGATGGTGTTCTCGTCGCACAGCTCCGCCGCCGCCCGCGGATCGAGATGGAACCGCTCGCCCTCCATCGGGACCAGGCGGGGCTCGACCTCCCAGAAGTTGCAGAACTTCTCCCAGCAGACCTGGACGTTGACCCCCATCACCAGGTTCGGCCGGGCGCCCGGGTACCGGTCGGCGTTGCGCTTCGCCCAGCGCCGCTTCAGCGCCATCCCGGCGAGCATGCACGCCTCGCTCGACCCGGTCGTCGAACAGCCCACGGCCGCCGACGGATCCGGCGCGTTCCACAGATCGGCGAGCATCGCCACACAGCGCCGTTCCAGCTCGGCGGTGCGCGGATACTCGTCCTTGTCGATCATGTTCTTGTCCCGGCACTCCGCCATCAGCACCCCGGCCTGCGGCTCCATCCAGGTGGTGACGAAGGTGGCCAGATTGAGCCGCGAGTTGCCGTCCAGCATCAGCTCGTCGTGCACCAGCTGGTACGCCGTCGACGGCGACAGGGGAGCGTCGGGCAGCCGATGCGTGGGCGGAGCCTGGGTCATACCGCCGACCGGATTCGCCTCGCCGTAGAAGGGGTTGACGGCGAGCCTGCGTCCGCCGCCCTTGTCGTCGGGTGCCTCGCTGTTCCCAGGATGCAGTGGCATGCATACGACGGTAGGTCCGGGCCGCCGGGCTTGCACCTCACGCCACGTGAGGACTCACCGTGGAGTGCGTAAGACAGAAGGGAGCGGAAGTGAGCTACTCCGTGGGACAGGTCGCCGGCTTCGCCGCGGTGACGGTGCGCACCCTGCACCACTACGACGACATCGGCCTGCTCGTACCCAGCGAGCGCAGCCACGCGGGCCACCGGCGATACAGCGACGCCGACCTCGACCGGTTGCAGCAGATCCTGTTCTACCGCGAGCTCGGCTTCCCGCTCGAGGAGGTCGCCGCCCTGCTCGACGACCCGGCCGCGGACCCGCGCGCGCACCTGCGCCGGCAGCACGGGCTGCTGACCGCCCGGATCGAGAAGCTCCAGAAGATGGCGGCGGCCGTGGAGCACGCCATGGAGGCACGCACGATGGGGATCAATCTGACGCCGGAGGAGAAGTTCGAGGTGTTCGGGGACAAGGACCCCGAGCAGTACGCCGAGGAGGCGGAGCAGCGCTGGGGCGGCACCGAGGCGTACGCCGAGTCACAGCGCCGCACGGCCCGCTACACCAAGGAGGACTGGAAGCGCATCCAGGCCGAGGTCAACGACTGGGGCGAGCGCTACTCGGCCCTTGTGGCCGCCGGTGAGTCACCCACCGGCGAGCGGGCCATGGACATGGCCGAGGAACACCGCGGGCACATCGGCACGTGGTACTACGAGTGCCCGTACGAGATGCACAAAGGTCTCGCCGAGATGTACGTCTCCGACGAGCGCTTCAAGGCGTACTACGACTCGATGCACGAGGGCCTCGCGGAACACCTCAGGGAGGCCATCCTCGCGAACGCGGCCCGGCACGCCGCGTAGCACCCTGGCCCGGGACCCCGTACGGGTCACTCCCGGGCCAGGACCACCGCCGTCCCGTAGGCACACACCTCGGTGCCCACGTCGGCCGCCTCGGTCACGTCGAAGCGGAAGGCCAGCACGCCGTTCGCGCCACGCGCGCGTGCCTGCTCCACGAGGCGGTCCATGGCCTGGTTCCGGGTCTCCACGAGCGTCTTGGTGAGCCCCTTGAGCTCACCGCCGACCAGCGACTTCAGCCCGGCGCCGATCTGGCTGCCGACGTGCCGGGAGCGCACGGTCAGCCCGAAGACCTCGCCGATGACCTCTGTGACGCGGTGGCCGGGGACGTCGTTCGTGGTCACGACCAGAACGTCGGGTCGGGGTCCCTGTCCGCCGCCGTACTCTTCGATGCCCATGAACCACAGCTTTGTCCCAGCCGGGGCACAGTGCATCCTGAGGGGGTCCATGGAACCTGGGCGGCCGGTGCAGCGTTGATAATTTGAGCAGCCAGCTTCAACCCCCCGCCCCCTCCCCGCAGGAGCCACGATCCCGTGACCACGCTTGCGCTCGGCCCCGAGTGGCTCAGCCCGGACTATCTGATCGAGACGTTCAGCCTCCCTGGCATCCTGCTGATCGTCTTCGCGGAGTCCGGCCTCTTCGCCTTCCTGCCCGGGGACTCCCTGCTGTTCACGGCGGGTCTGTTCGTGGCCGAGGGGAACTACATCACCCAGCCGCTGTGGCTGGTGTGCACCCTGATCGTGCTGGCCGCCGTCATCGGCGACCAGGTGGGCTACATGATCGGCAAGTTCTTCGGCCCGAGGCTCTTCAACCGCCCGAACTCCAAGCTCTTCAAACAGGAGAACCTGGACAAGGCCCACGAGTTCATGGAGAAGTACGGCCCCAAGGCGATCGTCCTCGCCCGTTTCGTGCCGATCGTGCGCACCTTCGCCCCCATCGTGGCGGGCGCCGGCCGCATGAAGTACGCCACGTTCCTCACGTACAACGTCATCGGCGGCATCGCCTGGGGCACCGGCGTCACCCTCGCGGGCTACTGGCTCGGCCAGATCGAGTTCATCAACAAGAACGTCGAGGCGATCCTCGTCCTGATCGTCTTCGTCTCCGTGGTCCCGATCATCATCGAGTACCTGCGCGAGCGGGCCAAGAAGAAGCGCGCGGCGGCCGAGGCCCCGGCGGCCCCGACCCCGGCTCAGCACCAGCACATGATGCTGGACGACGCGACGACCCAGCTCCGCCGCATCCCGTCCGACGACCAGCCCCAGCCCCAGCAGCAGTACGGCAACCAGCCCCAGCAGGGCGGCCAGCAGCAGTACGGCTACGACCAGCAGTACCAGCAGCAGCCGTACGCCCAGCAGTATCCCCAGGGCTACGGCAACCAGCAGCAGTACAACGCCCAGCAGAACCAGCAGTACCCCTACAACGAGGGCTACTGAACCCCCCAGGGGCGCGGGGAACTGCGTGACAAGCCACGAACCACCTGTAGCCGCCGTACATCCAGCAGGACCGAGTCAGTAGGCGTCCGGCGCTCAGAACCCCCGCGTCCTCTTGGCGGCCCGCCGCTTCTCCGGCGACCCGATCCGCAAGAACATCCGCGAGATCTCCGCACCGAGGTTCACCCCAATGGCGATGGCCATGGCCAAAGACGCGGCCGTGGCCAACGACACCAGCCCCAGCCCCTTGTCCACATCGTTCTGCGCGATCGCCAACAGCCCGAAATACGTAGCGGAACCCGGCAGCAGAGGCCCGATCGCCGCAGTCGTGTACGGCAACGCGGACGCGAACCGATACCGCGCCATCAACTGCCCGAACAACCCCACCAGCCCCGCCGCGACGGCCGTGGAGGCAACCGGCGAGAACTCACCGACATCGTGCATCGCCCCGTACACCACCCACGCGACGCCCCCGTTGAGGGTCACGGCGAGCACGGTGGACCGATCCTGCTGGAGCAGCACGGCGAAGGTCAGCGACAGCACCATCGACGCGGCGATCTGCCAGTACGGCCGCTCTGAGGCGTGCAGTGCTTCGTCCGGGGTGAGCTTGGCGCCGAGGTTCACACCGAAGTACAGGATCACCAGCACTCCGATGACGATGCCGACGAAGAAGTACATGACCTCCAGCAGGCGCGCCGCCGCGGTGATGTAGAACCCGGTCAGCCCGTCCTGCACGCCCGCCACCAGGGCCCGCCCGGGCAGCAGCGCGAACAGCCCGCCGGTGATGACCGCGGACGCCTTCACATCGACGTGCGCCAGCGTCAGCGCGACCCCGATCGCGGCCGGCGGCATCGCGGCCACCGTGAACTGGTAGAACTCCGGCAGCCCGCGCCCCGCGCACAGCCAGGCCAGCCGGTCGCCGAGCATCGCGCCCAGCGCGGCCGCGACGAACACGATCAGATCGCCGCCGACCAGTACGGAGGCCGCGCCCGCGAGCAGCCCGCTCGCCGAGGTCAGCACCCAGGTCGGGTACGGGTGCCGGTTGCGGCGGATCTCCGCGAGCCGCCCGTAGGCCTCCTCCAGGGAGATGTGGCTCTCCGGGTCGCTGAGGTCGTCGACGAGCCGGTACACGGCGGCCAGCCGCGTGTAGTCGGTGCCGCGCCGCCGTACCGTGCGCGAGGCCGTCACCGGATCGTCCACCAGCGAGGGCTGGTACGAGATCGACAGCAGCGTGAAGGTGACGTTCGGCTCGCAGCGGTCCAGCCCGTAGGACCGGCACACCGCGAACATCGCGGCCTCCACGTCCTCCGCGCCCTCGCCGCCCGCCAACAGCAGCTCGCCGATACGCAGCGTCAGGTCGAGCACGCGCGGGACGGCCGGGCCCTCTTCCTCCGCCCTCGGCATCCGCTCCGGCGCCGGCCGCTCGGCCACCGGCATGCGCAGCATCGTGCGCATCCGGTCCTGCCAGGGCAGGTCCTTGGTCAGACTGATCCGCGGTATGCCACCGGCGGGCGTGAACGCGGGCGAGGCGTCCTCGACGCTGTAGCCGCTCGGCGTCCTGAACGCCGACCCCTCGGGTTCCTGGACAGGCGGATGCGGCACGTCCAGCCCTTGGGGGAGGGCGAACTCGGACGTGGTCTCCGACTCGCTGTCTCCCACCTCGACGCCGGCGGGCGGGATGAACGCCATCCTCGCCTCGTCCGACTGCGGCTTGCGGTCCTCCGCGTCCGTCACGTGCGCAGCACTCCCTGTACGACACCTCCTGCCGCACTCAGTATGCGCACACACACGCGAACAGGCTGCACGCGCACGCGTGCAGCCTGTTCACATGGCTGAGAGCCGACGGTCAC
Organism: Streptomyces sp. AC550_RSS872; assembly: GCF_019049285.1. Taxonomy (GTDB): domain Bacteria; phylum Actinomycetota; class Actinomycetes; order Streptomycetales; family Streptomycetaceae; genus Streptomyces. Next base: position 93,776 of record NZ_JAGMUL010000018.1, read on the forward strand.
TCAGACCGTGGCCGAGAGCACGGCTCAGTGGCCGCCCTGCTCCTTGAAGCGCTTGTAGGACCGCTCGATCTCGATCTCGGCGTCCTGGCGGCCCACCCAGTTGGCGCCCTCGACGGACTTGCCGGGCTCCAGGTCCTTGTAGACCTCGAAGAAGTGCTGGATCTCCAGGCGGTCGAACTCGGAGACGTGGTGGATGTCACGCAGGTGCTCCACCCGCGGGTCCGTCGCCGGGACGCACAGCAGCTTGTCGTCGCCGCCGGCCTCGTCCGTCATTCGGAACATGCCGATCGCGCGGCACTTGATGAGGCAGCCCGGGAAGGTCGGCTCATCCAGGATGACCAGCGCGTCCAGCGGGTCGCCGTCCTCGCCGAGGGTGTTCTCGACGAAGCCGTAGTCGGTCGGGTAGGCGGTCGAGGTGAAGAGTCGACGGTCCAGGCGGATCCGACCGGTCTCGTGGTCCACCTCGTACTTGTTCCGCGAACCCTTCGGAATCTCGATCGTGACGTCGAACTCCACCGGTGGCTCCTCCATGATCAGCACATAGTTCTGGTGGTTAAGTGTCCCTCACGCAGGTGTGTGATCGCGAAAGGGGCTGGTGGTCGTGCCAGAGCTGAGGCCGTGGCGAGCCGCGAGACCGCATGTGACGCGGGTCGCGGGCGCCGTACGACCCCGTCTGGCACGGGCTGCGGACGCCGTACGGCCACGTCTCGCACGCGCCGCGACGGCCGCGAAGCCGCGGGTCGTACGGCTCGCGCGAGCCGTCTCCCCCCAGGCCGCGCGGATGACGAGGCCGAAGACCTGGCAGTACACCGCGGGCGCCGCCACCGCCGGACTGGCGCTGGCCGCCGGAGTGGTGACCGCCGCCGGCCCCTGGGACTCCACCGGTCAGCGTACGGCCGAGCGGGACCGGGCGGCCGTCCAGGAGCGCACGGGTGGCGCAGATCACGGCCGTGATTCCGATACGTCCGATACGGCCGCCCAGGCGCCCCGCCCCGCCCCCAGCGCGGCCTCCGTCCTGCCCGGCCTGGGCGGCGGCGTCGGCACCGCGCAGGCCGCCCCGAGCGCCAAGGCCCTGGCAGGCCTCCTCGGCCCGCTCCTGGACGCCCCGGAGCTCGGTGCCCGCAGAACGGCGGCCGTCGTCGACGTGGCCACCGGCAAGCGTCTCTACGGCGAGGCCGCCGCCGAGCCCCTCACCCCCGCCTCCACGACGAAGATCGCCACCGCGGTGGCCGTCCTCACCGCGGTGGGCCCCGACCACCGCCTCACCACCCGCACGGTCCTGGAACCCGACACCAAGGAACTCGTCCTGGTCGGCGGCGGCGACCCCACGCTGACGGCCCGCAAGGACGCCGACGGCTGGGCGAGCCTGCGCGATCTGGCCGACCGCACTGCCACGTCCCTGAAGAAAAGGGACGTACACGAGGTCACCCTTTCGTACGACAAGACGCTCTACGCCGGTCCTGAGCTGCACCCCATCGGCGACAACGCCAACCTGGCCCGGGTCAGCGCCCTCATGGTCGACGAGGCCCGCACGAACGACTCCACCAGCGGGCCGGTGAAGCGGGTCGAGGACCCGGCCGAGGACGCGGCGGCCCAGTTCGCGGCGCTCCTCGCGGACCGCGGCGTCAAGACCACCGCGCCGGGCCCGTCGAAGGCGACGAACCGGTCGGAGCCGCTGGCCGAGGTCACCTCACCGCCGATGTCCTCCCTGGTCGAGCGGATGCTCACCAACAGCGACAACGACATTGCAGAGCACCTCGCCCGCCAGACGGCCGTGGCGAGCGGCGCCCGCGCCGACTTCGACGGCGCGGGCAAGGCGATCGGGGACCGGCTGAAGAAGCTCGGGCTGCCGATGACGGGCACCGACTTCAAGGACGGCAGCGGCCTCGACCGAGCCGACAGACTCACCGCCGACCTCCTCACCGCCCTCCTGGCCAAGGCCGCCGACCCCACCCACCCCGAACTCCGCCCCGTCCTGACCGGCCTCCCCGTGGCCGGCTTCACCGGCACCCTCACCACCCGCTACACAGACGGTGCGGCCGGCCTGGTCCGAGCGAAAACAGGCACCCTGAACGGCGTGAACTCGCTGGCCGGCACAGTCGTCGACCAGGACGGCCACCTCCTCGCCTTCGCCTTCCTGTCCACAGGCGCCGACACGGAAGCGGCCCGAGCGGCCCTGGACCGGACGGCAACGGCGCTGGCGTCCTGCGGCTGCGCCTGACCACAGCCACCCCGCCCTCCACCCCGCCTCCGCCGCGGGCAGTCGTTCCGCAGGGCGGAACGGGTGGGCACGGCCGCCAGCGCCGGCACCGACCGAGCAGACCCCGGCCCCTGCCGACCCGCCACGCCGGCCCGGACGCCGAGCCCCGTCAAACACCCCGTGCCCCCACCAACCCCCACGGCCTGCCCCAAGTGGTAACGCTCACGTACGGTTGACACATGACGAGCATCGGTGGTGCCGAGATGGTCGACTGGAATCTCGCGGTGGCGACCGCGACCCGGCTCGTGCGGCCGGGCCCCGAGGTGAGCCGCGACGAGGCCAGGGCCGTCGTCGCCGAGCTGCGCCGACATGCCAAGGCCTCGGAGGAACACGTCCGGGGCTTCACTCGTATGGGCACGGAGGACACCCACGACACCCCCGTCCTCGTCGTCGACCGCCCCGGCTGGGTGCGGGCGAACGTCGCCGGGTTCCGCCAGATCCTCAAGCCCCTGCTCGAAAAGATGCAGGAGCGCCGCGGCAGCAGCACCGGCGGCGCGGTCCTCGGCGCCGTCGGCGGCAAGGTCACCGGCGTAGAACTCGGGATGCTGCTGTCCTTCCTGGCCTCCCGCGTCCTCGGCCAGTACGAGACCTTCGCCCCGGCCACCCGCGAACTCCCTGCTGGGGAGAACGGCGGCGGCCGACTCCTGCTGGTCGCCCCGAACATCGTGCACGTGGAGCGCGAACTCGACGTACAGCCCCATGACTTCCGCCTGTGGGTGTGCCTGCACGAGGAGACGCACCGCACCCAGTTCAGCGCCGTGCCGTGGCTGAGGGACCACCTGGAGGGCGAAATCCAGTCGTTCTTGGGGGAGACCGACGTCGACCCCATGACCGTCCTCGAACGCATCCGCGAGGCCGCGCAGTCCCTTGCGGGCGGCCGGCCCGAGGCCGAGGAGGACGACGGCGGACGTTCCTTCGTCGAACTGGTGCAGACCCCGGCCCAGCGGGAGATCCTCGGCCGCCTCACCGCCGTGATGTCCCTCCTGGAGGGCCACGCCGACTTCGTGATGGACGGCGTCGGCCCCCAGGTCGTCCCGACCGTCGCCGAGATCCGCGAGAAATTCCAGCAGCGACGCGCCAAGGGGGCCTCGAGGCTGGACATGGCCCTGCGCAAGCTGCTCGGCCTCGACGCCAAACTCAGGCAGTACCGCGACGGCGAACGCTTCGTACGAGCCGTCCACGACCAGGTCGGCATGGATGGCTTCAACCGCGTGTGGACCTCCCCCAACACCCTTCCGACCAAGGCGGAGATCGCCAAACCCGCGGACTGGATCGCGCGGGTGCACCGCAAGGCGGAGTCGTGAAATACGCGCCGAGGCGTGCATCTCATACGAACGTCGTGAACCGAATCCGGCCGACGGCAGGCGAACGCCCCTCCAATCACCCGTCCGAGGGACCGTGAGCCATGGGTAGGCGTGCAATGCTCGGGGAACGGCCCGGTTCTGTCACCATCTACACACTCTGAGTGACCGAACTCGGGCTCACCCCCCGACAATTTCATGAAGGGAACCGGACATGGGTCCCCATCCTGCGGTCGCGGCGATACGCCTGGCGGTCCGCCGCGTCCTCCACGACATCCTCACCGAACACAGCCGCACCACCGACGCCCCCGCGCCCGGCCGCACGCGCGCGACCTCGTACGAGTTCGCGCACGCGACGCCGCCCGCGGTGCTGCCCGCGTCCTCGACCGGCGCCACACCCGCCGCGTACGACACGGCGCTCGAACCGCCGTACGGGCTCCCCGATGCCACTCCGCAGGAGCCCCCGCGCGCTGCCCCGCACGAGCGACCCCCCTCCCCGCTCGTGCTCGTGGCGTGCTCCGGCGGCGCCGACTCCATGGCCCTCGCCTCCGCTCTCGCCTTCGAGGCCCGCAAACTCGGCATCCGCGCCGGTGGCATCACCGTCGACCACGGTCTTCAGCCCGGCTCCGACCTGCGTGCCGAGGAAGTCGTCCTGCGCATGCGCGAACTCGGCCTCGAACCGGCCGAGTCCGTCGCCGTCACCGTCGGCCGCGCGGGCGGACCCGAGGCCGCCGCCCGCGACGCCCGCTACGCCGCCCTCGACGACGCGGCCGTCCGCCACGGCGCCACCGCCGTCCTGCTCGGCCACACCCGCGACGACCAGGCCGAGACCGTCCTGCTCGGCCTCGCCCGCGGCTCCGGCATCCGCTCCCTGTCCGGAATGGCCGCGGTCTCGGGGGCCGGCGGCCGTTATCGCCGCCCCTTCCTCGGACTCGACCGGCAGACCGCCCGCAAGGCCTGCATGGTCCAGTCCCTGCCCGTCTGGGACGACCCCCACAACGCCGACCCCGCGTACACCCGCTCGCGGCTGCGCCAAGAGGGCCTGCCCGCCCTGGAGAAGGCACTCGGCAAGGGCGTCGTCGAGGCCCTCGCGCGTACGGCCCAGCTCTCCCGCGACGACGCCGACGCCCTCGACGCCTGGGCCCGCCAGGCCGAGGCCGCCGTACGCGACTCGGCCGGACTCCTGGAGTGCGCCAAGCTCTACGCGCTGCCGCCCGCCGTACGCCGCCGGATCCTGCGCCGCGCCGCCATCGAGGCCGGGGCGCCCGCGGGTGCGCTGTTCGCCCGCCACATCGAGGAAGTCGACCGCCTCATCACCGGCTGGCGCGGCCAGGGAGCCATCAATCTCCCCGGCAAAGTCGTCGCCCAGCGTCAGGGTGGCAGACTGGTGATTCGGCAAGGCTGAAACCGGACCTCCCACCGGCCCCCTCAAGCGGGGTCGCGTGAGCGGCCGGACCGGCCGGTGGGACGACCGAAAGTGATGCGGGTGGACGCGAAAGACATGGGTGCCGACCTCCAAGAGGTACTCATCACCAAGGAAGAGATCGACGCCAAGCTGGTCGAGCTGGCTGCGAAGATCGACGCGGAGTACGCGGGCAAGGATCTGCTCATCGTCGGCGTCCTCAAGGGCGCGGTGATGGTCATGGCGGACCTCGCCCGGGCGCTGTCCACCCCCGCCACCATGGACTGGATGGCAGTGTCGTCGTACGGCGCCGGCACCCAGTCCTCCGGGGTCGTGCGGATCCTCAAGGACCTCGACACCGACATCAAGGGCCGGCACGTCCTGATCGTCGAGGACATCATCGACTCCGGCCTGACCCTGTCCTGGCTGATCAACAACCTCGGCTCCCGCGAGCCCGCCTCCCTGAAGGTGTGCACGCTCCTGCGCAAGCCGGACGCCGCAAAGGTCGCCATCGACGTGGAGTGGGTCGGCTTCGACATCCCCAACGAGTTCGTCGTCGGCTACGGCCTCGACTACGCCGAGAAGTACCGCAACCTCCCGTTCGTCGGTACGCTCGCGCCCCACGTCTACGGAGGCTGAGTCCGCCGGTCCGGGCAACCGGACCCGAAGGGCCCAAGCACCGTACGAAGATCGGGAACCCCGGCGGGCCTCGCGCCGTTGGAGCATGCAGACGGGCTTGCCAGCCCTCCCGTGCGGCTACGGTCGCCGAAGCTGGGGTACCGTCAGAAGAACTGTCTTATCAAACTCACTATGGCAGGAGGGACGGGGCGACACCGCTCCGTATGGATGGACGTGAAGCGATACTTCCGTGGGCCGGTCATGTGGATCGTGCTGGCCGTCCTTGCCGTGGTCGTGTTGATGCAGGTCGTCGGCTCGTCCGGCGGCTACAAGACGGTGGACACAGGCCAGGTCGTTCAAGCGATCAATGAGAACAAGGTCGAGTCGGTCAAGCTGACCACCGGCGACGAACAGATCGTCAAGGCGCAGCTCAAGGACGGCGAAAAGGTCGAGGGCGCCACCAAGATCCAGGCGAGCTACATCGGCGACCAGGGCGTCGACATCGCCAACACATTGCAGAACAAGTACCAGCAGAAGCAGATCCCCGACGGCTACACGGTCTCGCCGTCGAAGCAGAACCCGTTCGTCGGCATCCTGCTCTCCCTGCTGCCGTTCGTTCTCATCGTGGTCGTGTTCCTGTTCCTGATGAATCAGATGCAGGGCGGCGGCTCCCGGGTCATGAACTTCGGGAAGTCCAAGGCGAAGCTCATCACCAAGGACACCCCGAAGACGACGTTCTCGGACGTCGCCGGCTCGGACGAGGCCGTCGAGGAGCTCCAGGAGATCAAGGAGTTCCTCCAGGAACCGGCGAAGTTCCAGGCCGTCGGTGCCAAGATCCCCAAGGGCGTCCTGCTCTACGGGCCTCCTGGCACCGGTAAGACACTCCTCGCGCGCGCCGTCGCCGGCGAGGCGGGCGTCCCCTTCTACTCGATCTCCGGTTCCGACTTCGTCGAGATGTTCGTCGGTGTCGGTGCCTCCCGAGTCCGTGACCTGTTCGAGCAGGCCAAGGCGAACGCCCCGGCGATCGTCTTCGTCGACGAGATCGACGCGGTCGGCCGCCACCGCGGCGCCGGCCTCGGCGGCGGTCACGACGAGCGCGAGCAGACCCTGAACCAGCTGCTCGTCGAGATGGACGGCTTCGACGTCAAGGGCGGCGTGATCCTCATCGCCGCGACGAACCGGCCCGACATCCTCGACCCGGCCCTCCTGCGCCCCGGCCGCTTCGACCGCCAGATCGCGGTCGACCGCCCGGACATGCAGGGCCGTCTGGAGATCCTCAAGGTCCACCAGAAGGGCAAGCCGGTCGCTCCGGACGTCGACCTGTCGGCGGTCGCCCGCCGCACCCCGGGCTTCACCGGCGCAGACCTGAGCAACGTCCTCAACGAGGCCGCGCTGCTCACCGCCCGCTCGGACAAGAAGCTCATCGACAACCACATGCTGGACGAGGCCATCGACCGCGTCGTGGCGGGCCCGCAGAAGCGGACCCGGATCATGTCGGACAAGGAAAAGAAGATCACCGCGTACCACGAGGGCGGACACGCCCTGGTCGCGGCGGCCTCCCCGAACTCCGACCCGGTCCACAAGATCACGATCCTCTCGAGAGGCCGCGCCCTGGGCTACACGATGGTCCTGCCGGACGAGGACAAGTACTCCACGACCCGCAACGAGATGCTGGACCAGCTGGCCTACATGCTGGGCGGGCGCGCGGCCGAGGAGCTGGTCTTCCACGACCCGACCACGGGTGCGGCGAACGACATCGAGAAGGCCACGGCCACGGCCCGCGCGATGGTCACGCAGTACGGCATGACCGAGCGTCTCGGCGCCATCAAGTTCGGCGGCGACAACACCGAGCCGTTCCTCGGACGTGAGATGGCTCACCAGCGCGACTACTCGGAAGAGGTCGCCGCGCTGGTGGACGAAGAAGTGAAGAAGCTCATCGAGAACGCGCATAACGAAGCCTGGGAGATCCTGGTCGAGAACCGCGACGTCCTCGACAACCTGGTGCTTCAGCTGCTGGAGAGGGAGACGCTGGGCAAGGAGGAGATCGCCGAGATCTTCGCTCCGATCGTCAAGCGTCCGCCGCGTCCCGCCTGGACCGGCTCTTCCCGCCGCACGCCGTCCACCCGTCCGCCGGTGCTCTCCCCGAAGGAGCTCGCACTGACGAACGGTGCCAACGGCGCGACCCCGGCGATCTCCACCGCCAAGTCGACGCTCACGGAGCCCGCCCCGGCGGCCGAGCCGGCCCCCGAGGACCGTCCCGAGAGCTGACGCCAGGCCCTGGTGCCCCCACCAGGCCCGGAATGGATGCCGTGCCCCCCAGGTTTTAGCCTGGGGGGCGCGGCATTTTCGTATGCCCGCAGTTCAGACGCGTGACCCACACGCGCCACCCGCGATGGAACGAGGCACCACATGACCGACCCCGTGACGCTGGACGGCGAGGGACGCATCGGAGAGTTCGATGAGAAGCGTGCCGAGAACGCCGTACGCGAACTGCTGATCGCGGTCGGAGAGGACCCGGACCGCGAGGGCCTCCGGGAGACGCCGGGGCGGGTGGCGCGGGCCTACAAGGAGATCTTCGCGGGGCTGTGGCAGAAGCCCGAGGACGTGCTGACCACGACGTTCGACATCGGGCACGACGAGATGGTGCTCGTGAAGGACATCGAGGTGTACTCGACCTGTGAGCATCATCTGGTGCCATTTCGTGGTGTCGCTCACGTCGGATACATTCCGGCCACATCCGGCAAGATCACCGGACTGTCCAAGCTGGCCCGGCTGGTGGATGTCTATGCCCGTCGGCCACAGGTGCAGGAGCGTCTCACCACGCAGATCGCGGACTCCCTGATGGAGATCCTGGAGCCGCGTGGCGTGATCGTGGTCGTGGAGTGCGAGCACATGTGCATGTCGATGCGCGGTATCCGCAAGCCGGGCGCGAAGACCATAACGTCGGCGGTGCGCGGCCAGCTGCGGGACGCGGCGACCCGCAACGAGGCGATGAGCCTGATCATGGCCCGCTGAAACGGCGGGCACGGGCCGGCGGTGATCCTGCCCCAGGTCGACTCCAGGCCGACTCCAGGCCCTTCAGGCCGCTTAGACGGTCGGCGCCGTCCCCGCGCCATTGTGCTCGTCGTCCTCCGGCAGCTTGCACACGCGCTCCAGGAACATCGCCGCCGCTATCACGCCGATGCCCGCCAGGACGGAGAAACCGGCGTAGATGGCCTGATCCCGGCGGGCCGGGATGTCGAGGGACTCCAGGAGGAAGACGCCTGTGCCGCCGTACATACCGGCGACCAGGGCGGCGACCAGGGCGCTGGCGTGGCCGAAGACGACCGCGCGGGCGGCCATCAGGGGGTCGACGCCCTTGGCCTCGGGGCGGCGTTCGCGCTGGGCCCTCAGACGGGCCCGGATCGACAGGGCCGTGGCCAGCAGGACCACGGCGATGACCGCCAGGACGATGGGCGCGGCCAGGGGGACGCTGGGCAGGGTCCCGACGGAGTTCCACAGGCGGGCGCCCGCCCAGGACAGGACGCCGGCGACGACGAACACGCCGGCCAGCATCCTGATGCGCAGCTCTCTCACGGTGTCCCTTCGGCTCCCCCGGGTCCCCACGGAGTGTGGGTCGTCTTGACCTTAACGACTATTCGGGGAGCTGGAGTTCCAGGTCCCTGCGCGGGGTGACGCCGACACGGGTGACGGTGGCGAGCAGGTCGGCGACCGCGCCGATGCCGGGCAGCTGGGCCTCGGGCTCCAGGTCGTGCCAGGGGGCGAGGACGAAGGCCCGTTCGTGGGCGCGGGGGTGGGGGAGCGTCAGCGTGGGGTCGTCGGAGACGACGTCGGCGTACGCGACGATGTCGACGTCGAGGGTGCGCGCGCCCCAGCGCTCGTCCCGTACGCGGTGGAAGGCTTCCTCGACCGCGTGCGCCCGCTCCAGGAGGGAGGACGGGGGGAGGGTGGTCTTGAGGACCACGATCGCGTTGAAGTAGGAGGGCTGGCTGCCCGGCTCCACGCCCCACGGCTCCGTCTCGTACACCGGTGAGACGCCCTTGACGCGGACGCCCGGGGTGTCCTCCAGGGCGTCGATGGCGCCTTGCAGGGTCTCCAGGCGGTTGCCGAGGTTGGCGCCGAGGGAGATCACGGCCCGTTTCGGGTTGTGGAGTGTGGTGTCGGCGGCGTCGACCTGCTCGACGACGGAGGCGGGTACCGGCTGAACGGTCGGGTCGCTGGGGCCCTTGATGAAGGGTGCAGTCATACTCGGCTCCGGGTGATGGTGACGGTCACGTCGTCGAAGGGGACCGTGATCGGCGCGTTCGGCTTGTGGACGCGGACCTCGACCTCCTGGACCCCTTCGTGCTTCAGACAGGCCTGGGCGATGCGCTCGGCGAGCGTCTCGATGAGGTTGACCGGTTCGCCCTCGACGACGGCCACGACCTCCTCCGCCACGACGCCGTAGTGCACGGTCTTCGCCAGGTCGTCGTCGGCGGCGGCCGGTCGGGTGTCCAGGCCCAGGACGAGGTCCACGACGAAGGTCTGGCCCTCCTCGCGCTCCTCGGGGAACACGCCGTGGTACCCGCGGGCCTTCAGGCCGCTCAGCGCGACACGATCCACGCGAATCACTCCTGCAATCGTCGGTGACGGCCGGTCGATGCCGTGTGCGGGCGGCACACCGGCCTCGAACGAATCTACCTGCGGGCACTGACAGGGCCGGGCCACGGGGGCGTGGGTCCCGGCCGGGGCCGGAGGATTCATCGCGTGTTTCCCCTGGGGAACCCGGCGCCTCATGGGTTGGTAGCCGCCCCTACCCGGGGAGGCGTGATTCCAACCACTCCTTGGTCCCGGCGGGGTCCCGCGGGCCCCCTTGCGGGTGGCTCCCGCGCGTCGTCCCTCGCGTCGTCCCTGTCCGTCGCCTACCCACTCAGGACGGGGTGTCGTCGTCCTCGGCCTCGTCGTTTTCGGCCAGAACCGGTGAGGCGTGGTGCGACCAGAGCTTCCAGCCGTCGGGCGTGCGCCGGTACACGTTCGTGGCGACCACGAGTTGGCCCACGAGCGGGCCGAGCTCCCCGTCGCCGTCGGGTGCGGGGCCGCCGCTGAGGATGTTCTCGGTGCAGTTCACCAGGGCGGTGTCGCCGGTGACGGAGACATGTACGTCGGTGAGGAAGAACTGGATGTAGTCGGTGTTCGCCATGATCAGCGCGTACGACCGCAGGACCTCGCCGCGTCCGGTGAGCACCGGCCAGCCGGGGTGCACACAGGAGATCACGCCGGCGTCGGCCGGGTCGTGGTACGTCTCGTCGATGCCCAGGTCGGACGGGGTGAGCCAGAGCGAGGAGAGTTCCTCGAAGTCGCCGCGCTCCAGCGCCTCGTAGAAGGCGGTGTTGGCGGCCTCCACCTGCTCGACGTCGGTGTGGGGGGCGCTCACCGGGTTCCTTCCGCGATGTCCGAGCCGGGCGCGTTCTCGAAGGAGCGCGCCTCCTCGATGGCGCGCGCGACGCGCACCGCGTCCGCCGTGGCGCGCACCTCGTGCACGCGCACCGCCCACGCCCCGGCGTGCGCGGCGAGCGCCGAGACGGCGGCCGTGGCGGCGTCGCGCTCGCGGGCGGGCGGAGGCGCGCCCTGCGGTCCGGCGAGGACACGGCCGAGGAACCGCTTGCGGGAGGCGGCGACGAGCAGGGGGTGGCCGAGGGCGAGGAGGCGGTCGAGGTGGGCGAGGAGGACGAGGTCGTGCTCGGCGTCCTTGGAGAAGCCGAGTCCGGGGTCGACGACGACGCGGTCGGGGGCGATGCCGCCGGCCAGCACGGCCTCCACGCGCGCGTGCAGTTCGTCGACGACCTCGGCGACGACGTCGGCGTAGGCGCCCCTGACGTTCCCGCCCGCGAGGAATCCGCGCCAGTGCATGACGACGAAGGGGGCCCCGGCGTCCGCGACGACCGGGATCATCGCGGGGTCGGCCAGGCCGCCGCTGACGTCGTTGACGAGGGCGGCGCCGGCGGCGAGGGCCTGCTCGGCGACGGAGGCGCGCATGGTGTCGACGGAGATCGTGACGCCCTCGGCGGCGAGGCCGCGGACGACGGGGACGACACGGCGCAGTTCCTCGTCCTCGTCGACCCGGGTGGCGCCGGGGCGGGTGGACTCGCCGCCGACGTCGACCAGGTCGGCGCCCTCCTCGACCAGGGCGAGGCCGTGCTTGACGGCGGACGTCGTGTCAAACCAGCGGCCGCCGTCGGAGAAGGAGTCGGGAGTGACGTTCACGACTCCCATGACCGCGCAGCGGTCCCACTGCGGAAGGCCGGTGACGCGCCCGCGTCCGCTCTGCTTGCTCATACGTTCAGCGTAGGCCCAGGGGATGCCGCGACGTGCGGTGGCCCGAGCGGGAGCCTCCGGGATGGGGGCGTGGGTGGGGCTCCCGCTCGGGCCTGTCCTTGGTGGCCGTGTCAGGCCGCGCGGACGTCCCGTTCCGCCACCGCGTGGGCGCACGGGCGTGGGGTGGTCGTGCGGCGGCGCAGGAAGCGCGGCAGCGGCAGCGCCAGGTTCACGAAGCCCTCCGCCTGCATGGCGGCGAAGCCGAGGCGGGGCAGGTCGGCGGAGGCGCGGTAGACGACGAAGCGGGGCTCCCAGCGCGGCTGGAACTTGGCGTTGAACTTGTACAGGGACTCGATCTGGAACCAGCGGGAGAGGAAGACCAGCAGGCCCCTCCAGGCACGCAGCACGGGGCCCGCCCCGATCTTCTCGCCGCGCGCCAGGGCAGAGCGGAACATGGCGAAGTTGAGGGACACGCGCGCGATGCCGAACTTCGGAGCGGCCTGGAGGGCGGCCACGATCAGCAGTTCGTTCATGCCGGGGTCGGCCGAGCGGTCGCGGCGCATCAGGTCCAGGGAGGCCCCGTCGGTGCCCCACGGCACGAAGTGGAGGATCGCCTTGAGGTCGCCGTACGGTCCCGGCTCCTCGTCGGCCTTGTGGGCGGTGGCGATGAGACAGTCGCCGTCGGCCGGGTCGCCGACGCGGCCGAGCGCCATGGAGAACCCGCGCTCGGTGTCGGTGCCGCGCCAGTCCTCGGCGGCCTGCCGAATGCGCTCCAGCTCGGTCTCGCCGAGGTCACGGACACGGCGTACCCGGGTCTCGTAACCGGCGCGCTCGATGCGCTTGACCATCTGACGTACGTTGCGCATCGCGCGGCCGGCGAGCGAGAAATCCGGGACGTCCACCACCGCCTCGTCGCCCAGTTCGAGGGCGTCGAGCCCGGTCTCGCGGGTCCACACCTCGGCGCCGGTCTCGGAGCAGCCCATGACGGCCGGGGTCCAGGAGTGGGCCTTGGCCTCGTCCATGAAGCGCTCGATGGCGCCGGGCCAGGCCTCGACGTCGCCGATCGGGTCGCCGCTGGCGAGCATCACGCCGGAGACGACGCGGTACGTCACTGCGGCCTTGCCGCTGGGGGAGAAGACGACGGCCTTGTCGCGGCGCAGCGCGAAGTGGCCGAGGGAGTCGCGGGCGCCGTGCTTCTCCAGCAGGCCACGCAGGCGTGCCTCGTCGTCCTCGGTGAGGCGTGCCGCGGGGTGTTCGGGGCGGAAGGCGAGGTAGATCGTCGTGACCGCGGTGATCCAGCCGAGGGCGCCCAGGGAGAAGGCGACCGTCCAGGAGGTGTTGCCCTGGTAGGCGACCGGGCCTTCGAAGCCGAAGAGGCCGTACAGGACGTGGGTGATGCGGTCGGCCAGGCTCGGGTCGCCGACCAGAGTGTTCGGGTGGGCGTTGACGATGACCAGCCCGAGGGCGAGGGAACCGGCGCCCATGAGCACGAAGTTGGCCAGCGCGCGCCACCTGCTGCGGGGGTCGGGCAGCGCCGCGAACTGGTCGCGGTGACGCAGCAGGAACACGAACAGCGCGACGGAGATGAGGGCGCCCACCAGGGAGTGGCGGTACGTGAACTGCGCCACAGCTCCGGCCGGCAGCAGGACGACGGCGGCGCGCCACGCCCGCCGCTTGCCGCGCTTGAGGCCGTGGGCGAGCAGCAGCAACAGCACGCCCGTGGCGAGGGCCAGCGCGGCCGCGAACGGGCCCACCGAGCCCGGCAGTACCTCGGCGATGGCGTGCATACGGCTGTGCCGGAAGCGCGGGAAGACGCCTGCGGCGATGTTCAGCAGGCCCACCAGAGCGCCGGCCCTGCCGACGAGGACGGGCACGGCTTCGGGGCGCGGGCCCCGCAGCACGTGCCGTACCCGGCCGGACAGACGCCCCACCTGACTCGATCGTTCAGGAACCTTGCCCGACATTTCCACATCTGTCCTGACAGACATCGCATCCCATAGTTCCGCGAGAGACCTTGGATCCGGTGCCGATTCGGGCATCCGGCGACATTGCGCCCTCTAGGACGGTGTCTCGAGGGGAGAGGTTCACTCGGCTCCCCAAAACCGTTTCAAAAGCCAAGGAAAGTCCGGGGCAAGCCCTTGCGAAAGAGTGGGGGAGGCAGTGCGGGGAGCATGTGTCCGCGCGGCCGAGGCGCCGGACGGAAAGTGCGGACAGGTAACCATCGATGGGTCTCACGAGCAACAAGGTGCTGGCGTTGGCGGTGCTGGCAGCCGTAGGGCTGTTCGTCTGCACGGTGTGGCTGTGGCCACGGCTGGCACGGCGCGGCTGGCGGGCTGTGACGGGCAGGGTCGGGTTGCTGCTCGCCACTCAGTTGATGCTCTTCGCCGCGGTCGGTCTCGGCGCCAACCAGTCCTTCGGGTTCTACGCCAGCTGGGCCGACCTCTTCGGGCAGGAGAAGGGCCAGGGCGTCGTCGTGGACCACACGCCGGGGCGTGGCCCGCTGGGAGTCGTCGACACGCGGCGGGTGCCGGGGGCGGCCAGTGCCCGGCCGGAGGTGAGCGGGCAGATCCAGAAGGTCGACATCGTGGGTCGTACGACGCACATCGCCACGCCCGCGTACGTCTATCTGCCGGCCGAATACTTTCAGCCGCAGTACCGCAAGCGCGCGTTCCCTGCCGCTGTCGTTCTGACCGGCTACCCGGGTACGGCGGAGAAGCTGATTGACAAGCTCAACTATCCGCGTACGGCCTCCACGCTTGCCAAGGAAGGTCGTATGCAGCCGATGATCCTGGTGATGCTGCGGCCGACGGTGGCACCGCCGAGGGACACGGAGTGCGTGGACATCCCCGGGGGCCCGCAGACCGAGACGTTCTTCGCGAAGGACCTGCCCGATGCAGTGAGCGGCCACTACAGGGTGAGCCGGAAGCAGGGCGGTTGGGGCATCATCGGGAACTCCACGGGTGGCTACTGCGCGCTCAAGCTCGCCATGCACCATCCCAGGGTGTACGCCGCCGGGGCGGGGCTCTCCGCGTACTACAACGCGCCGATCGACCCCACGACGGGCGATCTCTTCCACGGTGACGAGGACCTGCGCAATCGCGCGAACCTGGGGTGGTACCTCAAGCACATGCCCGCGCCGGACACCTCACTGCTCGTCAGCAGCAGCAAAGTCGGAGAACCCAACTACAAGCGCACGCTGAAGTTCATTGAGCGGGTGAAGGCGAACGGCGTTACGCGGATCTCGTCGATCATCCTCGAAAACGGAGGGCACAACTTCAACACCTGGCGCCGCGAGATTCCGGGGACGCTGGAGTGGATGAGCGGGCGGCTGGGCGGCAGGTGACCCGGGCCGCGAGGCCTTTTGATCTTGGTTCTTGGTCAATTCGGTGACAGATCTGATTCCTGATGCCGGATGAACGACTCGGGATGGCTGTGTTTTTACGGGGCGGGGCGCCAAGATTCGCCTACGCGCGGTAAGTTTCTGGCCATGCCACGTGGACGTCACCGTCATTCACCGCCCTTGCACAGGCTGCTGCCCCCGTCGGCGATAGCAGGCGTATCCGTCGTCTGCGCCCTTGCGCCGTGGGTGTTCACCGAGCCCGTGGTGCTGCGCGGCCTCGCCGCGGCCGCCGCGGCGACGGCGGTCGTCGGCGCGGTCGTCATGCGTCGCTGGGACACGCAGGCCGGCAAGCAGGTCGCCGACCTTACGCGCGCGCGTGCGAGCGACGAGTGGCGGCACGAGGAGCGGGTCGCGGAACTGGAGAGCGACCTCGACGAGTCGCGCGAGCTGCGGGTGAAGCTGGAGCAGCGGCTGCGGGCCAAGCGGACGGAGCTCGCCGGGCTGCGCAACGAGCACGCGTCGCTGCTGCGCCGGTACGCCACCGCGGAGACCGAGCGGGCGAGCGTCCTGGAGGAGCGCCGGGTCCTGGAGATTGAGGCGGCCACGCCCACGCGCGCGTTGCCGCCAGTTCCGGTCGCTGCCGAGGCTTCGGCCCCGCCGGCGGCCAAGGGGGACGAGGGCGCCGAGGAGAAGCCGGCGGCTCCGGAGGTCTTCTCGCCGGAGGGGTCCCGGCTGTTCCTGCGGGCGAAGGAGGCGCTGGCGCGGTTCGACGGCGACGAGGCCTCGGTGACGCCGGAGGGTGACGGTTCTGAGCAGGACGACGAGTCCTCGGACGAGCCGAAGGACACGAACGAGCCGAAGGACACGAACGAGCCGGAGGAGTCGAACGAGCCGAAGGCGCCCGAGAGCGCGAAGGACGCGAAGGACGCGAAGGACGCGAAGGGCGCGAAGGGCGCCAAGGACTCCAAGGCAACCGAGGCATCCGAGGCCCCCAAGGGCGAGTTCCCGAAGGACGACCCTCCCAAGAACGACCCCCCGAAGGGCGACGCCCCCTCCGACGGCGAGTCCGTGCAGGCCGGTTCAGGCGCCACCGAGGTCCGCGCCACCGAGCCCGCCGACTCCGGTGACTCCGAGAAGGCACCCGCACTGGAGGACGACGCCCAGGGGAAGCCCGAGGCGGTCGACGGGCACGAGCGCGCGGCCGCCCTCACCCCCGCAGGCACGGTCGCCCCGGCCACCCAGCCCGCCCTGCCTCCGGCCCAGCAGCCGTCGGGGCACTTCATCGCGCCGACCGCCGTGGCCGTCGTACCGGCGACGCCCGCACGGCGTGCGGCGATCGAGGGTGACTTCGACTTCTTCGGCACGAAGAGGGGGGCGGCGCCCTCCGCGTTGGAGTCCGTCCAGAACGAGGACCTCGCCGACGTCGTGGGCCAGGAGGCCCTCGCCCTGCACAAGGCGGAGTCCGAGGCGGAGTTCAAGCCGGCGGACGAGGAGGCCCGGGGCATCGGCCAGGTCATCGATCTGACGGCGCACGACGAGACGGAACAGATCGACGTCCAGGGGCTGCGCAGCGCGGTTTCCTGACGTCCCCGGACAGCACCCCTAGGCCATCCACCGGTCCGGCCGTGCGTCCCTGCGGCCCGTTCGGGACCTCTCCACCTGCGCCTCCAGCAGCTCCGCGGCCTCCTGGGCGTCCCTCAGGCGCGCGGTCACGGTCTTGTTGGCCCCCGTGTCCAGGTGGACGTCGGCGACGCCCCACAGCCGCTCCCACGGCCCCTGGGCCAGCCGGACGCTCTGGACCTTCGCGTGCGGTACGAGGGCCAGGCTTCTGCGCAGGAGGCCCGTCCGGGCGGCGAAGACCGCGTCCGTGACGGCGAGACCGTACCCGCGCCACCACACCGGCACGCACCGGCCCGCCCGCCGCGGCGGACGCGACAGGGCGGCGCGGGGCGGGACGGTCGCTCCGGGCAGCACGCGCGCGACGACCGATGCGGCGATCTCGCGCGGGGCGACCGGCAGCAGGACCGAGTTGGACGAGCCGGCCACGTCCAGTTCCACCCGCACCCAGCCGCGTCGCCGCCACAGCAGCGGCTCGACGATGCGCACGGTCTGGACACGGCCGGGCGGGACCGTCTCGTGCGCCCGGTCGAGCAGGCCGTGGTCGAGACGCAGCCCGTCCGGGGACTCGCCCACCGTCCAGTCGTACTCCGCCACGAACCGCCCCACGCTGCTCGCCCCCGCCGCGCCGAACAGCGGCACGGCGGTCGCGAGGACCGTCCAGACGCTCTCCGTCATCAGCCAGAGGATGGTCGGCACGACGACCGCGGCGGCCAGCGTTCCCCAGGTGGCGCCGGTCAGGACCAGGGAGAGGGCCAGGACGCCCGGCGGTACGCGCAGCAGCTCCTGGGACGGCGCCTCGCCCACCTCGTGCGCCGTCTCGGGCGCGAAACCGGCGGCGCGCGCGAGGAGTTCCGCGCGGAGCGCACGTGCCTCGTCCTGGCCCAGGAATGCCAGTTCGTCCTTCTTGTCCGTGCCTATGACGTCGAGTTTGAGCTTCGCGACGCCCGCCACGCGCGCGAGCAGCGGCTGGGTGATGTCGATGGCCTGGATGCGTTCCAGCCGGATGTGCGCGGTGCGCCGGAACACCAGTCCGGTACGGATGCGCAGTTCGCCGTCGGTCACCGCGAAGTGCGTGAACCACCAGGTCAGGAAGCCGTACAGGGCCGCCGCGGGGATGAGCACGGCGAGGGCGATCAGGATCGTGGTCGTGGTCAGCCGGGTCAGCTGGCGCTGCGCCTGGTCGGGGTCGTGCACCGCCCACCCGATGAGCACGGCGACCGGCGCCCACGCCCGCCTGAGCGGCGTCACGGGGTGCAGCCGCCGATCCGTCACGGTTCGCTTCTCGCGTACGGCGTCGTCGACGCCCGGCGTCGTCACAGGCCCGCCGATCGGGCCTCGCCCAGCTCGGCGAGCCGGTCGCGCAGCCGCTCCGCCTCCGCCGGGTCGAGGCCGGGGATCGTGGCGTCGGTCGCGGCGGCGGCCGTGTGCAGCTGCACGCTGGCCAGCCCGAAGTGCCGCTCGACGGGGCCTGACGTGACCTCGACCAGCTGCATCCGGCCGTACGGTACGACCGTCTCCTCGCGCCACAGCACGCCCCGGCTGATCAGCAGGTCGTCGGCGCGCTCGGCGTACCGCCACGAACGCCAGTTGCGGCCCAGCATCACCCAGCCCCAGGCGATCAGCGCCAGCGGCAGCAGCGCGAAGGCGGCCCAGGCCGGGCCGACGAGCAGACCGAGCAGCAGGCCGAGCCCGACCGTCAGCAGCCCCAGCCACACCACCAGCAGCAGTCGGCGCATCCGGAGCAGCCCCGGTGGCAGCCCGGTCCACCCCGGCTCGGCCGCCGCCTGATCGTCCCCCGCTGTCCCCGTGTTCTGTGGGCTCCCCGTCTCCATGAGGCCAGCGTACGTAGGAGAGACTGTGTCCATGACTCCTACGACGGAGACCATGGTCGGTATCGGCGGCGCCGCGGAGAGCACCGACATGGTGCTCAACATCGGCCCGCAGCACCCGTCCACGCACGGCGTGCTGCGCCTCAAGCTCGTCCTGGACGGCGAGCGCATCCAGCACGCGGAGCCGGTGATCGGCTATATGCACCGCGGCGCGGAGAAGCTCTTCGAGGCCCGCGACTACCGCCAGATCATCATGCTCGCCAACCGTCACGACTGGCTGTCGGCCTTCTCCAACGAGCTGGGCGTCGTCCTCGCCGTGGAGCGCATGCTCGGCATGGAGGTGCCCGAGCGGGCCGTGTGGACGCGGACGCTGCTCGCGGAGCTCAACCGGGTCCTCAACCACCTGATGTTCCTGGGGTCGTACCCGCTGGAGCTGGGCGGGATCACGCCGATCTTCTACGCCTTCACCGAGCGCGAGGAACTCCAGCACGTCATGGAGGAGGTCTCCGGTGGGCGCATGCACTACATGTTCAACCGGGTCGGCGGCCTGAAGGAGGACCTGCCGGCCGGATGGACCACGCGCGCGCGTAGCGCCGTCGCCGACGTGCGCTCCCGCATGGACCGCTTCGACGACCTGGTCCTCGGCAACGAGATCTTCCGGGGGCGCACCCGGGGCGTGGGCGCCCTCACGCCGCAGGCCGTGCACGCGTACGGCGTGAGCGGGCCGATCGCGCGCGCCTCCGGCGTCGACTTCGACCTGCGCCGCGACGAGCCCTATCTCGCGTACGGCGAGCTGGGGGACGTCCTGAAGGTGGTGACCCGCGAGGAGAGTGACTGCCTCGCCCGGTTCGAGTGCCTGCTGGAGCAGACCCACAACGCTCTCGACCTCGCCGACGCCTGCCTGGACCGGCTCGCCGAGCTGCCGCCGGGGCCCATCAACCAGCGGCTTCCCAAGGTGCTGAAGGCGCCCGAGGGCCACACGTACGCGTGGACGGAGAACCCGCTCGGCATCAACGGCTACTACCTCGTCAGCAAGGGCGAGAAGACGCCGTACCGGCTGAAGCTGCGCTCGGCCTCGTACAACAACATCCAGGCGCTGGTCGAGCTGCTGCCGGGGACGCTGGTGGCGGACATGGTGGCGATCCTGGGGTCGATGTTCTTCGTGGTGGGGGACATCGACAAGTAGGGGTTCGTTCGGAATTCCAACCGGCTCGACCGCTCAGTCCGCCAGTACGTCCGGAATCCCAACCGACTGTACGAGCCACCCGAAGTCCCCGAGCCCGCCCGTCGCGGTCAGCTCGGCGGCCTCGCCCGCGGTCGCGAGGGCTCGTACGTACTCGGCGGGGCGGGTCGTGGCCAGTTCGAGCGAGGGGCGCGCGCCCGTGATGCCCAGGGTGCGCAGGGCATCGCGCTGGGACAGCAGGCGCGCCCCGGGCAGCGCGCACGCGTCCAGCGCCACATGCGCCGTGATGTCGCACGAGCCGTCCGGCACGGGCGCCGTCTCGCGGCCCTCGCGGAAACCGGTGAGGGTGCCGAAGGGCGGCCGCGTCGTCGCCGTGTGCGCGTAGTCCACGGCGACTGCCAGGCCCCGGCCGACGGCCGACACGGCGCCGGCCCAGGCCTCGTCCCGCGGCAGCCCGATCTCGGCCCGCATGCCTTCCGCGGCCCTCGCCGGCGGCCACCACCGCGCGAGCCACTCCGCCTCCGCCCCGGCGACCGGCTCCCCGAGGCGCTCGGTCCCGTCCCGACGTACGAGCACCAGGCGCGGCACGCCCGCGGAGTCCACCTCCACGACCTCCAGGGGCACGTTGTCCAGCCACTCGTTGGCGAACAGCAGGCCCGTGACGCGGGGCGGGGGCTCGGGCAGCCACTCGATCCGGTGATCGAGGGTTTCCGGGCGGCCGGCGAGTTCGACGGCGTACGCACGCGTGCGTGCCGCCACCTCGGCGGGCAGGGCGGCCAGTACGCCGGTCACCAGCTCGCCGCGCCCCGCCGCCATGTCGACGAGGTCGAGCGCATCGGGCCGGCCCAGCGCCTCGTCGACCCGGCACAGCAGCCGGGCCACGGCACCGGCGAAGAGCGGCGAGGCGTGGACGGACGTACGGAAGTGGCCGGCCGGTCCCTCGGGCCGGCGGTAGAAGCCGTCCGGACCGTAGAGGGCCGCTTCCGCCGCCGCCCGCCACCCGCGCCACTCACCCGTCGCCTCCGCTGCCACCGGACCAGGCTAGACAGGGCGTAAGCGCACAGGGGAACGCAGCCTCCACCTTGCGGAGTACACGCGGGTGGTGCGGATCGGCCCTCCGGTTGACCCCTGCACGCATCTCGCTTCCCTACGCTGGGTTACGTGCAGCGCCTCTATGACTTCCTCCGCAGGCACCCGACAGGGGTCGACGCCTTCTGGGCCATCGTCCTCTGCGGGATCTCTGTGCTGACCGTGGCCGTCCGGGAGGAGGGCGGGCAGAACCCGCCGGGCACCGGCTCCGAGGCGGTCGTCGTCCCGGTCGTCCTCCTGTTGTGCCTGGTGATCGCGTTGCGCCGGCGCATGCCGGAGAAGATGCTGCTGCTGGCCATCGGTGTGGGGCTGGCGCAGCTGGCGCTGGACGTGGCGACGACGGCCGCCAACTTCGCCTTCCTGGTGATCGTCTACACCGTGGCCGCGACCGGTGCCCGCTGGGCCTCCCGGCTCGCGCTGGCCGTCGGCCTTTGCGCGGCGCCCGTGGCGCAGTTGCGCTGGCCGGAGCAGGATTCCAGCATCCTGGGCACGGTGGCCCTGATGATCTTCACGTCGGTGCCGTTCGCCCTCGCCTGGGTGCTCGGCGACTCGATCCGCACCCGCCGCGCCTACTACGAGCAGCTGGAGGAGCGCGCGACCCGGCTCGAAAAGGAGCGCGAGGCGCAGGCCAAGGTCGCGGTCGCCGCCGAACGCGCCCGGATCGCGCGGGAACTGCACGACGTCGTCGCGCACAACGTCTCCGTGATGGTGGTCCAGGCAGACGGCGCCGCCTACGTCCTCGACGCCGCCCCGGACCAGGCCAAGAAGGCCCTGGAGACCATCTCCTCCACCGGCCGCCAGGCCCTCGCCGAGATGCGCCGCCTGCTCGGCGTGCTGCGCACCGGCGAGCACCAGGAGAGCGGCGAGTACGTCCCGCAGCCCGACGTCGAGCAGATCGACGACCTCGTCCAGCAGTGCCGCAGCTCCGGGCTGCCGGTCGACTTCAAGGTCGAGGGCACTCCGCGCCCGCTGCCCAGCGGCGTCGAGCTCACGGCGTACCGCATCGTGCAGGAGGCGCTCACCAACACCCGCAAGCACGGCGGGCCGAACGCGGGCGCCAGCGTGCGCCTGGTCTACTTCGACGACGGGCTCGGCCTGCTCGTCGAGGACGACGGCAAGGGCGCCCCGCACGAGCTGTACGAGGACGGCGGCGCCGACGGCGAGGGGCACGGCCTGATCGGGATGCGCGAGCGGGTCGGCATGGTCGGCGGCACCCTGGACGCGGGGCCGCGTCCGGGCGGAGGATTCCGCATCAGTGCGCTGCTGCCGCTCAAACCAGCACACTGACGCCTGCGCATGCCCCTCGTTGACACCTGTCACGACGGCGTGACAACGGCCCTGTAGACGGATACGGAAGACACGGAAGACACGGAAGAGGACCCGATGGCGATCCGCGTGATGCTCGTCGACGACCAGGTGCTGCTGCGCACCGGGTTCCGGATGGTGCTCGCCGCCCAGCCGGACATGGAGGTCGTCGCGGAGGCGGGCGACGGTGTCGAGGCCCTCCAGGTGCTGCGCGAGACC
Source organism: Streptomyces sp. AC550_RSS872 (assembly GCF_019049285.1). Taxonomy (GTDB): domain Bacteria; phylum Actinomycetota; class Actinomycetes; order Streptomycetales; family Streptomycetaceae; genus Streptomyces. The sequence continues at coordinate 116,236 of NZ_JAGMUL010000018.1, forward strand.
TCCGTCGACGTCGTGCTGATGGATGTGCGCATGCCGAAGCTGGACGGCGTGGAGACCACCCGCCGTATCTGCTCCGAGCCCGAGCCGCCCAAGGTGCTGATCCTCACCACCTTCGACCTCGACGAGTACGCCTTCTCCGGGCTGAAGGCGGGCGCCTCCGGCTTCATGCTCAAGGACGTGCCGCCCGGCGAACTGCTCGCCGCCATCCGCTCCGTGCACAGCGGCGACGCCGTGGTGGCCCCCTCGACGACCCGGCGCCTGCTGGACCGGTTCGCGCCCATGCTGCCCTCCGCCGGCAAGGAGCCCCAGCACAAGGAGCTGGAGCGGCTCACCGACCGCGAGCGCGAGGTCATGGTGCTGGTCGCCCAGGGCCTGTCCAACGGCGAGATCGCGGCCCGGCTGGTCCTGTCCGAGGCGACGGTGAAGACCCACGTCGGCCGCATCCTGACCAAGCTGGGGCTGCGCGACCGGGTCCAGGTGGTGGTCCTGGCGTACGAGACGGGGCTGGTCCGGGCGGGCGGGCACGGCTGAGCTCCGGATCGCCGGGATCGCCGGGATCGCCGGGATCGCCGGGATCACCGGGAACGCTGGGAAAGCCGGGAACGCCGGGAACGCCGGGATCGCACGGGGGCGCACGGGGGCGCCACGCGCGCGTGACCCGCGGGCACTAGGGTCTGCGCATGCTCCTGTGGATCAACGGCCCCTTCGGGGGCGGCAAGACACAGACCGCACACGAGATCCAGCGGCGCCTGCCGGGCAGCGTCATCTGCGATCCCGAGCATCCCGGCTTCGGCCTGCGGCGCATGCTCCCGGCGGAGCTGCGTGCGGACTTCCAGGACCTGACGTCCTGGCGGCAGGGCGTCGTCGAGGTCCTCGACCTGGCCCTCGCCAAGCACGACGGTGTGGTGATCGCGCCCATGACGGTCACGAACTCCGACTACTTCGCCCAGACCGTCGGCCGACTGCGTGAACTCGGCCATGATGTACGGCACTTCACCCTCCTCGCCGAGCGCGAGACCGTCCTGAAGCGGCTGCGTGAGCGCGGCTTCGGGCACCTCGCACGGATCGTCGTCGGCAAGAACGCCGACAAGAACGCCGACAAGAACGCCGGGCTGCGCCGGGAGAGTTGGGCCGTACAGCAGCTCGACCACTGTCTGGAGCGGCTGAGCGAGCCGGAGTTCGCCGAGCATCTGTGGACCGACCACTCGACCGTGCCGAAGACGGCGGACCGGATCGCCGTTCTGGCCGGACTGAAGCTCCGGCCCAACAACGAGGGCGCGCTGCGGACGCGACTGCGGCAGGTGCGGGTCGGGATCAGGCACATCCGCTTCGACTGACGGTCACCCCATGGGCGCCGTCACCTCAGGAGCGCCGTCATCTCATGAGCGCCGTCATCTCAGGAGCGCTTCGAGGAAGTCGCTGCCGAGCCGCGCCACCGAGGCGACGTCCAGCTGGTACAGGACGTACCGCCCCCGGCGGCGGGTGGTGATCAGGCCCGCCTTCTTGAGGACGCTCAGGTGCCGGGATATCTCCGGGGCGGTCATGCCGTGGATCTGGACGAGCTCGCTCGTGGTGTAAGTGCTGCGGGCGAGGTTGCGGCACAGCTGCATCCGCACCGGGTGGGACAGGGCGGTCATGCGCAGGGTCAGCTGCTCGACCGAGGACGGTGACGACAACTCGGGGGAACCGACGGGGTAGTGCAGCACGGGCTGCCAGCCGTGGCGGTGCAGCACCATGAGATGCGGCCAGCCCAGGCTCGTCGGCACGAGAAGCAGACTGCCGTTCCTGATCAGGCTGTGGCCCTGGCGGAGCTTGTCGATGGTGATCCGTCCGGCGGCCTCGTCGAGTATCACCGCCGCGGAGATCGAGGTCAGTGCCTCGGCCAGCCCCTTGTGCCGCAGGAGGTCGGTCCTGTGGCGGGCGTCCGCGGCGAGCTGGTGGCGTAGCCGGGACCAGGTGTCGGCGAAGAACGCCTCGTCGCAGTCCTCCAGGAACTGCCGCAGCCAGGCCCGGATCCGCGGCGGGTCGTCGAGCAGCCGCTGACTGAACCGCAGCTGCTGCGGCCCGCGCGCGGCGGCCAGGTCCAGAGCGCGGCGGCGCAGCTCCGCGTCGGCCAGCACGTCCTGGCTCGGCGTGGCGTAGGGCAGGGCGCAGGTGAACTCCAGCGCCGCGTCGACGAACTGCTCGTCCGTCAGCTTGTCCAGCAGATCCAGCTCCTCGGCGAGCGTCGCGCCGGGAAGGGCTCCGCCCGGGACGCCCGCACAGGGCAGGAACAGATCCGAGAACGTCGTCCGCCACAGGAAGTCGGCCTCGCACATCCGGTCGGCCAGGTGCGGATCGAGCCGGGTGGTGACACTCGTCGCCCAGCCCCGCAGCCCCGGATGATGCCCGGACTCCGACAGCGCGTGCAGCGCCGTGCCGAGCTCGGCCAGCGGTGAGGGGACCACGGCGACCCTCTCCGGCCGCAGCCCCGCGATGTCGATGCTCACGCTCATGCCCTCATGGTGCACCCCGCCACTGACAACGCGGCCGTCGATTGACGGTGGCCGTCAATCCACGCGACGCGACCGCGACCTCGGACGCAGCCTGGGACCACCGGGGCAGCCGCGGAGCCCGATCCCTACGTCATGTCTCCAACGTCCCGAGAAGGCGATCCACCATGAGCATCACGCAGCACCACCTCCTTGACGCCTACCGCGCCCGGCAACTCGGCGAGCCCGCCCCTCCGGCGCCGGGCGCCCACGACTGGCAGGTCGTCCGCGAGTGGCGCGACCACCGGCAGTTCAGGGCGGCCGTCACCGCCGGGCGGCCGGCCCGGAGGCGGTGGCTTCGGGGGTGGTGGCGTTCTACTGGCTGACCTGGCGGGGCAGTCGGGACACGAACTCCGTGACCGCCGTCTTCACGTCGTCGGCCGTCCACTCCAGGGCCGCCGCCCGGACGTACACCTCCGTGAAGGCGAGGTCGGGCCCCTTCGGGTCCCAGGCGTTGCCGAACAGGAGCGTCCCCGTCTCCTCGGCCGTCCGGACCGCGGCTTCCGCGACGACGTCGACGTCGTACGGCAGCCAGAGCTGGAAGTCGTACGTGTGCGGCACCTCCGGGTACACCCGCGCCCACGGCACCCCGGCCGCCGCGAAGCCCTCGCGCAGCGCGGCGGCCACCACGCGCGCGTGGCGGACGTACTCGGGCAGGCGGGGCAGCTCCCCCTCCAGGCCGGCGAGCGCGGACAGCACGGTCGGGAACTGCTGGAAGACCTGGCCGCCGTACCGGTGCCGCCAGGTCTTCGCTTCCTCCACCAGCGTGCTCGGACCGGCGAGTGCCGCGCCACCGAAGCCGTTGAACGACTTGTAGAAGGACACGTACACGCTGTCCGCCAGGCCCGCGATCTCCTCCAGGGGCAGGCCGAAATGGACCGTGGTCTCCCACAGGCGCGCGCCGTCGAAGTGCACCACCGCGTCACGTTCCCGTGCCGCCTCCACCACCTCGGTCAGCTCCTCCCAGGAGGGCAGCAGGAAACCGGCGTCCCTGAGCGGCAGTTCCAGCATCAGCGCGCCGAACGGCTCCGGGAGGTCGCGGACGTCCTGCGCGGAGGTGCACCGCGGCTCGCTCGTGACGTGGACCGGGCGCAGCCCGCTGAGCCGGCTGAATGCCTGCTGTTCGTACACCTCGGGGTGGGCGAGTGCGTGCAGGGCGACCGTCGGGTTGCCGGTGCGGCCCGCCCAGCAGCGCAGGGCCACCTGCTGGGCCATCGTGCCGGTCGGGAAGAAGGCGGCGGCCTCGGTGCCGAGCAGTCCGGCGACCTTCTCCTCCAGCACCTCGACGATGCCATTGCCGTAGAGATCCACCGTCTCGTCGAGGTCGTACAGCTCTGGCGCCTGTTCCAGCAGTGCGAGTCGCTGGCGGAGCGTCTCCCGCAGACCGAGGCCTGCGAGCACGCGGTCCGCGCTCCGGTATGCGCTCAAGCGCCGCTCGTAGCGCCGTTTGCGCTGCTCTTCCACCGAGACCTGGTCCGCCGGGTCGCTCGTGTCCTCACTCATGGCACCGGATCATCCCGCGCACGGGGCCGTACGGACACCTGCATTTCCCGTACGGCACGGACCCCGGCGGAGCGTTACGTAACCCACAGCCTGTGGACAACCGAACCCCTCCCGAACCGATCGCGTTAACATGACGAGAAATCGTCCGGTACCCGGAGCGGACTGGAACGGGAAGGCCGCCGTCGAGTGAGTACAAGCCAACAGCCAGACCCCAGGGACCGCCCCGCGCGCCTCACCGTCGGCGTCGTCGGCGCCGGCCGCGTGGGCCCCGCGCTCGCCGCGTCCCTCCAGCTCGCCGGGCACCGCCCGGTGGCCGTCTCCGGGGTCTCCGACACCTCCCGGCGGCGAGCTGCGCAGATGCTCCCCGACGTGCCGCTCGTGCCGCCCGCCGAAGTCCTCGCGCGCGCGGAACTGGTGCTGCTGACCGTCCCGGACGACGCCCTCCCCGGACTGGTCGAGGGCCTCGCCGACACCGGCGCCGTCCGGCCGGGGCAGCTCCTGGTGCACACCTCCGGGCGCTACGGCACGAAGGTGCTCGACCCCGCCCTGCGCGCGGGCGCGCTGCCGCTGGCCCTGCACCCGGCGATGACCTTCACCGGCACGCCCGTGGACGTCCAGCGGCTGGCCGGCTGCTCCTTCGGGGTCACCGCGCCCGAGGAGCTGCGGCTGGCCGCCGAGGCCCTGGTCATCGAGATGGGCGGCGAACCGGAATGGGTCGCAGAGGACATGCGCCCGCTCTACCACGCGGCCCTCGCGCTGGGCGCCAACCACCTGGTCACGCTCGTCGCCCAGTCCATGGAGCTGCTGCGCGAGGCGGGCGTCGCGGCTCCCGACCGGATGCTCGGCCCGCTGCTCGGCGCCGCCCTCGACAACGCCCTGCGCTCCGGCGACGCCGCCCTGACCGGCCCCGTCGCGCGCGGGGACGCGGGCACCGTCGCCGCGCACGTCACCGAGCTGCGCAGGCACGCCCCGCAGACCGTCGCCGGCTATCTGGCGATGGCCCGGGCGACCGCAGACCGGGCGCTCGCCCACGGGCTGCTGAAGCCGGAGCTCGCCGAGGACCTCCTCGGGGTACTCGCCCACGGAACCGACGGCGCCGAGGGAGAGGCCCGATGACGACCACCCTGCTGCGTACCGCCGACGAACTGCACGCACGCACGCGTACCGGCCGCCGCGCCGTCGTGATGACCATGGGCGCCCTGCACGAGGGCCACGCCACCCTGATCCGCACCGCGCGCACCATCGCCGGACCGGAGGGCGAGGTCGTCGTCACCGTCTTCGTGAACCCCTTGCAGTTCGGCGAGGGCGAGGACCTCGACCGCTACCCCCGCACCCTGGAGGCCGACCTCAAGATCGCCGAACAGGCGGGCGCGGACGCCGTGTTCGCCCCCTCGGCCGACGAGGTCTACCCGGGCGGCGAGCCCCAGGTGCGCATCAGCGCCGGCCCCATGGGCGAGCGCCTGGAAGGCGCCTCCCGCCCCGGCCACTTCGACGGCATGCTCACCGTCGTCGCCAAGCTGCTCCACCTCACCCGCCCCGACGTCGCCCTGTACGGCCAGAAGGATGCCCAGCAGCTCGCCCTGATCCGCCGCATGGTCCGCGACCTGAACTTCGGCGTCGAGATCGTCGGTGTCCCGACCGTGCGCGAGGAGGACGGCCTCGCGCTGTCCAGCCGCAACCGCTACCTCGCTCCCAAGGAGCGGCGCACGGCACTCGCCCTGTCCCAGGCGCTGTTCGCCGGCCGCGACCGGCACGCGGCGCAGGAGGCGCTGCGCGCCCGGGCCCGCGAAGTGCCCGCCACGCGTGCGCGTGCGGAAGCGCTCAGCGCCATAGGGGAGTCTCGCGCGGCGGCCGACGCACACGCCGTCGCCAAGTCCCTCCCGTCGCCGCCCAACACCGACCTTGCCAAAGACGCTTCGCGTCGCCCCTCCTACAGCGCCCCGGCAGCCGTCCGCGCCGCCGCCCGCCTGGTCCTCGACGAGGCCGCCCGTCTCGACCCGCCGCTCCGGCTGGACTACCTCGCGCTCGTCGACCCGTCCGACTTCACCGAGATCGAGGACGACTTCACCGGCGAGGCCGTCCTCGCCGTCGCCGCCCGGGTCGGGACGACCCGGCTGATCGACAACCTCCCCCTCACCTTCGGAGCCGCCTCGTGACCAGCACAGGCATACGACTGCACGCGCCCGCGCCCGGGTGGTCCATCTCCGCGGACGTCGTGGTCGTCGGTTCCGGCGTCGCGGGTCTCACCGCGGCCCTGCGCTGCGAGGCCGCGGGCCTGACGACGGTCGTCGTCACCAAGGCGCGCCTCGACGACGGCTCCACCCGCTGGGCGCAGGGCGGCATCGCCGCGGCCCTCGGCGAGGGCGACACCCCCGAGCAGCACCTCGACGACACCCTGGTGGCGGGCGCGGGCCTGTGCGACGAGGACGCGGTCCGCATCCTCGTCACCGAGGGCCCCGACGCCGTACGCCGCCTCATCGAGACCGGCGCCCACTTCGACGAGTCCGAGGAAGGCGGCCTGGAACTCACCCGCGAGGGCGGCCACCACCGCCGCCGTATCGCCCACGCGGGCGGCGACGCGACCGGCGCGGAAATCTCCCGGGCCCTCGTCGAGGCGGTACGCGCGCGTGGCCTGCGCACGATCGAGAACGCGCTCGTCCTCGACCTGCTGACGGACGCAGAGGGCCGTACGGCGGGCGTAACCCTGCACGTCATGGGCGAGGGCCAGCACGACGGCGTAGGAGCGGTCCACGCGCCCGCTGTGGTCCTCGCCACCGGCGGCATGGGCCAGGTCTTCTCGGCGACGACGAACCCGTCGGTGTCGACGGGCGACGGAGTAGCCCTCGCGCTACGCGCAGGCGCCGAGGTCAGCGACCTGGAATTCGTCCAGTTCCACCCCACCGTCCTGTTCCTCGGCGCGGACGCGGAGGGCCAGCAGCCCCTGGTCTCCGAGGCGGTACGCGGCGAAGGCGCCCACCTGGTCGACGCCGACGGCGTCCGCTTCATGCTGGGCCGGCACGAACTGGCCGAGCTCGCCCCCCGGGACATCGTCGCCAAGGGCATCATGCGCCGCATGCAGGAGCAGGACGCCGAGCACATGTTCCTCGACGCCCGCCACTTCGGCGCCGAGATGTGGGAGCACCGCTTCCCGACGATCCTCGCCACCTGCCGCGCCAACGGCATCGACCCGGTCACCGCCCCCATCCCGATCGCCCCGGCGGCCCACTACGCCTCCGGCGGCGTCCGCACCGACTCCCGCGGCCGTACAACTGTCCCCGGCCTGTACGCGTGCGGCGAGGTCGCCTGCACGGGCGTGCACGGCGCCAACCGTCTGGCCTCCAACTCGCTCCTCGAAGGCCTGGTCTACGCCGAGCGCATCGTGGCCGACATCGCGGCCGCCCGCGCGGCGAACGGCCTCCACGCACGCGTGCCGCACCCGGTGCCGTACCCCGAGACCCCCGAGCACCCCCTGCTCGCCCCCGAGGCCCGTTTCGCGATCCAGCGGATCATGACCAACGGCGCCGGAGTCCTGCGCTCCGCGAACTCCCTCGCCCAGGCCGCCGACCAGCTCCAGCAGCTGCACACCGACGCCCGGGACGCCCTCACCGAGAACGGCAAGACGGCCGAGCCCGGCGTGGACACCTGGGAGGCCACCAACCTCCTGTGCGTGGCGCGGGCCCTGGTGACCGCGGCACAGCTCCGCGAGGAGACGCGAGGCTGCCACTGGCGCGAGGACGAGCCCGACCGCGACGACAGGAGCTGGCGGCGCCACATCGTCGTACGCCTGAACCCCGACCGCACACTGGCCGTGCACACCACAGACACCGCGGACTTCCCCCCGACCCGTCCCCAGGAGCAGTGACAGAAGTGACCACCCCCGACCTTCCCCTCGCCTCGAGCGGCGACTGCGGCGACGACTGCGCCTGCGGTGCCGGCGAGGAGTACCTGGAGTGCGGCCTCGACCCCGCGCTCGCCCAGCTCCTGGCCGACGCCGGCCTCGACCCGGTCGAGGTCGAGGACATCGCCAACGTGGCCGTCCAGGAAGACCTCGCCCACGGCGTGGACGTGACGACGGTCGCCACGATCCCCGAGGAGTCGACCGCCACCGCCGACTTCGTCGCGCGCGAGGCGGGCGTCGTGGCGGGCCTCAGGGTCGCCGAAGCGGTCGTCTCGATCGTCTGCGAGGACGAGTTCGAGGTGGAGCGCCACGTGGAGGACGGCGACAAGGTGGAGGCGGGCCAGAAGCTCCTCTCCGTCACCACCCGCACCCGCGACCTCCTGACCGCCGAACGCAGCGCCCTGAACATCCTCTGCCGCCTCTCCGGCATCGCGACGGCCACGCGCGCGTGGGCTGACGTACTGGAGGGCACCAGCGCGAGGGTCCGCGACACCCGCAAGACGACGCCGGGCCTGCGCGCCCTGGAGAAGTACGCGGTGCGCTGCGGAGGCGGAGTGAACCACCGCATGTCCCTCTCGGACGCGGCCCTGGTGAAGGACAACCACGTAGTGGCCGCAGGCGGCGTGTCACAGGCCTTCGAAGCGGTTCGCGAAGCCTTCCCCGACCTCCCCGTCGAGGTCGAGGTGGACACCCTCCACCAGCTCCGCGAGGTGGTGGACGCGGGCGCGGACCTGATCCTCCTGGACAACTTCACGCCGGGCGAGTGCGAGGAGGCGGTGGCGATCGTGCACGGCCGGGCAGCCCTCGAGGCATCGGGCCGCCTGACCCTGACGAACGCCAAGGCGTACGCCGACACGGGCGTCGACTTCCTCGCCGTCGGAGCCCTCACCCACTCCTCGCCGATCCTGGACATCGGCCTGGACCTGCGAGCGGCGGAGTAGGAACGGGCATGCTCCTCACGATCGACGTAGGCAACACGCACACCGTCCTCGGCCTGTTCGACGGCGAGGACATCGTCGAACACTGGCGCATCTCCACGGATGCCCGCCGCACCGCCGACGAGCTCGCGGTCCTCCTCCAGGGCCTGATGGGCATGCACCCGCTCCTCGGCGACGAACTGGGCGACGGCATCGACGGAATCGCCATCTGCGCGACGGTCCCCTCGGTCCTCCACGAACTCCGGGAGGTGACCCGCCGCTACTACGGCGACGTCCCCGCGGTGCTGGTGGAGCCCGGCGTGAAGACGGGCGTACCGATCCTCACCGACAACCCCAAGGAGGTCGGCGCCGACCGCATCATCAACGCGGTCGCGGCCGTCGACCTCTACGGCGGCCCGGCCATCGTCGTCGACTTCGGTACGGCGACGACGTTCGACGCGGTGAGCGCGCGCGGCGAGTACATCGGCGGGGTCATCGCCCCCGGCATCGAGATCTCCGTCGAGGCCCTCGGCGTCCGCGGCGCCCAACTCCGCAAGATCGAGGTGGCCCGGCCGCGCAGCGTCATCGGCAAGAACACGGTCGAGGCCATGCAGTCCGGCATCATCTACGGCTTCGCGGGCCAGGTCGACGGCGTGGTCAACCGCATGGCCCGTGAACTGGCCGACGACCCCGACGAGGTCACCGTCATCGCGACGGGCGGTTTGGCTCCCATGGTCCTCGGCGAATCCTCCGTCATCGACGAACACGAACCCTGGCTGACCCTGATCGGGCTCCGTCTCGTCTACGAACGCAACGTCTCCCGAATGTGACCCGCCGCTTTCCTCGCCCCCGCCGCCCCTACCCGTCCCATCCCCAGGGGCTCCGCCCCTTCCACCCCGCCAGGGGGCTCCGCCCCTGGACTCCCGTCGGCCTGAACGGCCTCGTCCTCAAACGCCGGACGGGCTGGAGGTGTCCGGGCCCGCGGGTGGGTTGAAGGGCGCGGGGAACTGCGCGACCAGCCCCCACCGGCCGTTGATCGCGCATCCGGCATCATCCGCCCGTCGGGGGCGGGATGGGGCGATGGCCCCACCGGGCCGCAGTCGCCCGCGGCGCGAAGGGGACGTGTCGGGGGGTGTCCGCCCGCAGGGTCCGGTGTCAAGGAACAGGACCTCTCGCGCAACGCCGGCCACCGGACCGAGGACGGACACCCCCCGGCGCGGCACCGACCCACCCACCCACCCACCCACCCACCC
>NZ_JAGMUL010000001.1 GCF_019049285.1 Streptomyces sp. AC550_RSS872
GGCAAGGGTGGCTCGGGAGCGGCAGGGGTGACGGGGGCGGGACGGCAGCGGTGACGTGGTGCGGGGGCGGCGGGGGTGACGGGGTGCGGGGGCGGCGGGGGTGACCGGGGGTCGCACCTGCCGCGACAAGGCTGATCTGCGCGCTCTCGCGGGCTCCGGCACTCTGGTCAGATGGGAGTGTGGGACCTCGTGCTGGTCGGCCTGGTCCTCCTGCTCGGCCTCTGCGGAGTGCTGGTGCCCGGTGTCCCGGGGTCGTGGCTGGTGTGGGCCGCGGTCATGTGGTGGGCCTTGCAGGACCCCCAGCCGGTCGCCTGGTGGGTGCTGGTCGGGGCCACCGTCGCGCTGCTCCTCTCCCAGGTGGTGCGCTGGGCGCTGCCGCCGCGCCGACTGCGCCCGAGCTGGGCGGGCCGGCGCGTGGTGGTGTACGCCGGAACGGGATCGTTCCTGGGCTTCTTCCTGATCCCCGTGCTCGGCTCGATCCCCGGTTTCATGGCCGGCGTCTACCTCGCGGAACGACTCCGGCTCGGCCGCCACGGCGAGGCGAGGGCCGCGTTGCGGACGGCGATGCGGTCGGGCGGGTCGAGCGTGCTGGCGGAGCTGTTCACATGCCAGTTGATCGCGGGGGCGTGGGTGGGGGCGGTGATCTGGGGCTGATGCCGGTCATCGAGACACCGCTGTCGGCGGCGCAGTCCCTGAACGACATGGTCTGCCAGTCCTGGGCGGGATGTTCCGCGTCTTCCCGGCGCTCCCGGCCACCTGGGCAGACCTGTCTCCGATGCGGGCGAGGGCACGATCCGCTCCCCTGCGGGGAGGGCGACTCGGCGCTGATCACGGCGCGGGGCGACCGCCCGGACCTGACGATCGCGCCGGTGCGGCCGAGCGAGGAAGCGCCACGCTGGGGACTCCCGACGGACTAGAAGAGGGACGAGGCCCCCTGGAGCCGGCCCTCCAGTGTGAGCAGCCGCACCTTGCGGTCGAGGCCGCCCGCGTACCCGGTCAGGGAGCCGTCGGCCCCGATCACCCGGTGGCAGGGGCGGACGATCAGCAGCGGGTTGGCGCCGATCGCGCCGCCGACGGCCCGTACGGCGGCACGGGAGGCGCCGATCCGCGCGGCGATCTCGCCGTACGTCGTGGTCGCCCCGTAGGGAACGGTGTCGAGGGCGGCCCAGACCCGCTCCCGGAACTCACTGCCGCCTGTGCTCAACTCCAGCTGGAACTCCTTGAGTTCACCAGCGAAGTAGGCGGCGAGCTGTTCCTCGGCGGCCCGGAAGAGCGCGGGGTCGTGCCGCCAGCCCTCCTGGACGGTACGGCCGCCCTTCTGGCCCGGCACGGAGAGGGAGGTCAGGGCGCCGGTGGCGGGATCGGCGGTGAGGAGGAGCGGGCCGACGGGGCTGTCGACCTCGGTCCAGTGCGTGGTCGTCGGGACAATCATGGTTACTCCAGCTCCCCTGCTGTGCACAGGTGTCGCGATGCGTAGGAGCGCCAGGGGCGCCAACTGTCGGGGGCGTCGACGCCGGGCGGTGCGACGTCCGGGTCGCCGAGGGCACGGGTCCGGATGACGGCGACGGTACGGGCGTCCAGCCCGGGCAGCGCGAGCAGCGCCTCCTCGGCCTCGTCCCGGTCGGCGCCCGGGTCCAGCCGTACGGCACCGTCCGCGAGGGCGGCGGTGAGCGCGCCCAGGGGTCCGTGCGGCTCGGCCTCGGCGAGGACGGCCGCCTCGGGGAACAGATGCGTGAGGCCGCCGCAGGGCGCGTCGAGCACCTTCCCGTACCGCCGCACGAGCGTCTCGGCCCGCTCGGGCCCCACGAGCGTCCGTACGGCCAGCTCCTCCGCGTCGGCGGTCCCGGGCGACCGCAGCCCCGGCCGCACGGCGACCAGCGGAGCGAGCCGGGGGTCGGCGCCGAGCCGCTCGTCGACGGCGTACGGATCGGCGTCCAGGTCGAACAGCCGCCGCAGGCGGTGGACGGCGGTGGTCAGGTCGCGGGGATCGGTGAGATGCAGGCGGGCGTCGAGCCAGCCGCCGGGGTGAGCTGCACCCGCGTGCCGTCCGCTACCGCCCAGCCGCTCCTCCACCGCGACGATGGCGGTGCCGTGGGGCAGCCGGAGGGTGCGGCGGTAGGTGCGGCGGCCGGGCGGGCCGGAGACGTCCTCGATGCCGGGGACGGACTCGCGGGCCAGCAGATCGAAGACGGCACCGGCCTGGTAGGGGCCGCGGTGGGCGAGTCGCAGGGGGATCCCGGCCGACGGGGTGGCCGTACGCCGGGACGGGCGGCCACCGGTGGGCGCGGCGGCGCGCAGCGCGCTCGGGGTCGAGGCGTAGACGGCCCGGATCGTGTCGTTGAACTGCCTCACGCTGGCGAACCCCGCGGCGAACGCGATCTCCGTGATCGGCAGCTCGGTGGTCTGGAGCAGCACACGCGCGGTGTGCGCCCGCTGGGCCCGGGCGAGGGCCACCGGCCCGGCGCCGAGCTCGGCGGTCAGCTGCCGCTGCACCTGCCGGGGGCTGTATCCGAGCCGCGCGGCGAGCCCGGCGACTCCTTCACGGTCGACGGTGCCGTCGCCGATCAGCCGCATGGCCCGCCCGACGGCGTCGGCCCGGACGTCCCACTCGGCGGACCCGGGCACGGCGTCCGGCCGGCACCGCCGGCAGGCCCGGAAACCCGATGCCTGCGCGGCGGCGGCCGTCGCGAAGAACCGCACGTTCGACCGCTTCGGCGTCACCGCCGGGCAGCTGGGGCGGCAGTAGATGCCGGTCGTCTCGACGGCGAAGAAGAACTCGCCGTCGAAACGGGCGTCACGACTGCGTACGGCCTCGTACCTGGTGTCTTCGTCCATCACACCGTCCAGTGTGGGCCAGGTTCGAGGATGCGGCTGGCGGATATCGGACACGGTGCTGCGATGCCATGAGGGGCGCGGGGAACTGCGTGACCAGCCGCAACGAACCCGCGGTCGCCCCCAACAGACGAGGCACACCGCCAGGCGCTACCGCCACCTCCCCCTCTTCGCCTCCATCGCGGCGCGCCCTTCGGCTCCCTTGCGCTTCCAGTCCCGCCTGATCTCGGCCCGCAGCCGCGCATCCGTCTTGGCCACGATCCGCTGGTTCTCCCGCATCAGCTTCCGGTAGCTCTCCATCCGCCGTTCGGGCAGCTCACCGGAGTCGAGAGCGGAGCGCACCGCGCAACCCGGCTCACTCTCATGCGCACAGTCATGGAAGCGGCACCGCTCGGCCAGCGCCTCGATCTCCGAGAACACCTGGCCGACGCCGACCTCGGCGTCCCAGAGGCCGACGCCCCGCAGCCCCGGGGTGTCGATGAGGACGCCGCCACCGGGCAACGCGAGCAGGTTGCGCGTGGTGGTCGTATGACGGCCCTTGCCGTCGACGTCGCGCGCGGCCTGGACCTCCATCACGTCCTCGCCGAGCAACGCGTTCGCCAGCGTCGACTTGCCCGCCCCGGACTGTCCGAGCAGCACGGACGTACCGCCGGAGACGACCGCGACGAGGACGTCGAGTCCGTCCCCGTCCAGCGCGCTGACGGTCAGCACCGGCACACCCGGCGCCGTGGTCTCCACGTCCCGCACGAGGTGCGAGAGCGTCACCGCGTCCGGCACGAGGTCGGCCTTGGTGAGCACGACGACGGGCTGTGCGCCGGACTCCCAGGCCAGGGCCAGGAACCGTTCGATCCGACCGAGGTCGAGTTCGACGGCCAGCGAGACGGCGACGACGGCGTGGTCGACGTTGGCGGCGAGGATCTGCCCCTCGGACCGCTTGGAGGAGGTGGAGCGTACGAAGGCGGTACGGCGCGGCAGATACGCGCGTACGTACTGCGGGTTCCCGGCCGGTTCGACGGCGACCCAGTCACCGGTGCACACGACCCGCATCGGATCGTGCGGCGTGACGAACGCCGTGTCCGCCCGTACGACACCGTCGGCGGTGACGACGTCGCACTGTCCGCGGTCGACCCGTACGACCCGCCCGGGCAGCAGCCCTTCGGCGTCGTACGGGGTGAACGCGTCGGCCCAGGCGGAATCCCAGCCGTAGGGAGCCAACGCGGAGAAAACAGAGGTGGAAGTCAACGGGTGACCCTTCACAAGGGTGGCCCCGGCAGCCGCGTGCACAGGACGCGGAGAAGGTGAGGTGTGATCAGCCGAGGGCCACGGAGGTGGACTTGATGAACTGAATGCGGGCAGCGCTCGTCGCAATGACAGCCATCGGTCGACACCTCCTCACTCACGTCCGCTCGGCGGCGGCGGCCTTCGGCCACCGCCCTGATCTTCCGTCACTCTAGCCCGGCCCCCGGAAGGCCCGTCAAACGGTTTTACGCACAGTCGTGCTCACCCGCAGTCGTGTCCGTTCAGCGTGAAGTCGTACGCCGGGGAGTTCGCGCCCTCCCGGGAGGCGAGGAACCCGAAGGCGAGCTCGCCGCCGGCGGGGACGGTCTTGTTGTAGTCCGCGGCGGTAGCGGTGACCCGGTCGCCGTTCTGGGCGAAGCTCGCGTCCCACATCTGGCCGACCTCCTGGCCGTCGCGGAAGGACCAGGCGACGCGCCAGTCGTCGAGCGCGCGTTCGGTGGTGACGGTGATGGTGGCCTGGAAGCCGTCGGGCCATTCGTTGACCAGGTCGTAGTCGACACTGCACGTCACGGGTTCGCTCGCGGACGGGTCAGGGCGGTCCGGGTCGCTCTCACCGGCCGTGGCGGACGAGGACGACGTGGTGCCCTGCGGTCCGGGGTCCGGCTTCTTCGGGTCGGGCGAGTCCTCGGCGTCGGTGGCGCTGTCCGACGGGCCCGGGGAGTCCTCGGAGGACTGGGTGGCGGTGACCGGCAGGGTGAAGCCGGGGTCGGCGACCGGCTGGCGGTCGGAGGGGTCGCCGCCCGCCGTGCCGCCGTCGCCGGTGGAGCCGGCAGGCATGATCGACACCGCGAGGGCGAGCACGGAGACGAGGACGGCGGCGACCAGGAGGCCGTTGCGTACGACGCGCGCCTTGTGCGCGCCGGGGTTCGGCGGGCCGGCGTCGACCGGGTCGGGGCGTCCGGCGCCGAGGCGCACCTCGGCGGCTCTGCGGCGGCGCTCCAGGTAGGCGAGGCCGCCCCAGCCGAGCACCCCGCCCGCGAGGGCCGCGGGCAGCCCGGAGCCGTTCAGCCGCAGACAGGCGGCGGCCTCGGCGCACGGGACGCAGGTGGCGAGGTGGCGGGAGAGGTCTCCGGGGGCGTCGGCGCCGGTCGAGCGGGTGACGGCGTCGAGGAGGCGGGCGTAGCTGCGGCAGCGCGCGTCCATCGGGGTGTCGAGATGGTTGCGCCGGCAGCGGTCCCGGAACAGGCCGCGGACCTGAGTGAGTTCGTCGGACACGGTCGCCGGGTCGAGGCCGAGCCGGCGGGCCACGCCGTGCAGCGGCAGCGCCTCCACCTCGGCCAGCCACAGCAGGGCCGCGTCCGGTTCCTGCATGTCGCGCAGTCCGCGCAGCGCGAGCGGGCGCTGGAGCGGAGGGCCGGAGTAGCGGGCGGCCTTCTCGGAGTTGAGCCACAGGCGCAGGTCGGGGTCGAGCATGTGGCCCTGTCCGCTCTCCTCCCAGGCGGACGCCGTGGTGCGTACGGCGGTCAGCAGCAGGGGTATGCGGGGCAGTCGGGGCGGGCGGCGGCCGGCGCTGCGCAGGGTCCCGGCTTCGGAGTCGCGGGCCTCGCGTATGCCGGTCGAAAACGCCTCCGTGGCCAGCTGGTTGGCCGCGGCGGAGCCGGCCGTGCACAGGTCGGAGTACGACAGCACGGCGTCCCAGCACTCGGAGAACAGCGCTGCCTCGGTGGCGTCCTGGGGGGTCGGCAGGTCGGGCATGAGTCTCCTGCATCCACGTGCGAGGTCAACTCGCCATATTGGCAGTGGAGTTGGGGGAAACCTCGCGGCAGGCCATGAGCCTTTCACGCTTCCGACACAACTGACAAGCGCCGTGTTCAGTTGTCATGACAGACCGCGCGCCCTGACAACTCCAGTCACTTGTACGGACGCGGGCCCCGTCTGTCTCACCTATACCGCCGTGGAATTCTCCGCCGCCGTGGAATCCTCCGCCCTCGCGGACTCCCGCGCCGGAAGGCTGTCCATGAAGGAGCTGACCGAGAACACCGCGCGGCCGGGGCCGGGCGGGCCGTAGCCGGGGGGCGAGGAGAGGCCGAAGTCGTCCATGGTGGCGCGGTACGCCTCCAGCAGGCGGATGTGGTACTCCAGCGGGGCGCCCTGCGGGTTGGCCTTGCCGAGCGGGGTCGTGGGCTCGGGGCACCAGGTGGTGAACCGGGGCGTGATGCCGTGCGACATGAAGAAGCGCAGGCCCTCGGTGGTGGACGCGATGGCCTCGTCGACCGTCCTGAACCCGAAGGGCTCGGCCATCTCGACGCCCGCCACGAAGTTGGGGATCACGTTGCGCGCGCCGAAGACGTCCGCCGAGTCGAGGATCCGCCTGTGCCACTCGTCCCGGCCGACGTAACGCTCCTTGCCGGGGCAGTACATCTTGAAGAGGTACTCGTCCCACACCTCGTAGTTGGGGTGGTAGATCTGCACGCCGTAGTCCTTGAACCGCTGCACGTCGTCGCGCGGCAGCGCCTGGGCGACGACCTTGCCGATCCAGCGGCCCGGGAAGCGCTCCTCGATGGCCTTGGCGTAGTGGCCGTAGAAGTCGGCCTCGTCCCGACCGGAGACGGTCTTGGTGATCGCGCCGCCGGTGAGGGTGTAGGCGGTGGACGCCTTCGCCGTGTCGTACCGGTCGATGATCTCCAGGGCTTCGAGGACCTCCTCGACGTCCTTCACACCGGTGTACGGCCGGCCCGCCGCCTTGTGCTGGCGCCAGTTGTGGTTGATGTCGCAGTACTGGCACTCCTCCTTGGCGCCGAAGTACTGGCACACCCGGAAGACGGTGAGGTAGATGAGGTAGCCCCACTGGATGGTCGGGGCGACCTCCATGACGGACTTCCCGTTGGCGAGCTTGTGCCGGTAGTACTCCGGCATCGGGGGCACCCCGACGTCGGCGATGCGCTTGCCGTCGAGGTAGAGGCCGAGCATGCCGTCGTCGTCCGCCGCGACCCGGTACGGCGAGGACGGGTTCACGCGCACGGAGACGACGGTGCGCCGCAGGTCGTACGGCCCGCCGGTGAGGATGATCTCCTCCGGGGGGCGCCGCAGCGCGGCCTCGCCGAGCTCGGGCAGGGTGCCGTGGTCGAAGGAGAAGATGAAGTACGACTTCGGCTTGACCTCACCGCCCTCGTTGTCGCTGAGGGCGGACGGGTCGAAGGCCACGCCGCCCCGGAGCAGGTCCTCCTTGAAGACGGCTTCCCGCGGAACGTGCGGGAATCGCTCCATCAGATCCTCGACCAGTGCGGTGCGGCTGCCCATCCGTAATCTCCTCCCGGCTCAGGCGTACGACTGCTCACGGTATGCCCCGGCCCGGGCGTGCGCGGCGCCGGGTCCCTCCGAGGGGTGTCTCTCGCCCCCGCCGCCCCTGCCCGTCCCGTCCCTGGGGGCAGCACCCCCAGACCCCCGCTGTCGGCCCTCCGGGCCTCGTCCTCAAACGCCGGACAGGCTGAAAGATGCACGCCGGGCCGGTAAATCCAGCCCCTCCGGCGTTTGAGGAGCGAGGTCCGGGGCGGGGCCCCGGGGACGGGACGGGACGGGACGGGCAGGGCGGCGGGGGCGAAAACAACCAGCCGTCACGCCATGCGTTCCAGTTCGGACCGGACGACCCCGTGGGCCAACGGCTGCCCGGCGCCGAGCCGTTCCGCCTCCTCCACGACCGCGAGGCCCAGCCGGGCCGCCTCATTCCCCTGCGAGCCGGCGAGGTGCGGAGTGATGAAGGCGTTCGGCAAGTCGTACAGGGACGAGTCGGCGGGCAGCGGCTCGGGGTCGGTGACGTCGAGGATCGCCGAGAGACGGCCGGTGCGGAGTTCGGCGATCAGGGCGTCGTGGTCGAGCAGGCCGCCGCGCGCGGTGTTGATCAGGACCGCGCCGTCGGGCATCAGGGACAGCTCGCGCGGCCCGACGAGGTGGTGGGTCTGGGGGGTCTCGGGGGCGTGGACCGTCACGATGTCCGAGGTGCGCAGCAGATCGTCCAGGGCGAGCAGGGGTACGCCCAGCTCGGCGGCGCCGGCCTCGTCGACGTACGGGTCGGTGAGGCTCACGCGCAGGTCGAAGGGGCGCAGGAGTTCGATCACGCGGCGGCCGATGCGCGAGGCCCCGATCACTCCGACCCGGCGGCCGTGGTTGCCGATGCCGGGGACGAGCCCCCAGCCGGGGAAGGCGCGCTCGGTGCGCAGCCGGTCGCGGGCGGCGAAGAGGTCCTTCCCGGCGACCAGGATCATGGCGAGGGTGTACTCGGCGACCGGCACGGCGTTGGCGACCGCGGCCGAGCTCACCGCGATGCCCCGCCGCCACAGCTCGGGCGTGGCGAGGCCCTTGACGGAGCCGGCCGAGTGCAGCACCGCCCGCAGCCTGGGCGCGGCGTCGAGGAGGGCCGTGTCGAGGCGGGGGCAGCCCCAGCCGGTGACGAGGATCTCGGTGCGGGCGAGCGCGTCCGTGACGCGCGGGGCCGGGGCCGTGAAGTCCTCGGCCACCAGGTCGGGATCGATGTCCACCGACCTCCGCAGCCGCTCCAGCACCTCCGGCGGGAAGACCTGCGGCACGTTCTCGGCGGACATGGCGAACATGGCGTACGGCCGCTGGGTCAAGGACGTGGCCTCCGGCTCGGTGAAAGGGGGGGTGAGAAAGCGGTCTCTACAGCGGTATCCACCGTAGGCAACCGCAGATGAGAGGGTCAATGCACACGCACTCACCTTGAAGGACGGCGAGGGATGACGGAGTCGATCACCAACTGGGCGGGCAACATCATGTACACCGCCAAGGAACTGCACCGCCCGTACTCGCTCGACGCGATCGGCGCGCTGGTGGCCGGGAGCGCCAGGGTGCGGGTGCTGGGCAGCGGGCACTCGTTCAACCCGATCGCCGAGCCGGGCCCCGAGGGCCTCCTGCTGTCGATCGCCGGTCTGCCGCCGGTGATCGACGTGGACCGCACGGCCCGTACGGTCCGGGTCTCGGGCGGCGTACGGTACGCCGAGCTCGCCCGCGCGGTGTACGCGCACGGGCTCGCGCTGCCCAACATGGCGTCCCTGCCGCACATCTCGGTGGCAGGCTCGGTCGCCACCGGTACGCACGGGTCGGGCGTCGGCAACGGCGCGCTGGCCTCGTCCGTGCGGGAGGTGGAGCTGGTCACGGGGGACGGATCGGTGGTGGTCATGGGGCGGGACGACGAACGGTTCGGCGGTGCCGTCACCTCGCTGGGCGCCCTCGGTGTCGTCACGGCGCTCACCCTCGATCTGGAGCCGTCCTTCGACGTCGAGCAGCATGTCCTCACCGAACTGCCGCTGGACGGGCTGGACTCGGCGGCCTTCGGGACGGTGATGGCGTCGGCGTACAGCGTGAGCCTGTTCACCGACTGGCGGGCGCCGGGCTTTCGGCAGGTGTGGCTCAAGCGGCGTACCGACCAGCCGCTGCCGGACTTCCCGTGGGCCGCGCCCGCCACCGAGAAGCTGCACCCGGTGCCGGGGATGCCCGCGGTCAACTGCACGGAGCAGTTCGGTGTGCCGGGACCGTGGCACGAGCGGCTCCCGCACTTCCGGGCGGAGTTCACGCCGAGCAGCGGGGCCGAGCTCCAGTCGGAGTACCTGCTGGCGCGCGAGTACGCCGTGGACGCGCTGCGTGCGATCGACGGGATCCGGGAGACGGTCGCCTCCGTGCTCCAGACCTGCGAGGTGCGCACGGTCGCCGCCGACGACCAGTGGCTGAGCCCCTCGTACGGGCGGGACACGGTGGCGCTGCACTTCACCTGGATCGAGGACACCGCGGCCGTACTGCCGGTGGTGCGGCGGCTGGAGGCGGCGCTGGACGGATTCGAGCCGCGCCCGCACTGGGGGAAGGTGTTCACGGTGCCGTCGGAGGTGGTGCGCGGACGGTATCCGCGGCTGGCCGACTTCCGGGCACTGGCGCGGGCGCTGGACCCGGGTCGGAAATTCACCAACGCCTTCGTGCAGGACATACTGGGTGAGTGAAGCCTTGGAAGACTTCGTAAACCCCCTTTCCTAACCCCTTGTCGAAAGCCTCCGCACGCCATAGCCTTGCGCCGCGCCGGTGCCGACGACAGCCCCGGCTTGAGCGAAGGGACGGAGGACACGCCCGGTGAAGCGCACATCACGCGACATCCGCACCGCCAATCGCTACGAGGTGCTGCGCCAGATCATCGCCGCGTCGCCCACCTCCCGGCAGGAGCTGGCGGCCGCCACCGGGCTCAGTCTCGCCACCGTCGCCACCCTCGTGGGCGAGCTGCTCGACCTCCGCATGATCACGGAGGTCGGGTTCGAGGACTCGGCCGGCGGCCGTCCCCGCGGGCTCGTGGCCGTCAACGCGTCCGGCGGCGCCCTGATCGGTGTCGACATCGCGGAGACGTACGTCCATGTCGAGCTGTTCGACCTCGGGCTGAACGTGCTGGCCCGCGCCGACGAGGACGTCCGCCCCGGGGAGAGCCTCCCCGAGCAGGTGGTGGGGCATGTCGCCGCCGCCGTCGGCTCGGTGGTCGCGCAGGCCGGCATCGAGGGCGCGCGCGTCCTCGGCGTCGGCGTGAGCGTGCCGGGGCAGGTGGACCGGGCCACCGGCATCTCCGAGTACGCACCCAACTGGGACTGGCACGACGTGCCGCTGCTGGAGCTGCTCACCGAGCACATCGCCTACCCGCTGTACCTGGACAACCCGTTGCGGGCCAGCGCGGTGGCCGAGCGGTGGTTCGGGGCGGCACGCGGGAGCGGGGACGCCGTGGTGGTCAACCTCGGCACCGGTGTGGGCGCGGGGCTGGTCCTGGGCGGCGGGCTGCACCGGGGCGTCAGCAACAGCGCCGGAGAGTGGGGCCACACCACGATCGTCCTGGACGGCCGGCTGTGCCGGTGCGGAAGGCACGGCTGTGTGGAGGCCTACGTCGGCGCGTCCGGGATCATGCTGACCCTGCGGGAGTTGAGCGCGGACAGCGCGCTGCTGCATCCGGAGGACCAGACGGCCACCATCGACGCGCTCGCCCGGGGAGTGCGGGGACGCGACCCGGTGGCGCTCAAGGCGCTGCGCGACACCGTCCGTTACCTCGGCGCGGGCATCGCGGACCTGGTCAACCTGTTCAACCCGGAAGTGGTGGTGCTCAGCAGCTGGGTCGCGGCCGCCCTGGGCGAACCGCTGGTCACCGAGGTGCGCGAGGCCGTCGCCCGGCACGCGCTGCCCCGGCCGATGGCCGCCACCCGGATCGTCCTCTCCCCCATCCCCACCGACCCGGTGTGCCTGGGCGCGGCCACGTTCGCGCTGGAGGGGGCCTTGCAGTCCGTGGGACAGAGGCAGGCGAAGCGGACCACCGCGCCCGCCAGGAGCCGTACCGCACCGCCTTCCTAGCACCCCCGCACGTCCGGCATGCCGAACGTTGCGCAACGCTTCGCTCAGACTTCGCCCAACCCCTTGCCGAAGCCTTAGCCGAAGGTTAACGTCCCGCACCGCAACCCCCTTTGAGCCAACTGGCGCTGAGCCGCTCCAGCCACAGGCAACGGGCGCAGAGCCGCAGCCGCACTCGAGACAAGGACGTCAGCATGTCGGCATTGAGCAACAGGAACTTCGACCGCCGCACCGCACTCCGGGCCGCGCTCGGTCTGGCCGCCGCCGGCGGGCTGGCCGCGTGCGGCAGCAACAACGGCCGCGGCGGCGGGTCGGGCTCGGGCACCAGCCTCGTGCAGATGTTCCACGCATACGGTGAGCCGGGCACCGAGCAGGCCATCAAGCGGTACGCGAAGGCGTACAAGGAAGCCAACGTGTCCACGCAGTGGATCACCAGCAACGACTTCGAGAGCAAGCTCTTCTCGGCCCTGCTCACCGACAACGCGCCGGACCTGTTCGAGTTCCACCCGCAGATCCAGATGGTCAGGAGCGGCCAGGTGGCCGACCTGACCGACATCATCAACCCGGTCAAGGACGACTTCAATCCGGCCGACATCAAGTCGCACACGGTCGACGGGAAGATATACGGCGTCCGGATGATCGACGACCCGCAGTTCTTCTTCTACCGCAAGTCGATGCTGGAGAAGGCGGGGGTCGAGGTGCCGACCACGCTCGACGAGCTGATGGAGGCCGCGGCCAAGCTGACCACCGGCAAGGTCAAGGGCCTGTACATGGGCAACGACCTGCACAGCGTCAACGACACGTTGATCTGGTCGGCCGGCGCCCAGCACCTCGACGAGAAGAACGAGATCGCCTATCACACGGACGCTGTCGTCGAGGGTCTGAAGAAGATGCGCACGCTGTTCACCAGCGGCGATCTGCTCCTCGGCGCCCCGACCGAGTCGTGGGACCCCTCCTCGTTCAACCAGGGCCTGTGCGCCATCCAGTTCTGCGGTATGTGGGCGATGCCGGCGATCCAGGACGCGCTCGGCGACGACTGGGGGGTCTTCCCCTTCCCGAAGGTCACGGACTCCGGAAAGGCGTCGGTCTACAACGGCGGCTGGTCGATGTTCGTCAACGCCAAGGGGAAGAACGCCGACGCGGCCAAGGAGTACGTCAAGTGGCTGTGGATCGACCAGAAGGAGTACCAGGAGGACTGGGCCACCTCCTACGGCTTCCACATCCCGCCGCGCGCCTCGCTCGCCAAGGAGGCCACCAAGCTCAAGTCGGGCAACGCCGCTGAGGGCGTCCGGCTCTTCAACGAGTTCGGGCACTTCGACAACATCGGCTGGACCCAGGCCATGCGCACCGCCTTCGAGGACGTCTTCGCCAACTGCGTCCGCAAGAACATGGACCCGGAGGCCGCCCTGGACAAGTGCGACGCGGCCGTCAACCGCGAGCTCAAGAAGCTGTTCGGATAGGCCGCGGGACGGACCACGACATGTCGACGACCACCAAGCTCGACCTCGCGAGCTCCGCCACGGCGAAGGCCTCGTCGGCCAAGCCGCGGCGGGGTCTGCGGTCCAGCCCCACCTTCACCTTCTGGCTCTTCACCGGGCCGTTTCTGATCGGTCTGGCGATCTTCGTCTACACGCCGATCCTCTGGAGCCTCTGGCTGAGCTTCTTCGAGGCCCGCTTCACCGTCACACCGGACAAGTTCGTCGGGTTCGACAACTACACGTACATGCTGACGAACGACGACTTCGTCGGCTCGCTCGGCACCTTCACCCTCTTCGCCGCGTTCATCGTGCCCACCACCTGGGCGCTGTCGCTGGGCCTCGCCCTGCTGGTGAACCGGATGCGCTTCATGCGGGCGTTCTTCCGGTCGGTCTTCTTCCTGCCGACCGCGGTCAGCTATGTCGCCGCGTCGCTCATCTGGAAGATGTCCATCTTCAGCGGGGTCCGCTTCGGCCTGATGAACACGGTCCTCGGCTGGTTCGGGATCGAGAACATCGCCTGGCTGATCGACCCCAACCCGCCCTGGTACTGGCTGGTCATCGTGACCGCCCGACTGTGGCTCCAGTCCGGCTTCTACATGATCCTGTTCATCGCCGCGCTCCAGAACATCCCGGACGAGCTGTACGAGGCCGCCGCCATCGACGGCGCCAAGTCGGGCTGGCAGACCTTCCTGTACATCACCCTGCCCCAGCTGCGTGCCACGTCCACCGCGGTGATCCTGCTGCTGCTCGTCGCCGCCTACCAGGCCTTCGACGAGTTCTTCAACCTGCTGTCGAAGACCACCTGGGGCCGCCCGCCACTCGTCGAGCTGTACTACAAGGCCCTGGGCGAGAGCCAGGACTACGGCGCCGGCAGCGCGGGCGCGCTCATTCTGACCGTGCTGATCTGTGCCGTGACCCTGCTCCAGGGCAAGATCATGGGCTTCGGAAGGGGGGACGAGTCCAAGTGACCTCCACCATCCCCAAGGTGCGCAAGTCCGCACCGAAGTCGGACAGCCCCAGCCGGGTCAGGCGCGGTGGCGGCGTGATGAGCTCCACCGGCCTCTACATCGCCACGGGCGTCGCCGCCTTCCTCTTCCTGATCCCGTTCTACATCCTCGTCCGCAACGCGCTCTCCACCGACGCCGAGATCACCGGAGAGAACTGGAAGTTCTTCCCCACGGACATCCAGTGGGGCAACATCAGCGAGCTCTTCACCGACGAGACGGTCCCCTTCGCCCAGTCCCTGTGGAACTCGGCGGTCGTGGCCACCCTGCACACCGTCGGCGTCCTGCTGGTGTGCTCCCTCGCGGGCTACGGCCTGGCCCGTATCCCGTACAAGCACGCCAACAAGGTGTTCTACGCGGTCCTCGGCACCCTGATGGTCCCGACCGCGGTCACCTTCGTACCGAGCTTCGTGCTGGTCTCCTCGCTCGGCTGGGTGGACACCTACCGTGGCCTGATCATTCCGGGCCTGTTCAGCGGTTTCACCTGCTTCCTCTTTCGGCAGTACTTCCTGGGATTCCCCAAGGAGCTGGAGGAGGCGGCACGCATGGACGGCCTGGGCTACTGGGGCGCGTACTGGCGTGTCGTCGTACCCAACTCGCTGAACTTCTTCGCGGCGATGGCGACCATCACCTTCATCGCGGGCTGGAACGCCTTCCTGTGGCCGCTGGTCATCGGGCAGGATCCGAGTTCGTGGACCGTGCAGGTGGCGCTGTCCAGCTATATGACCAACCAGACCGTCGTCTTCCATCTGATCTTCATGGCCACGGCCGTTTCCATCCTGCCCCTGGTGTTCGTGTTCCTCTTCCTCCAGCGCTGGCTGGTGCAGGGGATCGCACAGACCGGCATCAAGGGCTGACGCCTTCCTCTCAAGAGCTGGAGACCGATGTCTTTCCGCACCACCCCCTCCGCCGACTACGTCGAGGACGTCTCGCCCGGCACCGGGGTCCTCGCGCCCCGGGCCTGGTACGCCACCTCGGACGCGAAGTCCCTGTCCCTCAACGGCAGCTGGCGCTTCAGGCTGTCGGCGACCGCCGACGCCGAGGACGACTCGTTCGCCGAGGAGGGGTACGACGCCGGGGACTGGGCCGAGGTCACGGTCCCCGGCCACTGGGTCCTCCAGGGAGACGGCGCGTTCGGTTCGCCCATCTACACCAACCACCTCTACCCCTTCCCGGTCGACCCGCCGCATGTCCCGACGGAGAACCCGACCGGGGACCACCTGCGGGTCTTCGACCTCCCCGAGGACTGGCCGGACCTGGCGGATGGTGGCGCCGTGCTGCGCTTCGACGGCGTGGAGTCCTGCGCCCGTATCTGGCTGAACGGCACGGAGCTCGGCGAGTTCAAGGGCTCCCGGCTGCCGCACGAGTTCGCGGTCGGGGAGCTGCTGAAGCCGGCCGGGAACGTGCTCGCCGTGCGGGTGCACCAGTGGTCGGCGGGCTCGTACCTGGAGGACCAGGACCAGTGGTGGCTGCCGGGCATCTTCCGTGACGTCACCCTGCTGCACCGTCCGCCGGGCAGCGCGGGCGACTTCTTCGTGCACGCCTCCTACGACCACGTCACGGGCGAGGGCACCCTGCGCGTCGACTCCGACGTCGACGGGCGGGTTTCCGTTCCCGCCCTGGACATCGATGTCGCGACCGGCGAGTCGGTAACGGTCGCGGTCGAGCCGTGGTCGGCGGAGACGCCGAAGCTGTACGACGCCGAGCTGGTCACGGCCGGCGAGCGCGTGCCGCTGCGGATCGGCTTCCGTACGGTCGTCCTGGAGGACGGCCTGATCAAGGTCAACGGCAGGGCGATCCTCTTCAAGGGCGTCAACCGGCACGAGTGGCACCCCGAGAAGGGCCGCGCGCTGGATCTGGAGACCATGAGGGAGGACGTGCTGCTGATGAAGCGGCACAACCTCAACGCCGTGCGCACCTCGCACTACCCGCCGCACCCCGCCTTCCTGGACCTGTGCGACGAGTACGGCCTCTGGGTCATCGACGAGTGCGACCTGGAGACCCACGGCTTCGTCGAGCAGGCCTGGCGCGACAACCCCGTCGACGACGACCGCTGGACCCCGGCCCTGCTGGACCGCGCGGCCCGCATGGTCGAACGCGACAAGAACCACCCGTCGATCGT
>NZ_JAGMUL010000158.1 GCF_019049285.1 Streptomyces sp. AC550_RSS872
CAAAGCGTGGTGTCGGTATGGGCTGACGGTCCATGATCCCTGCGGTATGCCGACTGCATGAGGTATGCGCAAGGGGGCGGGCTGACCGACGAACGGCGGGCCTTCCGCGAGCAGTTGCGGTTGGAGGCGGCCGAGCGGTTCAGGCAGGGCGACGAGAACACGGTCATCGCTCACGACCTGCGGGTCAGCGTCCGGTCGGTACAGCGTTGG
>NZ_JAGMUL010000159.1 GCF_019049285.1 Streptomyces sp. AC550_RSS872
CGGACGCTTCCTTTGTACTCACCCTCTCGGGCTTTCCTCCGGGCGCTTCCCTTCGGTCTTGCGTTTCCGACTCTATCAGATCCTTTTCCGATCCGATTCCCTGTCGGGGGGGTGTCGTTGGGCTCTGGGCTTTCGTCCGTCGGCCTTTCGACATTCACTACGTTAGCCGATTCCCTCGCTCGATTCATAATCGGGCTCTGTGGACTCGAATTCAGACATGCGGACACGCCGAAATACGACCCCGTTGAGGGTGTTTCGTTAGTAGTGGGTTGGCCGCTCCGGCTGCTGACTTCGCAGTACCCGGTTCAGCGGCTCGGGCTACGTTACGCGTCTCACCTGGGCGCGTCAACTTCGGCGGCGCCTCGGGACATGGGCTCGATAGGGGCTCACCGTGGGGTCGTCGGCGATCCAGTACCGCCAGGGGTGGACGTCCCCGTTTCCGCCGTCGCCTGCCACGCCGGTGCGTGGGCCGTTGCGTACCTGGTCGGCGGGGGTCGGGGTGCCGGCCAGGATCCTCAGCGGGGTCTCGCCGGAGGCGCACGCGTCCGTTCCGTCCAAGGCGCGGTCCACATTCAGGGCGGTGGCGAGGCGGGCCGGGCCTTTGGCCAGTTCCTTGTCGTTGCGGGCCGAGAGTCGACGGGTGCGGGCGAGTTCGGCGCCCTCGACGATCTCCCCGGCGCGCAGCAGGACCGCGCATGCCTGGCCGTCGGGGCCGCACACCAGGTTCATGCAGTGCCACATGCCGTAGGTGAAGTAGACGTAGACGTGTCCGGGGGGACCGAACATCACGTCATTGCGGGGTGTGCGGCCGCGATAGGCGTGGGAACCGGGGTCGTTCGGGCCGTCGTAGGCCTCGACCTCCGTGAGGCGCAGAGCGATCGGACCGTCCGGGGTGGTGCGTACGAGGATGCGGCCGAGGAGGTCGGGGGCGACTTCCAGGACGGGCCGGTCGAAGAAGTCCCGGGGCAAGGGCGTACGGTCGGGGGTCGCGATCATGCCGTCCGAGGGTAGTGCAGACGGGTGGTGGCGACGGGGTGGTCAGGGGGCGTGCGCCTTGCCAGGGTGGGAACGCGGAACCGGCCACGGCCGGATCGCGTTTGTAGGGATCAAGGATCCGCTCTGAAAAGAGGAGAGTCATGGCGTTCAAGAAGCTGCTCGCGAGCCTGGGGGCCGGTGGGGCTTCGGTCGAGACGGTGCTGACGGAGGTCAACGTCGTTCCGGGCGGTGTCGTCCAGGGTGAGGTGCGGATTCAGGGCGGGTCCGTGAACCAGAACATCGAGGGCCTGTCCGTGGGCCTTCAGGCGCGCGTCGAGGTCGAGGGTCAGGACTCTGAGTACAAGCAGGACATCGAGTTCACGAAGATGTCGCTGGGCGGCGCCTTCGAGCTCCAGGCCGGGGCCGTGCACGCGGTGCCCTTCGGGTTGGAGATCCCGTGGGAGACGCCGGTCACGACGATCGACGGTCAGACGCTGCGCGGCATGAACATCGGTGTGACGACTGAGCTGTCGATCGCGCGGGCCGTGGACTCCACCGACCTGGACCCGATCAACGTGCACCCGCTGCCCGCGCAGAAGGCGATCCTCGACGCCTTCATCCAGCTGGGCTTCCGTTTCAAGAGCGCGGACATGGAGCGCGGTCATATCCGGGGGACGCGGCAGAAGCTGCCGTTCTACCAGGAGATCGAGTTCTTCCCGCCGCAGCAGTACCGCGGTATCAACCAGGTCGAGTTGAGCTTCGTCGCGGACGAGCACACGATGGACGTCGTCCTCGAGATGGACAAGAAGCCGGGGCTGTTCAGCGCGGGCAGCGACACCTTCCGGTCGTTCCAGGTGGGTCTGAACGAGTTCCAGGGGACCGACTGGGCGGCGTATCTCAACCAGTGGCTGTCCGAGGTCGGCAGCAAGCGCAACTGGTCCTAGGCTCGGAACTGCTGATTCCATTGTTCCGTCAGGAGGTATCGAAGTGACCGAGCTCAAGAGGCGGCCGCTGCCCCACGACTTCCATCCGCCCGTGCAGTCCTTCACGCTCACGAGCGAGGACGTCGAGTCCGGCGGGACCCTCAAGGACGCTCAGGTCTACGCCGCCGGCAACACCTCGCCGCAGCTGCGCTGGGAGGGCTTCCCGGCCGGGACCAAGAGCTTCGCCGTGACCTGCTACGACCCGGATGCCCCTACGGGCAGCGGGTTCTGGCATTGGGTCGTGTTCGACATCCCGGCCTCGGTGACCGAGTTGCCGGTGGGTGCGGGCAGCGGCAAGTTCGAGGGGCTGCCGGAGGGTGCCGTACAGGCGCGGAACGACTATGGGTCGAAGGACTTCGGTGGTGCCGCGCCGCCGCCGGGTGACGGCCCGCACCGTTATGTGTTCACGGTGTACGCCGTGGATCAGGAGAAGCTCGGTCCGGACTCGGATGCAAGCCCGGCTGTCGTCGGGTTCAACCTGCGGTTCCACGCCATCGCACGCGCGCACGTGATCGCTGAGTACGAGGTGCCTGCCGAAGCCTGACGTTCATGGAACGTTTGCCTGCCCCTGGTCATGGAAGTGATCGGGGGCGGGCATTTTTTATTTCGTTGTCCATCTCGGCGTGCCCGGCCAGAGTTGATCCCAGCCCGCCAGGGGGTGGGCAGGTGCACACGGGAGGTGGGCTGCAATGCGGGACACGCTGGTACTGAACGCGAGCTTCGAGCCGCTGTCGACGGTGACGTTGAATCGAGCCATCGTTCTGGTGCTTCAGGACAAGGCCGTCGTCGAGCAGGCCCACCCCGAACTGCGTATGCGCGGGGCCGCGGTGGACATACCCGCGCCTCGGGTGATCAGGCTGTGCAGGTACGTACGGGTGCCGTTCCGAAGACAAGCGCCGTGGTCGAGGCGGGGTGTGCTGGTGCGGGACCGGCATCGGTGCGCGTACTGCGGGCGCCGGGCCACGACTGTGGACCATGTGGTGCCACGGTCCCGGGGTGGGCAGGACACGTGGCTGAATACGGTCGCCTCGTGTGCGGAGGACAATCATCGGAAGGCTGACCGGACGCCTGAGCAGGCGGGTATGCCGTTGCTTCGGGAGCCGTTCGAGCCGACGCCGGCTGATGCGATGTTGCTGACGCTGGGGGCCGACGACCTTGCCGCGCTG
Organism: Streptomyces sp. AC550_RSS872; assembly: GCF_019049285.1. Lineage (GTDB taxonomy): Bacteria > Actinomycetota > Actinomycetes > Streptomycetales > Streptomycetaceae > Streptomyces. The sequence continues at coordinate 3,125 of NZ_JAGMUL010000159.1, forward strand.
CCGGATTGGCTCGCACTGGACGCGGCCTGACTCATCGCCGTAGGGCTTTGGGTTGTTCGTTGGCTGCGGGTTGTACGTGGCTTGTCGCGCAGTTCCCCGCGCCCCTTGGAGGCGTCAGGGCCCGCCTTCCTCAGTAGGCGGGCCCTGCTTTCGTACGGCGTTCTCGGCGTCAGTCGATGGACGGCTTCTCTCGGCGTTCGGTCGCCTGGCCGGGGATGCCCGCTGATCCGCCGTTGCCCGAACCGCCGCCCAGGCCGCCCAAGTTGCCCATCGCGCCGGAGAGGCCCTTCAGGGCGTCGCCGATTTCGCTGGGGACGATCCAGAGCTTGTTGGCGTCGCCTTCGGCGATCTTCGGGAGCATCTGGAGGTACTGGTAGGAGAGGAGCTTCTGGTCGGGGTCGCCGGCGTGGATGGCCTCGAAGACCGTGCGGACGGCCTGGGCCTCGCCTTCCGCGCGCAGTGCGGCTGCCTTGGCCTCACCTTCGGCGCGGAGGATCTGGGACTGCTTCTCGCCCTCGGCGGTGAGGATGGCGGCCTGGCGCGTACCTTCGGCGGTGAGGATCGCGGCGCGCTTGTCACGGTCGGCGCGCATCTGCTTCTCCATCGAGTCCTGGATGGAGGTGGGGGGTTCGATGGCCTTGAGTTCGACGCGGTTGACGCGGATGCCCCACTTGCCCGTCGCCTCGTCGAGGACGCCGCGCAAGGCCGCGTTGATCTCCTCGCGGGAGGTCAGGGTGCGCTCCAGGTCCATGCCACCGATGATGTTGCGGAGCGTGGTGACGGTGAGCTGCTCGATCGCCTGGATGTAGCTGGCGACTTCGTAGGTGGCGGCGCGGGCGTCGGTCACCTGGTAGTAGATGACCGTGTCGATGTTCACGACCAGGTTGTCCTGGGTGATCACCGGCTGCGGCGGGAACGGCACGACCTGTTCGCGCAGGTCGATGCGGTTGCGGATGGTGTCGATGAACGGGACCACGATGTTGAGGCCCGCGTTGAGGGTCCGCGTGTAGCGGCCGAAGCGCTCGACGATGGCCGCGCTCGCCTGCGGGATGACCTGGATCGTCTTGATCAGGGCGATGAAGACCAACACCACCAGAATGATCAGGACGATGATGACCGGTTCCATCGTCGTTTCCCCGTACCCCTTCTCCGCTGCGGCAACTTCGGCAGATCTTATGCTTGTTGAAGATCTTGCTGGTCGAGTCTGACAGACCGTCGCGTGGCCCGTGGCGCGTTCGCGCCACTTGCGTCGTGCGAGGTCACATGACGATCGCCGTGGCCCCCTCGATGTCCACGACGTCCACTTCCTGGCCTGGTTCGTAGGCGCGGTCGGTGTCGAGGGAGCGTGCTGACCAGATCTCCCCGGCGAGCTTGATGCGGCCGCCGGAGGCGTCGACGCGCTCCAGAACGACGGCCTGTTTGCCCTTCAACGCATCGATACCGGTGGCGAGTTGGGGCCGTTGTGCGCGATGTCGGTTCGCGATGGGCCGTACGACGGCGATGAGCGCGGTCGAGACGATGACGAAGGACACGACCTGGACGACGGCGTCACCGCCGAAGATGCCGGCGACTGCCGCCGCGGCGACGGCGCCCACCGCCAGCATGCCGAGTTCGGGCATCGCGGTGATCACGAGCCCGATACCGAGCGCTGCCGCTCCGATCAACCACCAAACCCACGCGTCGATTTCCACCTGGTCATGGTAGGACCGCGGGCCCTGTCGCGGACAGGGCGCCGATCGTTTGAAAGGTGGGTCAGGACAGCGGGAGGCCCTGTGCGGTCCAGCGGTCGCCGACTTGTTCGACGACGAGCGGGAGGCCGAAGCAGAGGGAGAGGTTGCGGGAGGTGAGTTCGAGCTCCATCGGGCCGGCGGCGAGGACCTTGCCCTGGCGGATCATCAGGACGTGGGTGAAGCCCGGCGGGATCTCCTCGACGTGGTGGGTGACCATGAGCATCGAGGGGGCGATCGGGTCACGGGCGAGGCGGCCGAGGCGGCGGACGAGGTCCTCGCGGCCACCGAGGTCGAGGCCGGCGGCGGGCTCGTCGAGGAGGAGGAGCTCGGGGTCGGCCATCAGGGCGCGGGAGATCAGGGTGCGCTTGCGCTCGCCCTCGGAGAGGGTGCCGAACCTCCGGTCGAGGTAGTCGCTCATGCCGAGGCGGTCGAGGAAGGCGCGGGCGCGCTGCTCGTCGATCTCCTCGTAGTCCTCGTTCCAGGTGGCGGTCATGCCGTACGCGGCGGTCAGCACGGTCTGGAGGACGGTCTGGCGCTTGGGCAGCTTCTCGGTCATGGCGATGCCTGCCATGCCGATGCGCGGGCGCAACTCGAAGACGTCGGTGCCGGGCTTGCCGAGGGTCTCGCCGAGGATGGTGGCGGTGCCCGCGGTGGGGTAGAGGTAGCTGGAGGCGAGGTTCAGGAGAGTGGTCTTGCCGGCTCCGTTCGGGCCGAGGATGACCCAGCGCTCGCCCTCCTTGACCGACCAGGAGACCTGGTCCACCAGAGCCCGGCCCTCACGGACCACGGATACGTCCTGAAGCTCCAGAACATCGCTCATGAGCGCGTTGTCTCCCCTTGCAGTGTGACCGGTGTCGGCGTCTCGGCGTCTCGGTGGTCGCGTGCGCCGGTGGGCGCAGCCCTCTAGGAAATCTACGCCACCGGTCGGGCGCTTCATTCCATCGGTCCGGTCCTTAGGGTGGGGGCATGCTCTCGGAACCACGTTCAGGACGCCTTGCGGCTTGGGGAAATGCCCTTTTGGCCGGACATGTCTCGCCGGATGACGCTGTGCTGGAGATCGTCGGGGACGACGCCGTGCACCGGGTGGAAGGGCTGCCGGGTGAGTCGGCGCCCGTCGGGCTCACGCTGGCGTTGGGCCGGCTGCGGGCGCTAGGGGTGGGCGGGCTGCGGGTCGCGCTGCCCGCGCCGGGGCATCCGCTGGGGCTGAGCGGTCCGCCGGAGTTCAACGCGCGGGCGATGGATGCCGAGGAGGCGGTGGTCTGTCACGGCGCCGCGTTCGGGCTGGTGCCGGAGGTGTACGAGGCCGGGCCCGGCGGTGATGTGCACGTCGAGGTCATCTGGCATGTGCTGCCCGTGCGCGAGGCGCCGCCTGCGGATGTGCCGTCGCTGGGTGAGGCCGAGCGGGAGCTCGCGGAGGCTCTGCGGGACGCGACGGAGGTGTTGTCACGGCTGGACGTCGCCGGGTCGGGGCCGGTGGCCGAAGCGGCGATCGATGCGTATCGGGCGCGGGCCGAGCGGGGGCGGGAGATGTTGGCGCCGGGGTATCCGCCGCGGGCGGTGCGGGTGCTGGAGCTTGCGCAGCGGGTGGGGTTGCTGGTCTCGCTGGCTTATGAGAACGGGCACGGGGGCGCGGTCAGCTCCGCTGAGATGAGGGCTCGGGCGGAGGCGTTGCGGCCGGTGGAGCGGGTGGCTCGGCGGGCGCTCGTCGCTGCGTACAACTCCGTTGTGGAGGAGCAGGAGCGGGGGGTGCGGTGAGCCTCCGGCGGTTGGTGACCGGCGTTGATGTGGCCGTTTTCTGGGGCTCTGCCCCCAGACCCCCGGATCGGCCTGGACGGCCTCGTCCTCAAACGCCGGACGGGCTGGATAGGCACCGGACGGGCTGGATAGACAGACCGGCCTCCCGGGTAGCCGGGAGGCCGGAGGTCACTGCTCGCTTCGGGGTGGTCGTCAGTCGTTGACGGCCAGGTTGTCGAAGGCCGGGTTCAGGATGCCGACGACGTTCACGGTGTTGCCCGAGACGTTGGCCGGGATGTGGACCGGGGCCTGGACGAGGTTGCCCGAGGCGATGCCCGGGGAGCCCACGGCCTTGCCGTCGGCGTGCGCGCCGTCGGTGGCGGAGGCCATGCCGGCACCGGCGGCCATGAGGCCACCCGCCACCATCGTCACAGCCATGGCCTTCTTCAGGTTCTTCACTTTCAAGCCCTCCTTGCGATTGCCGCGGCAGTCGCCGCAGCACGCACTGGAGAACGGCGGAGATCCGCGAAGGATGCGCCATCCGGGGGACATTCCCACGACGGTATGAATCTCAGTCCGGAGCGGAACCCTCCGTATTGCCGTCCGTCATGTCCTGCGGAGAGCATTTCAGCCGGTCACGCCATGGCGTACGGCCCACAGGGCGGCCTGGGTGCGGTCTGCCAGGTCGAGCTTCATCAAGATGTTCGAGACGTGGGTCTTGACGGTCTTCTCCGAGAGCACCAGGGCTCTGGCTATCTCACGGTTCGAGCGGCCGTCCGCGATCAGACCGAGGACCTCGCGTTCGCGCTCCGTCAGAGAGCCGCCTCTGCCCTGCCCGGAGTTGGCCTCCTCCTGGGACAACAGGGCGCCGGCGACCTCGGGTTGGAGCAGGATGTGGCCGGCGTGGACGGAGCGGATGGCTCCGGCGAGGGCGTCGGGGTCCACGTCCTTGTAGACATACCCGGCGGCGCCCGCGCGCAGGGCCGGGATCACCGTGCGCTGTTCGGTGAAGCTGGTGACGATCAGCACGCGCGCGGGGTTGTCGAGTTCGCGAAGTTTGCGCAGGGCGTCGACGCCGTCCATGCCTGGCATCTTGACGTCCATCAACACGACGTCCGGCTTCAGTTCCTCGGCGCGGGCCACTCCCTCGGCGCCGTCGGCGGCCTCGCCGACGACCTCGATGTCGTCCTGCACTTCGAGGAAGGTGCGCAGACCCCGGCGGACGACCTGGTGGTCGTCGACGAGCAGCACCTTGATTGCGTCACCCACCGGGGACCTCCATCTCGATCGTGGTGCCCTTGCCGGGCGCCGATTCCACGGCAAGTGTGCCGCCGACCCCGCTCGACCGGTCCCGCATGGAGACCAGGCCGAGGTGGCGTCCGGCTCGGCGTATCGCCTTCGGGTCGAAGCCGCTGCCGTTGTCAGTGACCCGCAGGACCGCTCCGCTGCCGCGCCGGTCAAGGGTCACCTCGACGTGCTCGGCTCCGGAGTGCCGCAGGGCGTTGTGCAGGGCCTCCTGGGCGACGCGCAGCACGGCCTCCTCCTGGGCGGCCGGCAGAGCCTTCACGCCGCGGCCGGCGAAGGTCACGCGCGCGGTGTGGGCGCGGTCGAGGACCTGGATCTGGGTGCGCAGGGTGGCTACGAGGCCGTCCTCGTCGAGGGCCGCGGGGCGCAACTCGACGACCGCGGCGCGCAGTTCGTCGGCGGCTTCGGCGGCGAGCGCGGCCACCTGGTGCAGTTCCCCCTTGGCGCGGGCCGGGTCGCGGTCGATCAGGGCGGCGGCCGCCTGCGCCGTGAGACGCAGGGAGAAGAGCTTCTGGCTGACCGCGTCGTGCAGTTCGTGGGCCAGGCGTGAGCGTTCCTCGGCGATCGTCAGTTCGCGGCTGCGTTCGTAGAGGCGGGCGTTGGTGAGGGCGATGGCGGCGTGCTGGGCGAGGATGGAGAGGAGTTCCTCGTCCTCTGCCGTGAAGCCGCAGCTTCCCTCCGGCTTGGGACAGGTCTTGTTCGCCAGGAACAGCGCGCCGATGACCTCGTCGCCGTCGCGGATCGGCAGGCCCAGGAAGTCGGCCATGTCGGGGTGGGCCGATGGCCAGCCCTCGAAGCGGGGGTCCTTGCGGACGTCGGCGAGGCGCTCGACCTTGGCCTCCTGGAGCATCGCGGCGAGGATGCCGTGCTGGCGCGGGAGCGGGCCGATGGCCTTCCACTGGTCGTCGCTGACTCCGTCGACGACGAACTGGGCGAAGCCGCCGTGGTCGTCCGGGACGCCGAGCGCGGCGTACTGCGCGTCGAGCAGCTCGCGGGCCGAGGCGACGATCGTCTTGAGGACATCGCGCACCTCGAGGTGCCTGCTCATGGCCAGCAGCGCGGAGCTCACCGCGGCGAGGCCGGACCTGGGGCCTTGACTCATGCCCTCACGGTACCGGCGGGGTGTGACAGCCGGATCGGACCTGCGGTGGCGGCCGGCTGGGGCGCGGGACCTAGGTGTATTGACCCGCAGGGTTGTTCACGCGGGTGATGGGTGGGTGGCCGCCGAGTGCGGTGTGGCAGCGGTGGTGGTTGTAGGTGTGCAGGA
>NZ_JAGMUL010000160.1 GCF_019049285.1 Streptomyces sp. AC550_RSS872
GGGCCACGGCGATGGCGGTGGGTGATACGGCGGAGCAGTTGTCGCGGCGTGGTGTGGGTTTGCTGGAGCCGGAGTTGGCGGTTCGGGCGTTGCGGCAGGTGTTGGAGCAGGACGAGGTGTCGGTGACGGTGGCCGACATGGACTGGTCGTTGTTCACGCCGGGGTACACGATGGCGCGGCGTCGCCCGCTGATCGAGGACATCCCCGA
>NZ_JAGMUL010000161.1 GCF_019049285.1 Streptomyces sp. AC550_RSS872
AACGACGCGGGCTACCGGAAGATGGCCGACGCCTTCCACCGCGGCGTCCAGGCCGCGGACAGCGCAGGGTGGCTGAGGAACCCTGCCCCCGCCCCCGCCCGCGTACAGTCCGGCGTCGCCGGCAAGTGCATGGACGTCAACGGCGCCGCCACCACCGACGGGACCGCCGTCCAGACGTGGAGCTGCGGCGACGGTGCCAACCAGTACTGGTCCGCCTACACCGACGGCACCCTGCGCTCCATGGGCAAGTGCCTCGACGCCGCCGGCGGGGCCAC
>NZ_JAGMUL010000162.1 GCF_019049285.1 Streptomyces sp. AC550_RSS872
GGCGTGGGGGGTGGTGGGGGGGTTCGTCTGCGGGCTCATCCGGGGGTGTTTCCTTCCACCAGTTTCAGGAGGGCGGCCAGGTCGTCCGGGCGCGTGTGGGGGTTGAGGAGGGTGGTCTTGAGCCACAGGCGCCCGTCTATGCGGGCCCGGCCGAGGACGGCGCGGCCGTCGGTGAGGAGCCTTCGGCGTACGGCGGCGACGGCGTCGTCGCCGGCGTGTGCCGGCCGGAACAGGACCGTGCTGATGGTGGGCGGGTCGTAGAGCTCGAACCCGGGGTGACCGTGAACGAGGTCGGCGAACTCACGGGCCCGGTCGCAGACTTGCTCGACGAGCCCGCCGAGTCCGCTGCGGCCGAGGGCCATGAGAGTGACGGCGATCTTGACGACATCGGGCCTGCGGCTGGTCCGCAGTGACCGGCCGAGCAGGTCGGGCAGGCCCGCCTCGGTGTCGTCGTCGGCGTTGAGGTAGTCGGCGCGGTGGTGCAGCACGGCGAGGTCACGCGGATCCCGCACGGCGAGCAGCCCCGCGGCGACGGGCTGCCAGCCGAGCTTGTGCAGATCGAGGGTGACGGTGTCGGCGGCGTCGAGACCGGCGAGCCGCTCCCGGTACCGGTCGCTGAACAGCAGGCCTCCGCCGTAGGCGGCGTCGATGTGCAGCCTTGCCCCGTGGGCCGCGCACAGCTCGGCGATCTCGGGAAGCGGGTCGATGAGCCCTGCGTCGGTGGTCCCGGCGGTGGCGGCGACGAGATGCGGACCGGGCAGCTCCGTCAGCGCCTCGTCGAGCGCGGCCACATCGAGAACACCGGCCGGGGCGGGCACGACGACCGGCTCGGCCAGCCCGAGCAGCCAGGCGGCACGGGGCACCGAGTGATGAGCATTGGCCCCGTGCACGAGCCTGAGCCCGGCGCCGTGCGCTTCCCGGGCGAGGAGGAGGGCGAGTTGGTTGGATTCGGTGCCGCCGGTGGTGATCAGGGCGGTGGGGATGGCACCGCCGAACACCTCCCGCGCCAGCGCCCCCGTCACCAGCGCCTCCAGCTCCGAGGCGCCCGGCGCCTGGTCCCATGAGTCCAGGGAGGGGTTGAGGGTGGAGGCGGCGAGGTCGGCGGCGGTGGCGAGGGCCAGGGGCGGGCAGTGGAGGTGGGCGGTGCAGAGGGGGGCGGCGGGGTCGGCGGCGGTTGCGGCGAGGGCGTGGACGACGGTGTGCAGGGCGTTCGGGTCGCCGTCGGCCGGCAGTACGTCGCCGACCGCGTCCCGCATGCGCGCGGCCACCGCCTTCGGGCCGCCCCGGGGCAGTGGGCCGCCGCGTGCCCGGGTGCCCTCGCTCAGCGCGTCGAGCACGGTGTCGAGCAACGGCCGCAGGGCGTGGGGGCCTTCCGGGCCTGAAGCGAGCGACGGCGGCGTGCGCATCGTGTCCTCCCGGGCGCTGGGCAAGAGGGACTTCCAGCTTGTACGCCGATGCGCTTTCGCGCCCGAAAAGCCCAATGATCGGAACCCGAAAGGGGGTATTTCCGTACGGGGAACGCGTGTCGGAGGGTGCGTGCCGAGGGTGGCGGAGTAGAGGTCCGCGACACCCTCGGCTCAGCGCCGGCCCTTCCTGCGCCCCGGAGGGGCTAGCCCTCCCTCACCCGCAACGCCCGTGCCAGGTCGTCGAGCTGGTCGGCGAGCCTGCGGCGCAGTGCCGGGACCGGCTCGCCGTCGCTCAGGCAGTCCTCGCCCAGCCGCAGGGCGTCCGCGTCGACGGCGTACACCGGGAAGGCGTGGCGGCCGGCGGCGTCGGCCATGGCGGGGCCGCGGCGGGCACCGAGGGCGACCGCGTCCTTGTAGTAGCGGGGCACGTACTGCCGGAGCAGGTCGGCCTGTTCGGGCTGCCAGAAGCCGTGGGCGGTGGCGATGAAGAGGTAGTTGGACAGGTCGGTGCGGCCGTCGCCGCCGAACATGGCGTCCCATGCCTTCGCCTTGGCCTCCTCGTCCGGCAGGGCGGCCCGGCAGCGGGCGGCGCCCTCCTGGCCGGTGGCGCTCGGGTCGCGCTCCAGCTCGGCGGCGATGGCGGCCTCGTCGACCGCGCCGAGGACGGCCAGCCGGGCCAGGACGCGCCAGCGCAGGTCGGGGTCGAGCTCGGGTCCGCCGGGCACGGTGCCGTCGGCGAGCCAGGCGGCGATGGTGTCGGGGTGGGCGGCGACGTCGATGAAGTGGCGTACGGCGATCAGACGCAGGCCGGGGTTGTCGCCGTCCTCGGTGCGGCGGATGAGGTCGCGGCAGAGGGAGGAGAGCGTGGCCAGGGCTGCCGGCCGCTGCTCGGGGGCCAGGTAGCGGTCGGCGACCTGGGCGCCGGCGAAGGCGAGGACGCCTTGGACGATGGCGAGGTCGGTCTCGCGCGGGAGATGGGCGCGGGCGGCCTCCAGGTAGGCGGTGGCGGCCAGTTCGCCGTCGCGGACGGCGTCGCGCAGGGCGTTCCAGACGACCGCGCGGGTGAGCGGGTCGGGCAGGCCGGCGAGGCTCGTACGGACGGTCTCGAAGGACTCGGCGTCGAAGCGGACCTTGGCGTAGGTCAGGTCGCCGTCGTTGAGCAGCAGCAGGGCCGGGCGCTTGCCGATGGGCTGGGCTGCGGTCTGCGGGATGTCCAGGTCGAGGCGTTCGCGCAGGGTGAGGTGGCCGTCGTCGTCGCCGAGGTCCTGGTCGTACAGGCCGACGCGGACGCGGTGGGTGCGGCTGCCGGTGTGGTCGACGGTGAGCGTGTAGGTGCCGTTGTCGCCGCGGGTGACGGCCGGGGTGAGGGTGTCGACGCCGGTGGTGCGCAGCCAGGCGTCGGCCCAGGCGTGGACGTCGCGTTCGGTGGCGGCGGCGAGGGAGTCGATGAAGTCGGCGAGGGTGGCGTTGCCGAACCGGTGGCGGGCGAAGTGGGTGTTGATGCCGGCGAGGAAGTCCTTCTCGCCGAGCCAGGTCACCAGCTGCCGCAGCGCGGAGGCACCCTTGGCGTAGGAGATGCCGTCGAAGTTGAGCATCGCGGAGGCGGTGTCGTCGACGGCGTCGGGGGCGACGGGGTGGGTGGAGGGGCGCTGGTCGGCGTCGTAGCCCCAGGCCTTGCGGACGATGCCGAAGTCCGTCCAGGTGTCGCTGAAGCGGGTGGCTTCGGCGCAGGTCTGGTAGCCCATGTACTCGGCGAAGGACTCGTTCAGCCAGATGTCGTCCCACCAGCGCAGGGTGACGAGGTCGCCGAACCACATGTGGGCCATCTCGTGGGCGATGACCATGGCGCGGGTCTGCCGCTCGGTCTTCGTGACGGCGGAGCGGTACACGAACTCGTCGCGGAAGGTGACCAGTCCGGGGTTCTCCATGGCGCCGGCGTTGAACTCGGGGACGAACGCCTGGTCGTAGGAGTCGAAGGGGTACGGCTCGTCGAACTTCTCGTGGAAGCGGTCGAAGCACTGCCGGGTGACCTCGAAGAGTTCCTCGGCGTCCGCGTCCAGGTAGGGGGCGAGCGAGCGGCGGCAGTGGATGCCGAAGGGCAGTCCGCGGTGCTCGGTGCGCACCGAGTGCCAGGGGCCGGCGGCGACGGCGACGAGGTAGGTGGAGATCAGCGGGGTGGGCGCGGCCTGCCAGCGGCCGTCGCCGAGGTGCTCGGTGATGCCGTTGGCGAGGACGGTCCAGCCCTCGGGTGCGGTGACGGACAGCTCGAAGACGGCCTTGAGGTCGGGCTGGTCGAAGGCCGGGAAGACCAGCTTGCAGTCGTCCAGCGCCAGTTGGGTGTAGACGTACGCCTCGCCGTCGGTGGGGTCGGTGAAGCGGTGCATGCCCTCGCCGGTGCGGGAGTAGTGCATGGCCGCGTCGACGTGCAGTTCGTGCTCACCGGCGGTGAGGTCCTTCAGGGGCAGCCGGTTGCCGTCCAGGATCTCGGGGTCGAGGGGATGTCCGTCCAGCGTGACGGAGCGCAGCTCGGCGGGCCTGATCTCGATGAACGTGTCCGCGTCGGCGCGCGTGGTGAACCTGATGACGGTACGCGAGTCGAAGGTCTCGTCCCCGGTGGTCAGATCGAGTTCGATCGAGTAGCGGTGGACGTCGAGGAGCTGGGCACGGGTCTGCGCTTCGTCGCGCGTGAGTACGGACATGCAGGACATGCTGCCTGATGGCGCTGACAAGGCACAGGGGCGGATCAGTACGTGCGCTATGTCCGGTTCGTGGCCGCCGGGCTGTCGCGCTGGGGCGGGACGCGGGCGTCGGGATGCGGCAGGGCGGGGCGCGGGCCGGGGTCCTCGGTCTCGGCGGGTTCCTTGACCAGGGCACGTAAGGTGCGGACCTCCTGCTCCAGCGCGCGGTGGCGTTCGTGGGCGTCGTACAGGTAGCGGACCTTGGTGCGCAGTGCCCAGGGGTCGATGGGCTTCATGACCAGGTCGGCGACGCCGAGTCCGAAGGCGGCGGACACCAGTTCCTGGTCCACGCCGAAGCCGGTGAGGAGGATGACCGGTATGCGCTGGGTCTGTTCGACGCGCCGCATGTAGCGGACCACGTCCAGGCCGCTGACGCCGGGCATCCGGACGTCCAGGAGCAGCAGGCCGACCTGTCCGCGCAGCACCTGCTTGAGCGCCTCGTCACCGCTGGTGGCCCGTGCCAGTCGGTAACCCAGCGGGGCCAGGGCGCTCTCCAGCGCGTACAGCGTGTCCTCGTGGTCGTCGACGATGAGGATCTTGGCATCCGACGGCATGGCCCGACGTCCCTCCCGCGTGGACATCCGAAGTATGTCCGGGGGCGCTGACGGGGAGTGCGTGTCAGCTGGCATGCGGTGCACAGCGCAGCATGCCCCGCCCGGGCCGCCGTGTCACTCCCTCGGGAGGTCTGTTCACGTCCTGTCGTCACATTTGCGTCGTCCGCGCGGCGGGCCGTCCCTGGCCGGGAATGCGGCGAGATGTCCCGGCGGACAGGCCCTAGGTGTATTGCCCTGAGAGGTTGGGGACGCGGCTGGCGGGTGGTTGGCCTTTCAGCGCGGTGTGTCCGCGGTGGTGATTGTAGGTGTGCAGCCAGC
>NZ_JAGMUL010000163.1 GCF_019049285.1 Streptomyces sp. AC550_RSS872
TGTTCTGTCCCGGGAGGTTGTGGACGGGTGAGGCAGGTCTCGGCTGAGGGATCTTGAAACAGGCGAGGGCCTTCCGGTTCGGTGTGGATTGCGACGTCTACACCAACAGAAAGGCCCTCGTGCCCCACCGTAATGCACCCCTGACCGAGACCGGACGCCTGCGCCTGGCCCGCTGCGTCGTCGAGGACAGCTGGCCCCTCAGACGCGCCGCGGAACGCTTCCAGGTCTCGCCGACCACGGCCCAGCGCTGGGCTGATCGCTACCGGCAGTTCGGCGAGGCGGGTATGAGCGACCGCTCCTCCCGCCCGCACCGCAGCCCCCGCCGGACCCCGGCCCGCACCGAGCGCCGGATCATCAAGGTCCGCCTCCTGCGCCGCTGGGGACCGGCCCGCATCGCACACCTCCTGCGGTTGGCGCCCTCGACCGTGCATCGCGTGCTGACCCGGTTCGGCCTGGCCCGCCTCGCCCATCTGGACCGTGCCACCGGCCGCGTCATACGCCGCTACGAACGTGCACGGCCGGGCGAGCTGGTGCACGTGGACATCAAGAAGCTCGGCAACATCCCCGACGGCGGCGGGCACAAGAAGCTGGGCCGCCAGGCCGGCCGCAAGACCCGCTCCGGCGTCGGCTACAGCTACATCCACACCGCCGTCGACGACCACTCCCGCCTGGCCTACAGCGAGATCCTCACCGACGAGAAGAAGGAGACCGCCACCGCCTTCTGGGCCGGCGCCCACGCGTTCTTCACCGACTGCGGCATCACCGTCGAGCGCGTGCTGACCGATAACGGCGCCTGCTACACGTCGCACACCTGGCGCGATGCACTCGCCGCCGCAGGGATCACGCACAAGCGCACCCGGCCCTACCGGCCACAGACGAACGGCAAGGTCGAACGCTTCAACCGCACCCTGCTCGACGAATGGGCCTACGCCCGCCCCTACCGCTCAGAGCAGGAACGACGCGACGCCTTCCCCGGCTGGCTGCACACCTACAATCACCACCGCGGACACACCGCGCTGAAAGGCCAACCACCCGCCAGCCGCGTCCCCAACCTCTCAGGGCAATACACCTAG
>NZ_JAGMUL010000019.1 GCF_019049285.1 Streptomyces sp. AC550_RSS872
ACAGGAGCGGCACCGGACACAGAGCCCTGCGGGGGCGAGGGTTCGGGCTCGGAGCCCCGCGCGGGAGTAGGTCCGGGCACAGAGCCCTGCACAGGAGCGGCTCCGGGCACAGAGCCCTGCGGGGGCGAGGGTTCGGGCTCGGAGCCCCGCGCGGGAGCGGGCCCGGGCACAGAGCCCTGCACAGGAGCCGGTCCAGGCACGAAGCCCTGCGCGGGAGCGGGCCCGGGCACAGAGCCCTGCACGGGAGCCGGTCCAGGCACGAAGCCATGCGCGGGAGCGGGCCCGGGTACAGAGCCCTGCGGGGGTGTGGGTTCGAGCTCGGGTCCATGCGGTGACTGGAGTTGGGGGACCCGGCCGTGCGGTGGCTGGAGCCCGGGTGCCGAGGTGTGTGTCCGCTCTGGGTGAGGCGCCGGCCCTCCGGCGTCGGCGTCCGCTCCTCGACGCCCCAGGCCGGCCTCGGCCTCCCGAACTCCAGGACCGGCGTCGACGCCCCACATACGGCCAGGCCCAAGGCCGGCCTCGAACTCCTCTCCCGGTCCCCCAGGGCCGGTCTCGGCCTGAGCACTCCGGATTCCAGGGCCGGCCTCGATTTCCGCTACCGAACCCCCAGTGCCGGTCTCAGCCTGAACACCCTCACGCCCGAGGCCGGCTTCGGCCTCCGCCTTCCGGCCCCCGGGTCCCCCACCGCCAACGCCGGCTTCAGCCTCCCGACCTCCAAGGTCGGCCGCGGCCTCCGGACCCCGACCTCCAACCGCCTCCCGACCTCCAAAGCCGACCCCGGCTTCCGCTCGGCGACCCCCCAAGTCAGGTTCAGCTGCCGCTCCCCGGCCCTTGCCGTCGGCCTCGGCCTCGGCCTCCGGAGTCCGCCCCCTAGGACCGACCTCAACCCCCGCTCCCTCAAGCCCGGAACCACCCTCTACCTCAGCACCCGGTCGCCCACCCGCCGCCAGCCCCGAGACTCCCGACCCAGCCCTGTCTCCCCCGCCTCCAGGCCCCTCTCCCCCCAGCGCCGGCATCGTCGGCGTAGGAACCGGAAACGCCACCGGATCCAGGGCTCTCTCGAGGGCGTCCAGGCCGGGGCGGTGGGTGGGGTCCTTTTGCAGGAGGGTGGTGAGGACGGCTCGCAAGGGGCCTGCTGTGGGCGGGAGTTCGGGCTCCTCGTAGAGGACGGCGTGCAGGGTCGCCAGGGTGGTGTCGCGGGCGAAGGGGGAGCGGCCGGCGAGGGCCGCGCTCAGGGTGGCGCCCAGGGACCAGATGTCGGACGGTGGGCCCTGGGGGCGGCCGGAGACACGTTCGGGGGCCATGTAGTCGGGTGAGCCGACCAGCATGCCGACCATCGTGAGGGCCTTCGCATCCTGGATCGCCGCGATGCCGAAGTCCGTCAGGACCACCCGGCCCCGCCCGCGTGTCCGCGTCACCTCCGTCTCCACCAGAACGTTGCCCGGCTTGATGTCCCGGTGGAGCACGCCCCGGGCGTGGACCTGGCGCAGTGCCGCGAGCAGCCCGATGCCGATCCGGGCCGTCTCGCACGGGCCCAGCGGGCCATCCTCCGCGATGATGCGTTCCAGGGAGCGGCCGGCCACCAACTCCATGACGATCCACAGACGTTCGCCCTCGTCGACCACGTCGTAGACCCGGACGACGTTGGGGTGGTCGATCCGCGCCGTCGCCCTCGCCTCGCGCAGCGTCCGTTCACGGCGGGTGCGCGAGTCCTCGGGGTCCAGGCCGTCGATGCGCATTTCCTTGACGGCGACCAGGCGGTCGAGTATTTCGTCGACCGCTCGCCACACCCGCCCCATTCCCCCCTGGCCGATACTCTCGACCAATCGATAACGGCCCGTCACCAGTAAACCTGGAAGCCCGCCGTTCCTCGCACCATCACCTGCATGATCAGGGTTCCCTGAACTTCCCATGTTTCCCACGTTTCCCGGCAATCCGCTGCACCCCCCACTACGCCGCATCGGACATCCGCCATTGAAACACAATGGTCACACTTCAAGCCGTACCAGCATAGTGCGGAGAAATCTTGTGGTAGCTCTTCAAGTACTGCGAATTCAGGCGCAGGCAAGGGGGACGAACATGAGTTCTCGCATGAGTTCTCGTCGCACGACGGCCATCGCAGGGTCGCTGGTCGCGACATCTTTCTCGGCAGTGCTGATCTTTTCCGCCACTGCCGGCGCGGACGACCAGGGTCCTGGCAGCAGCAAGGGGGGAAAGGTCATCGACGAGGCGCCGGCAGGGGTGAAACTGACGACTCTGCTGCCCGAAAAGATCTCGGTGGACAACAGTTCGCAGGAGACCGGAATCACCGCCACGGTGAAGAACGAAGGGACCAAGGACAGCGGAAAGATCCAGCTTTTGGTCGTCGGTTTCGACGGCCTTACGGTCAAGAATGTCGAGGGCTGTTCAGCTATCGCGGAAGGCAGTCTTCCGGAGGGCTCGAACAGCGGTTTCGCCTGTGCCGTCGACAATCTCCCGGCCGGTGAGTCGAAGTCGTACGCCGTCAAGGCGACGTACGACCTGGGCAGGACCGGGAAGATCTGCCTTCCCGTCCAGACCGGCGACGGCAAGAAGACGTACTGGCAGCAGGGCCCGGTGCCGTTCGGTACGACGAATCCGTCGCCCGACGCCCCGGCCACCCCGCTGCTCCTCGGCACCGACAACAAGCCGGTCGCACCGGGCGCCGACGAGCTGCCCAAGACCGGCCTCGGCCGTGACGTCCTGCCGCTGGGCGCGGCCGGCGCGGCGCTGATCGCGGTGGGCGCGGCCGGGCTGTGGTGGTCCCAACTGCGGCGGGCCGGACAGCACGCCGACTGAGCGGGGACTCCTCGGAAATCGGCCGGATAACCTGACGGCAGGTGTCAGGTTATCCGGCCACTCTGTGTGCCATGACCTCCATGACCTCCATGACCTCCTCGCGGCACCTCACCGAACTGCCGCTTCTCCGTCCCGGCGACCCCGGCTACGACGACGAACTCGCCGGATTCCAGACCGGCTTCGCCCAGCGGCCCGACCTTGTCGTCCCGGCCCGCGGCACCGCCGATGTGGCGGCCGCGGTGCGGTACGCGGCCGAGCGGCGGCTGCCCGTCGGCATCAAGGCGACGGGCCATGGACTTCCCGGGCCGGTCGACGGCGGGGTCCTCGTCTCGACCCGGCACATGGACCGGGTGAGCGTGGATCCCGAGGCCCGCACGGCCCGCGTCCAGGCGGGCGTGCGCTGGGGGCAGGTCGTGGCGGCAGCCGAGCCGTACGGGCTGGCGCCGTTGAACGGCTCGGCCCCGTCCGTGGGCGCCGTGTCGTACACGCTGGGCGGCGGACTCGGCGTCCTCGCCCGCGAGTTCGGGTACGCCGCCGACCACGTACGGTCCCTCGACATCGTCACCGCGGACGGCCGGGCACGTCATGTCACCCCGGGGTCCGACCTGTACTGGGCCCTCCTCGGCGGGGGCCACGCCTTCGGTGTCGTCACCGAGATGGAGATCGGCCTCGTCCCCGTCCGCACGCTCTACGGCGGATCCCTCGCCTTCGACGGGCGGGACGTCGATCCGGCGGTGGTACTGCGGGCGTACGAGGAGTGGACGCGGACCGTGCCCGACGGGCTGACGTCGTCCTTCGCCGCCGTACCGTATCCGGACATCCCGGCTCTGCCGCCGCATGTGCGCGGGCGGTACGTCGTCTCGGTGCGGGTCGCCCACACCGGCCCCGACGGTGATCGGATCGTCGCCCCGTTGCGCAGGGTCGGGGCGGTGCTGTCCGACTCCCTGCGCGAGATGCCGTACGCCGAGAGCCACACCATCCACAGCGACCCGGACTTCCCGCACGCCTACTACGGGGACAGCGCGGTGTTGGGTGAGTGGGACCTCGACGCGGTGGCCGGGGTGCTCGGGCGGACCGGGCCGGAGGCCGCCGGGGCCATGTGCGTCGTGCAGGTCAATCATCTCGGGGGCGCGCTCGCCCGGCCCGCTCCGAACTCGGTGCCGTATCGCGAAGGCACCTTCCTGGTGCGGATGTTGACCATGGCGGACCGGGAGCGGGCCCGCGAGATCCTGGACCCCGCCTTCGAGCTGCTCGCGCCCGTCACGCTCGGGCGGGCCGTCAACTTCGCCTTCGGCGCCGGGGATCGGGGCGCCGGGCTGTACGACGCCACAACGCGCGAGAGGCTCGCCGGGATCAAGTCGCGGTACGACCCGGCGAACCTCTTCCGCAGGAACTACGGCGTCAGCGGTTGAGCAGCTTCCAGGTGGTGGGCAGGGCGCCCATCGCCAGGGCCGCCTTCAGGGCGTCGCCGATCAGGAACGGGGTGAGGCCGGCCGCGATGGCCGCGGTCGCCGACATGCCGGTGGCGAGGGCCAGGTACGGGACGCCGACGGCGTAGATGATCGCCTCGCCCAGCAGCATCGCGCCCGCGGTGCGCAGCGCGGTGCGGTCGGCTCCGCGGCGGGCCAGGGCGCCGACGACGGTGGAGGCGAGGATCATGCCGAGGATGTAGCCGAAGGACGGGGCCGCGGCGCCGGAGGTACCGTCCGCGAACCACGGCACGCCCGCGATGCCCGCCAGCGCGTACAGCGCGAGGGAGAGGAAGCCGCGGCCGGCGCCGAGGGCCGTGCCGACCAGCAGCACCGCGAGGGTCTGGCCGGTCACCGGCACCGGGGAGCCCGGCACGGGCACGGAGATCTGGGCCGCGAGGCCGGTGAACGCGGCGCCGCCGACGACGAGCGCGATGTCGCGGAGTCGGGAGGCCGGGATCAGGTCGGCGAGGACCTGCCCGGGGCGGGCGGGGGCGGCAGCGGTGGCGGCGGTGCTCATGGGGACTCCGCTAAGTGAGGGCGGTAGGGGACCTTGTGACGCTATCCCAGGGGGTTTCGGCGCCTCACCGTCAGTGGCCGACAAAGCGCGGCGCGTGGGGTTGGTGGGCTTCGGACAAAGGGTGGGGGTTACACGGGGTACGGGGTGATGACGGTCACTGAGGCAGGGACATTCACCTCACACAGCGGGTCTGGGGCCGACTGTAGGGGTTCGACAATCGGGAACCTCACTGCTGGGCGTCACCGCCGCTGCCGCCGGCCTCACCGGCTGCGCCGAGAGCAGCGCCGCCGACGCGGCCGACGCGGCCGAGGGGGGCCTCCACCGCCCCGCTCGCCAAGAAGGTTCCCGCCGGAACCACGCCGGTCGTCACGCCCGCCGCCACCCCGGCCGCCGCCGCATAGTCACCGCGTAGTCACCGCGTAGTCACCACGTCACCTACAGTGCGGCAGCTGTCCGCATAGTGGGCAGTCTCTCCTTCTGAGCGGAGAGACTGCCCAGACTGTGGGCGTTTTTTGCCCTCTCACGCATTGGACGAGCCGCGCCCATGCCCCACTCCACCGCTCAGGCGCCCCCGCAGGCGGACGAAGTCTCCCTGTCCCACGGCCTCAAGCAGCGCCACCTGTCGATGATCGCCCTCGGCGGCGTCATCGGCGCGGGCCTCTTCGTCGGCTCCGGCGCCGGTATCGCCGCCGCCGGCCCCTCGATCGTCATCGCCTATGTGATCTCCGGCCTCCTCGTGATGCTGGTGATGAGGATGCTCGGCGAGATGTCGGCCGCGTATCCCTCCTCCGGCTCCTTCTCCGCGCACGCCGAGCGGGCGATCGGCCCCTGGGCGGGCTTCACGGCCGGCTGGTCCTTCTGGGTGCTGCTCTGCACGGCCGTCGGCCTGGAGGGCATCGGCGCCGCGAAGATCGTCACGACCTGGCTGCCGCACACGCCCGAGTGGGCCTGGGTGGCGCTGTTCATGGTCGTCTTCTGCGGCGCGAACCTGGCGGCCGTGAAGAACTTCGGCGAGTTCGAGTTCTGGTTCGCGGCGCTGAAGGTCGGCG
The DNA here is from genome assembly GCF_019049285.1 of Streptomyces sp. AC550_RSS872. Taxonomy (GTDB): domain Bacteria; phylum Actinomycetota; class Actinomycetes; order Streptomycetales; family Streptomycetaceae; genus Streptomyces. The sequence goes on from NZ_JAGMUL010000019.1 coordinate 5,856, forward strand.
CGATCGGGCTGTTCCTGGTGCTGGGCGGGCTGGCCGTCGCGGGCGTCCTGCCGGGCACGGACGCCCCGGGCACCGCGAATCTCACGGGCGCGGGCGGCTTCCTGCCGAACGGCACCGAGGGACTGATCATCGGTCTGCTGGCCTCCGTCTTCGCCTACGGCGGCATGGAGACGGTCACCATCGCGGCCGCCGAGTCGGAGAACCCGGTCAGCGGCGTGGCGAGCGCCGTCCGCACGGCCATGTGGCGGATCGCCCTCTTCTACATCGGCTCGATGGCGGTCGTCGTCACCCTCGTCCCGTGGGACTCCAAGGAGGTCGTCGAGAAGGGCCCGTACGTCGCCACCCTCGACCACCTCGGCATCCCCGGCGCCGGCCAGGTGATGAACGTGGTGGTCCTGGTCGCCCTTCTGAGCGCCATGAACGCCAACATCTACGGTTCCTCGCGCATCGCGTACTCCCTCGTCCGGCGCGGCCAGGGTCCGAAGGCAATGGGCCGCGTGTCGGCCGGCGTCCCGCGCATCGCGGTCCTCGCCTCCTCCGTCTTCGGCTTCGTCTGCGTCGTGCTGTCCTACTGGCGGCCGGACGACGTCTTCCCCTGGCTGCTGAACATGATCGGCGCGGTCATCCTCGTCGTCTGGATCTTCATCGCCGTCTCCCAGCTGCGGCTGCGCAGCCGTCTGGAGCGCGAGGCGCCGCAGAAGCTGGTCGTGCGGATGTGGGCGTTCCCCGTGCTGACCTGGGTGGCGCTGGCCGGCATGGTGGCGATCTTCGTCCTCATGGCGCGGGAACCGGACACGCGGGTGCAGCTGTACTCGACGGGCGGGATGACGCTGTTCCTGGCGGTCGCCGGGTACGCGCGGCAGCGGGCGCGCGCCCGGAGCTGACGCCGCTTCGACGCCAAAAGGGCCCCCATGTGATCCACATGGGGGCCCTTTGCTGTTAGCTTGTTGTTGCAAGCTACTTGCAATAAGAGCTCTGAGGGGAACCCTTCATGCCCGTCTACACACTCCCGGAACTGCCGTACGACTACTCCGCGCTGGCGCCGGTGATCAGCCCCGAGATCATCGAACTGCACCACGACAAGCACCACGCGGCCTACGTCAAAGGCGCCAACGACACGCTGGAGCAGCTGGCGGAGGCGCGGGACAAGGAGCAGTGGGGGTCGATCAACGGCCTGGAGAAGAACCTGGCCTTCCATCTGTCCGGGCACATCCTGCACAGCATCTACTGGCAGAACATGACCGGTGCCGGTGGCGGGGAGCCGCTGGAGAAGGACGGCGTGGGCGAACTGGCGGACGCCATCGCCGAGTCGTTCGGATCGTTCGCGGGCTTCAAGGCGCAGCTGACCAAGGCCGCCGCGACCACGCAGGGCTCCGGCTGGGGTGTGCTGGCGTACGAGCCGCTGAGCGGACGGCTGATCGTCGAGCAGGTCTACGACCACCAGGGCAACGTCGGCCAGGGCGCCACGCCGATCCTCGTGTTCGACGCCTGGGAGCACGCCTTCTACCTCCAGTACAAGAACCAGAAGGTCGACTTCATCGACGCCATGTGGGCCGTCGTCAACTGGCAGGACGTGGCCCGGCGTTACGAGGCCGCCAAGTCCCGTACGGACGTCCTGCTGCTCGCGCCGTAACGGCGCCCCCGGCGTCCTGCCTCGTGATCGTCTTCTCACCCTTCACGAAGGCGGGCGGAATGAAGGAAGCCCCCGCGAGGACGTGACTCGCGGGGGCTTCTGCGTGCCGGGGAGCAAGCGTCGGGGCAGGTGTCAGGGCTTGCGGCCCAGGGCGCCGTGCTGGCCGATCGGCTGCGGGTCCCCGGCGCCCGGCTCGGTGTGCCACAGCGGAACGGAGACAAGGCCGGGCTCCACCAGGTCCAGGCCGTCGAAGTAGCCGGCGATCTGATCGACGGGGCGCAGGAAGTACGGGACCGCACCGGTCTCGTTGTAGGCGTCCTGGGCCTGCTCGTAGTCCGGGTCGGTGCCCCGGGAGCCCTCGTTGAGGGAGAGGTAGCTGCCGGAGGGCAGGCCGGCCAGGAGGCGGCGGACGATGCCGCGGGCCTGGTCGTAGTCGGCGACGTGGCCGAGGATGCCGCTGAGGATCAGGGCCGTGGGCCGGGACAGGTCGAGCGTCCGGGACGCCGCCTGAAGGATCTTCTCCGGCTCGTAGAGACTCAGGTCCTCGTACGCCGTCACGCCCTCGGGCGTCGAGGTGAGCAGGGCGCGGGCGTGGGCCAGGACCAGCGGGTCGTTGTCGACGTAGACGATCCTCGACTCGGGGGCGAGGCGCTGGGCGACCTCGTGGGTGTTGTCGACGGTGGGCAGACCCGTGCCGACGTCGAGGAACTGGCGTACGCCCGCCTCCGTGACCAGGTACCGGATGCTGCGGCCCAGGAAGGCCCGGCTGCTGCGGGCGATGGTGACGATACCGGGAAAGACGGCGGTGTAGGCGTCGCCGGCCGCCTCGTCCACGGCGTAGTTGTCCTTGCCGCCCAGCCAGTAGTTCCAGATGCGGGCCGAGTGCGGTACCGAGGTGTCGATCTCCGTCATGTGCCCATGGTGCTACGCCGGGTCGGGCTCGCAGGGCACATTGAGGGAGAGAAGTGACGCGGATCCGTCGGATTTCACGAGGAGTTCGCTGATCGCGGCGTTGCGCAACCGGGGGAACACTCTGCGGTACTCACCGGCCGGGATCGACAGCAGGGTGCACAGCACCAGACGCAGCAGCGTGTTGTGGGCGACCACGAGGACCCGCTCGCCCGGGTGGGCGGCGGCGATCCGGCGCAGGGCGGCGGCGCCGCGTTCGGCGGCGGCCGACGGGTCCTCCGCGCCCGGGAACGGGTTTGCCACCGGATCCGTCCGGAACGCCTGCGCGGCCTTGGGGTTCTCGGCCTCGAACTCCGCGAGCGTACGGCCCTCCAGCACCCCGAAGTCGCATTCGCGCAGGCCGGGTTCGCGGTGCGGGGTGAAGCCGAGGGCCCGGCAGGCGGGCGCTGCGGTGATCACGGCGCGGGAGAGGGTGGATGTCCAGACGGCGTCGACCGGGTGGGCGGCGGCCCAGCGGCCCAGCGCCTCGGCCTGGGCCCGGCCCGTGTCGGTGAGGGGCACGTCGCTGATGCCGGCGTAGCGGTTCTCGGCGTGCCAGACAGTCTGCCCGTGGCGGGCGAGGAGGAGGGTCGTGGCTGTGGTCATGGGACGTCCAGTGTCACTCGGTGTCGGTGCCGGCGCGACGGGGTGCCGCCTTCTTTGGGTCGGGTGCCGCCCCAGCGGCACGACTGTCCGCAGGCCGGGTGGGCCGATCACGAGTCCGTAGTATCCGGGGCCGGCGAAGGAGGGCAGGTCAGGCGGGTGCGTGCGTGGTGCGCGACCGGGGTGGGCAGCCAGCCGCGTTCCTCCAGTTCCCGCACCAGGCGGACGTACGGGTCGGTGAAGCGGGCGGTGCGGTCGGGGCGGGGCTCGACGGTCGTGCCGATGCGGGCCATGCCCTCCGCGGCCGCCGCCAGATCCGGTGCCGCGCCCGTGCCGTACGCCGCCAACGCGGCCATTCCCAGGGCCGGTTCGGTCTGTTCGGGTACGCGGGCCGGACGGCCCAGGATGTCGGCGCGCAGCTGGTTCCAGTACGGGCTGCGGGCGGCGCCGCCGGTGAAGGTGAGGGGGCCGTCGAGGGGGGCGCCCAGGTGGTGCAGGTAGTCCAGGCAGAGGCGTTCCGTGAAGGCGACGCCCTGGAGGAGCGCTGCCCACAGGTCGGCGTCCGACTCGGGTTCGCCGAGGACGAGGGCGACGGCGTCCGGGGCCAGGAAGGGGAAGCGCTCGCCGGGTGCGACGAGGGGGTACGTGATCGCGCCGGACGGCTCGTACGCGGCGGCCCGCTCGTCCATGGCCGCCGGGTCGGCCCCCGCGAACGCCGCCGTGAGTACGCCCGCGCCCACACTTGAGGCACCGCCGGGCAGCCAACTCCCGTCCGGAGCACGGTGGTTGTAGACCACACCGGTCGGGTCCCGGACGGGGTGCGTGGACGCGCCCTTGAGGACCAGCGTGGTGCCGAGCACCGAGTTCCAGGAGCCGGGGCGCAGGGAGGCGGAGGCGATCTGGGCCGCACAGCCGTCGGTCATCCCGGCGATGACGGGGGTGCCGGCGGGGATGCCGGTGGCGTCGGCGGCGGTCGCGCAGACCTCGCCGAGGGGCGTGCCGGGGCGTACGACGTCCGGGATCGCGGTCTCGTGCAGGCCCAGTCGGGGCAGCATGGCCGGCCAGGCGTCGCGCTCCAGGTCGTACCCGGTCTTCAAGGCGTGGCTGGAGTCGGCCGGGGGCAGCTCGCCGGTGAGGAGAGACACGATCAGGTCCGGCTGGTGGGTGATCCTGCCGTGGCCGTACGCCTCCGTCAGCCACAGCGCCTTGGGCAGCGCCCAGGTGTCCTGCACCCCGAGCCCCGCCGTCCTCGCCCGCGCCGCGTGGGCCGTCGCCCGCCCGTCGTCGTACATCAGGGCGGGGCTCGAAGGCCGCCCCGCCCCGTCCGTCAGCAGCACGGTCCCGGAGGTCCCGCACACCGCGAGCCCGCCGACCCGCGCCTTCGGCCGCCCCTCCAACGCCGCACGCGACGCCGTGCACAGCGCGTCCCACCACTCGGCCGGGTCCTGCTCGTGCCGCACCCCGTCCCGCCGTCCACCGAGGGGCGCCGAGCCGCTGCCCAGGACGGTGCCGTCCCCGGTGGCCAGCAGAACCCGGACACTCTGGGTGCCCAGGTCGATCCCGAGCCAGGCGTCGCCCTCGACGTGCTCGTGCACCATCCGGACCTCCCTGTTCTGGGGCGTTCATCGCTCTGGGAGCGTTCATCGCGATCCGATCCGTGAACTTCTCACTCTGCCCTGAGATTTTCCCGTGCGCGAGGGATTGACGCCCAACTTCCGCCGTTCCACCCTCTGTTAACGAGTCGACTCGCCGTGTTGGCCGAACACCGGACCGGACCGAACCCCACGTGGAGGTCACGGATGGACACGCACGTGCACGACCGCCGCCGCTTCCTGGCCCTGACCGCCGCGGCCGCCGCGACCCCGCTGCTCGCGGCCTGCGGTGCCGGGTTCGGCGGCGACGACGGCAAGAGCGACGGTTCGGCGGCGGACGACGTCACCGGCTCCTTCGACTGGAAGCGGGAGAAGGGCACGACCGTCAAGGCGCTGCTCAACAAGCACCCGTACACGGACGCGCTGATCGCCGACCTGAAGTCGTTCACCGAGAAGACCGGCATCGAGGTCGAGTACGACGTCTTCCCCGAGGACAACTACTTCGACAAGCTCACCGTCGACCTGTCCAGCGGACGCGCCTCCTACGACGTCTTCATGCTCGGCGCCTACATGGTGTGGCAGTACGGCCCGCCCGGATGGCTCGAAGACCTCGGCCCCTGGATGCGCAACGCCTCCGCCACCGGCGCCGAATGGGACCAGGCCGACTTCTTCCCCAACCTCCTCCAGGCCGACCAGTGGTCCCTGAAGGCGGGCGCACCGCTCGGCCAGGGCGGGCAGTACGCGCTGCCGTGGGGCTGGGAGACCAACGTCGTCGCCTACAACACGGACGTCTTCACCAAACTCGGCCTGAAGCCCGCCGAGACCTTCGAGGAGCTGCGCGAACTCGCCGGGGCCATCAAACGGAAGGCTCCCGGTGCCGGCTTCGACGGCATGTACGGAATCGCCGTACGGGGGTCGCGGAGCTGGGCGACGATCCACCCCGGCTTCATGACGATGTACGCCCGCAACGGACTGAAGGACTTCACAGTCCAGGGCGGGAAGCTCACACCCGCCATGAACACCCCGGAGGCCGTCGCCTTCACCGAGGACTGGGCCGGCATGGTCAAGCAGGGCGGGCCGCCGTCCTGGACGTCGTACACCTGGTACCAGTGCTCCAGCGACCTCGGCGCGAGGAAGGCCGGGATGCTGTTCGACGCGGACACGGCGGCCTACTTCCAGGCGGTCGAGGGCGCGAGCCCCGCCTCCGGGAAGATCGCCTTCCACCCCGGGCCCAAGGGACCGAACGGATCGCTCGCCACCAACATGTGGATCTGGTCGCTCGGTATGAACGCCAAGAGCAAGAAGAAGAGCGCCAGTTGGCTGTTCCTCCAGTGGGCGACCGGCAAGGAGCACCTGCTCAAGGGCGCGATCACGCACAACCACATCGACCCGGTGCGCAAGTCGATCGCCGACGCCGGCGCCTACAAGGACAAGATGAGGCACCTGCCCGGCTTCATCGAGACCTTCGAGACGGTCGTCGACCAGACGAAGATCCAGTTCACCCCGCAGGCCCAGTTCTTCGACGCGACGACCAGCTGGGCCTCCGCCCTCCAGGAGATCTACGGCGGCAGCGGCGCCAAGTCGGTCCTCGACGACCTGGCGGGCGACCTCGCCGGCAAGGTGGGCTAGCCGATGGGTTGGCGCCTCACTGCATCTTCCGGTTCGCCTCCGGGGCGCTCCAGCCGGTGTCGAGAGCCCGACCGCGCTCAGCCCTCCGGGCCTCCGCGCGCTCGGGCTCTCGACACCGGCGCGCCCCTGCGGCTCACCCTGCGCCCATACGTCCTGATCGTCCCCGCCCTGCTGCTGACCTGCGGGATTCTCTATCCCTTCGGGCTCGGCCTCTACTACACGCTCTTCGACTTCTCGGCGAGCAAGCCGCAGCCGGACATGGTGCGCTTCGAGAACTACCAGACCGTCTTCACACAGGAGGCCTTCTGGAACTCGGCGTGGGTGACGGTGCTGTACGCGGTCGGGGCGGCCGCCGTGGAGACGGTGCTGGGCGTGACCGTCGCCCTGCTGCTGCACCGGTCGACGATCGTCGGACGGGTGCTGGAGAAGATCCTCATCCTGCCGCTGATGATCGCGCCGGTGATCGCGGCGATCATCTGGAAGCTGATGCTCCAGCCGTCGGTAGGGGTCGTGAACTACCTGCTCAGACCCTTCGGACTGGGCGGCGTCCAGTGGACGGACACCCCGACCGGCGCCCTGCTGTCGTCGATCGCCGTGGACGTCTGGGTCTACACCCCGTTCGTGGCGATCCTCGCCCTCGCCGGACTGCGGTCGCTGCCCACCTCCCCCTTCGAGGCGGCGGCCGTGGACGGCGCGGGCTGGTGGTACACCTTCCGGCGCCTCACGCTGCCGATGCTGTGGCCGTACGTCCTCGTCGCGGTGATCTTCCGCTTCATGGACTCGCTGAAGGTGTTCGACATCATCTACGCCCTGACGGAGGGCGGCCCGGGCGACTCGACCGTCGTCCTCCAGATCCGGGCGTACCTGGAGGCCATCCGCTTCCAGCGGTACTCGTTCGGCATCAGCTACACGATCGTGCTGTGGGCCGTCGTGTATCTCGCCGCGATGGTGCTGGTGAAGCACCTGGGGAAGATCCAGCGGAAGGCGGCCGAGGCGAAATGACACCAAGGAAACGGCTGTGGGGATGGCTGGCGGACGCCGCCCTCATCCTCTACTTCCTCTTCGCGCTCTTCCCGATCGCCTGGATGGTGATCCTCTCCCTGAAGCCGACGAACGAGCTCTTCTCCACCTACTTCTCCTTCTCCCCCACCCTCGACGGCTACCGCACGGTCCTCGGCGACAGCGAGGGCATCCCGTTCGTGCGGTTCTTCGTCAACAGCCTGGTGGTGTCGGTGGGCGCGGTCGTCCTGTCGCTCCTCGTGGGGCTCCCGGCGGCGTACGCCTCGGCACGCTGGCGTTTCAAGGGCTCCGAGAACCTGATGTTCACGCTGCTGTCGTTCCGGTTCGCGCCCGAACTCACCGTGATCATCCCGCTGTTCGTGCTGTACCAGAAGCTCGGCCTCTTCGACACCTACGTCGGCATGGTCTGGGTGCTCCAACTCGTCACCCTGCCGCTGATCGTGTGGATCATGCGCTCGTACTTCGCCGACCTCACCCCCGAGCTGGAGCAGGCGGCGCTGCTGGACGGCTACACGCGCAAGCAGGCGTTCGTGAAGGTGGCCCTCCCGCTGGTGAAGCCGGGGGTGGCGGCAGTATCGCTCCTCGCCTTCATCTTCGCCTGGAACAACTTCGTCTTCCCCCTCATCCTCACCTCCAACGAGGCCCAGACCGTGACCGTGGGCGCACTGTCGTTCCTCGGCGGGGACCGCCCCAAGTACAACCTCACGGCCGCCGCCGCGCTGGTCTCCGTCGTACCGCCACTGCTGCTCGCGCTGACGATCCAGCGGTATCTCGTGCGGGGCCTGTCGTTCGGGGCGGTGAAGTCTTGACTTCCTCCCCCCGCTCAAAGGCGGGAGATTCCAGCGGTCGCCCGCTGGGTTTCCGGCTTCACCGACGACTGCCCCGTCCGGGAGGACTCCCGTTGAGGTCTTACACCGTCTCCACAGGCAGACGCGGCCTTTGGCTGATCTTGAACTATAGGCCGTGGACATGGCTTACTCCGCATACCAGCAACAACGAATCGACGCCGGGCTCTGCAAGGGCTGCGGTGCTGAGCGCGGCGATGCCGGAACGTCAGTCTTCTGTCGGCCCTGCGCCGACCGCCACAGCCAACGTCAGTCCTCGCGGAAAGCGCGACTTCGAGCCGAGTGGGCCAAAGCCGGACCGCTCACCTGCAACCACTGTGGGGTCGCGCTGCTCGATGACTCCTACAAGAGCTGTCCACGCTGCCGCGAGCGCCACAGGGAAAATTGGAAGGGCGCCGCGCCGCGCAGACGGGCGCGTAAGGAGGCGGCAGGCGAGTGCGTCGACTGCCGAGAACCTGCATTGGTCCCGTCGCGATACTGTCGCAGGCACGCCATGGGGAACATCCTGCGGAAACACGGTATCCCCGCAGAACGCTATGAGGAGTTCTGGCGGAAGCTGGAGACTCAGGGCTTTCGCTGCCACTACACGGGTGAGCCGCTCGTCCCTGGCGTCAATGCCAGCATCGACCATCGCATCCCAACTAGTCGCGGGGGCAGCAAAACCGACATCGAAAACTGCGTCTGGTGTGACCGCAACGTCAACGCCTTCAAACGCGATCTCACCGAAGAAGAATTCGTGCAGCGCTGCAAGGCGGTGGCCGAGCGCTTCAGCTGGCGAGACGGACGCAGCCGAACGTGCGGGACAGCTCAGCTGCCTGCTCGTCCGTGGGGTAAAAGCGGTACTTGAACGCCCGCTTGACCTGCTGCGTCACACTTCACATTCCATCAGATTCCGTGTGAGTCAAGAGCGTCGGACGAAGGAATCCCGATGATTCGCCTTCAGGCTGTGCGGAAGACGTACGGCAGGGTCACCGCACTCGATGGGCTGGAACTGGACGTGCGGGAGAGCGAGTTCTTCTGCCTGCTCGGCCCGTCCGGCGCCGGCAAGACGACCACGCTCAAAACTGTCGCCGGGCTCGAACAGCCCGACGCCGGCACGGTCGAACTCGACGGCAGGGACATGCGCGGCGTCGAACCCTACGACCGTGGCGTGGCGATGTGCTTCGAGAGTTACGCCCTCTACCCGCACAAGTCGGCCTACGACAACCTGGCCTCCCCGCTCCGCTCCCCCCGCCACCGCCTCCCCGCCGCGCAGGCCCGGGAGCGCATAGGCGAGATCGCCGAACTGCTCGGCATCTCCGCCCTCCTGGACCGCCCGGTCGGGCGGCTCTCCAACGGCCAGCGCCAGCGCGTCGCCCTCGGCCGCGTCCTGGTCCGCCCGGCCCGCGCCTTCCTCCTCGACGAGCCCCTCTCCCACCTGGACGCCAAGCTGCGCCAGCAGATGCGGGCCGAGCTGAAGGCGATCGGGGCGGTGCGGCGCACGACCACCCTCTACGTCACCCATGACTCCGTCGAGGCGCTGGCGCTCGGCGACAGGATCGGAGTGATCCGTGACGGGCGGATCGTGCAGACGGGGACGCGGGAGGAGATCTGGTACCGGCCCTGCGACACGGAGGTCGCGCGGGCCTTCGGGCGGCCCCGGATCAACCTGCTCCCGGGGACCGTGGCGCCCGACGGCGGCTTCCGGTCGGCGGACGGCAAGGTCGAGCTGCCGATCGGAGCGGAGGCGTCTCCCGGCACGGTCTACGTCACCGAGGTGCTCGGCCGGTCCGTGGAGGTCACCGTCCGGCTCGGCGAGCAGCACGTATCCCTGGTCGCCCCGCGCGGCGACGCGGCCGGTCTGCGTCCCGACGATCCGGTACGGCTGTCGGTCCGGCCTGAGAACCTGCTCCTGTTCGAGGCCGACCGGCCGGAGCGTCCAGGACGAAGGATCGGGCAGTGAACAACACACAGCAGGGCCCCGCCGCCCGCCAGGCCACCATGGCCGAGCAGGTCCTCGCCGCCGGGTCGGCCACGGCCGCCGAGCTGGCCGAGCGGTTCGGGGTGAGCCTGATGACCATCCACCGGGACCTCGACGAGCTCGAACGGCAGGGGATCGTGAGGAAGTCCAGGGGCGGGGTGACCGCGCAGCCCTCCGGGGTCTTCGAGTCGAACGTCCAGTACCGCCTGAAGGCCATGCGTGCCGAGAAGGCCGCCGTCGCCGACCGTGCCGTGAAGCTGATCGAGCCCGGCATGGCGATCATGCTGGACGACTCCACCTCCACCCTGGAGATAGCCCGCAGGCTGCGGCTCGGGGAGGTGACCCCGCTGACGGTCGTCACCAACTTCCTGGAGGCCATCAACCTCCTCTCCGACCAGCGCGGCATCCACCTGATGGCCCTCGGCGGCGACTACGACCCGCTGCACTCCTCCTTCCTCGGCGTGTCCTGCGTCGAGGCGATCGAACAGCTGCGGGTGGACGTCTGCTTCGCGTCGACGTCGGCCGTGCGCGGGGGCTACGCCTACCACCAGGAACAGCACATCGTGTCGGTGAAGCGGGCCATGCTCGACGCGGCCGCCCGCAACATCCTGCTGATCGACCACACCAAGCTCGCCCGGGTCGCCCTGCACCGGGTGGTCCCCCTCTCCCGCTTCGACCTGCTCCTCGTGGACGACGGGGCGTCGGCGGAGGCGCTGCGGGACCTGGACGAGCACAAGGTCACCTACGAAGTCTGCGCCAGGACAGGTCCTGTGGCACCGACCGTGACGAAGGGCAGCGATGACCGAGCTGGAGCTACGTGACCTGCGCAAGACCTACCGTGCGCGGGGCCGCCCGGCCGTGGACGCCGTACGCGGCATCGACCTGACGCTGCGCTCGGGCGAACTGCTCGGCCTGCTCGGCCCCTCGGGCTGCGGCAAGTCCACCACGCTGCGGATGATCGCGGGCCTGGAGACGGTGACCGGCGGGGACATCCTGGTCGGCGGCGCGTCGGTGATCGAGCGCCCGGCGCAGCAGCGCAACATCGGGGTCGCGTTCGAGAACTACGCGCTGTATCCGCCGCTGACGGTGGCGGAGAACCTGGCGTTCGGCCTGAAGGCACGGCGCCGGGCCGACCGGGGGGACGTCGACCGCAAGATCAAGGAGATCGCCGACCGCGTCGACCTCACCGCCCTCCTCGACGCCCGCCCCGCCGGCCTGTCCAGCGGCCAGAAGCAGCGCGTGTCCCTGGCCCGCGCCCTGATCCGTGAACCGGACGTCCTGCTCCTCGACGAACCGCTCTCCCACCTGGACGCGGCCCAACGCGACACGACCCGCCGCGAACTCAAGCGCATCCAGCGCGACTTGGGCCATACGACCATCCTGGTCACCCACGACCAGGAGGAGGCCCTCTCCCTCGCCGACCGGATCGCCGTGATGAAGGACGGCGTGATCCAGCAGCTCGGCACGCCGTACGAGATCTACGACACCCCGGCCAACGTCTTCGTCGCGGACTTCGTGGGCGAACCGGCGATCAACCTCTTCCCCGGCATCGCGGACGCGGACGCCCACGCCCGCCTCTCCGACACGGTACGGATCGCGTTGCCGGCTGCGGTGGCGGCGGGCCGGGAGGTGATGGTCGGCATCCGCCCGGAGGACCTGACGCTGACCGGCGAGGAGAACGGTCTCGCCGCCCGCGTGGTGGCCCACGAACCGCTCCTGGAGTCGGGCATCGCGACCCTCGCCCTCGACGGCGTCGAACGCCCCCTCGTCGTCCTCACCGCCCCCGAGGTCCGCCTGGCCCACGACGACCGCGTCCACGTCACAGCCGACCCACACCTCACCCATGTCTTCGACGCCGAGACGGGAGACTCTCTGCGATGACCAAGGGGAACAGCGTGCGCGTGCTGGCCGCAGGCGACCACTTCATCCTTCCGTCGCTCATCAGAGAGGCGCTGGACCCTGAACTCCCCTGCGAGGTGGCCGAACTGACCCTCGGCTGGCCTCTGACCCCCTTCGGCCCGGTGGCCGAGGTGACGGAGGCGAGTGACGCCGAGGACGAACTGATCGAGGCCCTCGCCGGCACCGAGGCGCTGGTCACCCAGATGGGCCCGGTGACGGAACGCGTCCTGGACGCCTGCCCGGACCTCCGGCTGGTGGTGGTCTGCCGCGGCGGCCCGGTGAACGTCAACCTGGACGCGGCCAAACGCCACGACGTCCGGGTCTGCTACGCCCCCGGCCGCAACGCCGCCGCCACCGCCGAGTTCACGATCGGCCTGATGCTGGCGGCCCTGCGCCGCATCCCCCAGGCCCACGACCTCCTCGCCCGCCGGTCCAGTTGGGAGGGGGCGACCTACTACACCTACGAGCACAGCGGCCTGGAGCTGGAGGACCTGCCGGTCGGTCTGGTCGGCTACGGAGCCGTCGGCAGCAGGGTCGCCCGCGTACTCTGCGCCTTCGGAGCACGCGTGATGGTCTTCGACCCGTACGTCCACGGCGAGATCCACGGCCTGCGGGTGCCCTCGCTCGACGAACTCCTGCGGATGTCCCACGTCATCACCGTGCACGCCCGCCTCACCCCCGAGACCCGCGGCCTGATCGGCGCCCGTGAACTGGCCCTGCTGCCGAAGGGCGCGGTGGTCGTGAACGCGGCAAGGGGCCCACTCCTGGACGAGGAGGCCCTGTGCGAGGCCCTGGAGAACGGCCACTTGTCCTCAGCGGCTCTCGACACCTACGTACGGGAGCCGCTCCCCCCGGCCTCCCGCCTGCACGCCCTGGCCGACCGGGTCGTCCTCACCCCCCACCTGGGCGGCGCCTCCCGCGCCGTGGCGGAGAAGGCGGCTCGCATCGCCGCCGCCGAGGTGGCCCGCTGGGCCCGCGGGGAACCCCTCGCACACTGCCTGACCTGAGGGCATCGGCCCACCGCGGCGCCGGGCAAGAGCCCACCAACCGCACCGGGCCGACGACACCGGCCACGAAGAGAGCCGTAGGGGCGACATGTGGCGCCCCGGAGGCGAACGAAGCCGGATATTCGGCACCCCAGCCCTGAAAAGCACAGCACAGCCGACCGAGCCGAAGAGGTGGGTGGGTGGGAATGTACGTAGGTATCGACGTAGGCACGTCCACGGTGAAAGCAGCCGCGTTCGACGCACAGGGCCGCGAACTGACCGTCGCCGCCCGCCCGGTGGCCCTCGCCCTGCACACCGGGACCGTCGAGCAGGACATGGACGAGGTGTACAACGCAGTCGTAGCCGTACTCGACGAGGTGACCGAACGCGCCCCCCACCCCGTGGAGCTGGCCGGCCTGACCGGCCAGGGCGACGGCGTCTGGCTGCTCGACGCACAAGGCCGCCCCGTCCGCCCCGCCGCGTCCTGGATGGACGGCCGCGCGCACGAACTGGTCGACCGCTGGCTGGCGGACGGCACGTTCGAGACGGTGTTCCGGCGGACGGGAAGCGCGATGTTCCCGGGGTGTCCGGGGCCGTTGCTGGCGTGGCTGGACAGTCACGAGCCGAAGGCGCTGGACGAGGCTTCGGCAGCCGTCTACTGCAAGGACATGGTGTTCCAACGGCTGACAGGCCGCCCCCACGCCACCACGGACGTCTCCGACGCCTCGATGCCCTTCCTGGACCCGCGCACCCGTATGTACGACAACGGGGTCGTGGAACTGCTCGGGCTGACCCACCGACGCGGACTCCTCGCCCCGGTCAGCGACCCGATCCCGACAGCGCGGACGCGCGCCGCGGGCCTCCCACCCGGGACCCGTATCGCGAACGGCCCGTACGACCTCCCGGCCTGCGCGCTCGGCGCGGGGGTGACGGCGCCCGGCGACGGCCTGCTCATCGTCGGCACCTGCCTGGCCAGCCTGGTCGCGACGACCGATCTCGACCTGACCGGTGAACCGGCCGGCCTGTACATCAACACGGACCGCCCCGGGCACTGGCTGCGCGCGATGCCCGCGATGGTGGGGACGGCGGCGTTGGACTGGGTGCTGTCGACGACGGGCGTCCGGCACGAGGAGGTCGACGACCTGCTCGCCGAGACCCCACCCGGAGCGAACGGCGTACGCGTCCTCCCGTACTTCGCCCCCTCCGGCGAGCGCGCCCCCTTCGTCGAGCCGCGGCTGCGCGCCGAACTCACCGGTGTCTCCCTGGAGTCCACGAAGGCAGATCTGGTACGTGCCACCTGCGAGGGCATCGGATTCGCGGCTCGCCACTGTCTGGAGGCGGCGGGGCTGACCGGTTCCCTCGCGGTGTGCGGCGGCGGCACGCGCAGTCCCGCCTGGATGCGGCTGCTCGCGGATGTCCTGGGCCGTCCGTTGAGGGTCGTCGAGGGTGAAGTGGGCGCGCGGGGCGCGGTGTTGGCGGCGGCGGAGCGTTTCGGGGTGGACCTGGACGTGGCGGCCTGGACGGAGCCGACGGTGGTGGTGGAGCCGGACGCGGTCCGGGCGGTGTACTACGCGGACACCTACGACGACCATCTGGCCCGGCTGGCTCAGGCGCGCCACCGGGCTCGCGCGTGAACGACCCGACGACACAAGGGAGTCAGAGTCCCATGCACCTCAGACGCCGTTCCCTCCTCCTGGCGGCCGCCACGGCCCCCGCGACCACCGCCGCCACCGCAATCCCCTCGCACGCGGCGGAGCAAGGAGCCCCGCGCGAGCGCGCCCCGGTGGTCATCGGCCATCGCGGCGCCGCGGGCTGGCGCCCCGAACACACGGCGGCTTCCTACACCTACGCCGTGCAGACCGGAGCGGACTGGATCGAACCGGACCTCGTCCCGACGAAGGACCATGTCCTGGTCGTCCGGCACGAGAACGAGATCTCGCAGACGACGGACGTGGCGTCGCACCCGGAGTTCGCGGGCCGCCGTACCACCAAGTCGGTGGACGGGCGGGCGGTGTCGGGCTGGTTCACCGAGGATTTCACGCTGGCGGAGCTGAAGACGCTGCGGGCGGTGGAGCGGCTGCCGTCGGTCCGCAACCGCAACACGGTCTTCGACGGCCGGGATCAGGTCCTGACCTTCCAGGAGGTCGTGGACCTCGCACGGAAGCTCTCGAGGACACACGGCCGGACGATCGCCGTGTTCCCGGAGACCAAGCACCCGACGTACTTCCGCGGGCTGGGTCTGCCGCTGGAGCCGAAGCTGACGCGGGCGATCCGCCGTAACCGCCTCGGTCGGCGTGAGTGTGTCGTGCAGTCCTTCGAGCCGACGAGTCTGAAGCGGGTCGCGGCGCAGCGGCTGGGGGTGCCGTTGTGGCAGGCGCTGGGGACGACGGGTGGGCCGTACGACCTGGTGTCGGCCGGTGATCCGACGACGTACCGGGACATGATGACCCCGGCGGGGCTGGCGCGGATCGCCGCGTACGCGGACTGGATCGGGCCGGACAAGTCGTCGCTCGTGGGTACGTCGGTCCTCGCGGACGCGCATGCGGCGGGGCTGCGGGTGGGCCCGTACACCTTCCGGGCGGAGAACCAGTTCCTGGCGGCGGAGTTCCGGCGCGGTGGCGGAGCGAACGATTTCGGGGACGCGTTCGCGGAGTACGCGCTGTACTACGGGATGGGGGTCGACGCCGTGGTGACCGACTTCCCTGATCTGGCGGTGATGGCGAGGAGGGGTTGATGGCACGAAGCCGGGCTTGCCCGAACTGCGGCACGATGCAGGAGTTCCAGAAGCTCGACGGCGCCGAGAAGGCGGCCGTCCGCGAGAAGAAGGGGGACCGGCACTACGTGGACGATCTCTGGCGCTGCACCGCCGTCGGCTGTCTGACGTACTTCCCCGCCGGACGCCTGCGCGAGCACGACCTCCTCCCGGAGAGGTTCCGCAAGGAGGAGGCCGCCGCCACGGAGCCGGAGTGACCCTTACAGGTTGCTGAAGTCGGGCCCCTTCGTCCGCGTCCGCTTGATCTCGTAGAAGCCCGGCACGGAGGCCACGGCGAGGGTGCCGTCCCACAGCTTCGCGGCGTCCTCGCCCTGGGGGGCCGGGGTGACGACCGGGCCGAAGAAGGCGATCTGCTCGCCGTCGGCGCCGGGGACGGCGATGACCGGGGTGCCGACCTCCTGGCCGACCTTGTCGATGCCCTCCTTGTGGGAGGCGCGCAGCTGCGGCTCGTACGGGGTGGCGTCCCAGTGCTCCATGAGGGACTCGGGCAGGCCGACGTCCTTCAGGGCGGCGGCGACCGTCTCCTTGCCAGGGCCCTCGTCCTTGTTGTGGATGCGGGTGCCGAGCGCGGTGTAGAGGTCGCCGAGCACCTCGGCGCCGTGCTCCTCCTGCGCGGCGATGACGACCCGGACCGGGCCCCACGCCTTGGTCTCGAGCAGCTCGCGGTACTCCTCGGGGAGGTCGTCCAGCTTGTCCTCGTTGAGGACGGCGAGGCTCATCAGATGCCAGCGGACCTCGATGTCACGGACCTTCTCCACCTCCAGCACCCAGCGGGAGGTCATCCAGGCCCAGGGGCACAGCGGGTCGAACCAGAAGTCGACGGGGGTCTTGTCCGACATGTCTCTCCTCAGAGGCAAGCGAGTCTCTCAGCCAAACCTCTGGGGGAACGCCCCGGCTCGCCCGGCCATTCCCCGGTGCGGTGTGTCAGGAGCGCATGACAGGATCGGGGCTGTCCGCATACTGAACACATCCGACCGAACCATCCGAGGGAGTCCACGCGTGCCCGGTGAGAATCTGTCCCGCGACGAGGCCCGGGAGCGGGCCGCCCTGCTGTCCGTCGACGGGTACGACGTGTCCCTCGACGTGCGTTCCGCCCTCGGTGACGGACCTTCTCAGAACGGGGCGCCGCGCACGTTCCGTTCGGTCACCACGATCCGCTTCCGCTGTGCCGAGCCCGGCGCCACGAGCTTCGCGGATCTGATCGCGCCGAGCGTGACGGCCGTCTCCCTCAACGGCCGGGATCTGGACCCGAGTGAGGTCTTCGACGGTTCGCGGATCGTGCTGGAGGACCTGGCCGCCGACAACGAACTCGTCGTGGACGCCCAGTGCGCCTACTCCCGCACCGGTGAAGGCCTGCACCGCTTCGTCGACCCGGAGGACGGCGAGGTCTACCTTTACACGCAGTACGAGCCGGCCGACTCCCGCCGGGTCTTCGCGAACTTCGAGCAGCCGGACCTCAAGGCGCCGTTCCGCTTCGAGGTGCGGGCGCCCGAGGAGTGGACGGTGTGGAGCAACGGGTCCGGTCAACTCGCCGACGGCGTATGGCGGTTCGCGGAGACGAAGCCGATCTCGACGTACATCACCTGTGTCGTGGCCGGCCCCTACCACTACGTCACGGACTCCTACTCCCGTACGTTCGCCGACGGTACGACCCTGGAGATCCCGCTGGGCGCGATGTGCCGCAAGGGTCTCGCACCGTACTTCGACTCCGACGACGTCTTCCTGGTGACGAAGCAGGGCCTGGACTTCTTCCACGACCACTTCGACTATCCGTACCCCTTCGGGAAGTACGACCAGGCGTTCGTGCCGGAGTACAACCTCGGCGCGATGGAGAACCCGGGGATGGTGACCTTCCGGGAGGAGTTCATCTTCCGCGGGAAGGTGACGCGGGCGTCGTACGAGGGCCGGGCCAACGTCATCCTGCACGAGATGGCGCACATGTGGTTCGGTGACCTGGTCACCATGGTGTGGTGGGACGACCTGTGGCTGAAGGAGTCCTTCGCGGACTTCATGGGCACCTTCGCGAACGTCGGCGCGACCCGCTTCAAGGACGCATGGATCACCTTCGCCAACCGGCGCAAGGCGTGGGCGTACCGCGCCGACCAGCTGCCCTCCACGCACCCGATCACGGCGGACATCCGTGACCTCCAGGACGCGAAGCTCAACTTCGACGGCATCACCTACGCCAAGGGCGCTTCCGTGCTGAAGCAGCTCGTGGCGTACGTCGGCCAGGACGCGTTCCTGGAGGGTGCGCGGCGCTATTTCAAGCGGCACGCGTACGGCAACACGCGCCTGGGCGATCTGCTGTCGGTACTGGAGGAGACCAGTGGCCGGGACATGGGCGCGTGGTCGCGGTCCTGGCTTCAGACGGCGGGCGTGAACTCGCTGACCCCGCAGGTGCTGCTGGACGCCGAGGGCCGGATCGACGAGCTGGCGGTGGTGCAGGAGGCGGCGGAGTCGCATCCGGAGCTGCGTCCGCACCGGGTCGCCGTGGGCCTGTACCGGAGGACGGAGGCCGGCACCCTGGAGCGGTTCGCGCAGGCCGAGGTGGACGTCGAGGGGCCGCGGACGGTCGTGGCGGAGCTGGCGGGCGCGCAGGCGCCGGAGCTGGTGCTGGTGAACGACGAGGACCTGACGTACTGCAAGACGCGTTTCGACGAGACGTCGCTGGCGACGCTGCGTGCCGCTCTCGGCGACATGACCGATCCGCTGGCCCGTGCGCTGTGCTGGTCGGCGCTGTGGAACATGACGCGGGACGCGCTGCTGCCGGCGCGGGACTTCGTGGGGCTGGTGCTGCGGTTCGCGGGGCGCGAGTCCGACATCGGTGTGCTCCAGATGCTGCACGCGTGGGCGAACTCGTCGCTGGTGCACTACGCGGCGCCCGGGTGGCGGCCGACCGGCGAGCGGCTCGTGGCCGAGGGCGCGCTGCGGGAGCTGCGGGTGGCCGAGGCGGGCAGCGAGCAGCAGCTGGCGTGGGCGCGGTTCTTCGCGTCGGTGGCGTCGGGGTCGGAGGACCTGGGGTTGCTGCGGGGGCTGCTGGAGGGTTCGGAGAAGATCGAGGGGCTGGACGTCGACCAGGAGCTGCGCTGGACGTTCCTGGAGCCGCTGGCCGCACACGGGGTCGCGGACGAGTCGGTCCTGGCGGCCGAACTGGCCCGGGACGACACGGCGTCCGGCAAGCGCCACCAGGTCCGCTGTCTCGCCGCGCGGCCGTCGCAGGCGGTGAAGGCGCAGGCGTGGGCGCAGGTCGTCGAGTCGGACGCGCTGTCCAACGCCCTGGTCGAGGCGACCATCTCCGGCTTCGGCCAGCCGTCCCAGCGGGAGCTGCTCGCGCCGTATGCCGAGAAGTACTTCGCGGCGATCGAGCGGGTGTGGGCCGAGCGGTCGATCCAGATCGGCATGGACGTGGTCCGGGGTCTGTTCCCGGGGCTCCAGCAGTCGCGGGCCACGCTGGACGCGACGGACGCGTGGCTCGCGGCCCACGAGGACGCGGCACCGGCGTTGCGGCGGCTGGTGCTGGAGGCGCGGGACGATCTGGCGCGGGGGCTGCGGGGGCAGGCGTGTGACGCGGCGGCCGCCGACGCGTCAAGCGCCGGATGACCTTTGGCCAACGATCACGGCCCTCCGTGACCGTTACGGAATTCAGGCAATAGCAGCCGTAACCCCTGGTCCAACCCGAACGGACCAGGGGTTTTCCGTGCCTACTCGGCATCCGAACACCCGTCCTTTAGTGCCGGGTTGTCCGTGTTTGTCGACGGGCGTGTAACAGCGGTTAAAGAGCCGACAAGACGCGGGAACCTCCGGGTCATGAACCACAACACCCCACTCCCCCCGCTCTCCCCCCGCCCCCTTCGTCACCTCTCCGAGGTGCTCCGCCGTGTCATGACGGCCGCGCAGCTGAAGTCGCACGGCGTGGCGGCCGCCGAGATGAACGAGCAGTGCCGCCCCGGCGGCCCCTGGCAGCAGATCCTCCCCGGTGTCCTGCTGCTCCACCCCGGCCCGCCGACCAGCGAGGAGCGCCTGCACGCGGTGCTGATGTACGCGGCACGGGAACGGTCGCCCGGGGTGCCGTCCCAACCGAACCCGGACGAGGAACACACCGCCCCCGCCTACCCCGACGCAGTGATCACGGGCCTCGCGGCCCTCACCCTGCACGGCTTCTCCGCCACGCCGCCGCTGACCGCCCTGGACACCATCGACGTCCTGGTCCCGCGCATGCGCCGGCTGCGCTCCACCGGCTGCGCCCGCGTCCTGCGCACCCCCGCGCTCCCCACCCCCCAGCAGGTGACGGGCCTGCCCGTGGCCCCGGTCCCCCGCGCCCTCGCCGACGCGGTCGCCGAACTGACGGACGCGGGCGCCGTGCGCCGCCTGCTGACCGAGGCCGTACGCGGAGGTCACTGCGAACCGTCCTCGGTGGTACGGGAGTTGAACCAGGCCAAGCTCCTGTCCCGCCCGCACGTGGTGGACGCGGTGGACTCCCTGCTCGCCGAGGGCCGCGCCATCGCGGAGGACCGCCTGTACGAGATGGTCCACGTCCACAGCCTGCCCGACCCCGTCTGGAACGTCGACCTGCGCCTGCCCGGCGGACCCCACCTCGGCGGCCTGGACGCCTACTGGCCGGACCAGGCGGTGGCCCTGGAGCTGGACACCCGCGCCCCGCGCCAAGGCCATCGGCAGGACGACGACGCCCTCTGGTCCGAGTACGCCCGCAAGCGCGAGCATCTGGAGCGACTCGGCATCACGGTCGTCCACATCACCCCGAAGAAGCTCCGGGACGCGATGGAGCAGCAGGCGGCGGTGGTCCGTACGGCGCTGATGGCCGCGGCGGACCGCGATCCGGCCGCGTATGTCGTGGTGCTGCCGCGGTAGTGACGGACCGGGCGCAGCATCAGGAGGGGAGAGGAGGGGCCGCCGCGGCCTGGTGCCGGCGGCCCCTCCTCATGTCGTCACCGCTGCCGGATCCCCCGACCAGTCGCCGTTGAAGTTGAAGGCGACCGAGAACAGGCGCGGCTGCTGGGCTGCGGCGGACTGCGGCGGACTGCGGCAGTTGAGCGTGCTTCAGCCCTTCTTCAGCACCAGCTCCGTATTGCGGTCCTTCCGCTGCCCCGCCAGCTTCGTGCTCGCGCCCGGCGCGTTGAGGGACAGCTCGCGGTAGAGGGCGGCCAGGCCCGTCTGGGAGTGGTCGGTGAAGCTGGCGCGGTGCGGGGCCGAGGACTCGATCAGGGTGGTGAACAGGGAGAGCGTGCCGTCCTTGTTGTCCACCACCTCGATGATCCGGGCGAGTTGGGGGAAGTCGACGTGGGAGGCGGTGGAGATCTCCCAGAAGGAGCGGCCGCCGGAGCCGGAGTGCGGGGTGATGACGTTCTTGTGGATGTGGCCGTTCACCCAGGCCAGAACGTTGCGGTGGCTGCCGAGGAGCTGGAGCACCTCGGCGCCGCCCACGCGCCGCTCGCGCGGGCGTGCCGGGTCACGGCGCAGGTTGTCCATCGTCCCGCTGGTGTGATGGCTGAAGACGATCGCGTACGAGTCCTTGTTCTCCCGCAGCGTCCGGTCCAGCCACGCGAACTGCGCCGACCCGATGGACCCTGCGAAGTGGCCGCCCGGGTCGGTGGTGTCGAGGCTGATGCCGATGACGTCGTCGGCGATCCGGAAGCTGTAGTACTGGGTGCCGGCGTCCAGGTTGGCCGTCGAGTAGCCGTGGCCGACCGGGCCGTGGCCGCGGTGCGCCGGGTCCAGGTGGGCGTGGATGTACTCCTTCGGCGTGAACGGGGCGCGGCTCTCGTCCGGCGTCACCGAGCGCATCGAGCGGGCGTGGGCCTTGAGGAAGTCCTTGAAGACGGTGCCCCTCGGGTCCTTGTCCTGCTTGAGGGAGTCCTGGAGCTTCTTGGCGTCGGCGGCCGGCACGTTCATCAGCTTCTTGCCGCCGACGGCGAGGTCGGTGAGGTAGGAGTCGGCGTGCGAGGCGTACGTGCCGAGCGGCATCGCGTCGTGGTTGCCGACCGTCGAATACCAGGGGATGTTCAGGCCGGGGCTGCGCAGCTCGCGGATCGCGGCGGCGAGGTAGCCCTCGATGTGCGGGAAGCCGAGCTCCTTGTCGGCGTCGCGGACACCGTCGTCGGCCTGCCAGTACAGCTTGAGGCCGCTGTTCTGCACGCCCTCGTAGTGCCGCGGGTCGCCTGTGTTCGGGGTGACGCGGCCCCCGCTCATCACCGTCAGGAACCACTCCAGCTCGGACTTGCAGTTGTTGTCCGTGTTGTCGCCGGTGGTCATGGCGAAGTGGAGCGGGGCGCCGGTGACGGGGGCGCCCCGCAGCGCGTTGATCCGCTCGACGAGCGCGACCGCGCCCGGCACGGTCAGCGCCTCCTGCGGCCGCCAGGCGTGCACGTCCGTGGCACGCAGGTACTCCAGGCGGAGCGGGTGCTGGGCGTCGATCACGTGCAGATCGGTGAGCTGGACGAAGGCGGCGAGTGCCGTACGGCGATTCTCGCGCCCCGCCTTGGCCGCCGCCAGGTTCTCGCGGACGACCCGCTCCCAGCCGGGACCGTCGCCGAGGCGGCGGTAGCCGGAGCTGCCGGTCGGGGTGGCGACCGAGGCGACGGTGGTGCCCCGGGTGTACGGCGCGAGGGCGGCCGGCGCCTTGCGGGGGGCACCGACGGGGGCCTCGGCGGCGGCGTCCGGCACGCTCGCGGGGCTCGCGGTGGTGGCGGCCTCACTGTCGGTGGGGCGCAGGGCGTAGCCGACGCCCGCGGAGAGGGTCACCGCTCCGGTGGCGGCGAGCAGGGTACGGCGGTGGACCCCCAGCGCGGAGCTGGCGACAGAGCGTATGCGCGACATGGCGCGATCTCCCCGAGTGCGAACGCGTCGGCAGTGGTCGCGGGCGGTCACCGAAGCGAACCTCCCGCTCACTGTGGATCGTTGGCAGCGGGGATGACCTGCACATGAACACGACTGCAACGGGCAGCGCCGATCACCGTACGTGGATCTTGGACTACCTTCCGCGTCCGCGGCCGCTCCTCGAACGGCCGGGACGCCGTCACTCCGTGTTCATCTTTCGGGGTAGGGAAGCTATTTCGCGGCGCCTAGAGCGCGGCGGCTCCGATCCGCCCCGCCGCCGGCCGCTCGCGCCACAGCGACAGCCCCTTGTCGACCATGGAGACGCAGGTCAGGGCCGTCACCTCGGCCAGGGGATGCCAGGCGGCCATGTCGGTCGAGCCGTTGGCCTCGTAGCGCAGGTCGCCGCCCGTGATCCGGACCTCGTAGACGAGCCGTACACCGTGGTGGTCGACGGGGCGGCCGAGGCGGCCGCTCGGGAACGCGTGGCGGGAGGAGTCGATGCCGAGCAGGCCGGTCGGTTCGACGAGGTAGCCGGTCTCCTCCTCCACCTCCCGCACGACCGTGTCGTAGGGATCCTCACCGTGCTCCATGCCGCCGCCCGGCAGCACCCACTCGAAGCCGCCGCCGGGTGCCGGGGACCGCGCGAGGAGTAGTTGTCCGTCACGTACGCAAATGGCGTAGGCCGCCACCCTCAACTTCTTCCGCACGTACGGACGTTAGACGGGCGGGGCGCACCGGCGCAGGCGAATTTTCGGCTTGCGGGCGACTTGGGTCTTTCATCCCTCACACCCCAATTGCATAGGGGGTTTCCCCCATCCCTCCATTGCGATTCGGTCAACTCTTCCCAAACATCCTTCCCTTGCGTCAGGCTGTGCGGTCGTCCGGGATCACATACCGGACGGACCATGCTCCTTTACCAACAAGGGATGCCGATGACCCTCAACCCCCAGCGCGAACCGAAGCCGGGTCCGAGACGCGCGGCCCGCACAGCCGTGGCCGTCGGTCTCGTCGCGGCGCTCTCCGCGGCCGGGCCGATACCCATGGCCATGGCCGCGGACCCCGCCCCCGCGGCGACGGACCCGAGCGTCAAGTCCGCGCACGACAAGCTCGGTTCGGACGACGCCGACCTGCTCGCCGAGGCGAAGGCCGACGGCGACAAGAACGTCACGATGATGATCGCGACCGCGCCCGGCCAGACCGAGAAGGTCGCCGGGCAGCTGGACGCGGTCGGCTCTGTGGGCCGTACGTACGACAAGCTCGGCTATGTCCGGGCCACCGTCCCCACCGGCAAGGCCGACTCGGCCATCGCCGCCGCCACGAAGCTCTCCTCGGTGCACGGCATCGACCTGCGCGAGGAGATACCCCTGGACGACCCGGTCGTCGACGCGAAGGGCTCGCAGGGCTCGAACAGCGCGGCCAGGGCGACGGGCGCCGCGAGCGCGTATCCGGCCCCCGGCAAGAAGACCCCGGCCGAGAACCCGTACAACCCGTCCTTCGAGACGGGCGCCGTCGACTTCGTCGAGGACCACCCGAAGGCGGACGGCCGCGGCATCACCATCGGCATCCTCGACTCCGGCATCGACCTCGCCCACCCGGCGCTCCAGAAGACCACCACGGGTGAGCGCAAGATCGTCGACTGGGTCACCGCGACCGACCCGATAGTGGACAACGACCGCACCTGGCGCCCGATGGTGACCTCCGTCTCCGGGCCCACCTTCACCTACGGCGGCAAGACCTGGACCGCGCCCGCCGGCTCCTACCAGGTGAGCACCTTCCTGGAGTCGTACACCACGGGGGGCGACGCGGCGGGCGACGCCAACCGTGACGGCGACAAGACCGACTCCTGGGGCGTCCTCTACGACGCCGCGAACGGCACCGTCCGGGTCGACCTGAACAACAACTTCGACTTCGGTGACGACACCCCGATGAAGCCGTACAAGGACGGCTACCAGATCGGGTACTTCGGCACCGACAACCCGGCCACGGACGTCGCCGAGCGCCAGCCGTTCGTCGTGGAGATCCGCAAGGACGTCCCGATGGACCCGCTGGGCGGCGACTGGGCCGGCCAGAAGCGCGACTTCGTCAACATCGGCGTCATCGAGTCCGAGCACGGCACGCACGTCGCCGGCATCACCGCCGCGAAAGGCCTGTTCGGCGGGAAGATGAACGGCGCGGCGCCGGGCGCGAAGCTCGTCGCCTCCCGTGCCTGCACCTGGACCGGCGGCTGCACCAACGTCGCGCTCACCGAGGGCATGATCGACCTCGTCGTCAACCGTGGCGTCGACATCGTCAACATGTCCATCGGCGGTCTCCCGGCGCTGAACGACGGCAACAACGCCCGCGCCGAGCTGTACACGCGTCTCATCGACACCTACGGCGTGCAGCTGGTGATCTCGGCCGGCAACTCCGGCCCCGGTGCCAACACCATCGGCGACCCGGCCCTGGCGAGCAAGGTCATCTCGGTCGGAGCGACCGTCTCCAAGGAGACCTGGGCCGCCAACTACGGCTCCGTCGTGGAGAAGAAGTACGCGATGATGCCGTTCTCCTCGCGCGGTCCGCGTGAGGACGGCGGCTTCACCCCGACGCTGTCCGCGCCGGGCGCCGCGATCAACACCATCCAGACCTGGCTGCCGGGCGCCCCGGTCGCCGAGGCGGGCTACTCGCTGCCGGCCGGCTACGGCATGCTCCAGGGCACCTCGATGGCGTCCCCGCAGGCGGCGGGCGCGAGCGCGCTGCTCCTGTCGGCCGCCAAGCAGAAGGGCATCGACCTCACGCCGGCGAAGCTGCGCACCGCGCTGACCTCGACCGCCGACCACATCAAGGGTGTGCAGGCGTACGAGGAGGGTGTCGGCCTCATCAACATCCCGGACGCCTGGGAGTCGATCCGTGACGGCGCCACCGCCCATGAGTACACGGTCAAGGCGCCGGTCGACACCGCGATCGACCAGTTCCTGAAGACCCCTGGCTACGGCACGGGCGTCTACGACCGCGAGGGCGGCCTCAAGGCCGGGCAGAAGAAGACGTACGACATCACGCTCACGCGTACGTCCGGCGCGGACAAGGCGATCCGGCACGAGCTGCACCTGGAGAACAACGCCGGGGGCACCTTCCGCATCGTCGGCTCCGACGAGATCAGCCTCGGCCTGAACAAGCCGGTCACCGTCAAGGTCGCCGCCAAGCCGTCCTCGGCCGGCATCAAGAGCGCCATCCTGGAGGTCGACGACCCGCGCACCGAGGGCATCGACCAGCAGGTCCTCAACACGGTCGTGGTCTCGGCGCCGCTGAAGTACACGTACGCGGCGTCCGGTTCGGTGCAGCGCAACAGCACCAAGTCGTACTTCGTGACCGTCCCCGAGGGCGCGAAGTCGCTGGAGGTCGCGATCGGCGGGCTGAAGGACAAGAGCCAGACCCGGTTCATCGCCATCCACCCGCACGGCACGCCGTCCGACCCGACCGGCACGCCGAACTGCTACAACAACTACCAGGGCGGCAACGGCTGCAAGCCGGACGTGCGTTCCTACGCCGACCCGCAGCCGGGCGTCTGGGAGATCGAGGTCGAGTCGCGCCGTACGTCGCCGCTGCTCGACAACCCGTTCAAGCTGGACGTCACCGTGCTGGGCGCGGCCTTCGACCCGGAGACCGTGACCCTGTCCGAGGCCAAGGTCGGCACCCCGGCCGCCGTCTCCTGGAAGGTGACCAACAACTACGCCGCCCTCGACGGCAAGCTGGCCGGCGGCCCGCTCGGCTCGTCCAAGAGCGCACGTCCGACCATCGCCGAGGGCGACACGCAGACCACCACGGTCGAGGTGCCCGAGGGCGCCACCTCCCTGGACGTCTCCATCGGCAACGTCTCCGACGCGGCCGCCGACCTCGACCTGGTCGTCAAGGACGCGGCCGGCACCGAGGTCGGCAGCTCCGCCGACGGTGACTCGGAGGAGTCGGTCTCGGTCGCGAAGCCCGCGGCCGGGAAGTACAGCATCGAGGTCGTCGGCTACTCGGTGCCGGCCGGCTCGACGGCGTACGACTACCTGGACGTGTTCTACTCCGCCGCGCTCGGCAGCGTCACGGTCGAGGAGTCGGCGCCGGTGAAGCTCGGCACGGGTGACACGGCCACGGTCGCGGGCAGCGTCACCGCCGCGGCGGCGGCGCCGGAGGGCCGTGAGTTCTTCGGCCAGGTCCGGCTGCTGAACGCGCGCGGCACGGCCGCGGGCCTGGGCAACGTGAAGATCGAGAAGGTCACGCCGTAGCTCGTCGAGTACGGCGGTGGGGGCGGGCGTCCGAATGGGCGCCCGCCCTTGTCGTTCACCGCGCCCGGCCCGTGCCGTTCAGCAGGTGAGCTTGCCCGCCTCGGCCAGCGAGGCGGTGATCCAGGCCCGTTCGGGGGCGATGTCCTGCTCGCCGACGGCCCAGAAGTCGGGCCGGCGGGCGCCCTGGGGGATGCCGAGGAGGACCGGGTCGCCCACGCGCAGGCCCGGGACGAGGCTCTCGTCGACCACGAAGGTCAGCTCCCGCTCGCCCTTGTCCGGCTTGTAGTAGCGGGTCATGTACAGGGTGACGCGCAGGGACGTCGTGCCGGGCAGCCGCTCCACCGAGGTGGCCCTGCCCTCGGCGACCAGGCGGGAGCAGGCGAGGTAGTCAGGGCTGCCGAAGGCATTGCCGCCGCCGCTGGCCTCGGAGGCCTGCTCGTCGGCGGCGGCACCGGCGTCGGACCGGGCGCCCTCGCCCTGGGTCAGCAGCCAGCCCAGCCCCGTCAGCACGGACGCCGCGGCGGCCACCGCGAGCCCGCCGTAGGCCACGGCGAACACGCGGCGCCGGGCGCGGGAGGGCTGTCGTACCCGGACCGGGGCGGGGGCGGGCTCCGGCTCGGGCGCCGGTGGTGCCGTCGGCTCGGCGAGCGCGTGCCCGATGATCCCCAGCTGTTCCCGCAGCAGCGCCACGTCGGCGGCGGCCGAGCGGTGCTCCGCCATGAAGGCGGCGTCGGCGCGTGCCGCGTCCGTCAGCGGTTCGTCGGTGATCGCGGCCATCAGCGCGTCAGCGCGGGTACGGCCTTCGTTCTCGGCGGTCACGTCACACCACCTCGTCCTCGTGCAGGCGGGCGCGCAGGGCCCGTACCGCCGTGTGCAGCCTGCTCTTGACCGTGCCCTCCGGGATGCCGAGCTCCTCGGCGATGCCGCGGACCGGCAGGTCGGCGAAGAAGCGCAGGACGAGGACCTGACGCTGGGCGTCGGGCAGCTCGTCCAGGCCCTGGGCGACGGCGAGGGAGAGCAGGCTGGTCTCCTCGCCCGAGGGGTGGACCGGCTGGTGCAGGGAGGCGAGACGCTCCCCGAGCCGCTCCTGGCGCTTCTTGGCCCGGTGCCAGTCCATGGCGAGGTTGGAGGCGACGACCGCCGCCCACGCCGACACGTCCCGCGGCGCCTCACGACCGCTCGCGGCCCGCTCCAGCAGCCGCAGGCGGACCTGCTGTACCCCGTCCAGCAGGTCCGCCTGCGGCACCCCGCCCAGCGCGAGCACCGCCCGCACCCGACGTTCCTGGGCCGCGTCCAGCGGATCGTCCAGTACGTCCTGGACGGCACCGCCCCCCTGGTCGCGGCGGGCCTTTCTGCGCAGCACAGCCACCCCTCCCCTCGCCGTGTGGTGACTGTGACGCCGGGAGGGGCCGAAACGTTCGGCTTCGGCCGGCGGAATTTCCGGGGACGTCCCGCCGCTGCACACAGCCGTATGGAGAGATGGGCACAGAGGCGTACGTCACACCGCCGCGTAGCCCGGTCGTGGGCGGGCAGGCGAGCTTGCGGTGCGGGGCCGCCGTGGGGTGAATTTCTCCAGCTCAGCCCCTGTGTGGGCCGCAGAACCGCAGCTCGGGCCGGGGTCCGGGGTGTTCCACTGTTCGGTCATCCCGGTCAAACGATTGGACAGGCGGACCAAGGCTGACCGCATGATGGAAACGCCTCGGCCATGCAGCAGACACAGACAAGCCACGCAGATCACGTAGAAGGAGTCGCCGTGAGGGTCGGAATCGTCGGAGCCACCGGTCAGGTCGGCACGGTCATGCGCAGGATCCTCAAGGAGCGGGACTTCCCGGTCACCGAGCTGCGCCTGTTCGCCTCGGCCCGCTCGGCGGGGA
Source organism: Streptomyces sp. AC550_RSS872 (assembly GCF_019049285.1). Classification (GTDB taxonomy): domain Bacteria; phylum Actinomycetota; class Actinomycetes; order Streptomycetales; family Streptomycetaceae; genus Streptomyces. The sequence goes on from NZ_JAGMUL010000019.1 coordinate 34,699, forward strand.
CGCTCCTGGACGGCGTGACCGTGGAGGACGCGACGACGGCCGACTACAGCGGCCTGGACATCGTCCTGTTCTCGGCGGGCGGCTCGACCTCCAAGGCGCTGGCGCCGAAGGTCGCCTCCCAGGGCGCCGTCGTGATCGACAACTCCTCGGCCTGGCGCCGCGACCCCGAGGTCCCGCTGGTGGTCTCCGAGGTCAACCCGCACGCCATCGCCGACCGCCCCAAGGGCATCATCGCCAACCCGAACTGCACGACGATGGCCGCGATGCCGGTCCTGCGGCCGCTGCACGCCGAGGCGGGCCTCGAGGCGCTGGTCGTCGCCACCTACCAGGCGGTCTCCGGCTCCGGTCTGGCCGGCGTCGACGAACTGTTCGAGCAGATCAAGAAGGTCGGCGACGACGCGCCCAAGCTGACGCACGACGGTTCGGCGGCGGAGTTCCCCGAGCCGAACAAGTACGTCGCGCCGATCGCGTACAACGTCCTGCCGATGGCCGGCTCCATCGTGGACGACGGCCTGAACGAGACCGACGAGGAGCAGAAGCTCCGCCACGAGTCCCGCAAGATCCTGGAGATCCCCGAGCTGAAGGTCTCCGGCACCTGCGTGCGCGTCCCGGTCTTCGCCGGCCACTCCCTCCAGGTCAACGCCCGCTTCGCCCGCCCGATCAGCGTGGAGCGCGCCAAGGAGGTCCTGGCCGGCGCCCCCGGCGTGGCCCTCACCGACGTCCCGACCCCGCTCCAGGCGGCGGGCCAGGACCCGTCCTACGTCGGCCGCATCCGCCAGGACGAGACCGTCGAGCACGGCCTCGCCCTGTTCCTCTCCAACGACAACCTCCGCAAGGGCGCGGCGCTGAACGCCGTGCAGATCGCGGAGCTGGTGGCGGCGGAGCTGAAGGGCTGACGCCCGTACGAACGAGGAAGGGGCGCCCCCGGTGAATGTGGGCGCCCCTTCACGTGTTCAGAGCGCCAGATGCCGCCGTAGCGCTACGTCGATATCAGCCATGCGCTGTCGAGGGACCACACCGACCCGTTGCAGCAGACGCTGCGGTGCGACGGCACGCACCTGCTCACACTGCACCTTGGAGTCCTTGGGCAGACGGCTCTCGTCGGCGCGCAAGAAGACCTGGAACGACAGGATCCGAGTGGTGTTCGAAGTCAGCGGCACGACGCTGATGACACCTCGATCGTTCCGCTCGACCGATTCGTTGGCGCCGTCGTTGGACACGATCACGGCAGGTCTGACCTTGTTGGCCTCGCTGCCTCGGGCCGGCTCCAGGTCCACCATGTAGATGTCACCACGTCTCATCGGTGATCCCGTCTCCGCTCGTCCGGTCCCAGAGGGCGGCGTCCTCACTCGCATCCCACTCGGCGAACGCCTCCGTGTACTCCTGCACCAACTGCGCCTGCCTGAGCAGCTCGATGGCGGCATGTATCACGGCTGATCGGGACTCGGCATCGGTACGCGTGGCGTACTCGTCAACGAAGGTCACATCCTCCTGCGGCAGGCTCACACTGATCTTCATACCCTTACGATAACAGGGTATGACCCATCTGGCTACCAACGGTACTACTACCTGGTGCCACCCCTTGCCTACCTCGTGCCCACGGCGGTAAACGCCCATCGCGCTCCGCGCAGCTCCCGTGGAAGGATGGCGCAACCCACACATATCGAGGAGATGACCGCGTGCCTGGCACAAACCTGACTCGCGAAGAGGCGCAGCAGCGGGCGAAGCTGCTCACCGTTGACTCGTACGAGATCGATCTCGACCTCTCCGGCGCGCAGGAGGGCGGCACCTACAGGTCCGTGACCACGGTGCGCTTCGACGTCACCGAGAACGGCGCCGACTCCTTCATCGACCTCGTGGCACCGACCGTCCACGAGGTGACCCTCAACGGCGATCCGCTCGACGCCGACGAGGTCTTCAAGGACTCCAGGATCGCCCTGCCGGGCCTGCTGGAGGGCCGCAACGTCCTGCGGGTCGTCGCCGACTGCGCGTACACCAACACGGGCGAGGGCCTGCACCGGTTCGTCGACCCGGTCGACCAGCAGGCCTACCTCTACACCCAGTTCGAGGTCCCGGACGCCCGCCGCGTCTTCGCGTCCTTCGAGCAGCCCGACCTGAAGGCCACCTTCCAGTTCACCGTGAAGGCCCCGGAGGGCTGGACGGTGATCTCCAACTCGCCCACCCCGGAACCGAAGGACAACGTCTGGTCCTTCGAGCCGACGCCGCGTATCTCGACGTACATCACCGCGCTGATCGTCGGCCCGTACCACTCCGTGCACAGCGTCTACGAGAAGGACGGCCAGTCCGTCCCGCTCGGCATCTACTGCCGGCCGTCGCTCGCCGAGTACCTCGACTCGGACGCCATCTTCGAGGTGACCCGGCAGGGCTTCGACTGGTTCCAGGAGAAGTTCGACTACGCGTACCCGTTCAAGAAGTACGACCAGCTGTTCGTGCCGGAGTTCAACGCGGGCGCGATGGAGAACGCCGGCGCGGTCACCATCCGGGACCAGTACGTCTTCCGGTCGAAGGTCACCGACGCCGCGTACGAGCAGCGTGCCGCCACGATCCTGCACGAGCTGGCCCACATGTGGTTCGGCGACCTGGTCACCATGGAGTGGTGGAACGACCTGTGGCTGAACGAGTCGTTCGCCACCTACGCGGAGGCCGCCTGCCAGGCGTACGCGCCCGAGTCGCGCTGGCCGCACTCGTGGACCACCTTCGCCAACCAGATGAAGACGTGGGCGTACCGCCAGGACCAGCTGCCGTCCACCCACCCGATCATGGCGGAGATCCGCGACCTGGACGACGTGCTCGTCAACTTCGACGGCATCACCTACGCCAAGGGCGCCTCCGTCCTCAAGCAGCTCGTCGCCTACGTCGGCGAGGACGAGTTCTTCCGGGGCGTGCAGGCGTACTTCAAGCGCCACGCCTTCGGCAACACGCGCCTGTCCGACCTGCTGGGCGCCCTGGAGGAGACCTCCGGCCGTGACCTGAAGACCTGGTCGAAGCAGTGGCTGGAGACGGCGGGCATCAACGTCCTGCGCCCCGAGATCGAGACGGACGCCGACGGCGTCATCACGTCCTTCGCGATCCGTCAGGAGGCCCCGGCGCTGCCGACCGGCGCGAAGGGCGAGCCGACCCTGCGCCCGCACCGCATCGCGGTCGGCCTGTACGACCTGGACGAGGCCTCCGGCAAGCTGGTGCGCGCCGAGCGCGTCGAGCTCGACGTCGACGGCGAACTGACCGCCGTACCGCAGCTGTCGGGCACCCGCCGCCCGGACGTGGTCCTCCTGAACGACGACGACCTGTCGTACGCGAAGGTCCGCCTGGACGAGAAGTCCCTCGCCTTCGTCACCGAGCACCTCGGCGACTTCGAGGCGTCCCTGCCCCGGGCCCTGTGCTGGGCGTCGTCCTGGGACATGACGCGCGACGCGGAGCTCGCCACCCGCGACTACCTCTCGCTGGTCCTGTCGGGCATCGGCAAGGAGTCCGACATCGGTGTCGTGCAGTCGCTGCACCGTCAGGTGAAGCTGGCCATCGAGCTGTACGCCGCCCCGGCCGCCCGTGATGCCCTGCTGACCCGCTGGACGGACGCCACGCTGGCCCATCTGCGGTCCGCCGAGGCGGGCAGCGACCACCAGCTGGCGTGGGCGCGGGCGTTCGCGGCGACGGCCCGTACGCCGGAGCAGCTGGACCTGCTGGAGGCCCTGTTGGACGGCTCCCAGTCGGTCGAAGGGCTGGCCGTCGACACGGAGCTGCGCTGGGCGTTCGTGGAGCGCCTGGCGGCCGTGGGCCGCTTCGACGAGACGGAGATCGCCGGCGAGTACGAGCGGGACAGGACGGCGGCCGGCGAGCGCCACGCCGCCACGGCCCGCGCCGCCCGCCCGACCCCCGAGGCCAAGGCCGAGGCCTGGTCGTCGGTCATCGACTCCGACAAGCTCCCGAACGCCCTCCAGGAAGCGGTCATCGGCGGCTTCGTCCAGACCGACCAGCGCGAGCTCCTCGCCCCGTACGCGGACAGGTTCTTCGAGGTGGTCAAGGACATCTGGGACGCCCGCTCCCACGAGATCGCCCAGCAGATCGCCGTCGGCCTTTACCCGACGATCCAGGTCTCCGACGAGACCCTGCGCAAGACGGACACCTGGCTGTCCGCCGCCGAGCCGAACGCGGCCCTGCGACGCCTGGTCTCGGAGTCCCGGGCGGGCGTGGAACGGGCGCTGAAGGCCCAGTCCGCGGACGCGGCTGCGGAGCAGTAACGGTCGTAGTCCGTACGTCGACGAGGGCGCCCGGTGCGGTTCCGCCGGGCGCCCTCGCCCATATCAGTGCGGCGCGTCCAGCGCTCGGCCGATCAGCGTCTCGTCCTTGACGGGGGCGTGGCGCCGTCGCTGGAGCTCATCGCGTTCAGCGTCCGGGATCGTCATCGACTCGGCCAGCACGGCGGCGAGCGCGTCCACTTGGGTGTTGTCGATGTCAGCGCGGAAGAGCCACCGGATGTTCTCGTCGCGCGTGATGAGGTCGATCGCCAAGCGCGCGTTTCTGTCCCGTGCGGTCGCTGCTCGTACATACATATCGCACTTGGTCGATCGGGATGTCCTGACGAATCTCGCCCTGCTCAAGGAATGCGTTGGTCCTGGTCGCGATGATGCGCCGATCCGTGACGGCGACCAGTGTCCTCACCGCGGCCTTGTCGAGGGCCGCCGCCAACTTGTCCTTCGCTCCGCCGAGGATCGCGGAAAGGGGACCGAGGGCATCGAGCTGGTCGGGGAAGCCGAGGCCCCGTAGGTCTCACCGTCGTCGAGGAACCATCGCAGGACGCGAAGGTACGGCTCGAGTTCCAGCGATCTGGGTGCGCAGACGACGCCAGGAGCGTTGAGCGGAGGGGCCGGCGGCTGGAGGGCGTCGGCGCCGGGGAGCTCGGCGATGACGCGCAGCTCCCGCGCCAGCGCGTCGACGAGGCTCGTCGCCCCGGCGAGAGCGGAATCGAACTCCGCGCGGGTGTCGCACGCGATGACCTCGGCGTACTGCGCCTCGGCGGCGTCTTCACGTCCAGCGGCTCTCGCCCTCGCGGCGCGCAGCGCGTGATACCCGGTCCATGCCTTGACGGAGGACAGCCAGATGTCCCGTCCCGTTGCTCCGGGAACGACGGAACACCCCATGAGATCGCCCGGCAGTGGCGGCCAGGTGTAAGCCGGTGTGCAGGGCGCCTTCGGCTCGTCAGCCGTTGCACAGACATGCGGGACGGACTGAATCCGAGGTGCTCGCGGCTCGGGAGCCATCCTGTACGCGTGAACACCTCGGACTCTGCTTCTGACCTAGAAGGCCGCTGTCCGGTCTTCGCTGCGCGGGTCGATCACCTGGTGCTCGGTGTAGATGCCCGATCGTGCCTCGCGACGCCAGGGACGCCCGTAGGTCACCGCGTCGGCGGCGGCTTCGGAACTGTCGTCGAGGTTCACGACGGCTACCGACGGCGAGTCGTCCGTGGGACACCGTGCGAGCCAGTGGCCGTTGGGAGCGACGATTCCGGACGGTGCGGTGGCGCTGTGCTGTGCCGGCCCTGACAAGCTGACCCAGTAGCTGTTGACCGCGGCGTGGCCTTGGGCTTGGGCGGCGGTGTTACCCGGGGTGCCGCTGGTGGAGAACAGAACGCAGTCGACATCCAGCCTCTCGTATTCCGCGAACAACTCCGGGTAGTGGATCTCCATGCCGAGCAGGCAGCCGAAGCGCACACCGTCGACCTCGAAGGTCACCGGTGAGACGCCCGGCGAGTACATGTACGAGACCTTCGTCTTCGACAGCAGGCGCTCGTCGTAGCGCGTGACGACGGTGCCGCGATCGGAGATGACGTAGAGGCTGTTGTGCGGGCGGTTCGGCTCGGTCAGGCGGTGCACCGAAGCAATCACCGTCCACAGCCGCAACTCGCGGGCCAGCTCGGCGGTCGCGGCCAACTCCGCTTGGAGCACGGGCCACTGGCACCGGTCCCAATCCGCCGGGCCGACCGCGTCCGGGCCGTCGACGGACATGACGAACTTGCTGGGAAAGCAGATCGCACCTTCAGGAAAGTGCACGATCCTCGCTCCCTGAGCACTGGCCTCGCGCATCAGAGCACGGACCTCACGCCCGCTTTCGCGCAGCGCTTCAACGTCTCGGGGGTCTTCGCGTACGAGCGTCTGCGCTACGGCGAGCCGCACGCTCTTGGGCTTCCTTGCTTCCGACATGACGTCTCCTGATGGAGTCGGACGGAAGTGCCGGAGGGCGGACGTGTAGGACTCACCGGTCTTGGCGGCGCGGGCGCGCACCTGGCGCTTGAAGTTCCTACGGGCTGTCATCGCGGCCTTCCCCGCCTTGAGCGACGGCTCCCCAGCAACCTCGCCCGAGGCGATCGGGCTGCAACAACGACCTGAGACGCTGGTCCCTTTGCCTCCGACGGGAGACCGCGCTGGGGACGGTCGCGGGAGGTTCGGCGTAGGCCACGCGGTCGGTCATCATGCCGTCGCGCGCGAGCTCCGTCAACGTCCTTCAACAGAAGTTCGCGGTCACCGTGGCGAGCGCGTCGAGTCTGCCCCGCAGTTCGGTCGCCCTGGCGGTGGCCTCCCGTAGCAGAACCTGTCTGCCGCGGTGGAGCAGCGTCCCCATCGAAGCCACCGTCATGGTCAAGGCAGGCCATCTCTACGAACTTCAGTACGAGTTCACGCCTGAGTGACCCTCCGTCACAGGCGATCTGCGGGGTCCGGCGTCCCGGCGTGCGCGGTGGCAACGGTTCGCAGAGCGTTGAGCACCCTTCCGACCGTCGGCCCGTCCTCCCCACCCTTGCGCACAGCCGCCACCACATGCCGAACGGGCCGCTCCTCCCCCAGCTCCCGCATCACGACCCCGCCCCGCCGCACGGCAGCCATCCGCGGGACCAGCGCCACCCCCATCCCCGCCTCCACCATCGCCAGGATCGCCGTCCACCCGGCCGCCGAGTGCGCCTGGCGTGGGCTGAACCCGGCCGCCTCGCACGCCCCCCGGGTGATGTCCGACCACGGCCCGCTCCCGCCGAAGATCCAGTCCTCTGCGGCGAGGTCGGCCAGCCGCAGCGGTTCGGCGGTCGCCAGCTCGTGGCCGCCGGGGAGGGCGACATCCAGCGGATCCGCCGGCAGCGGCACCCGGGTGAAGCGCGGGTCCCCCGCGGCCGGTGCCTGGGCCGCGAGGGAGAGCGCGAGGTCGACCTCCCCTGCGGCCAGCAGCTCGTACGCCTCCGCGGCCTCGGCCTCCCGCACCCGTACGACCACCCCGGGATGCGAGGCCCGCAGCGCCCGCACGGCGGGTACGACCAGCGCCGGGACCGCCGTGGAGAAGGCCCCCACGCGCACCTCCCCGACCTCGCCCTGCGTGTACGCCGCCAACTCCGCTTCCGCCCGCTCCAGTTGCTCGAACACGGCCTCGGCGTGCCGCAGCACCAGCCGGGCCGCGTCCGTCAGCCGCACCCGCCGCCCCTGCGCCTCCAGCAACGGCACCCCGACCTGCCTGGCGAGGTTCGTCAGCTGTTGCGACACCGCCGACGGCGTCATCCGTAGCGCCTCGGCCGTCGCCGTCACGGTGCCCCGCTCCCGCAGCGTCCGCAGGATGTGCAGCTTCCGGATGTCCCACTCGACCATGGCGGAAACCTACGTCACCGACGAGCCGTGGCCCCGAGGACGACCCCGCCGAGGATCAGCGCCATGCACAGCGACTGCGTCCAGTCGGTCCGCTCCCCGAGCAGCGCCCAGGACAGCAGCGACACGCACACCGGCTGGAGGTAGTAGACGACCCCGGCGCGGCTCGGACCGACCAGCGCGATCGCCCGGTTCCAGGCGAAGAAGGCGATGGCGGAGGAGGCGAGTCCGACGTAGAGGATCGGCAGGACGGTTCCGGGCGTCGGATCGAAGCCGCCCTGCACCGCCACGCTCAGCCCCTGCGCGGGCAGCAGCAGGACCGTACCGACCAGGAACGTGGTGAACAGGAAGGCTGTACCGCCCAGTTCGGCCGGCCTGCGCCGCAACAGCCCGCTGTACGCCCCGAAGCAGCAGGCCGCCGCCACCATCCACAGGTCCCCGGCCGTGAAGCCGGCCCCGCCCGCACCACTCCCGATCAGCAGCACGACCCCCGCACAGGCCACCAGCAGTCCCCCCACCCGGCGCGCCCCCAGCCGTACTCCCGAAGCCCGCTCGAAGACGGCCATCAGCACCGGTGAGGCGGCCATGATCATGCCCATGTTGGCGGCCGGTGTGGTCAATCCGGCCTGGTTGACGAGGGTGTTGTAGGCGGTGACGCCGAGGAGCGAGGCGAGGAGTACGAAGCCGAGGTGACCGCGGATCGCCTTGCGCTGCCGCCAGGCCCGCCGGGCCCCGAAGGGCGCCACCGCGGCCAACGCCACCAGCCACCTCCAGAACGCCTGCTGCACCGGCGGCACACTGTCGTGCAGCGCCCGGGAGGTGACGAAGCTGCCGGACCAGACGACGGTGGCGAGCGCGGCGAGCGCGATGCCGAGCGCGGCTGTCCCGGGGAGGGAGGCAGACGGAATCGAGGGGGCTGTCCTGGGGAGGACGACGGTCACGGAGATCCTTTCGCTGGTGGTCGGTGATCGGACTCGATCTACCGTCGCAGCGCCGAACCTGTCACGTCCATCGAATCTTTTCGATTCTTTGCTTCAGAAGAACTGAACGATTCAACGGAGGCCACCCGCCCGGACACGCCGCGCCCGACCCCGCCACGCCCGACCCCGCCGCGCTCGCCCCTGCCACGCCCGGCCCCGATCTGCCCCACCACCGTCGCACCGAACGCAAGCACCATCCCCGCCACCTGAACCGGCGTCAGCGCCTGACCCAGCACCGCCCAGCCGACCACCGCGGCGGTCAGCGGGGACAGCGGTCCGAGGAACGTGACCTGCGTGGCGGTGAGGCGGCCGATGCCACGGAACCAGAGCCAGTAAGCGAGGGCCGTGTTCGCCAGCGCGAGGTAGAGGTAGCCGCCGACCGCCGGGGCGTCGAGCGCGGGCGGCGCGCCCTCTACCAGCACCGCGAGCGGGGCGACCAGCAGGCCGCCGGCCGTCAGTTGCCACCCCGTGAGGGCGAGGGGGCCGACGCCGTCCGGACGTCCCCAGCGCTTGGTCAGTACCGTGCCCGTGGACATCGAGGCGGTGGCGGCGACGGCCGCGAGGACGCCCAGCGCCTCCAGGGAACCGGCCGCCTTCAGCACGACCAGAGTGACCCCGAACGCGGCCACGACCGCGGTGAGCAGCGTCCGTACGGTCGGCCGCTCACCCAGCAGCAGCGCCGCGAGCCCCGCCACGAACAGCGGCCCGACCGAGCCCACGACCGCCGCCATGCCGCCCGGCAGCCGGTACGCGGACAGGAACAGCAGCGGAAAGAAGGCGCCGATGTTCAGCGCGCCCAGCACCGCCGACTTCCACCACCAGGCGCCGCGCGGGCGGACCCGGGCCAGGGCGAGCAGCAGCAGGCCGGCGGGGAGAGCGCGCATCAGGCCGGTGTACAGGGGGCGGTCGGGCGGCAGGAACTCGGTGGTGACCGCGTAGGTCGTGCCCCAGGAGACGGGGGCGAGCGCGGTGAGGAGTATCAGTGCACGTGCACCCATGGTTCGGCACACACCCTTCGAAGTAGGTCGATGGAAAGTAGCTTAGCCGCAAGCTACTTTCCGTCAAGCCACTTTCTTGCGGCCGAGCGTCCGACGACCGATACTCGGCACATGAGCGAACGTCCGCAGCGCAACGACCCCGTCGACGCGATCATCGACCAGTGGGCGGCCGTGCGGCCCGACCTCGACACCAAGGCGATGGAGGTCTTCGGGCGGATCTTCCGTCTCTCGCGCACGATGAGCGACCGCATGGAGAAGGCGTACGCGCCCTACGGCATCTCGCGCGGCGAGTTCGACGTCCTGGCGACCCTGCGCCGCACCGGTGCGCCGCACACGCTCTCACCCCGCCAGCTGTCGGCGACGCTGATGCTCACCACCGGAGGCATGACCGGCCGCCTCGACAAGCTGGAACGGGCCGGCCTGCTGCGCCGCTCCCCCGACCCCCACGACCGCCGCGGCCTACAGGTCACCCTCACCGAGAAGGGGCTGCACCTCATCGACGAGGCGGTCGGCGCCGGGCTCGCCACCCAGGCGGAGGCCCTGTCCGCCCTCGACGCCGAACAGGCCGACCGACTGGCCGACCTGTTGCGGGAGTTGCTCGCGGGGACGCCCGACGCCCGGTAGTCCGGCAGCCGGACAGCTGGGGCGGCCCGGCAGCGGAGGTGGCGCTCAGCCCACCTGCGCGGCGAGCGCCGCCTCGACGGCCCGCGCGTCCGCCGCGTCCGCCCCGTCCGCCGCCCACGCCACATATCCGTCGGGCCGCACCAGCACGGTCGTACGGCGGTCGCTCGCCCAGCGTTCCACGGTCAGCCGGTCCTTGCGGGAGCCTGGGTCCCCGGGCACTCCCGCGTCCTTCGCGGTGATCAGCACGAACCGCCCGCCGCGCAGGGCCTCGTACAGCCGGCCGCTCTCCAGCGCGACATCCGGGACGCGGGTGCCGACCAGGGGGTGGGAGCCGTGCGGGGCGGCGTACCGGTAGCCGATGCCCGAGATCTGGGCCAGGGCCTTCGCCCGGGCGGGGCGGGCCGCGTTGACGAAGGCGGAGACGAGGGCGCGTACGGCACGCAGGGCCGGGTTCTGCGCCCGCCCCAGCCGGACCAGTCCGCCGCTGCTGCGCAGTACCGCCTTGCCGACCGGGTGGCGCTCGGCCTGATAGGTGCCCAGGAGGCTCTCGGGCGCCCACCCCTTGCTGACGGCGGCGAGCTTCCAGCCGAGGTTGGCGGCGTCCTGGAGTCCGGTGTTCATGCCCTGGCCGCCGGCCGGTGAGTGGACGTGCGCGGCGTCGCCCGCGAGGAAGACCCGTCCGACCCGGTACTCGCGCGCCTGGCGCTCGTCGCTGTGGAAGCGGGAGAGCCAGCGGGCGTCGTGCATGCCGTAGTCGGTGCCCAGGGCGCGCCGGGTGACCTCCTTGATCTCGTCGAGGTCGAGCGGGGCGTCGTCGGGAACCTCGTGACGGCGGTTCCAGCCCATGACGCGGTACCAGCCGTCACCGAAGGACGCGATCATCGCGAAGGCGTCACCGGCGCCGTTGACGGTGAGCACACTGTCCGGCCGCTCGGCGAGCCGTACGTCCGCCAGGAACAGGGACCTGATGACGGAGACGCCGGGGAAGGGCAGGCCGACGGCACGGCGCACGGCGCTGCGGTGGCCGTCCGCGCCGACGACATAGGCCGCGCGATGCGTGACGACCGTTCCGTCCGGGCCGCGCACATCGAGGTCGACCCCGCCGTCGTCCTGCCGCAGCCCGACGACCTCGCTCTCGAAGCGGAACTCGACGCCGAGCTCGCGTGCCCGCCGCTCCAGGAGCCGCTCGACCTCGTACTGCGGGGTGATGAGCAGGAACGGGAAGCGGGACGGCAGCGTGCCCAGGTCGAGGGAGAGGCGACGGAAGAGGCGCAGCTCGGTGATGGTGCTGCCGGTGGCGAGCAGCTGGTCGGCGAGGCCTCGGGCGTCGAGTTGCTCCAGGGTGCGGGCGTGCACGCCGAAGGCGCGGGAGAGGTTGCTGATCTCGTGGGGGCGCTTCTCGACGAGCGTTACGGGGACTCCGGCGGCGGCGAGGTCACCGGCCAGGAGAAGGCCGGTGGGGCCGGAGCCGACGACCAGGACGGGGGCGGGGACGGGAGCGGGGGCGGGAACGGAGTGGTTGGTGCCGGTGCCGGTGCCGTTCATGGTGGCCTCCTGGGTGCCAACGCATGTTTGCCAACGTATGTATGCCAACGATTGTTGGTCAACGCTTGTTGGCTAACGTAGGGAGCCACCTCACGCCTGTCAACACTTGTTGGCCCACGCATGTTGGCCTACGGTTGTTGGCATGACCCAGAGCGCGCCCCGCACACCCCGCACGCCCCGCACGCCCCGCACGCCCGAAGCCCCACGCCGGTCCGAAGCCACGCGCACGGCGATCCTCGACGCGGCCCGTGAACGCTTCGCGGCCGACGGCTACGAGCGCGCCACCATCCGCGCCATCGCCAAGCACGCGAACATCGATCCGTCGATGGTGATGCGCTACTACGGCAACAAAGAGGGCCTGTTCGCGGCGGCCGTCTCGATCGACCTGAAGCTGCCGGACCCGGCGTCACTGTCCCGGGACGAAGCCGGCCGGACGCTCGTGACCCACTTCGTGGACATGTGGGAGAAGAACGAGGTGCTCACGGCCCTGCTCAGGGTCGGCGCGACCAACCAGGCCGGGGCCGAGCGCATGCGGGGCATCTTCGCGGACCAGTTGCTGCCGGTCGCCCGTCGGGTCTGCCCCGACCCCGAGCAGGCTCCGGCACGGGCCGCGCTGGCCTCGTCGCAACTGCTCGGGCTGGCGCTCACGCGCTATGTCCTGCGGTTCCCGCCCGCCGTGGCGCTGTCCCCCGAGGAGATCGTGGCGTGGCTGGCGCCCACAGTGCAGCGGTATCTGACCGCGCCGTACCCGGCGTAGGCGCCACCGCGGGGAGAACACCCCGGGGAGAACACCCCGGGGAGAACACCCCGGGGAGAACACACCGGAGAGAACACACCGAGGGCGCCGACCTCGTCGACGTACGACGGATGCGTGTACGTACGACAGGGTCGGCGCCCTCGGGGAAGACTGCGGAACCGCCGAGTCAGGCAAAAGCCCTGATCAGGCCTTCGCCTTGGCCTTTGCCTTCGGCTGGCGGTCCGTGGAGCGGTCCAGGACCATCACGAGGCCCGCGATGACCGCGAACAGCACGAGGGGGGCCAGGACGAACTGGCCCAGCGTCTCGATGACGCTCAGGCCCGGGCCGGGGTCGTCGCCGTCGTCACGCGCGAGCGCGAGCGCGGGGGACGACATGAGCAGCATCATCAGCGTCGTACCGGCAGCCAGGGCGCCGGCGCGCAGGGCGTTCTTCTTGTCCACGGGGCCAAAAGTACCGAACCCCACGAGCGGCCGCGCGCCCGGGGTGCCCTGAGAGGCGCCCGGCATTGTCGTGACCGCTCCTGGGGGCTGGGCCCTCAGCCCCCCGCTTCGGCCCCGAAGAGCCTCGTCCTCACACGCCGGACGGGCTAGAAACGCCGACCGGCGTCCCCTCGCAGTACCTCCACCAGCGCCCGCACCCTCGGCGAAGCCGCCAGCTCCTCCAGTGTCACCGCCCTCCCGTCCGCGTCCGCGATCGGCAGCCGCCAGTTCGGGTACTGGTCCCAGGTGCCCGGGAGGTTCTGCGGGCGACGGTCGCCCACCCCGTCCGGGAGCCAGACGCCGACCATGCGGGCCGGGGTGCTCAGCAGGAAGCGGTGGACGGCCTGGATCTCGGCCTCCTCCTCCGAGGTGCAGTGGCCGCCATGGGTGCCCCGCAGCAGCCCGAGCCGGGACAGCAGCTCCAGCCACTCGCCGGTGTCCGCCGCCGCTTCCGCCCGCTCCTGCTCCAGGGGCCGGGGCAACAGGCCGAGTCCGTCGCGGAGTTCGACGTGGTCGCCGGTGAGGCGGGCCGCGGTGGGCGGCAGGTCGTGGGTGGTGGCGGTGGCGAGGCAGTCGGACCGCCAGGAGTCCGGCGGCAGGGGGCGGCCGTCGCCGTCCCAGTCCCGTTCGAACCAGAGCACCGAGGTGCCGAGCACGCCTCGCGAGCGCAGCGTCTCCCGCACGCCCGGCTCCACCGTGCCGAGATCCTCCCCGATCACCACCGCCCCGGCCCGGGAGGCCTCCAGCACCAGGATCGCGAGCATGGCCTCGGCGTCGTAGCGGACGTACGTCCCCTCGGTCGGCGGATGTCCCTGCGGCACCCACCACAGCCGGAACAGCCCCATCACATGGTCGATGCGCAGCGCGCCCGCGTACCGGAAGAGCGCCCTGAGCAGCCGGCGGTACGGCTCGTAGCCCGACTCGGCCAGCCGGTCCGGGCGCCAGGGCGGCAGGCCCCAGTCCTGGCCGCGCGCGTTGAAGGCGTCCGGCGGTGCCCCGACCGACATCCCGGCCGCGAAGTACTCCTGCTGGGCCCAGGCGTCCGCACCCCCGGGGTGCACACCGACCGCCAGGTCGTGGACGATCCCGACCGGCATACCGGCCTCCCGCGCGACCCGCTGGGCGGCGGTCAGCTGGCCGTCGGCGAGCCACGCGAGACGGCAGTGGAAGTCGACGCGGTCCATCAGCTCGCGCCGCGCCCGGGCGGTCTCCGGCGACCTCGGATCCCGTAGCCCCGCGGGCCACCGCGACCAGTCGGAGCCGTGCACCTCGGCCAGCGCGCACCAGGTGGCGTGGTCCTCCAGCGCCCGGCCCTCCCGCGCGAGGAAGTCGGCGTAGGAGGCCCGTCGGCCCGGCCCGAGCGGCACCTCGCGCACCAGTTCCAACGCCTCCCGCTTGGCCTCCCAGACGGCATCCCGGTCGATCAACTCCCCCTTCTCCAGCACCGCTTCCCGCAGTCGCCCGGCCCGTTCCAGCAGCGCGCGCACGCGCTCGCGGTCCTCGACGTAGGCGAACTCGGGGACGTCCTCGATCCGCAGATGCACCGGGTCGGGGAAGCGCCGGGAGGAGGGGCGGTAGGGGGACGGGTCGGTGGGCGCTCCGGGTACGGCCGCGTGCAGGGGGTTGACCTGCACGAATCCGGCGCCGAGCGCGCGCCCGGCCCAGGCGGCAAGTTCGGTGAGGTCGCCGAGGTCGCCCATGCCCCAGGAGCGGCGGGAGAGGAGGGAGTAGAGCTGGACGAGCAGGCCGTACGAGCGTCCGGCGGAGGTGGGCAGGCGGGGCGGGGCGACGACCAGGTGGCTGGTCGCCGTACGGCCGTCGGGGGCGGTGGCGGTCAAGCGGTGGACGCCGGGCGGGAGTTGGCCTGGGTCGTCGCGGGTCTCGCCCTGTTCGGTCTCGATGTGCAGTCGGGTGCCGACGGGCAGGGCGGCCAGCGCCTCGGGTTCGGTACCGCTCCAGCACACCGCCGTCGGCGGCAGCAGCCGCTCGCCCAGCTCCCGCTCGCGGGCGGCGAGCGCGGCGGCGACGGTATCGGGCGTGCTCGTGTCGATGCCGAGGGCGGCCAGGGCGCGGGTGAGCGCGGCGGCGGAGGCCGTGACCGTGCGGTCGGCGGACGGCTGGTAGGAGGTGGCGACGCCGTGCAGCTCGGCGAGGAGCGACAGGGCGTCGGAGGGGGGATCTTCGGGACCCGGCGGATCCTCGGCAGGGGCTTCGGCCGACCGCTGTCCTGTCATCTAGGGCCTCGTGGAGTACATGTCCAAGTCCATACCGGTGTCCATACCCAGGTCCATGCCCGTGTCCCAGGTGGCCGCCTCGCTCGTCAGCGGCGCGGCGTCGGAGAGCGGCGGCTCGCTGGTGAGGGGCTCGGCGTCGGGGAGGGGCGGTTCGCTGGTGAGGGGGGTCTCGAAGCAGGCGCCCTCGGCGCTGAAGACGCAGGCGTGCATCTCGGGCTCGATGGGCGCCTCAGGTTTGGACAGGGCCGATGCTGTGGCCACGGGGGCCTCCTTGTCGAGTACGACGTGGGGTTACCGCCAGCCATACCCAGCGAACGCGACGGCAGACGTACGCAGACGAACAACGTGCCTCTCCTCACATTCTGTTCCGCACATCCTTTCGCCCAGGCCGCCCATCCCGGATCATTTTCCTGATCACTATTCACTCAGTACATGTACTCAGTACATAATGATCGGCATGAGCACCCGCCACATCCTGTTGGGGCTGCTCGCCACGGGGCCGAGCCATGGCTACGACCTCAAGCGACGGCATGACGAACGCTTCCCGCAGGCCCGACCGCTGGCCTACGGGCAGGTCTACACGACCTTGCAGCGGCTGGTCCGCGACGGACTCGCCGAGGTCGACGGCACCGACTCGGACGGCGGCCCGGAGCGGACCACGTACCGCTCGACGAAGGACGGAGCGCGCGAACTGGCCGAGTGGGCCGGGCAGATCGCGCCGCCCGCCCCGTTCGTGACGAACGAGATCTTCGCCAAGGTCGTCGTGTCGATCCTGTCCGGCGGCGACGCCGAGGCCTATCTGCGCGCCCAGCGCGCCGCCCATACGGCGCGGATGCGGGAGCTCACGGCGGTCAAGACCGCGCGGGGCACCGATCTCGCGACCGTGCTCTCGGCGGACTACGCCCTCAACCACCTCGACGCCGACCTCCGTTGGATGACGACGACGGCGGCCCGGCTCACCACTCTGACCGCGGAGGTCGACGCAGGATGAGCAACACCGAGGGAGGCGCGGTGCCGCTGCTGGCGGCCCGTGACCTCGTCAAGGCGCACGGCAGGACCGAGGCCCTGCGCGGCGCCTCCGTCGAGCTCCGGGCGGGTGAGATCCTCGCGGTCACCGGCGCCAGCGGCAGTGGCAAGTCCACGCTGCTGCACTGCCTCGCCGGCATCGTCCGCCCGGACACCGGCTCGGTGACGTACGCCGGGGAGCGGCTGGACCGGCTGCCGGAGAAACGGCTGAGCGAGCTGCGGCGTACGGAGTTCGGTGTGGTCTTCCAGTTCGGGCAGCTGATACCCGAGCTGACGGCCCTGGACAACGTCGCCCTGCCGCTGCTGCTCGCCGGTGCCCGGCGGCAGGAGGCGTGGGAGCGGGCCGGTGAGTGGCTGGAGCGGTTCGGGGTGCGCGGACAGCAGGAGCTGCGGCCCGGTGAGATGAGCGGCGGGCAGGCCCAGCGGGCGGCCCTGGCCCGGGCACTGGTCACCGGCCCGAAGGTGGTCTTCGCGGACGAGCCGACCGGGGCGCTGGACTCGCTGGCGGGCGAGCGGGTCATGACGGCCCTGACGCACACGGCCCGCGAGGCGGGCACGGCAGTGCTGCTGATCACGCACGACGCCCAGGTGGCGGCGTACGCGGACCGGGAGGTGTCGCTGCACGACGGCACCGTCGTCACCGCGGGCACCACGGCGCTGGAGGTCACGCCGTGAGTACCGATCTCAGACTCGCCTGGCAGCTGGTCCGCGGTTCCGACCGGCGCGAGTGGTGGCGGATCGCGCTCACCGCGCTCGGGGCAATGCCGGCGACCGGATTCGCGCTCGCGGCCGTCGCCATAGCCTCTCTGCGCGGCCAGTACCACATAGCCTTCGGCGCCGGGCTGCTGAACCAGCCCGGCCAGCGCGTCGGCGTGGTGCTGACCCTGCTGCTCCTGCTGATTCCGGTGCTCGGGTTCCTGGGACAGTGCGCCCGCGTCGGCGCCGTCCACCGCGACCGGCGGCTCGCGGCGCTGCGACTGGCCGGGGCCACTCCCTGGCAGGTGCGCCGGATCGCCGCGCTGGAGACGGGGCTCGCCTGTCTGCTGGGCTCGGTGCTCGCCGTCGCGGTCGCGGTGCCGGTGCTGCTGTCCGTCTGGGCCAGTCCGACCGCGCTCGCCTGGGCGGGGATGGCGCTGATCGCCCTGGCGGTACCGGCGCTGGGCGCGGCGACGGCCGCGCTGGCGTTGCGCCGGGTGGTGGCCTCACCGCTCGGCTCGGTGCGCCGGGTGCGGACCGCCCGGCGTCCGGGGCGGGTGTTCCTGACGGCGGCACTGCTGCTCGCGGCATCGGCGGGGCTTGCCCTGCCGACCCCGTTGTTCGACAGGCCCCACGTGCTCTCCCCCCTTCCGCTGATCGCCCTGGCCCTCACCCTGCTGGTCGGTACCGCGGCGGTGCTGCTGACGGGCTGGTCCTCCGGCCTGCTGGGCCGCACCCTCGCCGCCCGGGCCCAGCGCCCGGCCCTGCTGATCGCGGCGGAACGGCTGCGCGACGACCCGTGGGCGGCGGCCCGCACCCACGGGGCCGTGCTGCTGGTGACGGTCATCGGCACCGGTTTCGTGGGAGTACGGCAGGTGCTGCTCGCCGAACTGCACGCCATGAGCCGCGTGGACGACCTCGCCATGGACATGGGGTTCTACACGACGGGCCTCGATCTGACGGCGGCCGCGATCCTCGCCGCCCTCGGGCTCGTCCTGTCCGCTCTGGCTGTCGGCACCGCCGAGTCCCTGGCCACCCGGCGCCGGGGTCTGGCGGCGCAGAACGCGGCCGGGGTGCCGCGCGCGGTGCTGGCCCGGACGCTGTTCCTGGAGACCGCGCTCCCGCTGGCCCCGGCGGTCGCGGTGGCGGGCTGCGGCGGCCTGGCGATCGGCACCTGGTACTCGTCGCTCGCCACGGACTACATCGTGCACGCCGTGCCGTACGTCTCCCTGCTGGTCCCGGTCGCGGTGTACGGCTGCTGCCTGCTGGCGGCGGCCACCTCGCTGCCCCTGCTGCACCGCTCGGTCCGCCCGGCGGAGCTGCGGTACGTGTGACAGCCGTGCCGCGGCTCGCATGAGAACGGCCATACGGTCGCGCCACCGTCCGGCCCCGGGGGCACGGGGGACCCTCGGGGCCGGATGCCGTGGCACCGTACGGCAGGTATGCGAAAGGCCCGGACGTCAGGCGGAAATGCCGTCGATCCGGGCCATGGCGTCCTCCGCGCCGTACGGCACCAAGTACGGCAACCAGCGCGGGTCCCTGTGCCCGGTCCCGATGATGCGCCAGGCGAGACCGGTGGGTGGAGCGGGTTTGTGGCGCAGCCGCCAGCCGATTTCGAAGAGATGTCGGTCGGCCTTCACGTGGTTGCAGCGGCGGCAGGACGCCACCACGTTGTCCCAGACGTGCTTGCCCCCGCGGCTGCGCGGAATGACATGGTCGACGCTGGTTGCGACGCCACCGCAGTACATGCACCGGCCCCCGTCGCGCGCGAAGAGCGCCCTGCGGGTAAGAGGAACGGGCCCCCGATAGGGAACCCGGACGAATCGCTTGAGCCGGACCACGCTGGGTGCGGGGACTGTGACGGTTGCGCTGTGCATGAAGGCGCCGGACTCCTCGAGGCATACGGCCTTGTTCTCGAGGACGAGGACGAGCGCGCGGCGGAGCGGTACGACGCCGAGTGGCTCGTACGACGCGTTGAGGACCAGGACATGCGGCACGGATGCCTCCTTGGGCGTCGGCGGCGCGTGGCTCGCGCCGGGACGATCTGTAGTCAGTCTCCCCTCTTGCCTGGTGAAAGCGCCACCATGTCCCGGTAACGGGCTGGGAGTGTTTTCAACCACATCTGATTCATCCCCAGGGCGACGAACTCTTCATCCCACCAGTTCATCCCCAGGTGGGCACCGTTCCTCCCTCGAACATCGCGCCGATCCACACACGATGCCCCGATAGTGTGGTGGGCCTGCCCCGCCGGTGACCTTTTCGTGACCTTGATCGACCTTGACCGCCTACCGGTGGGGCGGGCCGCTGCACTGGAGGTACCTGCCGTGTCCCTGCCCGCCGACCTACTGGCCGCCGGTTCGCCCCCCTCACCGACCCCGTCGGAGACGACGACCCCGGCGGTGCCCTCGATCCAGGACGCCCACGAGAGCGCGACCCAGGCCGCGAGCTGGGTCGAGCAGAACTGGTCGACCTGGCTCGCGATCGGTCTCAAGGTCCTGCTGATCCTGGTGATCGCGGCCGTGCTGAGAGTGGCGATCCGACGGGCGATCACCAAGCTCATAGAGCGGATGAACCGCACCGCGCAGGCGGTGGACGGCACGGCGATCGGCGGCCTCCTGGTCAACGTCGAGCGTCGCCGTCAGCGTTCCCAGGCGATCGGCTCGGTCCTGCGCTCGGTGGCCAGCTTCGTGATCATGGGCACGGCCGCCCTGATGGTCCTGTCCGCCTTCGACATCAACCTGGCCCCGCTGCTCGCCTCCGCCGGTGTCGCGGGCGTGGCCATCGGTTTCGGCGCCCGCAACCTGGTCACCGACTTCCTCTCCGGCGTCTTCATGATCCTGGAGGACCAGTACGGCGTCGGCGACTCGATCGACGCCGGCGTCGCCTCCGGCGAGGTCATCGAGGTCGGCCTGCGCGTGACCAAGCTGCGCGGCGACAACGGCGAGATCTGGTACGTCCGCAACGGCGAGGTCAAGCGCATCGGCAACCTCTCCCAGGGCTGGTCCACGGCCGGCGTCGACGTCACCGTCCGCTCCTCCGAGGACCTGGACAAGGTCAAGGCCACCATCGACGCGGTCGCCGAGAAGATGAGCAAGGAGGAGCCCTGGAACGAGCTCCTCTGGGGCCCGATCGAGGTTCTCGGGCTGGACAGCGTGCTGCTGGACTCCATGGTCGTCCGCGTCTCGGCGAAGACCATGCCCGGCAAGTCCCTGACCGTCGAACGCGAACTGCGCTGGCGCGTCAAGCGGGCCTTCGACGCCGCCGACATCCCGATCGTCGGCCGCGCCCCTGTCCTGGTGGACGGCGAGCCCACGGCGGACCCGACGGCGGGCATGGCAGCCCCCTCGGCCTACGCCAACACCTCCTCTCCGCAGGCCCAGGCTGCGACACCGCTGACGCCGCCGAGCGTGACGAAGTAGGCGGCGCGGGCCCGGAGCAGGCGCGGGCCTCAGTCGAACCACCCGCGCCACCGCGGCGACGGCCCCTCGCACCGCCCCTCGGCGACCGCCTTCGCATACTCCCGATGAGCGATCTCCTCCAGCTCACGCCCGGTGGCCGGCTCGCTGTCGCCGGTGGTGATCCGGGAGAAGGCGACCACGCACTCGCCGTGCGGTACGGGCCGTGTCCCCCAGAACACGAAGGACACGGCCGCGGCGATCACGGTGAGCGAGGCGAGGGCGAGCAGCAGCACGGCGACGGTCACGCGTCATCCGCGCAGCCCAGGCGCTCCTCCGACGGTGCCGATGTGCGGCTTCGCAGTGCCGACGGGCGTGGACAACCAGTGGTTGTGCGGCCCTGACCCCTCGGTTGTTTGATCAGGGCGTGTCCCGCTGGCTTGGATGGTCCGGATCGACGGATGGTTGTGCCGACCAGGGCGGGGCGGTGGGCAGGTGGCGGGCGGCAGGCGGTCGCTGGGGCGGGACTTCGGGTGGCTGTGGGCGGCGTACGGAGTCAGTACGTTCGGGACGCGGCTGGCCTTCGACGCGTTCCCGCTGATAGCGGTCCTCGTGCTGCACGCCGGGGCGACCGAGGTGGCACTGCTGGCGGCCTCGGGGCTCGCGGTGGGGGCGGTGGTGGCGGTGCCGCTCGGGGCGTGGGTGGAGTTCCGCGAGAAGCGGCCGGTGATGGTCACGGCCGATCTGATCCGGTGCGCGGCGCTGCTCAGCATCCCCGTCGCGTTCGCCCTGGACGGGCTCGACCTCGGCCAACTGCTGGTGGTGTCGGTGGTGGTCGCCGCGGCGGACATCACGTTCGGCGCGGCCGGCGGGGCGTATCTGAAGTCCCTTGTGCCGCCGGAAGACCTGCTCGTGGCGAACGGCCGCTTCGAGGCGACGACATGGACGGCCACCGCGCTCGGCCCGCCGCTCGGCGGCATGGCGGTCGTCGTGTTCGGTCCGATGACGACGGTGCTGGCGGACGCGGTCAGCTATCTGCTGTCGGCGCTGGGACTCCGCGCGATCGGCGGTAAGGAAGGGCAACAGACCGAAAGGACGCGGCTCTCCCCCACCGCCCCCTCGGGCCTGCGGATGAGCGACCTCCCGGCAGGCTGGCGGCATATCCTCACCCACCCCACCCTGCGCCCGCTGTTCCTCAACACCCTCTCGGTCAACGCCCTGATCATGGCGCCGGCCCCCCTGCTGTCCGTCCTCATGCTCGGCCAACTCGGCTTCTCCCCCTGGCAGTACGGCCTCGCCTTCGCCGTGCCGTGCCTGGGCGGCCTGCTGGGCTCACGTCTGTCCCGGCCCCTGGTCGCCCGTTACGGCCGACGCCGCGTCCTGCTCACCACGGGCACCCTGCGTGCCTGCTGGCCCGTCGGCCTGGCCTTCGTCGGTCCGGGCACGTCCGGACTGCTCCTCGTCATGGCGGTCGAGTTCGGACTGATCACCTGCATGGGCGTCTTCACTCCGGTGCTGGCCACCACCCGTCTCGACCGGACCCCGCCGGACCGGACCACGCGCACCCTGTCGGCGTGGTCGATCACCAGCAAGACGACGACCGCGGCCGTGACGGCACTGTGGGGCCTGCTGGCGGCGCTGACCGGCCCGCGCACCGCCATCGCCCTGGCCGGCGTCCTGCTGCTGGCGACCCCGCTCCTGCTCCCTCGCCACGAGCGGGAACCGCGGCGCAGCGCCGCCGAGTAACGACGAGGTTGCCTGGTGTAGACCACTCTTGACGCCACCTTCTGTTCGGGTCTACGTTCCTCGGCATCGAGATAGGAAACTTTCCTAACAGTGATCCTGGATGGACTTCCGTCGTAGATCGCTGAGAAGCTGGTCAGTCGAGAGGCAGGTGTCGACCCCATGGCAGGAACCGCCGGTACGCCGGGTACCCCGCGCGTCCTGCGCGCCATGAACGACCGTGCCGCCCTGGACCTCCTCCTGGAGCACGGGCCGCTGTCCCGCACGCGGATCGGCAAGCTCACCGGCCTGTCCAAGCCGACCGCCTCCCAGCTGCTGGCCCGCCTGGAGGCCGCCGGCCTCGTCCTGGCGACCGGCACCACGGAGGGCCGCCCCGGCCCGGGCGCCCAGCTGTACGAGGTCAATCCGACCGCCGCGTACGCAGCCGGGCTCGATGTCACCCCCGAACGCATCCTCGCCGCCGTGGCCGACGTCACGGGCCGCACGGTCGGGTCGTACGAACTGCCCACCCCCGGCAGACGCCCCGCCCACCCCGTGGCCCGGCAGGTCACCGACGCCCTCGACGGCGCGGTGAAGGCGGCGGGCCTCGCCCGCGACGACGTCCACCGGCTCGTCATCGGCACCCCCGGCGCCTTCGACCCCAACACGGGCCGGCTGCGCTACGCCTCCCACCTCCCCGGCTGGCACACCCCCGCGCTGCTCGACGAACTCGCCGCGGCCCTGCCGATGCCGGTCGAGTACGAGAACGACGTCAATCTCGTGGCGGTGGCCGAGCAGCGGCTCGGCGCGGCCCGCGGCCACGAGGACTTCGTGCTGCTGTGGAACGAGGGCGGCCTGGGTGCCGCCCTGGTCCTCGGCGGCCGGCTGCACCGCGGCTGGACCGGCGGCGCCGGCGAGGTAGGTTTCCTGCCGGTTCCCGGCGCTCCCCTGGTCCGGCAGGTAACCAAAGCCAACAGTGGCGGCTACCAGGAACTGGCCGGCTCCCAGGCGATCCCCCGGCTAGCGCGCGAGATCGGCATGACGAACGTCCCGTCGACGCCGTACGCCGAGGCCGCCGCCACCCTCGTCGAACGAGCCGCCACCGAGGACACCGTCCTGCACCGGCTGCTCCTGCAAACCTACGCGACCCGACTGGCCACCGGTCTCGCGTCCCTGGTCTCCGTACTCGACCCCGAACTGGTCGTCCTCAGCGGCGCCTCCCTCACCTCCGGCGGCGAGGTACTGCGCGCCCTCGTCCAGGACGAGTTGGAGGAGCTGGCTGCGGCCCGCCCGCGGCTCGTCGTCGGTGACGTCCGTGAACACCCCGTACTGCGGGGCGCGTTGGAGAGCGCGCTCGCGACGACACGCGACGAGGTCTTCGACACCGGACGCTGAGGCCCCGCCTCACCTCCACGCCCCACCTCGACCTCTCAGCCCCACCCCCCGCCTTCCTCACCCACCCCGTCCCGCCCTTGGGAGACCTCGCCATGCCCGGAAAGTCCTGGAACGTCATACCCTCACGGTCCCGCAAGACGGCCGCCACCCTGGCCGCCTCCGCCTCTCTGGCCCTCCTCGCCACGGCCTGTACCGGCCAGTCCGGGTCCGCCGCCACCGACGACCCCCACGCCAGGACGACGATCACCTTCTGGCACGGCTGGAGCGCGCCCGCCGAGGTGAAGGCGATCCAGGCGAACGTCGACCGCTTCGAGAAGGCCCACCCGAACATCACGGTGAAGGTCGTCGGCAACATCAACGACGACAAGCTCAACCAGGCGCTGCGCGCGGGCGGTTCGAACGGGCCGGACGTGGTGTCGTCGTTCACGACCTCCAACATCGGCAAGTTCTGCTCCTCCGGCGCCTTCCTCGACCTGAAGCCCTTCATCGAGAAGTCCAAGCTCGACCTCGACCAGCTCATCCCGAAGCCGATGCTGGACTACACCCAGTTCGAGGGCACCCGCTGCGCCCTGCCGCTGCTGGGCGACGCCTACGGCCTTTACTACAACAAGGACGCCTTCGAGAAGGCGGGCATCAAGTCCCCGCCGAGGACATGGTCGGAGTTCGCGAAGGACGCCAAGAGGCTGACTGTCAGCAAGGGTGACAGTTACCGGCAGCTCGGCTTCATGCCGACGTACCACGGCTACGAGACGGTCGTGGACCACTACATGTCCCAGTGGGACCACGCCTACTTCGACCAGGACGGCAGGTCCAACATCGCCAAGGACCCGGCCTTCGCCGAGATGTTCACGTTCCAGAAGAAGCTGATCGACGACCTGGGCGGCTTCTCGAAGCTGGAGAAGTACCGCAACACCTTCGGTGACGAGTGGGGTGCCAAGCACCCGTTCCAGACCGGCCAGGTGGCCATGCAGCTGGACGGCGAGTGGCGCCTGGGCATGGCCCAGCAGGCCGGCGTCGACTTCGAGATCGGCACCGCTCCGATGCCCGTCGCCGATGACGAGGTGGACGAGTACGGCAAGGGGTTCCTCTCCGGCACGATCATCGGCATCGCCCCGCAGAGCGAGAAGCAGAACGCCGCCTGGGAACTGGTGAAGTACCTGACGACCGACACCGAGGCCGTCGTCTCCTTCGCCAACGCCATTCACAACGTTCCTTCCACTTTCGCGGCCCTGAAGTCGCCGGACCTGAAGGTGGACCCCGGTTTCAAGACGTTCCTGGACATCGCCCAGAACCCGCACTCGAACACCCCGCCGGCCTCCGTCAACGGCTCGACGTACCAGACGACGCTCCAGGACTTCGGCTACCAGTACGAGTCGGGCAAGGTGAAGGACCTCAAGGCCGGTCTGGAGAAGACCGCCGCGCAGATCGACACCGACATCCAGCAGGCGAAGTAGCGTCCGGATGTCCACGCACACTCTCCGCGGGAAGCGCCGCAGGTCGGCGCTTCGAACGGTGGCCTTCCTGTCACCGTGGCTCATCGGTTTCGGCGTCTTCTTCGCCTACCCCCTGGTGTCCACCGTGTACTTCTCCCTGATGAAGTACGACGGCTTCGGCACCCCGGTCTTCCGCGGCCTGGGCAACTGGGCCTACGTCTTCCACGACTACCCGCTGTTCTGGCCGGCGCTGCGCAACACGCTCTGGCTCGTCCTGGTGATGGTGACCTGCCGGGTGGTCTTCGGACTCGGTACAGGCCTGCTGATCACCAAGATCAAGACGGGCACGGGTGTCCTGCGCACCCTCTTCTACCTCCCGTACCTGGCCCCGCCGGTGGCCGCCACCCTGGCCTTCGTCTTCCTGCTCAACCCCGGCACCGGCCCGGTCAACTCGTTCCTCGACGGCCTGGGCCTGCCGACCCCCGGCTGGTTCACGGACCCCACCTGGTCCAAGCCGGCCCTCACGGCCCTCGCGCTGTGGGGTGTGGGCGACCTCATGGTCATCTTCATGGCCGCGCTCCTCGATGTACCCAAGGAGCAGTACGAGGCGGCGGAGCTGGACGGCGCTTCGGCCTGGCAGCGATTCCGCTTCGTGACGCTCCCGAACATCTCACCCATCGTGATGTTCGCCGTCGTCACGGGCGTGATCCAGACGATGCAGTACTACACACAGCCCCTGGTGGCCGGAAAGGTCGCCTCCGGCATCATCGGCGGCTCCGGCCAGCAGTTCGAGCCGGGCTATCCCGACAAGTCGACACTCACCCTCCCCCAACTCGTCTACAACCTCGGCTTCCAGCGCTTCGACTACGGCTCGGCCTGTGTGGTCGCGCTCGTACTCTTCGCCCTCGCCATGGCGTTCACCGCGCTGCTGATGCGGCGCCGGGGCGGACTGATCCAGGCAGGTGACTGACCATGACCCAAGTGCTGGACAAACCAGTTCAGTTGGCAAACCCAACAGTCGCCGAACGCACGGCCCGCCGCAGGGCCCTCCTGGAATGGATAGCGATCCACTCCCTCGGCATCGCGGCCGCCCTCTTCTTCACCCTGCCGTTCGTGTTCGTCGTCCTGACCTCGCTGATGAGCGACCAGCAGGCACTCACCCGCGACCTGGTCCCGGACACCTGGAAGTGGGGCAACTACACCAAGGTCTTCGACACCCCCGGCTTCCTGACCTGGTGGAGGAACACCCTGATCTACGCGGGCCTGGGCACGCTGCTCACCCTGGTGTCCTCCGTCCCCGTGGCCTACGCGCTCGCCAAGTTCCGCTTCCGCGGCCGGAACCTGTCCCTCATGCTGGTCATCTCGATGATGATGCTGCCGCCCCAGGTCGTCATCATCCCGATGTACCTGTTCTGGGCGAAGCAGCTGGACCTCTCGGGCACGCTGTGGCCCCTGATCATCCCGATGGCGTTCGGAGACGCGTTCTCGATCTTCCTCCTGCGCCAGTTCCTGACGACGATCCCGAACGAGTACCTGGACGCGGCGAGGGTCGACGGCTGCGGCGAGTTCCGCACCCTCGTCCGAGTGGTCCTCCCCATGGCGAAACCGGGCATAGCCGCAGTGGCCCTCTTCCAGTTCTTCTACGCGTGGAACGACTACTTCGGCCCCCAGATCTACGCGTCCGAGAACCCGGGCGCCTGGACGCTCTCCTACGGCCTGGAGTCGTTCAAGGGCGCACACCACACCGACTGGAACCTCACCATGGCCGCCACTGTCCTGGTGATGGCCCCCGTGGTCCTCGTGTTCTTCTTCGCCCAGAAGGCGTTCGTCGAGGGCGTCACGCTCACCGGAGTAAAGGGTTGATGGCATGAAACTCACCGTGGTCGGCGGAGGCTCGACCTACACCCCCGAACTCATCGACGGCTTCGCCCGCCTGCGCGACACCCTGCCGATAGAGGAACTGGTCCTCATGGACCCCGCGACGGACCGCCTGGAACTGATCGGCGCCCTGGCCCGCCGCATCTTCACCCGCCAGGCCCACAGCGGCACCGTCACCACCACAGCCGACCTGGACGCGGCGGTGGAGGGCGCCGACGCGGTCCTCCTCCAACTCCGCGTGGGTGGCCAGGCAGCGCGCCAACAGGACGAGACGTGGCCCCTGGACTGCGGCTGCGTCGGCCAGGAGACAACGGGCGCCGGCGGCCTCGCGAAGGCCCTTCGCACCGTCCCCGTCGTCCTCGACATCGCGGACCGCGTCCGCCGCGCCAACCCCACCGCCTGGATCATCGACTTCACCAACCCGGTCGGCATCGTGACCCGCGCCCTGCTCCAGGAGGGCCACAAGGCGGTGGGCCTGTGCAACGTGGCGATCGGCTTCCAAAGGAAGTTCGCCGCGCTCCTCGACGTCCCCGCGGCCCAGATCCACCTGGACCACGTCGGCCTCAACCACCTCACCTGGGAGACCGGGGTGCGCCTGGGCGGCCCCGAGGGCGAGAACGTCCTGCCGAGGCTGCTGGCCGACCACGGCGACAAGATCGCCGCGGACCTGCACCTCCCCACCTCACTCCTGGACCGCCTGACGGTGGTCCCGTCGTACTACCTGCGCTACTACTACGCACACGACGACGTAGTACGGGAACTCCGCACGAAACCCTCCAGGGCCGCGGAAGTGGCGGAAATGGAACGCCAGTTGCTGGCGCTCTACGCCGACCCGGCTCTGGACGAGAAGCCCGGCCTTCTGTCCAAGCGAGGCGGCGCCTACTACTCGGAGGCGGCCGTGGACCTGGCGGCGGCCCTGCTGAACGGAGCAGGCAGCCCGTACCAGGTGGTGAACACCCGCAACAACGGCACGCTCCCCTTCCTCCCCGACGACGCGGTAATCGAAGTACAGGCAGCAGTGGGCGAGAAGGGCCCGAAGCCCCTCCCCATCGCCCCCGTGGACCCCCTCTACGCGGGACTCATGGCCCAGGTGACGGCCTACGAGGACCTGGCCCTGCGAGCGGCCCTGCACGGGGGCCGCGACCGGGTCTTCAAGGCCCTCCTGTCCCACCCCCTGATCGGCCAGTACGAGTACGCCGAAGCCCTCACCGACCAACTGATCGCACACAACCGGGAGCACCTCGCGTGGGCATGACCGCATGTGTCCTCGCCGTAGACGCGGGCAACAGCAAGACCGACGTGGCAGTGGTGGCGGCCGACGGCACCGTCCTGGCCACGGCCCGCGGCGGCGGGTTCCGGCCACCCACGGCAGGGGTGGAGCAGGCGATGGACAGCCTCGCCGAAACGGTGCGGCAGGCTTTCGCCGCAGCGGGCGTGACATCGGCCGACCACGTCTCGGCCTGCCTGGCCAACGCCGACTTCCCCGTGGAGGAGGAACAACTGGCGGCGGCCCTGCACGCACGCGCGTGGGGCACGACCGTCGAGGTCCGCAACGACACCTTCGCGATCCTCCGCGCAGGCGTCACCGAGCCCCGCGGGGTGGCCGTCGTCTGCGGCGCCGGCATCAACTGCGTCGGCATGCGCCCCGACGGGCGTACGGCCCGCTTTCCCGCGCTGGGCCGTATCTCCGGCGACTGGGGCGGCGGCTGGGGCCTGGCGGAGGAGGCCCTGTGGCACGCGGCCCGTGCGGAGGACGGCCGCGGAGTCCCCACGGCCCTGGCGCACACCCTCCCCGCCCACTTCGGCCTCCCCACCATGTACGCCCTGATCGAGGCGCTGCACCTCGGACACATCGCCCCCGCCCGCCGCCACGAACTGACGCCGGTCCTCTTCGCCACGGCCGCCTCCGGCGACCCGGTCGCGCGTGGCCTCGTCGACCGCCTGGCCGACGAAGTGGTCACCATGGCGACGGTCGCCCTGACCCGGCTGGACCTCCTCACGGAGGAAGCACCCGTACTGCTGGGCGGGAGCGTGCTGGCGGCCCGGCACCCCCAACTGATCGACGGCATCCGCGAACTGCTCACCTCCCGCGCCCCCAAGGCGGTACCCGACGTGGTCACCGCGAGTCCCGTGCTGGGGGCGGCGCTCCTGGGCCTGGACGCGGTGAAGGCCCCACCGAGGGCCCACACCCGCCTCCGTCGACACTTCAGCTGACAGCGCTTCCCCGCCCCCGCCAGGGGGCTTTGCCCCCTGGACCCCCATCGGCCCGAACGGCCTCGTCCTCGAACGCCGGACGGGCTGAAATACCCGGCCGCCACGCCCTCGAACCTGGAACCGAACTGATTCCTCCGGCGTATTCATGGGCAGGGGGCTCCTGCACAGCGTGCTTTGCGATCCGATCAAGATCCGGCGAAGCCCGGTGCGCATGTCAGTCCCGGCAGCGATACTTGCGGTGACGGATGGCCATGGGGGAGGTCAGCAGTGACACAGACGCCGAAGACCAGCGTGCCCACCATGCCGTCCGTACCGCCCCAGCCTGTACCCACCACCCACACCCACCCATCGCCTCCCCCCACGGCACCCCGCCGCACCGCCTTCGCCGAGGGATTCGACCAGCTCCGCGCGGCCGCCACCACCGAACCCGGCCGCCTGCGCATCATCGGCGCCCTCCTCGCCGCCCTGGTCGTCGCGTTCGGCGCCGTAACCGCCTGGCAGATGACCGACAGGTCCTCCGCCGCGGACGACGTCGTCAACCGCAGCCAGCCCCTCAGCTCCGACGCGGCCGACATCTACCGCTCCCTCGCCGACGCCAACACCGCGGCAGCCAGCGGCTACCTGGCCGGCCTCCAGGAAAAGCCCGCCATGCGCGAGGGCTACGAGAAGGACATCCGCACCGCCGCCGAAAAGCTCGTCAAGGCCGCCGCCAACTCCGAACCGGGCTCCACCTCGGCGGACACGATCGCCGATCTGAGCAGACTGCTCCCGGAGTACAAGGGCCTGGTCGAGACGGCCAGGGCCAACAACCGCCAGGGCTACCCCGTCGGCGGCGCCTACCTCCGCGCGGCCAACGAGATGATGCAGCAGAACATGCTGCCCAAGGCCGAGAAGCTCTACCAGACGGAGAACCAGCGCCTGCGCGACGACTACGCGGACGCGAAGTCATTCCCCTGGGCAGCCGCGGGCCTCGGCATCGTCGCCCTGGCCGCCCTCGCCTGGGCCCAGCACCGCAACTACCGGCGTACGAACAGGGTCCTGAACCACGGTCTGGTCACCGCCACGGCCACCTCACTCGTGATCCTCCTCTGGCTCACCGTCTCCCACACCGTCGCGCGCGCGGGCCTGAACGACTCCTACGACCACGGCGTCCGCTCCCTCGACGTACTGCACCAGGCCCGCATCGCCTCGCTCACCGCCCGCAGCGACGAGAACCTGACCCTGGTCCGCCGCGGCGCGGACACGAAGACGCTCGCCGACGACAGGGTCGTGGACGCGTACGAGTGGGGCTACGACCAGCAGATCGACCAGCTGGGCAAGGCCCTGGACCGAGCCGAGGACCTCGCGGACGACGCGGCGGGCAAGAAGCCCGTACAGGACGCGAACGGCTTCATGAAGGTCTGGAAGGACCGCCACGGCATCGCCCGCGACGACAACAACTCCGGCAACTACCAGGCGGCCCGAGACCGTGTGATCGGCGCCGCGAAGGAGCCGACGAGCGTGTGCTTCGACAACGTCGACAAGGCACTGGCGACCGCGCTGACGCACGAACGGAACGAGTTCGAGCAGGCGGCGAACGACGGCCGTGGCTCGCTGACCGGCCTCCCGACCGGCGCCGCGGTCCTCGCGGTCCTGGGCGCGGCCGGCGCGGTCCTCGGCATCGGCCGCAGGCTGTCGGAGTACCGGTGAGAGGGGGCGAGACGATGAACGCACGCAAGACCACGAACTCGGGCGAGGCCATGCCCCCACCCGGCGCGCTGCCCGCAGGCCCGCGCTCACCCCGATCCCGCACCCGCACCGCATGGCACCGCCGCCTACGCACCATCCTCCGCGGCTGGGGCGGCGTCGGCGCGATGGCGACCGCATGCGCCCTGGCGCTCACCGTCGCCCTCCTGCTCCCCCTCACCCAGCCGCAGAGCCACGACACCGGCGCGGCCACCGCGGGCCAGGGCGTGACCCGGGTCACCCACGCGAAGGCGGAGGACTGCAAGAACCCCCAGGACCAGAGCCTCGCCCCGTCCGGCGGCGGCGGCACCCCGGCCGTCGACGCCATCAAGGCCCGCAAGGACCGCCGTCTGATCGTCGGCGTCGACACCAACAGCTACCGCTGGGGCTACCTCGACCCGAACAACGCCTCCGGTGAGCTGGAGGGGTTCGACATCGACCTGGTCCACCGCATCGCGGAGGACATACTCGGTGACCGCGACGCGGTGCAGTTCAAGGCGATCCCGACCAGCCGCCGGATCGAGGCGATCCAGAAGGGCGAGGTCGACATGGTGGTCCGCACCATGACGATCAATTGCAGCCGCATCAAGGAAGTCGCCTTCTCCGCCCCGTACTTCGTCACCGGCCAGCAGATCCTGGCCCCCAAGATTTCGGCGATCACCGGCTACGACAAGTCCCTGGCCGGCAAGAAGGTCTGCTCGGCGCAGGGCTCCACGGCGTACGACAACCTGGAGGAGGGCAGGAAGAACGGCGACCTCCCGGCCTCCACCGACATCAGGACCACCGTCCCCAACCAGCTCGACTGCCTGGTGAAGTTGCAGCTCGGCCAGGTCGACGCGGTCGTGACGGACGGTGCCCTGGCCGCCAGCCAGGCCGCGCAGGACCCGGCGGTGGAGCTGAAGGGCGGTCTGTTCACGGACGAGTACTACGGCGTGGCGATGAAGCAGGGCTCCGACGATCTGGTACGCCAGGTCAACCGGACCCTGGAGAACTACATCGAGGACGGCGGTTGGAAGGCGTCGTACGAGAAGTGGCTGCACCCGACGATGGACCAGGGCGACAAGGAATCGGCGTCGGCCACCCCTCCCGAGGCCCGCTACAAGTGACCGACCGTCAACTGGCACAACACGACTGAGCGAGAGGTGATCGATGGGCGTCACGGACCCCGCCGGGCCGGTGATGGACCGGGACGAGGTGGACCGTGCGCTGGCGCGGCTCGGCCAGGAGCACGAGGCGATCGAGACCTCGCTCCTCGCCCTCCAGGACCACGCGGGCCGCAGACTCCTCGAAGGCGCCGAGCTCACCGGCATCACCAAGGAGCGCTGGACGACCGCGGAGGCGTCGATCACGCTGCTGTGGGCGTACTTCGACGCGTACACGGACGCGTTGCGCTCGGCCCGCGAGATCCGCTCGCGCCGCCGCTGGTCCAGCCGCGACGACCTGGTGGAGCTGACGGAACTGCTGCGCGGCGAGTCGGTGACCGTCGCGGGCTCGGCGGCCACCACGGCGAACGCCCCGACGCTGCACGGCGGTTCGGGCAAGCTCAGCGAACAGTTCACGCTGGTCACGCTGGTGGACCGGATGAACGAGCTGTACGCGACGTCGCTGGACATGGTCGTCGCCGCCGACGCGGTGTGGTCCGCGCTGCCCGCCCGTATCGATTTACTCGCCGCCGAACTCCAGCGCACCCGCCGCCTCGCGCACTCCGTCGGGGTACGCCCCGGCGAGCACCCGGCGGGCGACGACCTGGAGCGCATCACGCGCACGCTGACCAACCTGCGCGCCGAGGTGGTCTCCGACCCGCTCGCGTACTGGGTTCCCGCACAGGGGAGTTCGGCGCCGGGCGGCGGCAGGCCGGACACCACGGTCTACGACCGTGAGGCGCGCGCCTTGGAGGACGTACGCCGCGAGATCGACGCTGTGCTGACGGTCCGTCAGGACGCCGAGCAGCGGCTGGTCAAGCTGCGCGACGTGCTGTCCCGCGCGGACCGTACGCTCGCCGAGGCCCGCACCGCGCGCGGCGAGGTGCTGGCGAAGATCGCCGCCACGGAGGTGCCGGTCGTCAGCGGCCCGCCGACCGTGCTCCAGGAGCAGCTGGCGACGGCCGCCGAGTACCGCAGACACGGCCAGTGGCACCGCCTGTCCCCGCTCCTGGAGTCCCTGGAGCAGAAGGCGGAGGACGAACTGCTGCGCGCCCGCGAGTCGTTGACCGCGGTCACCGCGCCCCTGGCGGTCCGCGCCGAGCTGCGGGGCCGCCTCGACGCGTACAAGGCGAAGGTGGCCCGGCACGGCCTCGCGGAGGACCCGTTCCTCATCGAGCGGTACGACGCGGCCCGCCGGATGCTGTGGAGCGCGCCCTGCGACCTGCGCGTCGCCGAACAGGCGGTCCTGCGCTACCAGCACGCGGCCGCCGAACTGCTGGGCGGCCCGCGCGTACCGGGGCCGCGCGAGCCCGAGGATCGCGGGGGCCCGGGGACATGAGGGTCAGGGGGGAGTCGTCGTCATGAGTCAGGCACAGCAGAGCTGTCAGCGGCCGGACTGCGACGGGGCGTACGAGGACGTGGGCGGCGGCGAGCTGTACTGCGACACCTGCGGCCTGGCACCGGTCGTCTCGGCGACCGGCATGGTCGGCTCGCCGCCCACCGGCGTGACGAGCGGCGGCAAGGGCTCACACGGCTCGGCGGGCGGCGGCAGCTCCCGCTCGACCAGTCGTGGCAGTTCGCGTACGTCGTCGCAGTCGTCGAAGTCCCGGCGCTCGGTGTCGGGACGGCTGTCACGCGCGCTGTCGGGCCGTTCCACGGGCCGCTCGGTGTCGGTGCGCAGCTCCGGCTCGACGGCGGGTTCCAGCGGCCGTGGCCGGCTCGGCGTCGGCCTGGTCCAGGTCCCGGACGTGCCGCGCCCCGACCCGCGCGCGATGGTGCTGGAGAACCCGGAGGTGCCCGAGCGCAAGCGGTTCTGCTCGCGCTCGGACTGCGGCGCGCCGGTCGGCCGGGCGCGCGGTGAGCGGCCGGGCCGTACGGAGGGCTTCTGCACCAAGTGCGGGCACCCGTACTCCTTCGTCCCGAAGCTGAAGGCCGGCGACATCGTGCACGGGCAGTACGAGGTCGTGGGCTGTCTGGCGCACGGCGGCCTCGGCTGGATCTATCTCGCCGTGGACCGCGCGGTCTCCGACCGCTGGGTGGTGCTCAAGGGCCTGCTCGACACCGGTGACCAGGACGCGATGGCGGCGGCGATCTCCGAGCGGCGCTTCCTCGCGGAGATCGAGCACGCCAACATCGTGCGGATCTACAACTTCGTCGAGCACCTCGACCAGCGCACCGGTTCGCTCGACGGCTACATCGTCATGGAGTACGTGGGCGGCAAGTCGCTGAAGGAGATCGCCAACGGCCGCCGTACGCCCGCCGGGAAGCGCGATCCGCTCCCCGTCGAGCAGGCGTGCGCGTACGGCATCGAGGCGCTGGAGGCCCTCGGTCACCTCCACAGCCGCAACCTCCTCTACTGCGACTTCAAGGTCGACAACGCCATCCAGACCGAGGACCAGCTCAAGCTGATCGACATGGGCGCGGTGCGCAGGATGGACGACGAGGAGTCGGCCATCTACGGCACCGTGGGCTACCAGGCGCCGGAAGTCGCCGACGTCGGCCCCTCGGTGGCGTCCGACCTGTACACGGTCGCCCGCACGCTCGCCGTCCTGACCTTCGACTTCCAGGGCTACACGAACGTCTACGTCGATTCCCTGCCCGACCCGGACAACATCGAGGTCTTCCGCCAGTACGAGTCCTTCTACCGCCTCCTGGTCCGCGCCACCGACCCGGACCCGGCCCGCCGCTTCGCCTCCGCCCAGGAGATGACGGAGCAGCTGACGGGCGTACTGCGCGAGGTCGTGTCCGTGCAGACGGGGCGCGCGAGGCCGGCGCTGTCGACGCTGTTCGGCCCCGAAGTGCGGGTCACGGACACCGAGTTGTTCCCGAAGCTGGACGGGGAGGTGTCGCGGCTCGGCGGGCGGGTCGTCCGCACCGGGAGGAAGCCGGCCGCCCTCACCTCGGCCACCGCGCCCGCCCCCTCCTCGGCCGCCGCGCCCGCCCCCTCCTCGGCCGCCACACCCGCCATCGCCGCCGGCCCCACTCCCGCTGCCGCAGCGGCCGCCCCCGCGAACATCGTCAGGCTCGCCAACGCCCCCGCCGCCGCGCTCGCCCTCCCGGTTCCGCACGTCGACCCCTCCGACCCCAACGCGGGTTTCCTCGCCGGTCTGATGACCACCGCGCCGGCCGAGCTGCTCGGCGCCCTCGCCGCCGCGTCGGCACCGTCGACCGAGACACGCCTGCGGCAGGTGCGGGCCTGGCTGGAGAACGGCGACACGGGCACCGCGCACGAGGCGCTGCTGAAGCTGGAGGACGAGCGGTCCGACGACTGGCGGGTCGTCTGGTACCGCGGTGTGGCCGCGCTCGTCACCGGCGACCACGAGGGCGCGGCGCTCGCGTTCGACGCGATCTACGACGCCTTCCCGGGTGAGCCCGCCCCCAAGGTGGCCCTCGGCCTGTGTGCGGAGGTGCTGGGCCAGTTGGACAACGCCGCCGAGTACTACCGCCTCGTGTGGTCCACCGACCCGAGCTATGTGAGCACCGCGTTCGGTCTTGCCCGCGTCCAGCTCGCGACCGGCGACCGCAGCGGCGCCGTACGGACCCTGGAGTCCGTTCCGGAAAGCTCCATTCACTACACGGCCGCCCGGGTCGCGGCCGTCCGTGCCCGGCTGCGTGGGCGCACGGCGGCCGCCGCTGACGTACCGTTCCTGGACGACCTGACCGCCGCCGCGGGCCAGGTCGAGGCGCTGGACGCGTACGGTCTGGACCCGGCGCGCCGGGAGCAGTTGTCGGCGGAAGTCCTCGGCTGCGCGCTGGACTGGATACTCTCCGGTGGCCAGGGTTCCGCCCCTCCCCCAGCCGCCGGAGGACGGACGCTGCTCGGCAGCGGCCTGGACGAGCGTGGACTGCGTTTCGGTCTGGAGCGCGCGTACCGCACGCTGGCCCGGCTCGCACGGGGCGGCGAGGAGAGGATCGACCTGGTGGAACGTGCCAACCGTTACCGCCCCCGGACGTGGGTGTAGTTGATGTCGCAGATGCCCCAGTTGTCCGCCTGCCCGAGCTGTGAATGGCCGCTCGAGTCGGGTGACCGTTTCTGCGGTGCGTGCGGATACGACCTGTCCGCCGTGCCCGTACGGCCGGACGACAACCCGACCATCGCCATGAACGGCTCGTCGGCGCCCCCTGGCGTGCCCGGCATGAGCTGGCCCGTCGCCCCCGCGCCGGACGACGCCGGTGGCCACGACCTGCCCCCGGGCACACCGCCGCCCCCGCAGTCACCGCCGCCCGCGGCGCCGGTGCCCGAGGCGGCGAGCGGTCCGGACGGCCCGCCCGGGCCCCGGACGTCCCCCGACCCGACCGGCTCCCCCGCCTCCCCGGCC
>NZ_JAGMUL010000164.1 GCF_019049285.1 Streptomyces sp. AC550_RSS872
CCTTCATCGGTTCCTGGTGCCAAGGCATCCACCGTGCGCCCTTAAAAACTTGGCCACAGATGCTCGCGTCCACTGTGCAGTTCTCAAACAACGACCAGCCACCCATCACCCCGAACCATCCGGTTCGAGTTCACTGGGGCCGGCACCCGAAGCACAGCCTCACGGCCGCTACTTCAGACACCCAACAGCGTGCCCGACACACTCCCCGCTTCCCTCAACGTTCCACGCTCCGAAGAGCAGTACTAGAAGGACAAGACGGTCAAGTGTGCCGAATAATCAACGTTCCACCCATGAGCAACCAGCATCAGACATTCGCTGATGTACTGGCCTCTGAACCAGGCAAGCCCGGCTTAGAAGTGCTCCTTAGAAAGGAGGTGATCCAGCCGCACCTTCCGGTACGGCTACCTTGTTACGACTTCGTCCCAATCGCCAGTCCCACCTTCGACAGCT
>NZ_JAGMUL010000165.1 GCF_019049285.1 Streptomyces sp. AC550_RSS872
CGCTCTTCGCCGTCGCGGGGAGGGCGTGGCGTGACAGGACCGGGGTGGCGCTGCGGTTCGACGTGCTGCCGAAGCGGGCGACCGTGCCGCTCACGCTCGGCCTGCCCGTGCTGCTGGTGGGGGCGGCGCTCGCGTTCCGTGTCACGGGACGGCCGGTGTGGCTGATCGCGGCCTCGCTGATCGGTGCCGCCGTGTCCGTTGGCTTCCATCTTGCCTTCGTCCGCCTGCACCGGAAGACCCCGTGAGCGCCGAGATGACCGACCGGCTGGAGGGTTTCGACGCCACCATCCATGCCCCGAACCGGCTGCGTATCTGCGCTCTGCTGGACGCGGCGGGCGAGGCGGAGTTCGGCCTGGTCCAAAAGCAGCTCGACCTCTCCGCCTCCGTGCTGAGCAAGCACGTCACCGTGCTGATGGGCGCCGGCTACGTCGAGCAGCGCAAGGCCGTCCGCGA
>NZ_JAGMUL010000166.1 GCF_019049285.1 Streptomyces sp. AC550_RSS872
GTCTCCATCCGTCCGGATGGTCAGCAGTTCGCCGCAGTCGTGGGTGTAGAGCCAGGCTGTGGCCTTCTCGTAGAAGAGGCGGACCGCCAGCGGCATCACCAGGTCGCGTATCCGCCGGGTGAGCGGGCCTGCCGTCTTGGCGTCGCGGTTGTCCGAGGCGGCCTTGACCATCTTGGCGATACGGGCCGAGCGGGCGGCTTCGTACGCCGAGAGGGCGGCCGCCACCAAGGGCTCCGCGGCCAATGAC
>NZ_JAGMUL010000167.1 GCF_019049285.1 Streptomyces sp. AC550_RSS872
CACACCGTGCTGGCCTCGCCGATCGCGGTGCTGATCCTGATCGCGACCCTGCGCGGCATCGACGAACGCCTGGAGGACGCAGCCGCCAGCATGGGCGCCGGCCGCCTCACGATCGCCCGGAAGATCACCTTCCCCCTCGCCGCGCCCGGCATGATCGCAGCGGCGATCTTCTCCTTCATCACCAGCTTCGACGAGTTCTACATCTCCCAGTTCCTGTCCTCGGTCGACACCGTCACCCTCCCCGTCCAGGTCTACAACTCCCTCACCTTCGAGATCGACCCCAGCGTGACCGCGGTCAGCGCCATCCTCATCGCCTTCGCGATCCTCGCGCTCGGCCTGGTGGCCCTGGTGCGCTGGCTCGG
>NZ_JAGMUL010000020.1:0-36257 GCF_019049285.1 Streptomyces sp. AC550_RSS872
CGTCCCGCCCCCGTCACCCCTGCCGCTCCCGAGCCACCCATCCCCGCTCGTACGCGTGCCACCCCAGCTGGAGGCGCGTCGAGACCCCGGTCAGCTCCATCAGCCGCTTGACCCGGCGCTGCACGGTCCGCAGCCCCAGGTCCAGCTGCTTGGCCACGCTCGCGTCGGTCAGCCCGGCCAGCAGCAGGGAGAGCACTTCCAGGTCGGTGTCGTCGGGCCCGTCCGGCTGCTGCTCGGTGACGCCGGACGTCCCGAGACGTATCGGAAGGGCCTCCCGCCACACCGACTCGAACAGCCCGGAGAGCAGTTCCAGCAGCCCGCTCGCATGGACGACGAGCGCGGCCGGTTCCGCGGTGCGCGAGGTGAGCGGTACCAGGGCGAGCGTCCGGTCGGCGATCACCAGCTTGGTCGGGACCTGGTCCACGACCCGGACCTGCTCCTCGCGGCCGAGGGCGGCGGACAGCTCGGTGATGCCGTCCGGCTGGTCGAGGACCGCCCGCTCCAGGACCACCCGGTAGCGCACCCCGCGGTCGGCGGCCTGCTCCTCGGCGTCGTTCTCCATGCCGGTGACGGCGACCGGGTTGCCGGTGACCAGCGCGCACACCTCCTCGCTCGCCCCGAGCTGGAGCTGGAGGAAGCGCTGCGAGACCGCGGCCGCACCGATCACCACCTCGACGAGATCGTGTACGGCGGGCTCGGCGACCCCCGCCCGGTACTCCTCGGCGAGCACCGCGGCCGCCAGCTCCGCCTTCTCCAGCTCGTGCCGCTGCTGGGTGAGCAGCGCGCCCAGTGCCACGCCGGGCGGGGCGGCGACCCAGCGGCCGGGCCGGGCCGAGGACTGCGCCGCGAGCCCGTGCCGCTCCAGCCGGCGCAGGGCGCGCTCCGTGTCGTGCTCGGCGAGCGTCAGCCGCCGCGCGAGATCGGGCACATCGGCGGCTCCCGCGGACACCAGGGCCCGGTACGCCGACTCATGCGTCTCGTCGAGACCAATCACTCCCAGCATCGGGCCGCGCCTCTCCCCAGAATGGACACCGGTGTTCGGTCCGTGGCGGAAAACAGCCACGGCGTGAAACCGCCTCGGCACATCATCGCCGCACCACCCGTCACTCTGCCAAGGTGTCGCCACCGCAGCATCAACCACCGCCCGGTTTGCCCGACTTGGACCTTCTTGGCCTGCGCTTTTCGCGCCGGCGGACAGGCGGCAGCACGGACCTGGAGGGTGGCGGTGGACCACAGCGGAACGACAGGAAAGCGGGTCGCGCCCAAGGCCGTCCTGGCCGACGCGAACGGTGCCTCGGTCACCCGGATCGTGACCCGGGCCCATTTCGCAAGGATGTTCAACACCTCACCCGACCACGCCACTTGAGGCGGTTCGACGGGTCGGATTTTCCTGATGCCCCGTTTTCATCCGGCCCGTGCGGTGGACAATTGGGGGCATGAGCCAGCAGGGGGGAAGGCCCACCGGTCACGAGGACGACTGGTGGGGACAGCTGTACGGTGACTTCACCGAGGACACGGGCCCCACGGCGGCGCCCGACTCACTGGACGACCGGTTCGCCTCGGCGGCGGGCGCGGTGAACCAGCCTGCGGCGGCCGGGGCTTCCGGCACAGGGGCCTCGGGGACGGGCGCGGCCGTTCCGTCGCCGCGAGCCGATCCGGATGCCGCACCGGGCCGGTCGACGTTCCCGCCCGGTCTGCCGAAACCGCCGGGGTTCACCGTGGAGCCGCCCCCCGAACCCGCGCCGCCCCCGCGCCCCCTCGACTACGTGGGCGACGGCCCGCCCACCTACGCCGCCGAACCCACCGCACTCCCGCCGGCGGACCCCGACGACCTCGACGACCTGGTCGCCGACACCGTCCTCGACGGCGCCCGCTACGGCGCCTGCACCCTGCGCGCCGTGTCCCTGCGCGGCGACTCCGCCCGCTACCGGGGCGAACCCCGCCGCGACTCCCTCCTCACCGCTCGCTTCGGCACCGGCGAGCACGCCCTGATCCTGGTGGCGATGGCCACCGGCGCGCGGGCCACCCCGGGCGCCCATCGCGCCGCGGCCGAGGCCTGTCACTGGATCGGCCGGGCCGTCGGCCGCAGTCACCCGAAACTCGCGGAGGACATAAGGGCCGCCCGGCGCGGCGAACTGAAGTCGGGCCTGCACCGTCTCACCGACCGCAGCCTCGGCAAACTCCGCGCCAGCGCCGCCGAACAGGGCATCGAACCCGAGGAGTACGCGGCGACCCTGCGCTGCCTCCTCCTGCCCGCCGACCCCGAGTGCCGTACGCGCGTCTTCTTCGGCGTCGGCACCGGCGGACTCTTCCGGCTGCGCGACGGCGAATGGCACGACATCGAGCCCCGCGTCACCGACGCCACCGGCGAACCGGTCGTCGGCTTCGGCTCCCTCCCCGCCGAGACCCCCGACGGCGACCGCCTCACCATGGACCTCGGCATCACCACACCCCCGAGCCCCTACGACCCCGCCCCTGAGCCGCCCCGCGAACCCTTCCGCTTCCGCGCCTCCGTGGCCCGCCCCGGCGACGCCCTCCTGATGTGCACCGGCGGCCTCGCCGACCCGCTGCGCGGCGAACCCGAACTCGCCGCCCACCTGACGGGGCGCTGGTCCGCAGCCGAGCCGCCCGGGCTCGCCGAGTTCCTCGCCGATACCCAGGTCCGGGTCAAGGGATACGCGGACGACCGTACGGCCGCGGCGGTGTGGGAGGCGTGACCGACGCCCTCAGCTGTACGGCACCCACTGGCGGGCCGAGGTGTCGTACGAGTAGCGCGGCAGCCCCTCGATGCCCGTCGTGCGGAACGGACGGCCGTGGTCGTCGATGCGGACCGTGCCGGTGCGGCCCTGCGAGGACCAGTCGAGTTCGAGGTACCAGGTGCAGTCGCAGCTCTCCGTCCGCGCGTCGATCAGCAGCACCTCGGGGTCCTCGGCGGACACCCGGTACGGAAGCCGCATCGCCGGGATCGTGACCCCCGAGTCGCTGCCGTCGGCGGGGCGGGCGAGGGGCCGGTCCTTGTCCAGGTCGACGTCGAAGTAGCGGGGCGTCAGCGCTCCACCGCAGCCGTTGTCCATGGCGTACGAGCTGCCCCCGCCGGGCGCCGAGCGGCCGACGACGCGCACCCGCAGCGCCTCCAGGACGACGGCCGTCGACGTCCGGCCCTGTACGGAGATCTTCACCAGGGTCTGCCGGCCGTGTACGGCGTTCTGCGTTCCCGCCCAGGTCCCGGCGTCCTGTGGGACGGGCGGCGGGGGTACCTGCTGCGGGGGCCTGCCGACGACGTAGTCGTGGCCGCAGCCGGCCTGCCAGACATGGGAGTCGGCGCTCCAGGTGAGGGGCACCCCGGACGGAGGCCGCTGCTGACCGGGTTTTTTCGAGGGCTCCTCGGCGGTCTCGGTGGGCTTCGCCGAGGGTTTGGTCGACGCGCCCGCCTCGGGGGAGGGCGTGGTGGAGGACGGGCTCGGGGACTTGGACGACTCCGGGCGCGCAGTGCCCGGCTGTGTCGTGCGGGGTGGATCGCCGGCTTCGACGGAGTCGCTGCCCCGGGGACCGTCGTCGTCCGGGAGGGCGGAGAGACTGCCGAGCGTGGCGAGGAGAGCGGTCGCCACGGCCGCGGAGACCAGGAGGCGTCGGCTGCGGTACCAGGGGCGGTGGGGAGGATCGGCCGGTGCGCTGTCCGCCGGGGGAAGGGCCGCGGCGGCTTCGGCAGGCTCCGCGGC
This sequence comes from Streptomyces sp. AC550_RSS872, assembly GCF_019049285.1. Taxonomy (GTDB): domain Bacteria; phylum Actinomycetota; class Actinomycetes; order Streptomycetales; family Streptomycetaceae; genus Streptomyces. The sequence goes on from NZ_JAGMUL010000020.1 coordinate 3,720, forward strand.
CTCGGAAGGCGCCTCGGCGGCGGCCGCCGTACGCGGCCTCTGCCGTGCCGCCACCGCCAGGATCCACAACCGGTGCAGCTCCAGCCGCTCCCGCGGCGTCGCCTCGCACAGCGCGGCGAACCGTTCCACGGGTGCGAAGTCGAGGGGGACCGCGTCGCCGGCGCAGTAGCGGTGCAGCGTGGAGGTGTTCATGTTGAGGCGGCGGGCCAGCTGACCGTAGCTGCGGTCGGTGCGGTCCTTCAGACGCCTGAGTGACGCCGCGAACTCCTGGACGTCGTCGTCCTGTGCTGCTGACACCGTTCCCCCGTGTCCTCACCGTCCCGGGTCGGCATCCCAGGCACTCCATATACCTGCACGTCAGACGGCCTGGGATGGTTCCACCGTCGCGGATCGGGCGCCGGAGCTTGCGGCCGTGCGCTGTGACGGCTGATGCTCTTGGTGTCGCACCGACCAGGCCGGACGGACCATCCGCCGTCGGTGACGACCACCGTCACACGTTCACGCTCTCATCGCACCCATCTCGTTCACGGGGGACAGTCATGCCCAAGCGCACTCGAACCGGAGCGCTCGCCGCGCTCGCCGTCGCGACGCTCGCCGCCGGACTCACCGCCGCGCCGGCCGGCGCCGCGACGAAGGCGCCCGCGCCGAAGTTCCTCTCGGCGTCCCAACTCCCGCCGCACCCCTCGTCCGACTGGACCGCCGACAAGGTCACCGACGGCGTCCCGGAGGAGATGCAGCACTGCTTCGGCGACGCACTGCTCGCCTACGACGCCCGCCACCGCACCTTCCGCACCGATCTGGAGACCAACGCCCAGCAACTCAACGTCGTCGTCGGCGACAGCGCCAAGGCCAAGGCGCTCGCCACCCGCCTCGACAAGGAGGTCAAGCGCTGCGTCGCCCGCACGGACGCCGCCCCCGACATCGAGGCGGACTACAAGAGCTACGGCAGCCTGCCGGTCGAGGAGGGTGCCCGCGTCCACGGCTTCGCGACCCGGGCCTCGTGGGGTGCCATGGACATCCACCTCGTCTCCGTCGGCAGGGACGGCGGCACCGTCACCGTCGTGCGGTGGGGGCAGATGGGCGACTTCACGGACGCGCCGGTGAAGGCCTTCAAGAAGACGACCACCACGGCGGTCACCAAGCTCTACTGACCACCACACCAGCGGGGCCGCCCTCCCGGACGGGGGTCGGACGGGCGGCCCCGCACTCACCAGCGAATTCCGGCCAGTTTCACCGGCCGTGGGCTCGGCACGGGGCGTTCACGTCGACGACGCCTCGCCGCCGAGCCCTCACATGCCCCATGCCCGCGTCACATACGGCCGGATCGACAGCGGGGAATCCGTGGCCGGGCCGATCCGGCCCGCTCCCGACGCCCGGGCGCGAGTCGGCGCGCGGCCGGGCGGGACTGCCCAGGTCGGCCGCCCGCGCCACGGGCAGATGAACCGCCTCGCCTCCTCACCCCGGACGCCCGACTCCGGCCCGCGGGCCGGTCCTTGGCCGGTGACCGACTCGCTCCGGCCGTCGCGTACGGCGGCCCGCGGGCGGCCGGTGGGTGACGTTCCGGGTTTCATGCACCCGGCGTGCGCCGCGCCAACCTTGGCCGAACACCTGGTCGTTGACGATTCGACATGACTGGCGCCGGTCCCGATGGGAAATGGTTCCCGTGAACGTGTTCGAGCCAGGAGGGGAACCGACATCGGCACGCGGGCGGGGGTCATGAAGAGGCAGGCACGAGGGGGCGGTCCCATAGCGTACGGGGCTTTCTCGGTGGAGACGGTGGAGGAGCGGGCCGCGATCGAGGGGGAGCGGGCGCAGCCACCTCAGCTCAGGCGCAGACTCGGGCGGGCGGATCTACGGGCCGTACCGGAGGCCCGCAGAGCCCTGCGCGACCTGTTGCGGCACTGGGGGAGGCCCGGCAGGTCGGACATAGCCGAACTGCTCACCAGCGAGCTCGTCACCAACGCGATCGTCCACACCGACCGTGAGGCGGTCCTGACGGCGACCGTCGGACCGGACGGACTCAGGGTGGAGGTACGGGACTTCGTGGCCCGCCGGCCCAGACTGCGCGTACCGAACGCCGACGACGGTACGAACGGCAGAGGCCTGGTCCTGGTCGAGTCCCTCGCGGACGCCTGGGGCGTACAGCCGCACGGGGTGGGCAAGGCGGTGTGGTTCGAACTCGACGCGGATGCCGCGTGACAACGGGACGGGCGCGACCCGTACCTCGGGTCGCGCCCGTCCCGTCGACGAGCGGTGTGCTCAGCGAGCGCCGCGCTCAGCCGAACTGCTGCTCAAGATCCTTGAGCTTGCGCTCCAGGGAGTCGAGTCGCGGCAGCGCCATGGTGTCGTCCTCCGCGGTGAGGTCGACGGCGACCGGGTCAGAACCGGTGCGAACGGGCTGAAGTGAGGGACGCGACCGTACGGGCAGTTGTTCCGGCGTGGATATGGCAGGCTCCGCTGTGACTTGGGCCGAGGCACGCTCCAGGGCCTGCGTCTCGACCTGCCGTCCGCCGCCGCGGCCGATGAAGCCGCGGTGCCCCCGGCTGATGGCCTTCAGCTGGGCACGCTCCATGCGCTGCTGGTCGCGCCGGCGCAGTCGGCTCTCGTCCTTCTGCCGCTTGTCCTCGCGGACCTCGTCGACCGCCTCGTCCAGGCTGCGCACACCCTCCAGGAGCATCAGCGACCAGGCCTTGTAGGTCTCGCGGGGGGCCCGCAGCCAGCGGACGATCCTGATCTGCGGGAGGGGCCTGGGCACCAGACCCTGTTCCCGCAGGGCGGCCCGGCGGGTCTGCTTCAGCGCCCGGTCGAACAGTACGGCCGCGGAGAGGGACATGCCGGCGAAGAAGTGCGGGGCGCCGTCGTGGCCGATGCCCCTGGGCGCGTGCACCCAGTTGAACCAGGCCGCGGCCGCCGCGAACGTCCACACGAGTATCCGGGAGCCGAGGGCCGCGTCACCGTGGCTGGCCTCCCGCACCGCGAGCACGGAGCAGAACATCGCGGCGCCGTCCAGACCGAACGGCACGAGGTACTGCCAGCCGTTGTGGAGGCCGAGGTTCTGCTCGCCGAAGCCGACCAGGCCGTGGAAGGAGAGGGCGGCGGCCACGGCCGCGCAGCAGAACAGCAGCACATAGGAAGCGGTGCCGTAGATGGCCTCCTTGCGCCTGCGGCGCTCCTCGCTGCGCTCCCACGAGTCGTCCGCGCCGGCGTCCTTCCCCGCGGTCTTCCCGCGCCGCAGCACCGCTATCGCCGCCAGCAGGCCCAGGAGCAGTACGGCGCCCGGAAGCAGCCAGTTCAGCGATATGTCGGTCAATCTCATCTGGGGTCCCTTGCATTGGGATAGGGCGTAACGCCCGCCATAGTGGCCCAATCCCACTGGCCCTCAGGGGGTTTCGGGGCAAGAGGCCGCCAAGGAAGTGCAAGGGAATGCCCAGGGCGGCGTTCTGCTCGAACTGCCGCTTGAGGGGCGGGAGTTGAGTTCGAACAACACTACCCGTGCGGGTGGTTCCACGGAAAGTTCCCGCGCGAAGTGAGGAATCTGTGAAACGCCTGTAACCGTGACGGGTGTCCTGCTCGCGGGTGATCTTACGACACGGCGGCTCACGTCCGTGCCGGAGGGTGCGCCGGCGGAGATGTCTGAGGGTGCCTCAACTGGCGGTGGCCACAAGCTTGGTGACCCGGTCCGCGTCGCAGGTGCGCGGGCAGGTGAGGCAGGTGTCCTCGGGGCGCAGTGTGTAGAACATGCAGCAGCTCGCCCGGTCCCGGGTGGGCAGGGACTCGCCGTTCGGGCCGGTGAGCTCACGGAACGCGGCCGAGCCGACGTACGGCTTCGTCGCGCCCGGCAGCAGCAGCTCCAGCTCGCGTTGCGCCCGGTTCTGCTCTCCGTCGCCGAACAGGTGGGCGACGTACCACAGACCCTCGACGATCTCGTCGGTCGCCATGCCCCAGAGCGCTCGTCCGCGGCGCCGCATGCGCGGGCCGAAGGCGGCGAGGACGGGTTCGAGGTGCTCGGCGACGGCGGCCCGCACCTCGGCGCGCAGCGCCTCCTCGTCGGGGACGACCCTCGCGCCGGGCAGGGCGGCGGCCGGGTCGCCCGGGAGGCAGGCGAAGGTGGTGGGGCGGGCCGCCAGGCGGCCCAGGGGGAGGCCGGGGGGCGTGCGGTCGTACGAGACATGCGTCACGGGGAAGCGGGGGACGCGGCCGAGCAGGAACCAGGGCACGGTGATCAGCAGGCAGACGGGCCAGGCGTAGCGGTGCAGGCCGAAGCCGGCGACGACGTCCGGGCGTGCGGGCTGTCCGTAGTCGCGCCGTATCTGCGTGTCGTCCCAGGCCAGGAAGGCGTCGAGGCCGGCTGCGCCCTCGGCGAGCGCGGTGGCGGTGATCCAGCCGTCGTGCCGGGGGAGCTGTGCGTCCGGGAGGAGCTGGGTGATGTCCAGCCCCGGGAAGGCCTCGGTGAGACGGGTGTACGCGTCCGTGAGGGCCGAGGGGGGCACGGGCATACGGGACCGCCGATCCGCGAGACTTTGAAGGTAAGGCTTACCTTACCCAAGGTCGCTGCGATTTGAACTGTCGCGTTCTGCGCCTATGGTGCTTGACGGGCGAGTAACAAGCCGCCGTAATGACCCCAAGTACCGATACGTCCGGAGGAGGACCCGTGGAGCAGGGCGCGCAGGGCTCCGCGGCGACGGGCATTCCGCAGGTGCCGGAGGAGGGCGGGGCTGCCCGGGTGCCGTCGCAGGGACGGGTCGGGGACGTGGAGCGGAGCCGTGGTGTCTCGGCGCCGACGGCTCGGGGTGAGCACATCCACAGCGAACCGCCGATGCCGTCGCCGATGCAGCGGCCGCGTGCTGTTGTGCAGCGGGCCTCCGTACGGGGGCAGATCCTCGACGCCCTGCGCACCGCGCTGGTCACCGGGGAGCTCATGCCCGGGGTGGTCTACTCGGCACCCGCGCTCGGCGAACGTTTCGGCGTCTCCGCCACGCCGGTGCGTGAGGCGATGCAGCAGCTCGCGCAGGAAGGGGCCGTCGAGGTCGTGCCCAACCGGGGGTTCCGCGTGGTCGAGCGGGGCGCTCGGGAGCTGGCCGAGCTGGCCGAGGTGCGGGCGTTGATCGAGGTGCCGGTGATGCTGCGGCTGGCGCGTACGGTGTCCGCCGAACGGTGGGCGGAACTACGGCCGTTGGCCGAGGCGACGGTCCGGGCGGCGTCGACGGGGTGCCGGGCGACGTACGCGGAGGCCGACCGGACCTTCCATCGGGCTGTGCTGTCCCTGTGCGGCAACGAACAACTCGTCCAGATCGCCGACGACCTCCACCGCCGGGCCCAGTGGCCCCTGGAGATCTCCACCCGCAGCCGCACCGACCTCCTCGCGGACGCGACGCAACACGCGGCGCTGCTGGACGCGTTGATCGCCGGGGATGTGGATGCGGTGCGGGCCTTGCTGGGAGATCACTTCGCGGGCTGACGATGCCTGCGGCGGCACATGGCGCGGTCCGCGCCCAGCCGTCCCGAGGCATTGCCATCCCGAACCCCCGCTCACCCGCAGGGGGCGACGGCCGGTCCAGGCACTCTCAGCCCGTCCGGCGTTTGAGGACGAGGCCCTTCGGACCGATGGCGGGGTCGAAGCGGCGGAGCCCCTTCAAGGGGTGGGGTTACGCGGCTGCGGGCGGCGTCGGGGCCAGTTGGCGGGCCAGCCATGTGGGGACGCCGCCGAGGAGATGGAACAGGCGGCGGGCCTCGTTGCGCAGCCGGGCCGCCTCCGGTTCGGTCTCCGCGTCGGCGAGGGAGGCCAGGGCGGGGGCCGTGCCCACCAGATAGCCCAGTTCCTCCCGGATGCGCAGGGACTCGGCGAAGCCGTGACGGGCCTCCGCCAACTCGCCGTCGCGCAGGGCGAGTCCGGCGAGATGGCGCCAGGTGAAGGAGAGGAGGAGGGGGTCCGAGTGGGCCGTCGCACCCGCGTGTGCTCGACGGTATGCCGCACGGGCCGCCTGGGGCGAGCGGGCGAGGTTCTCCGCCAGCAGGCCGCGGCGGAAGTCCAGCAACGCCCTCCCCGCCGCCCCCGGAGGGATCAGCGCCGCCGCCCTCCCCAACGCGGCCCGCGCCTCGTCGGCCCGATCGCGCACCGAGTGCAACGTCGCCGCGTAGGCAAGTTGCCCGCGTTCACAAGCGGCCGCGCCCCGCTCGTCGTCACTGTGGGCGAGCGCCTCGGCCGTACGGAGCGCGTCCTCGGCGTCCTCCCAGCCCTGCTCGGTGTAGAGGCAGCGCTCCACCAGCAGCGACGCCCGCTGGAGCGCGGCCTGCGCGGTCACCGGCTGTAGCAGGGCCGCCGCGTCCGCCCAGCACGCGCGTGAGCGCAGCCGCCATACCGCGGTCTGGAGTGGATCGTCACCGGCGGTCGTTCCGTTACCAGACATGGCGGTATGCGCCACCTCGCCCTCCCCGAGCACGCCATCGAGCTGTTGAGTGGTGGCGGCATCTCAGCACGGATCGGCGGGTTCGGCCAAGAGGGTGGGTGAAGGATTTCACAAAGTCGTGGGACTGGGGCGGCACTTGGTGCCATGCGGTGGGGGAGCTCGGTGCGGTCAACTCATGCGCAATGCCAAGAAGAAGTCGAGTTTGTCCTCCAGCCGGGAGAGGTCCCGGCTCGTCAACTGCTCGATTCTGCCCACTCGGTAGCGCAGTGTGTTGACGTGCAGGTGGAGACGGGTCGCGCAGCGGGTCCAGGAGCCGTCGCAGTCGAGGAACGCCTCGAGGGTGGGGATCAGCTCGGCCCGGTGGCGGCGGTCGTAGTCGCGCAGGGGGTCCAGGAGGCGCGCGGTGAAGGCTCGGCGTACGTCGTCCGGGACGAAGGGCAGGAGCAGGACGTGGGAGGCCAGTTCCTGGTGGCCGGCCGCGCAGACCCGGCCGGGGCGGGCCGCGGCCACCCGGCGGGCGTGCCGGGCCTCCTCCAGGGCGCCGCGCAGGCCCTCCGCCGAGTGCACCGCCGCGCTCACGCCGAGCGTGACCCGGCCGTCGCCGTCCAGGCCCGCGGACAGGGCGTCCCGGACCGAGTCCAGGAGCACGTCGGCGAGGATGCCGGCTTCCGAGCCGTCGTGCTCCGACGAGACCGCCGGGAGGGGGACCAGGGCGATGGCCTCGTCGCCCGTGTGGGCCACGGCGATGCGGTCCGACGGTTCGGGACCGGTGGCGAGGGGGTCGACGAGGATCTCCTCCAGGAGCGACTGGGCGATCGGGCCCTCCTCCTCGATGCCGTCGCCCTCCCATTCGACTCGGGCCACGACCACCTGCCAGTGGGGGGCAGCGCCGAGGCCGGGCAGCAGGACCGGGGCCGCTACGCGCAGGCGGGCGGCGATCTCGGCGGGTGCCGCGCCCGTCTGGACCAGTTCGAGGACCTCCTGGGCGAGGCGGCGGCGGACCGTGCGGGCGGCGTCGCGCCGGTCGCGTTCCACCGCGATCAGCTGGGTGACGCCCTGGAGGAGGTCCAGGCGCTCCTCGGGCCAGTCGCTCGCGTCCGCCTCCACGGCCAGCAGCCACTCCGACAGCACCGTCTCGCGCACGTCCCGCGCGGCCTGCGCCGAGCGGCCCGTGCTGCGGATCGGGAAGAGCGAGTACTGCGTGCTGCCCAGCGGCAGACGGTGGGGGCCGCGGCGGCCCGTGCGGGCGGCCGTCAGATGCTCCGCCGCCAGCCGCGCGCACACCTCGGGGGCCAGTGCCGGGCCTGCGACCTTCGGGCCCGCGATCAGCCGGCCCGTCGGCGACAGCACCCAGGCCCGCAGGTCCAGGTCCGAGCCGAGGAGGTCGAGGACCACGTCCGGGCCGCCGCCGGCCGGGCCCGAGGTCATCATCCGGCGGTGCCGGTCGACCACGGCGGCCAGGTCGCCGGCCCGCTCGCCGCTCACCTGCCGTACGACATGCTCGGTGATCGTCGCGAAGGCCACCGACTCGTGTACCGCGAACAGGGGGAGGTGGTGGCGGGCGCAGGCCACTACCAGGTCGTCGGGGATGTCGCCGAGCTCGGCCTCACCCGCGCCCAGCGCAGCCACGCCGGCCTGGGCCAGGAGGCGGACGAAAGGTTCGGAGTCCGCGGCGTCGCGGCGCCAGGCCAGCCCCGTGAGCACCAGCTCACCGCCGGAGAGGTAGCGGCTGGGGTCCCTGAGGTCGGTGGTCATCACACCGCGCACGGTGCGGTCCAGCTCGTCCTCGCCGCCGAGCAGCTTGAGGCCCAGCGCGTCGGTGTCCAGCAGTGCGCGCAGCCGCATTCTCGTCGCCGCCGTTCTTTGTCTCGAAATCTACGATGAGTCTTGATGAGCTTGATGGGTCTGTGGGTGCGGCCCGGTCTGCGGGCCGATGAGCGGTGCCGAGGGCGGTGCTCGTCGTCTTTCGGACGGTGTCCCAGGTCACAGGGCTGTGCCCGGTGTTTCCCGAGGAAAGCATGGAGGTTTCTGATGACCTCTGTTCATACGAATCTACAAGATGACTGCCCTGGCCAGCCAACTCCTTCATGGTTTCCGTGACTGACCCCGGTGGAGCAGGGCGCTGTGTACTGACGTCAATCCGCGTTAACAGCACATGAACGAGCCGGTCCCGCCGCACCTGATCTGGCTCAAACCGTACGGCCCCCCCCCGAGACAAGGAAGGGAGCAGGCCATGGACTTCCTTCGCCCCGCCAGCTGGGAGGAGGCGCTCGCCGCGAAGGCCGCGCACCCCACCGCTGTGCCGATCGCGGGTGGCACCGACGTGATGGTCGAGATCAACTTCGACCACCGCCGGCCCGAGTACCTCCTCGACCTGAACCGCATCGGCGACCTCTACGACTGGGAGGCGTGCGAGAACAGCGTGCGGCTCGGTGCTTCGGTGTCGTACAGCACGATCATGGAGAACCTGCGCGCCGAGCTGCCGGGCCTGGCCCTCGCCTCGCACACGGTCGCCTCCCCGCAGATCCGCAACCGCGGCGGCGTCGGCGGCAACCTCGGCACCGCCTCCCCGGCCGGTGACGCCCACCCCGCCCTCCTCGCGGCGGGCGCCGAGGTCGAGGTCGAGTCGGCCGAGCGTGGCACCCGCCTCATCCCGATCGACGAGTTCTACACCGGCGTCAAGCGCAACGCGCTCGCCGCCGACGAGCTCATCCGGGCCGTGCACATCAAGAAGGCCGACGGGCCGCAGCAGTTCTCCAAGGTGGGGACCAGGAACGCCATGGTCATCGCCGTATGCGCCTTCGGGCTGGCCCTGCATCCCGAGTCGCGGACGGTGCGGACGGGGATTGGTTCGGCTGCTCCTACGCCCGTGCGGGCCAAGGCCGCCGAGGAGTTCCTGGACGCGGCGCTCGAAGAGGGCGGCTTCTGGGACAACGGCAGGATCATCACCCCGTCGGTCGCCAAGCAGTTCGCCGAGCTGTGCTCCGGCGCCTGCAACCCGATCGACGACGTCCGGGGCACCGCGAGCTACCGCCGCCACGCGGTCGGCGTGATGGCCCGCCGCACGCTGACCTGGACCTGGGAGTCGTACCGCGGCACCGCCGCCCGCACGGAGGGAGCCGCCTGATGCGCGTCAACTTCACTGTCAACGGCCGTCCGCAGGAAGCCGACGACGTGTGGGAGGGCGAGTCCCTGCTGTACGTGCTGAGGGAGCGGATGGGGCTTCCGGGATCGAAGAACGCCTGTGAGCAGGGCGAGTGCGGGTCCTGCACCGTCCGGCTGGACGGCGTGCCGGTGTGTGCGTGTCTGGTCGCCGCCGGGCAGGTCGAGGGCCGTGAGGTCGTCACCGTCGAAGGGCTGGCGGAGTTCGCCGAGCAGCGGGCCTGCGGGTCGCAAGAGTGTGACACCAAGCCCGCCGACTCGCAGACCGGCGAGACCGCCGGCTCCTCCCCGCGCGCAGCGCTCTCTCCGATCCAGCAGGCGTTCATCGACGCCGGCGCCGTCCAGTGCGGCTTCTGCACGCCCGGTCTGCTGGTCGCCGCCGACGAGATGCTGGAGCGCAACCCCGACCCGACCGACGCGGACATCCGCGAGGCCCTGTCGGGCAACCTGTGCCGCTGCACCGGTTACGAGAAGATCATGGACGCGGTACGCCTCGCGGCCGCCCGGCAGGGAGAGGCGGTCTGAGCGGCATGCCTTCCCCCACTCTCGAATTCGCTCGCGCGGGCGGTGCCCCCATCGGCGCTCCCACGAAGATCACCCAGGGGTCCCGGACCAAGGGCGGCATCGGCGAGTCCACGCTCCGCCCGGACGGCACCCTCAAGGTCACCGGCGAGTTCGCGTACTCGTCCGACATGTGGCACGAGGACATGCTCTGGGGGCAGACCCTCCGGTCCACCGTCGCGCACGCCGAGATCGTGTCCATCGACACGAGCGAGGCCCTCGCCACGGCGGGCGTCCACGCCGTCATGACGTACGACGACCTGCCGGCCGACGTGAAGAACTACGGCCTGGAGATCCAGGACACCCCGGTCCTCGCGCACGCCAAGGTACGCCACCACGGTGAGCCGGTCGCCATCGTCGCCGCCGACCACCCGGAGACCGCGCGCCGCGCCGCCGCCAAGATCCAGGTCGACTACCGCGAGCTGCCCGTCATCACCGACGAGGCCTCGGCGACCGCCCCGGACGCGATCCTCGTCCACGAGAACCGCGACGACCACCACAGCCGCCACGTCCCGCACCCGAACATCGTCCACCGCCAGCCGATCATCCGCGGCGACGCCGCGGCAGCCGCCGAGCGGGCCGACTTCGTGGTCAAGGGCGAGTACACCTTCGGCATGCAGGACCAGGCCTTCCTCGGCCCCGAGTCGGGACTCGCCGTACCGGACGAGGACGGTGGCGTCCACCTCTACATCGCCACGCAGTGGCTGCACTCCGACCTGAGGCAGATCGCGCCGGTCCTCGGGCTGCCCGAGAGCAAGGTCCGGATGACGCTGTCCGGCGTCGGCGGTGCCTTCGGCGGGCGCGAGGACCTGTCGATGCAGATCCACGCCTGTCTGCTGGCGATGCGGACCGGCAAGCCCGTCAAGATCGTCTACAACCGCTTCGAGTCCTTCTTCGGACACGTCCACCGTCACCCCGCCAAGCTGTCCTACGAGCACGGCGCCACGAAGGACGGCAAGCTCACCCACGTGAAGTGCCGGATCGTGCTGGACGGTGGCGCGTACGCCTCCGCCTCCCCGGCGGTCGTCGGCAACGCCTCCTCGCTCGGCGTCGGCCCGTACGTGGTCGACGACGTCGACATCGAGGCCCTCGCCCTCTACACCAACAACCCGCCCTGCGGCGCCATGCGTGGCTTCGGCGCGGTCCAGGCGTGCTTCGCCTACGAGGCGCAGATGGACAAGCTGGCCGACGCGGTCGGCATGGACCGCGTGGAGTTCCGGCAGCTGAACGCCATGGAGCGGGGGACCGTCATGCCGACGGGCCAGCCGGTCGACTCCCCGGCGCCGGTCGCCGAACTCCTGCGCCGCGTCAAGGCGATGCCCCTGCCGCCCGAACGCCAGTGGGAGAGCAGCGAGGGCGCGGACGTACGGCAGCTGCCGGGCGGTCTGTCCAACACCACGCACGGCGAAGGCGTCGTCCGCGGTGTCGGCTACGCGGTCGGCATCAAGAACGTCGGCTTCTCCGAGGGCTTCGACGACTACTCCACCGCCAAGGTGCGACTGGAGGTCATCGCCGGCCGGCCCGTCGCCACCGTGCACACCGCGATGGCGGAGGTCGGCCAGGGCGGTGTCACCGTCCACACGCAGATCGCCCGCACCGAGCTGGGCGTCACGCAGGTGACGATCCGCCCCGCGGACACGCAGGTGGGCTCGGCCGGCTCGACGTCCGCGTCGCGTCAGACGTACGTCACCGGTGGCGCGGTCAAGAACTCCTGCGAGCTGGTCCGCGACAAGGTCCTGGAGATCGGGCGCCGCAGGTTCGGCTCCTACCATCCGGCCTGGGCGACGGCCGAGCTGCTCCTGGAGGGCGGCAAGGTCGTCACCGACGGCGGCGAAGTGCTCGCCGACCTGGCCGACGTACTCGAAGGCGAGGCGGTCGAGGTCGAGGCCGAGTGGCGGCACCGTCCGACCGAGGCCTTCGACCTGCGCACCGGCCAGGGCAACGGCCACGTCCAGTACTCCTTCGCCGCGCACCGCGCCGTCGTCGAGGTCGACACCGAGCTCGGCCTGGTCAAGGTGATCGAGCTGGCCTGCGCCCAGGACGTCGGCAAGGCGCTCAACCCGCTGTCCGTCCTCGGCCAGATCCAGGGCGGCACACTCCAGGGCATGGGCATCGCGGTGATGGAGGAGATCATCGTCGATCCCAGGACCGCCAAGGTCAGGAACCCGTCCTTCACGGACTATCTCCTCCCCACGATTCTCGACACGCCGATCATCCCTGTCGACGTGCTCGAACTCGCCGACGACCACGCCCCGTACGGGCTGCGCGGCGTCGGCGAGGCCCCCACCCTGTCGTCCACCCCGGCCGTCCTCGCGGCGATCCGGGACGCGACCGGGCTGGAGCTCAACCGCACGCCGGTACGTCCGGAGCACCTCACCGGCACGTAACCCACCGGGGGTTGAACCGGCGAGTTTCTCCTGGGGGCTTCGTCCCCCAGGCACCCCTCAATGTCCGTCTCGGGCCGTCCCCCGGGTCGTGCACCTCCCCAAACCCCGCTGATCGCCGAAGGCAACCGGCGGGTGCCCCTATGAACCTTGGGAGTAGGCCCCACATGACCCAGCAGTCACTGGAGCCCACGACCTCGGCCGACGACGCGGGTGAAGGAACCCGCGTCCCGGCCGGCAGGTCGTGGCTCGACCGGTACTTCCACATATCCAAGAGAGAGTCCACGGTCGCGCGCGAGGTGCGCGGCGGCGTCACCACCTTCATGGCGATGGCGTACATCCTCCTGCTCAACCCGCTGATCCTGTCCGGCAAGGACGCGGCCGGCGACACCCTCGCCCAGAAGGCACTGATCACCGCGACGGCGTTCGCGGCGGCCTTGACCACGCTGCTGATGGGCTTCTTCGGCAAGGTGCCGCTGGCCCTCGCGGCCGGCCTCTCCGTCTCCGGCGTGCTCGCCTCGCAGGTCGCCCCGCAGATGACGTGGCCGCAGGCCATGGGCATGTGTGTGATGTACGGCGTGGTCATCATGCTGCTGGTCGTCACCGGCCTGCGCGAGATGATCATGAACGCGATCCCGTTGGCGCTGAAGCACGCGATCACCATGGGCATCGGCCTGTTCGTGGCGCTGATCGGCTTCTCCAAGGCCGGTTTCGTGCACCAGGGCGAGTCCACCCTGGTCACCCTCGGGCCGGCCGGTGAACTGGCCGGCTGGCCGGTACTGCTCTTCGCCGTCACACTGCTCGCGATCTTCATGCTCCAGGCGCGCGGCGTCCCCGGGGCCATCCTGATCGGCATCGTCGGCGGCACCGTCCTCGCTGTCGTCCTCAACGCCTTCGACGTCATCGACCCCAGGCAGTGGGCGGGCGGCGCTCCCGAACTGCACGGCAGCGCCGTGTCCATGCCGGACTTCTCGATCTTCGGCAACGTCGAGTTCGGCGGCTGGGGCGAGGTCGGCGCGATGACCGTCGGCATGATCGTGTTCACGCTCGTGCTCGCCGGGTTCTTCGACGCGATGGCCACGATCATCGGCGTCGGCACCGAGGCCAAGCTGGCCGACGACAAGGGCCGGATGCCGGGCCTGTCCAAGGCGCTGTTCATCGACGGCGCGGGCGGTGCGATCGGCGGTGTGTCCGGCGCGTCGGGCCAGACCGTGTTCGTCGAGTCGGCGACCGGCGTCGGCGAGGGTGCCCGTACCGGCCTCTCCTCGGTCGTCACCGGCCTGTTCTTCGCGGCCTGTCTGTTCTTCACACCGCTGACGGCGATCGTGCCGGGCGAGGTCGCGGCCGCCGCCCTGGTGGTGATCGGCGCCATGATGATGATGAACGCGCGGCACGTGGACTGGGCCGACCGGGCCACCGCGATCCCGGTGTTCCTCACCGTCGTGCTCATGCCGTTCACGTACTCGATCACGGCCGGTGTCGCGGCCGGCGTCATCTCGTACGTCGCCATCAAGGTCGCTCAGGGCAAGGCGCGGGAGATCGGGGTCTTCATGTGGGCCCTGACAGGCATCTTCATCGTCTATTTCGCCCTCAATCCCATTGAGAGCTGGATGGGCGTGCACTGACGGGTTCGTGAACGGCCCTCCACACAACTGCCGTGAAGGAGACCGACAGATGCTGGACATCGCCGAAGAGCTGCACCGGTGGGTCGAGCAGGGACGTGACTTCGCCGTGGCCACCGTGGTGGCGGTCGGCGGCAGCGCACCCCGGCAACCCGGTGCCGCGCTCGCGGTGGACACCGACGGAACGGCCGTCGGCTCGGTCTCCGGCGGCTGTGTGGAGGGTGCGGTGTACGAGCTGTGCGGGCAGGCGCTCCAGGACGGCGAGACGGTCCTGGAGCGCTTCGGCTACAGCGACGACGACGCCTTCGCGGTCGGGCTGACCTGCGGCGGCATCATCGACATCCTCGTCACGCCGGTACGGGCCGCCGACCCGTACCGCCCGGTTCTCGCGGCCGCGCTGCGGGCGGCCGCGAGCGGGGAGGCTGCGGCCGTGGCCCGGATCGTGTCCGGGCCGGCCGAGCTGAGGGGCCGCGCTGTTCTCGTCGGCCCCGACGGCTCGTACGACGGCGGCTTCGGCGCCCACCCCGAACTGGACCGTACGGTCGCGGCGGAGGCCGGCGCCCTTTTGGACGCGGGCCGCACCGGCACCCTGGAGATCGGCGAACAGGGCTCGCGCTGCGGCGCCCCGCTCACGGTGCTGGTCGAGTCCTCGGTCCCGGCACCCCGGATGATCGTCTTCGGCGCGATCGACTTCGCGTCGGCGCTGGTGCGCGTCGGCAAGTTCCTGAACTACCACGTGACCGTGTGCGACGCCCGCCCGGTCTTCGCGACGAAGGCCCGCTTCCGGGAGGCCGACGAGATCGTCGTCGAGTGGCCGCACACGTACCTGGAGCGCACGGAGGTGGACGGCAGGACCGTCCTGTGCGTCCTCACCCATGACGCCAAGTTCGACGTGCCCCTGCTCCGGCTCGCGCTGCGTCTGCCGGTCGCGTACGTCGGCGCGATGGGCTCACGCCGCACCCACCTGGACCGCAACGAGAGGCTGCGCGAAGTCGGCGTCACCGACCTGGAGTTGGCACGGCTCCGGTCGCCCATCGGGCTGGACCTCGGCGCCCGCACCCCGGAGGAGACGGCGCTGTCGATCGCCGCGGAGATCGTCGCGAGCAGGCGCGGTGGCAGCGGGGTGTCCCTGACAGGGGCTCACACACCGATCCATCACGACGCGGCCGGGCGGCCCGCAGGGCGGATCGGGTCCGTGGCGTAACGGCGCGAGCCGCCAGGGCCCGGGCCCGCGGCACAGGCTGGGCGGGCCGGGCGAAGGCGTACGCCGGGTCGCCGCCCAGGCTGATCCTTACGTGGCGCAGGAGTTCGCGCACGATGCCCGCGTCGCACGTTGGACCAGCGGGCGCCCTCGGCGGTGCGGGTCGGGTGCGCGGCGATGTCGGCGAGTGGCCACACAGCCCCGCGGGGTACACACCGGCGGCCCCGGTGCCCGTCACACCTCCCGAAGCAACCGATTCACGGCCCGCCCGAACACATACCGGCCCACCCGCTCAACCACCCCGTCCCAGCCCCCTGGCACGAACCGCACCTTGATCTCCTCCCGCCACACCACCCGCGTGCGCCCACCCGGCCCGGGCCGTACCTCGATCTCCGCCCAGCCCGTGACCACCCGGCCCCGCTTCTCCAGCCGGCAGAGTCCCGGCGTGTCGTCGCCCGGTGGCTGCCACACCGTCACCTCCATCGGGTCGGTGAAGGAGAGGGGGCCGATTCCGGAGCGGGCGACGACGAGGGTGCCCTCGTGGGTCGGTGCGTTGGGTGTGACCTTGATACGGGTCAGGGGTACGGCCCGGGCATGGCGGGGCCACTCCGTCAGGCGGCGCCATGCCTCGGCGAGGGGGAGCGGAGCCGTGCGTTCGAGCAGGAAGTTCGCCACGAAGCGATCTTAAGGAATCGGCGCTGGTCGTCGCCGCGCCGGTGGATGAGGGCGGGGGCCGTGGTCGCGCAGTCCTCGTCCCGTGAGCGCCCCCGGCAGGGACGCGGCCGCCACCGAGACGGCGACGGCACGCAACCCGGCCCCGTTCTTTTCATCTCACTGGGCGTAGAACGTGGCGTCCGCCCGATCCGTCGCCGTGCTCGGCGTCTGTACCTGGAGCAGGTACTCGTAGTGCCGGACGTAGCGGCCGGCGAGGTTGTACGACTCGTACGAGACGCCCGCCGAGTCGGCCAGCCCGGCCCGCTTGTAGAAGCTGGCGTCGGACGCGAACTGCGCTGTGCCGTCGTTCTTCTCCAGCCACACCGCGTAGTTCTTGTGCCGCAGGTAGTAGCCGGGGAAGTTGGCCGACTCCAGCGAGACCGTGCCACTGCCGGTCAGACCCGCGACCACGCGGAACTGCGAGTCCGCGAGCGGGGAGACGTTGGCCTCGATACGGGCGCGGTACTCCCAGTGCCGGATGAAGCGGTCAGCGAAGTTGTACGACGAGAAGCGCTGCGGCGTGACCCCGTCGGCCACCGGGATGCCGAAGTCGGGGGTGCCGTCGGCCTTCCAGTACAGCTTCTGGAAGCGGGTGCGGCGGTTGGGGTCGTTCAGCGGGGCGCCGCTGATGTTCTTGTAGTCGCGGTCGTGGTAGACGAGGATGTCCGACTTGCCGTCCTCGGAGACGGTGAAGCTGTTGTGACCGGGGCCGTACTGGCCGGTGGCGTCGTTGCTCTTGAAGACCGGCTCGGGGTTCTTGGTCCAGGACGCCGGGTTCATCAGGTCGGCCGTGGCGTTGGCGGTCAGCAGGCCGAGGCAGTAGTTGGCGTCGGTGGCGCTGGCGGAGAAGGTCATGAAGACCTTGCTGCCGTGCTGGAGGAAGGCCGGGCCCTCGTTGACGATCGCGCCGGCCTTCTCCCAGGCGTGGGTGGGCCGGGCGATCATCACGGGGCTGCCGGTGATGGTCCAGGGGTTGGCCATCCGGGCCAGGTAGATGTTGGTGCCCGCGCCGACGGCGGGGTCGCTCTGCGCCCAGCTGAGGTAGCGGGTGCCGTTGTGCACGAACGTCGTGGCGTCGAGCGAGAAGGTGTCCAGGGGCAGGGAGATGCGGCCCTTCTCGGTCCAGGTGCCGGTGAGCGGGTTGGCGGAGCTGGACTCCAGGACGTACGGCCGGATCCGCCACTTGTCGTTGGACCAGCCGGCGGTGAAGTAGACGTACCACTTGCCGTCGATGAAGTGGATCTCCGGGGCCCAGATGTGGGCGCCCATCTCACCGCTCGCGTGCTTGGTCCAGATCGTGGTCTCCGGGGCGGTGGAGAGCCCCTGAAGAGTGGTGGCCCGGCGCATGACGATCTTGTCGTATGCCGGAACGGTCGCCGTGAAGTAGTAGAAGCCGTCGGTGTGCTTGAAGATGTGTGGATCGGCGCGTTGCAGCGCGATCGGGTTGGTGAAGGTCACGGCGGGGGAGGCGGGCGCGGCGGCCTGGGCGGCGGGAGCGGGCCCGGCGAGGCAGGCCGCGAGGGCGACGAGGACGGCCATGAGCAGCCGTACGGCTATGCGTCTCAAGGGGGTTCTCCGGATCAGGTCAGGTCAGGTCAGGTCGTGGGGACGAGGCGCCACTGCTGGCAGTTGTTGTTCAGCCAGGTCCACTGCCGTACGTCGGTGCCGTTCGCGGTGCCGCAGTTCGCCACGTCGGCGACCTTGCCGGTGGCCTCGTTGACGATCCGGACGTGGTCGCCGCTCGCGGTGTGGACGAGGCGGTAGCGCTGGCAGTTGTTGTTCAGCCAGGACCACTGCCGGATGTCGGCGCCGTCGGCGGCGGAGCATGCGGCGGTGTCCATCACCTTGCCGGTGGCGACGTTGACCAGGCGGTTGGTGTCGTTGCCGAGGTCCTCGACCTTCCACTTCTGGCTGGCGCCGCCGGTGCAGGTCCACTGGAAGATGTTGGTGCCGTCGGCGCTGTTGCCGCCGTTCACGTCCAGGCACTTGCCGCTGTTGCGGTTGACGAGGGTGTACGCCGTCGGCGTCGCCGCCGTCTCGCCGGACGGGCCGGGGAGGGTGGTGCCGAGGGCGACCGGCATGCCGAAGTTCGGGGTGCCGTCGGCGTTCCAGGTGAACTCCTGGGCGCGGGTGGTGCGGCCGTTGCCGCAGCCGCCGTTGGACGCGGAGTTGGCGTGGTAGACGATCCAGTTCTCGGTGCCGTCGGGCGAGGTGAAGAAGCCGTTGTGGCCGGGGCCGTACACGCCGCCGGCGTCATTGCGCTGGAAGACCGGGGTCTGCTTCTTGGTCCACGACGCCGGGTTCAGGGGATCGGATCCGGTCAGCTCCAGCTGGCCGAGCTTGTAGTCGGGGGTCCCGCAGAAGCTCGCGGAGTACGTCAGGAAGGTGCGGCCGTTGTGGTACAGCGGCTCGGGTCCCTCGTTGACGGGGCTGCCGGACCGCTCCCAGTCCAGGGTCGGGCTGGAGATGATCGTGAACTTGTCGCCGGCCAGCGTGTACGGATTGCTCAGCGGCGCGATCACCAGGCTCTGCGTACTGCCGTTGATGAACCCGCTGCCCAGCAGGTACAGCTTGTTGTTGGCCCGGAGCACACTCGCGTCGATCAGCCAGCCGCCCGGCGTGAGGTTGGACCCGGTGAGCGAACCCTTGTAGGTGTACGGGCCCATCGGGTCGGTGCCGGCGCTCTCCAGGACGTGGGTGCGCTGGGAGTCGCAGCAGGCGACCCCCGCCTGGCCGGCCGAGTAGTACACGTACCAGTGGCCGTTGATCAGGTGCATCTCCGGCGCCCAGAAGTTGGTGTTCCGGGTCGGCGTGGTGTCCGAGTACACCTGCACGTTGGGTGCGGTCGCGAGGCCCGCGAGGGTCGGCGACTTGCGAATGCCGAGGATGCCGGTGAACGTCGTGGTGATCAGGTAGTAGTTGCCGTCGTGGTACTGGAGCCAGGGGTCGGCGCCCTTGGACGACTTCAGCGGGTTCGTGTACGGACGGCCGTCCGCCGCGGACGCCGGTTGGGTGGTCGCCACCAGGGCGAGGAGCGCCGCGAGTACGCAGAGGATCAGCGATTTGCTGCGCTTCCTGAGCGGCGGGTGGGGCATCCGGGGCATACGAGACCGTTCCTGTCCGTAATTTCGAACGAAGTTCGTGATTCCGATCACGGTGGGGACAGAACATAAAAGCGGGGCATGCCTCCCGTCAACAGTTTCGTCATATGCGCTTTACAAACCCGCGTGCGGACGCACGTCCGGCGCGGGTGCGTGATGATGCGCTTGCCCGTTCAGGTGATGAACCGGCCGATGGGCCACCGGCCCCCCAACTTCCGCCGTATTCAAGGCACATGGACAATCACCGCGCCCCTGTCGGCCCGACCTCCCTCTCCCGGCGGCAGTTCACGAACACGACCGCCACGACGGCCGCCCTGGCCGCGCTGACTCCCACCGCGGCCGTCGCCGCTCCCGCCGTACCCCCGCAGGCGTCCCCGCGCTCCACCGCCGACTGGGAGACCTGCCTCGCGGTGGCCCGCGCCCTGCTGGTGGTCGACGAGCACGACCGGCCGCTCGTGCCGACGTACCGGAAGATCCTCGACTCCGGGCTGCCGCGCGCGAAGACGAAGACGGCGAAGAGAGTCCTCGTCGTCGGCGCGGGACCGGCCGGCCTGGTCGCCGCCTGGCTGCTGAAGCGGGCCGGGCACCACGTCACGCTCGTCGAGGCCAACGGCAACCGCGTCGGCGGCCGCATCAAGACCTTCCGCACCGGCGGCCACGAGCAGGCCGCCCAGGCGTTCGCCGACCCGGCCCAGTACGCCGAGGCCGGCGCGATGCGCATCCCCGGCAGCCATCCGCTGGTGATGAGCCTCATCGACCGACTCGGCGTCGAACGCCGCCGGTTCCACCTCGTCGACGTCGACGGCGAGGGCAAACCCGTCAACAACGCCTGGCTGCACGTCAACGGCGTCCGTGTGCGCCGCTCCGAGTACGCCAAGGCACCCCGCAAGATCAACCGCTCCTTCGGCGTCCCCCGCGAGCACTGGGACACCCCCTCCTCGACCATCCTGCGCCGCGCCCTGGACCCCGTACGCGACGAGTTCAGCACCGTCGGCGCCGACGGCAAGCGCGTCGGCAAACCGATGCCCGAGCGGGTCAAGGGCTGGGCGCGGGTCGTGCAGAAGTACGGCGACTGGTCGATGTACCGCTTCCTGACCGAGGAGGCCGGGTTCGACGAGCGGACCATCGACCTGATCGGCACCCTGGAGAACCTCACCTCACGGCTGCCGCTCTCCTTCATCCACAGCTTCATCAGCCAGTCCCTGATCAGCCCCGACACCGAGTTCTGGGAGCTGGTCGGCGGCACCGCGACCCTCCCGGACGCGCTGCTCGAGCAGGTCGCGGACGTCCTGCGCCTCGACCGCCGCGCCACCCACATCGAGTACTGGGCCCCCGGCCGGCCCGGCGCCGACGACACCTCCCACGTCGGCGCCAAGGGCCCGCACGTCTGGATCGACACCGTCTCCGAGGGGCGCGACGGCAAAGTCGTGCGCGAGCAGTTCACCGGCGACCTCGCGATCGTCACCGTGCCGTTCTCCGGGCTCAGGCAGGTGCAGGTCAGCCCGCTGATGTCGTACAAGAAGCGGCGCGCGGTCGCCGAGCTGCACTACGACAGTGCCACCAAGGTGCTGCTCGAGTTCGGCCTGCGCTGGTGGGAGTTCACAGAGGAGGACTGGAAGCGCGAGCTCGACGCCGTACGGCCCGGGCTCTACGGCGACTACCGCAAGGGCAAGGCACCGGCCGACGGCAGCCTGCTCGGCGCCCACCCCTCCGTCCCGGACGGGCATCTCAACGACGCACAGCGCGCGCACTACGCCGCCAACCGCTGGGCCACCCGCGACCAGCCCGAGGCGGCGCACATCATCGGCGGCGGCTCGGTCTCCGACAACTCCAACCGCTTCATGATCAACCCCTCCCACCCCGTCGAGGGCAGCAAGGGCGGCGTCGTCCTCGCCTCCTACAGCTGGGCCGACGACGCCTCCCGCTGGGACTCCCTCGACGAGGACGCCCGCTACCCGCACGCGCTGCGGGGCCTGCAACAGGTCTACGGCCAGCGCGTCGAGGTCTTCTACACCGGCGCCGGGCGGACACAGAGCTGGTTGCGGGATCCGTACGCGTACGGGGAGGCGTCCGTCCTCCTGCCCGGCCAGCACACGGAGCTGCTGGAGGCCATCCGCAGCCCTGAGGGGCCGCTGTACTTCGCCGGGGACCACACCTCGGTGAAGCCGTCGTGGATCGAGGGCGCACTCGAGTCGGGGGTGCGGGCGGCGCTGGAGGCGCACGGGGACTGAGGCGCCGCGGGACTCAGCTGCCCAGGGGCTGTTCCGTCCAGATCACCTTGCCGGTCGTCGTGTACCGCGTGCCCCAGCGCTCGGCGAACTGCGCCACCAGGAACAGCCCTCGGCCGCCCTCGTCCGTCGCGGCCGCGCTGCGCAGATGCGGGGCGGTGCTGCTGCCGTCGGAGACCTCGCAGATCAGGGCGCGGTCGCGGATGAGGCGGACGCGGATGGGGCCGGTGGCGTGGCGCAGGGCGTTGGTGACCAGCTCGCTGAGGATCAGCTCGGTCGTGAACGCCTCCTCCGCCAGGCCCCAGGAGTCCAGTGTCCGGGTGGCCGCGGCCCGGACCCGGGCCACGGCGGCCGGGTCGTCCGGGACGTCCCAGGTCGCCGCTCGGTCGGCGGCGAGCATCCGGGTCCGGGCGACGACGAGGGCGACGTCGTCGCGCGGCCGCTCCGGCAGCAGGGCCGCGAGGACCGCCTTGCAGGTCTCCTCCGGCGTCCGGCCGTGCGTCGGCGGAGCCGCGGCCAGCGCCCCACGCAGCAGCTCGAGGCCCTCGTCGATGTCCCGGCCCTGGTCCTCGACCAGCCCGTCCGTGTACAGGACCAGCCCGCTGCCCTCGGTCAGCCGCAGCTCGGTCGCCCGGAAGGGCAGGCTGCCGCCCAGGCCCAGCGGCGGCCCGCCGGTGACCGAGGGGAACTCGACGTCGCCGTCGGGGTGGACGACGGCCGGTTCGAGGTGGCCGGCGCGGGCGAGGGTGCACAGCCCGGAGGACGGGTCGTACACGGCGTACAGGCAGGTCGCCCCGGTGACCGGCGCGATCTCGCCGTCGCCGCCCTCGTCCTGGTCGATACGGGCCACCAGCTCGTCGAGGTGGCCGAGGAGTTCGTCGGGCGGGAGGTCGAGCGTCGAGAAGTTGTGGACCGCCGTACGGAGCCGCCCCATCGTCGCCGCCGCGTGCAGCCCGTGCCCCACGACGTCCCCCACGACCAGTGCCACCCGCGCGCCCGGCAGCGGGATCACGTCGAACCAGTCCCCGCCGACCCCGCCCTGCGCCGCCTGTGCGGGCAGATAGCGGTAGGCGACGTCGAGTCCGCTCTGGTCGGGCAGGGCCCGGGGCAGCAGGCTGCGCTGGAGCGTGACCGACAGGGTGTGCTCGCGGGTGTAGCGGCGGGCGTTGTCGATGCTGACGGCGGCCCGCGCGACCAGCTCCTCGGCGAGGGAGACGTCCTCCCGCTCGAACGTCTCGGGCCGGTCGGCCCGCCAGAACGTGGCCATGCCCATGATCACGCCCCGGGCCCGCAGCGGCACCGTGAGCATCGCGTGAATCCCGAACCCCACCAGCCGGCGGGCGTTCTCCGGGTCCTGGACCTGCCAGCCGGAGAAGGCGGGCAGGTCCGGCTCCAGCACGGACTCGCCGGTGCCGAAGCCGAAGGCCTGCGCGCTGTCCGGGGCGAAGTGGATCAGCTTGCCGATCGGGTAGAGCGGGCTGCCCTCCCGTACGCCCCGGAAGGCGACCCGGCGCATGTCGGTGCGGCCCTCCTTCGGCTCCTCGCCCCGCAGCACCGGATCCGCCAGGTCGACGGAGACGAAGTCGGCGAACCGGGGCACCGCGAAGTCGGCCAGCTCCTGCGAGGTGCGGGTGACATCGAGAGTGGTGCCGATCTCCAGGCCCGCGTCGTACAGCAGCTTCAGCCGCTCCTGCGCCACGTCCGCCCTGCCGGTCAGCGTCCGCAGCTCGGTGGTGTCCCGCAGCGTCGCCACGCTGCCGGGCGGCCCGCCGTCCCGGTCGGTGGCCCGCTGGCTCACCGCCAGCAGCCGGCCCTGCGCCAGATGCACCTCGTCGGTGGCGTCCCGCCCGGAGGCGAACAGCCCGGCGAGGTCGCTCCCGAGGCCCAGGGCGAGGCAGGGCCGCCCCTCCGCGTCCGAGCCGAGCCCCAGCAGCCGGCGCGCCTCGTCGTTCGCCAGCGCCAGCCGGCCCTGGCCGTCCAGGATCAGCACGCCCTCGCGCACGGCGTGCAGGACGGCGTCGTGATGCTCGTACATCCGGGTCATCTCGGCGGGCCCCAGGCCGTGCGTCTGGCGCAGCAGCCGCCGGCTGACCAGCGCGGTTCCGCCGGTGGCGAGGGCGAGCGCGCCCGCCGCCGAGGCGAGCAGCACCGGCAGCTGGTGGTCCACGACCCCGCCGACACTGGCCAGCGTCACACCGGCGGCCACCATCCCGACGACCCGGCCGCCGTCGTCCGTCACGGGGACGACGGCCCGCACCGACGGTCCCAGCGTCCCGGTGTACGTCTCGCGCACCACCCCGCCCGCCACGGCCGGTGCGATGGTGCCGACGAAGTGCTTGCCGATCTGGTCGGGGTTGGGGTGCGTGTACCGGATCCCGTCGGTGTTCATCACGACGACGAAGTCCACGTCGGTCGCCTCGCGCGCCGCCTCGGCACGCGGCTGGAGCAGCACGGTGGGATCCGGTTCCGCCAGGGCGTCCACGACACCCGGCGCGTTCGCGAAGGCCTCCGCCACGGCGAGGGACCGGTTGCGGGCCTCCCGCTCGGTGTCGTTGCGCACCTGTAGCACCAGGGCCACCACTGCGGCGACGACGAGAAGCACGACGATCGCCGCCTGTAGCACGAAGACCTGCCGCGCGACGGTACGCGCGCTCACCAGCGAGCGCAGGCGGCCGAGGACTGCGGCCATGCCTCATTTCTAACACCGTTCGGCCGACCGGGCGCTGCTGTTGTGCGGGATCGGCCCTACGGGCGGGTCGGCGGCACGAGGCCCTCGCGGGCGATCGGTGCGAGGAGGTGTTCGTCGGGGGCGTGCTGGAGGCAGCCGGGACAGGAGTGCGGCAGCCGGCGGGTGGGCAGTCCGAGTACGTCCGTGAAGTCGGCGTTCGGCAGCGAGCCGCCGGTTCCGCTACGGCGGCGTAGGCGAAATCCTGGGGGCATGAGTCGACGGCGGCCGTCGGATCTACGGTGAGCACGAACCGACGCGCCCGGCGTCGGACGCCTCGCGGGCGACGGCCGTTCCGGCGGCGTCCGGCATTCGGAGCAGCAGCAGCGCCGCGTCGTCGTGCAGTCGGCCCCCCACATGGGCCAGCAGCTCGTCGTGGAGCGCGGTGACGGTGCGCACCGGCTCGTCGCAGGTGTGCCGCCCCAGTCCCTCGGCGAGCGGGTAGAACTGCCGGTCGTGGTCGCGGGCCTCGGTGACGCCGTCGGTGTAGAGCAGCAGCTGGTCCCCATCGGCGAAAGGCAGCACCTGTAGTGCGGGAGTCTCGCCGGAGAGGGTGCGCAGACCGAGCGGCGGCGCAGGACGGTCCGGCTCGACCGGTACGACGACGGAGTCGCGCACCAGCAGCGGCGGCGCGTGCCCGCAGTTGACCACCTCCAGCTGTCCGTCCCGGGGGTACCCGGCGACCACGGCGGTCACGAAGTCGTCGCTGCCCAGGTTGCGGGCCAGGCTCCGCTCGATCCGCGCGACGACGGCCAGCAGATCGGGCTCGTCGTAGGCGGCCTCGCGGAAGACACCCAGCACCAGAGCCGCCGTCCCGACCGCGGGCAGCCCCTTGCCGCGCACATCGCCGACGATCAGCCGGACCCCGTAGGGCGTGGACACGAGCGCGTAGAGGTCGCCGCCGATCCGGGCCTCCGCAGCGGCCGCGCTGTAGCGGACGGCCACCTGGAACGGGCCGACGGTCGTCGGTACGGGCTGGAGCAGCGCGTGCTGGGCGGCCTCGGCGACCGAACGGACCGCGGCGAGGACCCGCTCGCGCCGCCCGCGCAGCGCGCTGGCCAGGCTCCCGGCCAGGGTGACGGCCATCAGCGCGGCCAGCACCACCGCCAGCTCGTGGCCCTCGGCGTCGTCCCGAATGCCGAGGATCGCGCCCAGCACGGCGGCGAGTACCCCCACGCACAGGACCCCGCGCGGGCCGTTGGTGGTCGCGGCGAGCGCGGGACCCACGGCGAGCAGCGGCAGCCACGTCATTTCCGACCCACAGACGAGATCGACGAACACGATGGTGGCGACGATCAGGACGGGCAGTACGGGCGTGGTGGCGACCAGTCGCCTCGGCCAGTGGTCACGACCGTGATACAGGGCCTGGCTCATGTCTTGTCGGCTGTCCTCACCTGTGAGCGGGGGCATGCGCCCAGGAAAATGTCCGATTTATATAAGAAAAGCGGTTCGGCCCCGGACAGGACAAGGACACGGATTTCAGATAGTGAGCGACAGGCCCCGGGTCACACGGCTCGCGGTCGGCAGCAGACGCGCCCTGACCTCCTCCAGACGGGCCCGCGTCTCCTCGATACGGGACCGCCGGTCCGCCCGCAGCGACACACCGAGGGAGCCGAGGGTGCTGCCGCTGTAGACGGGCACCGCGACACAGACCGTGCCGAGCGTGTACTCCTCCATGTCCGTGACCGCGGGGGCCAGGGGCGAGGAGTCCAGCCGCCGGATCAGCTCCGGAGGGTCGGTGATCGTCCTGGGCGTGAGGTCGGCTAGCGGGTGCCGGGAGAGGTAGTCCTTGCGTGACTCCTCGTCCAGCTCGCGCAGCACGGACTTGCCCAGCGCCGTGGCGTGCCCGGCGTCCTCGAACCCCACCCACAGATCCACCCGGGGCGCCCGCGGGCCGTCGACGATCTCGGCGACCCGGATCTCCCCCTCCTCGTAGAACGTGAGGTACGCGGCGGACGACAGCTCGTCCCGCAGCGCCGCCAGCGTGGGCCGGATCCGGCTGAGCAGCGACTGGGTCCGCCCCGAGGTGTGGAGTGTCTCCAGCCGGTCGCCCAGGATGAACCCGCCGTCGTCGAGCTTGCGGACGTATCCGTCGTGGACCAGCGTCCGCAGCAGGTGGTACGTCGTGGCCAGGGGCAGGCCGGTCTCCCGCGCCAGCTGCTTGGCCGGCGCGCCGTTCTGGTGCGCGCTCATCGCCTCCAGCAGACGGAAGGCCCGCTGTACGGAGCCGATGAGCGTGGGGCCGCTGTCAGCACCCATAGCAACAGCCTGCGCCGGGCGCGCGACGCAGGCAAGGCGGAACGGTCCGGGCCCAGAGCCTGGCGGCCGGACATGCCCCAGGGGGTGTTCTGACCGAACCGCACAGCACCCGGGCGCCCGGCACGCACCCTCGCCGCACCGGCCAAAGGCTCACGCCGAGGGCACGCACCGGCTGCGACACCAGCCGCTGCCGCGGCGGGCGCGGCACCGCACGGGACTTTCGGAACACCCCCTAGGCCCTGTCGTCAAATTCCCGTCGTCCGCCCGAAGGGCGGGCCGCGCGGCGCCAGGTGCGTGCTCTCGACGCCCGGTGCGGCGAGTGGGGGTGCCCCCCCTCTGGGGGAGCGCGCATGGCGCCGCGCGGCAGGCGGGAATTTGACGACGGGGCCTAGAGCACCCCCTAGAGCACCGCCTAGAGCACCCGCGCGACGAGCAGCGCGACGTCGTCGTGGTCGTCGGGATGGCGCAGGCCGTACAGCAGGAGGTCGCAGGTCTCCTCCAGCGGCCTGCCGGGTTCGTCGAGGAAGCCGAGGAGGACGTCCAGACGGTCGTCGATGGAGTGGTGCCGCGTCTCGACGAGGCCGTCGGTGTAGAGGACCAGCAGATCGCCGGGGCCCAGGTCGACCGTGGTGGTCCCGAACGGGATGCCGCCGACGCCGAGCGGGCCCCCGGCCGGCAGGTCGAGCAGCTTCGGCGGGCGGCCGGGGCGGGCCAGCGCGGGCGGCATGTGCCCGGCGTTGGCGATGTGGCAGTGCTGGCTGCGGGGGTCGTACACCGCGTACAGACAGGTGACGATGTAGTGCTCCAGATCGCAGGTGATCTTGTCCAGGTGCTGGAGCACGGTGCCGGGATCGAGGTTGAGGTCCGCGTAGGCACAGGTGGCGGTGCGCAGTCGGCCCATGGTGGCGGCGGCGTCGATGCCGTTGCCCATGACGTCGCCGACGACCAGGGCGGTCTCGTCGTCCTCCAGCGGGATCACGTCGTACCAGTCGCCGCCGACCTCGCTGGTGGCCTGGGCGGGCTGGTAGCGGTAGGCGAGTTCCAGTCCGGTGTGGTGCGGGGGATGGTCGGGCAGCAGGCTGCGCTGGAGGGTGAGCGCCGTGTTGCGCACGCTCTGGAACCAGCGGGCGTTGTCGATGGCCACGGCGGCCCGGCTGGCCAGCTCCGAGGCCAGGACGACGTCGTCCTCGTCGAACGGCACCGGATTGCGGGTCCGCTTGAGGTCGAGCGCGCCGAGCACCTCGCCGTGTGCGATCAACGGCACGGCCAGATACGAGTGCACGCCCGCCCGCGCCAGCAGCGAGGTGGCCTCCTCGTCGCGGGCGATGCGCGGCAGATCCCGCTCGCCGACATGGCGCACCAGGACCGGCCGGGCCGTGTGCACGCACAGCGTGACCAGCCGGTCCCCGTCGTACGCGGCGAGGTCACCGGGCGGGTCGGCGGCGCGCAGCGCCACGCTCGGGTAGGCCGCCTTGAGGGCGAGGGCCCGGAACAGCTCCGGGCCGTTGTCCGGTTCGCGCATACGGCGGCAGGCGAGCGCGGAGTCCAGCACGTCCACGGCGACCACGTCGGCCAGCTCGGGCGTGGCCACGTCGGCCAGCTCGCGGGCGGTCCGCTCCACCTCCAGCGTGGTGCCGACCCGGGTGGAGGCGTCCGCGATCAGGGCCAGCCGGCGCCGGGCCCGGTCGGCCTCGGCGGCCGCACGGTGCCGCTCGGTGACGTCGACGAACGAGATGGCCGCGCCCAGGACCCGCCCGCCGGGATCCTCCAGCCGGTAGAAGGACAGCGACCAGGCGTGCTCGTGCTCGGGGTCGGCCGGCGGGCGGCCCACGTGGTACTGGTCGAGCAGCGGGGTGCCGGTGGTGAGCACCTGGCGCAGCGCGGACTCGATGGTGTCGATGTCCGGCAGCGGCAGCGTCTCCCGCAGCCGGCGCCCGACATGGTCCTCGGCCGGGGTCGCGTCGATCCGCTCCAGCGCCGGGTTGACCAGCAGATAGCGCAGCTCCGGGTCCAGCAGGGCCAGCCCGATCGGGGACTGGCTGATCAGCCGCTCGCACAGCGCCAGATCGGTCTCGACGCGCTGGAGCAGGGAGTGGTCGGCGGCGATGCCCAGCGCGTAGACGTCACCGAGGTCGTCCAGCAGCCGCATGTTGCGGAACTCCGTCAGCCGGGTACTGCCGTCCTTGTGCCGCACCGGGAAGGTGCCGGCCCAGCTCCGGCCGGTCTCCAGCACCTCCGTGAACAGCTGCACGACCGCCGGCAGCTGATCGGCGTGGATGAACAGCCGGGCCGCGTGCGTGCCGAGCGCCTCCTCGGCGGTGTAGCCGAAGAGCTCCTCGGCCTGCGGGGTCCAGAACACCACGCGCCCGGCCGCGTCGACGACCACCGCCGCCACGCTCAGCACGTCGAGCAGGCCGGTCGGGCGGGGCGGCTGCGGGTCGTACCCGCCTGTGTCGGACTCGAAGGATCCAGCTGTCATCGCAGCTCCTCCTGCACCGGGCCGGCCGCGCCCGCCGACCTCGACCACGGCCGGGTACCACGCCTGAGCCGACCGGCACCTCCATGCTCCCTCCGACCGGCACCGCTCGCCCACCGGGCCCCGGCCCGTGCAGATCGGGCGGACAAGCAGGAACATGGTCGTGTGAGGACGGGACCCATGGACGCTGCGTGAGGACCCATGGATGCTGCGCGAGAACGACCGGAGGCGCCCACGTCCGCAGGACCGAGCGCGCTCTTCGACGCGTCCACCGACGCGGCGGCAGTGGTGTCCGGACGCGGCGTCGTCCTCGGCTGGACGCGGGCCGCGGAGGAACTCCTCGGCCGTCCGGCCTCGGAGACCGTCAGCACCCCCGTCGCGGCCCTGCTGGCGATGCCGGGCGATCCGGTCCGGGTGGCCGGTGTCACCGAGCGCTGCCGGGCCGGCATGGGGTGGAGCGGCCTCATCGCCGTACGGCACCGCGACGGCCGCCGGATCGACGTGGACCTGCGGGTCTCCGCGTCCTTCCGGATCGGCGCGGACGAGTGCTTCCTGATCTCCGCGCGGGAGCGACGGCAGCAGTGGGCGGTCGGCCAGTCCGTCCTCGACGGATTCCTGACCCGCTCACCGGTCGGCATGGCCGTCATGGACACCCAGCTGCGCTACGTCTGGCTCAACGACACCCTGGAACGCTTCGGCGGTGTCCCCCGTGAGCAGCGCCTCGGCCGGCGGCTGAGCGAACTGCTGCCCGGGCTTCAGGCGGACACCATCGAGGGCCTGATGAGCAAGGTCCTGGAGACCGGCCTCCCGGTCACCGACTACGAGTACGTCGGCTGGAGCTGGGCCGACCCGCACCGCCGGCACGCCTACTCGACGTCCTTCTTCCCCCTCGTGGACCCCGACAACTCGATCACCGGGGTCTGCTACATGGTCTCGGACGTCACCGAGCGATGGCACGCCCGCCAGCTGTTGTCGCTGGTCAGCGAGGCCGGGACGCGCATCGGCACGACGCTGGACGTGCTGCGGACGGCGCAGGAACTCGCCGACTTCGCCGTGCCCCGGTTCGCCGACTTCGTCGTCGTGGACCTGCTGGAGCCCGTGCTCAGCTCCGAGGGACACGGGGCGTGGCTGCCCGACGCCGGACCGGCGCCCGCCAAGCCCGTGATGCGCCGGGCCGGCATGAGCTCGGTGCGCGAGGGCTGCCCGGAGGCGGTGGCGCGGATCGGGGAACGGGTGGACTTCGTCCCGCCGCCGCACGGCGCGCATCTGCTCATCGACGGCGGCCCGGTCCTCATCCCGGTCCTCGACCCGTCCGACGCGCTGTGGACCACCGAACAGCCCGCGCGGTCGGCCAGCATCCGCGAGTTCGGCCTGCACTCCCTCATCTCCGCCCCGATGCGGGCCCGCAACACCGCCCTGGGCCTGACCACGTTCATCCGCTCGCTCAACCCCGTCTCCTTCCAGCGCGACGACGTCCTGGTCGCCCAGGAGCTGGTCGCCCGCGCCGCGCTGTGCGTCGACAACGCCCGCCGCTACACCCGGGAACACACCGCGGCGGTCACCCTCCAGCGCAGTCTGCTGCCCCAGGCCCTCACCGGCGGTACGGCACTGGAAGTGGCCTCCTCCTATCTGCCCGCGGACCCGACCGGCGGGGTCGGCGGCGACTGGTTCGACGTGATCCCGCTGTCCGGCGCCCGGGTGGGCCTGGTCGTCGGCGACGTCGTCGGCCACGGCATCACCGCGGCGGCGACCATGGGCCGGCTGCGCACCGCCGTACAGACCCTCGCCGACATGGAGATGCCGCCCGACGAACTGCTGGCCCACCTCGACGACCTGGTGCTCCGCCTCAGCGAGGAGCAGACCGGCGAGGAGGCGACCGACGAGGAGGCGACCGAGGCGGCCCGCCAGGGCCGGACCGGTTTCCTCGGCGCGACCTGCCTCTACGCCGTCTACGACCCGGTCACCAGGCGCTGCACGATGGCCCGGGCCGGCCACCCGCCCCCGGTCGTCGTCGCGCCCGACGGGCAGGTCTCCTTCCCCGAACCCCCGGCCGGGCCGCCGCTCGGACTGGGCGGGATGGCCTTCGAGGCCGCTGAGATCGAGCTCGCCGAGAACAGCCTGCTCGGCCTCTACACCGACGGCCTCGTCAGCGCCGCCGACCGTGACATGGAGCGCGGCATGGCCCGGCTCGGCGACCTGCTGTCCCGGCGGGACTGCGACCTCGACACCCTGTGCTCCTCCGCAGTACGCCGGCTCGTACCCGCGCCGCAGCCCGACGACATCGCCCTGCTCCTGACCCGCACCCACGCGCTGGGCGCCGAGCACGTCGTCTCGTGGGAGGTGCCCGTCGACCCGGCCGCCGTCGCCGACCTCCGGGGCCGGGCGACCCGCCAGGTGGAGTCCTGGGGCCTCGGCGAACTCGCCATGACGACCGAGCTGATCGTCAGCGAACTGGTCACCAACGCGATCCGCTACGCCGAACCCCCCATCCGCCTACGCCTGCTCCGAGACTCCCGCCTGACCTGCGAGGTCGCCGACGCCAGCAGCACCGCCCCTCGGCTGCGCCACGCCCGCAGCATGGACGAGGGCGGCCGGGGCCTGTTCCTGGTGGCCCAACTGGCCCACCGCTGGGGCGCCCGCTACACGCCGGTCGGAAAGATCATCTGGGCCGAGCAGGAAATCCCCTGACACAACCGGACCCGCGCTGACGGATCACGAACGCAGTGCTTCCGAGACGGACTTGCCGGTCCACGGGGATCTCGGTGCCGGTACTGAAGGACGCCTCGTCGGAGAGCGGGAGCACCACGAGCGGGTGATCTTGATCTCGTCCACGGTGCCGGTGCGACTTAGCAGGGTCTCGCGGATGTGCGCCTCGCGGAAGGCGGGGCCGCGGAGTCGGAGCCGGAGCGGTTGCCCGGAATGAGGTGCGGGCTTGCCTGTCACGGGCGCCGAGACGCACCGCATGCTGTCGACGGCCGCACGGGGCGGCTGGTCCGGGCAGCGGCGTGCGGGTAGGGACGACTACGTGTCGTCGGGCCGTCCGTCGCCATCTTCTGGGCGATCGGCATCCCGTATCCGGTTCATCCACGCCATGGAGAGGCCATGGCTCAGTGAAGTCCGAGGTCTCGGCCGGCCGGGGTTGGTGATTGACCGCGGTCGCCGTCTTTGTCGTGATCGTCCGTGGGGGGGGGAGTGCGGCGTGGATTCCCCGTGCGTCGGCGGGTGCGGGGGAGGAGCCGTTCTGGAACGCACGACCAGGGTCCGACGGCCGCGTGCGATCGGCGCCCTGCCCAACCCGGCGTGCCGGGCCCGGATGTCCGGGCCCGGCTTCCGTAGACGTGCGACCTCTCCTAAAGGGCCGAGATCAGCGTCCCCTCGTCATCACCACCCGTGATGCTCCTTCCCGTGACCCGAGTGCTTGGGCTTGCTCGGGTGCTTGGGGTAGTCCGGCTTGACGGGGTGAGCGGGCTTGACCGGGTAGGCCGGCTTGACCGGGTACGCCGGCTTGACGGGATGGGCCGGCTTGACCGGGTGCGCGGGCTTCTCCGGGTAGGCGGGCTTGATGGGCTTGGCGGGGTATGCGGGCTTGACGGGGTAGGCGGGCTTGACGGGCTTGACCGGGTAGGCGGGCTTTTCCGGATATGCGGGCTTGACGGGCTTGACCGGGTAGGCGGGCTTTTCCGGGTACGCGGGCTTGA
>NZ_JAGMUL010000020.1:36292-145717 GCF_019049285.1 Streptomyces sp. AC550_RSS872
CGCCGGCTTGACGGGCTTCACCGGGTATTCGGGTTTGACCGGCTTGACGGGGTAGGCGGGCTTTTCCGGATACGCGGGTTTGACCGGCTTGACGGGGTAGGCGGGCTTTTCCGGATACGCGGGCTTGACCGGCTTGACGGGGTAGGCGGGCTTCTCCGGATAGGCAGGCTTGACCGGCTTGGTGGGGTACTCCGGCTTGACCGGCTTGACGGGGTGCTCGGGCTTGACCGGGTGTACCGGGTATTCGGGCTTGACCGGGTGGACCGGATGGTCCGGCTTGACCGGGTGTACCGGATACTCGGGCTTGACGGGGTGCACCGGGTGCTCGGGCTTGACCGGGTGTACCGGATAGGCCGGCTTGGTCCCGTGTGCCGGCTGGGCGGGCTTGGCCGGGTGCGGCGGGTGCGGGGTGGTGTCGTCCTGGGCGTGGGCGGTGCCCGCGCTCGCCAGTGCGGCTGCGGCGAGCGCGGCAGCCATGGCGGCTGGCGCCAGAACTGATCGCCATCTAGGCGATGTCGTCATTGTTTCCACTCTCCTCGACTTGGTTCAGGGCCTCGTGACGGCTGGTCAGCACCAAGAGCCGGACAGTGGAATGAATAGGAAATCGGCTGATATGAATAACGCTACAGCGGTCATAAGCCACCGGATGGTGTAGCGCAGGAGGCCAGTTGGCCCGGGGGAGGAGTGGGCCGCGAGGGCGGTGGCCCGAAACCTCCGTCCCCGTCCCCGACCCCGACCCCGACCCCCACCTCGACCCCGGCCGTCGGCCCTCGACCCGCGTCACGCGGCAGGCTGGACGAGCCCCGACTCGTACGCGAACGTCACCGCCTGGACGCGGGCGCGGGCGCCGATCTTGGCGAGGATGTTGCTGACATGCGTCTTGACGGTGGTCGGGGCGATGGACAGCCGCTCGGCGATCTCGGCGTTGGACCAGCCGGAGGCAACCGCGGTGAGGACGTCGCGTTCGCGCCCGGTGAGGACGGCGAGGTCGGATCTGCGGGGGAGGGAGTGGCTGGTGCGCTGTTCGCGGACGGTGTCGATGAGTGCGCGGGTCAGGTCGGGGGTGATGACGGCGTCTCCGGCGGCGATGATGCGGACGGCCGAGGCGAGTTCGTCGGGGGCGGCGTCTTCGAGCAGGAACCCGTCGGCACCGGCGCGCAGGGCCGCGTAGGCGTGGCTCTCGTGGCCGGCGCGGGTGAGTACCAGGACGCGGGGCGTGCGCGTGTCCGCTTCCGTCGGTTCGAGGAGCCGCGGGCCGCGTGGCGGTCGTGCGAGGCGTCGGACGGTGTCGATGTCGTCGTCCGTACGGGAAGGATGACTGCCCATCAGAACGACGTCGGGGCGAAGTGCGGCGCTGATGCGCACCGCTTCGGCCCCGCCCGCCGCCTCCCCGACGACGTTCAGGTCGGGCTCGGGGTCCAGGAGCATGCGCAGGGCGAGGCGCTGTAGTGACTGGTCGTTGACCACGAGTACGGAGACCATGCCTGTCATCTCCCTGATGGAGGGCCGAGAGGGCCGCCAATCGATCGGAACGAAACCGTTTCGTTCACCACGCTAGCGTAGCTCGTGTAAAGCCGGGATGGGCGAATGCCCAGGACGACTTCGTCCTCACCCGGCCCGGGGGTCGCGGCACGCGGGCTGCGTGCATGTCGGCGATCACTTCTTCGGGGCACCGTTCCGCGCAGGGAACCTGCCGCGCCGCACGTGCCCGCCATGCCGACGCCCGCGAGGCCCGCGAGGGCCCGCCGAGCGGGCTGAAGTGCAGTTCGGTGGGGTCCCGTGCGCCGCTCGCGTGGGCCGTGAGCTGGTAGCGATGCTCGTCCATGGGGTTGTAGCGGGCGGCGGTGCTCAACGGGGGCGTCCCCCGGGGCGGGGCGGGCGTGTCGGGGGCGTCAGTGTGCGAAGACGGTGCTGGCCGGCGTCACATGGACGGCCGTGCCGGCGAGGATGCTCAACAGGGCGTTGCGGCGCCACAGATGCAGGCCGACGGTGACGGCGAGGGCGGCCGCCGGGGCCGTGGCGCGCGACTCGGTGACCGGCAGGTCGCGCAGACAGTAGAAGAAGATCAAGACGGACGGCTGACGGCAGGGGCGCGTCCCCGAGAGTCAGGCTGCTGGTTTCAGCGCCGTACGGTGATTCCGGGCGGCTGAAAGCGGCTTGAAACCGTTCTGAACCGCCCGGGCCGCACGCTCTGCGGCATGACGACGACGGACCACGAACTCGCAATCGCAGCCACCGGGCTGCGTAAGTCCTACGGGGACAAGACCGTCCTGGACGGCATCGACATCCAGGTGCCCGCGGGCACGGTCTTCTCCCTTCTCGGGCCGAACGGCGCCGGCAAGACCACCGCGGTCAACATTCTCTCCACCCTGATCTCCGCCGACGGGGGACAGGCGCGGATCGCCGGGCACGATCTCACCGCCGAGGCCCAGGCGGTACGGGCCGCCATCGGGGTCACCGGTCAGTTCTCCGCCGTGGACGGGCTGATCACCGGCGAGGAGAACATGCTCCTCATGGCGGACCTGCACCACCTGTCCAAGCGCGAGGGGCGGCAGGTCACCGCCGCACTGCTGGAGCGCTTCGACCTCACCGAGGCCGCGAAGAAGCCCGCCTCCACCTACTCCGGCGGCATGAAGCGCCGCCTCGACATCGCCATGACCTTGGTCGGCGGCCCCCGGATCATCTTCCTCGACGAGCCCACCACGGGCCTCGACCCGCGTTCCCGGCACAACATGTGGCAGATCATCCGTGAGCTGGTCTCCGACGGCGTCACCGTCTTCCTCACCACCCAGTACCTGGAGGAGGCCGACCAACTCGCCGACCGCATCGCGGTGCTCGACGGCGGCAGGCTCGTCGCCCAGGGCAGCGCCGAGGAGCTCAAGCGGCTCGTCCCCGGCGGCCATGTGCGGCTGCGCTTCTCCGACCCGGTGGCCTACGAACGGGCGGCCACCGCACTGCGCGAGACGACCCGGGACGACGACGCCCTCACGCTCCAGATCCCGAGCGGCGGCAGCCAGCGCGAGCTGCGCTCCATCCTCGACTGGCTCGACTCGGCCGGGGTCGAGGCCGACGAGCTGTCCGTGCACACCCCCGACCTGGACGACGTGTTCTTCGCCCTGACCGCAAGCACCGCCCCCGCCAAGGAGACCGTCCGATGAGCGCCCCCGCCACCCCCGCCACCCCGGCCACTCCCGCCTCCCACGCCCTGCGCGACAACCTCACCATGCTGCGGCGCAACCTCCTGCACGCCCGCCGCTACCCCTCCCTCACCCTGAACCTCCTGCTCACCCCGGTCATCCTGCTGCTGCTCTTCGTCTACATCTTCGGCAACGTGATGAGCGCCGGCATCACCGGCGGCCCCGCGGACCGCGGCGAGTACATCGCGTACATCGTCCCCGGCATCCTGCTCATGACCATCGGCGGAACCGCGATCGGCACCGCGGTGTCCGTGGCCTCCGACATGACCGAGGGCATCATCGCCCGGTTCCGCACCATGGCGATCTCCCGTGCCTCCGTGCTGATCGGCCATGTCCTCGGCAGCGTGATCCAGACGCTGGTGGCGCTCGCGGTGGTGCTGGGCGTCGGGCTGGCCATCGGCTTCAGGCCCGACGCGACGCCGCTGGAGTGGCTCGCGGCGGCAGGGCTGCTGACGCTGGTCAGCCTGGCGCTGATCTGGATCGCCGTCGGCATGGGACTGGTCAGCCCCAACGCCGAAGGCGCCAGCAACCTCGCGCTGCCCCTGATGGTGCTGCCGCTGCTGTCCAGCGCGTTCGTGCCGGTGGACGCCATGCCGGGCTGGTTCCGTTGGTTCGCCGAGTACCAGCCCTTCTCGCCCGCCATCGAGACCCTGCGCGGACTGCTGATGGGCAGCGAGATCGGCACGAAGAACGCGCTGCTCACCGTCGGCTGGTGCCTGGGCCTTACCCTGCTGGGCTACTTCTGGTCCAAGGCGCGGTTCCACCACGAGCCGGGGCAGTGAGCTCACGCAACGCCACGGCCCGCAACTCCTCCCGCCCCAGGGCGGCGTACCGCGACCTCGCGTCGGCGTACGCCGCCCGGTCGGCGTCCTCGGCCGCCTGCCGGGACCGGGCCGAGGACAGGGTGGGGAACTCCCGCCCCACCGGCATCCGCTCCGCCAACGCCACCAGCCGTACGGCCGCAGTATCGCCCTGGGCCAGTCCGGCGAAGCCGAGCGCCAGCAGGACGGTGCCGTACACCGGCAGTTCCACCGGAGTTCCGCCGGCCGGCTCGCCGGACAGCATTCCGAGCAGCCGCCCGCGCAACTGCTCGGCCAGCCCGGCCACCGGTTCCAGCCGGCCGTGCTGCGCGTGCGCGGCCAACGCGGCCGACTGCATCTGGAGCATCCACGAGTCCGCGAACGGATCGTCGGCGTACAGCGGACCGGACTTCCGTACCCACTCCACCGCCTGGCGCCACAGCCCGAGCCCGACCTCGGTCAGCCCCCGGGCCAGTGCGATCTCCGCCCGCGCCAGCAGATCGGGACTGGAGATCTCGGCGGCCTCCGGCTGCTGGTCCACTGCCGCGAGTCGCAGCCAGTACTCCGCCTCGTCGACCTCCCCGCGCTGGAGGCAGGCGAGCACCAGCCCCCAGCGGACGCCGATCAGATCCAGCCAGACGCTGAACTCGCCGAGCACGTCGAGCGCGGCCCGCAGATGGTCGTACGCCTCCGCGCCACGCTCGGACTTGAGACACAGATCGCTGATCCGCCCGTGGCTGAGCAGCCGCATGGCCGGGCTGCCGAGCGGTCCCAGCGCGTCGAGCATCCGGCGGGCGCAGTCCAGTGCGCGCTCTGTCTCCTGCTCGGACTCCCATACGTAGCTGGCGACACATCCCGCGACCGCCGCCAGCAGGGGCTCCCCGGCGTCACAGAGTTCCGTCAGCCGTGTGTACCGGGGCGGATGCATGTCCGGGACGGCACACAGTACGACGGCCAGCGCCCGCACCACGGTGTCCGGCGGAGCGGGCGGAAGCCGGCGCAGCGTGACGAGATGCCGTACGGCGTGCGGACCGTGGCCCATGAAGAGGCTGGCCGTGCACGTGGTCGCCGCGCTGCGGGCCGTCTCGATGTCCTCGGCGTCCTTGGGGCCGGGGCGGAAACGGGACAGCGGACCGGCGGTCTCGGCGGCGAGAGCGGCGAGCCGGGCGTAGTTGGAGCCGGTGGCCCACAATCCGCTCAGTACGGCGGTGAGGGCCGCGGTGGTGGGGCCGTCGGTGCGGGCCAGCGCGTACCGCAGGGCCAGGACGAGGTTGTCCTGCTCGGTCCGGATGCGGTTCCAGGAGGGCAACGGGTCGTTGCCGAACAGCACATCGTGATGCGCCCGGCCGAAGTCCCGCGCCCAGCACAGGAACCGGTCGGTCACCGCCTCCTCCTCACCGGCCTCCGCGCGTCGGGCCGCGCCGAACTCCCGCAATGTCTCCAGCATGTGGAAACGCACCCCGGACGGACCGTCCCCCACCTTGATCAGGGACTGCTCGGCCAGCTGCTCCAGCAGCGCCAGTACGTCGTCGGTCCCGCCGAGCAGGTACTCCGCCGCGCTGTCACCGAAGCCGCCGGGGAACACCGACAACGCCCGCAGCGCCGCCTGACCGTCCGGCTCCAACAGGTTCCAGCTCCACTCGACCACGGCCCGCAGCGTGCGATGCCGTTCGGGTGCGTCACGGGCGCCGCCGCGCAGCAGGGCGAAGCGGTCCCGGAGCCGACGGGAGATGTCGCCCACGGACAGCACCCGCACCCGCGCCGCGGCGAGTTCCACGGCGAGCGGCAGCCCGTCCAGGTGCCGGCAGATCTCGGCCACCGTGGCCTCGGGCAGCTCCACGCCGGGCCGCGCCGCGCGCGCCCGCTGCACGAACAGCTCGACCGACGTAGCCGGGGACAGCTCCGGCAGGGCGTACACGGACTCCGAGGTCAGACCGAGCGGAGCCCGGCTGGTGGCCAGGACCCGTAGCTCCTTCGACCGTGACACCAGCGTCCGTACGAGCGCGGCCGCACCGGACACCACCTGCTCGCAGTTGTCCAGCACCAGCAGCGCGGGCCCCGCACCCAGCGCGGCGAGGATGCCGCTCTCCGCGTCCCCGCCACCGGCGAACTGCCGGCCCTCCCCGGCACCGACCGCCGACGCCACCTCACCGGCCACGTCGTCGTCGGCGGTGACACCGGCCAGGGCCACGAAGTGCACCACGGGCTGCTCGGCCGCCCGGCTCACCGCGTGGGAGAGCCGGGTCTTGCCCAGCCCGCCGGGCCCCACGACGGTGACCACCCGGGCCGCCCGCAGCAGCCCCGCCACGGCGGCGACGTCGGCGTCCCGCCCGAGCAGCGGGTTCGGATCGTGCGGCACGCCGTGACGGACCGGTGGCACGTCCGCGCTCAGCAACTCCTGGTACGCCGCCCTGAGTCCGGGCCCCGGATCGGCGCCCAGCTCCTCGCGCAGCCCGCGGCGGTAGGCGTCGTACCGGGTCAGCGCCGCGGCCCGGCCCGCGGTGGCGGCCTCGCAGCGCAGCAGCTCCGCCAGCACCTCCTCGTCCCGCGGCAGCTCCCGCGCCAGCTCGGCCAGCGGTGCGGCAGCCTCTTCCCGCCGCCGCAGCCGGGCGAGGGCGAGGGCCCGGAAGCGGACCAGGGACCGATGGGCCCGCAGCCGGTCGGTACGCAGCGCCACCACCGGATCGTGCAGATCCTCACCCGCTCCGGCACCCACACCGCCGTCCCACAGGGCGAGGCCCGCCTCGGCCCGCGCCAGCGAGCCCTCGTGGTCCCCCGCCCTGGCACGCTCGGCGCTCGCCGCCTCGTGCAGCAGCAGCGCGGAACTGTCCACCCGCGCCTCGTCCAGCGTCAGCCGGTATCCCGTGGGTGTGCTCACGACCAGTTCGGCACCCACCTGTGCCCTCAGCCGTGACACCAGGATCTGCACCGCCTTGCCCGGCCGCTCCGGCAGCTCCTCCGGCCACAGGCCCTCCACCAGCCGGCCCGTGCTGCACCCGGTGCGCGGATCCTCCGCGAGCAGGGCCAACAGCCCGCGCAGCCGCGGCGCGGTGATCTCGCGCCCACGACAGGCGACTCGGGACAGCAGGGTCAACTCGGTCGTCACCCGTGAAGGTTAGCCAGCCCTGCGCCGGCCGTGCTCTGGGCACAGGGGTCCGCGACCGGGATGATGAACGGGCCGGCCACGCCGATCTCCCGGGGAGAGTGACAGCTGATGCGAGTCTGTGTGATCGGGGCCGGCCCCGGGGGAATCGTCACCGCCAAAGTGCTGCTGGAGAACGGCTTCGACGTCACTGTCCTCGACAAGTACGAGCAGGTCGGCGGGGTCTGGTCGTCAGGAGGCTGCTACGACGGGCTGGCCAACCAGTCCGCGCTGCGCATCTTCGAGTTCGCGGACCTGCCCAACAGCCTGCACTTCGCCGACGCGGAGGACACGCAACGCTATCTGGAGAAGTATGCCGAGACCTTCGGCGTGCTGGCCCGTCTGCGGCCCGGAACCGAGGTGATCTCCGTCCGGCCGGTGGACGGACCCGGCCGGCCGGGCGCCGCCGGCTGGTCGGTCGACTCACGTCCCGCCGGGGACGGGACGGCGGAGGTCCATCGCGAGGAGTACGACCACGTCGTCGTCGCCAGTGGGGCCCATCACCATCCCCAGCTGCCCGGGTTACCCGGCCGCGAGTCGTTCCGCGGGACCGTGCTGCACTCCAACGAGGTGCGGGCCGGCACCTTCACCGACCGGCGTGTGGTCGTCGTGGGCGGCGGCAAGTCCGCGCTGGACCTGGTCACCCGCGCCGCACGCGAGGCGACCTCGGCCACCCTCGTGCAGCGCAAGGTGAACTGGATGATCCCCGAGCGGTTCCTGCTCGGTCTGGTCGGCTACAAGTGGATCCTGTTCACCCGGCTCGGCGAGGCCCTCCTGCCCCGCTACCACGACCCGGCGTGCATCCGCCCGGTCGACCGCCTCGACGAGCGGGTCAAGCGGGCCCTGTGGTGGCTCATCACCCGCGACCTGCTGCTCTCCACCGGTCTCTACGGTCTTCCGAAGCACCTGCGACCCGACCGCCCCCTCCCCTTCCACCTGGCCCACGCGGGAGTGATGCCACGCGGCTACGTCCGTGCCGTGCGCCGTGGCCTGATCACCGCCAAGGTCAGCGCCGTCGAGGCGTACACCGACCAGGGGCTGCGACTGGCGACCGGCGAGGAAGTGGCCGCGGACGTCATCGTGTTCGCGACGGGGCACCGCAAGGTCTTCCCGTTCCTGGACCCGAGCGTGCCCGTGCACGATTCCGCCGGCCGGCTACGGCTCTACCGGGGGATCGTGCCCCCCGGCGCCGACCGGCTGGGGTTCGTCGGATTCCGGCAGGTCTTCAACAACATCATGGGCATGGAACTCACCGCGCACTGGCTTGCCTGCCACTTCCGGGCGACGCTGCGCACGACCCCGAGCGAACAGCAGATGCGGGAAGCCGTCGAGGCCCGCCTGGCCTGGCAGGAACAGGTGCTGCCGGGCTCCGGCGGCTACGACTTCGGCCCCTACGACATCCACTGCGCGGACGAACTCCTGCACGACATGGGGTTGCCCTCCCGCCGCGCCGGCAACCTACTGGCGGAATACCTGCTCCCCGGCGGAGTCGCCCGCCGGTACCGGGGCCTGACCCGATCGCGCCGGCCGGAATGATCCCGCTCCTCCAGGGGAGCCGCCGGATGGCACGGGCCCGCACTCCGTGGTGAGGTGATGCCGAGAGGCGAGTCACGGGTGACGGGCAGGGGTGACGGGCACGGGGCGACGGGAGCGGCTTCGGCATGGTGGCGGGCATGGACGAGTTCCTCGGACGGGTGAACCCCGACATGTGTGTGGTCACGGCCGCGGCGGGCGGCGAACGGGCCGGCTGTCTGGTCGGGTTCGCCTCGCAGTGCTCCATCCGGCCGGTGCGGTGGGTGGTGTGGCTCTCGGAGGTCAACCACACCTTCCGGGTGGCCCGGTCCGCACAGGTCCTGGCCGTGCACCTGCTGGCCCGC
The DNA here is from genome assembly GCF_019049285.1 of Streptomyces sp. AC550_RSS872. GTDB lineage: Bacteria > Actinomycetota > Actinomycetes > Streptomycetales > Streptomycetaceae > Streptomyces. Next base: position 45,309 of record NZ_JAGMUL010000020.1, read on the forward strand.
GAACAGCACGCCCTGGCCGAGCTGTTCGGCGGACGAACCGGCGACCGGGAGGACAAGTTCCGGCACGTCCGCTGGCGCGAGGGACACGGCGGGGCCGCCGTCCTCCAGGACGCGCCGGCCTGGTTCGTCGGCAGGATCGTCACCCGCGTCGGTGGCGGCGACCACATCGGCTTCGTCCTCGACCCGGTCGAGTGGGGCGACGACGACACCTACGACGGGCCGCTGCTGCGCCTTGATGACGCCCGGACGATCTCGCCGGGCCACCCCGTGGACTGACCGGTCCCGGGCCGCACGCGAACGCCTGGAAGGGCTCATGGCTTCGGGGACGCTGGTGGAGCGTGTCCAGCTGGACCGCCGGTGCGGCGGGACTGAGCGGGGGCCTGCTCGGCCGGCAGCACGGGGTCCAGGACGTCCTCGAAGGCGGGCAGTGCGAGTCCGGCCCGGCCTCGCGCGGGGGGCCGGCCGTTCCGGTACCTCGGCCGCGGTCAGCCACGTCCTCGCACGTGACAAACCCGGCGACGTCGGCGGCCGTCCCCGGGATACTGGTCGCCCATGGACGAGGTCAAGGTCGTCGTCGCCCATTCCGAGCGCGCGACCCTGCGCGTCGGCGACGTGTTCCTGAAGGTGGACGCCGATCAGGCGCGCATCGACGTCGAGGTCGAGGCGATGGCCCTGGTGCCGGTCCCGACCCCGGAGATCCTGTGGCGCAAACCACCCGTGCTCGCGCTCGCCGCGGTCCCGGGGACGGTGCTCGGCCGCCTCGGCGAGCCGTCGACCGCGTCGCCGACGGCGTGGGCCGCGGCGGGCGCCGCCATCCGGAAGCTGCACGACGCGCCGCTGCCGCCCCTGCCCGGTCGGGGCGGCCGGAGCATCGTCGCGCTGGCGGCGGAACTCGACGACGAGTGCGAGTTGCTCGTGACGAACGGCGTCCTGCCCGCCGACCTGGTCACCCGCAACCGCCAGGTCGCCGAGGCCGCGCTCCGGCCGTGGACCCCGGCGTTCACCCACGGCGACCTCCAGATCGCTCACGTCTTCGTCGACGGCGACGAGGTCACCGGCATCATCGACTGGTCCGAGGCGGGCCAGGGTGATCCCTTGTACGACCTCGCCACCTTCACGCTCGGACACGAGGAGCACCTCGACGACGTCATCGCCGGCTATGGCACCGACATCGACCTCGACGTCATCCGCGCCTGGTGGTCCTTGCGAAGCCTGCTGGCGGTTCGCTGGCTGACCGAGCACGGCTTCGACCCGTTCGCGCCGGGCTGTGAGGTCGACGTCCTGAGATCCCGGATGTGAGGAGCGCGAGCCCGACTGCCGGGAGCGGCCGGCCGCGATGGGGTCGGTGCGTTGGTGCCCGGTGCGGCCTTGAGGCTTTGTCGGCGACCGCGAGGCTGAGCATTCCGACAACTGCCCCTCGGGCCAGGGCCCTTCACGCACCGCCCGAGGTGGGCGAGGATGCTCCAGGCGGCGGACCGCTGCGGTGACCGAGGCGTCACTGGCGACGTCGAGGCCGAGGAATGTCACGCCGTCGAGCGGGGTGACGCGTGAGGTGTCGCGGCTTGTGCCGACCGGATGACGCACCCGTCACGAGTGCCACCGGCCGATCTGTCGGCAAGCTCAAGCAGGGGGAAGGACGTCATGGGCAGGGTCAGTGCGCCGGAGCGGCGTGAGAGCGTCATCCGTGCGGCGATCGCCGAGTTCGCGATCAGGGGGTACCACGGCACCTCCATCGCGGCGATCGCCCAGCGGGTCGGCGTCACGCAGTCCCGCCTGGCTTTCGAGAGCGCGGCCGACGGGGGCGGGCGGCGAGCGGGCTCCTCAGGCCCTGACGAACGCCTACGCGCGGCTGATCTCGACGCGCCCCGAAACGCTCCTGATGCAGATGCGGGGATACGCCACCGTAGTGGCCGCCGAGGCGAAGGGCGATGGCCTGATCGGTGAACCCGGCCGGGCCGGCTGGATGAGGATCTGGGACACCGCGCACCTGTCGCTGGGCGCTGACGCCGGCGCGACGGCAGGTTTCTTCGCGTGCGGCATGCTCGGCAACACGCTTACGGCCATCGGCCTTCCCGCGAGTGCCGGTAAGTGAGGGAGTCTTCCGGACGGGCGATGCGTCAGCGCACGCCTGCCGCGTCGAGCAGGGCGGTCACCGTGGGTGCGATGAGTCCGGTCAGGTTGTCGGCCTGGATTCCCGCGCGGGCGCTGGCGCCGTCGAAGACCAGGCTGAGCTGCCGGGCCAGCAGATCGGGATCGCCCGCCCCGCCCTGCTCGGCCTCGGTGCGGAAGAAGGCGGTCAGGTCCGCCTTGATCTGGTGGGCGACCCGGCTCGCGGGATGACTCCGGTCCTTGAGCTCGATCTGTACGGCCAGGTACCGGCAGCCTCGGAACTCGGGCGCCCCTGCCTGCGCTTCCACCTGTTCGAAGACGTGCAGGATCCGCTCACGGGGTGACCGGCCGTCGTCCGCCGCAGGCAGGAGAGTCGCCGCGTAGGCGGAGGCGCGCTCCTTCAGGCTCACCGCCAGGAGTTCGTCCTTGCTCTCGAACAGCTGGTACATGGAGCGCTTCGACACCCCGGCCGCCTTGCACAGCGCCTCGATGCCGATACCGACACCGTCTCGGTAGGTGAGCGTGGCCGCCGCCTCCAGCAGGCGCTCCCTGGGGCTCAGTTTCACTTCGGTGGTCATACCGCGAGGTTAACCCGCAGCGGGCGAAACAAAAACCGATCGGTTTCCCAGGGGTCGGTCGCAGTGCGGTGTCCATGAATGCAGCCGGACTTGCAGTCGCCGGTCCTCGCCGCCGCGGGCTGAACCCTGCGAGCGCGGATGTCGGTGCCCCGTCGGCGCCCCGGGGGCCCCTCCGCCGACTGGGCCCGGAACGTCCCGGCGAAGCCGAGGGCCCTCCTGCCGGGCTTGCGCCTGGAAACCGATCGGTTTACCGTGGTGGAAACTGATCGGTTTCTCATTCTGTGGAGACAGTCATGACCGCATTGAAGGGCGCAAACGTCTTCGTCACCGGCGGCAGCCGCGGCATAGGCAAGGCGCTGGTCGAGGAGCTGTACGCGCGCGGTGCCGGCAAGGTCTACGCCACGGCCCGCGACCCGCGCGGCGTGACCCACCCGGACGCCGTCCCGGTGGCGCTGGAGGTCACCGACCCGGCCTCCGTGGCTGCCGCCGCCGCGCAGGCGGAGGACGTCACCGTGCTGATCAACAACGCCGGTGCCGCGCTCGGCGCGTCCTTCCTCGACTCCCCGGTCGACGACGTACGCCGGGAGTTCGAGACCAACTTCTACGGCCCGCTCCTGGTCGCCCGGGCCTTCGTACCGGTCATCGAGCGCAACGGCGGCGGCCACCTCCTCAACGTGCACTCCGTGCTCTCCTGGCTGGCCCTCGGCGGCTCCTACAGCGCCTCCAAGGCAGCCCTGTGGTCGCAGACCAACTCCCTGCGCCTGGAGCTTCAGCCGCGCGGCATCGCCGTCACCGGACTGCACGTCGGCTACGTCGACACGGACCTGGCGGCGGACGTCGACGCACCCAAGTCCGACCCTCGTGACGTCGCCGCCCTCGCCCTCGACGGCGTCGAGGCGGGCGCGTACGAGGTGCTCGCCGACGACATCTCGCGGCAGGTCAAGGCGGGCCTGGCCGGCGACCTGGCGGGCCTGTACGTCCAGCTGGCGAAGTAAACCCCCTTCACACACAAGGAGTCGGCGAGATGCCCACCCACGAGTCACGTCCCACGATCCACATTCCGGGGACCACCAGCCACACCATCGCCCCACGCGCGGGACGTGACGGCCACGAGGGAACTCTGCGCTACCTCAAGGCGGGCACCGGCGCTCCCCTCGTCCTGCTGCACACCGTGCGCACTCAGGCCGAGCACTTCCGCCACCTCATCCCGCTGATCGCGGACCACTACACCGTGTACGCCCTCGATCTGCCGGGGATGGGCTACTCCGAGATCGTGCCCGGGGCGTCGTACGACGAGCCGGCGATGCGCGCGGGCGTCGAGCGGCTCCTCACCGAACTCGACCTCCACGACGTGACGTTGGCCGGGGAGTCCATGGGGGCGGTGCTCGCCCTGACCACCGCGGCCGAGCTGCCGGAGCGGGTACGGCGCGTCGTCGCGGTGAACACGTACGACTTCCGCGGCGGGATCGCCCGGTCGAGCCTCCTCGCCCGGGTGGTCGTCAGCGGTGTCCTCATGCCCGGAGTGGGGCCGGTGATCGCCGGGGTGGAGCCCAAGCCCGCCCTCCGCAAGATCCTTCAGGGCGGCCTCGGCGACAAGAGCGCGCTGCGGGACGACTACGTGGACGAGCTCCTCCAGGTGGGCGGCCGCCCCGGCTATCGGACCGTCGCCCGGGCCGTGTACCAGGCCCTGCCCAGCCTCGTCGCGGCCCGCTCGCGCTACCCCGAGGTCAAGGCGCCCGTCCACCTCGTCTACGGCGAGAAGGACTGGTCCCGCCCCTCGGACCGACAGGCCAACAAGCGGCTGCTGCCGGCCACCGACTTCACGCAGGTGCCGAAGGCCGGCCACTTCATCGCCCTGGAGCGGCCCGACGTGCTGGCCGACTTGTTGAACGCGGTGGCGCATGCTGGTGGAACCCTCCCTGCCGATCATGTGATTTGCCGCCCGGGAGGGTGAGTCATCGGGCAAACCTCGTCCGGACGGAGACGGTGCCCGATACGAAGATCGCCGACTTGTCCGTGATCTTCGAGAGGACTCCCGCTCGTGTGCCTCCCCCGTTCCCGTGCGGAAGTCCAGGAGCCGCCAAGTGAAGCGGCAGGTACCGGTGTTGGTGAAGGCGTAGTGGTTGGTGAGGCTGATCTGCCGTTGAAGTCGTCCGGCAGGCTGGAGGCGAACCGCTCCGGCTCGGCGAGTTGTACGGGAGACCAGATGTCCTTGATCGTGTAGAAGCCGGCCTCCTTCTCGCGGATGGGGCCGAGGGCGCCCTTCACCTCGTGTGACGGAAGTGTTGACTGGGGCAGGTGCAGGACCTACCTTCTGGTCGAGCTCACGAACGATGTTCGAGATATCGGCAAAGCGTGGGCAGGCGGTACCTCCGCACCCCCAGCACCAGAAGGAGTACTCCGTGAATCCTGCGCTCACCCGTCGAACGGTCCTGGGCCTGATCGCCGGCTCGGCCGCTGCCACCGTCACCGGTGTCTCGGCCGGTACCGCTCACGCCGCCGTGCCCGCGTCACCCGGTGTGACGTACACGAACACCATCGCCGAGCAGCGGGCCGACCCGCACATCTTCAAGCACACGGACGGTTTCTACTACTTCACCGCCACGGTTCCGGCCTACGACCGGATCGTGCTGCGCCGGGCCACCACGATCCAGGGGCTCACGTCGGCCGCCGAGACGACCATCTGGACCAAGCACGCCACCGGTGAGATGGGCGCCCACATCTGGGCGCCGGAGATCCACTTCATCGACGGCAGGTGGTACATCTACTTCGCCGCCGGTGCCGCGAACGACATCTGGAGGATCCGGCCCTACGTCCTGGAGTGCACGGCCGCGAACCCGATCACGGGCACCTGGACCGAGAAGGGCCGTATCGCACTGCCGCTGGACACCTTCTCCCTGGACGCGACGACCTTCGCCGTCAACGGCACCCGCTATCTCTCCTGGGCGCAGAACGACCCGGCTGTCGGCCGCGGCACCAACATCTACATAGCGCGGATGTCCAGCCCGTGGACCATCACCGGCGCACCGGTCATGCTCAGCCGGCCGACCGCCCCGTGGGAGACCGCCGGAGGCGAGACGGTCAACGAGGGCCCGGCCGTGATCCAGCGGGGCGGCAAGGTCTTCATGACCTTCTCGGCCAGCGCCACCGACGCCAACTACTGCATGGGCCTGCTGACCGCGTCCGCCTCCGCCGACCTGCTGAGCACGTCGTCGTGGGCCAAGAGCGCCGGCCCGGTCTTCGCCAGTAACGCCGCCACCAGCCAGTACGGCCCCGGGCACAACCAGTTCACGGTCTCCGAGGACGGCAAGTCGGACATCCTCGTCTACCACGACCGCAGCTACAGGGACATCAGCGGTGCCCCGCTCAACGACCCCAACCGCCGCACCCGCGTCCAGAAGATCTACTGGAAGGCCGACGGCACGCCCGACTTCGGCATCCCGGTCGCCGACGGTCTCACTCCGATCCGGCTCTCCTCGTACAACTTCCCCGACCGGTTCGTCCGGCACTGGGAGTACCGCGCCAGGATCGAGGCGAACGTCTCGCCACTGGCCGACTCGCAGTTCCGTGTCGTCACCGGTCTCGCCGGCAGCGGCACCGTCTCCCTGGAGTCGGCGAACTTCCCCGGCTACTTCCTGCGCCACAAGAACAACGAGGTGTGGGTGCAGAAGAACGACGGGACGTCGCTGTTCGCCGGTGACGCCTCCTTCATCGCCCGGGCCGGCCTCGCGGACTCCGCCGGAGTCTCGTACGAGTCGCACAACCTCCCGGGCCGCTACATCCGCCACTACGACTACCTACTGCGGGTCCAGGCCCTCAGCACGGCGACCGACCGGGCCGACGCCACCTTCTACACCCAGTGAGCCACAACTGGGCCGTCAAGGTCCGGCCGCCCAGGTTCGTGTCCGTCTTCGCCTACTCCGCGGTCTGACAGCCGCGTTGCGAGCTGATCTGTTTCCACGTGGGCCCTGTGGTCACCCCTGCCTCTGTGCCGCCCGCATCACGTCATGCTTCCTGCATCGTGGGGGCAGGGCGCTCGCCCGAGCCCCGGACGATCAGTCGGGTGGGGACGGTGATGGTGCGGGCGCGGGAGCGGTCGCCGTCGAGGCGGGCCAGGGCGGTGGCCGCTGCCGATCTGCCGATTTCCTCGGGGTCCTGGGCGACGACGGTCAGGGCCGGTTCGAGTGCCTCGGCGAGTTCTACGTCGTCGAAGGCGATGACGGCGACGTCCTTCCGCTTGCGGCGGGCGAGTTCGGTGACTATGCCCAGGGCGACGATGTTGTTGCCGGCGAACAGGGCGGTGGGCGGATCCGCCAGGCTCAGGAGCTGGGCGGTCGCGGCGGAGGCCCCGTGCTGGTCGTGGGCATCGGTGACCAGGGAGCGGTCGTAGGGGATGTCGGCTTCGTGCAGGGCCGCGCGGTATCCGGCCAGGCGCTCGCGTCGCGTGTAGAGCTTGGTGGGGAGGTCGCCGACGAAGCCGATGCGGCGGTGCCCGTGGGCGATCAAGTGGGCGACGCCGTCCTGGGCGCCCGTCCGGTTGGAGCTGACGACGCTGTCCGTGGCCAGGCCCGCGCCCGGACGGTCCAGGAAGACGACGGGCAGGCCCGCGGTGCGGTGGGTCTTGAGGTGGGAGTGGTCGGCGCCGACGGACGGCACGACCATGAGGATGCTGACGCGGCGGGCCAGGAACTTGTCGGTCAGGGCGCGTTCGCGGTCGGGGTCGTCTGCGGAGGAGCCCATGAGCAGGGTCAGTCCGCGGTCGCGGACGGTGTCCTCGATGCTGCGGGCCACGGCTCCGAAGAAGGGGTTGCCGAGGTCGGGGATGACCAGCCCGATGGTGGTGTCGGGTCCGCCGACGCGGATGTTGCGGGCCATGAGGTTCGGCTGGAAGCCGAGCTTGGCCACGGCGGCGAGCACCTGTTCCCTCGTTTGGGCCGAGGCGGGCCCGTCCTCGTTGAGGACACGGGAGACGGTCTTGGCGCTGACGCCCACTTCTCGGGCGACGTCGGCCAGGGTGGGGCGGCGGTTCGCTGCCATGGAGGAACGGTCTCCTGTGCTCGTCGGTTCCGGCCGCGGCCTCGGCCGGAATTCCGTCGAGTGTCGAGTGATGCGGTCAGGTGGCCTGGACTCCCGCGGCCTTCGCCGCCTCGGAATCCGCTACGACAGTATCTCCGGACGCGTCCACGGTGAGCGCTCCGGTCATGATGGCGACGACCTCCGCCATGGAGTAGTCGGACGGCTTGATCACGGCAGCGCGCCTGCCCAGCCGGTGGACGTGGATCCGGTCGGCGATCTCGAAGACGTGCGGCATGTTGTGGCTGATCAGGACGACCGGCATGCCCTTGTCCCGGACGCGGCGGATGAGGTCGAGGACCTGGCCGGACTCCTTGACGCCGAGGGCGGCGGTGGGTTCGTCCATGACGACGACGCTGCGGGCCCAGGCGACGGCCCGGGCGACCGCGACGGCCTGCCGCTGACCGCCGGAGAGCGTCTCGACCGACTGGGTCAGCGAGCGCAGGCCGATCTTCAGGTCGGCCATGTGCTCGGCGGCCTCCTGGCGCATGCGCTTCTTGTCGAGCATGCGGAAGGCGCTGCCGAGGATGCCGGGGCGGCGGAGCTCGCGCCCGAGGAACATGTTGGAGGCGATGTCCATCGAGGCGGCCACGGCCAGGTCCTGATAGACCGTCTCGATGCCGTGGGCGCGTGCGCTCTGCGGCCCGGAGAACTGGATCGGCTTGCCGTTCAGCCGTATCTCGCCCGCGTCGGGCACCACCGCACCGGTAAGTGCCTTGATCAGGCTGGTCTTTCCGGCACCGTTGTCGCCGATGACGGCAAGGACCTCGCCGGGCAGGAGGTCGAAGTCGGCGCCGTCGATGGCGGTGACATGGCCGTAGCGCTTGACCAGACCGCGGGCCTGTAGGACGGGAGTGGGGGAGGTGGTGGCGGTCATCGGGCCTTCTTCCGGGAGATCTGGTCGACGGTCACCGCGAGGATCACCAGCACACCGGTGATCAGCGTCTGGTAGATGGAGGCGACGCCCATCAGTTGCAGGCCGTTGCGGAAGACACCGACGATGAGGACGCCGATGAAGGTGCCCAGGACCGAGCCGCGTCCGCCGAAGAGGCTGGTGCCGCCGAGGACCACGGCGGTGATGCTGTCGAGGTTGTCGGTCTGGCCCGCCTGGGGGTCACCGACTCCGGTGCGGGAGATGAGCAGCAGGGCTGCGATGCCGTAGAGCAGACCGGCCACGGTGTAGACGCCGATGGTCAGGCGGGAGGTGCGGATGCCGTTCAGCCGCGCCGCCTCCGGGCTGTTGCCCAGCGCGTAGACGTGCCGGCCCCAGCTGGTGCTGCTCAGGGCGTAGGCGAGGAGGAGGAACAGGGCGATCGTGACCAGCGAGCCGTAGGTGATGTCGGTGTTGCCGAGCGGGAAGGTCTGCCCGAGGGCCGTCAGCGGGCCGGGCAGGTTGGTGACCGTCTGCTCCTCGGAGTAGATGTGGGTCAGTGCGAACGCCACGTTGAGCATGCCGAGGGTGACGATGAACGGCGGCAGCGGGATCTTCTGCACCAGCGCCCCGTTGAGCAGGCCGAAGCCGCCGCAGACGACCAGGCCCAGTGCGATGGCGGCGAGCGGTGGCAGGGAGCCCTCAGCCGCCATCTTGGCGATCATGATGCTGCCGAACGCCATCACGGCACCGCAGGACAGGTCGATGCCCGCGGTGAGGATGATCAGCGTCTGGCCGATGGCGAGCGTGCCGACGACCATGACCTGCTGCACGATCAGCGAGAAGTTGCCGCCCGTGAGGAACTGATCGGTCGAGAAGGAGAAGAAGACGCAGGCCAGCAGGAGGGCGACGAGTGGCCCGGTGGTCGGTGTCGTGAGCAGTCTGCGGGCCGTGGTCGGCGCTTTGAGCTCGGCGTAAGGCGAGGACGTGCTCGGAGGCGTGGACGTGGCGGTCATGCGAAGTCCTTGTCGGGAGACAGAAGTCCTTGTCCTGCCTTGCCGGAGAACAGGGAGGACGAGGAGGCGAGGGGGCGGCCGTCCCCGGTCGGGGAGGCGGGGCCGGCCGCCCCGCTGAGGGGAGAGGCGGCGGACGTACGGTCCTCGGGGGCGGCTCAGCCCCAGCAGTTCTCCAGGCCGTAGGCGGTGTCCTTGGACGTGACCCCGTCCTGCGCCTTGTCGGTGATCAGGGTGACGCCGGTGTCGGTGTAACCGGACGCCTTCTTGCCGTCCTTGGCGTACGTCACGACAGCCTTGACGCCCTCGGCGGCCATCTTCAGCGGGTACTGCTGCGAGGTCGCCGCGATCTTGCCGTCCTTGACCGCCTGGGTGCCGGTGCAGCCGCCGTCGACGGAGACGATCAGGACGTCCTTCTCCCGGCCCTTGGCCTTCAGCGCGGTGTACGCGCCCAGGGCGGCGGGCTCGTTGATGGTGTAGACGACGTTGATGCCGGGCTCCTTCTGGAGGCAGTTCTCCATCGCCGTCTGGCCCTTGGCCTGGTCGCCTCCGGTGTCCTGGGAGCAGACGACGGAGGGGTCGCCCTCCTTGACGCCGAAGCCCTTGAGGAAGCCGTTGTGCCGCTGGACGCCGACGGAGACGCCCGGCGCGAGGTCGAGGGTGGCTATCTTCGCGGCCTTGCCCTTCATGGCGGCCTTGGCGTACTGGCCGATCAGCTCGCCGGCCTTGAGGTTGTCGGTGGCGAAGAGGGCGTCGACGGCGCTCTCCGGCTCGGTCGGGGTGTCCAGGGCGATGACCAGGACGCCCTTGGCCTTGGCCTTCTCGATCGCGGGCACGATCGCCTTGGAGTCGCTGGGGGTGATCAGGATGCCCTTCACACCGGCGGCGACCATGTTCTCGATGGCGGTGACCTGACCGGCGTTGTCCCCGTCGAACTTGCCCGCAGCGGTCATCAGCTGGACGCCGTCCGCCTTGGCGGCCTTCTCCGCACCCTCCTTCATCTTCACGAAGAACGGGTTGGTGTCGGTCTTGGTGATCAGGCCGACCTTGACGCTGCCCGAACCGGAGCCGACGGTGTCCGATCCGGAGCCGGATCCGCAGGCCGTCAGGGTGAGGGCTGCCAGGCCGGTGCACGCGGCGGCTCTGAGGAGGGCCGAGGGCAGACGAGGGGTGCGAGACATGAAGGACTCCTGCGGGATCGCGAGCGGTGCGGCGGCATCGGAGCATGCCGTCCCGAGGTGTCATCGTTGACTTATGTCATCGTTGACACTGCTTGCCGAGGATGATGGACTCCGCCTCCCGGCAACGTCAATGCCTTGCACCGGACACAAGTCCGTAACGGCCGCGGCGGATGTCCGGTCCATGCCCGCTTACGCCTGTGCGTTCGCAGAGAAGAGCAGCCCATGAGCCCGCGCCAGATCACCGTCCTGGGAGAGTGCGTCGCGGACGCGTTCACCGAACCCGCAGGCACCTCGAACGAACTCGCCCTGCGCGTCCTGCCGGGCGGCGGACCTGCGAACACGGCCGTCGCCCTGGCCCGCCTCGGCACCCCGGCCCGCTTCCTCGCGCGGCTGTCCGGCGATGTGTTCGGCCGCCTGTTCCGGGCGCACCTGGAGGCGTCCGGAGTGGACCTGTCGAGCGCTGTCGCGGCCGCGGAGCCCAGCACGCTGGCTGTGGCGGAGTTGGACGCCGAGGGGCAGGCCGCCTTCTCCTTCCATGCGCAGAACACGGCCGACTGGCAGTGGACCGCCGAGGAGTTGGCGGGGGTGGACCTGTCCGAGACCGCCTGCGTGCACACCGGGTCCCTGGCCCTGGTCCGGGAACCCGGCGCGGCGGTGGTGGAGGACTTCCTGGCGGCGGCAGCCCCTCGGGCGACCGTCAGCATCGACCCCAACGTCCGGCCGCTGCTGGTGGATCCCGAGGTCTACCGCGCCCGGCTGGCGCGCTGGTGCGAACTCGCCGATGTGCTCCGGCTGAGCGAGGACGACCTGGAACTCCTGCTGCCGGGCGCGCCGCCCGAGCAGGCGTGCGACATCTGGCATGCGGCCGGAGCGCGGCTCGTCGTGATCACGCGCGGTGCCGACGGCGCCCTGGCCTCACTCGACGGCGAACGGCTGCACGTGCCCGCGGTGGCGACACGGGTCGTCGACACGGTGGGGGCAGGGGACTCCTTCGCTGCCGGGCTGTTGCACCACCTCGGGGCCCGTGGCCTCCTCGGCGGCCGGCTGGAGGAACTCCGCCTCGACGATGTCGCCGAAGCCTGCCGGTTCGCCGCTCAGGTCGCGGCCCTGACCTGCTCGGTTGCCGGCCCCAACCCGCCGTGGCAGAGCGAGTTGGCGAAGCTCGCGACAGTCGGGCGCGGATGAACGGGCAGCCAGGCCGCGCCGGGGAATCACGACCGCACCGTTGACGCGATCACCGGATTACCCCCATCATCGGGCCCACTTGGTGACATCGATGACACAAGTCAACGATGTCACCACCTCACCACCTTGCCAGGCGCTGTGGACGACGGCGCCGACGAGGCGTCACCTTTCCGTCCGTTCGTGCCGGGCAGCAGGCTCCGCAGCATGGACGGCCGCAGCACAGGAGACTCCATGAGCTCTGGACGTGTATCCCGGCATGCCCGCACGCGGCTGTTCGCGGCGGTGGCGACCGTCTGCGCCCTGTCCGCAACCTCGCTCGCCGCCCAGGCCGTAGCTGCCGACACCCCCCGGTACCCGACGTACTCCGAGACCTATCGCCCCCAGTTCCACTTCACCCCGGAGAAGAACTGGATGAACGACCCCAACGGCCTCGTGTACTACAAGGGCGAGTATCACCTCTTCTACCAGTACAACCCGAACGGCAACTCCTGGGGTGACATGTCCTGGGGGCATGCGGTGAGCAAGGACCTCGTGCACTGGGAGGAGTTGCCGCTCGCCCTGTCGCACGACGACGAGGAGATGGTGTTCTCCGGCAGCGCGGTCGTTGACTGGAACAACACCACCGGGTTCGGCACGAAGAAGAACCCGCCCATGGTGGCGATCTACACCAGCGCCTACAAGAACGGCGGCAAGCAGGCCCAGTCGATTGCCTACAGCACCGACCGCGGCCGTACCTGGACCAAGTACCAGGGCAATCCCGTACTCGATATCGGTTCCAGGGAATTCCGCGACCCCAAGGTCCAGTGGTACGCGCCCACCAAGAGCTGGCTCATGACGGTGTCGCTGTCCACCGAGCACAAGGTGCAGTTCTACTCGTCCAGGAACCTCAAGGACTGGAAGCTGCAGAGCGAGTTCGGCCCGGCCGGTGCGACGGGCGGCGTGTGGGAGTGCCCCGACCTGTTCCCCCTCGCCGTCGACGGGGACCCGGACAACATCAAGTGGGTACTGGTCGTCAACATCAACCCCGGAGGTATCGCGGGCGGTTCGGCCGCCCAGTACTTCATCGGCGACTTCGACGGCAAGAAGTTCACCGCCGAGGACAAGGGCACCTACACACCGCCCGCCGGCCAGGTCGTGCAGGACTTCGAGAGCGGCGACTTCGGTGCGTGGACGACCACCGGCACCGCGTTCGGCCAGGCGCCGGCAGCCGGGGCACTGGACGGTCAGGGGACGGTCGACGGCTTCGACGGCAAGGGCCTCGCCAACAGCTTCCACGCGGGCGACGGCGCCACCGGCACCCTCACCTCACCCGAATTCACCGTCGACAAGCGCTACTTGAACTTCAAGGTCGGCGGCGGCCGGCACGCGCACGTGCCCGGAACCGTCATGGAGCAGGGACCGCCGCCCGAGGGCACGGTCCTCACCGACTTCGAGGGCGGCACCTACGGCAGCTGGACGACAACCGGGAACGCCTTCGGCGCCGCACCGGCCGCAGGCACCCTGCCCAACCAGCAAGAGGTCTCGGGATTCCTGGGCGACGGCCTGGTCAACACCTTCCTGAACGGCGACTCCACGACCGGCGCCCTCACCTCACCCGAGTTCACCATCGACAAGGACTATGTCAACTTCCTCATCGGCGGCGGCAACCATCCCGCCGGCTCCGACAACCCCACCGCCGTCGAACTCCTCGTCGACGGCCAGGTGGTCCGCAGCGCCACCGGACAGGACGCCGAGGCACTCAACTGGGCTTCCTGGGACGTCCGCGACATCGCCGGGAAGAAGGCCCAGATAAGAATCGTCGACGACAACACCGGCGGCTGGGGCCACATCAACGTCGACCACATCATGCTGTCCGACACCCAGGCCAAGCCGGTCTCCCAGGAGACGTCCGTCAACCTGATCGTCGACGGCCAGGTGGTCCGCAGCGCCACCGGCTCCAACAGCGAGACGCTGGACTGGGCTTCCATCGACATGCGCCCCTACGTCGGCAAGAAGGCGCAGATCCAGGTCGTCGACATGAACACCGCCGGCTGGGGACACATCCTCGCCGACCGGTTCACCGCCGCTGACACCCCCGCCCTCTCCGTCGTGCAGCGCGCCGACTGGGCCGACTACGGCAAGGACTACTACGCGGCCGTGTCCTGGGAGAACGCACCGGGCGGCAAGCGGTACATGGTCGGCTGGATGAACAACTGGGACTACAGCGGCGCCATCCCCACCCACCCCTGGCGTGGCGCGCAGAGCATCCCTCGCGAAATGGCCCTGCGCACCATCGACGGCCGTGTCCGGCTGACCAGCAAGCCGGTGAACAGCCTGACGTCCCTGCGGCACAAGCGGCCGGTGTCCGCGGCCGGGATCACCGTCAAGAACACCTCCCAGCCCCTGATCGGCCCCGCGGCCAAGGGCAAGGCGCTCGACATCGAGGCGACCTTCTCCCTCAGGGACGCCGAACGGTTCGGCCTGAAGGTGCGCACCGGCGCCGGGGGAGAGGAGACCGTCATCGGGTACGACGCCACGACGCAGGAGTTGTACGTCGACCGCACCCACTCCGGTGCCGTGGACTTCAACAGCACCTTCCCCGGCGTCCAGACCGCCCCGCTGAAGGCCAGGAACGGCAAGGTGAAGGTGCGGATCCTCGTCGACTGGTCGTCCGTCGAGGTCTTCGGCGGCAGCGGCGAGGCCGTGATCACCGACCAGATCTTCCCCGACCCCGCCAGCCAGGGAGTGCAGGTCTTCGCCGAGAACGGCTCGGTGAAGCTGGACCACGCCCGGGTCTGGCACCTCGACTCCATCCACGACTGACAAGGACACCAGACCGTGAAGAAAACCCTGCTCGCCGAGTTCACCGCCCGTCAGGGAGCGGAGGACGAGGTCGGCCGCCTGATCCGGGACTACGCCGTGAAGGTGCGCGAGGAGGAAGGCAACCTCGCCTTCGACGTCTACACCAAGGCGTCCCATCCACGTGCCTACTGGATCTTCGAGGTGTACCGGGACGAGGACGCCTTCCAAGCGCACCTGAAGGCGCCGTACGGTGGCCCGTTCAACACCGCACTCTCTCCGCTGATCGAGGAGGACGCCTCCGTGCTGACGTTCCTGGATCCGGTGGCCTGACCCATCGGCGCGGGCTTGCCTCGCGGGCCCGCGCCGCACGCGGGGACCTCGACCACAACCCAGCAGGGGGGCCTGGTGGCTGAGGCCGCACGTCTGCTCCGCACAGGCAGCGAGCAGCACCACGTCGACAAGATGCTCAGAGATCGCGGCGTCGGGTTCTTGGATCGAGGCCGCATCCTCACCGAAGCCAAGAAACTCAGCAGACCCCCCTAAGGATCAACGCCGTCGCGTTTGCAGGCGGGGGCGTGATGCGAGTCCGCCTTCCATGACGTAGATCTCGCACGGAGAGAGTGTAGGTCTGGGCGGTTTGCGGCTGTTTCCAGAGCAGCGCCTTGCGGTCCCGCCGCAGTCTTCCGTGCAGGTTGTCCTTCGCGAATTCATCGATCATGCGGCATGAACCTTCCATGGGATGTTCATGGTCTCAAGATCCCGTACGTGGTCCGCAACGGCTGGCAGAGCCGAGGCTCAGGACTCCGAGGAAGCTGTATCTGAGCCCCACATGACAAGTTGAGTGGTACTGCGGTGCAGGTCATGGGCCTACCGAAGTCGCTCTTGCGGTACCCACTGGGTCAGAGGTCGCGCGCCCGTACGTGCAGGTGACCGGCAAGGGGGTATACGGGCGGTGCCGCGGGCAGGAGCGTGGTCAGTTCGTACCCGCTCTTCTGCGCGACGCGGCATGATGCTGTGTTGTCAGCTTGGTGCAGGAGCTCAAGGCGCGTCAGTCCGTCACCGCGGAAGGCGGCGAAGGCCCAGTCCGTCAGCACGTGCAGTGCTCGGGGCGCTATCCCCCGGCCGCGTGCATGCGCCGCGGTCCAGTACCCGACCTCGGCGGACGGAACGCCCGAGGTGACGTTCTTGAGGACCACGTGACCTGTCAACTGTCCTTCAGCGCTCCCAGCTTGCGGTTCCACGATGGCGAATCCGAAGCGGTCCCCCGCCTCCCATCCCTGTTGCTGGTCCTGGACCCACCGTGCCGCGCTGGCGTCGTCGTCCACGGCTGAGCTCGTCCAGCGGCGCAGGGCGTCATCCCGATACAGCTCGAGCAGGGCGGCAGCGTCTGCATGGCTCCAGGGACGCAGTATGAGAGCGGGGGCTGACGGGGTGGCGTCTGCCTCCAGGCGTGCAGCGATCTTGTCCATCGGCCGAGCGTATGTGGCTGTAGCGGCTTTCAGTGCTTCGTCTGGCTGTGCGGCGGGGCTGTGAGGCTGTTGCTTCATCGAGCCGCCCGCATTCGCAGAGCTGTGACGGACCAGTCGATCACCGGGGCGAGGCGTTCCGGCGCCGGCCGGCCGTTGATCAGCGCGAGCAGCTGGAAGTACTGGTCCCTGCGCGGATCGCTCGCGGCTTCCAGACGGTGCAGCAGCCATCGGTGCAGCTCGGTGTCATCGGGGCGGCCGTGGGCGAGCGCGCAGTGGGCGGTGAGCGCCGCGACGATGGGATCGGCCTGGGGCGAATCCGGGCTGATGCCGCACGCCACGGGACTGGCCACCGCCAGGGCAGTTCTGTGGCGCCAGGCCCGCACGCCCGGCCCCAGACTGCCGTCGTGCCGTCCCTGGGCGGCCCAGACAGGCCGGCCGCCTCCGGCCGCGGCCTGCTCGATGTCACCGAGTCGTACTGGCTCTTCCACCAGGCATGCCTTCCGGGGATTTCCGGGGTTCGTAGTAGCTGACGCTTCCTCAGGGGGTGATCATTTTTGTCATACCGCCTCGGCCTCCAGACGAGCGGGGGCCGGGTGCGGTGGCCGCAGGACGCCGGCGAGGCAGGCGGCGATCACACAGCACGCCACGGGGAGCAGGAACGTGAGGTTGAGCGGCAGGACGTGGGTCAGCGGGCCGATGGCGGCGGGCCCGGCGAGCATGCCGAGGTAGCCGAGTCCGGCGACGCGGGAGACATTGACGCCGGCAGCGTCCCGGTCGGAATGGCCGGCGGCGCTGAGGAGTTGGGGAACACAGCCGGACAGTCCTGCCCCGAACATGGCCCAGCCGGCCAGAGCCAGGGGAATCCAGGGCGAGAGAGCCGCTGCGGTCAGACCGATTGCCGCGACGGATGCGCCGTAGCGGAGGACGGCCACGGGGCCGAGGCGCGCGGTGGCTCGGTCGGCGAGCAGTCGGCCGACGGTCATGGCGGTGGCGAAGGCTCCGTAGGCGAGGGCGGCGGTGGCAGCGGTCGCGTCGAGGACCTGGCGCAGATGGAGGGTGCTCCAGTCGTTCGCCACGCCTTCGCACAGCATGATCATCAATGCCAGCGCGGCCAGCATCCAGATGCGCCGGGGTGTCCTTTGGCGGGCCATCTTGGCAGAGGTGACGTCATCCAAGGGACGGATGGCGTCGTGGCGCAGCAGTGCGGGAGCCGCGAGCGCGGCGACGGCCAGGCCGCCGAGCGCCACCATGCCGAGAGTTGCCGCGGGGCTCCAGCCCAGGCTGAGCGTGCGGGATCCCGCCAGCGCAGCGAGAACACCACCGATGGAGAAGGCGGCATGGAAGGCGGACATGACGGGCCGCCGGTAACCGTGCTCGACCTGGACGGCATGGGCGTTCATGCTGACATCCAGGCAGCCGTTGCCGACGCCGAGCGCCAGGAGTGCGGCCCCCAACGTCCAGACGTTCGTCGCCAGGCCGGGCAGGACAACGGCCGCGCTGCACAGTGCCGCGCTCAGCGGGACGACGGTGCGGGCCCCGAAGCGGTCCGTGAGTGGGCCGACGGCCTGCATACCGGCGAAGGCTCCCGCGCCCAAGAGCAACAGAAGCCAGCCCAGCACGGCATGGCTGATTCCTGCGCGGTGCTCGATGCCGGGTATGTGGACGACCCACATCCCCATGAGGAGGCCGTTGAGAGCGAAGTAGACGAAGGTGGCCAGCCGTCCGGCCCGCAGGTCTTGTTCCATGCATCGAACATATAGAACACAATCAACTTTCGAAAGATTGCTTTTCGAACAGTACTGATGTTCAATCCGAGTATGGCTGGCACAGATCGACTCAGACAGATCACCGACGCCGTACGGGAAGCCGGCAGCATCGGCGTCGCGGAACTGGCCGCGCTCACCGGCGCCTCGGAGATGACCGTCCGTCGCGACCTCGAAGTCCTGGCCGCGCAGGGAGTGCTCGAGCGTTATCGAGGGGGAGCCAAGAGCCTGCTGCTGCGGGGCGAGGAGCCGCCCTTCGCGCTGCGGGCTCAGGATGGGCTGGAGGCCAAGCGGCGCATCGCGGCCGAGGCCGCCCGGTTGATCGCCGACGGCGAGTCCGTCGTGCTCGACAGCGGCACCACTTGCATGGAGGTGGCCCGCGCCCTGGAGCACCGACGGCTGACCGTGCTGCCGCTGTCCCTGCACGCCGTGAACGCGCTGGCTGGAGCCCCGCAGTTGACTCTGCTGGTCCCGGGCGGCAGACCGCGTCCGGGCGAGCTGGCGCTGACCGGCCCACTCGCCACGGCGTCGCTGGCCGCCCTGCGTTTCGACACCGCGATCATCGGCTGCTGCGGACTGGACGCGGACAACGGCCTGACCGCCTACGACCTGGACGACGCCGCCGTCAAGCGTGCGGCGATCGCCTCTTCCCGCCGAGTCATCGCTGTCGCGGACGGCGCCAAGTTCTCGCGTACCGCCCTCGGCTTCGTCGCCCCGGCCTCCGCCTTGCACGCCGTCGTCACGGACGAGTCCGCTCCCGACGAACAGACCGACCGACTGAGCGCGGCGGGCGTGACCGTACGGAAGGTGTGACCTCATGACCGGCACCGTGCTTCTCTTCGATCTCTTCGGCGTCATCGCGCGCCTCCAGTCCGCCGAGGGCAAGGACCGGATCGTCCGGGCGGCGGGCATACCCGCGCCCGATTTCTGGGACGCCTACTGGACGCTGCGTCCGCCATACGACCGAGGTGAGGTCAACGGCCCCGGCTACTGGCGCAGCGTCGCCAAGACACTGGGTACCCGCTTCGACGACCACCTGATCGAGCGCCTCGTCGCGGCTGACATCGCCAGTTGGAGTGGCGTCGACGACACCATGGTCGACCTCGTCGAGCAACTCGCCGCACAGGACCGGCGGATCGCGCTCCTGTCCAACATCCCAGAAGAATTGGCCGGCCACTACGAAGCACACCACGCATGGCTCGAACGCTTTGAGGTATGCGCCTTGTCCTGCCGCATCGGCCGCGCCAAACCCGACCCCGACGCCTACCGGTGGTGTCAACGCGCCCTGCGTGTGCCGGCGGATCGCGTCCTTTTCGTCGACGACCGTCAGGCCAATGTCCGGGCCGCCGAGGCCGTCGGCATGCGGGGGCGCCTCTTCACCACCTCGGCCCGGCTGAGAGAACACCTCGCCCAAAGCGACGCCGAGTGAGGATCCCGCGCAGGTGCCCGTTTTCCCGCCCGTGGGCCGGTGTTGGACGACATTCTGGGTGAGCAGGAACAGGGCCTGTCGCGACCCGCTGGATGACGATGACATCGGCTGGAGGGGCTCTGTCTCGGCTGGAGGGGCTCTGTCTCGGCTGGTTTCGTGTGCGACGACATGGTGGACGTGAAGCTGCCGCGGAGGAGCTGAGCGCTCTTCGAGATGATCGCCTTATGAGTGAGATCATATTGATGTCTGATCCGATGGTGGCGGCGGTGCCGGTTCGGGATTGCCGCGAGTGGCTTGTGGACGTACGCCGCTGCGGACAGATGCTGGTCGACGAGCGGGCCCGGGATGCTTCCGGGGCGTTCGCCCACTTGCGGGAGGGAGTTCTCGACCGGCTGGTGAAGGCGCAGGCGTGCCTTCCTGAGGGGTTCCGACTGCTCTTCATCGAGGGGTATCGGCCGCCGGCCTTGCAGCGGCATTACTTCGATGGGTATGCAGCTGAGTTGAGGGCTGCCCATCCTGACTGGTCCGCTGAGGAGGTCCGCTCGGCGGCGAGTCGTTTCGTGTCCCCGCCCGAGATCGCACCGCACAGCGCTGGGGCAGCTGTTGATCTGACGCTCGCTGATGCCGCAGGTCATGAGCTTGATCTGGGTACCGCCGTGGATGCGAGTCCGGAAGAGAGCGCGGGGGCCTGCTACACCCATGCCGACAACATCAGCGATGAAGCCCGCACTCATCGGGGGATTCTGGCAGCCGCACTGGCCGCTGCCGGTTTCGTGAACTATCCAACGGAGTGGTGGCACTGGTCGTTCGGGGACCGGTACTGGGCCCTGGCCGCGGAAGCCGAGGCTGCTCTTTATGGCCCGACGGATCTCCCATAGGGCGGCACCTCTGCCGCGCCTGGCCGCACATGGTTGTTGATCTTTCCGGGGAGATTGACGGCGCTGTGAGGCAGGCGGAGGTGCGGGGTGCCCATCGGCGATGCCTACATCGTCCGGTTGAAACACCAGCTACGGGCTGGTGAGTTGACGTGTCCGGCGTGTGGGGGCGTGCTTGCGCCGTGGGGGTATGGCTGGCCGCGGGAAGTCCGCGGCGATCTCGGAGCTCGCTGGTTGGTACGCCCTCGCCGCTCGCGCTGCACGGGCTGCCAGGTCACACATGTGCTGCTGCCGGAGGTGTTGTGGCCCCGGCGGACGGATACGGCCGAGGTGATCGGGGCCGGGCTGGAGATAGCGGCCCTGGGCATGGGGCACCGCCAGGTCGCCGCCCATCTGGGCAGGGTGGAGGACACCGTCCGCGGCTGGATCCGCCGGTTCCGCCTGCGGTCCGAGGACGTGCGCCGGTACTTCACGGTCGCCCTGGTCGAGCTCGCGGACGATCCCGTCGTGCCCGAGCCAGCGGGGACACCGCTGTCGGATGCCGTCTCGGTCATCGCGGCCGCCCATCAGGCGGCCGCGATGAAGTGGCCGGAGATGAACACGGTGTCGCGGTGGGCCTTCGCCGGCCGGGTGATAGACGGCCGGGGCCCGTGCGAGGGCGCCCTCGCTGCCCTCGACTCGGCGTAGCCGAAGCCCTGAAAGAAGAGCTGTGGCTCTGTCGGTGAGTCGCGATGTCGTTTCTCGTTGGGTGCGGATGGCACCGCCGTATCGGCGAAAGTGAAGTCGCTGAGTTTTAGAGGCGCTTGGGGTCTTGTGGTGGGACGATGGCTGTTCTTCTCCTGCTGGGGCCCCGATGCGCCTGTCGAAATCCAAGGCCGATCTGTACGCGGCGATCCGCCGGGACCACCGCGCCGGGATGTCGATGCGCGCTCTGCACGCAAGTACGGGGTCACCTGGCAGACGGTCCGCAAGACACTGGACCTGGTCTGGCCCGAGCCGCGCAAGAAGCTGCCCCCGCGTCCGACCAGGCTGGATCCCTACTAGTGCCGCATCAGGCAACGTTCGCCCTGTTGTGATGTGACGCGCCGTCCCGGTGCTCTGCCGGGCGGCGCGTGGACGTCACCCTGTCCGGGTGGCAGAACGAGTACGCGTGCGCGAGATCGACGATGACGAGGCAGACGGCTGCTTCGGATCATCCGCCGGGGCACCGGGTCGGTGGTGACCTGGCGGCGGGCCCAGATGGTCCTGCTGTCCGCCCAGGGCATTCCGGTGGCGAAGATCGCCGAGGTCACCTTCACCAGCGCGGACCGGGTCCGAGATGTGATCCACAACTTCAACACCGACGGCTTCGACTCCCTGTATCCGAAGTACAAGGGCGGCCGGCCCAAGACCTTCACCTTGCCCGAGCGTCGCGAGATCAAGAAGATCGCGAAGTCCAAGCCGGCCGAACACGACCTGCCCTTTTCGACCTGGAGTCTGACCAAGCTGGCGGACTTCCTGGTCGCCGAGGGGGTGGTCGACGACATCAGCCACGAGGGCCTGCGCATCCTGCTCCGCGAGGAAGGCGTCTCCTTTCAACGCCTGAAGACCTGGAAGACCTCCCGCGACCCCGACTACCCGGCCAAGAAGGCCCGAGTCGAACATCTCTACGCGATCGCCGACGGCGAGGTCATCCCCGAGGAGGGGGAGCCCGAAGTCGTCTTCTGCATGGATGAGTTCGGGCCCGGTCGACGACGGCGCGTAGGCGCCGGTCGTCGGCGTGGCGGTTTCGCCAAACACTGCCTGATCCGGAAGCGCTATACGCCGGTGCTGCCGTCGATGCGTTCCCGGAGCAGGTCGGCGTGACCGTTGTGGCGGGCGTACTCCTCGATCATGTGGACGTAGATCCAACGGAGGCTGACATCCTGCTCCATGAACCGGCCGGTGTCGGTCAGAGCGCGGTCGGCGCAGTGCTCGCGGGCGCGGGCGATCTCCGCGTGCCAGGTGGCCAGAGCGTCGCGCAGGGTGGCGCCCCCGGCCAGCTCGAAGCCGCCGTCGGGGCCATCGGGGTCAGCCTGCGGGTCATAAATGGGCGGGGCTTGTTCTCCGGCGAACACTCGGCGGAACCAGTTCCGCTCCACCTCCGCCATGTGCTGGACGAGGCCGGTCAGTGTGAAGGCGGACGGCGGCACGGATGCGACGGCGGCCTTCTCATCGTCCAGGCCCTCGCACTTCATGGCGAGGGTGGTGCGATGAAAGTCGAGCCAGCTTTCGAGCGTGGTGCGCTCGTCGGCGTTCAGGGGCGGCATAGGGCGTTCGATGATGGCCATCGGTCGATTATCGCCAGCGGCCGAATCCGTCGACAGGCAGGACCTCACAACGGGGCGAACGTTGCCTGCTACGGCACTAGCCGCTGATCGACGAGGTGCTCCGCAGAGATCTGGACGCGCCGCCGAAGCAGCGGCACACCGCGAAGCGGGTTTTCGACCGGCTGCTGGACGAGTACGCCGCGACGGGGATCTCGTATCAGATGGTTCGCGGCTACATCGCCACGCGTCGTGGGGAGATCCGTCAGGAGGCAGGGCGGGGCAGGGCGGGGCCGTCGGAGGTGTTCGTGCCGCAGACCCATCTGCCGGGCACCGAGGCAGAAGTGGACTTCGGGGACGTGCACATCGTGCTAGCCGGCGTGGCGACCCGCTGCTATCTGTTCTCCTTCCGGCTGTCGTACTCGGGCAAGGCGGTCCACCGGGTCTTCGCGTCCTGCGGGCAGGAGGCGTTCTTCGAGGGCCACGTTCACGCGCTGTCCGTGCTGGGCGGCGCCCCTCGCGGCAAGGTCCGCTACGACAACCTGAAGGCCGCGGTCGCCCAGGTGCTCGGGTTCGCCCGGCACCGTCAGGAGAGCGAGCGGTGGACCGCGTTTCGCACGCACTGGGCATCGAGAGCTTCTACCGCAGGCCAGGACTCGAAGGCGCCCACGAGAAGGGCGGCGTCGAGTGGCAGATCGGGTACTTCCGGCGCAATCACTTAGTTCCCGTTCCCGAGGTCGCCTCGCTGGCCGAGCTCAACGAGATGGTCGACCGGTGGGACCTTCAGGACGAGAGCCGAGGAATCCGCTCGCGGGCAAGGACAGTGGGCGAGTACTTCGCCGTCGAGGCGCCGTTGCTGAAGCCGCTGCCGACCGAGCTGTTCGAGACGGTCCGGCTCTTCACGCCGCGGGTCGACCGCTACAGCCAGATCGCCGTGCAGACCAACCGCTATTCGGTTCCGGTCCGGCTGATCGGCCGGACGGTGCGGGTGATGCTGCACGCCATCCACCTCATCGTCCACGACCGGGGACTGGAGGTCGCCCGTCACGAGCGGCTGAGCACGAAGGCGGGCTCGCGCCTGGAGCTGGACCACTATCTGGAGGCGCTGATCCGCAAGCCCGGCGCTTTCCCCGGCGCCACAGCTCTCGAACAGGCCAGGTGCGCGGGCAAGTTCACGCCGGTCCACGACGACTGGTGGGCGGCCGCCCGGGCGGCGCACGGCGACAAGGACGGCACCAAGGACCTGATCGAGGTCCTGCTGCTGGGCCGCCGCATGAGCCACGAACACATCGTCGCCGGACTGGCGACGGCTCTGCGGGCCGGTGCTCTGACCGCGGACGCGGTCGCCCTGGAGGCCCGCAAGGCCGCTGAAGCCGACGAACTGGCGGCCTCCGCTCCCGCTCCCGCCACGTTGCCTTGCCCGAGCCGCCTGGGCGGCAGCGGGCGACGGTCACGTTTCTGTCCGACTGGCGGATGGCGCATCTGCCGGCCGACACCCGGCCGCTGCCCTCGGTGGCCTCCTACGGCCAGTTGCTACGACTGCGCCGCCTAGGCGGTGCCCCTGCCACCGAGGGAGAAGCGACGTGAGTGCCCAACGCCATCACGGCCTGACAGAACAAGCCGCCGACGCCGCCATCGACCAGGCAGGTCGGATGCTGCGGCTGCCCACCATCCGGGGCCAGTTCCCCGACCTCGCCGAGGCCGCGAAGCGCGATCAGATGTCGTACAAGGGTTTCCTCGCCGAACTGCTGCCGGCCGAGTGTGACAACCGGGTCCGCCGCCGCTCGGCACGGCGCATCAAGGCCGCCGCCCTCCCACGCGAGAGGTCACTGCGGGCGTTCGACTTCGACGCCAACCTCAATGTCCACGCCGCCACGATCAACACCCTCGCGACCTGCGAGTGGGTCAGAAAGGGACAGCCCCTCTGTCTGGTCGGCGACTCGGGCACCGGAAAATCGCATCTGCTGATCGCGCTGGGCACGGAGGCCGCGATGAAGGGCTACCGCGTCCGCTGCACCCTCGCCACGAAACTGGTGAACGAACTCGTCGAGGCAGCCGACGAACGGCTGCTGACCAGGACGATCGCCCGCTACGGACGCGTCGATCTCCTCTGTATTGACGAATTAGGATATATGGAACTTGATTGCAGGGGCGCCGAGCTGCTGTTCCAGGTCCTGACCGAACGCGAGGAGAAGAACAGCGTCGCCATCGCCTCCAACGAGAGCTTCGGCGGCTGGACGAAGACGTTCAGTGATCCGAGGCTCTGCACGGCCATCGTCGACCGGCTCACCTTTGACGCGGCCATCATCGAGACCGGCACGGACTCCTACCGCCTCGCCCAGACCAAAGCCCGAGCCGAACAAGCCGCCACAGTCTGACGCCACCAACATCGACACGAGCCATAAGACGACCCTTGGCTTGCCTGCCCACTGCGGCGCAGAGCGCCGCAGTGGGCTCAGGAGCTGTGATGAACCCCGCCCCGTATGAGTGGTCGTGGCGGAGCGTCGCCGCAGGACAGCCGTCGGATTCTACTCGGGATCGGTGTCCTCGTTGACGCGCCCTAGGTCCCGAGGAGCTAGAGAATGCGCGCTGGTGGTCAGTACATCGGCGAGGAGGGAAGCCATCTTCTTGGGACGGACCGTTTCCGAAGTGGTGGCAAGTTCCTCGATCGTCCACCAGCGATGCCCGTGTCGGGCCTCTTCCGTATCGATCTTGATTGCGCTTGCCTCGTCGGAGGTGATTCGGGCGAGGCGGTACTCCTCGTACTGGTCGAAGCCCTGGCCGTCGACCGTGAAGACTGCCTGTCGAGTCCATACCACCGGACTCAGCCTCTGCACGGGAAGAGACAATGCCGTCTCTTCCCACGCCTCACGCACTGCTGCCTGGACGTAGTCCTCACCGTCTTCCACCCCGCCCCCGACGGTGAACCACCATCGGGCTCCTGGCTTACGTGGATCTCGGCCGCACAGCAGAAGAAGGCGATCACACTCATCAATGAGAAGAACCCGGGATGTCCATCGCCTCTTCAGCACCATGGGGTCTGACCCTATCCCCGGGCCTCTCGCGTCCTCGCATGAGATCAACTGAACGAGTTCGCCCAAAGCGATGAGCTGGCGATCGCGACCACGCGGACGCCCTCTCGGATCCTTCTCGCCCACCTGAGTGTCGGCATACGGATACCTGTCTCCAGCCGCGTACACCTCAACGTGCCCACGGAATCGCGTGGCGCAGACGTGACAGAAGCCTGGCGCCTGTTGACTCTCCCTTCGTGGGAGACCCAAAGGTGGAGCGCATGCACGTCGGTGACAACACGTTCTGGAGTATCGGAGAGGTCGCCCGGAAGACCGGGCTGTCGGTAAAGCTGATCCGGCACTGGTCCGACACCGGGGTCATTCACCCGGCAGGCCGGACTCCGGCCGGCTACCGGCTGTACGGCGCCGAAGCACTGGCCCGTCTGCAACTGGCGCAGACACTGCGAGGGCTGGGCCTGGGGCTGGCGACGATCCGGGACGTACTGGAACGCGAGAACACCCTGTCGGAAGTAGCCGCAACGCACATCGACGCGCTGGAGAGGCAGATCCGCACGCTGCGAACGCAGCAGGCAGTGCTGCGCTCCGTCACCCGCCGCAACACCACTGCCGAAGGGCTCACCATCATGACCGAGCTGGCGCGCATGTCCGCCGCTGAACGCCGTGCCGTCATCCTGGACTTCGTCACCGACACCCTGGGGGAACTGGACGTACCCACCTACCGACGGGGCCTTCTGGCAGCCACCCCGGACCTGCCCGCCGACCCCACCAACCAGCAGGTCGACGCCTGGCTCGAACTCGGCGAACTCGTCAGAAACCCAGCTCTGCGCACCGGTCTGCGCCGTATGGCCCACTACGCCGCCGAACACCATCCAGGCGAGCACGACGACAGCGCGCTGCGGGACGCCGAGCAGGTGACAGACGACTGGCTGCGGCGAGTGGAAACAGCGATGGCGCAGGGGATCGCCGCGGACTCGCCGGCGGCCGACCCCATCGTCACCACCATCGTCGAGAGGTGGATCCCCACGCAGGCTGCTCCGGACGGTACGACGCTCGTTGACGACGCGCAGACGAGGGGGCTGCTCCTTCAGCAGCTCGAAGTCGCCTCCGACACGCACGTGGAGCGGTACTGGCAGCTGCTGTGCATCATCAACGGCCGGCCCGTCCGGCCCAGCATGGCGGCAGCCGGTCGATGGCTGACGACGGCATTGCGGGCGCATCCTGAACCCGGTGCGCGAGCCGCGCAACTCGCTGAGATGTACGACGCCGGTAAGGACGCGTGGGGACCGACCGGCGTGCTCCATGCCTGTGAAGAAGTCCTGGACGCCGTCGGCAGGCTCGTCTCTGCGGTGGAGCCGGGCCAGTTCGCCCAGCCGACGACCTGCGCCGACTGGGACGTTCAGGCCCTCCTCAACCACCTCGTCTGGGAGAACCTGCTGTGGGCCGGCCTGGCCAACGGAACCCCCCGCTCCGACTTCACCGCCGACCACCTGGGGGACGACCATGTCGCGGCATTCCGTACCGCGTCCCAGGCGGTACGGTCGGCCTTTGCAGGCCCGGGGATGCTCGAGCGGCGCTACGGGCCCGCTCCCGGGCGACGGCTCGTCGAGCAGTTGGTGATCGAGATGCTGGTTCACGGCTGGGATCTGGCCCAGGCCATCGGGCGCCCCTACGACAGCGTTCAGCACGTCGCCGAGACGGCCCTCCCTGTCGTATGCGAGATCTACGGCGATCTGCCCCGTACTGCCGGGGGTTCCTTCGCCGAGCCGCAGCCGGTACCCGCTGACGCCAGCCCGCTCGACCGTCTGGCCGCCTACCTGGGCCGCACCGTCACCTGACGAACACGAGCACGAGCACGGTCCCGTGTACCTGGCTTAGTACGTTCGCGCGTACGCCGACAACCTGAGTGACAATCAAACTCATCGACACTCGACGACTGTTCGGCCCTCAACTGACATCCATGCTCATCGACAAACGATTCTCGTTGAGAGCTTCGCAGCCAGAGCTGCTTGCCCGGCGGCATCTTGAAGCGGTCGAGAGATCCGTTCAGCCGATGGTGAAGCGCTGGTTCTGGGCGCCTCGGTCACAGCGGGCAGTGCGGTAGTAGCCGTCGTCCTGCTGGTAGAGGCAGCGGCCCGTGCCGACGCTTTGGAGCATGACAGCGCTGCGGGCGGCGGGCTGGACGGTGCGCCACTTCTGGTATGAGCCGCCGTTACAGCGCAGGGGGTACACGTCGCCCCGGTCATTGCTGTCGAGGCAGCGGCCCCAGAAGTTGTTCTTAAGAGTGGTGCTGGTGTTGAGGCGGCCGTTCCACTGCCACAGGAGGCTGCCGCGTCCGGTGGTGCAGCGGTCGCCCTTGAGGCCGGTTTCGTCGGTCTCGCGCAGGCGGGGCGTTCTCCCGCACCCCGGGGGTCTTCGACCGCATTGGGCCGCAGATGTTCGGCGTCTTCCCCCCTGAGCAGGGGAGGAAACGGCGAGGCGGAGCGCGTTTGATTCTCCCCAGATTCTCCCCAGGGCCGTCGGAGGCGTTCGAGACGTCCACGATCGGGGGTCTCCGGCCTACGGAGTAGGCCCTCATCAGGTGGTACTCAGAGCCAGTCTCGTCGCTTGAAGATGACGTACAAACTGGTACATACGATACCCATAAGGGCGATAGCGAAGGGATATCCGAACACCCAGCGCAACTCCGGCATGTGCTTGAAGTTCATCCCGTAGATCGTTCCGACCAGCGTCGGAGCGAACAAAATGGCTGCCCAAGAGGAGATCTTCTTGAAGTCGTCTACCGGGCGGGCCTGACCTGCGGAAACGTGGCGGATCGGGTCTCTGGCCTGCGTAGATCCTTCTTTCGTGGTTGTTCAGGTTCGTGCCTCGGTGCGCAGTCGATTCTCCCCACGCGCTCCCCGGAGACGCGCATACTCCCCAGATTCTCCCCAGAGGAACTGCTCAGTGGCCCAGGGAACGGCCCTGCTGTGTGTGATTCGGGTGTCGACCGGCGATCACACACAGTTCGGGTTGGGGGGCTGCCAGAGGCGAGTCAGAGTGGGCGCTTTTCGCGGATCGGCAGGATGCTCAGCGCCATGACGGTGCCGTCCTCGTGGAAGGAGATCGGGCCGTTCCAGTGTCTGGCTGCATCTGTGCCGTGCCAGTGTGTCGAAGCCTCGAAAGAGATCAGCACGATGACCGCACCAGGCAGCCTGCCCCTGCACGCCCGCCAGTG
This sequence comes from Streptomyces sp. AC550_RSS872, assembly GCF_019049285.1. GTDB lineage: Bacteria > Actinomycetota > Actinomycetes > Streptomycetales > Streptomycetaceae > Streptomyces. The sequence goes on from NZ_JAGMUL010000020.1 coordinate 74,167, forward strand.
GCTGCCGACGACATCTTTGCAGGGCTTCCGCCCGGGGTGCCCGGCCCAGACTCTCTTCCTCCTCGCGTTTTGGAAGGAGCCCCTGGAGTCGCGGCCCTGACTCGCTCGGGTGGGTTAGGCCCCTGGCCGGTGTTTCCATCTCGATGTGGCGCGCTTTGAGTACAGGGTGTCGTTCGTTATCGGAGGGGGCGGTGACCCGTGCGCTGGGACCAGCGGACGGCGATGAGGCCCAGCGCGGCCACAAGGACCACGATGCCGATGATCAACAAGTAGCCCAACCCTTCTGCGGCCACTCCGATGATTCCCAGCACGACGGCGACCAGAACGAGAAAGAGCAAGAGGGCCATGACGCGTAAGCCTCCCTTGGGTGGCTGAGCGCGGGCGATCAGCGGCGCGCGAGTTGCCGCTCGCCGCCTGCGCCCGTCTGGTAGGGCATGTCGTAGTGCTGGAAGATCGCTTCCTCCGACTCGGCGGGCAGGATGTCGTCCATGCCGACCGAGGGCGCCTTCTTCACCAGCGTCTTGGTGTAGGAGACCTTGACGTAGCCGGGCCCGAGGATCGCCTCGTCCAGGGGTACGAAGGCCAGGTGGTGGCGGGTGGGGAGCCCGGTGCGGACCGTGGCCATGGCCGGTTCGTCGGTGGTGGTGTCGACGTAGACCGCCTCGAGTATGCCGATCTTGTGGCCCTTGGGGTCGACGACGCTGCGGTTGCGCCACTCGCGGATGTCGGCTGCATGGATCATGGCCTGCCTCCTGAGCCGTTGATCAGGGCCGGTGCGAGCCGCCCCTTGCGGAAGTCTCTGCCCGCTGAGCCCGGTGGTCCTCTGTTCTTCCAGGTTATCCGGGAACTTCTGCGTCGCGCCGTCACGCGGTGACCGTATAGCCCGTGGTAGTCGACAGGCATGCCGATGAAGCCTTCTGGTACCGCAAACCCTTCGTCTTGGTTCGGGCGGCTGCGCCGCGTGATCAGCCGTTCGCCAGTCGGGCGCGGATGGCGGCGGAGCAGGGGTATTGAGCTGTGGTCGCGTTCGCTGGGCTTTGCGGCGCTGGGGTTGCTCACGCTGGTGCCACTCCTGATCATCGTCTCTTCCGCCGATCCCGAGCACGGGCGGGGGTTCGCGCAGTGGCTGGGGGAGGGGCTTGGCGTGTCGAGGGCCTCCAGACGGCAGGTCGAGCAGTTGTTCATCCGGCCCGGCCAGGCCCTGCGGACCACGACCGTGTTCGGTATCGCCGCCCTTGCCGTGTTCGGCCTGACCTTCGGGGCGGCGGTGCAGACCGGCTACGAGAAGGTCTGGGACCTGCCGCCGGCCCGCTGGTGGGCCAGATGGCGGCATGTGGTGTGGCTGGGTGTCCTCACCGGATACCTTTTCGTCTCCGCCACCACCGCGCTGCGCCGCGAACCACTGGCAGGCGGGGCCGTGGCCTCGCTGAGCGCCGTGCTGTTCCTGTGGTGGTCCCAGCGCGTGCTGCTCGGCGGGAGGATCCGCTGGCGTGCCCTGTTGCCCGGCGCCGTGGCCACCGTGATCGGGCTGGTCGGCCTGAGGGTCTTCTCCAGGCTCGTCTTCTCGCCGTTGATCGCATCCAACGCCGTCAGCTACGGCCCCGTCGGAACCGTCCTGGTCGTCCAGTCCTGGCTGGTCGGCGTGGGTGTCGTCGTCTTCGGCGGTGCCCTGGTCGGCCGACTGCTGCACGAGGAACTCCCACGCTTGGCCCACGTAGTGAACCGGCGCAGGTGAGCTGCGGCCCTGCGACCGATCAGCTCGCCCGGGCCGCGAGTTCGTCATCGTGGGGTTGCCGCTCGGGGCATCAGCAATCGTGCCGCCGCAGACCACCCCGTCGAGCCAGTGAGGGGTCGTGTGGTCTGCGCGGTGACGGCATGAGGGCACCTGTTGCGGGACCGTACGTCATCACGGGCCGTTTCCCTTCGTGTGGCGTCGGGTCAGTGCCGACAGCGCGTGGCCTTGGTCGTCGGGGGACGGCGGGTGGGTCTGGACGGGGAGGCCGGCTGTTCGGTGACCAGAGTCTCGAAGAGGCTTTGGGCTTCGACCATGGCCTCCCGCATTTCCTCGGCGCTGCTCTGGCCGCGGGCCACCGCGTGCATGTTGCGGTAGCCCTGGACGCAGTGGGCGTGGCGGACGGAGAGGGCGGCGATTTGGTCCTCGAACTGCTCGCCGTCGGGGAAGCCGCGGCCTCTTGCCATGCGCGCCAGCAGTGCGTCTGCGTCGGTGACGGCCTGCTGGGGTGATGCGACGAACTGCTCCTGGATGACGGCCCATTGCGTCACGTAGCGCTCTCGGACCGCGGGCGACAGCGGCTGTTCCGTCAGGGAGCCATGCCGCTTGAGGCGCTCTGGGGCGAAACGGGAAGGATCAGTGCGTACATGTGTACAGCCTGGTGTGGGATGCGTGTGACACGGGCGGGCAGCAGCTGGTGCCTGCCCGGGGCGCATCGGGATGCGACCGGGATCGCGTGACGATGGGCGCGCACGGGAACGGCCTCGCTCGTGACGTGGCGGGTTCCGGCACCGATGCGCAGGATTCGCCCTCTGGGAAGCGTGCCGACGGTGCGACGCTGCCGGGGGCAGGGGCGGCATGTCGCACGCCGGCCCTCGCCGCAGTTCCCGGACAGGCGTCAAGCAGCCATTCATGCCGCACACGACGCGCTGACGTCGCACGGTATCCGCAACCGTTCGGCAGGACTACGCTGTGAGGTGAGGCCCCAGTCCCCGGTATCGATGCTGTGTCCCGCTCCCGGGGAGGCCCACCGTGTTCGTGCTGCTCCTCATCCTCATCGTGGTCTTGTTCGGCCTCGGCTTCATCAGCCCCATCTGGTGGGTTGCTGCGGCCGTGTTGGTCTTCGGCGCCACCCGGCACGGCCGCGAACGCGGGGGAGGCTGGATCCGTGGCGACGGTTCCGATCTCGGGAACTATCGGGACTACGAGGCGCGTCGGGATCGTCAGGACCGCTGGGACCGCCGCTACAGCCGTCAGCACCGGGCACGTTGGCGGCGCGAGGACCGTCGGGACCGCGAAAACCGCAAGTGATCCGTGGAGTGGCCCGGGAGCCTGAGGTTCCGGGGATGGCTTCAGCCTGGTCGGACGCGTTCTGATCGTTGAGAGGTGTATGCCGTGCAACGCACAAGCGTGATCCAAGAGGAGTGGTGGGATCTGCGGGTCGAGGCCACGTGGGGGAACCCACCTGCGGGACGGGATGTCGCCGCACTGCGCGCAGAGAACGACCAGCTGCGGCAGGCGCCGGCAGGCCGTGCGGTCATCGACCCGGCCCACGACATGCTGGGCAGTGCGACGCCGAACTTCCGGAGGTGGCCGCGGACCTGGTCGCCGCCTGGGAGGGCAAGCCGCTCCCGCAGCGGATGCAGCGTACGCGGCGAGGCGGGTCGTCCAAGTAGGGAGAGGTCATGATTCACGCAGCCGACGTCCGAGAATGGCGCAACCGCGATGTCGTCGACACCGAGTCGCACAAGATCGGTGTCCTGGAGGCGGTCTATGTGGACACCACCACCGATGAGCCGGCCATGGCCACGGTACGGACCGGACTGCCCACCCGGCACCGTCTGGTCTTCGTCCCTCTCGACGACGCGATCGTCGGGCCGGGCTATCTCAGGGTCGGCTATGTAAGAACGCTGGTGAAGCAGGCCCCTTCGATCGGCACCGACGACGTGCTGCCCGCCGAGCAGGAGGAAGCGGTCTTCAAGCACTACGGACTGCCCTACAAGCCTGGTGCGGCCGGCGAACGGCAACTGGCGCGCCGCTGACGACCTGTGGATGGGATGACTGCCCTGTGAGGTACGGACCATGCACCAGGTGACCCCGCCCCGTGAGGAACAGCGGCTGTTGACGGCTGTGCCCTCGGCGGGGGATGCGGCTCTGCTGGCCGAGGTCGTCGAACTACGAGCCAGGAACGCGCAGTTGGGCCGGGCGCTGTCGAGCCGTGCGACGATCGACCAGGCACGCGGCATGGTGATGGCCCTGGCCCCGTGTTCCAGCGACAGGGCCTGGGACTTGCTGGTGGACGTGTCGCAGCACTGCAACACCAAGCTCCGGGACGTGGCCGTCGCTCTGGTCGCCACGACGACGGACGAGGCGCTCCCGGAACCGATACAGCGGGAGCTGCGCCGAGCACTGAGGCGCCTCCACGAGGTGGACCCGAGATGACGGCGCACGCGGCCGGCGGACGGCACCGGGAGCGGCGAACTCAACTCTCCGGTGCCTTCGTCCAGGACGGCCGTCGGACACCTGTGGTGTGTAGCCCGCCCCTTGGATCTCGAACACCGGTCGTGCGGTTCTTTGTCTGTTCCTGACGCCCTGTGTGAAAGCGGACTACCCGGGAACTCGTCCGATGTGCTTCAGACCGGAGGCACGCCCGTGGGAGCCGCTGTCGCTGCTCCCCAGTGCGCTGCGGTCCGACGGCTCCCACGGTGAGCGACGCCACCGACAAGGCCCTCCAGCCTCGCCGTGGTGCGTTCCCTGAGGGGAAACACCAGCGCGCGGAACGTGGTGGCGTCCGTCGGCCTGCGAAGCTCTCCGATGTCCAGCCAACCCCAGGAGCGGAGCGCAGCGAGGGTTTGACGATCGGCCCGGTCCACCAGGATGGCGCCGAGCGTTGCCTGATGGTCGCTCCGCAGCCGCTCGTGCACACGACGGGCGAGTTCCCGGTCCTGTGGGTGCGGCCGGATCAGAATGTCGGCGAACGCGAAGACGTTGCCGGACACGGTGAGTTGCTCGATGCTGCGCGGCAATGCTCCGTCGAAGCCGAGCCACCAGGAGCCGTCGCCGCGAACCGGGAATCCGAAGGCGCATCCCATCAGGCTGTCCGTCTCGGCGATCACCATGGCGAATTCCGGTCGGCGCATGTCCGTGATGAGGCGGTTCAGGAAGTTCTGGCGGCTGGGACGGCGGTACGGATCACCCGGCGGCGTTGCGCGGGACTCCACATACAGCCCCGCCAGATCCTCACGCAGGTCCTCCACCAGCCAACGGCTCAGCCGACGCAACCGCACCGGAGCCACGGCTGAGGGCTCGCCATCCCCCGACTTCCGCGTCTGTCCCCGCCCTGGTTCGGCCTTCATCGCACATCTCCCGGGAGAACAGCTGCAAGTGGGACAGACCGGTGCGGCAGGGCCGGAAGGGGTGCGGCCGGGGTGTCGCCGGGGCGAGGTGGCAGGTGGCCGAACTGAAGGCCGAGGAGCAGGAACCCGCAGCCGGCGAGGTCGAGGATCCGCCCGCTGCACTCGCAGGAGGTCACGGCGGTGCGGCGGGCGGTGAGCTGTGAGAGGGACATGACGCCTCGGTTCGGAAGACCATCCGCCGGCGGGCATCGGCGGCCGGAGTTCCGGCCCCCTGGACGCGCTCCGGCAGGGGCGTACTTTCGGCGGAGGCAGAGCAACGGCCGGTCCGACAACCTGCGCAGCAGGACAGAGGACCCACCCAGGTCCCTCCAGGGATGCGCCGGGTGACAGACGAAGAGTCCGCACCCCGCAGCCATCTGTGTTCAGCAACAGCGTGCCGCCGGGGTCTGGGACGTCTGTACAACAGCGTAGTCCTCGCGTCGTGTGACGGACGGTCCGAAGCCGCCCGATCCCAGGATATGGACGCTGCCGTCCTGCGACGTCGGCCTTCGGTGGCGCCGTTGTCGGCTCACTCCAGGAGCACGAGGTGGTCGGCGGCGCCCCCTCGCCATTCGATCAGGAAGAGGGTCGCGTCGTCGGTGGTGCGGCCGCCCCGTTGCTGCTTCAGGGCGTGGGAGAGTGAGCGCACCACCGCTCGTACTCCCTTCGCTGTGTGTTCGATGCGGTTGACCCAGTGGATGAGTTGTTCTTCGCCGAATTGTTCTTCGCCGGCTTCGTGCTCCTCGATCAGGCCGTCGGTGAAGCACAGCACGCGGTCGCCGCGTTGGAGCATGTGCCCGCTGATCCGGGGCTCTTCACCGCCGAAGCCGACGGGCAGGGTGGTCGGACCTGCCAGTTGCCGGACGACCCGGTGGTCACGGATCAGCAGCGGTGCGGGGTGGCCCGCGTTGACCCACTGCAGGTGGCCCGTCGCGATGTTCAGACGCATCATCTGGGCGGTGACGAAGTGGTCGGGCCCGAACTGCTCGGCGATGGCCCGGTCCATGAACGCGTAGATCTCGGACAGGGCGATGTCGGCACGTCTGGCGTGCCGGTAGGCCCCGACGGCGACGGTCGCCATCGTGGCGGCGTCGAGCCCGTGGCCCATCGCATCGAGCATGGCCACGTGCAGGATGTCCTCGTTGAGGGCGTAGTCGAAGCTGTCGCCCGCGACGTCGTAGGCGGGCTCCAGGATTCCGGCGACCTCGACCTGCGGGACGGACATGGCCAGCGGCGGCAACAGGGACCACTGGATCTCCGCGGCCACGGTCATCGGTTCACGGCGCCGGGCGCGGAAGAACTGATCGGTGTAGCTGTGCTTGGTGACCAGCATGTCGGCGACCAGGCCGGCGAGCCTGCGCAGCAGCCGCCGGTCGTCGTCATCGACGGTGTCCAGGGTGAGGGCCATCACTCCCACCTGGTCGCTGCCGTCCAGCAACGGCAGGTACATCCGGACGCCGTCGGACTGCGGCACCTCGATAGTGGTCGCGTGCAGAAAGGCCGTGCCGGCGGGAGAGTCATCGATCGGCTCGGGCTCGCCGACCAACAGCCGCCGACCTGACAGCGGCACCAACACCAGCTGGCCGTAGTCCTGCAGCAGGATCGAGACGTCGCGGCCACCGACCCTGGCCACCTCTTCCGCGATCAGCGGAGCGATCAGCTGCGGCGGCATCTCGTGTGCCCGGTCCAGCAGCACCCCCAGCAGGCGCTCACCGAACCCTTCCGACCGGTCGAGCATGCCCTCGTCGGGTCGGCGCTCACCTTCCGCCACATCCGCACCCCATCGGCGTCGTCGAGGCTTCGGCCGCCGTGTCCATGCTCACCTCGTGCCGCGAGTCCAGCGCCCGCACCGACACACGGGCTCCTGACACGACCGCGATCAACCCGCACAGAGTGACGCGGCCGGTCACTCCGAACAGCCCATTACGCCAGAGAACGGCATGTCACACATGATCAGAGAAGATGGCTCTCCGTGCCGCTGTGCACCACATCTCTCCCGGAGCCGTCACAGGAGCAGAAGATCGGAGCCGGTGTCCGCGAGGAGCCGTGCGGTCTGGGGGGATGGGTAGTGCAGCCGCAGGGACGCGTGGGTCCCGGCGGCGCGCCGCGACGCGTCGATGAAGACGCGCAGACCGCTGCTGTCGCAGCGGCCGACGGTAGTCAGATCCACGTCGATGGTGGTGATGCCGTCACTCAGGCACCGCTCCAGAGCGGCGCGCACCTGGGGTGCGGTGGCCGGGTCGATCTCACCGGCCAGGGTGAGCAGTGCCCGCCTGCCACGGTCGTGCCGGTAGATGTTCAGCTGCGGAAGAGTCATGACGCCTCGGTTCAGATGCCTCGGTTCATGGGGCCCGGCCGCTCCTCACGGGGTCCATGGCCCGAATGCACACGCGTGGGTACGAGTGGAGTCGATGGTCCGTGCGCGAGACCGCTGACGGGAGCTGGCTGGTCACCTGTGATGAGTGGTACGGCTGCGGCTGCGGCGCGGTGGGAAGCGGCCGCGACCCCCGTCGCGGTGGTCCCGCCGTTCGCCGGCGACAGGCGGCTCGGACCGGACAGGTCCCACCGGGGGCTGCGGCGTGCCCCGGCCGCGGCGGCCGGGCAGGGGGGAGCTGTACCGGTGCACGGCGATTCTGTCGGCGTGCTGGAGGTTGAGCCGGTGGATCACGTACGCCGCCGCTGCGATGAGGACCAGGAAGGCGGCGACTGTCAGGAAGGTGTTCATGGCGGCCACCTCACATACCGATGATCAGTCGGCTGGCCCGGTCGGGCGGACCGGTCTGTCGGGGAACGGCTGCGGACACCGCGGAGGCGCCGCCCTCGTACTCCCATGCCTCGTCCGGGTCCAGTGGCTGGTCGGTCGCGGAGACGCCGTGCCGGGCATGGTCCGCGGCGATGAGCGCGCTCGCGGTCAGTGGCGGGCCGTCGCAGTCGGACGCGGCAGCCATCAGCCGGGCTGCCGACTCCGCCCCGGTCTCGGGCGGGATGACCAGGAGATCCCAGCGGCCGGTGCCGTAGGAGAGCAGCAGCAGCTTGTGGGGGTCGATCTGCGGGGTGAACCAGCCGACCTTGACGATGTGGCCTTCCACGGGAACCTTGCGGGGGATGACCGGCCAGTGCCTCGGGTTTACGGCGATGCGGGTGATGCGGCCCCACAAGGGGTCCAACACGTCGGTGAGCGCCGGAAGTTCGCTCAGTAGATTCCGGGATCGGGGCCACCAGGCGCCGTCCAGGAGTCCACGGGAAGTGCCGTCGGTCTTCAGCGCGAGACGCGCGGACGGGGCTGCGACGGGCTCGGGGGGCGGCAGGGGTGGAAGCAAGGTCGCCGACATGATGCGGACCCGTCTCCGGGCCGCCTCTGCGGCGGCCCGGGTTTCATCTTTCGCCGAGAACGACCCGGCGTGGAAGCCGGTGTGCGGAATGCCCTCGGTACTGTCCACACTACTCCGCGCAACGCCGCAGCGGGGAGCAGTGGCCGCCTAGATGTGGAGCAGCCGCTGGGTGACCTCCCGGTACTGCCTCAGCGCGTGCCGGAGTTCCTCGGACTGCGTCCCGGGATCCCGGTCCTGCCAGCCGGCTCGCACGACACGCCGCCGTTCCGCGAGGGCGTTCACGAGCTGGGCGGTGGCTTCGTCGTAGCCGCTCTCGGCCTCTTCCAGCGCCTCGAGCGGGGTGCCGGCGAAGGTGTTGAGGGCGTGCCGGAGGCGCTGGACGATCTTGTCCTGTTCGTCAGACGGGAGCAGCGGCTCCGGCCCGGGCCGCGGCGCCCGGCCGGCTCCGGAGTTCGGCCCGCGGGCTGCTGGGCGCGCGTCTGGTCGTACGTCAGCGGGGACCGCTTCCGTTCCGCCTGAAGGCGTCCTTGGCCTTCTCGGCGGCCTGTTTCAGGTTTCCGGAGACCCGGTCGGCCCTGCCCCGGCGTTGCAGTCGCCTGTTGTGGGTGACCCGGCCGAGCTCTTCGGTGATCCTGCCCTTCATCGTCTGCGCCTGGTTCCTGATGGTCCGTGAAACGGTCATGGCCGACCTCGCTGTTGACCGGTGGATGGTTCTCGCGGGGGCTGGACGAGGCGGGAAGGCGGAATGCTTCGCCGTGTCTTCCGGAGTGGCATGGCCTTGCACCATGCTGCCAGTCAACGTCCGGCAATGGTCCGTGTCAACGCGGCGGCCACGCGATCCGGCCCGCCTCGTCTCGGAGCGTGCGGGAGTACTGTGGAGGAAGCGAGGGCTCTTCGTATGCCGGTGTCCGAACCGGCCCCGTCCTCGCGACTCCCATCTCATGGGCAGCCCTTGACCCCGGCCGCGCCATCCGCATCCAGGCCGAGGAGTCACGTATGCCACTCAGTCCGACCACGTCCACGACGGTCACACCCTCGCACCGCGCCCCGCCGCCCCAGGGTTACGACGGGACGTCCCCCTTCCCGCCGGACGGCCCGGCGCCCGCGCGCGACGGCGGTGAGCGTCTGTACGTCACGGTGACGGCGGTGATCGTCGTCCTGCCGTTCGTGGCGATCGGTCTCGCCGGCTGGCTGCTGTGGGGGAGCCTCATCCATCCCGCCGACATCGTGCTCGCCCTCGTCCTGTACACGATCACGGGTCTCGGCGTCACGGTCGGCTTCCACCGTGGCCTCACCCACGGCGGCTACCGGGCCGTCCGTCCCGTGCGGATCGCGCTCGCGGTCGCCGGTTCGATGAGTTTCCAGGGTGACGTCATCGGCTGGGTCGCCACCCACCGCCGCCATCACGCCTTCACCGACCGGCCGGGTGATCCGCACTCCCCGTACCGCTACGGCACGCACCTGCGCGGTCAGTTGCGCGGACTGCTGCACGCACACGTCGGCTGGCTGTTCCGCAACGACCGCACGCCCGCCGACCGGTACGCACCCGACCTGCTGGCCGACCGCGACATCCGTGCCGTCTCCCGCGCCTTCCCCCTGCTGTGCGTCCTCACCCTCGCCCTGCCGTTCGCGGTGGGCTGGGCCATCGGGGGTACATGGCTGCACGGCGTAACCGCCCTGCTGTGGGCGGGACTTGTCCGCATAGCGCTGCTCCACCACGTCACCTGGAGCGTCAACTCCCTGTGCCACCTGATCGGTGAGCGCCCGTTCCGCACCCGGCGCCACGACCGGGCCACCAACCTGTGGCCGCTGGCCCTGCTGTCGTTCGGCGAGAGCTGGCACAACCTCCACCACGCCGACCCCACCAGCGCCCGCCACGGCGTCGACCGCGGCCAGCTCGACCCCTCCGCCGCCGTGATCCGCCTCCTCGAACGCCTTGGCTGGGTGTACGACGTGCGCTGGCCCACTCCGGACCGCGTGGCCGCCCGCCGAGCCTGACACCGGTCACTCACCTCCTCCGCCGCACGGCAGTCGACAGGAGCTTTCATGACCACCGCGCTGCAACCCCCTCCTCCGTCCCAACCCCTTCTCCGCCTGCGCCTGGCTCCCCACGGGGGCATGCCCCGGCCCATCGACGGAGCGTGGTGGCCCCGTTCGCACGACCTGCTCGCCGAACTCCCCCGGCTGCTCGCCGGGTTGCCGCGCGCGTGGGGCCACATCACCAGCGTCACCGTCAACGGGGCGGCGTGGTCCGCGGTGCCCGGCCGGATGCTCGTCTTCAACCAGGTCGTACGACTGCGCAGGACCGTGGCGGCATCCGCCCCGCACACCATCGTCCTGCTCGCCCCCGGCCGGGGGCGTTGGGACCTGCTGGTCGTGCCTCCGGATACGGCCGAGGAGGCCGCGGAACCGCTCATGGCGGCCGCGGCAAGTGGTCACGTCTGATCCGGCCTGCCACGGACTGCCCGGCGAATGATCAGGGCACCGACGGCCGGGGTCGGCGACGACGACGGTCACATCCGCGCCACCAGTCGGCCGGGCGGGCCGGTGGCGGCCTCGTACGACGAGGAGGTTTCGCCGGCCTGTTCCGCCGTCAGGAGGGCGGTCGCGGTCGTCGGCGGGCCGGTGTTCGCGCTCGCGGCGGCCATCAGCCGGGCGGCGGAGGGGGCGCTGGTCTCCGGGGGTATCACGAGGAGGGCCCAGCGGCCCGCCGTATAGGACAGCAGCAGGATATTGTGCGGATCCTGCCCTGACGGGAACCAACCGGCCCTCACCGCATGGCCGTTGACGAGGATCTTGCGAGGGCGGATCGGCCAGTGACGTGGGTTGACGGCGATATGAGTGATCCGTCCCCACAGCGGATCCAGTACGTCCGCCAGAGCGGAGAGTTCGTGTGCCAGGTCACGTGAACGGGGCCACCAGGCGCCGTCCAGTTCGGCGTGCCCTGGCGAAGGACTCACGGGTTTCAGCGCGAGGCGCGCGGTCGGGGCCCTGAATGGAACGGCCCGTAGCGGGGGATGAGAGGTGGTCGCGGACATCGCGCGAACCCGTCTCCGGACCTCTGCACCTCTGCGCGAGGGCAGCCGTCCGGTGTCGTTGCTCACCGGGAACGAAACCGGCATCGGAGCCGGTGTGCGAAGTGCTCCCGATGAGTTCACGCTACTCCCCGAAGAGGCCGAACGGACCGCTCCTGGACGTCGGCTCACTTCCGTCGGCGGTCGTTCTCCGAGGAGCGGCTGGTCTCACCGCCTACGGTTGCCGTGCTCACGGCCTTGGAAGAGGTCGCCGAGTTCCCCGTCACCGTCGGCGAACCGTCCGGCGACGAACCCGATGGCATCCCGTGCTGCCACCAGCAAGGACGCGCCGAAGCCGGCGAAGTGTCCGGCAGAGCCCAGAGCCATCCTGGTGAACAGGCCAACCGCGGCCATACCCATCGCGCGCTCCTTGCTCGCCCCCGCTCCGGCAAGCGATTACTCGAGCCGCCGCTCTGGTTGTTCCTCCTCCTCGTCGAACACATGCACATCGCCGACCGCGATATTGACCTCGACCACTTCCAGACCGGTCATCCGCTCGATGGCAGCGATCACGTTCTCTCTGACGTCGCCCGCGACCTCGATGATGGAGACGCCGTACTCGACGACGATCTCCAGGTCGACCGCGGTCTGTACCTCGCCGACCTCGACCTTCACCCCGCTGGTGACGGACTTCCCGCCGGCACCGGGCATACGTTCACGCATCGCCCCCACGCCACGGGCGAACCCACCGCCCATCGAATGGACGCCCGGCACATCGCGGGCCGCCATCCCGGCGATCTTCGCCACCACACCGTCGGCGATAGTCGTATGGCCGCGCGACCCCGGATCGCTTCCGTGCGGCACCCCCGCACTCTTCCCGCCGCGCTCGCCCAATGACCCCGCGCGAGGAGTCTCGGGCTGGTTCGGCAGTCCGGTATCCGTCATCTTCGGTCACCACTTTCCGACGCAACAGGCGGCCTGTCGTGCCCCTTCCCTTTCACGCTAACGGCGAGTGCCCCGACCTCGCTCAGGCAAATGGCATGTGAGCGATGTCGGGCATTGCGCCAGGAGGCAGCGGTGGTGACCCGCGCAGAAGGGCAGGTCGGCCAGCCGGTCGGACCGCCCTACCGGACGCGGGACCTGCGGCTGCGCCCGTCCGCGATCCGAGGAGGACAAGATCGGAGATGAGCACCATCACCCCGATGATCAGCAGGTGGAGCGTGTCCCTGCCGAGTGCCCCGACGACGCCGGTGACGCAACGGCCCCGGTGTATACACACCGGGGCCGCCCTTCCGGGTCATTGCACGTGAGAGTGCGCCGACCCACTCACCAGGGTAGGTCCGGGACACCATTTCAGTCATATGGGAGGACATGGCCGTCATGCGGCCGGCCGGAGCCCTGAGGGCGGCCTGGGCCGTGTCAGTCACTGTCCTTTGTCCTCGGACTCCATGAGCTGGATTCCCTTGTGCGTCAGTGTGACCATCGAGGGGGTGTTTCCTCGCGCCCAGTCGACCTGGATCAGTCCCTCGGCCGCCAGGTATGTGCAGGCGGCGGCCAGGTCCTCCTCGGGAATGGCGACGTCCTCGCGCAACTGCGCCCCGGTGAGGCCGAGGAGGCGATTGCCTTCGATGGCCTCGTACAGGCTTTTCATGATCGCCTCGCGGTAGTGCCGCCGCTGGTGCAGTGTCGCCATGGTCGCCTGCCTCTCGTGCCGGCACCGACGAAAACCCGTAGGTCTGGGGCGGTATCCACCTTCCCCCGCTGAGGGGCATCTCCTCAGATTTCGTCCGGCTGTGTGTGATCGTCTGGGGAGGACTGGCTGGTCAGCAGCCAGGAGCGCACCGGCTCCGCCATGCGGGTCGTGTCCACGGTGAGGTGGAGGCGTGTTCCGCCGTCGGCGCCTGCGGGGTAGCTGCGCGCTTCGGTGGCGGCGAAACAACGGCGGAGAATCTCCGCGACATGGCGAGCCGCCTCCGGGTCCGCGGCGACGATACGAACCTCCGCGTGCCCGGCCGACGGCAGTTCCGGTGCCTTCATGGTGACCCCTTGCTCATTCAGGACGGCGTGCATCAGGGGCGGAGTGTCGGTGGGCGCGACGGCCGTCGCCCCATACCCGCCCGCGGCTGGAAGCGGTCTGCGTCATCAGCGGCTCCCGTCTCGACGCTCACGGCGGGTGGCATCGGCAGGAGAACCCTTCGGCGCGGTCGCACGTGGGCTCTTTCGGTTCCGCCGACCGATTCCCGGAAGGGCGTCGCTGTAGCGGAAGGCCCCGATCCTCTCGTCTTGCTGCGCATTGAGCCGGTGGATCAGGAACATTCCCACGATGATGACCAAGATGATCACGGCGATGGTGACGGCTATCTCCACATCCTCACCTCCCCAGGGCGGAACTCAAGATCCCGATCGAGGCTCCCGCCGCCCAAGCGGCTCCGCCGTCGGTCTCCCAATCCTCTTCCCGGCTCCGAGCCTCCGCCGCGTCGTGGCTCATGGCCTCGTCGGCCATCAGACGGCTGGCCGTGCGGATACCTCCCGGAACGGTTGCTGCTGCCATCAGCCGGCCGGCGGCGGCGGGCTCCGTCTCCGGAGGGATCACCAGCAGGTCCAGGCGGCCCACCGTGTAGGAGAGGAGGATCACTTTCCTCGGGTCCTGCTCGTCGGCGAACCAGCCGACATGCACCGTGTGCCCCGCGACGGGGACCCTACGCGCGATGACGGGCCAGTGGGCCGGGTTCACGGTGACGTGGGTGATCCGGCCCCAGCACGCGTCCAGCGCGTCCGTCAGAGTGGGGATCTCCCGGAGGAGATCACGGGAGCGGGGCCACCAGGCACCGTCCAGGAGACCTGGACCCGAGCCGGTCGGGGCCAGGGACAGCCGGGCCGACGCCGAAGGCAGGCGCTCTTTGATGATCGTAGGTTCGATGGTCGCGGTCATGACACGGACCTGTCCCCGAGCCTCCTGCTGGAGGCCGGTCTTCGCACTGCTGCAGAAGAACGTCCTTGACCGCCGCACCTGGGTCACCCGGCAGGAACTGCGGATCGCGATCGTGACCTGGATCGAACGCACCTACCACCGCTTGCGGCGCCAGAGGCGCCTGGCCCGTTTGCCCCCCATCGAGTACGAGACCATCATGGCCCCACCCGCAGCCCTGGCTGCATAAACCCTGCTGTCACCCGATCATGCAGCAGTCCCTCCTCAGAGGCCCGGACCTGTGTCGTCATGTGTTCTGCTTGCACGCTCGCGGCCTAACAGATGGGGTCTCGCCTGGCTGTGTTCAGTCGATGTCGGGGTCGTCGGACTCTTCGAGGAGGCGGCTCGCGAGGTCGTCGGCCCACTCCACGGCCCACGTGCGCAGAGCGGTGATGGTGGCATGGTCGAGGCCGTAGGCGGTGAAGGCTTCGTCGTCGGTCCACTCGGCGCCGGTGAGGTTCGCCTGGAGGTCCTCGCGCTCGAAGCGGCCACGGTGTGGCGGCGGCCGAACTCCTCGAGCTCGGCATTTGTCCAGCGGCGGGAAGTGGCGAACACGTCGATCAGATCGCGGGGCGCGCCGCGATCGGCGAGGGCACGGACCTTGGTCCCGATCACGTCCTCCTCGGCGAGGACAGGTCCGTACGGGCTCTGGGCGACGGGTCGCCAGAAGATCTCTTTGAGGATGTCGACTTCGCACTCCTGCCCGGTGGCGGGGTCCGTCACGGTGAAGCGAGCGGACAGCGGGGCGGTCTCCAGTGCCTGCACCTTCCAGCCGCGGGCTGTCAGGCCGCTGCGCAGAGTGCGGCCGCGATGTCCGCCATGGGCGCCGGGTTCTCGGTGGCGACATCAAGGTCTTGGCTGGGTCGGTTCACGAGGCGGGTGCGCCCTCACGGCATACCCGCCGGTGAGGACCAGGGGATACGGCGAGCCGAGGGAGAACACATCCGCCAGGAGCCGCGTGTGCAGCTCCGGCATGTCCGTCACGCGGCTGCCCGCGAACGGGAGGCAAGCTCGGGGAAGGCGTCCTCCCACACGGTGCGCACGGTGCGGCCGACGAGGGTGCGCAGCACGGGCCACAGCTCGAGGAGTAGATCCCGGTTGAGGTAGCGGGGGAGATCGTCGTGCAGGCCCTCGTGCAGGACGGTGCTGTACAGGCCCATGCGCTGGCGTGGGTTGTCCAGGTCGTACGAGGTCATCCCGGACCATGCCAGGTGCAGCGGCAGCTCCACGACGCCGTGGGCCGGTCCGTGCAGCTCGTCCAGTGACTCCGGTAGACGGCGCCGGAACTTTTCCCGGTACAGCGCGAGGTCCTCGGCGTCTGCGCCCGAGAGCTCCCTCGGCCCGGGTCCGGTGTGCTGCGGGTGGGAGGCCATGCCTCCCTTATGGCGGCCGCACAGGGGCAGGGGCTTGTGGCTTCAGCCAAGGAGTCAATGTCACTGTCTGTGTCCGTCGCCCAGCGGCTCACGGAGGGCAAAAGTGCTGCTCAGAGGCGTAACAGAGGCAGGTAGAGGAGATCACCCGCATCGCTTCTCCCCAGAGACTCCCCAGAGCCGATTCCGGCCCGATCCGTGACCGGTGCGAGAGCAAAGACCGCACAAGAACTGAGCTCGGCAAGATGGACTCAGAGCCAGTCCCGCCGCTTGAAAATCACGTACAAACTTACGCAAACCACCCCCATCAGGCCGATCGCAAACGGGTATCCGAAAGTCCAGCCCAGCTCCGGAATGTGCTTGAAGTTCATGCCGTAGATAGTTCCAACCAGCGTGGGAGCAAACAGAATCGCCGCCCACGACGAGATCTTCTTGATCTCCTCGTTCTGCTCGAACCCCGCCTCCGCCAACGCCCGCATCTCCGCGTTCTGTTGCTGTGTCACCAGCGTCGCGTTGACCGTGAGGATCTCCGTGAGGGCCTGGCGGAAGCCGTCGACGCGTTCGCTGGTGTGGGTGACGTGGTCGGCCACGTCGCGGAGGTAGCGCTGGAGTTCCTCGTCCGTGCCGTATTTGGAGAAGCCGGCCATCAGGCCGTGCAGCATGCCGACGAGCGGGCGGGTGGCGCGCTGGAACTCGACCATTTCCCGGGAGAGTTCGTAGATACGGCGGGAGACCTCGGGGTCGCCGCGGAAGACCTCGGTCTCGATCTCGTCGATGTCGTTCTGGACGCCCGTCACCACCGGCACGTAGCCGTCGACCACGGCGTCCAGTATCGCGTAGAGCACCGCCTCCGGGCCGAGTTTGAGCAGCTCCGGAGTCTCCTCCATGCGGCGTCGCACCGCCGAGAGGTCGGGGGCGGCGCCGTGGCGGACCGTGATCACGAAGTCGGGGCCGACGAAGACGTGGAGTTCGCCGAAGTCGACCTCCTCGGGTGCGTCCAGGTAGCGGGCCGCACGCAGGACCACGAAGAGGGTGTCGCCGTAGCGCTCCAGCTTGGGCCGCTGGTGAGCCTCCATGGCGTCCTCGACCGCGAGCGGGTGCAGGTCGAACTCCGCGGCGAGGGAGAGGAGTTCGGCCTCGGTCGGGCGGGCCAGGCCGATCCAGGCCATGCCGGAGGGCTGGTCGCGCAGTTCGTGGAAGGTCTCGGCGAGGGTGGCGGGGGAGGAGACCCGGACGCCGTCCTGGTACAACGCCGCCTCCACGACGCTCGCCACCTCGGTGGAGTCGGCTGCCGAAGAGGAGGTCGACGGGGCCGGGGGCGGTGGCTCCGGGGGCCGTGGCGGGGTCAGGGCTCGGCGCCACACGGACTTCATGGGGTTCTTCGAGGCGGGGCGGGCGCGTCGCTCGGACATGGCGGCTGCCTCCCGGACGAGACGACGAGTACGTGTACGTGCGTGTCAGTGGGTCTGTGCGTGTTCCTGCGAGTGTGCCTGTGCCTGTGCCTGCGTGTGCGTGTGCGTGATCTCGGAGCAGGATATACGGGGCGAATGACCAGGGCGGGGCCGGCCGATCCTGGATTCCGTGAGAGTTGCGGACCGCAGCTGTCCGCAAGCCTCACTAGCGTGCGGAGCATGACGAAGTCGACCAAGGCGGCGAAAGCGGTGGCCGCAACAGGCCCCGTCCTCACCACCCGCGCCCTCAACCGTGCCACCCTCGACCGGCAGCTCCTGCTGCGCCGCTCGCCGTTGTCCGCCATGGCGGCCGTGGAACACCTCGTCGGCCTCCAGGCCCAGGAGGTCAAACCGCCGTACTACGCCCTCGCCGCCCGTCTCGACGGCTTCACGCCCGAGGACCTCGCCGGGCCGCTGGCCGACCGCAGCGCCGTACGCATCGTCACCCTGCGTTCGACGATCCATCTGCACACCGCCGACGACAGCCTCACCCTGCGTCCGCTGGTCCAGCCCGTCCGGGACCGGGAGGTGAAGCTCTTCCGCAAGGGCCTCGTCGGCGTCGACCTGGACCGGCTCGCCGTCGTCGCCCGCGACCTCGTCGAGGCCGAGCCCCGCACCATGAAGCAGCTGCGGGAGGCCCTCAGCGCCGAGTGGCCGGACGCGGACCCGCAGTCCCTGGCCATCGCCGCCCGCTGCGCGCTCCCCCTCGTGCAGGTCACGCCACGCGGGCTGTGGGGCCGCAGCGCCCAGGTCTCCCTCACCACCGCCGAGCACTGGCTGGGCCGCCCCGCCGAGCCGGCCGCCTCCCCGGACGACACGGTGCTGCGCTATCTGGCCGCCTTCGGGCCGGCCTCCGTGAGGGACATGCAGACCTGGTCAGGGCTGACCCGGATGCGCGCCGCCTTCGAACGGCTCCGCCCTCGGCTGCTCACCTTCCAGGACGAGAACGGCGTCGAGCTCTTCGACCTCCCCGACGCCCCGCGCCCCGACCCCGGCACCCCGGCCCCGCCCCGCTTCCTGCCCGAGTTCGACAACCTGCTCCTCTCCCACGCCGACCGCACCCGCGTGATCCCGCCCGCGAACCGTGGCCGCACCTGGCAGGCCAACACCTTCTACTGCCCGCTCCTCGTCGACGGCTTCCTCGCGGGCGTGTGGCGGATCCTCGGCGACGCCCTCGTCATCGAGCCCTTCAGCACGCTCACCAAGGCCCGGCGGAGGGAAGTGACCGAGGAAGCGGCGCGCATGCTTCAGGTCACGCACCCGGAGGAGGCCTACGACATTCGCTTCGGGACCGTCATTGCGTAGTCGGGCACAGGTCCTCAGTCCGCGCGGCCCGTCACCGCCACCGTCACCCCTAGCCCGATCATGGTGAAGCCACCCGCCCCGCCGATCAGTGACAGCCGCCGGTCGGAGCGGGCGAACCAGGTGCGGGTCGCGGACGCGGTCAGCCCCCACAGGGTGTCCGTGACCAGGCCGATCAGGATCGGGACCAGGCCCAGCACCAGCATCTGCATGGGGACCCGGCCCGCCGACTGGTCCACGAACTGCGGGAGTACGGCGGCGAAGAACACGATGCCCTTGGGGTTGGTGAGGCCGACCAGGGCGCCGTCGAGGACCGTCCGCAGGTCACCGCGGGCCGGACGTGCCGAGGCCGGTCCGGTCGCCGACACCCTCAGTTCCTTGCGATGCCGGAAAGCCTGCACGCCGAGGAACACGAGATAGGCCGCGCCCGCCAGCTTGATCGCGAGGTAGATCGCCACGGATCGCTCCACCAGCGAGCCGATGCCCACCGCGACCGCGACCACCAGCAGATACGAGCCGAAGACATTGCCGACGGCCGTCGCCACCGCGGTGCGGCGGCCGTGGGCCAGCGCCCGTCCGATGATGAACAGCACACTGGGTCCCGGGATCAGGATCACCAGCAGTGACATGGCCGCGAAGGCCAGCAGCCGATCGGCGGACACCATGCCCATCACCTCCGTACGATTGCGGCCATTCAACCCCGGGGCGCGCGGACATGGATAGGGGGCGTTGCGGGCCGCTCGTGGAGGCCCGCAACGCCCCCTGGTCTCTCACCCGTTCCCGGTCAGGACTCGACCTGTTCGGTCACCTCGTCCGAGAACGTGGTCAGCCGGGTGTAGATGCCCGGGTAACCGGCCTGGGCGCAGCCCTCGCCCCAGGAAGTGATCCCTGCCAGGACGCCCCCGATGATCAGGGGACCGCCGCTGTCGCCCTGGCAGGTGTCGACGCCGCCGGAGGTGTGTCCGGCGCAGACCATGTCGGACGGGATGAAGTCCGACCCGTAGGAGCTCGCGCAGCTGGAGTTGGAGACCGTCGGCACGGTCGCCGTGCGCAGCTGGTTGGAGGAGCTGCCGCCCGAGGAGGTGGTGCCCCAGCCGATGATGCGGGCGGTGGTGCCGGCCGCGTACACGCCGGTGTCCGAGGAGCCGACGTACGACGCCGGGGTGTACGGCATCGACGTGGACAGGGTCAGCACGGCCACGTCGTTGCCCTCGGTGACGTCCGTGTAGTCCGGGTGGACCCAGATGTCGCTGACCTTGGCGACGGTGCCGTTCGTGCCGTCGAGGTAGGTGCGGCCGCCGACGACGCGGACGCTGCCTGCGCTCTCGCCGGCCAGGCAGTGGGCCGCCGTGACGACCTTGGTGGCCGACACCAGCGTGCCGCCGCAGAACTGCTTCTGCGAGGCGTCCGTGATCTGCATCATGAACGGGTACGCGGTCGTCGTGGTCGTGGTGCCGCCCACGATGCGGGAGGAGGCGGCCTCGGCGGTGGGGGCGTTGAGCAGTGCGGTCGCGGCGGCGGCAGCGGTCGCCGCGACGACGGCGGTCTTTCTTGCACGGGTGAGCCCGAACATGAGACTCCTCAGGGGGAATTGCCGGTGGGGGGTCGCGCGGGTGTGGGGGGTTGTGCACGGGGGCCGCGGGACCGACCCCCGTGTGCCCGGCGAGCGGCACGCACTCAAGGTAGGTCCCGGAAGTTCCCCTTCCCAATGAGGGAACCCCCTAAGGGAGTTGGGCAGGGAAAACCCTCGGTCGGGTTCGGTCAAACCTCCGCGGACCGACAAAGACGGGTGAACTCACGTCGTGCGGCGCCCCGCCGCCAGTCTGACGATGTCGACCCGCGATCGGATCCCCAGCTTGCGGTATACGCGGGTCAGCGTCGCTTCGACCGTTTTGACGCTGATGAACAGGCGCGCGGCGATCTCCCGGTTCGTCGCGCCCTCCATGACGAGTGCGGCGACCTGACGCTCCATCGAGGCGAGCCCGTCCAGAGCGGCCAGCCCGTCCAGGCCGTCGGGACCGCTCGGCGGCGAGACCGTGGGGGCGGCGGCCGCCCCCACGGGACGCGCCGCCGCGGCCGCCTCGACCTGCCGCAGCCAGGGCAGGGCCCGGCAGCGGCGGAACAGCCGGGCCGCCTCGTCGTACGACGTCGGACCGGGAGTGCGGGTGCGCAGCTGGGCCAGGGCGAACGCGGCCCGGGCCTCCTCCAGGCTGTAGCCCAGATTGCCGAGCCGGTCCTGAGCCGACGTCAACTGGGCCACCGCGGCGTCCCGTTCGCCGCGTGCCGCGCGCAGCAGTGCCTCGGCGCGGTCCAGTACGGCCAGCACGCTCTCACGGTCCAGCCGCACGGCCACCTCGCGCGTGACGTCGATGACGTCCTGTGCCTCCGCGATCTCGCCGCTGCGTACCAGTGCCTCGGCGAGGTCGCCGTGCCAGCGACCGCGCGCCGGGTCGGTGATGCCGAGGCCCTGCTCCACCTCACGCACCCGGCGCAGCGACACGACGGCCGCCTCGACGTCCCCGGCCACCAACTGGGCGTGCCCCAGGGCGGCCAGGGCACGGGAGACGTACATCTGGTCGCCGTCCTCCTCGGCGTGCTCCACGGCTTCGCGCGCCAGCGCCAGCGCCCGGTCCACCTCGCCGCCCGCCGCCTCCGCGAGCGAGGTCAGCACGGCGGAGGCGACCTCGCCGATCCCCGTGTCACGGGCGAGGCGCAGGCTCTCGCGGGCCAGGTCCAGGGCGCGCCCGCAGTGCCCGGAGTGCAGCTCGGTCTCGGCCACCCCGCGCAGGAAGTGCACCTCGCTCTCGACCGACCCGCGCCTGCGCACCTCGCGCAGCAGGGCGGTGACCGTGGCGCGGGCCTCGGCCAGCTGGTCGCTCATGATCAGCCAGCGGAACCGGGAGTAGCCGGCGCCGTTGTGATGGCACGCCACCCTCGGGTCCTGCGGCTCCTCCAGCGCCCGCCGGATGGTCGCGGGCGCGTCCGCGTGGCCCATCAGCGTCTCGATCTGGGCCTGGAAGGCGAGCGCCATCAGCTCGGTGTACCGGTCGCCGGCCCGCCCGGCCAGCTCCGCCGCGTACGCCGCCTCGCCGCGGGCCTCGTCGAAGTCGCCCTCCACGAGCAGGGCGCGCCAGGTGAGTTGGTAGTGGACCAGGGCGAGCAGCCGCGGGTCGTCGCCGGCGTCGGCCAGGGCCTGCGGGAAGATCGCGTCGACCTCCGTCATGGCGTGGCCCGCCGTGTCGATCACGATGATCCAGGCCCGCACCCGGTCCTCGGGCACGGTCGTACGGCTCAGCACCTCCCGGGCGATGTCCCGGGCGAGGTCCAGCTCACCGGCGGTGATCGCGTCCTCGGCGGCTGTCAGCCGCACCACTTCCGGGCTCGGCTCGCTGTCCGCCGGCGTGTGCCGGGCGGCGAGCAGCCCCAGCTGCGCGGCCACTGACGGCGCGCCCCGGTCCCGGGCCAGGGCCGCGGCCTCGGCGAGGCGGGCGGCGACCTCCGGGTCGGTGCCGTGGGTCGCGAGGGCCAGGTGCCGGGCGCGTTCGATCGGGTCGGAGGCCGCCGTGGACAGCGCGGCGTGTGCGGCCCGGCGCTCCTGCGCGGGCGCCTCCGCGTACAGCGCGGCCGAGACCATCGGGTGGGCGAACCGTACGGCGGGACCCTCGGGCTCGGTCGCCAGCAGCCCGAGCGCGGCCGCCTGGGCGGTCTCGGCCTCGGCGTTGTCCCGGCCGGCCGCGTGCAGCAGAGCCACCGTCGGGCGGGCACCGGCGCTCGCCACGAGGAGGGTGCGGCGGGCCTCCTCGGACAGCATCTCCAGGCGGTTCAGCACCAGGGCGCGCAGCGAGGTGGGCACTGGCAGGGGCTCGCCGGGGCGGGGCGGGGTGGGGTTCTCGGCGAGGGCGCGGGCCAGTTCCAGGGCGAACAGGGCGTTGCCGCCGCTGGTGCGGTGGATGTCCCGGACCGTGGAGCGGGGCAGGCCGGTGTAGCCGCGGTGGTCGAGCAGGGCGGACAGCTGGGCGCGCGAGAGGGGGCCCAGCCGCACGGCGAGGGTGTCGGGCGGGGACGCGCGTAGATGGCGGTCGTACTCCTGGCCCTCGGTCCGGACCGCGAACAGCATGCGCACGGGGGTGTCGCCGAGCCGCCGGGCGGCGAAACCGAGGAGCTCGGCGCTGGCCGGATCCAGCCACTGGAGGTCGTCGGCGACGACGAGGACGGGGCCGGTGGCGGCGAGGGCGCGCAGCGCGGACAGTACGGCCAGGCGCAGCGCGAGGCCGTCGCGCTGGAGGGTGGACTCGCCGCGGCCGGTGAGCGCCGACTCCAGCGCGGTGCGCTGCGCGGCGGGGAGCCGCTCGGACACCTCGTCCAGGACCAGGCCGAGGAGGTCGGCCAGGGCGAGGAAGGGAAGGTGGGATTCCGACTCCGTGGGCGAGCAGCGCAGCACGGTGCGCGCCGCCCCGCCGTATTCCCCGGCCAATGCCCGCAGGACGGTCGACTTCCCAATTCCGGCGGGCCCGTGAAGCAGCACGCTGCCGCCCCGCCCGAGCTGCTCACGTGCCGCCGTGAACAGTTCCTCCCTGCCGATGACCAGGTCGGGGCGGCATCTGGCAGGCTCCTTGAAGTCCCGTCGCACGGTCACCGCTCCCCTCCGTGTGTCGTGTCCGGGCCAATATTAGGCAACGGATCTTTGAAATTCGGACGGACGACATGGTGAGGCAAATAACAGCTGTGGAGGGTTCACGATCGTCTGGGAGAAATTCAAGGCGCCGATGAATGAATGGACGCTCGTCGGGGCGTGCTGAACCACACGCCGACGACCGGCTACGGCCCGCTCCGCGTCGGCTGTGCCAACGCCCCTGCCCGCCGCATCCATGCCGCCGCCCCGGCCCGCCGTGTTCACGCCGCCGACCGTGGCCGCCGTGGCTGCCCCGGCGCCCCTGCCTGCTGCGTTCGAGCCTTCGACGCTGTCTGCCCCATCCCCGATGCCTACCCCATCGGCCGCGGGTACGGCACCGACCTTGCCGACCGCGTCCGCGTCGCCGCCTCGGTCCGTCGCGTTCACGAAGCCGCGCCGGTCTGCCGCGGCTATGGCAGTGCCCCTGCCTGCTGCGTTCCCACCGTTGACCCCGTCCGCCGTATCCATACCTACCTCGCCCGCCGCGGGGAGGGCAGCGATCTCGCCGGCCGCGTCCGCGTCGGTGCCTCGGTCCGTCGTGTTCACGCCGCCGCGCCGGTCCGCGTGGCTGCGGCGGCGCCGCTGTCCGTCGTGTTCGTGCCGTCGTCCCTGTCCGCCGCGTCCACACTCTCTGCTCCGCCTGCCGTGGGGAGGGCAGCGGCCCGTTTCGCCGCGTCCGCGTCGGTGCCTCGGTCCGTCGTGTTCACGCCGCCGCGCCGGTCCGCGTGGCTGCGGCGGCGCCGCTGTCCGTCGTGTTCGTGCCGTCCTCCCCGTCCGCCGCGTCCACACCCTCTACTCCGCCTGCCGTGGGTACGGCGTCGACCTTGTCGGCCGCGTCCGCGTCGGTGCCTCGGTCCGTCGCGTTCACTCCGCCACCCCGGCCCGCGGCGGCTACCGCATCGCCCCTGCCTGCCGCACCTACCCCGCTCACCCCGCCTGCCACGACTCCGCCCGGCCTCTGCGGCAGCGCCCCTGTCCGCCGTGCGCGCGACCACCCCGCCGACCTGTCCCGCCCCTACGGCAGCAGCCCACCCCGTCGTGCCGCCGCCACCGCCTCGCCGCGGGTGTGGGCGCCCAGCTTGCGCATGGCTGAGCGCAGGTAGCTCTTGACCGTCTCCGTGCGCAGGCCCAGCCGCTCGGCGGCGACCGCGTTGGTCGTGCCGGCGGCCACGCAGGTCAGTACGTCGACTTCGCGGGGGGCCAGTAGCACGGCGTCACGGTGGTCGGCCCGTGCGGAGGTGGGCCCCTCCGTCAGGAGGCCGCAGGCGTCGAGGAGTTCCGTGCGCAGGGCGGGGTCGCTGATGCGGGGGGCCAGGGCGCGCAGGGCCGCGTGGGCCTCGCGGACCTGCTCCCAGGCGGCACCCCGGTCTTCGTACGGCGCCGTCCGCGGCCGGGCCGCCTCCAGCAGCCCCCGCACCTCGTCCCGCACCACCAGCGCCTGCTCCACGTCCCGCGCCGCATCCACCGCCGCCGTCAGCGTGCGGTCGCCGAGCGGCTGGGCCGTGCGCAGGGCGCCGTACAGGACACCGCGCACCCGGCGTCGTACGACGACCGGGATCGCCAGCACCGAACGCAGGCCCTCCGTGGCGACCGCGGCGTCGTACTCGTGGGTGATCTGCCGGGAGACGGAGTAGTCCGTGACCGCGCAGGGGCGGGCGAGGGCGACGGCCTTGCCGCCCAGGCCGTTGCCGGCGGTCACCGCGAGTCTGCTCAGGGACCCGGTCGCCGTGCCGTTCAGTTCGCTGATGCGCATCCGCGGGCGCCCCGGCTCCACCATGCCGCCGAAGGCGACGGGCAGTCCCGTCGAGCGGCGCAGGCGTACCAGCGCGCTCCTCATCTCCACCGATGCGGCCGTGTCCACTGCCACGTGCTCGCCCTTTCACCGCTGTTTCCCGAGCGCACACCCCCGTTCGGGGGTAGTGAGACCCACGTCACGGATTACACGATGACAGAGAGCCGCCCGGCAAGGTCCGGTAACCAGGAGGACAGATGAAGACGGGGACGGAGCAGTTCCGCAGTGCGCGGGACTTCCTGCTCGAACACCGCGAGGACTACGCCACCGCCTACGAGGGCTTCGCCTGGCCCCGGCCCGAGCGGTTCAACTGGGCGCTCGACTGGTTCGACGTCATCGCGGCCGGAAACGACCGCCTCGCGCTGCACATCGTGGAGGAGGACGGCAGCGAGGTCCGGCTGTCCTTCGCCGAGATGGCCGAGCGGTCCGACCGCGTTGCCAACTCGCTGCGGGCGCGGGGCGTGCGGGCCGAGGACCGTGTCCTCGTCATGCTCGGCAACCAGGCCGAGCTGTGGGAGACCGCCCTCGCAGCGATGAAGCTGCGCGCCGTCGTCATCCCGGCCACCCCGCTGCTCGGCCCGGCCGACCTGCGCGACCGCGTGGAACGGGGACGCGTCCGGCATGTGCTGGTGCGGGCCGAGGACAGTGACAAGTTCGACGAGGTGCCCGGGCGCTACACGCGCATCAGCGTGGGCGGGGCGCGGGAGGGCTGGCAGACGTACGAGGACGCGTACGCCGCCTCCGCCGAGTTCACCCCCGACGGGCCGACCGCCTCCGACGACCCCCTGATGCTCTACTTCACCTCCGGCACCACCGCCCGCCCCAAACTGGTCGAGCACACCCACACCTCGTACCCGATCGGGCATCTGGCCACCATGTACTGGATCGGTCTCAAGCCCGGCGACGTGCACCTGAACATCTCCTCGCCCGGCTGGGCCAAGCACGCCTGGTCCAACCTCTTCGCCCCGTGGAACGCCGAGGCGACCGTCTTCATCCACAACTACACCCGCTTCGACGCGGCCCGGCTGATGGCCGAGATGGACCGCGCCGGCGTCACCACGTTCTGCGCCCCGCCGACCGTCTGGCGCATGCTCATCCAGGCCGACCTGAGCGCCCTGCGCACCCCGCCCCGCGAGGTCGTGGCGGCGGGTGAGCCCCTGAACCCCGAGGTCATCGAGCAGGTCCGGCGTGCCTGGGGGGTGACCATCCGGGACGGCTTCGGGCAGACCGAGACCGCCGTCCAGGTCTCCAACAGCCCCGGCCAGCCCCTGAAGACCGGTTCGATGGGCCGCCCCAGCCCCGGCTTCCGCGTCGAACTCCTCGACCCGGTCTCCGGCGCCCCGGGAGCCCAGGAGGGCGAGATCGCCCTCGATCTGTCCGCCCGCCCCGTCGGCCTGATGACCGGCTACCACGGCGACGCCGACCGTACGGCGGAGGCGATGGCCGGCGGCTACTACCGGACGGGGGACATCGGTTCACGGGACGCCGACGGCTACATCACCTACGTCGGCCGCGCGGACGACGTCTTCAAGGCCTCCGACTACAAGATCAGTCCCTTCGAGCTGGAGAGCGCCCTGCTGGAGCACGAGGCGGTGGCCGAGGCGGCCGTCGTGCCCGCGCCGGACGAGCTGCGGCTGGCGGTGCCGAAGGCGTACGTCGTCCTGGCGGAGGGCTGGGAGCCGGGGCCCGACACGGCCAAGGTGCTCTTCGAGCACTCCCGGGAGGTCCTCGCACCGTACAAGCGCATCCGCCGCCTGGAGTTCGCGCCGCTGCCCAAGACCGTCTCCGGCAAGATCCGCCGCATCGAGCTGCGCGAGGCCACGGCGGCCGGCTCGGACGCCGAGTACCGCGAGGAGGACTTCCGATGAGCGCCGAGTCGTCGTACACCCACGGGACCGCGGACACGCCGCTGCTCGGCGACACCATCGGAGCCAACCTGGACCGGGCCGTCGCCACCTGGCCGGACCGGGAGGCTTTGGTCGACGTACCGTCCGGGCGGCGCTGGACGTACGCCCAATTCGCCGCCGACGTAGACGAGTTGGCGTACGCACTGCTCGCGAGCGGGGTCGCCAAGGGCGACCGGGTGGGCATCTGGGCGATCAACTGCCCCGAGTGGGTCCTGGTCCAGTACGCCACGGCCCGCATCGGCGCGATCATGGTGAACATCAACCCGGCCTACCGCACCCACGAGGTCGAGTACGTCCTCGACCAGGCCGGCGTCTCCCTCCTCTTCGCCTCCCTCAGCCACAAGACGAGCGACTACCGGGCGATGGTCGAGCAGGTGCGCGGAAAGTGCCCGCAGCTGCGGGAGACCGTGTACATCGGGGACCCCAGCTGGGAGGCGTTGGTCGCGCGGGCGACGCCGGCGCGGTTCGAGGAGCTGTCCTGCGACGACCCGATCAACATCCAGTACACGTCGGGCACGACGGGCTTTCCCAAAGGGGCCACGCTCTCGCACCACAACATCCTCAACAACGGTTACTTCGTAGGGGAGTTGATCGCCTACGGCGAGCAGGATCGGGTGTGCGTCCCCGTGCCCTTCTACCACTGCTTCGGCATGGTCATGGGCAATCTGGCCGCCACGTCCCACGGCGCCTGCATCGTGATCCCGGCCCCGTCCTTCGACCCGAAGGCCACGCTGGAGGCGGTCCAGCGGGAGCGCTGCACGTCCCTGTACGGCGTCCCGACGATGTTCATCGCGGAGCTGAACCTCCCCGACTTCGCGTCGTACGACCTCTCCACCCTCCGCACCGGCATCATGGCGGGCTCGCCCTGCCCGGTGGAGGTGATGAAGCGGGTCGTCGCCGAGATGCACATGGCGGAGGTCTCCATCTGCTACGGCATGACCGAGACGTCCCCGGTGTCCCTCCAGACGCGGCGGGACGACGACCTCGAGCACCGCACCGGCACGGTCGGCCGCGTCCTGCCGCACATCGAGGTGAAGATCGTCGACCCGGCGACCGGCGTGACCCAGCCGCGCGGCACGGCGGGCGAGCTGTGCACCCGCGGCTACAGCGTGATGCTCGGCTACTGGAACGAGCCCGAGAAGACCGCCGAGGCCGTCGACCCGGGTCGCTGGATGCACACCGGTGACCTGGCGACGATGCGCGAGGACGGCTATGTCGAGATCGTCGGCCGGATCAAGGACATGATCATCCGGGGCGGCGAGAACATCTACCCGCGCGAGATCGAGGAGTTCCTGTACGCCCACCCGAAGATCGCGGACGTCCAGGTCGTCGGGGTGCCGCACGAGCGGTACGGCGAGGAGGTGCTGGCCTGTGTCATCCCGCGCGACGCGGCGGATCCGCTGACACTGGAGGAACTGCGTGCCTTCTGCGACGGGCAGCTGGCGCACTACAAGATCCCCAGCCGGTTGCGGATCCTGGAGTCCTTCCCGATGACGGTGTCCGGGAAGGTACGGAAGGTGGACCTGCGGGAGAGGTACGGGACCGGATCGGCCTAGGCCCGTCGTCACATTCCCGTCGTCCGCCCGAAGGGCGGGCCGCGCGGCGTCGTGGGGGAGCGTGCATGGCGCCGCGCGGCAGGCGGGAATCTGACGACAGGGCCTCAGATGCCGGCCGCTCCCGGCCGGTCGCGGCGCATGCATGCGCGGGGCCAGCGGCCGAGGCCGAGTTCCGCCTCGCGGGCGCGGATTCTGCGCAGCCCCGGGGTGAGCTCGGCCTCGTCCAGTGTGTGGAAGCCCAGGCGGGTGTAGTACGGCGCGTTCCACGGGACGTCGGTGAACGTGGTCAGGGTGAGAGCGGCCAGGTCTTCCTCGCATGCGCGGTCGGTGGCGTACGTGAGGAGGGCGCGGCCCACGCCCCGCCGGGCCGCGTCCGGATGTACCGAGACCTGCTCGATGTGCAGGGCGCCGTCGACGGGCTCGCAGATCAGATAGCCGACCGGGCGCTCGTCGGCGTCGCAGGCCACCCAGGCGCGGCCCGCCCGGCGGTAGCGGTCCAGGACGTCGAGGGCGGGCGGCTCGTCGTCGGCGACGGCGGCCATGCCGAGGTCGCGGAAGGCGGCTCCCGCGGCCCGCTCGATGTCCTGGAGGGCCGGAAGCTCGTCGGGCGTGGCGGGGCGGATGCGCATGGGCCGAGTGTCCGTCGGCGGTGGTGCCCGGCGCGAGCGGATTACCGGGCGCCCTCCGCTTCCAGGTCGTCGGCGAGGCTGTTGACCGGCTGGGGTGTGCCCGTGAGGTCCAGCACGAACAGCGGGACGCCCAGCGAGTCGGCGCGGGCGCGGGCGTCGGGGGCGTACCCGGCGAGGGAGAAGTAGACGCAGGCCGCCGACTCCGTCATGGCCGTCAGCCACAGACACTCCACGTCACGCAGAGAGGCCGGCGCCACGGTGGGGTCGACCTGGGCGAGCAGCCCGTGCGCGGCGATCCCGATCCCGCTCGGAGGCCGCTGGTCGGCACGGCGGATGTTCCGATATCCGAGCCAGCGCAGATAGACGGCGGCGGCCGTGACGGCGTCGCGGGCGGTACGGATGGTGATGGGCTGGAAGGGGCGGCGGGGGGTGGCCGCGATGTCCTCTGCCGGGGCAGCGCCCGTGTCCATGCCTGGGGTGATGTCCGTGCTTGGGCCCATGGCCGGGGCGATGTCCGTGCTTGGGCCCGTGGCCGGGCCTGCGTCCGTGCCGGGGTCTGCGCCCGTGTTCGTGCCTGTGGTCATGTCTGCGCTCGGGCCCGTGGCCGGGGTCATGTCCGTGCTTGGGTCCTTGGCCGGGCCTGTGTCCGTGCCGGGGTCTGCGCCCGTGTCCGTGTCCGTGGCCGTGCCTGCGGTCATGCCCGCGCTTGGGCCCGTGGCCGGGCCTGCGACCGGGGTCGTGCCCGGGTTCACGTCGCCGCTTGGGTCCGGCGCAGGGGGTGCGTCCGCGCCCAGGACTGCGTGGGCGTCCGCTTTCGTGCATGGGCCCCCGTCTGCGTTCACGTCCGTGTCCGTGTCCGCGCCCGGGGCCGCATCCGGGGCCGGCTCTGCTTTCGCGCCCGGGTCTGCATCCGCGTTCACCTCCCGGCTCGGGCCCCGGGCCGGGTCCGTGGGTGCGTCTGTGCCCAGGTCTGGGAGCGCGTTCACGTCCGTGCCCGGGACGGCTTTCGCGACCGTGCCCATGCCCATGCCCATGGTCTCCGCGGCTGCCTGCGCGTCCGCCTCTCCGTCCACGGCCGGGCCCGTGCCCCCTACTCCGTCCACGCCCGAGCCCGTGTTCGCGTCCCCGCCCGCGCTCGGGTCTGGGGCTATGCCCGAGCCCGGGTCGGCGTCCGCGCCCGGGTCCACGTCCGTGTCCGTGCCCGGGTCGGTGTCTGTGCCCGTGTCCGCCGCCCCCGCCCCCGCACCCGCCTCTCCATCCCTGTCCCCATCTGCGCCCACGCCCCCATCTCCGCCCCCGCTCCCGTCCGCGCCCCTCTCCGCCACCGCCACACGCAGCAGCACCCCGCAAGGGCACCCCAGCTCCGGGCGGGGCCACTCGTTGTCGCGGCCGCACTCGGTGCAGCGGACGGGGACCCACTCGTCGTCCCAGGAGCGGTGGACGACGGTCGTCGCGGCTCCGAGGGGGTCGAGCGTCGGGGCGACGGGCGTGCCGCAGGCGCACGGGTAGACGGGCGCCGCGTAGAGATGCTCCCGCCGGCAGGCCGGACAGCGCACCGAGACGCTCTCGGACATGGCCCACTCCAGGACGACCTCGTATCGGGACAGCGCTCCCATCGTCCTCCAGGGGGCGGCCGGTTGTCCGCCTCTTGACGGTCTTCATCGGCCCACCTACATTGCTTCCAGATAGTAGAAAAGTGTTTCCGCGATACGGAAAATACTGCGGAACAGACATCTCACGGAATTGCTCACCGCGGGGCGCGACGGGAGTGCGAATCCGACAGCCGAAGCAGGAGTACTCAATGGCTCGTATGACCGCTGCCCGAGCGGCAGTCGAGATCCTCAAGCGCGAGGGTGTCAGCAACGCGTTCGGCGTGCCGGGCGCGGCGATCAACCCCTTCTACGCGGCCCTCAAGGCCTCCGGGGGCATCAACCACACCCTCGCCCGCCACGTGGAGGGCGCCTCGCACATGGCCGAGGGGTACACGAGGACCCACCCGGGCAACATCGGCGTCTGCATCGGCACGTCCGGCCCGGCCGGCACCGACATGATCACCGGCCTGTACTCCGCGATCGGCGACTCCATCCCGATCCTGTGCATCACCGGCCAGGCGCCGACCGCCGTGATCCACAAAGAGGACTTCCAGGCCGTCGACATCGCCTCGATCGCCAAGCCGGTCACGAAGATGGCCGTGACCGTGCTCGAAGCCGCGCAGGTCCCCGGCGTCTTCCAGCAGGCGTTCCACCTGATGCGCTCCGGCCGGCCCGGCCCCGTCCTCATCGACCTGCCGATCGACGTCCAGCTCACCGAGATCGAGTTCGACCCGGAGACGTACGAGCCGCTCCAGGCGTACAAGCCGGCCGCGACCCGCGCCCAGATCGAGAAGGCGATCACTCTCCTCAACGAGTCCGAGCGGCCGCTGATCGTCGCCGGTGGCGGTGTCATCAACGCCGACGCCGCCGAACTCCTCGTCGAGTTCGCCGAGTTGACCGGCACCCCGGTCGTCCCGACCCTGATGGGCTGGGGCCTGCTGCCCGACGACCACGAGCTGAACGCCGGCATGGTGGGCTTGCAGACCTCGCACCGCTACGGCAACGCGACCTTCCTGGAGTCCGACTTCGTCCTCGGCATCGGCAACCGCTGGGCCAACCGCCACACCGGCAAGCTCGACGTCTACACGGCCGGCCGGAAGTTCGTCCACGTCGACATCGAGCCCACCCAGATCGGCAAGATCTTCGCCCCGGACTACGGCATCGCGTCGGACGCCAAGGCCGCCCTGGAGCTGTTCGTCCAGGTGGCAGGGGAGTTGAAGGCGGCCGGCAAGCTGCCCGACCGCTCGGCGTGGGCTGCCTCCGCGCAGGAGCGCAAGGCCACCCTCCAGCGCCGTACGCACTTCGACGACATCCCGATCAAGCCGCAGCGCGTCTACGAGGAGATGAACAAGGCCTTCGGCCCGGAGACCCGGTACGTCTCCACCATCGGACTCTCGCAGATCGCCGGCGCCCAGATGCTGCACGTCTTCAAGCCGCGGCACTGGATCAACTGCGGCCAGGCGGGCCCGCTCGGCTGGACCGTCCCGGCCGCGCTGGGCGTGGCGAAGGCCGACCCGGAGGCGCAGGTCGTCGCCCTGTCCGGCGACTACGACTTCCAGTTCATGATCGAGGAACTGGCGGTCGGCGCGCAGCACAAGATCCCGTACGTCCACGTCCTGGTGAACAACTCCTACCTGGGCCTGATCCGTCAGGCGCAGCGGGCGTTCGACATCGACTTCCAGGTCAAGCTGGAGTTCGAGAACATCAACTCGCCCGAGCTCGGCGTCTACGGCGTCGACCACGTCAAGGTCGCCGAGGGCCTCGGCTGCAAGGCGATCCGCGTGACCGACCCGGCGGAGCTCGGCGCGGCGCTGGAGCAGGCCAAGAAGCTCGCCGCCGAGCACCAGGTGCCGGTCGTCGTCGAGGCGATCCTGGAGCGGGTCACCAACATCTCCATGTCGACCACCAACGACATCAGCAACGTCGTGGAGTTCGAGGAGATCGCGACGGAGCCGGACCACGCGCCCACGTCCATCAAGCCGCTGAAGGTCTGACAGGTCCGACGAGCTCGTCCCGTACGCCCGGACACAGAAGGGGCGGTCCAGCCAAAAGGCTGGACCGCCCCTTTTCGTGCCCCCGTGCTCCCCCGTGGGGTCGTGCTCCCCCGTCGAGGCCCGCCGCCCCCGTGTCGGCGGGCCCCGTGTGACGAGAATGTGCCCGAGCAGGGCGGTAGTTGAAGCCCCTTGGGCGAGGTTCAGAGGTTGATTTGAGGTTTGCGTATTAGTCCTACGTCGGCAGACGTGCGTGCGTGCGGGCTCACGGCTCCTCGGGGCCAGGCGCAGGATCTCGCCGACCGTCGTCCATGTGCGCGGCGACGCCCAGGGTCTCGTCGCCCTCGGTGACCCGGCGTGAGCCGTCCAGCGCGGGCGGATGGACCACCACGTGCGGATGTTCGGTCGGACGCCGAAGAGCGCCGGGTACGGGACCGTCCGTACCCGGCGCTCTTCAGCCGGTGAGGTATGCGGTGGTGGCCGTCCGACGGTGCGAGGCTGGGCGCGACAGGACATTCGCGCCGCCGGACGGGGTCTCGAGGGCTCGGGACCGCGGCGGCAGCGACGGAACCGGGGCTTCTTCCCTCTGGTCGAGAAGCAGGCCCGGACCTTCACCACCGCACTGGCTCGCACGCCGCCGCGGTCCTCACGCTGCCCGCGCCCACTCACCGGTCGACCACCCCTCATCCGGGTCGAACGGCGCTGTGGCGCGGGCGGTGCGTCCATTTCCTGACTACTCGTCAGGAGATGGACGCAGTCTGGGGGTTCAGTCCTCGCGCAGGGCGCGGACCGCCTCCTCCACGCGCTTGCCGTACTCGGGGTCGGCGGCGTGGAAGTGGGCCAGGTTCTTCTCGATCACGTCGTCGCGGGAGACCTGGGACAGGCCGCCGGCGATGTTCGCGATCAGGCGGGACTTCTCCTCGGCGGACATGAGCCGGTACAGCTCGCCGGCCTGGAAGAAGTCGTCGTCCTTGGTGTGGAGCGGGGCCTCGTGGGTGCCGGTGTGGCCGGTCACCGCCAGCGGGGCCGACAGCGGGCGGCCGGTCTCCACCGGGCCGTCGTAGGAGTTCGGCTCGTAGTTCTTCGCCCCGCGGCCCTGGGAGTTGGTCGCCATGAGGCCGTCACGGCCGTAGTTCTGCGCGCTCGTCGCCTTGGGCGCGTTCACCGCCAGCTGCGTGTGGTTCACGCCCAGGCGGTAGCGGTGGGCGTCCGCGTACGCGAACAGACGGCCCTGGAGCATCTTGTCGGGAGAGGGGCCGATGCCCGGCACGAAGTTGTTCGGGGAGAACGCGGCCTGCTCGACCTCGGCGAAGACGTTGTCCGGGTTGCGGTCCAGGACCAGCCGGCCCACGCGTTGCAGCGGGTAGTCCTTGTGCGGCCAGACCTTGGTGAGGTCGAACGGGTTGAAGCGGTAGTCGGCCGCCTCGGCCGCCGGCATGAGCTGGACGTAGAGGGTCCAGGACGGGTGCACGCCCCGCTCGATGGCCTGGAGCAGGTCCGTCTGGTGCGAGTTGGGGTCCTTGCCCGCGAGCTCGGCGCCCTGCTCGGCGCTCAGGCAGCGGACGCCCTGGTTGGTCTTGAAGTGGTACTTGACGAAGAAGGCCTCGCCGTCGGCGTTCGTCCACTGGTAGGTGTGCGAGCCGTAGCCGTTCATGTGGCGGTACGACGCCGGGATGCCGCGGTCGCCCATCAGCCAGGTCACCTGGTGCGTGGCCTCGGGGGCGTGCGCCCAGAAGTCCCAGACGTTGTCCGGCTCTTGACGGCCCGTGAACGGGTCGCGCTTCTGCGAGTGGATGAAGTCGGGGAACTTGATCGGGTCCTTGATGAAGAACACCGGGGTGTTGTTGCCGACGAGGTCGTAATTGCCCTCCGCCGTGTAGAACTTGACCGCGAAGCCGCGCGGGTCGCGCACCGCGTCCGCGCCGCCCAGGCTGTCGGCCACGGTCGAGAAGCGCAGGAACACCTCGGTCCGCTTGCCCACCGCGCTCAGGAAGTCGGCGTGGGTGAAGCCGGTGACGTCGTCGGTCACCTCGAAGTGGCCGTACGCGCCGGAGCCCCGGGCGTGCACCACGCGCTCCGGAATGCGCTCGCGGTTGAAGCGCGCCAGCTTCTCCAGCAGGTGCTGGTCCTGAAGGAGGAGCGGGCCGCCGACGCCGGCGGAGGCGGAGTTCTGGTTGTCGGCGACCGGGGCGCCGGCCTCGGTCGTGAGCACGCGCTTCGACATCGTGGACCTTCCGTGCGGTGGCACTTCCGTGCTGGTGGCAGCGGAAAACTCTTTCCGCTTGATGGAGCCTAGAAGTGGGAGAATCTGAACGTCAACAGTTTGTTGAAGTTGTTTGCAGCGGTGGGTTCCGGGCGGCGCCCCCGCCTGGGCGCGACAGGACAGGTGTCAGCGGAGGCGCCGCCCGGAAGTCTCGGGGTGGGGTCTGGCGAGGTCGGACCTGTCAGACCTGGGCGCCGGAGAGGCGCTCCACGGCCCGCAGCAGTGCCGAGTGGTCCAGGCCGCCGTCGCCCTGCGCACGCAGGGACGCGACCAGCTGGGCGACCACGGCGCCGACCGGCAGGGCGGCGCCGACGTTGCGGGCGGCGTCGGTGACGATGCCCATGTCCTTGTGGTGCAGGTCGATCCGGAAGCCGGGCTTGAAGTCGCGGTTCAGGAAGTTGTCCTTCTTCCGCGTCAGCACCGTCGAGCCGGCCAGACCGCCGTTGAGGACGTCCAGCGCGGCTTGGAGGTCGACGCCGGACTTCTCCAGGAATACCACGGCCTCGGCGCACGCCTGGATGTTCACGGCGACGATCAGCTGGTTGGCCGCCTTCACGGTCTGCCCCGAACCGTGCGGACCGCACAGCACGATGGTCTTGCCGAGGGCTTCGAGGATCGGCTTCGAGGCGTCGAAGTCGGCCTGCTCGCCACCGACCATGATCGACAGTACGGCCTCGATGGCACCGGCCTCACCGCCGGAAACCGGGGCGTCCAGCACGCGGATGCCCTTGTCCTTGGCGGCCTTCGCCAGGTCCACCGAGGTCTGCGGGGTGATCGAGGACATGTCGATCAGCAGGGCGCCGGACTTCGCGTTCTCGAGGATGCCGTCGGGGCCGTAGGAGATGGCCTCGACCTGCGGGGAGGCCGGCACCATCGTGATGACGACGTCGGCGTCCTTCACGGCCTCGGCGATCGAACCGGCGGCCTTGCCGCCGGCGGCGGCCAGTCGGTCCAGCTTGTCCTGCTCCAGCGTGAAGCCGGTGACCTGGTAGCCCGCCTTGATCAGGTTCTCGGACATGGGGGAGCCCATGATGCCGAGGCCTATCCAGGCGATCTTGGGGAGGTTGCTCATGATGGGGGTACCTCTCTGAACTGCTGTGGTGCGTAAACGAATGGATGCCGGCCGGCACCATCCAGCCCGTCCGGCGTTTGAGGACGAGGCCCGAAGGGCCGAAGCGGGGGTCTGGAGGCGGCAGCCCCCGGAGACGCTGCCGTCAACGGGCGGCGCGCTGCTCGGCAGGCAGCCAGCCAAAGGCCTCCGCGCTCGGACGGTCACCCGGCTTGTACTCCAGCCCGACCCAGCCCTCGTAACCCGCCTTCGCCAGCTGATCGAGCAGCTCCTCCAGCGGCAGCGTCCCCGTGCCGGGGGCGCCGCGGCCCGGGTTGTCGGCGATCTGCACGTGGCCGGTCTTCGCGGCGTACTGCTCGATCACCGCCGGCAGGTCCTCGCCGTTCATGGACAGGTGGTACAGGTCCATGAGGAACTTCGCGTTGCCCAGTCCCGTCGCCTCGTTGACCTTGTCGACGATGCCGACGCCGGCCGGGGCGGTCACCAGCGGGTACAGCGGCGACTCCGGCTTGTTCAGCGTCTCGATCAGCAGGATGGCGCCGATGCGGTCGGCCGCCCGGGCCGCGAGGACCAGGTTCTCCAGCGCCAGCGCGTCCTGCTCGGCCGGGTCCACGCCCTCGACGCGGTTGCCGTACAGGGCGTTGAGCGCCTTGCAGCCGAGCGAGGCCGCGAAGTCCGCCACCACGTCGATGTTGGCGCGGAACTTCTCCGACTCCTCGCCCGGGACCGACAGGGCGCCCCGGTCGGGGCCTGGCAGCTGACCGGCGTAGAAGTTCAGGCCGGTGAGCTGGACGCCCGCGTCCTGAATTGCCTTCCTCAGGGCGTCGAGCTCGGACTGCTCGGGGGTGGGGGAGTCGACCCAGGGCCACCACAGCTCGACCGCGGTGAAGCCGGCCGCGGCGGCGGCCGCGGGACGCTCCAGGAGCGGGAGTTCCGTGAAGAGGATCGACAGGTTGACGTTGAAGCGCTGCTCTGCGAATCCCATCGCCGGCGCTCCCTTCCGTGTCGAGATTCCGTATTGCGGAAGTTAGTTTCTGCGTATTGGAAGATTGCCGTTGTGTGTCCCAGCTTGTCAAGAGGGCTCGGCGGAAGGCGGTGCCGCGCGTTAGGTTGACCGCGTGCGATTGAGAGTGGAGTTCACGACCGAGCCCTTCGACCTCGACGAGGCGCCCGCGCACGCGCTGGCGGCCCGCGAGGTGATCGAGGCGGCCGCGCTCGACGCGGTCGACGTCGGTCCGTTCGGCAACACGGCGGAGGGTGGTGCCGACACCGTGCTCACCGCCGTGGACGCCCTGCTGCGCAGGAGCCTGGAGGCCGGTGCCACCCGGATCTCCCTCCAGCTCAACGTGGTCGGGGAGGGCGAAGAGTGACCGGCGCCGGGGACGAGCCTTTCATCGCGGCCGTGAAGCCGCTGGTCGACGCCATGGGCGGCGAGATACTCCCGCCCGACGAGGCCGGCCCCGAGGACGTCGTGCTCTCCTGGGCGGGCGCCGATGTCGTCGCCGTACGTCTGCCCCAGCTCGCCGACTCCCTGGATCACATCCTGGCCGCCATGGAGCGCAGGAAGGGCAGGCCGCTGGCCGACCTGGACCGCAAGGCCAAGCAGGAGGTCGTGCGGATACTGGAGGCGCGGGGCGCCTTCTCCGTGCGGCACGGCGTGGAGACCGTGGCGAGCGCGCTCGGGGTGAGCCGCTTCACGGTCTACAACTATCTGAACCGGGACAAGAACGCCTGAGGTGGCCGGGTGAAGGGCCTGCCCGGTTTCGTCACCGCGAATTTTCAACAAAGTGTTGACGTCTCGTCGTCGTAGGGCGTTAGCTATCGGCACGCCCGTTCAGTACGAAGGCCCTGCGCGGCCACGGAGGCTCCCGTGACGTCGAATTCCACGCCCCCGGGCCTGACCCGGTTCAACGCCCTCGAGGAGCACGCGGCGTTCGCCGCGCTCCACGAGGCGTGCGCCTCCACGGCATGGGCGAAGCGGCTGCTCGCCGCCCGTCCCTACGCCACCGCCGACGACCTCTACGAGGCCAGCGACGCCGCCATGGCCGAGCTGACCGCCGCGGACCTCCAGGAGGCGATGGCCGGGCATCCGCCGATCGGCCGCCCCAAGCCGGGCGACCCGACCTCGGCCCGGGAGCAGCGCGGCATGGCCGGCGCCTCCGAGGAGCTCAGGGCGGAGATGCTCGAACTCAATCTGGCCTACCAGGACAGGTTCGGCCATGTCTTCCTGATCTGCGCCACCGGCCGGACCGGCGAGCAGATGCGCGATGCGGTCAAGGAGCGGATCGGCAACTCGCCGGAGCAGGAGCGGGAGATCGTCCGCACCGAGCTGGGCAAGATCAACCGTATCCGGCTCGCCCGACTCGTCGAAGAGGACTGACCAAGCCATGAGCACCAGCACCACCGCCTCGGTGTCCACCCACATCCTGGACACCAGCATCGGCCGCCCCGCCGAGGGCGTCGCCATTCAGCTCGCAGCCCGCAGTGGGCGGTCCGCCCATTACGGGCAGGGAGGGGACTGGCGGACGCTGGGCGGCTCCGCGACCGACGCCGACGGGCGGTGCAAGGACCTCCCGGCGCTGCCGGAGGGGACCACACACGTACGGCTCGACTTCGCCGTCGAACCGTATTTCGAGAAGAAGCAAGCCGATGCGCAGCAGGACGCCCCCGCGAATCGGGACAGCGGTGCCGTGTTCTTCCCCGAGGTGGCGATCACCTTCGCCGTGCAGCCCGGGGAGCACTACCACGTGCCGCTGCTGCTCAACCCGTTCGGCTACTCCGTATACCGAGGGAGCTAGCAGACATGCCCACGATCCTGGGACAGAACCAGTACGGCAAGGCCGAGAACCGAGTCGTAAAGATCACGCGGGACGGCGCCACCCACCACATCAAGGACCTGAACGTCTCCGTCGCCCTCTCCGGCGACATGGACGAGGTCCACTACTCCGGCTCGAACGCCAACGTCCTGCCGACCGACACCACCAAGAACACGGTGTACGCGTTCGCGAAGGAGTACGGCATCGAGTCGGCCGAGCAGTTCGGCATCCACCTGGCCCGGCACTTCGTGACCAGCCAGGAGCCGATCAAGATCGCCCGGATCCGTATCGAGGAGTACGCCTGGGAGCGGATCGAGGCCTCCGACGCCAACTCGCAGTTCATCGGCGCCGACGAGGTAAAGCACTCCTTCGTCCGCAAGGGCCAGGAGACCCGGGTCACCCAGATCACCTACGACGGTGAGAAGTGGGAGGTCGTCTCCGGCCTGAAGGACCTCGTCGTGATGAACTCGACCAACTCCGAATTCTGGGGCTACGTCAAGGACAAGTACACGACGCTGAAGGAGGCGTACGACCGCATCCTGGCCACCCAGGTATCCGGCCGCTGGCGCTTCAACTGGACCGACGACGAGCAGCGGATGCCCAACTGGGAGAAGTCCTACGAGCAGACCAAGAAGCACATGCTCCAGGCCTTCGCCGAGACCTACTCGCTCTCCCTCCAGCAGACCCTGTACCAGATGGGTTCGCGGATCATCAACAACCGCAGCGAGATCGACGAGGTCCGTTTCTCGCTGCCGAACAAGCACCACTTCCTCGTCGACCTGGAGCCCTTCGGGCTGAAGAACGACAACGAGGTGTACTTCGCCGCCGACCGCCCCTACGGCCTGATCGAGGCCACCATCCTGCGGGACGGCTGCGAGGCGAAGATCCCGGTGGACCTCACCAACCTCTGATCCTTCCCCTTTCGGCACCCGTGACCGGGGAACCCGCCTCCCCGGTCACGGCACTCAAACCTCCCAGGGTCCTGCCGTGCCCTCTCCGATGCAGCACACGACCCGTGAGACCAAGGGGCGAACCATGGCAGCAGCAGGCCGGCGCATCGTCATCGAGAACTGTTCGATCGCCACCGTCGACGCGCAGGACACCGAGTACGCGACGGGGTACGTCGTCATCGCCGGCAACCGCGTCGAGTCGCTCGGCGCGGGCAAGGCCCCGGGAGGCCTCGAGAACGTCGTACGCCGTATCGACGCCACGGGGCACCTGGTCACCCCCGGCCTGGTCAACACCCACCACCACTTCTACCAGTGGATCACCCGGGGCCTGGCCACGGACCACAACCTCTTCGACTGGCTCGTCGCCCTCTACCCGACCTGGGCGCGTATCGACGAGCAGATGGTGCGTGCGGCTGCGCAGGGCTCGCTGGCGATGATGGCCCGCGGCGGCGTGACCACCGCCATGGACCACCACTACGTCTACCCGCAGGGTTCCGGCGACCTCTCCGGCGCCATCATCGGCGCCGCCCGCGACATGGGCGTCCGCTTCACCCTCGCCCGCGGCTCCATGGACCGCAGCGAGAAGGACGGCGGACTGCCGCCGGACTTCGCCGTCGAGACCCTCGAAGGCGCGCTGGCCGGGACCGAGGAGACCGTCGAGCGGCACCATGACGCCTCCTTCGACGCGATGACCCAGGTCGCCGTCGCCCCCTGCTCCCCCTTCTCCATCTCCACCGAGCTGCTCAGGCAGGGCGGCGAGCTGGCCCGCCGCCTCGGCGTGCGCATGCACACCCACGGCTCGGAGACCGTGGAGGAGGAGAAGTTCTGCCACGAGCTGTTCGGCATGGGCCCGACCGACTACTTCGAGTCCACCGGCTGGCTCGGCGAGGACGTGTGGATGGCCCACTGCGTCCACATGAACGACTCCGACATCGCCGCCTTCGCCCGTACGAAGACGGGTGTCGCCCACTGCCCGTCCTCCAACGCCCGCCTCGCGGC
Source organism: Streptomyces sp. AC550_RSS872 (assembly GCF_019049285.1). Lineage (GTDB taxonomy): Bacteria > Actinomycetota > Actinomycetes > Streptomycetales > Streptomycetaceae > Streptomyces. The sequence goes on from NZ_JAGMUL010000020.1 coordinate 114,967, forward strand.
CGGCATCGCCCGCGTCCCCGACATGCTCGCGGCCGGCGTCCCGGTCGGCCTCGGCGTCGACGGCACTGCCTCCAACGAGTCCGGCGAACTGCACACCGAACTGCGCAACGCCCTGCTCATCAACCGCCTCGGCGCCCACCGCGAGGCCGCCCTGAACGCCCGGCAGGCGCTGCGGCTCGGGACGTACGGCGGCGCGCAGGTCCTCGGCCGCGCCGCCGAGATCGGCTCGCTGGAGCCGGGCAAGCTGGCCGACCTCGTGCTGTGGAAGCTGGACACCCTCGCCCACGCCTCCATCGCCGACCCGGTGACCGCGCTGGTCTTCGGCGCGGCGGCCCCGGTCACCGCCTCGTTCGTGGGCGGCCGGCAGATCGTGGCGGACGGGCGGCTGCTCACGGCCGACGAGGACGCCATCGCCCGCTCGACGCGGGACGAGGCCCGGCGCCTCGCGCGGATCACCGCGCAGGCCTGACCGGCCCAAGATCTCCGGTCGGGAGGGACGGCTCCCGACCGGTGGCCGTGGACCCGAGCGGGGTCCATGGCGGCCGTCTCCGGGGCGCGCGTGAACGCGTGCGCCCCGGAACGGTCACCGTTTCCCCCAGGACGGACCGTCCCCGGTCCCGCACGACCGTATGCACCACCTCCTTGAACCCCACGTCAGAGCCGACGTGCAACCGACCGGAGGAGAGCCAGTGTCCGCTCAGTCCGTTCATCCCGTCGACGAGAAACTCCCCGCCCTGAAAATGGCGACCACCGGCCTGCAACACGTGGCCGCCATGTACGCGGGAGTCGTCGCCCCACCCCTGATCGTCGGCGCCGCCATCGGCCTGACCGCCGCCGAACTGACCTTCCTCACCGGCGCCTGCCTCTTCACCGCCGGCCTCGCCACCTTCCTCCAGACCCTCGGCATCTGGAAGATCGGCGCCCGGCTGCCGTTCGTCAACGGCGTCACCTTCGCCGGCGTCGCCCCCATGACCGCGGTCGTCGCCTCCACCGAGGACAAGTCCGACGCCCTGCCGATCATCTTCGGCGCGGTCATCGTCGCCGGCCTCCTCGGCTTCCTCGCCGCCCCCTTCTTCAGCAAGGCCGTGCGCTTCTTCCCGCCGGTGGTGACGGGTACGGTCATCACGCTGATCGGCATCTCCCTGCTGCCGGTCGCCTTCGGCTGGGCACAGGGACCCAACCCCGCGGCCCACGACTACGGCTCGGCGACGAACCTGGGCCTGGCGGCCGGAACCCTGCTGATCGTGCTGCTGCTGCGCCGCTTCACCACGGGCTTCGTCAAGCAGATCGCCGTGCTCCTCGGCCTGGTCGCCGGGACGCTGACGGCGATCCCGTTCGGCGTCACGGACTTCGGCCCCGTCGCGGACGCGGACGTCATCGGCTTCCCGACCCCGTTCCACTTCGGCGCCCCGCAGTTCCAGCTCGCCGCGATCATCTCGCTGTGCGTGGTGATGGTGGTGTCGATGACCGAATCGACGGCCGACATGCTGGCGCTGGGCGAGATAGTCGACCGCCCGGCCGACGAGAAGACCATCGCGGCCGGCCTGCGCGCCGACACCCTCGGCTCGGCGATCAGCCCCCTGTTCAACGGCTTCATGTGCAGCGCCTTCGCGCAGAACATCGGCCTGGTCGCGATGACGAAGATCCGCAGCCGGTACGTCGTCGCCGTCGGCGGTGGCTTCCTGGTGCTGATGGGCCTGTGCCCGATGGCCGCCTCGCTCATCGCGGTCGTACCCCGGCCGGTGCTCGGCGGCGCGGGCGTCGTCCTCTTCGGCTCGGTGGCCGCGAGCGGCATCCAGACCCTTGTGCGGGCCGGCCTCGACAAGGACAACAACGTCCTGATCGTCGCCGTCTCGCTCGCCGTCGGCATCGTCCCGATCACGGCCCCGGAGTTCTACCACGCCTTCCCGGAGACGGCGCGGATCGTCCTCGACTCGGGCATCTCGACGGGCTGTGTGGCGGCGGTGCTGCTGAACCTGGTCTTCAACCACCTGGGCGGGGGTGGCCAGGACGCCCAGGACGTGACCCACCCGATGGAGGCGGGAGAGGAGATCACCGGGACGACCCCCCGGGCCCCTGCCACGCCATGAGGCGGGCGACCACACGGCAGCCCGGCACCGGCGCCACCGGAGACACGAACTCGCCCCGGCAGAACTCCGTGAGTCTGCCGGGGCGAGCGGGGTCTCCGTGGCCGGGTCACCGGGTGAAGGTCACCCGGTTCTCCTTCAGGGCACCACAGTTGGAGCCCGTCACCTGCACGTACACGTTCTTGATGTGGCCGCCCCAGTCCACGCAATGCGCCTTGCCGTAGACGTAGGTCGGTCCGGCGTACGACGTGTACTGCCCGTAGTCCTCGTCGTACTGCTCGGTGTCGGACACGTAGATCCACGCCGACATGTCGACGGCGGTGCCCGGGTTGTTGCGGATGGTCGCCACGCAGTTCTTGCCGTTGGACGCGTTGTACGTCAGGTAGACGGTGCCCAGTGAGCCGACGGCCGCCGAGTTCACCGTCTTGTAGCTGCTCCCGCAGACCTTCTGCGGGGTGGTGTTGGGTGCGGCGGAGGCGGGCGCCGTGAGGGCGGCTGTGGTGCCCACCGTCAGAGCCGCCAACGCGGCAGCGGACAGGACAGAACGCGCGTATCGCATATTTCCCCCTGGTCTCCATTGGAGGTGGTTGCTCCTGCATGGTGTGACCCATCGGGTATGCGAATGGTTGTGCTCGGTTCTGACGCTTCCTCAACTCGACCGCCGTCGGCACCAGCGCCACCACGGCGAGGAGACCGTCGGTTTGCCTAGAGCCCGAACAGGCCCGGATCCGTGGCCAGTTCCTTGAAGTAGTCCTGTGGGTTGGCGACCATCCTGCGCTCCTTGAGATCCAGCAGACCACCGACCGCCGTGAGCTCGGCCGCCACCGTGCCGTCCGCCTTGCGAACGATCTGCCGGATACGGAACGTCTTGCCGCCCGACCACTCGAAGGCGCAGGTCACGTCGACCTCGTCACCGGCGAGGAGCTCCCGCTTGTAACGGATCGTCGTCTCCAGTGCGACGGGGCCGACACCCTTGCCCATCAGGCCCGCCTGGCTGATGCCCGCGGCCTGGAGCAACGACCAGCGAGCGTGCTCCGCATAGTTGATGTACACGCTCTGGTTGACGTGCCCCTGCACATCCGTCTCGTAGCCGCGGACGGTGATTCGGACGGAAAACGGCTCGCTCACTGCTTCCCCTTCGCGCCGTCGATGCCCTGTGCACCGATCTTGGCATGCCCATCATGCCCGTCATACCCGGCGTGGGGATGCCAGCAGATATCGCGCCCTTGTGCGAGGTTCGGTGTGCTCGCCGACCTGCCACCCCGCCTTCTCCAGTGTGGCGGCGCAGGCCCGCAGTCGGGCGGCGTCCGGCTCGTGCACGGCGATCGCCTCCGGCTGAGGGGTGGCCCGCACCCGGTACCCCTGCGCGGAGTCCGGCCCGGCCGGACGGTGCCCGGCGGCCTCCAGGGCGAGCGCGGCGGCCTGCACCAGATGCGTGCGCTCCCATCCGCACGGCCGGTCCATCGCCCCGTCCGGGTTGGTCATCCGGCGCAGCTCCAGCAGCCCCTGCCAGGCGCTGTGCACCTCGCGGACCCGGGCCGGACCGGTGCTCGGCGGGTTCTCCTCGCCGCCGATCCGGGCCGCGAACACCCCGCCGGCCGCGGGAGCCCCGGCCTTCGCGGGCGCCGTCGGCTCCGCCTCCCGTAGGCGATGCCCGGCCGGCGTCAGAAAGTGATCGTGCGGCAGCCGCGGGTGCCGGAAGGCGAGCCCCCGCTTCACCAGCGCCGCGAGCTGCGCCTCCGTACCCCTCAGCCGCCCGGTGACAGCGTCGGCGGCATCGATGACACGCCGCTGGGCGGCGGTCGGCGGTCGAGTCACGGCGTGCTCCTCCCCGGGCGGGCGCGGGCGTGGGCCCCGAGGCACCGGCCCCTGTCGGGCAGGCGCGCGCCCCATCTGCTGGGAAGGCTACGGCCCGGGTCTGACATTCCACCCGGCGATCACCGGCCGCCCGTGCTCCGCGCCCAGCCGGCACACCGCGCCCGTCGCCAGCTGGAACAGCGCCCCGTCCGCCGCCGGCAGCCCGAGCGTGCGGGCCGTGAGCACCCGCAGGATGTGGCCGTGTGCCACGAGCACCACGGCCCCCTCGGTCTGGGCGAGCGCCGCGTCCACCTTGCCCAGCATCCGGTCGGCGCGCCGGCCGACCTGCTCCGGGCTCTCCCCGGGACGGCCGGGCGGCCCCGGCGCGACCCCGTCCCGGAACAGGAACCACCCCGGCCGCTCACGCTGGATCTCGACGGTCGTGACCCCCTCGTACCCGCCGTAGTCCCTCCCCCAGAGGGGGCACCCCACCCGCAGATCGACGTCGACGCGTACGTCGTGCAGCCCGATCAGCTCCGCCGTCTCCCGCCCCCGCTGCATGGGGCTGACGAAGGCGGCCCCGATCCGATGGGAACGGATCAGCGGGGCCAGCCGCCGGGCCTCCTCCCGGCCGTGCTCGGTGAGCGGCACGTCCGTGGAGCCCGTGTGCCGGCCGGACCGCGACCACTCGGTCTCCCCGTGCCGGACCAGAAAGAGATCACCCACGCGCGCACCCTTCCCGCTCGCCTCCCCGCACCGTGTCACAGTGCCGCCGACGGCCGCAGGACGGACTGGGCCGGACGGCGGTCGCCGGATCCCCGGGACGGTCGGTGCCGTAATGCGCGCCCGGTTCAGACCCCGGGCAGGCTCTGCACCGACTGCGCGAGCTGTCCGACCGCGACGACGAGCGGGGCCACCGGCTGGACGAACTCGTTCAGCCGGTGGAGGGCGCGCCGCAGGACGGTCGGCTCTGGTTCCTCCTCCTGGAGTTCCTCGCGCAGTCGGCGCAGTTCCCTGCTGGTGGCGTCGGGGTCGGCGAGCGCGGTGCGGTGCTCCTCCAGCAACCGCTCGACGACGGCAAGGAGTTGGGCGGTGCGAGCGGCCTGCTCCGGGTCCTGCGTCTGGAAGGAGATGGCGCCGGAGGACGCCTGGGCGCCGTCTCCCACAGCCTGGTTGCCCACGTACTGGGTGCCGCCGCTGATCATGACGCCCTTGTTGACGGGAGGGCCCTGGCGCCCGTCGTCGTTTCGCATGAGAAGTCCCCTACTTGTCGGAGCCGCCGGCGGCGCTGAGGGCGGAGGCGCCGGACTGCTGCGGGATGTTCTGGGTGGCGGTCGCCCCCGCGCCGATCGCCTGGTTTCCGATGACGCTCATGCCGCCCTGCTGGATGACGCCCTGGTTGAGGATCGTCTGCTGCTGGGTGCGGAAGTCGGTGATGTCGTAGCCGTGCGCGTCGAGGAACTCCCGGATGGCGGCGAGGGTGTGGCGTTCCACGAGGGAGACGATCCGGCCGGCGTCCACGACCTGGAAGTAGTTGTGGTAGTCGGGGCTCAGTGCCATCTCCCGGATACTCACCCGGGCGCCGTAGTCGAAGACCGGGTCCTGCTCCATGGCCTTCAGCTCGTCCACCATGCGCCTGGTGCGCCGGGTCTCGAAGCGGGCGTGGCGCAGGGCTCGGTACGGCGCGGCGAAGAACGCGCCGCCGGTGCGGGCGAGGGAGGCCAGCAGCAGGCCGCGCCTGCCGTCGGCGCCCAGCGGGCCGCGCAGGCGGTCCACGACGTGGTAGTCCGCGGCCACCGGGCCGAGCACATGGTTGTCGCAGTGCAGGTGCAGTGTTCTGCCCGCGGTCGAGAAGTGCAGGAACACGCTCGGCACCACGTCCCCGCCCCACATCGGGACGTGTACCGCCAGATAGTGGCGGACGGTCCCGGTCGGGCGCAGCATGATCTGCTCGACCTCTTCGGGGGACAGCCGGACGGTCGGGGTGATGCTGCGCTCCGCCTCGATGAACCTTTCGTCGTCACCGATGGTCGTGCCGTTCGCGAAGACGCGGTCCTCGATGACGAGGGATCCGAGCGCCTCCTCGCCGGCTTCCACCGCCCCGTCGGTGACGCCGCGCTCGGCGACCGCGCGCAGTCGTGCGCGGACGTGGTCGATGAGTTCGGCGACCGTGAAGGGCTCCGGCCCGGCGGGGCGTGCGGTCATGCCGGCCTTGTCGTCGGCGGGCAGGAGCGGCACCGCGAGCGACCACTTTGAGCTGGTCTCCGAGTAGCCGACGAACGGGGTGTACCCGCTGTACACCGTGACGTTGCCGACCTGGGCCTGCCGGACGGCCGCGAGCCGCTCGGCCATCCACTGCCGCCGGGGCACGGTGGGACGGGGCTGCCGGGCGAACGTGTCGCGGGTCATGGTGGTGCGCAGCAGCTGGTCGATGTCCCGGTCGTGGTCCACGACCGTCATGTGGGCGAACACCGCCGCCCCGATCGACGCCAGGACGGCCGGCACCCCGCCCAGATAGGCGCCGAGCAGCCAGCCGAAGAGTCCCGGCACAGGCAGCGACGAGAGGAGGGAGGCGAAGTAGAAGGCGAGCAGTGCCACCACCGCGGCCGTGACGGCGCCGGACACCAGCGCCTTGCTGCCGGGCTGGTGGTGGCCGCGGGTGGCCAGGCTCGGCTGGGCGCCGGGGCGTCGAGTGGTCGACAGGAGCAGTGCGACGTACAGCAGCCACAACGGTGCGAGCAGCGCCACGACGGCGAACGCCCCCGCCAGGCGCAGATCGCGCTGGTGACGCAGTTCCTGTGCCGTCAGGCAGTGGCGTGCCACCGACACCAGGTCGACATCGGGTGAGGGGGCCACGGCACTGGCCTCGTCGGCCAGAACTTCTTCCACCACCCGGTCGGCGAACCGTTCGTCCACGTAGGCCGCGGTGCACAGATAGCGGGTGACGTCACCCGGTGTGCTCCCGACCGGCATGCGTACCTGCGGGGTCGTCATGCCGAGCCCTCCCTTTCTCCTCCTGGCCGCTGACGTCCTCTGGGCGGTGACGGATCTCGGGGCGGCGGCGGTCCTCGGGGCGCGGCTGCCGGATGGCCGGGCGGTCAGCAGCGCGAGCAGTACGCCGGCCGCCAGGCCGAAGACGAGGGCCGGGAGCGTGAGGTCCTTCAGCAGGGTTCCGGCCGGTGACACCTCGGCGTCCGAGCCGAAGGTGTCGAGCAGAGCGACCCGCAGCAGGGCCTGGGCCTCGGTCGCCAGCACACCCACGGCCAGACAGCGGATCCAGCCCGCCCGGTGGCGCAGCAGTCGCGACGCGAGGAGGGCTAGCCCCGCGAGCAGCGCCACGACGCAGACGTCGTCGATGACCAGGAAGGTCACTCTGCCGTACCGGTCGGGCGAGAACTCCCAGCCGGGGACGAGGGCCGCTTCGGTGAGCGTGCGTACGGTGTCGTCGCCGGAGAGCTCTCTGTAGAACTTCTCGATGTAGAAGTCCCACACCGGCCGCTGCACCCACGGGCTGCCCCCGACGGCAACGAGCAGGAGGAGCAGGCCGATACGGCCGCGTAAGAACGATGGCGAGTCGGACCCACTCCGAGACAAGAACACCTGCCGGTTCCCCCATCCCTGACCCCAGAGATCAGTGGCCGCACTCTATGGCATCCCCGTCCTCGGTGATCGCGAATCGGCGAACTCGGCAAACCCGGCTCAACTGTCCCGGCCGCTACTGTCGTACCCCGGCCGCTACTGCCGGTACCCGCTCAGGAACCGCCCGATCCGCCCGATCGCAGCCTCCAGGTCGTCCGCGTACGGCAGGGTCAGGATCCGGAAGTGGTCGGGGGCCGGCCAGTTGAAGCCCGTGCCCTGCACCACCTGGATCTTCTCCCGGAGCAGCAGGTCCAGGACGAACTTCTCGTCGTCGTGGATCTTGTACACCCTGGGGTCGAGCCGCGGGAACGCGTACAGCGAGCCCTTGGGCTTCACACACGACACCCCGGGGATCTCGTTGAGCTTCTCCCAGGCCACGTTGCGCTGTTCGTACAGTCGCCCGCCCGGCGTGGTCAGTTCCCGGATCGACTGGCGGCCGCCGAGCGCGGCCTGGATGGCGTACTGCGCGGGCGCGTTGGCGCACAGTCGCATGGAGGCCAGCATCGTCAGGCCCTCCAGGTAGTCCTTCGCGTGCTGCTTCGGGCCGGTGACCACCAGCCAGCCGGAGCGGAAGCCCGCCACGCGGTACGTCTTCGACAGACCGCAGAAGGTGAGGACCACCAGGTCGGGGGCGAGGGCGGCGACCGAGTGGTGCACGGCGTCGTCGTAGAGGATCTGGTCGTAGATCTCGTCGGCGAAGACCATGAGGCCGTGGCGGCGGGCCAGGTCGAGGATGCCCTCGAGGATCTCCTTGGGGTAGACCGCGCCGGTCGGGTTGTTCGGGTTGATGATGACCACGGCGCGGGTGCGGTCCGTGATCTTCGACGCCATGTCGTCCAGGTCCGGGTACCAGTCGGCCTGCTCGTCGCAGAGGTAGTGGACCGCCTTGCCTCCGGCGAGGGTCGTCACCGCCGTCCAGAGGGGGAAGTCCGGGGCGGGGACAAGGATCTCGTCGCCGTCCTCGACCAGGGCCTGTACGGCCATGGAGACCAGCTCTGACACGCCGTTGCCGAGGAAGACGTCGTCGACGCCGACCTCCAGGCCGAGCGTCTGGTAGCGCTGGGCCACGGCGCGGCGGGCGGAGAGGATGCCGCGCGAGTCCGTGTAGCCGTGCGCCTGGGGGAGCATCCGGATCATGTCCTGGAGGATCTCCTCCGGCGCCTCGAAGCCGAAGAGCGCGGGATTGCCGGTGTTCAGGCGCAGGACGCTGTGGCCCGCCTCCTCCAGCGCGTTCGCGTGCTCGATCACCGGGCCGCGGATCTCGTAACAGACCTCGCTCAGCTTGCTCGACTGCCGGAACTCCATGCGCGCTCGCCCCTCCGGTTTCGTGTGTTGCTTGGTTTTACCAAGTTCGAGCTTGGAAAGTCCAACAACATGTCTAGACTGCGTCGCATGTCACCTCGCCGAAGCTACGACCAGTACTGTTCCGCCGCCCGGGCGCTCGACCTCGTCGGCGACCGCTGGACCCTGCTGATCGTCCGGGAGCTGCTGGCGGGCCCGCGGCGCTACACCGACCTGCACGCCGATCTGCCGGGCGTCAGCACGGACGTACTCGCCTCGCGGCTGAAGGACATGGAGCGGGACGGCATAGGCACGCGGCGCCGCCTGCCCCCGCCCGGCGTGGCGTACGTGTACGAACTCACCTCGCGCGGGCGGGAGTTGCTCCCTGTGTTGCAGGCGCTGGGGGAGTGGGGGCAGGCCGAACTCGGCGAGCGGCGGCCCACCGACGCCGTGCGCGCGCACTGGTTCGCCCTGCCGCTGATGCGGTCGCTGGAAGGGGAGGGGCTGGTCGAAGTCCGGCTCCAGGAGGGGGACTTCCATCTCTACGTCGGCGCCGAGGACGGGCCGGTCTACGGCGACGGTCCCGCGCCCGGTGAGCCCGACGCACGGCTGGTCCTGGACTCCTGGACGTGCGAGGCGGTCGCGCGGGGGGAGTTGAGCCTGGCCGACGCCGTACGGGGCGGCCGTATCGAGGTCACCGGGGCCGGGACGCTCGCGAAGGCGCTCAGGGAGGTGTGAACGGACAAGGGGCCCACCGCCCTCGCGGTGAGCCCCTTGTGGCGGTGTGTCAGGCGCCTGGGGGCACCCGGGACGGCCGGCCCGAGCCGCGCGTCAGCGTGTACCCGCCGATACCGGCGAGCGCGGCCAGGGCCGCTCCGATCCCGGTCCACACCCAGCGGTCGGACCACCACCCGGACGACCAGCCGTCGTCGGGCCGGATGTCGGACAGGACGGCGGAGGCGCTGTTCTCGTCCTCCTCCTGATCCTTCGTCATGGAGACGCCGGGGACGAGCGGTTCGGCCAGCCGGCCGTCCACCGCCGCCGCGCCGCCCATGTCCTCGGAGTCCACCCGGACCTCGGCGGCCACCGGCTGCCCCAGGTCGGCGGTCCGCACGCCGACGGCCGTCAGCCGGATGTAGTAGGTGCCCGGCAGCGGGTCGTTGGCCCAGGTCTCCGACCAGGCGCGCACGGTCCGCAGTACACAGGCCAGCTCGACCGAGGCCGCGTTCTGGGCAGCGGTGCGGGTCTGGGCGCCGTACTGGCAGGCCTGACGGCGGCGCAGGCCGTCGTAGACGTCGATCTGCCAGGTCTGGCCCGCGTGAGCCTCGGGCAGCTTCACCGTCGCCTTCACCGTGGGCCGCACGCCGGCGTCCGCCGGGAACGACCAGTAGAGGTAGTCACCGGTGGAGGCGCTCGCCGTGGCGGTCTGTCCCTGCTCGATCTCCGCCGCCGTACGGAACGACGTACCCGCCGATGTGGGGGCCTCTTCGGAAGCGCCGGGGGAGGGGGACGAGTCGGCCGCGGCCGGGGCCGCCGCCAGGCCCAGCGTCAGCAGGGCCGCACCCAACGCGCGTGTGATCCTCATCAGTTGGTCCTCCACACCGCGACACGCCAGCGCGACAGCCAGCCCCAGATCAGACCCGCCAGGAAGCCGAACAGCACCAGGGCGCCCAGCAGCCACCAGCCGCGCCCCAGGCCGAAGGAGGCCACGTCGTCGGCGGGCGCCGGGGCGTCGACCACGTCCACGGTCAGCTCGACCGGCATGCCCGGCGTGGTCTTCACCCCGGAGGCCGCGGAGAAGGAGTTCGTGACCAGCAGGCACACCGTCTCGGCCGGAGCCTCCTCGTCGTCGCTCTCCTGCTTCGGGTAGCGCAGACCCGTGGAGATCACGTCCGTACGGCCGTTGCCCGCGGCCTCACCGCGCACGATCTCCCGGCCGGACTTCGTGAGCGCGCGCAGCAGGACGCCGTAGTCGGGGTTCATCGCCCGGTCCGACGCCACGCTCACCGAGGCGCGCAGCTCCTGGCCGGGCTCGACGTCCACCCGGTACCAGCGCTCCTGGCCGAACTCCTCGCGGTCCGTGTACAGACCGGCCTTCAGCGTCGGCGCCTTCGTGCACGAGGACGCGCCCTCGACGGCCACCGGCGTCACCACCGGGTCGGCCGCCCGGCCCACCAACTGGTTCACCTTGTCGGCGAGTTCCTCGGTGTGCTCGACCGAGGTGTACGTACCGCCCGTCGCCTCCGCGATACAGCTGAGCTGCGCCCGCATCTTGGCGTTGGGCACCAGACCCAGCGTGTCGATGGTCAGGCCGATGCCCTTGGCGGCGATCTCGCGGGCCACCTCGCACGGGTCGAGCGGGGCGCAGGTGTCCTCGCCGTCGCTGATCAGCACGATGCGCTTGGAGCCCTCGCCGCCGTCGAGGTCCTCGGCCGCCTTCAGCAGGGCGGGACCGATCGGCGTCCAGCCGGTGGGCGTCAGGGTCGCCACCGCCGTCTTGGCCTCGGTGCGGTCCAGCGGGCCGACCGGGTAGAGCTGTGCGGTGTCCTTGCAGCCGGTCCTGCGGTCGTCGCCCGGGTAGTTGGCGCCGAGGGTGCGGATGCCGAGCTGGACCTCCTCCGGCGTCGCGTCCAGCACCTCGTTGAAGGCCTGCTTCGCGGCGGCCATCCGCGACTGGCCGTCGATGTCCTTCGCCCGCATCGAACCGCTGACGTCGATCACGAGATCGACTTTCGGAGCGGTGGCGGTGGTCTCGTCGGCGCTCGCCCCGGCCGGGAAGGCTATCCCGGCCGTGAGCGCGGCGAGCAGGGCACAGACCCCGGCCGCCAGCCGTTGTGTTCTGATCATCGGCGGATCTTATTGATCAGAGGTGTCACGCTTCAAAACGAGGCCCGCCACCTGCCGGACCACCGGTCAGAACACCTCGGTGACCAGCGGATTGGGCAGCTTCGCCCACTGGTCCCCGGGCGCCCCCGGCGACAGCCGCATCAGCGACAGCGCCTTCGTCGGCAGCGGCTCGTCGCGCAGCGCGGCGAGATCCACGGTGGCCGGCAACTCCCCTACGACGGCCTCCAGCGCCCCGCGCAACGCCGTCCCCGATCCGGCCGTACCCGCCAGCGCCCCGGCCACCAGCGAGCCGAACAGCTTGCGGCGCAGGGTCGGCACGTCGTCGGTGACGATCCGGCCGGTCAGCTCCGGCACCGGGATGCCGTGCCGGGCCAGCCGGGCCGGGCTGACCCGGATGTCGGCGAGGTCGCGGTAGACCAGCCGCACCGGGGAGCCGTCGGCCGACAGCACCACGAGCAGGTTCTGGCCGTGTGCCTCCAGCGCCACGCCCGACTCCAGCAGCCGCAGCCCCACGGTGAGCGCGAGACGCGTGAACTCGGCCAGCCACGCCGGGGATTCGGGCAGCTCGGTGGTGGCGAGCGCGGCCACGGGTACGACCCGCTCGCCCGGCCCCGCGCACTCCTGCGGCGACTCACGCAACACCGCCGCCAGATCGGGGGAGCCGGCCGTGGCGGCCCCCAGCGTGCGGGTCATGTGCAGCAGCCCTTCCGTCCGCGCCGCCAGCGTCTCCGCGAACTCGGACAGGGTCGCCGACAGGGAGATCGAGTACACCGAGATGTCCCGCACCGAGGACGTCAGCCGGGCGCTCAACGCGGTCTTGACGTGCGGTCCGTCGGGCAGGGCGAGGGTGCGCAGGGACATCAGCGGGTGCGCGCAGAGGCCGTCGGCGCAGGGGTCGCAGGGCCGCTTGAGCACATGCTCGGCCTGCCAGGGATGCACCGGGATCAGCAGCTGTCCCCCGTCCCGCATCCCGTCCGGCCACCGGCCCGTCACCAGGCACTCGTCCGCCCGCACCGGCACCATGCCCAACGTCACCACCGGCCGGTGCTCGGGCCCGTACGCCAGCTGTTCGGCGACCGAGAACCCGGGCCGGGAACGGCAGTTGGGATGGAACGGATGCCCGTCGACGACCCGCTGCTCCCACTCCCAGTCGCGGGCCGGCCACACCTTCGGGTGAGCGTCCCGCCCGGCCCGCGAAAGCGCCAACGAGGCGACGCTGTGGCCGAGTTCGGCGGCGAACGCCGCCCCGTGCGGCACGGACAGCGCGGTCATCAGCCCGGCCGGATCCTCGTACGACGCCCGGTCGAGTCGTACGGCGGTGCCGTACGCGGCGGTGGCGTACGGGTCGGCGTGCGGGCCGTACAGCCGGCGGCCGTCCGAAAGGCGCAGGGTGAGGCCCTCCCGGCCGCGCTCACGTCGGGCGATCCAGGGCAGCGGCTCGTGCGCGAGGGCACGCCACAGCCGGGTCAGGACGGCCGCCCGGGCCCCGGGGAGCTCGGCGGCGAACCGCGAGGCGAGTCCGGGGCGTACGTCGGCCAGTTCTGCGGCGACCTCGGCCTCGGCGCTGGGGGGACGGTGCACGGGCGGGCTCCTCGGGTACGAGTAGGACGTCGGGCCAGGCGCCGACGACAGACATACTGATCGCCTTCCCGCCTGAAACGGACCGTACAGACCGTCCTGAACGGACTTGAAGAGACCGTCCTGAAACGGACCGCAGAGAACGAGTGGATCGCGTGCACCTCACCCCGCCACCCGCCGCCGACGTCGCGGACCGCGCCGACGCCCACGCGGTCGCGCCCCTGCTGAACTGCCTGCTGCGCGAGGTGGCCGAACCCCACGGTGCGTCCGGCGAACGGCGGGTGTACCGACTGCCCGGCTCGGGCCGCCTGCTGCGGGTCCTCGGCGCACGGCGGCCCGCCGAGCCCGAGGTCCGCGCCGACGGAACCTGGCGGCGCGTCGGGCACACCGAGCTCGTCAAGCTCGTGGCCGACGAACTGCGCCGCCACACCGGTCTGTCCAACCACGAACTGCCCGCCGAGATGATCGACAGCCGGGACGCGGTGGCCGCGCTGCTGACCGCACGCGCGCGTGCCACCCCGCCGGACGACCCCTACCTGCGCTCGGAGCAGTGCCTGCTCACCGGCCACCCCTACCACCCCGCCCCCAAGGCGCGCGGTGGCGGCCCGGTCGCGGCCTGGCTGCCGTACGCCCCCGAGGCGCACGCCCGCTTCCCGCTGACGCTGCTCGGGCTGCGCGAGGACGCCGTCGTCGAGGAGGGGGACACCGCCGCCCTGGACGCGCTCGGCGCGGCCCCGCCCGGCTATCGGCTGCTGCCGGCCCACCCCTGGCAGCTCGACCTCGTGGACCTCGCGCCCGCCTTCGCCGACGGCCGGCTGATCCGGCTCGGCACGACCGGTTTCGACGCCTGGCCCACGGCCGCGATCCGCACGCTCTACGCCCCCGAGCGCGACCTGTTCCTGAAATTCAGCCTCGACGTGCGGATCACCAACGACATCCGCCGGCTGTGGCGCCACGACCTGCTGAGGCTGCGTCGCACGGACGCAGCGGCCACGGCCGCCCTCGCCACCGGCGCCGCGGCCTGGCTGAGCGACCGCGGCTACCGCACCGCCGACTTCGCCTTCGAGGAACTCGCCGTCCTGATCCGCGACGGCTTCCACGACCGTCTGCCGCCCGCCACGACCCCGCTGCTCGCCGCCGCCCTCGTGGAGGGCTTCGAGGGCAGCCCACTTGACGCCGCGGCGGACCCGGCGGCCTGGTGGGGGGCGTATCTCGGCGTGGTCGTGCCGCCCGCCCTCGCGGCCTTCGCCGAGCACGGTGTCGTACTCGAAGCACACCTCCAGAACACCCTGGTCGCCGTCGACGGCGACGGCACCCCCGTGCGGGCCGTCTTCCGGGACGCGGAGGGCGTGAAGCTGCTGCCGGAGGTGTCACGGGCGGCCGGCTGGGAACGGCTGGTGTACTGCCTGGTCGTCAACCACCTCGTGGAGATCGCCGAGGCACTCGTCGAACGCCACCCGGCCCTGGACCCCTGGCCCGCCCTGCGCAGCGAACTCGCCCGCCACGACCTGCCCGAGATCGACGGCCTGCTCACCGCACCCACCCTCCCCGGCAAGACGAACCTGCTCCTGCGCTGGACCAACGCCGACGGCGCGGACGCCCGCTACCGTCCGCTGCCGAACCCGCTGGCCCGTACATGATCTGAACTACCCTGGCCGATGTGCTGCGCGATGTGACTGCTGTTCGATACGTGACCCCGCTGCGGTCCGGCGGCTCCGTGCCCGGAGTCGTCGAGGCCGACGACCTCGGCACGTACGTCGTCAAGTTCACCGGCTCCGCGCAGGGCCGCAAGGCGCTGGTCGCCGAGGTGATCGTCGGTGAACTGGCACGCGCGCTCGGCCTGCGCTTCCCCGAACTGGTCCTGGTCCACTTCGACCCGGTGATCGCCGACAGCGAGCCCCACCAGGAGGTACGCGACCTCCACGGGGCGAGCGCCGGCGTCAACCTCGGCATGGACTATCTGCCGGGCGCGAAGGACTTCACCCCGGACGTCGCCAAGGCCTTCCGCGTCGACCCGCTGGAGGCGGGCCGGATCGTCTGGCTGGACGCCCTGACGGCGAACGTCGACCGTACGGTCCACAGCTCCAACCTGATGGTCTGGCCGACGCTCGGGACCGTCCCGCCGCGCCTGTGGCTGATCGACCACGGCGCCGCCCTCGTCTTCCACCACCGCTGGGACGGCTCCGACCCCGAAAAGGCGTACGACTTCCGCCACCACGCCCTCGGCCACTACGGGCCCGACGTGCGCGCCGCCGACGCCGAACTCGCGCCCAAGGTGACCGAGGAACTGCTGCGCGCGATCGTCGCGGAGGTACCGGACGCCTGGCTCACCGACTTCGCCTCGCCCGGCGAGGCCCGCGAGGCCTATGTGACGTACCTGCACGCGCGCGTGCGGGCGTCCGCGGCCTGGCTGCCCACCGAGTTCCCCAGCCGTGCGGAACTGGCGGCCGAAGAGGCCCAGCGCGCGGCGAAGACCCAGCAAGGACGGCCGAACTGGCTCAAGCGGGTCCCCGACCTGCACGGCAAGCCGGCCGCTGAACAGGATTGGTCGGTGCACCTGGGATGACGCAGGCTTCTTCGGGCGAGTCGGGCCGTGTCGAGATCGAGTACTGCACCCAGTGCAGGTGGCTGCCCCGCGCGGCCTGGCTGGCGCAGGAACTGCTCACGACCTTCGAGACGGAGCTGTCCGAGCTGGCGCTGAAGCCCGGCAAGGGCGGGATCTTCGTCGTCCGCGTCGACGACGAGGTCGTCTGGGACCGCCGCGACCAGGGGTTCCCGGAGCCGACGGCGGTCAAGCAGGCCGTACGCGACCGAGTGGCCCCGGGAAAGTCCCTGGGCCACTCGGACAAGCCTGCTTCCTGAGGGCTCAGCCCTTGAGCTGCTCGTACGCCGGCAGCGTCAGGAAGTCCGCGTAGTTCTCGTCGAGGGAGACCTCCAGGAGCAGGTCATGGGCCTGCTGCCAGTGGCCGGCCGCGAAGGCCTCCTCGCCGATCTCGGCGCGGATGTTGGCCAGTTCCTCGGCGGCGACCTTGCGGGCCAGCTCCGGGGTGGCCTTCTCGCCGTTCTCGAACTCGACGCCCGCGTTGATCCACTGCCAGATCTGGGAGCGGGAGATCTCGGCGGTGGCCGCGTCCTCCATGAGGTTGAAGATGGCGACCGCGCCGAGGCCACGCAGCCAGGCCTCGATGTAGCGGATGCCGACCTGGACGGCGTTGACGAGACCGGGGTACGTCGGCTTGGCGTCCAGGGAGTCGACGGCGATCAGGTCGGCCGCCTGGACGGAGACGTCCTCGCGCAGGCGGTCCTTCTGGTTGGGCTTGTCGCCGAGGACCTTGTCGAAGGACTCCATGGCGATCGGGACCAGGTCGGGGTGGGCGACCCAGGAGCCGTCGAAGCCGTCGCCGGCCTCGCGGTCCTTGTCGGCGCGGACCTTCTCGAAGGCCACCTTGTTGACCTCGGCGTCCCGGCGGGACGGGATGAACGCCGCCATGCCGCCGATCGCGTGCGCGCCGCGCTTGTGGCAGGTGCGGACGAGGAGTTCGGTGTACGCGCGCATGAACGGGGCCGTCATCGTGACCGCGTTGCGATCCGGGAGGACGAACTTGGCGCCGCCGTCACGGAAGTTCTTCACGATGGAGAACAGGTAGTCCCAGCGGCCGGCGTTCAGCCCGGAGGCGTGGTCGCGCAGTTCGTAGAGGATCTCCTCCATCTCGTACGCCGCCGTGATCGTCTCGATCAGGACGGTCGCGCGGATGGTGCCCTGCGGGATGCCGACGTAGTCCTGCGCGAAGACGAACACGTCGTTCCAGAGGCGGGCCTCCAGGTGCGACTCGGTCTTCGGGAGGTAGAAGTACGGGCCCTTGCCGAGGTCGAGCAGGCGCTGGGCGTTGTGGAAGAAGTACAGGCCGAAGTCGACGAAGGCGCCGGGGACCTGCTCACCGTCGATCTGGAGGTGACGCTCGTTCAGGTGCCAGCCGCGCGGGCGCATGACGACGGTCGCGAGCTCGTCGTTCGGGCGCAGCGCGTACGACTTGCCGGACCTCGGGTCGGTGAAGTCGATGTTGCGGGTGTAGGCGTCGGCCAGGTTGATCTGACCGAGGACGACGTTCTCCCAGGTCGGGGCGGAGGCGTCCTCGAAGTCCGCGAGCCAGATCTTGGCGCCCGAGTTGAGGGCGTTGATGGTCATCTTGCGGTCGGTGGGACCGGTGATCTCGACCCGGCGGTCCTGGAGCGCGGGCGGGCACGGGGCCACCCGCCAGGAGTCGTCCGCGCGGATCGCGGCGGTCTCCGGGAGGAAGTCGAGGGTGGAGGTGCGGGCGATCTCGGCGCGGCGCTCCGCACGGCGGGCGAGGAGTTCGTCACGCCGGGGCGTGAACCGGCGGTGCAGCTCGGCCACGAAGGCGAGGGCCGCGTCGTTAAGGACCTCCTCCTGCCGGGGCAGGGGCTCGGCGTCGACGATGGCCAGCGGGGACGGCGCTGGTGCGGACATGAGCTGTCACTTCCTTCAGCGAGCTACGTGGACGAGCTGTCGAGCTTCTGGCACCGGGTGCCAGTCTTCCCGGATACGGCTAGCGGCGCCCGCGGAGCAGGCGGGCGCTTCTGAACAGTGGATACTAGTTTCCTCATGGTGGAAGTTCAATCGTTTGTTGATATCGAGATTCTCTGAGTCGAGGCAACGTGGCTCTGGGTGCCACCCCCCTTACTCAAGGTGGGCGAGATCCGCCTCGGTGTCGATGTCGTACGGCCGTGCCACGTCCCCGCACTCGACGAGCCCGATCGCCTCCTCCCGCTCCTTCAGATAGGCGCGTGCCCCTCGATCGCCGGTCGCAGTCGCCGCGATGCCCGCCCAGTGGGCGGCGCCGAAGAGCACGGGATGGCCGCGTACGCCGTCGTAGGAGGCTGAGGCGAGCGACGTCTCGTCCTCGTACGCGGCGAGCACGCGCGCGACCGCCTCCGGGCCGATGCCGGGCTGGTCGACGAGCGAGACCAGCGCCGCCCTCGCCTGCGTGCCGGCCAGCGAGCCCAGCCCGGCGCGCAGGGAGGAGCCCATCCCCTCCGCCCAGTCCGGGTTCTCCACCAGCACGCAGTCACCGAGTTCCGCCTGTTCCCGTACGGCGGCGGCCTGTGCGCCCAGCACCACGTGCACGCGGGTGCAGCCGGCCGCGCGCAGCACTGCGACGGCGTGCTCGACGAGCGGTCGGCCGCGGTGCCGGAGCAGGGCCTTGGGGCGCCCGCCGAGCCGTCGTCCACCTCCGGCGGCGAGCAGCAGACCGGTGACCGGCGGGGCTTTCTTCTCCGTCATGGGTCCTGCATACCTGACGCCCGCAAGACCGCCGGGTCTCCTTGGGCTGAATTTCGGTCCGCACGGTGGCGCGCCCGGCAGCGGTGGCGTTTACTGACCCGCGTCGCCGGCGCCCGACCACCGTCAGGGGGGCTCGACGGGGGACGCGTACTGCTGGCGCACAACGGCGTGCGAGGGGGAGTGCTTTGTTGCGGAGCTTGAGGCAGAGGCCGGTGACGGGCAGCAACGAGGACCTGAGGGTGGTGGAACTGCGGTCGGCGGTGTCCCGCCTGCGCCGCGAGCTCGCCGCGCATCCGGCCGAGTTCCCCGACCGCGGCATCGCCGAGGACGAACTCGCCGCTCTCGCCGCGATGACGATCGACGGGGTGCCGGAGACGCCGCGGCTGCGAAGGTCACTGCTGCTGATCGCGGGGGCGATCGGGTCGGTGAGCGCGCTGTCCCCGGGGCTCACGCGGGTGCGCGACGCGGTGGAGTTGTTCGGGGAGCCGCGACGTTAGTTCCGCCCCTTCGACCCCGCCAGGGGGCTGCCGCCCCCTGGGCCCCCGCTGTCGGCCCTTCGGGCCTCGTCCTCAAACGCCGGACGGGCTGAAGATGTCCGGGCCGGCGCTGAGAATTCAGGCCCTCCGGCGTCAGGCGTGGTTCTGGGTGGCCAGTGCCTGGGACAGTTCGCCGGCGACCTGCTGGAGCACCGGCACGATCTTCTCCGTCGCCGCCTCCGTCACGCGGCCGGCCGGCCCGGAGATCGAGATCGCCGCTGCGGTGGGGGAGTCAGGCACGGAGACGGCCAGGCAGCGGACGCCGATCTCCTGTTCGTTGTCGTCGACCGCGTAGCCGGCCCGGCGTACCTCCTCCAGGGCCGCGAGGAAGCCGTCCGGCGTGGTGATCGTCTTCTCGGTCGCGGCCGGCATGCCGGTGCGGGACAGCAGTGCGCGCACCTCCTCCGGCGGGAAACCGGCGAGCAGCGCCTTGCCGACACCCGTGGAGTGCGGGAGGACGCGCCGGCCCACTTCGGTGAACATGCGCATCGAGTGCTTGGACGGCACCTGGGCGACGTACACGATCTCGTCGCCGTCGAGCAGGGCCATGTTCGCGGTCTCGCCGGTCTCCTCGACCAGCCGGGCCAGGTAGGGCCGGGCCCAGGTGCCGAGCAGCCGGGAGGCGGACTCGCCGAGGCGGATCAGGCGCGGGCCGAGGGCGTAGCGGCGGTTGGGCTGCTGGCGGACGTATCCGCACGCCACGAGTGTCCGCATGAGGCGGTGGATGGTCGGCAGCGGCAGCCCGCTGCTCGCGGACAGCTCGCTCAGGCCGACCTCGCCGCCGGCGTCCGCCATCCGCTCGAGCAGGTCGAAGGCGCGCTCAAGGGACTGGACGCCACCACCGTTGTTGGTTTTGGCGGCGTCGGTGGTGCTGGCGTTGGACGTCGGCACGGCGCGTTCCTTTCAGGACCGGTGGGAAGGGCAGAAGCCTACCCGTCAGTCGGTTGACTCCCCGCTTGTGCATAGCTACGTTCTGCTTGCCGAAATTATAATTCCACTTTGTGGAAACGTACAGAGAGTATGAGGTGGGTGCACTCTGGAGAAGTGTGCCCTTGACGGCGCACGAACGGGAGTGAAGACTCCTTCAACAGAAAGTTGAATTCCGTCACGCGGAAGTCAATGGCGGCAGAGAGGGGCCCGGGTGTCCGACGCTGAACTGGTGCTGCGCTCGACGCGAGTCATCACCCCGGAGGGGACACGGGCCGCCACGGTCCTGGTTTCCGCCGGCAAGATCACGGCCGTTCTCGGATACGACGCCGAAGTCCCGGCAGGCGCCCGCCTGGAGGACCTCGGCGACGACGTCCTGCTGCCCGGCCTGGTCGACACGCACGTGCATGTGAACGACCCCGGTCGCACCGAGTGGGAGGGCTTCTGGACCGCCACGCGCGCGGCGGCCGCCGGCGGCATCACCACCCTCGTCGACATGCCGCTCAACTCGCTGCCGCCCACCACGACGGTCGACAACCTCCGCACCAAGCAGGACGTGGCCGCCGACAAGGCGCACATCGACGTCGGCTTCTGGGGCGGTGCCCTGCCCGACAACGTCAAGGACCTGCGCCCGCTGCACGAGTCCGGCGTCTTCGGCTTCAAGGCCTTCCTGTCTCCGTCCGGCGTGGACGAGTTCCCGCACCTCGACCAGGACCGGCTCGCCCAGTCCCTCGCGGAGATCGCCTCCTTCGGCGGACTGCTGATCGTGCACGCCGAGGACCCGCACCACCTCGACGCCGCCCCGCAGCGGGGCGGCCCCAGGTACGCCGACTTCCTCGCCTCGCGCCCGCGCGACGCGGAGGACACGGCCATCGCCCAGCTGATCGCCCAGGCGAAGCGCCTCCACGCACGCGTGCACGTCCTTCACCTCTCTTCCAGCGACGCGCTGCCACTGATCGCCGAGGCCAAGCGGGACGGCGTGCGGATCACCGTCGAGACCTGCCCGCACTACCTCACCCTCACCGCCGAGGAAGTCCCGGACGGCGCCAGCGAGTTCAAGTGCTGCCCGCCGATCCGCGAGTCCGCCAACCAGGACCTGCTGTGGCAGGCGCTGGCCGAGGGGACCATCGACTGCGTGGTGACCGACCACTCGCCTTCCACGGCCGACCTGAAGACCGACGACTTCGCCACCGCCTGGGGCGGCATCTCCGGACTCCAGCTGAGCCTGGCGGCCGTATGGACCGAGGCCCGCAAGCGCGGTCACGGTCTGGAGGACGTGGTCCGCTGGATGTCCGCGCGGACGGCACAGCTCGTCGGACTCGATCAGAAGGGCGCCATCGCGGTCGGCCGCGACGCCGACTTCGCCGTCCTCGCGCCCGACGAGACCTTCACCGTGGACCCGGCCGCCCTCCAGCACCGCAACCGCGTGACGGCGTACGCGGGCAAGACCCTCCACGGCGTCGTGAAGTCCACCTGGCTGCGCGGCGAACGCATCGTCGCGGACGGCGAGTTCACCGACCCGAAGGGGCAACTGCTCACCCGCGCCGCCCACTGACCCTCCCGCACCCGCACCGGCCGACTCCAGAAAGGCAGAACCACCACCGTGACGGCGATACCCAGCTTCACCGGCGACGCGAACCCCTACGGAGGCGGCGACCCGTACGCGGACCACCGCACCGCCGACTTCCCCTTCACCCAGTACGCCAACCTCGCCGACCGCAACCTCGGCGCCGGAGTCATCGCCGCCAACGACGAGTTCTTCGCCCAGCGCGAGAACCTGCTGGTGCCCGAGCGGGCCGAGTTCGACCCCGAGCACTTCGGGCACAAGGGCAAGATCATGGACGGCTGGGAGACCCGCCGCAGGCGCGGTGCCTCCGCCGAGCACCCCTGGCCGACAGCCGACGACCACGACTGGGCGCTGGTGCGCCTGGGGGCGCCGGGCGTGATCCGCGGGATCGTCGTCGACACGGCCCACTTCCGCGGCAACTACCCGCAGGCCGTGTCCGTCGAGGGCGCGTCCGTGCCGGGCTCGCCGTCGCCGGAGGAACTGCTGGCCGACGACGTGAAGTGGACGACGCTGGTGCCGCGCACGGCGGTGGGCGGACACGCGGCGAATGGTTTCTCCATCGACGTCGAGCAGCGCTTCACCCACCTGCGGGTCAACCAGCACCCCGACGGCGGCATCGCACGCCTGCGCGTCTACGGCGAGGTGGCACCCGACCCGAAGTGGCTGGAGGTGCTCGGCACGTTCGACGTGGTGGCCCTGGAGAACGGCGGCCAGGTCGAGGACGCCTCCAACCTCTTCTACTCGCCCGCCACGAACACCATCCAGCCGGGCCGCTCCCGCAAGATGGACGACGGCTGGGAGACGCGCCGCCGCCGCGACCAGGGCAACGACTGGATCCGCTACCAGCTGGTGGCGCAGTCCCAGATCCGGGCGATCGAGATCGACACCGCGTATCTGAAGGGCAACAGCGCGGGCTGGGCGTCGGTCTCGGTGAAGGACGGCGAGGACGGCGAGTGGACCGTGATCCTCCCGCGCACCCGCCTCCAGCCCGACACCAACCACCGCTTCGTCCTGGACGCCCCCGCGGTGGGCACGCACGCCCGCGTGGACATCTTCCCGGACGGCGGCATCTCCCGACTGCGGCTGCACGGCTCGCTGACCGAGCAGGGCGTGGCGGCGCTGGCGGCGCGCCACCAGGAGCTGGGCGGCTGACGCGACCGGTCCGTTGCAGCGATGGGTCCGCTCGAGCGGCGGATCCGCTGAACCCGTGGGGCGCACCGGCCGGACAGCACCGGAGCGCCCCACGTCGTGTCACGCCGCGTGGCCGCCGTCCACCGCGAACTCCGCGCCCGTGACGTAGTCGGCCCCGGCCAGGTACGCGACCGTCGACGCCACCTCGTCGGCCGTGCCGAAACGGCCCAGTGCGGTCAGCGCCGCCTGGCCGGCCGCGTACGGGCCGTCCGCCGGGTTCATGTCGGTGTCGACGGGGCCGGGGTGGACGATGTTCGCCGTGATGCCGCGCGGGCCCAGCTCGCGTGCCAGGGCTTTCGTCAGGCCGATCAGCGCCGCCTTGCTGGTGGCGTAGAGGGTCCCGCCGGGGCCGGGCACCCGCTGGGCCATACAGCTGCCGACCGTGATGATCCGGCCCCCGTCGGCCATGCGGGCGGCTGCCGCCTGGGTCGTCAGGAAGACGCCCCGGACGTTGACCGCGAGGACCCGGTCCACATCGGTGAGCGCGAGCCCGTCCAGCGGGCCCAGTACGCCGACGCCGGCGTTGTTCACCAGCACGTCCAGGCCGCCCAGCGACTCCACGGTGCGCTCCACCGCGCCCGCCGCCTCGTCCGCGTCCGCGCAGTCCGCCCGCAGGGCCAGGGCCCGCCGCCCCAGCGCCTGCACGGCCCGTACGACCTCCTCGGCCGCCTCCTTGCCGTTCACGTAGGTCACGGCGACATCCGCGCCCTCCCGCGCGAGCCGCAGTGCCGTCGCCGCGCCGATGCCGCGGCTGCCGCCGGTGACCAGGGCCACTTTGCCTTTGAGGGGTGCGTACGTGCCTGTCGTGGGTGCGTGAGTGGTCGTCATGCGTCCATCCCAGCGCCGCGCGGGCCGAAGCGCTGGCGGCGAACGGACACCGAGGTCCGGGGCGGAACCCTGTGGGGACGCCTGGATCCAGGTGTGGAATGCGGCGGGCCGGCAGCGATGAGTTGCGGGTGCCGGACGGGTCTGAGGTGATGACAGCAGATCCCACCCCAGAGAGAGGCACCCCTCATGGGCAAGCTCGTCTCCACCCTCTTCGTCACGCTTGACGGCGTCTACCAGGCCCCCGGCGGCCCGGAGGAGGACACCCGCGGCGGCTTCGAGCACGGCGGCTGGGTCTTTCCGTACGCCGACGACGACTTCGGCCGGTTCATCAACGACGTCTTCGGGCGCCCGTCCGCCTTCCTCCTCGGACGCCGTACGTACGACATCTTCGCGGCGTACTGGCCCAAGGTGACCGATCCCGCCGACCCGGTCGCCGGCAAGCTGAACGCGTTGCCGAAGTACGTCCCCTCCGCCACCCTCACGGACCCCGAGTGGTCCGGCACCACCGTGCTCGGCGGCGATCTCGCCAAGGAGGTCACCGCGCTCAAGGAGCGCACCGACGGCGAGCTCCAGGTCCACGGCAGCGGCGCCCTCGTCAGGTCGCTGCTGGCCCTCGGCCTCGTCGACACCCTCCATCTGCTGACCTTCCCGGTCGTGCTCGGCACGGGCCACCGCCTGTTCACGGAGGGCGCCGTGCCCACCGCGTTCAGGCACTCCGGCGGCCGCGTCACGAGCACCGGTGTCGCCATCAACTCCTACGACCTCGCGGGCCGCCCCGAGTACGGCTCGTTCGCGCTCCCGGAAGATGCCTGACCAGGGGCTTCGGCGTTCTCGCCCGATCTCGTGGAGATCGCGTGAGGACGCCGGGGCGTACGTTAACTTCCCGAAAACTCATCGGACTTGCCGGGAAATTCTCCCTCGTTGTCATTGACATGCCACTGTCTACGCGCGTCATCATGAAGCCATGAGATTCCCCCCACGAATCACTCGCATCGGCGCCGCAGCCGCCGTCCTGTCCGCCCTCCTCGTCGGCGGCACCGTCACCGCCACGCCGGCCGCCGCAGCGGTCGGCAGTATCTGCTACAGCGACCTGCCCTCCCAGGCGCACGACACGCTCGACCTGATCGAACAGGGCGGACCCTTCCCCTTCGACCAGGACGGCACGGTCTTCCGGAACCGGGAGGGCATCCTGCCGAGCCAGGCGTCCGGGTACTACCACGAGTACACGGTCATCACGCCTGGCTCCGACACGCGCGGAGCCCGCCGGATCGTCACCGGGGAGCGGAACCAGGAGGACTACTACACGGCCGACCACTACGAGTCCTTCGACCTGGTCAACTACAGCTGCTGAAGGTCAGCGAATCCGGGTGACCGATCAGGCGCCCTTCGCGCCTTGATCGGCTGCCGCAGCGATCGGCGCTGACCCGTGCGACACAGCTTCTCCACGGTTGCCGTGGAGAAGCTGAAGAGCCCAAGCCCGCTTGTCGCGAGCACTCCTGGCCCCGCGGACCCCCCACACTTCGGCCGTGGGGCCAGGCACCCTCACTGCGGCAGTTGCGATCTTGCCGACGGGCTGCGGGCATGGCCTCGCGTTGTAAGTCTCGTCGCCCCGGCTCAGCGACCACCCCCCACGGTTCTCTGCTGCTGTCCCGAGCCGAAGGAGAGCCCGGCCCACCGTCGGCGGATGCCCGACGGGCCCGGCCGGCCGTACTGCGGCGGGTCGGGCCCAAGGGCCACACGGGCAGGCTTGTCGCTGCCCTTGGTCCGTGGGGGTCAGTGGTGGTGATGATGCTTGTCGATTGCCCGGAAGCTGCCGACCAGCGCCGTGGGCACCACAACCCCGTCGGTGACCGTCGTGCCGGCAATTGCGCTGCTGGAGTTCCGGGGGCCGATAGTCGCAATTGCGGCGCCATTGTCGCAGGTAATTCCGGTGAAGAATTCGACGGTCTTGTCGCTCTCGTTCCGGACGTTGAAGCTGGACGCAGGGCTGCTGATCACAGCGGTGCACACACCCGGCTCGGCTGAAAACGTCCGTTCGTTGACGTGGATCCGTCCGCGATCGTCCCGCCGGTCGTTTCCGGGTTCGTCATTCCGGAAGCCGTAGGCCGAATGGTCATCGCCTCCCTGAGGGACGTAGGCAGCGGCCTCCTGCACCGACGGGGCGGATTTCGAGGCGGAATTGGAAGCCGAGGCGTAGTCCACGCTGGTCACGGCGACGACGGTGACACCCGCCGACAAGGTGATCGCGACAACGGTGCGCGGACGTACTCTGATTTTCCTTCTCACAGGAATTTCTCCTCCATCTCTCAGCGAGTCAGCCGAGCCGGCCGGTTATGAATGAACATACTCATGCCTAATTCTGCCGCCACCTCAGAAAGGTTCGGGGGCTGACGAAAAGGGGCCGATCGGGCGTTCGAACGCCTGCGGCCGCGTTTGTGACGAGTCATCAGAAAGAGTCGGATGACGGCGACTTGGCGATGCGGTTGGGCCTCTGGAGTGACGCGACTGACGCCCCATCACGCTTCTGCGCGCGTGTCGGGTATTGACAACGCTCCTCGCGGCGGCTAGCAGCCCCCAGTCTCATGGATTTGCCCTGCTCAGCGCCTGGCAGCGGGGGGGGGCAGCGGGTGTGCGCGGTGATCGCGGGGCCGGCCGGAGTGTCGCGAGGCTCAGGTCTCTCGCCGGTCCGAGCTTGGTCTCCGAGGTGGAGGACATCAAAGACCAGGCTCAGTATGGCGCTGTGGTGGCTCCGGCGAGTCAGACGATGGGTTCGATGGGCTCGATGGGCTCGAGCTCAGGGAACTCCGGGATGTCGGGATATCCCGGGTAGCTGCTCTCGCTCACGACGTATGTGCAGTTGGTGTATGTGTATCCGGGGTCGATGCGCATTCCGTCGGACTTGTTCGTCACGTCCTCGGCGTCCTCGTCGGCGTACTTGATGAGGGTGTGGTAGTTGCCGGCGGGCAGGTTGAGATAGCTGGTCGGGTAGTCGATGCCGCGGTTGGAGCAGGCGGCGCTCTCGGCGTTCGACTCGCTGGAGTACTCGGTGCAGTCGGCGCACGCCGGAAGGTAGATGCTGCCGGTGACCGGGCCGGTGTAGAGGAACTCGACGGCGGTCGGGGCGTCGTTGCTGATCTCCAGGGGCATCTTGGAGCCGCCCGGGCTGCGGGACGGCGGCAGCTTCCGGCCCGCCTCGGGCCTCTCCTCGGCGATTTCCGCGGCGATGGCGATCTGCCGGGCGCGCTTGGCGTTCTTGTTGTCCTCGTACTTGTCGGCGAAGTCGTTGAGTGTCTCGGCCGCGGCACCGAACTCGGCGTCCTCGAACTCGTCCACCCCGCAGGCGTAGACGCCGGACTCCACAGCGTTGGCGGCGTCCGTGCGCAGTCCGTCACCGGGGCTGCCCGCGGGCAGGCCGACCAGGGTCCGGCTGACGGCGTGCAGTTCCTCGCTGGCGGGGCAGGGGTCGTTGCCCTTCAGGGCCTTGGACTGCTTCGCGATCCTTGCCCTGACGGCCGGCTCGACCTTGGCGGCCTGCGCCGAGCCGGGGAACGTCCGCAGGAGGTCGGCCAGCGCGCCACCGCCGGCATCCGCTTCGGTCACGGCGTTGGAGCCGAGATGCGTGATGCCGCACTCGTAGAGCGAGGTGGCCAGGGGCTCCTCGGGCCAGTCGACGAGGGGGCCGAGCCGCTTGCCGTCCATCGTGTCGGACAGCTTCCACAGGTACCGCAGCGGTTGCAGGGCCTCGCAGTACTCCTTCTCGCGGTACGGCTTGGCAACGGTGTCGTAGAACCGCTCCAGGCGATCGGGGATGCGCTGGGCCGCCCGGCTGCCGGGGTGGTCGTCGCCGATCGCACGGTAGGCCTTCAGTGCCCGCTCGTAGTCCTCCTTGGCCTCGGCGAAGCCGTCCCGCTGTGAGGCGGCGGTGACCAGCCGGTCCGTCCTGGCGAGCCGGTCGAGCAACATCTGCTGGTACGCCTCTTCTCGCGCCGCTTCGTACCCCACCGCCCCTCCGGCCGGCACGGCGAGCAGCACGAGCCCGAGACCGGCGGCGACCGTCGGCCGCCACGACAACCTCAGCCGCGTACGACGCGCCAGCCACGCCCCGTGGACCGCGGCCAGCACCTGAAAGAAGGCGTATGCCCACACCGCCCCGTCCGGCAGCCCGGCGGGGTCTGCGGGCAGGGCGGCCGCCAGCAGCCAGCCGGTCGCGATCCAGCACAGGGCCGCCTGCGGCCAGCGCTGTAGGAGCACGTACCCAAGCCCGAGTCCGCCGAGGTTGAACAGCCCGGCTGCCGCTGCCCGCCACGGGTCCGTGGGCGTGGCGTCCTCGGGCTCCTCCGGCAGCGTGTAGGTCAACCACTCGGAGGGCGGCGGTTCCACGGGCGGCGCGTCGGCGGGCAGCGGGGGCAGGGGTGACGACGAGGGCTCGGGCGACGTGGAACCGGGTCCGCCCGGTGTCCCGCCCGTGCCACCGACACCCGACGGCTCTTCGGACCCACTCATACCGACTCACTCCCCAATTGCCGTACGGGAAGAGCGCTTTGCTCCTTCGCGGGTACGCCATGTTCCGGCAGCGGGCTGGGGAGGGGTCCCGGACGTACGGAGGAAGATCAGCGGCGTGTCGCGTTCAGCCGGACTTCCGGCTCTCGGCGGCCGCGAACAGCGCGACGGCCAGTACGAGCAGGGCGACGCTCGCGTAGATCCCGTAGCCGTCGAGGAAACCGATCCGCTGGACGAGACCCCAGTCCCAGTCGGTGAACTCGGTCAGCAGGCCCGCGATTCCCTGAAGAAGGGCGATGACTCCGAGGAACTCCAGCAACTGCTTCATGCCATGACTCTCGCCCCGCGGGCCCCCCGCACCAATCGGCCGCAGGGCGAGCCCTGGTCGACGGAAGTTCCGGTTCCGGGCGGCCCGCCGCGTCCAAAGTCGGCGATGGTGCGACTTTGGTCGGTGATCGTGCCGGAGGAGGCGCGTGGCGGGCGGCCACTGCGTAGATTTGTCGATCGTGAGTGGTGACAAGTCGGAGCACGCACCGCAGGCGTTCGCGGGGCGGCGCTGGTGGCTGCCCTCTGCCCTGATCAAGGAATTCGACTCCGAGGTCGCGCACTCGGGGCGACTGCGGCGCACCGCCCGCGACTGGGTGGTCGACTTCTCCTGCTTCCTGCTGGCCGTGTTCATCGGGCTGGTGGCCGCGGACACGATCAGGAAGGAGGATCTCCCGGCCGGCTACGCCGCCTTCGACCAACTCGTCGGCGCGCTCTCCTGCGCCGCCGTGTGGCTGCGGCGCCGCTGGCCGGTGGGGCTCGCGGTCGCCATGGTGCCGGTCACCCTCGTGTCGGCCGCGGCGGGCGGCGCCAGCCTGATCGCCCTGTTCACGCTCGCCGTGCACCGGCCCTTCAGGTATGTGGCCTGGGTGGCCGGGGCGTACGCCGCCGTGACCCTGGTGTTCTACTGGTTCCGCCCTGACCCCGATCTGTCCTACGGCTGGATCGTCGCCCTGGCCTCGCTGCTGACCGTCGCGGTCGTCGGCTGGGGCATGCTCGCCCGGTCCAAACGGCAGCTCATGCTGAGCCTGCGCGACCGCGCCAGGCGTGCCGAGACGGAGGCGCGGCTGCGGGCCGAGCAGGCGCAGCGGCTCGCCCGTGAGGCCATCGCCCGGGAGATGCACGACGTCCTCGCCCACCGGCTGACGCTGCTCAGCGTGCACGCGGGCGCACTGGAGTTCCGGCCCGACGCGCCCCGCGAGGAGATCGCACGGGCGGCCGGCGTCATCCGGGAGAGCGCCCACGAGGCCCTCCAGGACCTGCGGGAGATCATCGGCGTGCTGCGGGCGGGCGAGCCCGACGACACCGGCCGGCCCCAGCCGACCCTCGCGGCGCTGGAGACGCTGGTCACCGAGTCCCGAGAGGCCGGGATGAAGGTCACCCTCGACCAGCACGTCACCGACCCCGCCGCCGTGCCCGCGTCCGTCGGCCGCACCGCCTACCGCATCGCCCAGGAGGGCCTGACCAACGCCCGCAAGCACGCGCCCGGCACGGAGGTCACGGTCACGGTGACCGGCGCTCCGGGCGAGGGTCTGTCCGTAGCGGTGCGCAATCCCTCGCCCGAGGGCGAGGTTCCCCACGTTCCCGGCTCCGGACAGGGACTGATCGGGCTGACGGAACGGGCGACGCTGACGGGCGGGCGACTGGAGCACGGGCCGGGGGCGGACGGAGGGTTCGAGGTGCGGGCGTGGCTGCCGTGGGGGTGACGGCCGTCGTGACGGCCGTCGGCCCGGGAGCGGGGCGCTCAACGGGCGCTCCGGCGCTCGCTGTTGCGGTTCGTGCCGCGTTCCGCACGGGGACTCCACGCCGTCCGGCCCCGCCACCCCGTACAACCGTGATTACGTAAGCCACATGACTGCGATCAGACTCCTCCTCGTCGACGACGACCCGCTGGTCAGGGCCGGGCTGTCCTTCATGCTGGGCGGCGCCGACGACATCGAGATCGTCGGCGAGGCGGCCGACGGCGGTGAGGTCGAGACGCTGGTCGACCGCACCCGGCCGGACGTGGTCCTGATGGACATCCGGATGCCGTCGGTCGACGGACTGACCGCCACGGAACGGCTGCGCGGCCGCAAGGACGCCCCGCAGGTCGTGCTGCTGACCACGTTCCACGCCGACGAGCTGGTGCTGCGCGCCCTGCGGGCCGGCGCCGCCGGCTTCGTGCTCAAGGACACCCCGCCCGCTGAGATCGTCGACGCGGTGCGCCGGGTCGCGGCCGGGGACCCGGTCCTGTCGCCCACCGTGACCCGCCAGTTGATGGACCACGCGGCCGGCACCGCCGCCGACACCCGCCGGGCACGCGCGCGTGAGCGGCTCACCGCCCTCAACGACCGCGAGCGCGAGGTCGCCGTCGCGGTGGGCCGGGGCCTGGCCAACGCCGAGATCGCCGCAGAGCTCTTCATGAGCGTCGCCACCGTCAAGACCCATGTCTCCCGCGTCCTGGCCAAGCTCGACCTCAACAACCGTGTGCAGATCGCCCTGTTGGCGTACGACGCGGGACTTCTGGAGGAAGGGGAGGAGGACGGGCACTAGCTGTATTGATCACGAGCGTTGTTAACACTGCCCGGGCTTGATCATGGCGAAGGCCCCCGTGTGTGGTGGAGGTATCGAATCTTCACCGCACGGA
>NZ_JAGMUL010000168.1 GCF_019049285.1 Streptomyces sp. AC550_RSS872
GTGATGTACCTGCGCAAGCAGGGCCCGGGTCTGGTCACCGCCGCCGACATCGCGCCCCCGGCCGGTGTCGAGGTGCACAACCCCGACCTCGTCCTCGCCACGCTCAACGGCAAGGGCAAGCTGGAGATGGAGCTCACGGTCGAGCGTGGCCGTGGTTACGTCTCCGCCGTGCAGAACAAGCAGGTGGGCCAGGAGATCGGTCGTATCCCGGTCGACTCCATCTACTCGCCGGTTCTGAAGGTCACGTACAAGGTCGAGGC
>NZ_JAGMUL010000169.1:0-162030 GCF_019049285.1 Streptomyces sp. AC550_RSS872
GGGTCGGGAGGGGGTGGTGCCGGGGGGGGCGGTGGTGCGGGGTGTCGCGCGGGGTGTTACGCCGCTGAGCCGGGAAGGCCGCTCAGCGCCTTGGCGGCCCGTTCGGTGATCTCCTCCGGGCTGCCGGCGACATCCACGGCGACTCCGGCCTCGTCGGCCTGGAGCGGCTGAAGCGTGGCGAACTGCGAGTCCAGCAGCGCGGTCGGCATGAAGTGCCCCTGCCGGTGCGTCATCCGGTCCTCGATGAGCGGCCGGTCACCGGTGAGGTGCACGAACACGACCCCGGGCGCGGCGGCCCGCAACCGGTCACGGTACGACCGCTTCAGCGCCGAGCAGCTGACCACCCCGCCGAGCCCGGCCCGCTCGTGCGCCCAGGCGCCGATGGCGTCGAGCCACGGCCACCTGTCGCCGTCGTCGAGCGGCGTGCCGGCTGACATCTTGGCGATGTTGGCCTGCGGGTGGAAGTCGTCGCCCTCGGCGTACGGGACGCCGAGCCGGGCCGCGAGCAGGGGACCGATGGTGGTCTTGCCGGTGCCCGCGACGCCCATGACCACGACGACATGGAGGGTACTCATCGCTGCCTCACTGTCTGCTGTCTTCGTCGACACGTGATGTCGACGCAACTGAAACTCATTAGGTACGACGAATTCAAGCCCCTGTGACATATAAGTCTGACTTTTTGATCGCGTGATCTGCCCCGTACGCTGAGTGCATGAGCACAACGGGCCGGGGGCTGCACGGCCAAGTACTGGAAACCCTCGGCCCCGCGATCACGGCCGGCGAGTACCCGCCGGGCAGCGTTCTGCGCACCGACGAACTGGCGCAGCGCTTCGACGTCTCCCGCTCGGTGATGCGCGAGGCGGTCCGCGTCCTGGAGTCCATGCACCTGGTGGAGTCCCGCCGCCGCGTGGGTGTGACCGTCCGCCCCGAGGCCGAGTGGAACGTCTACGACCCCCAGGTCATCCGCTGGCGCCTGGCCGGCGCCGACCGCCCCCGGCAACTGCGCTCACTCACGGTGCTGCGCTCGGCGATCGAGCCGGTGGCGGCGGGCCTGGCCGCGAAGCACGCGACGGCCGACCAGTGCGCCGAACTCACCGAGTGCGCCCTCGGCATGGTCGCCCACTCCCGCGGCCACCAACTGGAGGGCTACCTCATCCACGACGTCGCCTTCCACCGCGTCGTCCTCAACGCCTCCGGCAACGAGATGTTCGCCCGCCTCGGCGACGTCGTCGCCGAGGTCCTCGCGGGGCGCACCCACCACGAGGTCATGTTCGAGGATCCCGACCCGGCCGCGGTCACCCTGCACGTCCAGGTCGCCGAGGCGGTCCGCGCCGGCGACGCGGTCCGCGCGGAACACCTGACCCGCGAGATCACCATGGGCGCCCTCCAGGAACTGGACATCCTGGCGCCGTAGACCTACTGGTCGAGGAACTCCCCGTCCACGTACACCCAGGCCCCGTCCACCCGCTCGAACCGGCTCCGCTCATGCAGCGACCCGCCCCGGAACGAGGCCCGGAAGGTCACCGTCCCCGTGGCGTGGAACGCCGAACCGTCCTCCGTCTCCAGGATCTCCAGCCCGGTCCACCGCATCCCCGGATCGAGCTCCAGCCGCGCGGGCCGCGTCCGCGGGTGCCAGGTGCGCAGCAGATACGCCACATCGCCCTTGACGAAGGCGCTGTACCGCGACCGCATGAGCGCCTCGGCGGTGGGCGCGGCCGCTGTGCCACCGTGACAGCGGCCGCAGCAGTCGGCGTACGTCTGGGGCAGCCCGCACGGGCAGGAACGCGAGGTCATGCCCGCCATTCTGCCAAGCGGCTCCGCTAGGGGGTGTTTCGAAAGTCCCGCACAGCACCCACGGCGCCCGGCACGCACCCTCGCCGCACCGGCCAAAGGCCCAAGTACGTCCAGTACGAGGGCCTTCGTCCGGCGCGCCGAGGGCACGCACCGGACACCGCGGGCACCGCGCGGGACTTTCGAAACACCCCCTAGACGGCCGCCCGCGTCTCGGCCCCGGGCAACGGCGGCAGCGCCGCCTCGTGCACCCACGCCCGGAACAGCTCGTCCACCGGCTCGGTCGCGAAGCGGGCCACGTGCGAGGCGAAGGCAGCCGTCGTCACGGTCCCGTTCCGGTGCAGCCCCGCCCAGGCCCGGAGCATCCGGAAGAAGGCGTCGTCCCCGAGCGCGCAGCGCAACGCGTGCACGGTGAGTCCGCCGCGCTCGTACAGCCGGTCGTCGAACATCGACTTGCGCCCCGGATCGGCCAGCCGCAGGTCCTGCGGCAGCGTCGACAGCAACCGGTGTGCTGCGGCGGCGAGTTGCTGCGCGCTACGGCCGCCGGACCGCTCCGACCACAGCCACTCGGCGTACTTCGCGAGCCCTTCGTTCAGCCAGATGTTCCGCCAGTCGGCGATGGAGACGCTGTTACCGAACCACTGGTGGGCGAGCTCGTGCGCGACCAGTCGCTCCGAACCCCGCGCCCCGTCCACGTGGTTGGCGCCGAACAGCGACAACCCCTGTGCCTCGACGGGTACATCGAGCTCCTCCTCGGTCACCACGACCGCGTACTCGTCGAAGGGGTACGGCCCGAACAACTGCTGGAAGAGGTGCATCATCTGGGGCTGCCGAGCGAAGTCCCGCGAGAACTCCGGCAGCAGATGCGCCGGAATGTGCGCGTGCTGCGGCACCCCGCCCAGGCCCGGGTCGGCCAGCACCACGGTCTGGTACTTGCCGATCGCCAACCCCACCAGATAGCTGGAGGTCGGCGCCGACTGCTCGTACACCCAGGTGGTCGTGGACGCCTTCGTCGTCCGGGTCAGCAGGCGCCCGCCCGCCACCACCGCGTACGCCGACGGCGTGGTGATCGAGATCTGGTACGAGGCCTTGTCGGCGGGCCGGTCGTTGCACGGGTACCAGGACGGCGCCCCGATCGGCTGGCTCGCCACCAGCGCCCCGTCCTCCAGCTCCTCCCAACCGAGCCCGCCGAAGGGGCTGTTCACCGGCTTGGGGTTGCCCGACCAGTGCACCTCGACCGTGAAGGCGGCTCCGGCGCGGATCGGCTTGGCGGGGCGCACCCGCAGCCGTCCGCCGCGATGCGTGTAGTGGGGCTGTCGTCCGTCGACCCGGACCCGCCCGATCCTGAAGTCGGCCAGGTTCAGCACGAACTCGGTGAGCGGCGCCCGTCCCGCGATGGCGTTGATCCGGGCCGTCCCCGAGAGCCGGTTCGGGCCCGGCCGGTAGTCCAGGGCGAGCTCGTACCGGTGCACCCGGTAGCGGGGGTCGCCGTGCTCCGGGAAGTACGGGTCCGCGCCCGCCGCCTGCTGAACTGCCACTGCTGTCTGTGCTCCCTGCGCCGTACTGCTGCCACTGAAGTGCCGGCCCTCCGCCTCCGGCCCCGAGTGGGCCGCGCTCAGGGACGCCATGCCTCGATCGGATTGCCGAGCCAACGGGTGTCGTCGGGCACCGACTCCGCCGCCATGACGAGCGACGCGGGACCCAGCGTCGTACGGGCCCCGATCGCGCTGCCGGGCAGGACGATCCCGCCAGGACCCAGCGTCGCGCCCTCACGGAGGACCACAGTATCCGTCCGCAAGATCCGGTCGTGGAAGAGGTGTGTCTGGAGCACACAGCCCCGGTTCACGGTGGCCGCGTCCTGAAGCGTCACCAGATCCGTCTCCGGCAGCCAGTAGCTCTCGACCCACACGCCCTTGCCGATCCGCGCCCCGAGCCCGCGCAGCCAGGCCGTCATGACCGGCGTACCCGGCACGGAACCCGCCAGCCACGGCACCGCGAGCACCTCGACGAAGGTGTCCGCCAGCTCGTTGCGCCATACGAAGGAGGACCACAGCGGGTGCTCCCCGCTGCGGTGCCGCCCCACGAGCAGCCACTTGGCCACGATGGACACCAGCCCCGCCACGGCCCCGGCCCCCAGCAGCACCAGCCCGGACAGCAGCGGCGCCCACACCCCCAGCGCGCACAGCGCGGCGATCGTCAGCACCGCAAGACCCGCCGAGCAGAACACCGGCACGATCCGGCACAGCTCCACCAGAGCGCGCGCCCACAGCAGCCCGGCCGACGGCTCGTACGTCCGGCTCTGGTCACCGTCGGCCGCCGCCCGCGGCAGCTTCACCGGCGGCAGCCCCAGATACGACGTGCCCTTCTTGGCCTTCTTCGGCGTCGCCGACAGCACCCCGACCAGGCCGCCGTCCGGCACGGAACGCCCCGGCGCGGTCATCCCCGAGTTCCCCAGGAAGGCCCGCCGCCCGATCTCCGCCCGCCCGATCCGCATCCAGCCACCGCCGAGCTCGTACGGCGCGGTCAGCGTGTCGTCGGCGAGGAACGCGCCCTCGCCGACCGTCGTCAGACTCGGCAGCGCCAGCACCGTCGACACCTCGGCACCCCGCCCGATCCGCATCCCGAGCAGCCGCAGCCACACCGGCGTGACCAGCCCGGCGTACAGCGGGAACAGCGTCTCGCGCGAGCGGTCCATCAGCTGGGTGACCGTCCAGGCCTGCCAGCCGACCCGGCTGTGCGTCGGGTGCGTGCCCTCGCGCAGACCGAGGCTCAGCAGCCGTACGGCTACCAGGATCAGCACGGCGTACGCCAGCCCGAAGGCGAGCGTCGCCGGTACGAGCGCCAGTGCGGCGCCCGTCAAAGGCGCGTCCGGCGTGAAGAACACCTGGGCCACCAGGAAGGCGGCCGCGCCCGCCAGCACCGGCAGCGCGGTCAGCGCGAATCCCGTGATGCCGTACATGACACGCCAGTACGTCCCACGCCGCGGCCGTTCCTTGGGCCAGTTGCGCTTGGCCTTGCCCAGCTTGACCGCGGGCGCGCCCGCCCAGCGCTGACCGGTGGGAACCTGCCCCGTGACCGCCGAACCGGGCGCCACCTCGGCCCGCTTGCCCACCCGGGCCCCGGGAAAGAGCATGCTGCGCGTACCGACGACGGCATGCGCGCCCACCTTCACCGCGCCGATCTCCAGCCGGTCCCCGTCCAGCCAGTGCCCGGACAGGTCCACCTCGGACTCGACGGCCGCGCCCCGGCCCAGCTTGAGCAGCCCGGTGACCGGCGGCAGCGAGTGCAGGTCGACATCGGGTCCGACCTTGGCGCCCAGCGCCCGCGCGTACCGCTCCAGCCACGCCCCGGTCAGCGAGGTCGCGCCGCTGAACTCGGCCAGCCGCTCTGCCGTCCACAGCCGCACATGCACACTGCCACCGCGCGCGTACCGGCCCGGTTTCACGCCCCTGAGCAGCAGCCGCGCGCCCCCGGCGGCCAGCGCGAGTCGCCCCGGCGGACTGAACAGGACCACGGCTGCGACCGCGATGAGCCACCAAGGCGCTGTCGGCAGCCACCCATGGGCGGGCAGCAGATTCCCGAGCGCGGCCAGCGCGACGGTCCAGCGCAGCCCGAGCAGCGTGAACAGCGGAAGGAGAAGCAGGACCTGGAGCACCTGCGCGCGCCTCGGCACGGGGGCGATCACCCGCTCCGCCCCGTCGTCCTGCGCGGACTCCTCGAGCCGTCGGGCCAGCTTCCGCAGCACCGGCTGCTGGTAGATGTCCAGGACGGCCGAGCTCGGATACCGGGTCCGCAGCCGTGTCGTCAGCTGCGCGGCGGCCAGACTGCTGCCGCCGATCGCGAAGAAATCGTCGGAGGCGCTGGTCACGGGGATGCCGAGCACCTCGGTCCACTGCTCGGCGAGCCAGGCCTCGGTGCCGTAGAGCTGCTCGGCCGGACCACCACCGCCGCTCTCCAGGCCCTCCAGCGGCCACGGCAGAGCATTGCGGTCCACCTTGCCGCTCGTGCGGGTCGGCAGGTCCTCGACCGGCGCGAGCAGCGGCACGAGCGCCGCGGGCAGCTCCGCCCGCAGCTTCTCCACCGCCGCCGCCTGGTCCCAGCCGTCCTGGGTGACGACGTACCCGACGAGCAGCTGATTGCCACTGCGAGCGGTCCGCACGGCGGCGGCCGCCCCGGCCACCCCCGGCAGCGCCTGCAACGCGGCGTCCACCTCACCGAGCTCGATCCGCCGCCCGCCGAGCTTGATCTGCTCGTCCGCCCGCCCGAGGAAGACCAGCCCCTCGGGCTCCGCCTTGACCAGGTCGCCACTGCGGTACGCCCGCTCCCAGCCCAGGGATTCCAGCGGGGCGTACTTCTCCGCGTCCTTCTCGGCGTCGAGATACCGCGCGAGGCCCACCCCGCCGATCACCAGCTGCCCACTGCCGCCCATCGGCACGAGCTCGTCGGCCTCGTCCACGACGGCCAGCTCCCAGCCGTCCAGCGGCAGTCCGATCCGGATCGGCTCCTCGCCGCTCATCAGCGACGCGCAGGCCACGACGGTCGCCTCGGTCGGCCCGTACGTGTTCCAGACCTCGCGCCCCTCGGTCACCAGCCGCTGCGCCAGCTCGGGCGGACAGGCCTCGCCGCCGAAGATCAGCAGGCGTACGTCGCCCAGGGCCTCGGGCTCCCAGAGCGCGGCGAGCGTCGGCACGGTCGACACGACCGTGATCTCCTGCTCGACCAGCCACGGTCCGAGATCGGCACCGCTCCTGACCTGCGAGCGCGGCACCGGCACCAGACAGGCGCCGTACCGCCAGGCCAGCCACATCTCCTCGCAGGACGCGTCGAACGCGACCGAAAGACCCGCCATGACCCGGTCCCCGGGCCCGATCGGCTCCTCGGTGAGGAACAGCGCGGCCTCGGCGTCCACGAACGCGGCGGCACTGCGGTGCGAGACGGCGACGCCCTTCGGCTTCCCGGTGGAGCCGGACGTGAAGATGATCCACGCGTCGTGCTCGACGCCGGGGCGGGCGGCGGCGGCCTCGGACGTGCCGTGCACGGCGATCTCGTGCCCGGCCCCGATCACGGCCCGTACGTCCGCCTCCCCGAACACCAGCTCGGCCCGCTCGTCCGGGTCCTCGGCGTCGACGGGGACGTATGCGGCACCGGCCGCGAGCACGGCGAGGATCGCGATGTAGAGGTCATTGGTCCCGGACGGCACCCGCACGCCCACCCGGTCTCCCAGCCCGACCCCCGCCGCGGCGAGCCTGCGCCGCAGCCGCTGCACCTCGACGGCCAGCGCCCGATAGGTGAGGCTGGTCGTGCCGTCGTCGAGAGCGGGCTCGTCCGGATACGACCGTACGGACGCCTCGAAGACGTCGACGAGGGTGCGCGCAGAGGCCGCCGGACCCCCGGAAAAACGTGCCGTGTCGCCGAACTTCTCGCGGATCTCTTCGTCGAGCAGGCCGAGAGCGCTGCTCTCGTGAATGGCTGCCATCCGGTCCTCGCGTCTCGATCCCGGATGCCTCCGGGGCGCTGGCGGGCCCGCAGGTTCGCCTGGGGTTGTCCGGCTCCAGCTCCGTAACAAGCCGGAAATTTTAGTACGA
The DNA here is from genome assembly GCF_019049285.1 of Streptomyces sp. AC550_RSS872. Lineage (GTDB taxonomy): Bacteria > Actinomycetota > Actinomycetes > Streptomycetales > Streptomycetaceae > Streptomyces. The sequence continues at coordinate 7,377 of NZ_JAGMUL010000169.1, forward strand.
CGCTAGGTTCGCGGCCCCTGGTTCACCACTTGGTAGGCCCGTTCGGGGTGTTCCGATCGGTGGTGGACCTGCGTTGACCTGGTGATCTTCGACGGACGAGACATGCCCCACACAGTGGGTGAGGGTCCGTGAACAGGGCGTCCGGATGGCCCAGTCCGGGGTGCGGTGAAGCTCCTGCTCAGCGGCAATGGACACGAGCCGCACAGGGTGTCGCGGCCGGTGTCCCGATACCGGAGGACGGATGTCGAACCCACCACAGGGCCGTCGTGCGGGCCGGGTGCTGCGGAGCACTGTCTCGGCCGTGCTGATCGTCCTCGCGTGCGTCCTGGCCCCCGTCACCGTGATCACGGTGTGGGTGCACGACATCGCCCTGGACACCGACCGCTACGTCAAGACGATGAAGCCGCTCGCCACCGACCGCGACATCGAGGACGCGGTGCGCCACCGGCTCGTCGACGCGGTGGACGTCCGCGTGAACGGCAAGCAGATCACCACCGACATCGCGAACTGGCTGAAGTCGCAGGGCCTGCCGCCCCGCGCGGCCGACGCCCTCAAGACACTGGCCCCCCAGGTGGACGAAGCCGCCCACGCCGCCGCGGACCGGGTCGCGAAGCGTTTCGTCGAGAGCGACCGGTTCGAACGGCTGTGGGTCACGGCGAACCGGACCGCCCACTCGGCCGTGGTGCATGCCCTCACAGGGAAGGGACGTGGGCCGATCGGCGTCGAGGAGGGCACCGTGACCCTTGACGTCGGAACCGCCGTGGAGCAGGTCAAAAAGGAACTGGAGGACGCCGGCGTGCAACCGGCGGCCAAGATCCCGGATGTCGAGAAGCAGGTGGTCCTGTTCCAGTCCGACGAACTCGACCAGTTCCAGGACGCGGCGCACGCCCTGGACCTGGCCGGCTACTGGATGCCGGTGATCACCGTGCTGCTCGGGGCGGCGGGAGTCCTGCTGGCCCACCGGCGGCGCCGCGCACTGGCCAAGGCGGCCCTGGGAGCGGCGGTGGGCTGTCTGATCGTCGCCATCGGCCTCGTCGTCGCCCGCCGGTACTACCTGGACCATCTCCCGCCGAGCGTCCTGTCCGAACCTGCGGCGGCTGCCGTCTTCGACACCCTTCTGCGCTTCCTGAAGGACACGCTGCGCACGGTCATCGTGCTCGGTGTGATCATCACCCTCGGCGTCTACCTCGTCGGACCGGGCCGGCTGCCGCGCGCGGTGCGCGGCCGGTCCGAACGCGGTGCCGACTCCGCGGCCCGCTGGGCGGACACGCACGGCATCACCACGGGCCGGGCCGGGACCTGGACCGAGGACAACCGGAAGTGGCTCACGATCGGAGCCCTGCTGGTGATCGCGCTGGTGTTCGCGCTCTGGAACGACCCCACGACCCTGACGGTCCTTGTCCTGGCGATCATCCTGCTCGCGGCACTCGCGGTGATCGCCCTGCTGGCGGCGGACGGCCGAAGAAGGGCCGAAACGGCCCCGGAAAAGCAAGAAACCCCTGATTGACAGGGGTTTCGCTGGTGTCCGAGGGGGGACTTGAACCCCCACGCCCGATAAAGGGCACTAGCACCTCAAGCTAGCGCGTCTGCCATTCCGCCACCCGGACAAGGTGTCTGTCGTGCGGGGTTTCCCTCGCGGCGACAGAGAAAACACTACCAGGCTTTCGAGGGTGTCCGATCACCCCCCGTCGCGGCGTTAACGGCGTGTGACGGGACGCGGCCGGTCTTGGGCCGGGGAGCGCGGAGGGGCAGGATGAGGGGGACCACCAGCAGCAACAGCGCGGGAGGAAGCAGCGTGAGCGAGACGGACACGGCCAGGGGCGTCACCGGCGAGGACGAGGTCGTGGACCTCTGCCGCGAGCTGATCCAGATCGACACCAGCAACTACGGCGACCACTCGGGACCCGGTGAGCGCAAGGCGGCCGAGTACGTCGCCGAGAAGCTCGCCGAGGTGGGCCTCGAACCGAAGATCTTCGAGTCCCACCCGGGACGCGCCTCCACGGTGGCCCGGATCGAGGGGGAGGACCCGTCCCGGCCCGCGCTGCTCATCCACGGCCACACCGACGTCGTACCGGCCAACGCGGACGACTGGACCCACCACCCCTTCTCCGGCGAGGTCGCGGACGGATGCGTGTGGGGGCGCGGGGCCGTCGACATGAAGGACATGGACGCGATGACCCTGGCGGTCGTACGCGACCGGCTGCGCAGCGGGCGCAGGCCGCCGCGGGACATCGTGCTCGCGTTCCTCGCCGACGAGGAGGCCGGCGGCAAGTTCGGCGCCCGGTTCCTCGTCGACAAGCACCCGGATCTCTTCGAGGGCGTGACCGAGGCGATCAGTGAGGTGGGCGGGTTCTCGTTCACCGTGAGCGAGCAGCGGCGGCTCTATCTGATCCAGACGGCCGAGAAGGGCATGCACTGGATGAAGCTGACCGTGGCCGGCACGGCGGGGCACGGCTCGATGATCCACCGGGACAACGCCATCACCGAACTGTCGGAGGCCGTCGCCCGGCTGGGCCGGCACAAGTTCCCGGTGCGGGTCACCAAGACCACCCGGGCCTTCCTGGACGAGCTCGGCGACGCCCTCGGCACCGAGCTGGACCCGGAGAACATGGAGGGCACCCTCGCCAGGCTCGGCGGTATCGCCAAGCTCATCGGCGCGACCCTCAGCAACACGGCCAACCCCACCCAGCTCGGCGCCGGCTACAAGGTCAACGTCATCCCGGGCGAGGCCACCGCACACGTCGACGGCCGCTTCCTGCCGGGGTTCGAGGAGGAGTTCCTCGCCGATCTCGACAAGATCCTCGGCCCGAACGTACGGCGCGAGGACGTGCACGCCGACAAGGCCGTCGAGACCGGCTTCGACGGGGCGCTCGTCGCGGCGATGCAGTCCGCGCTGGTCGCCGAGGACCCGGCGGCCAAGGCGATCCCCTACATGCTTTCCGGCGGAACCGACGCCAAGTCCTTCGACGACCTGGGCATCCGGGGCTTCGGCTTCGCTCCGCTGAAGCTGCCGCCGGAGCTGGACTTCGCGGGCATGTTCCACGGTGTCGACGAGCGGGTACCGGTGGACGGGCTGCAATTCGGGGTCCGGGTGCTCGACCGGTTCATCGATGCGTCCTGAATTGGCCCGCTGAAAGCACACTTCGGTATTCGACCAGACGTACTGGCCGTGACCGGGGCGAGTGAACGCGCTCATCAGGTCGTAGCCCTATTAGTTCCTCCTCGTTACAGGTGATGCGATCAGCTACTTGTGATCGCATTGCCAACAAGGAGGAATAATGATCAAGAAGGTCGTCGCTGCTGCGGCTGCCACCAGTGGGCTGGTTCTCGCGGGCGCGGGCCTGGCCGTTGCCGACTCGGGAGCCCAGGGTGCCGCGGTGCACTCCCCGGGCATCCTGTCGGGCAACGTCGTCCAGGCGCCGGTTCACGTCCCCGTGAACGTCTGCGGCAACACGGTCTCCGTGATCGGGCTGCTGAACCCCGCCTTCGGCAACACCTGCATCAACAAGTGACGTTGTGTCTCGCCCTGTGAAAAGGGCTGAGCCCGTCGGCCCCGGAGCGTGCGCCATGCGCTCCGGGGCCGACCGGCCTTTCGGGACGTCGGTCGATTTTCCGGCGTCCTTTCTTCGGATCTTCGGAACAAGGTCGAAGGCAGGTATTCAGCAATGCGACAGGTCACCCGCAAGGGCCTGATGACCGTGGCGGCAGCGACCGGCATCGTCGCAGCCGCGGGCGGCGCCGCCCACGCGACCGGCTCGGCCGCGCACGGCTCCAGCTCGAACTCGCCCGGCGTGCTGTCGGGCAACACGGTGCAGGCACCGGTGCACGTGCCGGTCAACGTCTGCGGCAACACCGTCGACGTCGTCGGAGTGCTCAACCCGGCGAGCGGCAACAGCTGCGCCAACACGGGCGGCGGCCACGGCTTCGGGGGCGGCTCGGGGGCGTCGGCCGACGGACACGCCACTGACTCGCCCGGCGTCGCCTCCGGCAACCACGTCGAGGCGCCGGTCCATGTGCCGGTCAACGTGTGCGGCAACAGCGTCGACATCATCGGCATCGGCAACGCCACCGAGGGCAACGACTGCACCAACAACGGCGGCGGGGGCCACCAGAACCCGCCCGGGTCGCCGGAACAGCCGGGCAACCCCGGCAACCCCGGTAACCCTGGCCATCCCGGCAACCCCGAGCAGCCGGGCAACCCAGGCAACCCGGAGAACCCCGGCAACCCCGGAAACCCGCAGGACCCCGCCGAGCCGAGCCACCCCGGTTCCCCGAGCACGCCGCCCAGCACGGGCGGCGGGACGCCGGGCGGCTCCTCGCACGGCAACCAGCCGGGCGCGCACTTCGTCACCCAGCCCCGGGGTGAAGCGGAGCTCGCCCGCACCGGCAGCGACCTGCCGATGGGCCTCGCCCTGCCGGTCGGCGCGGGCGCGCTGCTGGCGGGCACGGTGCTCTACCGCAAGGCACGGCCTTCGGCGTAGCGCTCTGCCGTCCGGCGGGAAACGGAGCGGGCCCCGCCTCGGCGGGGCCCGCTCCCGTGTGGTCTCTGCTGTTGTCCCCGTCTCGCTGTCTGTCGCCTCAGCTCACCATGTGGCCCGCACCTGGCGGATGATCCGGCGCCGCAGCCGCACCTTGCGGCTGCCGTCGCGCAGCAGGCTCAGGCGGTCCAACTCCCAGTGTCCGTACTCGGCATGGTCCGTCAGCAGGCGTGTGGCGTCCTTGCGGGAGACCCCGCGCGGTACGTACACGTCGACAAATTCGTATTCCGGCATCGCATCTATTGTGCGGGCTGGGGCCCGGTACGGATAGCGTCTGCACTATGTCTGATGCTGTGCAGCCCACCGCTGCCGAGGTACGCGCCGCCGCCGAGGCGGTCAAGACCGCGCTCGACCGCCACCTGGCCGCGGTCGAACGCCGGTCGGGTGAGGACGACCCGGCCGTCTACGAGGCGTTCAACGAGCTGGCCTCGGCCGCCGAGACCTACGACGAGCTGCTCTACGACCGCTACGACGAGGTCACGCCCTTCGAGATCCCCGGTGCGGAGGACGCGCTGCCGCCGTACACCGGCCCCGAGGAACCGAACGCGCTGAGCGTGCTGATCCGCCGCGACTACGCCGTGGCGGAGCCGCAGCGGCTGCTGGCGCAGGCCCAGCGGGTCGAGGCGGCGGACTACGACGAAGGCGCCGACGCGGATGCCTCCGGCACGGTGCACGGGGCGCTGGGCACGCTGTTCGGCGAGTTCGAGCCGGACGAGATCGCCTCCCGGCACAAGGAGTTCGGCCTGGAGGAGGGCGACTCCACGCTGTGGGTGATCGCGTCGGACGACCAGACCGACCCCGGCGAATGGCTGGAGGCGCCCTTCGAGGGGGTCGATCCGCAGCGGGTGGTCTGCCGCTTCGACGTCAGCGCGGTGTTCGACGACGACCTCGACGACGAGTTGGACGACACTGACGACGACAGCGACGCGGAATCCGACGACGACCTCGAAGACGAGCTCGACAGGGATCTGGACGAGGGCGACCTCGAACCGTTGGACGCGGATCGCTGACGCGGATTACGGCTGCTTTCGACGGCGGCGGTCACGGATTGGTTCCGTGAGCGCCGCCGTTGGCATGTGCGGGGCGCGATGGACACGGTCGCGCCTTTGGTGGCCTCGGGGGTGGGGCGGGTGGTGGCCGTGGGGGGCGCAGTTCCCCGCGCCCCTGGGGGTCGGCCGGCGCGCCGTCTCTCCCAGTCCGGGCGTCAGCCGGTCGACGGCAGCAGCGGTCCGAGCAGGAGGGCGAGGCGGGTCGTGCGCGGCTTCGCCGGGACCTCGGCGACCGCTCGGGGCAGGGCCTGCTCCACGCCGTGGACCACGGACAGATGGCGGTCGGCCCGGCCGAACGCCGTGTAGACCCAGGGTCGGTTCAGTGTCTGCGCGGCATCGCCGGGCAGCACCACGACCACGGCGGGCCAGCGGGCGCCCGCCGCCTGGTGCGCGGTCAGGGCCCAGCCGTGCCGTACGGACTGCTCCACCCGTTCCTTCGGTACGACGACGGCCTCGCCCGCGCAGGACAGGTGCAGCCCCTCGCCGTCGGCCTTCACCACCTGGCCCGGCACCGTACGGCCCGGAGCGGGCGAGTACGCGACGCGGTCACCGGGGTCGAAGCCGCCGAAGCGGCCGGGGCCGGGGTTGAGCCGTTCCTTGAGCGCGGCGTTGAGGGCGCGCGTGCCGGCCGCGCCGCCGTGGCCCGGGGTGATCACCTGGGTCTCCTCGGCCGGGATGCCGATCGCCCGCGGCACCGAGTCCGCGACGAGCTGCACGGTGCGGTGCACGGCCTCGCCCGCGTCGCGCACCGGCACGATCACGACCTCCTTGCCGGGCGCCTCGACCTGGTTCAGCTCGCCGACGCCGATACCGGACACCAGCTCGCCCAGCGGGCCGGGATCCGGCAGCCGCGAGGCGATCTGCGGACAGACCCGCGCCGCCAGCAGATCGGCGAAGACCCGCCCGGGCCCCGCCGACCACAGCACCGCGGGATCCCCGGCCAGCACCAGCCGGGCCCCGTCCGGCAGCGACTCCGTGAGCAGGGCCGCCGTCTCCACGTCCAGCTGCGGCGCGTCGAGCAGGACGAGCAGATCGAGGTCGAACGCACCGTCCGCGTCCCGGCCGGGCCCTTCGGCACCGGAGAGCAGACCGGCCACGGTGCCTGCGCCGGGCCCGTCCAGCAGCGTCGAGAAGCGGTCCCGGCCGACCGGGCTGTGCGTGGCCGCCCACGCCCGCAGCCCGAGGGCGTGCGCCGCGTGCAGCAGGGCCGCCGGTTCGGCCTGGGACGCCGGCCCGCCGGTGTGCAGGACCAGTCCATGGGCCGCGGCGGCGCGGATCAGGTCGGCTGCGGAGCCCGCGGCGTTCGCCGCCCGCTCCCACTCCTCGGCCGAACCGTCCTGCTTCGGCGCCGAGTTGATCAGTCGGGCCAGTCCGTCGGCGAGGCTCTCCTCCGCGAGGGCGTACCGCTCCAGGCCGACGAGGACACGGACCGGCCGCTCCTCGTCCTCCTCCGCCTCGTCGTCCCCCCGTGGAGCCGAGGCGCCGGGCTCGGCCAGGGCGTCCTGGAAGGCCAGGGCCTCGCCCTCGGCCAGGGTGTGCTGCACGGCCGCCTCGGCGTCGGGCACACCCCGCTGGGCCAGTGCGGCGGTGAGCGTCGGCATCTCCAGGGCCGTGTGCCCGGCCGCGGCCGCCTGCTCCAGGAGCCAGACGGTGACCGCCCGCCCGCGCCGCTCGTCGTCGGGTCCGCACTCCGCGCCGAGCAGCGCCCGCGCGAAACCGTCGGCCTGCTCGGTCCGTACCCCGGCGACGCGCAGCAACTGCCAGGGATCCGCGCGCAGTTGATCCGCCGCGCCCTCGCCGAGCGCCGCGGCGACCTGCGGGGCGAGCGTCTGGGGGGCACCGCCGTCGGCCAGCACACGCTGCACCGACTCGACGGTCTCCGGTGCGGGGCCCGCGGGCGCTTCGGCCGCCACGGGATGTGGTGGACGCACCGGTCCCGGGGCGGGACGGCGCGGTGGCTCCGGCTCGCTGAACACGGTGGCGACGGGCTTTGCGCCGCTCTCCACGGCCCGGACGGCGGCGAGCAGATCGGCGGCCTTCCCGCTGAGCTTGGTCCCGCTCTCGACGGGCCCCTGCTTCTCGGCCTTCCGCCGCTCGATCCGCTCCCGCTCGACCCGCTGAGCGGCAAGCTCGGCCTCGGCCGCGGACAACTGCGCCGCGGTGTCGCCGTCGCCGTCCTCGGACGTGGCTTCCGCCCCGGCATCCTCAGCAGCGTCAGCAGCCTCAACGCCCTCGCCGCCGCCGGCATCCGCGGCTTCGGCCCCGGCGTCCTCCGTCGCGGCCCCCGGTGTCCCCGGCTCGGTGTTCTCCGTGGTCTCGGGCGGCTCCGTGCTCACAGCGTGCTCCAGTCGTGATCGGGATAGCGGTGCACCGGCGCCGACACGTCGTCGAGCGCCCGGCAGATCTCGTCAGGAAGACTAAGGGCCTCCACTGACAATGCCGCCGTGAGCTGCTGCGCGTTGCGCGGGCCGATGACGGGCGCGGCCACGCCGGGCCGGTCGCGGACCCAGGCCAGGGCCACCTGGAGCGGGGTGACGGCCAGCCCGTCGGCCGCCGTCTGCACGGCGTCCACGATGCGGCTCGCCGTGTCGTCGAGATACGGCGCGACGAAGGGCGCCAGATGCTCCGAGGCGCCGCGGGAGTCGGGGGGAGTGGCATTGCGGTACTTCGCCGTCAGGACGCCCCGGCCGAGGGGTGAGGACGGGAGCAGGCCGATACCCAGGTCCAGCGCGGCCGGCAGCACCTCGCGCTCCACACCGCGCTGGAGCAGTGAGTACTCCAGCTGTGTGCTCGCCAGCCGGGTCCGGGTGCCGGGCGCCGCCAACTGCCAGGTCGCCGCCTTGGCGAGCTGCCAGCCGCAGAAGTTGGAGACGCCGGCATAGCGGGCCCGGCCGCTGCTGACCGCCAGGTCGAGGGCCTGGAGGGTCTCCTCCAGCGGCGTGTCCGGGTCGTAGGCGTGAATGTGCCAGACGTCGACGTAGTCCGTGCCGAGCCGGGCCAGCGAGGCGTCCAGCGCGGAGAGCAGGTGGCCGCGCGAGCCGTCGAACCGGCGGTCCGGGTCGGGCACGCTGCCCGCCTTCGTCGAGATCACCAGGTCCCGACGCGGGACCAGCCCTTCTATGAGCCTGCCGAGCAGGTACTCGGCCTCCCCGTCGCCGTACACGTCGGCCGTGTCGACGAGGCTGCCGCCCGCCTCCCAGAACGTTTTCAACAGGTCCGCGGCATCATGCTCGTCGGTGTCCCTGCCCCAGGTGAGGGTGCCGAGCCCGATCCGGGACACGCGCAGGCCGGTGCGGCCGAGATGCCTCTGCTCCATGAACGCCGAGATTACTGGCCAGAACCTGCCCTGTGGGGGCCTGTGGATAAGCAGTTTTCAGGACGGTCACCGGGGATCCGCACGGCCGTCGGGGCGACGGCCGCCACACCGGCCTCCCCTGGGGACGCCCCCCGCGCTATGGTCAGGCCCACAAGGGACGTTACTGATCGGTAAGGGGATCGGCCATGCAGCTCGGGATCAACCTCGGCTACTGGGGTGCCGGAATGGACGCGGACAACCTCGCCGTCGCGCAGGAGGCCGACCGGCTGGGGTACGCCGTGTGCTGGGCAGCCGAGGCGTACGGCTCGGACGCGGCCACCGTGCTGAGCTGGGTCGCCGCCCAGACCGAGCACATCGACGTCGGCTCCGCCATCTTCCAGATCCCGGCCCGCCAGCCCGCGATGACCGCGATGACGGCCGCGACCCTGGACTCGCTCTCCGGCGGCCGCTTCCGCCTCGGCCTCGGCGTCTCCGGACCGCAGGTCTCCGAGGGCTGGTACGGCGTCAAGTTCGACAAGCCGCTGGCACGCACGCGTGAGTACGTCGAGATCGTCCGCAAGGCCATGACCCGCGAGCGTCTCTCCTACGAGGGTCAGCACTGGACGCTGCCCCTGCCCGGCGGCCCCGGCAAGCCGATCAAGCTGACCGTGCACCCCGAGCGCGAGCACATTCCGCTCTACATCGCCGCCATCGGCCCGAAGAACCTCGAACAGACCGGTGAGATCGCCGACGGCGCCCTGCTGATCTTCCCCTCCGCCGAGCACCTCGAGGACACCACGATCAAGTACCTGCGCGCCGGGCGCGAGAAGGCCGGCAAGACCCTCGACGGATTCGACGTCTGCCCGACCCTGCCGCTCGCCGTCGGCGACGACAAGGACGTGGCCACGCTCGCCGACACCTTCCGTCCCTACACCGCGCTGTACGTCGGCGGGATGGGCAGCCCGAAGCAGAACTTCTACAACCAGCTCGCCCAGCGCATGGGATACGAGAAGGAAGCCGCCGAGATCCAGACCAAGTACCTCTCCGGCGACAAGCAGGGCGCCGCCGCGGCCGTCCCGCAGGACCTGATCGACAAGACGGCGCTGCTGGGTTCCGTCGACCGCATCGCCGACCGGATGAAGGCCTACGCCGCGGCCGGGGTCACCACCCTGTCCCTCGCACCCGCGGGCTTCACCCTCGACGAGCGGCTCGCCTCGCTCCGCGCCGGCACCGAGGCCCTGGAGCGCGCCGGGCTCGCGTAGCACGCGCCGGCACCGGGACGCCGTACGGTCCGGGGGGTTTCAGCGGCCGTGGTGGGGGCTCGGGGGTCTTCCCCGCCACGGCCGTCACGCAGCACAACGCGCGCGTGCCCCACCCGGTTACGCCCCCGTCGTGACCCCGGTGGTCATTCTTTTGGCGGAGTTGTCCGACACAGCTGTTGCAGCACCTCTCTCGCCGCATTTGACTCGTTCTTTGCGGAATCCTGCGGCGTCCTGAAGAGAGGTGCCCCACGATGCTTTCGGCCAAGAGTCTGTTCCAGGAGATCCTCGACAACGACGAGTCCTTCCGGCTGTTCTGCTCCATCGCGGCCAGCGGCGAGTCCCAGGGCGGCTGGGAGAACACGCGGATCGCCGCGCTCGTCCCGGACAGCGAGCGCGCTCTCGCACCCAAGATCACCCGGCACGGGGTGGACGAGGACAAGCACGGGCGGATCTTCAACGCCCTGATGAAGAAACGCGGCCTGAAGTCCGTCCCCGTCCCGCCCGAGACCGACTACACGATGCTGCTGGAGCAGCACGGCATCGGCCTCGCCCACGAGAAGCTCAAGGGCGAGGAGGCGCTCACCGTCCAGGACGTCGTCACCTACCTGTCGCACAGCCGGGTCACCGAACAGCGCGCCTCCGAGCAGATGGACCTGCTGCGCAAGCACTTCGCCGACCACCCCGACCTCGGCCGCGCGGTCAGGATGATCTCGGCCGACGAGGACAACCACCTCGCCTACTGCCACGAGGAACTCCTGCGCTTCGCCGCCCAGGGGCACGGCCGGGCCATCCAGCGGACGCTGCGCGAGTGCGCGCTCGCCGAGATCCGGATCTACCGGGACGTCAGCCTCGCGGTCATGGGCCACATGGGCCGCATCCTCGGCTGGTCCCGTCCCAAGGCGGCCGTGCTCGCCGCGGGCATCCACGCCGTGTACGCCTGGGAGCGGGCGGCCGGCTGGCGGCGCATGGTGTCCCTGAAGATGCCGGAACGCCGGGACGCCCTCGGCGGACCTGCCACCTCGGCACCCGAGTTCGCCTGACCGCATCTACGGACTTACAGCCAGCCCCGGCGTTTGAACAGCCGGTACAACAGCACCTCCAGGGCGGCCATGCCCGCGATCAGCAGCGGATACGACCCCGTCCAGCGCAGCTCGGGCATGTGCTCGAAGTTCATGCCGTAGATCCCCGCGATCATCGTGGGGATCGCGGCCATGGCCGCCCACGCGGAGATCTTCCGCACGTCGTCGTTCTGCCGGACGCTCATCTGCGCCAGATGCGCCGCGAGAATGTCCGAGACCAGCCGGTCCAGACCCTCCACGGCCTCGTTCACGCGCGTGAGGTGGTCGCTGACGTCGCGGAAGAAGGGCTGTGCCTTGTCGTGTACGAAGGGCACGCGCGCGCCGATCATGCCGGTACCGGCGAGCCGGGACAGGGGCTGTGCGAGCGGGCCGGTGGCCCTGCGGAACTCCAGGATCTGCCGCTTGAAGGCGTAGATACGGGACGCGGTGTGCCGTGAGCCGCCGCCGATCGGCGAGAACACCTCGGTCTCCAGCTCCTCCAGGTCCGTGCCCAGTTCGCCCGCCACGTCCACGTAGTGGTCGACCACCGCGTCGGCGATCATGTACAGCACCGCCGTGGGGCCGTGCCGGAGCATCTCCGGCTCGTGTTCGAGACGGCTGCGTACGGCCCCCAGTGGCGCCTCCTCGCCGTGCCGGACGGTCACCACGAACGAGTCGCCGACGAAGACCATGACCTCGCCGGAGGAGACGATGTCGCTCTTCGCCTCGTACCCGACCGGCTTGAGGACCATGAACAGCGAGTCGTCGTAGACCTCCAGCTTGGGCCGCTGGTGCGCCTTCAGGGCGTCCTCCACGGCCAGCGGGTGCAGCCCGAACTCGTCGGTGACCTTGTCGAACTCCTTCTCCGTGGGCTCGTACAGGCCGATCCAGACGAACGCGTCGCCCCGCAGACGGCACAGATCCAGGGCGTCGGAGAAGTCCGCCGGCCCCTGCGTCCGACGCCCGTCCTCGTAGATGGCGCAGTCGACGATCACGGAGCGTATTCTCCCGCCATCCCCTCGCGAGCGCACCCGGTCGTATGCCTACGCTGGGCCGCATGCCCACCCTGATCCTGGTCCGCCACGGACGTTCCACCGCCAACACCGAGGGAATCCTCGCCGGGTGGACGCCCGGTGTCGCCCTCGACGAGCGCGGGGCCGCGCAAGCCGCCGCACTGCCCGGACGGCTCGCCGCGCTGCCGGTCTCCGAGGTCGTCACCAGCCCGCTCCAGCGCTGTCAGGAGACGATCCGGCCGCTGCTGGAGGCCCGGCCGGAACTCACCGCGCACACCGACGAGCGGATCGGGGAGTGCCACTACGGCGACTGGTCCGGACGCAAGCTCGCCGAGCTGGGGGACGAGCCGCTGATGGAGGTCGTCCAGGCGCATCCGTCGGCCGCCGCGTTCCCCGGCGGCGAGTCGATGCGTGCGATGCAGACCCGGGCCGCGGAGGCCGTACGCGAGTGGAACGCGCGCGTGGAGCGCGATCACGGTGCCGACGCCGTGTATCTGATGTGCTCGCACGGCGACGTCATCAAGTCCCTCGTCGCGGACGCACTCGGTCTTCATCTCGACCTCTTCCAGAGGATTTCCGTTGAACCGTGTTCCATCACCGCGATCCGCTACACACGCCTGAGGCCGTTCCTCGTACGCCTCGGGGACACCGGTGATTTCGCGTCCCTCGCCCCGCGCGAGGAGCCGCCGGCCGGCGACGCGACGGTCGGGGGCGGCGCGGGCGCACCGTGATCGTCCGGCGCAGTAGGGTGAAGCGGTCGAAGCAGCGCTGTACTCACGATTCCCATGGAGACAGGACGTGTCCCGTCAGGTGTTCCTCTACGACCCCCCGGACCGCTTCGTGGCCGGTACGGTCGGACTGCCCGGGCGCCGTACGTTCTTCCTTCAGGCCACCGCAGGCTCCCGGGTGACCAGCGTGGCCCTGGAGAAGACCCAGGTCGCCGCCCTCGCCGAGCGCATGGACGAACTGCTCGACGAGGTCGTACGGCGTAGTGGCGGCAGCGCCGCCGTCCCCGCCATGGCACCGAGCGAGGTCGCCGACACCGCCCCGCTGGACTCCCCCGTGGAGGAGGAGTTCCGCGTCGGCACCATGGCGCTCGCCTGGGACGGCGAGGAGCAGCGCATGATCGTCGAGGCGCAGGCCCTCGTGGAACTCGACGCCGACTCCGAGGAGGACCTCGCCGAGGCCGAGGAACGCCTCCTCCAGGACGAGGAGAACGGGCCCCCGATGCTGCGGGTCCGGCTCACCGGCGCGCAGGCGAGGGCCTTTGCCAAACGCGCCCTGGACGTCGTCAACGCGGGGCGGCCGCCGTGTCCGCTGTGCAGCCTCCCGCTCGACCCGGAAGGACACGTATGTCCGCGCCAGAACGGATACCGCCGCGGAGCGTGACCTCGGTGGAACTGCTCACCGAGGGCGAGCTGACCGTGCGCGGACGCATCCGCGAGGCGTCCAACGCGGCGCTGTTCTGCACGGTCGCGTACGAGGGGCAGGAGGCGTCCTGCGTGTACAAGCCGGTCGCCGGTGAGCGGCCGCTGTGGGACTTCCCCGACGGGACGCTCGCACAGCGCGAGGTCGCGGCCTACGAGGTCTCCGAGGCGACCGGCTGGGGGCTCGTGCCGCCCACCGTGCTGCGGGACGGGCCCTACGGCGAGGGCATGGTCCAGCTGTGGATCGAGGCGACGCCCGAGGCCGAGCTGCTCGCCCTGGTCGACGGAGCGGAGCCCGAGCCCGGCTGGAAGGCGATCGCCTTCGCCGAGGTCGGCGAGGGGAAGACCGCTCTGCTGGTGCACGCCGACGACGAGCGGCTGCGGCGCATGGCCGTCCTCGACGCTGTGATCAACAACGCCGACCGCAAGGGCGGGCACTTGCTGCCCACCGAGGGCGGCCGGCTGTACGGCATCGACCACGGCGTCACGTTCAACGTCGAGAACAAGCTGCGGACCCTGCTGTGGGGCTGGGCGGGCGAGCCGCTGGCAGGGGAGGCCGTCGAGGTGCTCGGCGCCCTGCGGGAGGGGCTGAAGGAGGGCGGCGACCTGGCCGTGCGCCTGACCGGGCTGATCACCGCCGCCGAACTGGAGGCCACCCGCGCGCGCGTGGAGGCGCTGGTGACCTCCAGGCAGCATCCGGAGCCGAGCGGGGAGTGGCCGGCCATTCCGTGGCCGCCCGTTTAGCGGGACACTGCATGGAATGCCGTATCGCGCAAGAAGGCCTTACCGGCCATCCGGCCTGGTCCGGTTCGTATCCGGAACATCCGTCCGGTTAGGCTCATGACATGTATGCCTGGCCCGCTTCTGAGGTCCCCGCCCTGCCCGGTCAGGGCCGCGACCTGAGGATCCACGACACAGCGACCGGGGGTCTTGTCACCCTTGACCCCGGTCCCGTCGCCCGTATCTACGTCTGTGGCATCACGCCGTACGACGCCACCCACCTGGGACACGCGGCGACCTACAACGCGTTCGACCTCGTGCAGCGCGTGTGGCTCGACACCAAGCGGCAGGTTCACTACGTCCAGAACGTCACCGACGTCGACGATCCGCTGCTGGAGCGGGCCGAGCGCGACAACATCGACTGGGTCGCCCTCGCCGAGAAGGAGACCGCCCTCTTCCGCGAGGACATGACCGCCCTGCGCATGCTGCCCCCGCGGCACTACATCGGCGCGGTCGAGGCCATACCCGGCATCGTGCCGCTCGTCGAGCGTCTGCGGGACGCCGGCGCCGCCTACGAGCTCGACGGGGACATCTACTTCTCCGTCGAGTCCGACCCGAACTTCGGCAAGGTCTCGAACCTCGACGCCGCCGCGATGCGGCTGCTGTCCGCCGAGCGCGGCGGCGACCCGGAGCGGGCGGGGAAGAAGAACCCCCTCGACCCGATGCTCTGGATGGCCGCACGGCCCGGCGAGCCCAGCTGGGACGGCGGTTCGCTCGGCCGCGGCCGGCCCGGCTGGCACATCGAGTGCGTCGCCATCGCCCTCGACCACCTCGGCATGGGCTTCGACGTCCAGGGCGGCGGCTCCGACCTCGCCTTCCCGCACCACGAGATGGGCGCCTCGCACGCCCAGGTGCTGACCGGCGAGTTCCCCATGGCCAAGGCGTACGTCCACGCCGGCATGGTCGCCCTGCACGGCGAGAAGATGTCCAAGTCCAAGGGGAACCTGGTCTTCGTGTCGCAGCTGCGGCATGAGGGCCTCGACCCGGCAGCCATCCGGCTCGCCCTCCTCGCCCACCACTACCGGGCCGACTGGGAGTGGACCGACCAGGTGCTCCAGGACGCCCTCGCCCGCCTCGACCGCTGGCGTGCCGCCGTGTCCCGGCCCGACGGCCCGTCCGCCGAGGCGCTCGTCGAGGAGATCCGCGAGGCCCTCGCGAACGACCTGGACGCCCCGGCCGCGCTCGCGGCGGTCGACCGCTGGACCGCCGCACAGGAGGAGAGCGGCGGCACGGACACCGGCGCCCCCGGTGTCGTGTCGCGGGCCGTGGACGCGTTGCTGGGCGTCGCCCTCTGACGGCTGGAGCATGAGAGAGGGGCGCTTCCTCCCGGTGGAGGAAGCGCCCCTTTCGTTCACCTGCCGGTCAGAGCTTGCGGATCTGGATGCTCCGCAGGATCTGCGGCGAGCCGCTGTCCCAGACGCCGATCACCTGGTGGCCGAACGCGAAGGCCTCCTGGACCTCGTCGTGGGTCTGCGGGTTCGGGTGGTTGAGGACCCGGAACACGTTGTTCGGGAAGCGCAGGAAGAGCTGCTGCGGCTGCCCCGGCAGCGGCTGCACGATGTCGATGTAGCCGTTCGCCACACCGGCCTGGAAAACCTGGGACTGCACCTGCTGGGAGATCTGCTGGAGCGCGGCCTGGGTGACCTGCTGAAGCAGCTGCATCACCTGCTGCTCGACCTGCTGTTGCTGCTGGTCGCCCTGGTGCTGGCCCAGCTGTTGCAGCAACTGCTGGAACGGCTGCTGCTGGCCGAGCTGCTGGAGCTGCTCCAGGGAGCCGCTCATGTAGCCCTGCTGCTGCCCGAACGGCTGCTGCTGGTACGGAGACGTGCTGGGGAACTGCTGGCCCTGCTGTTGTCCCATGTGACTCATCTGCGGGGTGGTGCTCATGCGGTTGTCACCTTCCCTTGATGTGATGGGTTCCCTTGATGTGATGGGCTGCGTCAGCCGGTGATCACCAGGCCGACGATCTCGTCGTCCGAGAACCACACTCGGACTTCGGGCCGTCCCCCCGCGAAGGCGGTGTGGACCGCCTGGCGGATCTCCGGGGACGGATGGTTGAGGTTCCGCCAGCCACCGGCCACGAACAGCCGGAGCCTGGGCGGAAGTTCGCGGGGGTAGGGCAGGAGCTCGTCCCAGTAGCGTTCGGCGAGGCCGGAGCCGACCGCCTGCGGCACCAGACGGTTGACCGCCGCCTTGATGTCGGGGCGGTTGCCGATCCGCTGGGAGGCGGGCCGGCCCGGCGCGTCCTGCTGCGGGGAACCCGTCGCCCGCAGCACCGCGCGGGCACGTTCCGGGGTCATCGGCGGCTGGCCCGCGGCGTTGAGCATGCCTTGCAGCGCGGCCAGCGCGCCGACCACGACCGGGGCGGCGGACGACGTCCCCGAGAACGTGTCGGTGTACCAGGCGATCTCCTCGGGCCCGCCCTGAAGATCGCCGGGCCGGTCCCAGAAGCCGCCGGTCGTCGTCACCTCGCGCCCCCAGCCCTGGGCGTCCACGCGGGCGCCGTAGTTGGAGAACCCGAGCCGTGAGCGGTCCGGGCCGTGGTCGCGGCCGTGGGTGCCGGGCGGCGGGGCGCCCGCGCCGACCAGGACGGCACCGGAGGTCGGATTGGACGGGTTGAAGGGGTTGCGCCACGACTCGGGGAACCCGTCCGGGCGGCGCTCGTAGACGGCGTCGTCCAGCGACTCGGCGCCGTTGCCCGCGGCGGCCACCACGAGGACGCCCTTGGCGGTGGCGTAGCGGACGGCGGCGAGGTCGTCCGGCCACCACTCGAGAGCGATGTAGCCGCGCTGGTCGTCGCGCTCGGCGTACTCGAACCGGGGCCCCGGGCGGTGCAGTTCGATCAGCACGATGTCGCCGGGGCCCAGCCGCTCGGCCGCCGCGTGGATCGCGGG
The DNA here is from genome assembly GCF_019049285.1 of Streptomyces sp. AC550_RSS872. Taxonomy (GTDB): domain Bacteria; phylum Actinomycetota; class Actinomycetes; order Streptomycetales; family Streptomycetaceae; genus Streptomyces. Next base: position 24,693 of record NZ_JAGMUL010000169.1, read on the forward strand.
CGCCGTGCCGATGCCCTGGAAGGAGGCGGCGGCCGTCACCGTGTCGGGAACGATGCCGGTGATGCCGCACCCGCCCCGGTCGCCGCCGATCACCCCGATCACGGCGGTGCCGTGGTTGCGCCAGGCGAGGTCGGCCAGCGGGGTGCCGACGACGACGCCGGCCAGCTTGGCGGCCAGATCCTCGTGGCCCAGCTGCCAGGAGCCCTCCACGTCGATCACGGTGACGCCCTGACCGGTGCCGCCGGGCCGCTGCCAGGCCCAGTGCGCGTCGACGCCCTCGGGCGCGGGCCGCAGATAGCCCTGCCGGCCGCTGTAGTCGGGGGTGAGCGGCGAGCCCTCCTTCAGACGCCCGCTCTCCTCCCCGACCTGCCCGATCGAGGCCGGCACCGCACCCGGCTTCACATACGCCGTGTCGATCCCCGGCAGCGCGGCGATACGGGCCCGCAGCTCCTCGGCCCGGCTCTCCCCGCCGCGCACCCGGTAGAACAGCGCCAGGTCCGGCACGTACTCGGCGGCGGCCTGCGGGGCGGCGGCCTGCATCAGCCGCTCCTCGCTGCCGAACAGCGGCTCCAGCGCGAGTTGTTCGTCGCTGAGGAACATGTCGAGGGCCGACACGTCGGCGCCCGCCGCCGACCGGACGCCTTCGGCCCGGGCCCGCAGCCGGGCCTCCGGCCGGGCGACGACGATCAGCTCCTGCTCGGCTCCTCGATAGGTGAATCCCGCTCCGTCGGGCCCCGGCCCGGACGCTCCCGGGCCCTGCGCCGGCTCTGCCTGATCGGTCATCGTCTGCCGCTCCCTTCGGTTCCAGCGGATACCAAGTGCGGGTGGTGCGGCGCGCCTTCGGGGGACAACCAAGCACGCCCGGCCCGGTCCGTCCAGACCTGTTTCGCCAAGTCGGTTTGGAACAAGTTGAATTGGGCAACGTGTGCAATCCGGCGTGAAAGAGATGTCACGGCCCAATCGGGCCAGATGTGTTCAGTCGTTGTCGAGAGGCTGTCTGCGGCTGCGGGGGAGCACGGCGTGTGGTGGGGTGGAGGAGTCAGTTGACCGTTGGACCAGCTGCTGGCCGGTCCTGTCCGCGGAAGGACGCACAGTGGCCCCCGAACACCGCTCCTTCGCACCTCACCTCAGCCGCCGGAGACTCCTCACGGCAGGCGCCGCCACAGCCGGTGCCGTGCTCGTCGGATCGGCCGGCGCCCCCGCCACCGCGGCCGGAAGGACCCGGCCCGCCGTGATCCACCTCCCGGACGGCTTCCGCCCGGAGGGCATCACCATCGGCGGCGGACCCTACGCCTACCTCGGCTCGCTCGGCGACGGCTCGATCTACCGCGCCGACCTGCGCACCGGCGAGGGCGGCATCATCTCGGCCGGACCCGGCACACCCTCGGTCGGCCTCAAACTCGATCACCGGGGACGCCTGTTCGTCGCCGGACGCGGCCAGGGCGCCCGCGTCGTGGACGCCCGCACCGGCGAGATCCTCGCCTCCTACGTCCTCACCTCGGCCACCCCGACATTCGTCAACGACGTGTTCCTGGCCCCGCGCACGGCCTGGTTCACCGACTCCTACCAGCCCGCGCTGTACGCCCTGCCGCTCGGCCGGCACGGCGAACTGCCGGACGCGGACGACGTCGTGGCGATCACCCTGAGCGGCGACTGGAGCCAGGTCCCCGGCGAGGTGGTGAACGCCAACGGCATCACGAGCACCCCCGACGGCTCCGCGCTGCTGGTCGTGCAGTCCGGGGTCGGCGGACTGCACCGTGTGAACCCGCGCACCGGTGTCACCCAGCTCGTCGACCTCGGCGACGCGGCCCCGCTCACCAACGGCGACGGACTGTTGCTGACCGGGCGCACGCTGTACGTCGTCCAGAACCGGCAGCACGCCATCGACGTGTTCGGGCTCGCCGCCGACGGCCGCAGCGGCGCCTTCCAGCGCCGTATCACCGACCCGCTCTTCGACGTGCCGACCACGGCGGCCGCGTACCAGGGCCGCCTCTACCTGCCCAACGCGCGCTTCACGACGACACCGACACCGGAGACGACGTACGACGTGATCTCCGTGCCCGCGTGAGGATCCTGCCCGCGTGACGATCTCGCCCGGTGACGAAGAGGGCGGTGCGCAGTCCGCGCACCGCCCTCTTCGCAGCCGTTCCGGTCGTCCGGTCGTTCAGTCGTCCGACGACTCGTCGTCGTCCGCGTTGCCCGGCTTCGGTGGTTTCGGCGGCTTGGTGCGGCCGCTCGGATTGTCCCTCAGGAAGGGGCCGGGGGACTCCCCGCCGTCCGCCGTGGCGTGTCCGCCGGGTGTCGGGCCGCCGCCGTCCCGGCGTCGCAGATACCGCTCGAACTCGCGGGCGATCGCCTCGCCCGACGCCTCCGGCAGCTCCGCGGTGTCCCGGGCCTCCTCCAGCGACTGCACGTACTCCGCGACCTCGCTGTCCTCGGCGGCCAGCTGGTCCACGCCGACCTGCCAGGCGCGCGCGTCCTCGGGCAGCTCGCCCAGCGGGATGCGTACGTCGATCAGGTCCTCCAGCCGGTTGATCAGGGCCAGCGTCGCCTTCGGGTTGGGCGGCTGCGAGACGTAGTGCGGCACGGCGGCCCACAGGGACACCGCCGGGACGCCGGCGTGCGTGCACGCCTCCTGGAGGACTCCGACGATGCCCGTCGGGCCCTCGTACTTGGTCTCCTCCAGGTCCATCCGCTGGGCCAGGTCCGCGTCGGACGTCGTCCCGCTGATCGGGACCGGACGCGTGTGCGGGGTGTCGCCGAGCAGGGCGCCCAGGATGACCACCAGCTCCACGCCCAGCTCGTGCGCGAAGCCGAGGAGTTCGTTGCAGAACGAGCGCCAGCGCATGGACGGCTCGATACCTCGGACGAGTACGAGATCACGCGGCTTCTCGCCGCCGACGCGGACCACCGACAGCCTGGTCGTGGGCCAAGTGATCTTGCGGACGCCCGCGTCCATCCACACCGTGGGGCGGTTCACCTGGAAGTCGTAGTAGTCCTCGGCGTCCAGCGCCGCGAACACCTCGCCCTTCCATTCCCTGTCCAGATGCGCGACCGCGGTGGAGGCGGCGTCGCCGGCATCGTTCCAGCCCTCGAACGCGGCCACCATGACCGGGTCGATCAGCTCGGGAACCCCCTCGAGCTCGATCACCCAGTGCCTCCTTCCGACGTGCCCTCGCTTGACCACCCAACCTTACGGCGTGCGGCGGGGGCGCCCGCAGCCCCCTTGCACGGGGGAGTGAACGGATCACTGCCCCGTTCGCCACCGGGGAACACCCCCCGGGGGCCTCACTCACAGAGTGGACCGCAGCCACTGCTCCACGCTCGCGATGTGCACCGTCGCCCACGACCTCGCCGCCTCCGCGTCCCGGTCCCGCAGCGCCGCCAGGATCGCCCGGTGCTCGTGCAGGGTCCGGCTGACCGCGTCCTCCTGGGTCAGCCCGCGCCAGATGCGCGCCCGCGTCGTCGGCCCCGACAGGCCGTCCAGGAGCGAGCACAGCACCGAGTTCCCCGCGCTCTGCACGATGCCCCGGTGGAACTCCAGGTCGCAGGCGACGAGTTCCTCCACCGACGGATCGTTGCCGAGCTTGTCCAACTGGTTCGCCAGCGCGCTCAGTTGCTGCTCGCTGATCCGGGACGCGGCCATCGCCGTGGCAGCCGGCTCCAGGATGCGGCGTACGGCGAGGAACTCCAGCACCGTGTCGTCGCGGTGGAAGTCGACGACGAAGCTCAGCGCCTCCAGCAGCAGCTGCGGATCCAGGCTCGTGACATAGGTGCCGTCGCCCTGCCTTACGTCCAGGATCCGGATCAGCGACAGGGCGCGCACGGCCTCCCGCAGGGAGTTGCGGGACAGGCCGAGGTCGGCGGCCAGCTCGCTCTCCTTGGGGAGCCGGTCGCCGGGGCGCAGCGCGCCTGAGACGATCATGCCCTTGATCTTCTCGATCGCCTCGTCGGTGACTGCCATGGCCGCCCTCCCGTCGTTCAGGATGTCGTACGAGACATCCGACGTCTCAGCCACATTATGCGGCCTGATCAGACGAGCGCCTCCAGGTCCGCGATCACCGTCTCCTCGTCCAGCGTCGTCAGCACTCGGTCCCTCATCAGCACCCGCCCGTCGACGACCGTGTCCCGCACGTCCGCCGAGTGCGCCGCGTACGCCAGGGCGGACCAGGGATCGTGCAGCGGACGCAGATGCGGCGCGCTCAGGTCGAGCACGATCAGGTCGGCCCGCTTGCCGGCCTCCAGCGAGCCCAGCTCGGCCCCGAGCCCCAGCGCCCGCGCGCCCTCGGCCGTCGCCATGCGTACGGCTCGCTCGGCGCCGACGGCCGTGGGGTCGCCGCCCGCCTTGTGCACCAGCGCCGCCTGCCGCAGCGCGCCCAGCACGTCCAGGGTGTTGGAGCTGACGGCCCCGTCCGTGCCGAGCCCGACGGTCACCCCGGCGCTCAGCAGCCGGGGCACCGGCGCGATGCCGCAGCCCAGCTTCAGGTTCGACACCGGACAGTGGGCGACGGAGGTGCCGGTGCGGGCGAGTGCCGCGATCTCCGGTCCGGTGAGCTCGACGGCGTGGGCGAGCAGCAGGTCGGGGCCGAGCAGCCCGAGGGAGTCGAGCAGCTCCACCGGGCGTTTGCCGTGGCGGGCCTCGACGGTGGCGACCTCGGTCGCGTTCTCCGCGGCGTGGATGTGCAGCAGGGCCCCGAACTCCCGCGCCAGGGCGGCGATCTCGGTGAGCTGGGCGGGGGAGAGGGTGTAGGTGGAGTGCGCGAAGACGACGGGACGCACGCCGTTACGCGCCGGACCCCGGGCCTGAAGATCCCGGCGGGCCCATGCCATCCGCTCCTCGTAGGCGAGCCTGTCCGGCGGCTCCGGCACGTCCATGAAGGTGGGCCCGGTCAGCAGCCGCCAGCCCGCCTCACGGGCCGCCCGCTCGGCCGCCTCGTGGAACCAGTACATGTCCAGCGCCGAGGTCACCCCGGCCCGCACGCTCTCGGCCACCGCCACCCGCACCGCCGCCGCCACGTTCTTCGGCGCCAGCAACTCGGCCTCCCAGCGCAGCACCCGCTCCAGGAAGCCCTGGAGCGTGACGTCGTCGGCTCGGCCGCGCAGCAGGGTCATCGCGAGGTGGGTGTGCGTGTTGATCAGACCCGGAAGGACGAGACAGCCCGCGGCGTCAATGACCTCCCGCGCCGTGAACCGAGTACACAGCTCTCCGGCGGAACCGACGGCGACGATCTCGCCCTCCCGCACGGCAACCGCCCCGCCCCGTACGACGGTTCCGGTGTCGTCGACGGTCAGGACGTCACCGCCGTGCACCAACAGGTCCACCGCGCTCACGCCGCGCTCCCCTCCGCCAGCAGCCGCAGCGCCTCCAGTGACACCACCGCTCCCCGCTGCACACCGGCCGCCACGACCTCCCGGTGCGGGTTGTACCCGCCGGTGGCGTCTTCGTCGACGAGTTCGTCGGCGTTGGCGCCGTCCACGACCAGCACGCCTCCGGCGACCAGCCCGCGCAGCGAGGCCGTCACCAGCAGCGCCGACAGCTCCATCTCGATCGCCGCGAGCCCGGCACCGTCGTACGAGAACAGCGGCAGCGGCCCCGGCTGGAACGCCGCCCGCGTCCACACGATGCCCCGATGGTGCGGGGCGCCCGCCTCGCGCGCGGCCCGCTGTAGCGCCAGCACCGCTTCGGGGGCGGCCACCGCCGGGTACTCCGGCGGCAACAGCTGCTGGGTGACCCCGTCGTCCCGTACGGCCGCCTCCGCGATGACGAGATCGCCGTCGCCGATCCCCGGCCGCATCGCACCCGCCGTACCGAACCGCAGGAAGGTGTGGACTCCCGCGTCCGCCAGCTCCTGGAAGATCAGGATCGCGCCCGGACCGCCCACCCCGTGCGAGGCGACGGTGACCGGCACGCCCTTCCAACTCCCGCTGAACACGCGGTACTCGCGGTGATGGGACACCTCCTGCGCACCGTCCAGCAGAGCGGCGACGGACGCCGCGCGCGCCGGGTCGCCGACGACGAGCGCGTGCGCGGGGAGTCCGGCGCGGGGTATGCGGGTGACGGGCAGCAGGTCCTGGGGGAGGTTCTGGGGCAGATCCTGGGTCATGTGGCGGCTCCGGAAGGGCGGATACGGCGACGGCGGCGGGCCGTCGTGAGGAAGAGGGCGCCGAGCGTGACGACGTACGGCGCGGCGTCGGTCGCCTGCTGCGGCAGACCGAGGCCCTGGAGACGGAAGCCGGCCGCCTCCGCGAGGCCGAACAGCAGGGCGGCCAGCAGGACGCCGACGGGCGCGGCCCGGCCGAGCATGACGGCGACGACGGCGATCCAGCCCCGGCCCGCCGTCATGTTCTCGGTGAACAAGGTGACGTTGCCGAGCGCGAGTTGGGCGCCGGCCAGCCCGCACAGGACACCGGAGGTCAGGATCGCCCCGTACTTGTACGTGACCGGGCTCACCCCGAGCGTCGCCGCCGCGTCCGGGGCCTCGCCGACCCCGCGCAGCCTGAGCCCCCACACGTGCCGGGACAGCAGCACCGCGGCCACCGCGACCGCCGCCCACGACAGGTACGCGAGCGGGGTGAAGCCACCGACCAGCGGGAGCCCGGCGAGTGACGGGTCGTCGAAGGTGCCCTGCACGCCGAAGACCGTACGCAGCAGGAAGCCGGTCAGGCCGACGGCCAGGAGATTCATGGCCACGCCGAGAACAACCGCGTCCCCGCGCAGCGTCACCGCACCCACGGCCAGGATCAGCGAGTACGCCGCCGCCGCGAGCGCCGCCGCCGCCACGCCGAGCCAGGCGCTGCCGGTGAACCAACTCGTCGCCACCGCCGTGAAGCAGCCCATCAGCATCATGCCTTCGAGGCCGATGTTGAACACGCCCGCCCGCTCGCAGATCGCCCCGCCGAGCGCGGCCAGCAGAATCGGGGTGAGCGCGCGCAGCGCCGACATCAGCAGATCGGAGTCGAAGAACATCACACCGCCTCCTTACGACGGTCGAGCCGGCGCCCGGGGAAGCGCAGCCGGGCCGCCAGGAACACGATCACGATCGCCTGGAGCACCTGCGTCAGCTCGCGCGGCACCTCGGTCGTCCGCTCCATCGCCAGCCCGCCGACCTGGAGGACCGCGAAGAAGAACGCGGAGATCACCGTGCCGACCGGGGCCGCCATGGCCAGCAGCGCGGCCGTCAGACCCGTCCAGGTGTAGCCCGGCGCGGTGAGCGAACCGTCGACGAAGCGGTAGGGAAAGCTCAACACCCCGATCGCGCCCACGAGTCCGGCGAGCGCGCCCGAGACGGACATCAACTTCAGCGTCAGGCCCCGGCGTTCGACACCGGCGTAGGCCGAGAAGCGCGCGTTGAGGCCCGTCATGCGTATTTCGTACCCGATGGCCGTGCGCCGATCCGTGAACCAGTAGGCGGCCGCCGCGAGGGCGACGAGCACCAGCCCGACGGTCACGGTCGAGTCGCCGAACGCGGGCAGCTCCACCCCGCCGGGCATGGCCCGGGTCTGCGGGAGGCTGGAGCCGGGCTCCTTGAGCGGATAGCGGGCCAGATAGGAGGCCAGCGACACCGCCGGGTAGCTCAGCAGCAGGCTGCTGACCAGCAGCGGGACGCCGAGGTGGTTCTCGCACAGGGCGGCGAGGGCCGCGTAGCCGGCGCCGGCCGCCATGCCCGCGAGGAGGGCGAGGACGACGGTCAGGGGCGCGGGCAGCGGCGAGTACAGGCCGGTCACGGCCGCGGTGATGCCGCCGAGCACCATCTGTCCGTCGCCGCCGAGGTTGATGAGCCGGGCGCGCAGCGGGATCGCCAGGGCGAGCGCCATGCCGAGCACGCTGGTGGCCGTGGTCAGGGTCGAGCCGATGCCGTCGGCGCCGAGCGCGCCGGTCAGGACCGCCTCGTAGGCCGTGAGCGGGTCCGCGCCGGTGCCGACGAGGAAGAGCGCGCCGATGAGGACGCCCGCGAGCACGGAGAAGGTGACGGGGGAGCGCAGGGCTCCTGCGATGCGTTGTGAGTTCATGTCAGTCGGCGGCTTCCACTCGTGCGCTCGTCCCGCCCGCCATCGCGAGCCCCAGCGTCCGTTCGTCCGCCTCGGTCTTGTCGTAGGTCGCCGTGATCCGGCCCTCGTACATCACCAGCACCCGGTCCGCGAGCCCTCGGATCTCGCTCAGCTCGGCCGAGACGAGGAGCACCGCGTGACCGGCGTCGCGGTAGGCGATCAGCTGGTCGTGGATGTTCTGGATGGCGCCGATGTCGACCCCGCGCGTGGGCTGCTCGACGAGCAACAGCGGGGCGTCATGGGCGAGTTCACGGCCGATCAGCAGCTTCTGGAGGTTGCCGCCGGACAGGGCGGAGGCCGGCGCCTCGGGGGCGGACGCCTTGATGCCGAAGCGCTCGATGAGGCGCCGCGCGTGGGCGCGGACGGCCGCGGGCCGCAGCAGGCCGCGGGAGGACAGGGACGTACGGTGGTGACCCATCGCGAGGTTGTCCGCGACCGATGCCGCCGGTGCCGTACCGACGGCGTGCCGGTCCTCGGGGACGTACGCCAGGCCCTTGAGGCGGCGTTCGGTGGCCGAGGCGTGGGTGATGTCGTCGTCCTTGAGGGTCACTCGCCCGGCTGTGACCGGCCGCAGCCCGGCCAAAGCCTCGATCAGCTCGCTCTGCCCGTTGCCGGCGACACCGGCGATGCCGACGATCTCGCCGGCGCGGACGGAGAGCGTGATGTCGTGCACGGCGTCGGCGGACAGGCCCGTCGTGTCGAGAACCACCTCGCCCGGGGCGCCCGGCGCATGGATGCGGTCCAACTCGACCGCGCGGCCCGTCATCGCGGCCGCGATCTCGTCGGCGGACGTCTCCGCGGTGACCAGCCGGGCCACGACCCGCCCGTCCCGCAGGACGGTGACGTGGTCGCTGCCCTCCAGCACCTCGCGCAGCTTGTGCGTGACAAGGATCACCGTACGGCCCTCGGCGGCCAGCGACTTGAGCACCGCGAACAGGGCGTCGGCCTCGGCCGGCGTCAGCACGGCGGTCGGCTCGTCGAGGATGAGGGTCCGGGCGCCCCGGTGCAGCAGCTTGAGAATCTCCACGCGTTGACGCAGCCCGACCGGCAGGTCCCCGACCCGGGCGTCCGGGTCGACGAACAGGCCGTGCTGCTCGGCGAGTTCACGCACCCGGCGGCGGGCGGCGGCGCGGTCCACCAGGCCGAAGCGGCGCGGCTCGGCGGCGTACACCACGTTCTCGGCGACGCTCAGCGAGCCGAACAGCTTGAAGCTCTGGTGCACCATGCCGAGCCCGGCGGCCATGGCGTCGGCGGGGCTGGCGAAGTCGACGTCCCGCCCGTCGATACGGATCGTCCCGGCATCCGGGACCTCCATGCCGTAAAGCACCGACATGAGCGTCGACTTGCCCGCGCCGTTCTCGCCCATGAGCGCGTGGATCTCGCCTCGGCGGACGGTCAGGTCGACGGCGTCGTTGGCGAGCGTGCCGGGGAACCGCTTGGTGATGCCCCGGAGCTCGACGGCGACATCGGCCGGACCGGCGCCCCCGTCGACCTCAGCTCGCGGCGGGGTCATCGACCGTCAGCTTCCCGGCGACGATCTGGTCGCGCAGCGCCTCGACCTGCTTCAGGACGTCCTTGTGCTCGGCGATGACGCACTTCGACGAGTCGACGCCGGCCTCCAGACCGGTCAGGCTGATGCCGCCCTCCTTCAGGCCGTACGAGACGGTCGTGCCCGTCTTTCCGGCCAGGACCGCATCGATGCCCTTGTCCACGGCGACGTCCGTGCGCTTGATCACGTTGTCGACGACCGTGCCGGGCGCCGAGAGGCACTGGTTGACGTCGACGCCGTACGCGAACGCGCCCTTGGCCTTCGCCGCCTCGAAGACGCCGTAGTTGCCGGCCGCGGCGGCCGCCATGATCTGGTCGTAGCCCTTGGCGAGCAGGGTGTTCGCCTGCTCCTTGGCGCGGGCCGAGTCGTCGAAGGGGGACTGTCCGCCGACGAAGCGCGTCGACGTCTCCGTACTGGCGGCGACCTTCTTGGCGCCGGCCGCGAACGGGTCGCTGTAGCGCCGGAACTGGGGCGTGTCGAGGACGTCGACGGCGCCGACCTTGCCGGACTTGCTGAGCAGGCCCGCCTCGGCACCCGCGAGGAAGACGCCCTCGTGCTCGCGGAAGACCGCGCAGCTGACGTTCTTGTACGTCTTCGTCGTGCAGGCGTCGACGATCAGGAACTGCTGCTTCGGGTTCTTCTCGGCCTGCTGGGCGACGAGGTCGGCGAACTCGAAGCCGACCAGCACGACGACGTCCGGCTTCGCGTCGACGGCCGCCTGGACGTTCTGCTGCTGGGAGGCGGCGTCCGTGGACTCGTAGACCTTCTGCGCCCCGTCGTGCCGCTTCGCCGCGTCCTTGATGCCGCTGACGGCGAGCTTCAGGAACTCGTTCTGCCCGACGGCGTCGGGGGTGACCAGCGTGAACGACTTTCCGCTGGCGCCGCGCGCACTGTCGGAGGCGTCCTTCTTGGCGGCGGCGTTGCAGGCGGTGGCCGCGGTCACCACGAGCGCGGTGGTGGCGGCGAGTTGCAGGGAACGACGGAGTCTGCGGGGCATGGGGACCTTCCCTGGAAGCCGGCGGGGAACGGCAAGGCGCGCTCGGCGATGAACGCGAAGTGAGAGGGGCGACGCCTGGAGAGGCTGAGGTGGGGGCGGCTCAGCGGGGACAGCCGTCGCCGGCACAGCGGCCGAAGTCGAGGTAGCGGCGCTTGGTGAGCAGCACACGTCCTCCTCGTATCGGCCTGCGGGCTGTGCGGGTGGATGGACTGTACACCTGGCGTTCGGACGTGCGCTCGACTGTCTCGAACTGTGGTTTCTCAAGGTCATGTACGGTGGCGAATCACCCACGGAGCAGTAGGAGTGTCCTCTGATGTCCCAGGAAATCCGGTCCGGGTCCGAGGAATTGCGTGCCGTCCAATGGACCGGAACCAGCCTCGCGCTGATCGACCAGACCGTGCTCCCGCACCGCACCGAGTCGATGGACGTCCGTGATGTGGACACCCTGGTCGACGCGATCCAGCGGCTCGTCGTGCGCGGCGCGCCCGCGATCGGTGCCGCGGGCGCGTACGGCGTCGCGCTCGCGCTGCTCCAGGGCGAGCGGGAGGGCTGGTCGGCCGACGAGACACGCGCGGCCGTGGCCCGCGTCCGCGAGGCCCGGCCCACCGCGGTCAACCTCATGGTGTGCGTCGACCGCGTCATGACCCGCTTCGCCGAGGGTCTCGACGCGGTGCTGGAGGAGGCCGCCGCCGTCCAGCGCGAGGACGTCGAGGCGAACCGTGCCATGGGTGCGTGCGGCGCCGACTGGCTGCTCGAACGCGTCGGTGAGGACCGGCCGTTGCGCGTCCTCACCCACTGCAACACCGGCGCTCTCGCCACGGCCGGCTGGGGCACGGCGCTCGGCGTCATCCGCGAACTGCACGCGCGCGGCCGTCTGGAGGTCGTGTACGCCGACGAGACGCGCCCCCTGCTCCAGGGGTCCCGCCTGACCGCCTGGGAACTGGTCCAGGAAGGCATCCCGCACTACGTCCAGGCCGACGGCGCCGCGGCCGGCACCATCCTGCGGTGCGAGGTCGACGCGGCTGTCGTCGGCGCCGACCGCATCGCCGCCAACGGCGACACCGCGAACAAGGTCGGCACCGTGGGCGTCGCCCTGGCCTGCGCGGACGCCGGGATCCCGTTCCTGGTGGCGGCGCCCACGACCACCGTCGACCTGGCCACGAAGACCGGCGACGACATCCACATCGAACTGCGCGGCGAGGACGAGGTGCTGGAGTGGGGCGGTGTACGGACGGCTCCGGCCGGCTCGCGCGGCCACAACCCGGCGTTCGACGTCACGCCGGGGCGCCTGGTGACCGGGCTGGTCACCGAGCGCGGGGTGCTTGAGGTGTCGGCCGGGGAGCTGCCGGGGGAGCGGCTGCGCTGACGTCTCCGGGCGAGGACACCGACCTATACTCCGAACCCATGACCGACGCTGCGACCTCCCCGGATGCGGATCTGGTCGGCGCACTGAAGGCGCTGGCCAACCCGGTGCGCCTGCAACTGCTGGCCTGGCTGCGCGAGCCCGAGCGGCACTTCTCGCAGTACGAGGCGATCGCGGATCCGGCCGAGGTCGGGGTCTGTGTGAGCCACATCCAGGCCAAGGCCGGGCTGGCCCAGTCGACGGTGTCGGCGTACCTGGCCGAACTTCAGCGGGCGGGTCTGGTGCGGGCGACGCGGGTGGGCAAGTGGACCCACTACAAGCGGGACGAGGAGCGCATCGCCGAGCTGGTCGCCCGGCTCGGGCGGACTCTCTAGCGGCGAGAACTCGCCGTCCTGGCAGGCCTGTTGGAATTCGTATCGAGAATCTGCGATATTCCGATACATGATGAACCTGGGGACCTTCGGCATCTACACCTTCGACTTCGAGCACCAGCCCGCCGCGCGGGTGCGTGACTCCGTACAGGAGCTGGAACAACTGGGCTGGCGGGCGGTGTGGTTCCCCGAGGTGGGCGGGCGTGAGGCGCTCACCCAGGCCGGCTATCTGCTCGCCTCGACCGAGCGGCTGCACGTGGTCAACGGCATCGCGCAGATCTGGTCGCGGGAGGCGGGCGCGACCCACGCCGCGAGCGCGCTGCTGGCCGACGCCTACCCGGGACGGCATGTCCTGGGTCTGGGATTCGGCGGAGCGCGACCGGGCGTCAAGCCCCTGGCGGCCATGGCCGGGTACATCGACGAACTGGACGCCCTCGCGAAGGAGTCGTCCGTGCCCGCGCCGCGAACCCCGGTACGCCGCATCCTCGCGGCCTACGGCCCCAAGATGCTCGCCCTGGCCCGGGACCGCTCCGCCGGCGCCCACACCTACCACGTCAACACGGCCCACACCGCCCAGGCCCGGGAGATCCTCGGCCCCGACGCGTTCCTCGGCGTCGAGCACGCGGTGCTCCTGGAGCGGGACCCCGACACCGCCCGCGCGACAGCACGCGAGCACCTGCGGCCGTACCTCGGCACCCCTTACAACATCGCCAAGTTCCGCCGCCTCGGCTACACCGACGAGGAGATCGCGCACGGCGGCAGCGACCGCATCGTGGACGACCTCGTGTTCTGGGGAGACCTGGACACGGTGGTGGACAAGCTCCAGGCCCACGTCCGAGCGGGTGCCGGCCATGTCGCCGTACAGGTCATCGGCACCGAACCCGGCGGCTCCGCGATGCCGCACTGGCGGCGACTCGGCGAGGCGCTGCTGCCGTGAGTGGGCTGGTCACCGTCCGGCCGCCGGTACGCCTCGACATAGCGGCCCCCGGCTAGCGCTGGGCGAGCTCCAACTCCAGCAGCCACTCCACCACTTCGGTGTGGTGCCGGGCCTGGCGCGGGTTGTCGCCCCAGACGTAGAGGCCGTGTCCGGCCACGACCACCGCGGGCATACGGGGGTCGCGCGCGGCCTCCAGGCGGTCGCCCAGGACCTTCATGTCCTGGCTGTTGGCGATGACCGGCAGGAGCACCTCGACGTCGTGGGCGGGCTGACCGACGCCCTTGAGCATCTCCAGGTCCTTGAACACGATGCCACCGGGCTCACGGCGGCCCATCGCCACGGACGCGACCGTGTGGACGTGGACCACGGCCCCGGCCCCGGTCAGTGCGGCCACGCGCGCGTGGAGCTCGGCCTCGGCTGACGGCTTGCCGCCCTTGACCGCGGACCCCTGCCCGTCGACCAGCACCACGTCCGCGGGCGTCAGTTCGCCCTTGTCGTGACCGCTGGCCGTCACCGCCAGCCGCAACGGCTCGCGGGACAGCACCACGGACAGGTTGCCGGAGGTGCCCCGCATCCAGCCGAAGGACGCGAACCGGGCGGACTCGGCGGCCAGGACCGCGCCCGCCTCCTCAAGGTCGAGTTGGCTGATGTCGGCGGTCACGTGCTGCTCCCGGAAGTGGTGATGGTGATCTCGTCGAACGTCCCCGCCGGCGCGTGGTCGCCGACGCCCTGCTCGTAGTACGGCTCCCCGGGCCGCCGGACCCCGACCGTCCGCCAGCCCGCCGCGCGGGCAGCGTCCAGCTCGCCTGGGCGGTCGGAGAGGAAGAGCAGACGGGCGGGCCCGATGCGGGTCGACTCCGCGATTCGGCGGTACGACTCCGGCTCCTGCTTGGGGCCCGCGTTCTCGGTGTCGTACAGACCGGAGACGAGCGGCGTCAGATCGCCGTCCGGGCTGTTGGTGAACCACGCCCGCTGGGCGGCCACCGACCCGGACGAGTAGACGTACAGCCGTACGCCCGCCGCGTGCCACGCGCGCAGCCGCGGTACGACGTCGTCGTAGAAGTGCGACACGAGGTCACCGCGCGCGAAGCCCTCGGACCAGATGATGCCCTGGAGCGTCTTCAGCGGGGTGGCCTTGCGGTCCTCGTCCAGCCAGGTGTTGAGGGTCTTCTCGATCCGTACGGCGTCGGCGTCCGGCTCGCCCGTCAGCTCCCGCACCTGGTCGACGGCCCGCGCCACCTCCGGATCGTCGCCGCGCTCGGTGAGCAGCGCGGCGAACCGCGAGCGCGAGTACGGGTACAGCACGTCCACGACGAACCCGGTGGCACTCGTGGTGCCCTCGATGTCGAGCACCACGGCGTCCACGTCGAACCGAAGCTCCCGCACGGTCACGCCGCGGCCCTGTCGGCGTCGTAGCCCGCCGCGATCGTGTCGTAGTCCGGGAAGCGGGAAGCGATCGTGGAACCGGTGAAGTTGCCGATCCAGCCGTCCTCCTCGTGGAAGAAGCGGATCGCGGTGAACGACGGCTTCGTGCCCATGTCGAACCAGTGCGTGGTGCCGCGCGGCACGCCGAGCAGGTCACCCTTCTCGCAGAAGACGGCGTGCACCTCGCCGTTCACATGGAGATAGAAGATGCCGGAGCCGGAGACGAAGAAGCGCACCTCGTCATCGTCGTCGTGCGTGTGTTCCTGGAGGAACTTCTCGCGCGCGGCCTTCGCCTTCGCCGGGAACTCCGGGTCGTCGCTGGGGTGCAGGCCCAGCACGTCGACGGTGGTGAAGCCCTCCTCGGCGTTGAGCCGGTCGATCTCCGGGCCGTACGCCGCGAACACGGTCTCGCTGTCCGCGTCGAACGGGACGTCCTCGCGGACCGGCCACCGCTCGTAGCGCACGCCCAGCGGCTTCAGCGCCTCGGCGATCTCGGCGGGGTCCGAGGTGCGGCGGACAACGCTCTCCGGTCCGGACTCGGGCCAGGTCGTCAGCAGGGTCATGGGTGCAACTCCTGGAACTGGAAAGGGGGCCGGGTACCGAGACAAGCACCCGGGAGGGGAAGTGAGGAAGGGCGCAGCGGCGGGAAGGCCGGGCGGTACTGGTCAGCCGCGACACATCGCGCCGGGACAGCAGCGCATGCGGGGCATGCGGATCGCTGTCGCACGGGGTGTCGTCATCAGGGCCTCACTGTGCCGGTGGGGGTGCCGGACGTGCCGGTTCGGGTGCCGGTCTGCGGTGATCGTAACTCCGTGTTGACGCCGTCGAGGCGTCAACCGGGTGTGACGTACTCGTTGTCTCACGTGATGAGAAACCGCTTGCATCGCTTTGACGGGTGGCTGAAGTCGTTCCAACTCCCCACTCCGCTGACGGACCTGCAGACCCTGTCGGCCGGACCCGCCCCGGCGTCGCGGCGTGCGCTGCTGCTGGGGCGTGAACTGACCGTGAGACTGCGAGGAGTTGACGAGACCGGAGCACGTGCGGGTCGAGGAGTCCGTACTCGGCCGCCTTGACGGGCGGCGGCACAGGAGCGCGCGGGACCTCGTCCTCGCTCAGGCGTCGCAGGAAGGGGAACCCGCCGGGCGCGAGCAGGTCGGCCATGTCAGCGTCGGTGATCGTCACGCCCGCACGACAGCGGCGGCACCGGCCTCGACGCCCGCAGATGTCCGGCAGGCGACGCGCGGGCCAGGCATGCGAAAGGGGCGGCTCCGTCGGCGTGGAGCCGCCCCTTCCGGTGGTGGCCGGCCCCGGTGCGGAAGAACGCGGGGTGGGCCGCCCTCGTGCGGTCCGGCCTGGTCAGGGGAGTGGCCGGACCTGACACCGGGGGAGGCTCATCCGGCGAAAACCCCCCTCGGTGCCCGCGAGGCTCACTTCTTGTCGAGCAGGTCCTGCACCTTGGCCCGGACGTCGTCCGTCGCAAGCCCCCGGATCGTCAGGGTCGTCCGGCGGCGCAGTACGTCGTCCTGCGTCTCGGCCCACTCGTTGTCCCGGGCGTAGACGACCTGGGCCCAGATCTCCGGGGCGTCGGGGTGGACGCGCTCGCCCAGCTCGGGGTTCTCGTTGGCGATGCGGGCGATGTCGAAGGCCAGCGAACCGTAGTGCGTGGCCAGGTGCTTGGCGGTGTCGGCCGCCATACGCGGGCCGGGCGCCGGGCGGTCGGTCAACAACCGGTGGGCGACCGCGCGCGGGTTGGCGATACCGGGCAGCGGCAGCTTCTTCGGCAGTGAGGCGATCGGCTCGAAGTCGTCGCCCAGCGGGGCGCCCGGCAGCGCCTCCAGCTTCTTCATGATGGTGCGGCCGATGTGCCGGAAGGTGGTCCACTTGCCGCCCGCGACGGACAGCATCCCGCCCCGGCCCTCGGTCACCACGGTCTCGCGCTTGGCCTTCGCGGTGTCACCGGGGCCGCCCGGCAGCACCCGCAGCCCAGCGAACGCGTACGTGATCAGGTCCCGGTCCAGCTGCTGGTCCCGGATGGAGAACGCGGCCTCGTCCAGGATCTGGGCTATGTCCTTGTCGTTGACCGAGACGTCAGCCGGGTCGCCCTCGAACTCCTCGTCCGTGGTGCCCAGCAGCAGCATGTCCTCCCAGGGCAGGGCGAACGTGATGCGGTACTTGTCGATCGGGGTGGCGAGGGCCGCCTTCCAGGGCGCCGTCCGCTTCAGGACCAGGTGCGCGCCCTTCGACAGCCGGATCGACGGGGCGGCGTTCGGGTCCTCCATCTTGCGCAGGTGGTCGACCCAGGGGCCGGTCGCGTTCAGCACGAGACGGGCGTTCACGCCGAACTCGTCGCCGGACAGGCGGTCCTTGAGGTCCGCGCCGGTCACCCGGCCCTTGGTGAAGCGCAGGCCGGTGACCTCGGCGTGGTTGAGCACGACCGCGCCCGCCTCGACGGCCCCGCGGACCGTCATCAGCGCCATGCGCGCGTCGTTCATCTGGTCGTCGCCGTACACGGCCACGGCCTTGAGGTTCTCGGTGCGCAGCTCGGGCACGTCCTGCGCGGCCTTGGCCGGCGACAGCAGGTGTCCCACTCCGTCACCGAACGCGGAGAGCGCGGAGTAGGCGAAGACGCCCGCCCCGAGCTTCGCGGCGCCGTGCGGCCCGCCCTTGTACACGGGGAGGTAGAACGTGAGCGGGTTCGCCAGGTGAGGGGCCACCTGGCGGGAGACCGCACGGCGCTCGAAGTGGTTCTCCGCCACCAGCTTCACCGCGCCGGTTTGCAGGTAGCGCAGACCGCCGTGGAGCAGCTTGGAGGAGGCGGAGGAGGTGGCGCCGGCGAAGTCACCGGCGTCGACCAGAGCCACCCTGAGGCCGGACTGCGCGGCGTGCCAGGCGGTGGAGATGCCCAGGATGCCGCCGCCGATCACGAGAAGGTCGTACGACGCCTTGGCGAGCTGCTCCCGGGTCTCGGCGCGGCTCGGGTTGGAGCCGGAGGCCGGGCGCGTACCCAGGGCAGGCACGGACTGCAGGGTGGTCTGACTGGTCATTTCGGGTTCTTGCTCCTCATCAGAGTTCGAGAGCTGGCGAGAGCTGCTCTCAGCTCTCGTCGTCCTCGAGCCAGCCCATGGTCCGCTCGACGGCCTTGAGCCAGTTCTTGTACTCACGGTCGCGGGTCTCCGCGTCCATGCGGGGGGTCCACTCGGCGGCCCGACGCCAGTTGGCGCGCAGCTCGTCGGTGCTGGACCAGAAGCCGACGGCGAGACCGGCGGCGTAGGCGGCGCCGAGGCAGGTGGTCTCGGCGACCATCGGGCGCACCACAGGGGCGTCGAGGAAGTCCGAGAGGGTCTGCATCAGCAGGTTGTTGGAGGTCATACCGCCGTCGACCTTGAGGGCCACCAGCTCGTCGCCGGAGTCCTTCACCATGGCGTCGGCGATCTCCCGGGTCTGCCAGGCGGTGGCCTCCAGGACGGCGCGTGCAAGGTGCGCCTTGGTGACGTACCGGGTCAGACCGGCGATCACACCACGGGCGTCGGAGCGCCAGTGCGGGGCGAACAGGCCGGAGAACGCAGGCACGAAGTAGGCGCCGCCGTTGTCCTCGACGGAGAGCGCGAGCGTCTCGATCTCGGCGGCGGTGGAGATCAGACCCATCTGGTCGCGCATCCACTGCACCAGCGAGCCGGTGACGGCGATCGAGCCCTCCAGGGCGTAGACCGTCGGCTGGTCACCGATCTTGTAGCCGACGGTGGTCAGCAGGCCCGCGTACGAGTTGATGATCTTGTCACCGGTGTTCATCACCATGAAGGTGCCGGTGCCGTACGTCGACTTGACCTCGCCCTCGGAGAAGCAGGTCTGGCCGAACAGGGCCGCCTGCTGGTCACCGAGCGCGGAGGCGACCGGGATGCCGCCGAGCAGCTCGCCCAGCTTGCCGCCGGTGACCTCGCCGTAGACCTCGGCGGAGGAACGGATCTCGGGCAGGATCTGAAGCGGCACGCCGATCGACTCGGCGATCTTCTCGTCCCACGCCATGGTGTGCAGGTTCATCAGCATGGTGCGGGAGGCGTTGGTGACGTCGGTGACGTGCTTGCCGCCGTTGACACCGCCGGTCAGGTTCCAGATGACCCAGGTGTCCATGGTGCCGAAGAGGATGTCGCCGGCCGCGGCGCGCTCCTTGAGGCCCTCGACGTTGTCCAGCAGCCAGCGGGCCTTGGGACCGGCGAAGTAGGAGGCCAGGGGCAGGCCGGTCTCACGGCGGAAGCGGTCCTGGCCGACATTGCGGCCGAGCTCCTTGCAGAGCGCGTCGGTGCGGGTGTCCTGCCAGACGATGGCGTTGTGGACGGGCTCACCGGTGTTCTTGTCCCACAGCACGGTGGTCTCGCGCTGGTTGGTGATGCCGATGGCCTTGATGTCGTCGCGGGTGATGCCGGCCTTGGCGATGGCGCCGGCGACGACCTCCTGGACGTTGGTCCAGATCTCGGTCGCGTTGTGCTCGACCCAGCCCGGCTTCGGGAAGATCTGCTCGTGCTCCTTCTGGTCGACGGAGACGATCCGGCCGTCGCGGTCGAAGACGATGCAGCGGGACGAGGTGGTGCCCTGGTCGATGGCGGCGATGAAGGGGCCGGCGGTGTGGGCGTCGGTCACTGTTAGCTCCTGGAAGTTCCGTGGTTATGGGGCTTTACGTACGGCGCGCGCTGAGAGTTTCGGAACTGATCACCCGAACGGGTGAAGCTCGCTGCTCCTAGGCGAAAGCGACGTTGTAGATACCTGCCGCGATGGCGCCGCCGATCAGCGGGCCGACCACCGGGATCCAGGCGTAGCCCCAGTCGGAACCGCCCTTGTTGGGCAGCGGCAGAAGGGCGTGGACGATACGCGGACCGAGGTCACGGGCCGGGTTGATCGCGTAACCGGTCGGGCCGCCGAGCGACAGACCGATGGAGACGACCACGAGTGCGGTGATCAGGCCGCCCAGGATGCCGAGGCCGTTGCCGGCGTCGTTCAGGCCCTGGGTGAGGACGGCGAGGACCAGCACGACGGTGCCGATGACCTCCGTGGCGAGGTTCTGCACCGCGTTCCGGATCTCGGGGCCGGTGGAGAAGATGCCCAGGACCGGGCCGGCGCCCTTCTCCTGGGCTTCGACGGCCTTGGCCGTGGTGGCCTGCGCACCCGGACCGCCGACGATCTCCTTGTCGGTGAGGTGGGCGTGGAACTGGCCGTAGTAGGCGACCCAGACCAGGGCCGCACCGATCATGGCGCCGAGCAGCTGTCCGGCGAAGTACGTCGGAACATTGCTCCAGTCGTTGTCCTTGATCGCGAGAGCGACCGTCACGGCCGGGTTCAGATGGGCACCGGACAGCGGCGCCGAGGTGTAGACGGCCGTGAGTACTGCAAAGCCCCACCCGAAGGTGATGGCGAGCCAACCGGCGTTGCGAGCCTTGGAGGCCTTCAGCGTGACGGCGGCGCAGACGCCCCCGCCGAGCAGGATGAGTATGGCGGTACCGATGGTCTCGCCGATGAAGATGTCGGAGCTGGACACCCGCGACTCCTTTGTCCTTCGTCCAGGGAAGCCGAACCCCGGGTCCCTCCGGTGGTTCGCATTGCCCTCGGGGGTGAGAGCGATACCGGTCCTTGGCGTTGTCACACTCTAGCGCGTATTGCCGGTAGGTGTTCGGCAATGCCGACCGATGGACGGGAGTCTTGCCCCGGCGTCGCATGTGCGTCAAGAGCTCTGTCGTTGAATGCGCGATCGTTGTCGGTTGTGTTGATTTATCGACATGGGGACAGTCCTGGCCGGGGCACGACGAAGGCCGGAACGTTCTTCGGCGTCCCGGCGGTCACTCCCGTCCCGTACGAGGTCCTACGGGGCCTCAGAACCGACCGGCGCCCAGATCCCGCGACACCGCGCGAGCGCAGTCCCGCACCGCCGCGATCAGCTCGGGACGCAGCTCGCCGTCCCGGCACAGCCGCTCCACGGCGCCGGTGATGCCGACGGCGCCGACCGGCATACGGCGCCGGTCATGGATGGGGGCGGCCAGGGAGGCGACACCCTCCCAGGTCTCCTCGACGTCCGCCGCGTAGCCACGCGCGCGTGTCAGGTCGAGGAGATGCTCGAAGCGGTCCAGCTCGCACACGGTCCGGTCGGTGAAGGCCTTGCGGTCGGCCTCGATCGCCTCGCTGTGCGCGACCGGGTCGTACGCCGACAGGACCTTGCCCAGCGCCGTGGAGTGCAGCGGCTGCATGACGCCGATCTCCAGCACTTGCCTGCTGTCGTCAGGCCGGAAAACGTGGTGGACGATCAGCACCCCTTGCTGGTGCAGAACGCCCAGATAGACGCTCTCCCCGCTGGACCGGGCCAGGTCGTCCGTCCACACCAGCGCGCGTGCCCGCAGCTCGTGCACGTCCAGGTAGGTCGTGCCCAGGCGTAGCAGCTCCGCGCCCAGCTGGTAGCGCCCGGAGGCGTCGTCCTGCTCCACGAAGCCCTCCTGCTGGAGGGTGCGCAGGATTCCGTGGGCGGTGCCCTTGGCGAGGCCCAGCGAGGAGGCGATGTCCGACAGGCCGAGGCGTCGCTCGCCGCCTGCGAGAAGCCGCAGCATCGCGGCCGCCCGTTCGAGCGACTGGATGTTCCGTGCCATCGCCGTACTGCCTCCGTCCCCTTCGACCGTCGACATCGCGACGTCGCTGCCGCCGTTCGGCAATGTCGAACACTACCGGTCGATGCCGACCTCCCGCTAATGGTCCGGCGCCATCCGGCTGCTTCTCTTGTGTCACACGTATCCGGTGAGCGCCCTCGCCGTCGTCCGCGTCCGCCCCGTGGACGGCCTGACCCTTCCGCCGCGGTCCCGGCTACGCTGGCGGGGTGCGCCCACCGTGGAACGTCACGCAAGGGTGCAAAGCCGACAGCCGTCGCATTCCAGGGAGCCCTTACATGGCCTCGTTGCCACCGACCCCTTCCGCCGACAGCCGGACCCGTGTGTCCGCCCTCCGCGAGGCGCTCGCCACCCGTGTGGTGGTCGCCGACGGAGCGATGGGCACCATGTTGCAGTCCCACGAGCCCACCCTCGAGGACTTCGAGAACCTCGAAGGGTGCAACGAGATCCTGAACCTGACCCGGCCGGATATCGTCCGTTCGGTCCATGAGGCGTACTTCGACGCGGGCGTGGACTGCGTCGAGACCAACACCTTCGGCGTCAATCACTCGGCCATGGCCGAGTACGACATCGCCGACCGGATCTACGAGCTGTCCGAGGCGGGCGCCCGTATCGCCCGCGAGACGGCCGACGCGTTCGGCGCCCGCGACGGCCGACAGCGGTGGGTCCTCGGCTCGATCGGACCCGGCACGAAGCTGCCGACCCTCGGCCACATCGGCTACGGGACGCTGCGGGACGGCTTCCAGGCGAACGCCGAGGGCCTGCTCGCCGGCGGCGCCGACGCCCTGATCGTGGAGACCACACAGGACCTGCTCCAGACGAAGTCGTCGATCCTGGGCGCCCGGCGCGCCATGGAGGCGACCGGCACCGAGGCCCCCCTGCTGGTCTCGATGGCCTTCGAGACGACCGGCACCATGCTGCTCGGCTCCGAGATCGGCGCCGCGCTGACCGCGCTGGAGCCCCTCGGCATCGACATGATCGGCCTGAACTGCTCGACCGGCCCCGCCGAGATGAGCGAGCACCTGCGCTACCTCGCCCGGCACTCCCGCACCCCGCTGCTGTGCATGCCGAACGCCGGTCTGCCGATCCTCACCAAGGACGGCGCCCACTTCCCGCTCGACCCCGAAGGCCTGGCCGACGCCCAGGAGACCTTCGTACGGGACTACGGCCTGAACCTCGTCGGCGGCTGCTGCGGCACGACCCCCGAACACCTCAGGCAGCTCGTGGAGCGGGTCCGGGAGGCCACGCCCGCACAGCGGAACCCGCAGCCCGAACCCGGCGCCGCCTCCCTCTACCAGACGGTCCCGTTCCGCCAGGACACCTCCTACCTCGCCATCGGCGAGCGCACCAACGCCAACGGCTCCAAGAAGTTCCGCGAGGCCATGCTGGACGGCCGCTGGGACGACTGTGTGGAGATGGCCCGCGACCAGATCCGCGAGGGCGCGCACATGCTCGACCTGTGCGTCGACTACGTGGGCCGCGACGGCGTCGCCGACATGGAGGAGCTCGCCGGCCGCTTCGCCACCGCCTCCACCCTGCCGATCGTCCTGGACTCCACCGAGGTCGACGTCATCCAGGCCGGACTGGAGAAGCTCGGCGGCCGGGCGGTCATCAACTCCGTCAACTACGAGGACGGCGACGGCCCCGAGTCCCGCTTCGCGAAGGTCACCAAGCTCGCCCGCGAGCACGGCGCCGCCCTGATCGCGCTGACCATCGACGAGGAGGGCCAGGCCCGCACCCCCGAGAAAAAGGTCGAGATCGCCGAACGGCTGATCGACGATCTGACCGGCAACTGGGGCATCCACGAGTCGGACATCCTCATCGACACCCTGACCTTCACCATCTGCACCG
Organism: Streptomyces sp. AC550_RSS872; assembly: GCF_019049285.1. Classification (GTDB taxonomy): domain Bacteria; phylum Actinomycetota; class Actinomycetes; order Streptomycetales; family Streptomycetaceae; genus Streptomyces. Next base: position 47,873 of record NZ_JAGMUL010000169.1, read on the forward strand.
GTCAGGAGGAGTCCCGGGGGGACGGCATCGCCACCATCGAGGCGATCCGCGAGCTCAAGCGCCGCCATCCGGACGTCCAGACCACCCTCGGCCTGTCCAACATCTCCTTCGGCCTCAACCCGGCCGCCCGCATCCTGTTGAACTCCGTCTTCCTCGACGAGTGCGTCAAGGCGGGCCTGGACTCGGCCATCGTCCACGCCTCGAAGATCCTGCCGATCGCCCGCTTCAGCGAGGAAGAGGTCCAGACGGCCCTCGACCTGATCCACGACCGCCGCGCCGAGGGCTACGACCCCCTCCAGAAGCTGATGCAGCTCTTCGAGGGCGCCACCGCCAAGTCCCTCAAGGCCGGCAAGGCCGAGGAACTCGCCGCCCTCCCGCTGGAGGAGCGCCTCAAGCGCCGCATCATCGACGGTGAGAAGAACGGCCTGGAGGCCGACCTCGACGAGGCCCTCCAGGACACGCCCGCCCTGGACATCGTCAACAACACCCTGCTGGACGGTATGAAGGTCGTCGGCGAACTGTTCGGCTCCGGCCAGATGCAGCTGCCGTTCGTCCTCCAGTCCGCCGAGGTGATGAAGGCCGCCGTCGCCTACCTCGAACCGCACATGGAGAAGTCCGACGCCGACGGCAAGGGCACCATCGTGCTGGCCACCGTGCGCGGCGACGTCCACGACATCGGCAAGAACCTCGTCGACATCATCCTGTCCAACAACGGCTACAACGTGGTCAACCTGGGCATCAAGCAGCCCGTCTCCGCGATCCTGGAGGCCGCCGAGGAGCACCGCGCCGACGTCATCGGTATGTCCGGTCTGCTGGTCAAGTCCACGGTGATCATGAAGGAGAACCTGGAGGAGCTCAACCAGCGCGGCCTCGCGGCGAACTACCCCGTCATCCTCGGCGGCGCCGCCCTCACCCGCGCCTACGTCGAGCAGGACCTGCACGAGCTGTACGAGGGCGAAGTCCGCTACGCCCGGGACGCGTTCGAGGGCCTGCGCCTGATGGACGCCCTGATCGGCGTCAAGCGGGGCGTGCCCGGAGCGAAGCTGCCCGACCTCAAGCAGCGCCGGGTCAGGAGCGCCACCGCCACGGCCGTACTGGACGAGCGCCCCGGGGACGGAGGCGGCCGCTCCGACGTCGCCACCGACAACCCGCTGCCCGAGCCGCCGTTCTGGGGCACCCGCGTCATCAAGGGCATCCAGCTCAAGGAGTACGCGTCCTGGCTCGACGAGGGCGCCCTCTTCAAGGGCCAGTGGGGCCTGAAGGAGGCCCGCACCGGTGAGGGCCCGTCGTACCAGGAACTCGTCGAGACCGAGGGCCGCCCGCGGCTGCGCGGACTGCTCGACAGGCTCCAGACGGAGAACCTCCTCGAAGCGGCCGTGGTCTACGGCTACTTCCCGTGCGTATCCAAGGACGACGACCTGATCCTCCTCGACGAGCACGGCAACGAACGCACCCGCTTCACCTTCCCGCGCCAGCGCCGCGGCCGCCGGCTGTGCCTCGCGGACTTCTTCCGCCCGCAGGAGTCCGGCGAGACCGACGTCGTGGGCCTCCAGGTCGTCACCGTGGGCTCCCGGATCGGCGAGGAGACCGCCCGGATGTTCGAGGCCAACGCCTACCGCGACTACCTCGAACTGCACGGCCTGTCCGTGCAGCTGGCCGAGGCGCTCGCCGAGTACTGGCACGCCCGGGTGCGCTCCGAGCTGGGCTTCGCCGGCGAGGACCCGTCCGACATCGAGGACATGTTCGCGCTGAAGTACCGCGGCGCCCGCTTCTCCCTCGGCTACGGCGCCTGCCCCAACCTGGAGGACCGGTCCAAGATCGCCGACCTGCTCCAGCCCGAGCGCATCGGCGTCCACCTGTCCGAGGAGTTCCAGCTGCACCCCGAGCAGTCCACGGACGCGATCGTCATCCACCACCCGGAGGCGAAGTACTTCAACGCACGCTGACCTGACCGCCCCGGCGGGTCATCCGTGTCACCCGTGTGCCCCGAGGCACACGCGTTGAACCAGGCGATTCAAGGCGACCCGTCGTACACTGGACGGTCCACCGCAGGCCGGTTCCCTCCGTGGGAACCGGCCTGATCGTCCCTTCAAGGAGGTACGTGGATGACCAGCACGGTCCCCGCGCCAGTAACCCGTACGGCCGACGGCTCGGCCTTGCAGGCCGTCCTCCTCGACATGGACGGAACCCTGGTGGACACCGAGGGCTTCTGGTGGGACGTAGAGGTCGAGGTCTTCGCCGGCCTCGGCCACACCCTCGACGACACCTGGCGCCATGTCGTGGTCGGCGGCCCGATGACCCGCAGCGCGGGGTTCCTCATCGAGGCCACCGGGGCCGACATCACCCTCGCCGAGCTCACCGTCCTGCTCAACCAGGGCTTCGAGGACCGTATCGACCGCGCCCTGCCGCTGATGCCGGGGGCGGCCCGGCTGCTGGCCGAGCTGGCCGAGTACGAGATCCCCACGGCCCTGGTCTCCGCCTCGCACCGGCGCATCATCGACCGGGTCCTCACCACGCTCGGCCCGCAGTACTTCGCGCTGACCGTCGCCGGCGACGAGGTGACGCGCACCAAGCCGCACCCGGACCCGTACCTGTTCGCCGCGGCCGGACTCGGCGCCGACCCCACCCGATGCGCGGTCGTCGAGGACACGGCGACCGGCGTCGCCGCCGCCGAGGCCGCGGGCTGCCATGTGGTGGCCGTGCCCTCGGTCGCACCGATCACCCCGGCCGCCCGGCGCACCGTGGTGACCTCCCTGGAACAGGTCGATCTCGCATTTCTACGCGGCCTGATGGTGGCCTGATGGATGGCCCGATGGATGGCCCGATGGTCGTCTGATGACGGCCTGACAACGGAAATAGGGTCGGCGTTCACCCAGAGTGCAACGCCGTTAGCCGGGGGAATTCCGCAAAGGAATTCGAATCCCGTGCGATGGCTGAATTCCGGTGCACACCAAGACCGTTCAGTTTGTGACGTTCGACACTCACAAGAGGGTCGACAGGCGCCCAGCCCTGTGGTGATGACCCTCCCACGAGGGCTTCAAGCGCACCTTTGTGTCCCGATTGATGGATCGGTGCACGAATCCTTCCCCCATCAGGTTTCCGGTGCGTCCGCGACCGGTCTCACAGCGTGATGGGTTCTCAACTCCGGCGGCGGCGAACTTTCCTGCGGGCGCGGACTAACCTCGTCGCGAGAACATCGCCCTACCCCGTGACCCCGCTGCGACACCCCTGCATGCCGGGTACACGGAGTCGACAGCTGGAGAAACCCGAGCATGAACCGCAAGACTTTGGTGCTGCCGGCCGTCATCGGCCTGCTCGCGCCGGTTCTCGCCGCCTGCGGCGGAACCGACAGCGGCAGCGACGGCGGCGACGCGATCGTCGTCGGCACCACGGACGCGTTCACTGCCTCGAAGGACGCTCCCGCACCCCTCGACCCGGCCTACGCCTACGACGTCGGCACCTGGAACATCCTGCGCCAGACCGTGCAGACCCTCATGGTCCAGCCGCGCGGCGACGGCGACCCGGTTCCCGAGGCCGCCCAGAGCTGCGGCTTCACCGACAGCGGCAACGAACGCTACGCCTGCAAACTGCGCCAGGACCTCAAGTTCGCGAACGGCGACCCCATCACCGCGGACGACGTGAAGTACTCCATCGACCGCGCCCGCTCCCTGAAGGCCGACAGCGGCGTCTTCGCACTGCTGTCCACCATCGACACCGTCGAGACCCAGGGCGACCGCGACGTCATCTTCCACCTCAGGACCGCCGACGCCACCTTCCCGTTCAAGCTGTCCACCCCGGTCGCCGGCATCGTCGACCCGGACGTCTACGCCAAGGACAAGCTGCGCGACGGCTTCGAGGCCGACGGCTCCGGCCCGTACACCCTCCAGGCCGAGGTCAAGAACGACAAGCTGGTCTCCGCCGTGTTCACCAAGAACCCCAACTACAAGGGGAGCCTGACGGTGAACAACGACAAGGTCGAACTGCGCAACTTCGCCGACGCCGACGAGATGGGCACCGCCCTCGAAAAAGGCGACATCGACCTGATGACCCGCACCATGTCGCCCGAGCAGATCAAGAAGCTGTCGGCCGACTCCGACGACAGCGTCGACCTCGTCGACATGTCCGGCCTGGAAATCCGCTACCTGGCCTTCAACACCAACGACCCGAGCGTACGCAGCAAGGCCGTCCGCCAGGCGATGGCCCAGATCATCGACCGCGGCGAACTCGTCTCCAAGGTCTACGGCTCCCAGGCCGAACCGCTGTACTCGCTGGTCCCCGCCAGCGTCACGGGCCACTCCAACGCGTTCTTCAACAAGTACGGCGACCCGAGCGCCGCCAAGGCCAAGTCGCTGCTGGAGAAGGCCGGCATCACCACCCCGGTGAAACTGACGCTGCACTACACGACCGACCACTACGGCTCGGCCACCAAGAAGGAGTTCGAGCTGCTGAAGAAGCAGCTGGACGACAGCGGCCTGTTCGACGTCGACATCGAGGGCACCCCTTGGGCGGCTTTCCGCCCCGCCGAGCAGAAGGGCGAGTACGAGGTCTACGGCATGGGCTGGTTCCCCGACTTCCCCGACGCCGACAACTTCCTCGCGCCCTTCCTCGACAAGGACAACTTCCTCGGCTCGCCGTACGCCAACAGCGCGATCCGCAACAACCTCATCCCGGAGTCCCGCCGCGTGGCCGACCGACTGTCGGCGTCCGGAAGCCTGACCGACATCCAGGACATCGTGGCCAACGACGTCCCCGTGCTGCCCCTGTGGCAGGGCAGGCAGTACGTCGCCGCCGGCGACGACGTCACGGGCACGGCCTACGCGCTCAACTCCTCCTCGACCCTTCAGCTGTGGGAGCTCGGCCGTGGCGTGAGCGGCTGACGTCTCCCTGCGCCCGGCGCCACGACCAAGGCGCCGGGCCGGCCCGGGATCCAGGACTTCGGCCCGGGTTCCACACAACCGACGACAAGGCACTCGTACGTGAACATGCGCAACCAGTGGCCGGTCCTGCCCGTCGTGGCAGGGCTGGCCTCCGGCCTGCTGACCGGCTGCGGAACGGAGACGGGCGATACCGGGGGGACCGGCACCTCGGTGGTCATGGGGATGTCCGACGACGTCCTGGCCACCGACCCCGCCTCCGGCTACGACCCCGGCTCCTGGCTGCTGTTCAACAACGTCTTCCAGTCGCTGCTCAGCTTCCCCAAGGGCGCCACCGAACCCCAGCCCGAGGCCGCCGAGCAGTGCACCTTCTCCGACACGGAGACCAAGGTCTACAAGTGCACCCTCAGAGACGGCCTCAAGTTCAGCAACGGTGACGCGCTCACCTCCGAGGACGTCAAGTTCTCCTTCGACCGCATGCTGAAGATCAACGACCCCGAAGGTCCCGCGGTCATGTTCCCCACGCTCGACAAGGTGGAGACACCGGACGACAAGACGGTCGTCTTCCGGCTCAACACCCCGGACGCCACCTTCCCGAGCAAGATAGCCTCCGGCGCCGGCTCCATCGTCGACCAGGAACAGTACGACGCGAAGGGCCTGCGCGCGGACAACGCGGCGGTCGGCTCCGGCCCGTACAAGCTCGACTCGTTCAACGACGAGGAGGCCGTCTTCTCCGTCAACGAGAACTACAAGGGCACCGCGAAGGTGCAGAACTCCGGCGTCACCCTGAAGTTCTTCCACGGCGACCAGGACGCCCTGAAGAAGGCCCTGAGCGCCCGTGAGGTCGACATCGCCTACCGCGGCCTCACCGCGGGCGACATCGCCGACATCGAGAAGTCCGGCGCCGACTCCGGCGTCGAGGTCGTCGAAGGCAGCAGCGCCGAAGTCCAGCACCTCGTCTTCAACATGGACGACCCGGTCGCCGGAAAGCTCGGCGTCCGCAAGGCCATCGCCTACCTGATCGACCGCGACGCCCTCATCAAGGACGTCTACGAAGGCACCGCCAGCCCGCTGTACTCCATCATCCCGGCCGGCATCGGCGGCCACAGCACGGCCTTCTTCGACACCTACGGCGCCCGGCCCTCCAAGGCCAAGGCCGCCGCCGCGCTCCAGGACGACGGCATCACCGGCAAGGTCAAGCTGACCCTCTGGTCCACCCCGTCGCGCTACGGCCCGGCCACCGACCAGGAGTTGAAGGCCATCGCGCAGCAGCTCAACGCGAGCGGCCTGTTCGACGCCGACGTGCAGTCCGTCGCGTTCGACCAGTACGAGAAGGACATCGCCGCCGGCAAGTACGGCGTGTACGTGAAGGGCTGGATCCCGGACTACCCGGACGCCGACAACTTCACCTCACCCTTCTTCGGCAAGGGCAACGTGCTGAGCAACAACTACAGCAACAAGGCCATCACCGGCTCGCTCATCCCGCGCACCTCCGCCGAGAGCGACCGCTCCGCCACCGACGACGAGTTCAACCAGCTCCAGGACATCGTGGCCAGGGAGCTCCCCGTCCTCCCCGTCTGGCAGGCCAAGCAGTACGCCGTCGTCCGCGACAACGTCTACGGCCTGGAGTACTGCCTCGACGCCTCCACCGTCTTCCGTTTCTGGGAACTCAGCAAGGGCTGACAGACGGTCGCACCCGCCTACGCACGCGGAGGGCGCCCCTTCTCACAAGGGGCGCCCTCCGCCGCGTCAAGGCAGGCTCCTACTGTGCGCCGGGGCGCACCAGCCCGCTCTCGTACGCATACACCGCGGCCTGCACCCGGTCACGCAACCCCAGCTTGGTGAGCACATGGCCCACATGCGTCTTCACCGTGGTCTCGCTGACGAACAGATCCGCGGCGATCTCCGCATTGGACAGGCCCCGCGCCACCAGCTTCAGCACCTCCACCTCACGATCGGTGAGCGTGTGCAGGGTGTCCGGAACCGGCTCGTCGCCCGACGGCAGATGCGTGGCGTACTTGTCGAGCAGCCGACGCGTGATGCTCGGGGCGAGCATCGCCTCCCCTGCCGCGACCACACGGATCGCCTGCACCAGCTCATTGGCCGGGGCGTCCTTCAGCAGAAACCCGCTGGCCCCCGCCTTCAACGCCTCCACCACATACTCGTCGAGATCGAAAGTCGTCAGCACCAGCACCTTCGCCGGGCCGTCCCGCCCGGGCCCGGTGATCTGCCGGGTCGCCTCGACACCGTCCATCCGAGGCATACGGATGTCCATCAGAACCACGTCGGGCTGCAGGGCCCGCACCTGGTCGAGGGCCTGAAGGCCGTCGCCGGCCTCGCCCACGACCGCGATGTCCTGCTCCGCCTCCAGAATCATCCGGAAGCCGGTACGCAGTAGCGGCTGGTCGTCGACCAGTAGGACGCGGATGGCCACGTAAGTCTCCTTCGCTAGTCCGGCCCCATTCTGCCCTGCGGCCCGTCCCCGGACTCGCCCGCCCTGACCGGCAGCGACTGCACACCCCGGGGGGCATCCCCCGCACCCCCGGCCGAATCCGGGTCGGCCACCGCCACCGCCAGCGGATACGGCGGGGGAGTGCCGCCGAATTCCGGGCAGTGCGCCTGGTGATCGCACCAGCCGCACAGCTTCGTCGGCCGCGGCCGCCACACTCCTGTCTCCGTCGCCTCGCGGATCGCCTCCCACAGCGCCAGCAGCTTGCGCTCGACCCGCTCCAGATCGGCGAGGACGGGGTCGTACGTCAACACGTCACCACTGCCGAGATAAACGAGCTGGAGCCGGCGCGGGACCACCCGCTTCAGCCGCCATACCACGAGCGCGTAGAACTTCATCTGGAACAGCGCGCCCTCGGAGTACTCGGGCCGGGGCGCCTTGCCGGTCTTGTAGTCGACGATCCGCACCTCACCCGTCGGCGCCACGTCGACCCGGTCGATGATGCCGCGCAACCGCAGCCCCGAATCCAGCTCGGCCTCGACGAACAGCTCACGCTCGGCGGGCTCCAGCCGGGTCGGATCCTCCAGCCCGAACCAGCGCTCGACAAGTCGCTCCGCCTCACCCAGCCACGCCGCCAGCCGCTCGCCCTCCGGATCGTCCGCGAACAGCTCCACGACCTCCGGCCTGCTCTCCCGCAGCCGGTCCCACTGCCCGGGAATCAGCGACTTCGCACGCGGCGCCGTCCGCTCGGCCGCCGGGGCGTCGAAGAGCCGCTCCAGCACGGCGTGCACCAACGTGCCCTTCGTCGCCGCCGCACTCGGCTTCTCCGGCAGCCGGTCGATCACCCGGAACCGGTACAGCAGCGGGCACTGCATGAAGTCACTCGCACGCGAGGGAGACAGCGAGGTCGGCGGTATGGCACGGGCGACGGCGGCCGCATCACCCGCCGTGGCCGCGCCCGCATCCCCCTCGGCCGTCGCCACCGTCGTACCGTCCGCTCCCGCCGGGCACTGGTCCGTCACCGGCCCGGTCGCCGACGCGACATCACCGCCGCAGTCCGCCGCGGCACCCTCCGTGCTCGTCTCCATGCCCACAGACCTTACGGCCCGCCACTGACAGTGACCCAGCCGCGGCCGTTACGGCTGGGACAGCCGGGGAAACAGAGAGGGGTGCCGGGGCGGAACACGCCGCGACGGCCGCATACCATCGACCCAGACCCATCCGCCCAGCAGGCGCGGACGACGCTTCGAACGAGGGGACACCGTGGACGAGAGCGGCGGGAGCGGGCAGCCGCGGTCCGGCACCGACGAGTCGACCGAGCGCCGATCGACCGAGCGCCGAACAGACCGTACGGCCCCGGCCGCCGACCCCACACACCCCGACCCGGCCCCGGCCGCCGAACAGTCCCCGGACGCCCGGCCCTTGGACACCGACCGGGACGACACCGCGCCCGAAGCCGCCCAGCCGCCGCCCCACGCGGAGGACCACTCGCAGGACGAGCCCCCGCGGGGCACGGACGGCGACGACGCCGCCACCGACGGCGCGGCCCCCCAGCAGGCGCAGCAGGCGCAAGGCGGCCCCTCCAGCGACTCCCCGGTCCCACCGAGCCCAGGCGACAGCCCTTCGGGCCCCACCCCACCGGCGCCGTCCGAACCCCGGTCGCAGCAGCCCCCCACCACGCCCTACCCCCACCACACCCCAGACCCCGACGCCCACGACCGCACCCTCGCCCACTCCGGCCCCACAAAGAACCAGCCGCCCCAGCGCCCCCAGGAACCCCGAGGCGGGCTCCTCATGGGACGCCCCTTTGGCGTGCCCGTGTACGTCGCCCCCAGCTGGTTCCTCGTCGCCGCCCTCATCACCTGGGTGTTCGGCGGACAACTCGACCGCGTCCTGCCCGAGCTCGGCGCCGCCCGCTACCTCGTCTCCCTCTTCTTCGCCGTCGCCTTCTACGCCTCCGTCCTCGTCCACGAACTCGCGCACACGGTCGCCGCACTCCGTTTCAAGCTCCCCGTGCGCCGCATCCAGCTCCAGTTCTTCGGCGGAGTCTCCGAAATCGAGAAGGAGGCCGAGACACCCGGCCGCGAATTCGTCCTCGCCTTCGTCGGACCGCTGCTCTCCCTCGCCCTCGCCGGCGTCTTCTACGCCGCCATGCAGCCCGTCGAACCCGGCACCGTCCCCGGCGTCCTCCTGGCCGGCCTGATGATCTCCAACCTCATCGTCGCCGCCTTCAATCTGCTCCCCGGACTCCCCCTCGACGGCGGCCGTATGCTCCGCGCCATCGTCTGGAAGATCACCGGCAAACCCATGACCGGCACCATCGCCGCCGCCTGGGTCGGCCGCGCCCTCGCCGTCGCCGTCCTCATCGGCCTGCCCTGGCTCACCCAGTCCGGCGCCCTCGGCTCCGACGCCGTCGACAACGTCGGCATGGACACCGTCATGGACGCCCTGCTCGCCGCCATCCTCGCCGCGATCATCTGGACCGGCGCCGGCAACAGCCTGCGCATGGCCCGCCTCCGCGAACACCTCCCCGAACTGCGCGCCCGCACCCTCACCCGCCGCGCCGTCCCCGTCGAGACCGACACCCCCCTCTCCGAAGCCCTGCGCCGCGCCAACGCCGCGGGAGCCCGCGCCCTCGTCGTCGTCGACGCCGACGGCAATCCCCTCTCCCTCGTCCGCGAGGCCGCCATCGTCGGCGTACCCGAACACCGCCGCCCCTGGGTCCCCGTCAGCGGCCTCGCCCAGGACCTCACCGACGGCATGCGCGTCTCCGCCGAACTCGAGGGAGAAGACCTGCTCGACGCCCTCCGGGCCGCCCCCGCCACCGAATACCTGGTGGTGGAGGAGACCGGCGAGATCTACGGCGTCCTGTCCGCGGCCGACGTCGAGCGCGCCTTCGTCAAGGCAATGGCCCGCCCCAGCTGACACACCCGCTCCCCATGTAGCGGGCTCGGCGCTTCCCCATGGTCGGCGGCCCCCCGAAACGCCGGTAGGCTGGTCACATGTCCGAACCGACCGGTGCCGCCCGCAGGCGCGGGCCCTTCAAGGTCGGGGACCAGGTTCAGCTGACCGACCCCAAGGGCCGCCACTACACGTTCACGCTCGAAGCCGGGAAGAACTTCCACACCCACAAGGGTTCCTTCCCGCACGACGAACTGATCGGCGCACCCGAGGGCAGCGTTGTCCGCACCACCGGTAACGTCGCCTACCTCGCGCTGCGCCCCCTGCTCCCCGACTACGTCCTGTCCATGCCCCGCGGGGCAGCCGTCGTCTACCCCAAGGACGCCGGACAGATCCTCGCCTTCGCCGACATCTTCCCCGGCGCCCGCGTCGTCGAGGCCGGCGTCGGCTCCGGCTCGCTCAGCAGCTTCCTGCTGCGTGCCATCGGCGACCAGGGCATGCTGCACAGCTACGAGCGCCGCGAGGACTTCGCCGAGATCGCCCAGCAGAACGTCGAGCGCTATTTCGGCGGCCCCCACCCCGCCTGGCAGCTCACCGTCGGCGACCTCCAGGACAACCTGAGCGACACCGACGTCGACCGCGTCATCCTCGACATGCTCGCCCCCTGGGAATGCCTGGAAGCGGTCTCCAAGGCCCTCGTCCCCGGCGGCATCGTCTGCTGCTACGTCGCCACCACCACCCAGCTCGCCCGGACCGTCGAGTCCATCCGCGAGATCGGCTGCTTCAACGAGCCGACCGCCTGGGAGACGATGATCCGCAACTGGCACATCGAGGGCCTCGCCGTCCGCCCCGACCACCGCATGATCGGCCACACCGGCTTCCTGCTCACCGCCCGCCGCCTCGCCGACGGAGTCGAGCCCCCCATGCGCCGCCGACGCCCCGCCAAGGGCGCCTACGGCGAGGACTACGAAGGCCCCAACGCCGACGGCGGCTCCGGCCGCTGACACGGCCCCACACCGCGCACAACGTACAAGCGCTGTGGTCGAGTTCCCGGAACACCACCGGGAACTCGACCACAGCGCCTTTCTGTTGACACCGGATGCCCGACAACCCGCAGATCCGAACGTCGCACAAACACCCGCACGCCCCCCGCGCCCCCCCGACCACCGCACACCGGCACCCGAACTCCACACCCCGCCGTTCCCCCGCACTGTGACGTGTGGCACCATGCTGGCCACCCCCACCGGCACAGCCCTCACAGGAGACGCTCCTAGTGCAGCAACCCGCCGTCCCGGAACTGGCACACACCCACACCCGCCCCATCCACTGGCTCGCCACCGCCACAGCGGTCGCCGGCGTCGTGGCCCTGTCCTCGGTCCTCCAGCCCAACTCGGCGACAGCCGCCCAGACCGCCGGCCCGGAGACCGGACACGCCCCCGCCGCCCTCGCACCCCCCGACCCGGCCGGCGTCGACCTCCCGCTCGAATGCGGGCCCGTAAAGGCGGTCGTGGTGAAAAAGGCCACCGGAGACCTCGACGGCGACGGCAACCCCGAAACCGTGGCCGTCGTGCACTGCGACGCCCCCATGGGCACCCCACCCGACGGCCTCTACGTCCTCACCCGAGCCACCGAGACGGCCACACCCCGCGTCGTCGCCACCCTCGTCGACCCCAAGGACAGCACTACCGTCAGTGACATCACCGTCCGCGACGGAGCCGTCGTCGCCGACCTGCTCAGCTACTCCTCCGACGACGTACCCCGCTGCTGCCCCGACGTGAAGAACAGCGCGAAGTGGCAGTGGAAGAACGGCACGTTCGTCCGCTCGACACCCGCAGGAGCCCACAGCGTCTGATCCACGCCACCAGCGCGTGTGAGAAATCAGACAGTCGTAACACCCCGTACACGCAAGGTCACTCGGCGTCCGGACCGAACATCTCGACCTTGTCCGAAACGCGACGTACATGGATGCACTCGCCCGGACACTCCTTCGCCGAATCCACCACATCCGTGAGAAGCGGCAACGGCACGGGCGTTGTCGCCCCCTCCACCTGCAACAGCTCGTCGTCCGCGCCCTTCACATAAGCCAGACCATCGATGTCCAGCTCGAACACCTCCGGCGCGTACTGGGCACAGATACCGTCACCGGTACACAGAGCCTGGTCGATCCAGACCTCCAGTGCCACGCCATCGACCCCGGCCGCCTGCTCCACGCTCATCTCTCCTGCCATCCGCTTACGTCGAGCCGAACGGGAATCCGGCCAGCTCTGACGGGTGTTGAACGCTTCGAGCCTACCTGCGGCGGCTTCCCAATCATGTTCGGTGGGTATTCCCCTGGCGTGAGGGAGAGCGCAAGGGTGAAGATCGGACACACCCCGACAGTCTTTGTGATCTAGGGGTTTCAATCGACACCCACCCAGGTAGGGTCTGGAAGCGTCCAGCTCCCCTTGGAGGAGGTGAGGACCGTGGCAGCCCACGACGACGACATGAACCGCGGCATCCGCCCGGGACGAGGGTCCGACGACCCGGCCGGGCAGATCGCCTACCTTGAGCAGGAGATCGCCGTCCTGCGACGCAAGCTCGCCGACTCTCCGCGGCACACGAGGATTCTCGAAGAGCGGATCGTCGAGTTGCAGACCAACCTGGCCGGCGTATCCGCACAGAACGAGCGACTCGCCAACACGCTCCGTGAGGCCCGCGACCAGATCGTGGCCCTCAAGGAAGAAGTCGACCGGCTCGCACAGCCGCCGGCCGGCTTCGGTGTCTTCCTGCAAGCCAACGAGGACGGCACCGCCGACATCTTCACCGGAGGCCGCAAACTCCGCGTGAACGTCAGCCCGAGCGTCGAACTCGACGACCTCAGGCGCGGCCAGGAACTGATGCTCAACGAAGCACTCAACGTGGTCGAAGCCATGGAATTCGAGCGCGTCGGGGACATCGTCACCCTCAAGGAGATCCTTGAGGACGGCGAGCGCGCCCTGGTGCTCGGGCACACCGACGAGGAACGGGTGGTACGGCTCGCCGAGCCGCTGCTGGACGTCACCATCCGACCCGGCGACGCCCTCCTGCTCGAACCCCGCTCCGGCTACGTCTACGAGATCGTCCCCAAGAGCGAAGTCGAGGAACTCGTCCTCGAAGAGGTCCCCGACATCGGCTACGAGCAGATCGGCGGCCTGGGCGGCCAGATCGAGATGATCCGCGACGCCGTCGAGCTGCCGTACCTCTACCCCGACCTGTTCAAGGAGCACGAACTGCGCCCGCCCAAGGGCGTCCTGCTCTACGGACCGCCCGGATGCGGCAAGACACTCATCGCCAAGGCCGTCGCCAACTCGCTGGCCAAAAAGGTCGCCGAAGTCACCGGCCAAGCCACCGGCAAGAGCTTCTTCCTCAACATCAAGGGCCCCGAACTCCTCAACAAGTACGTCGGCGAAACCGAACGGCAGATCCGACTCGTCTTCCAGCGCGCACGTGAGAAGGCCAGCGAGGGCACACCCGTCATCGTCTTCTTCGACGAGATGGAATCCCTCTTCCGCACCCGCGGCTCAGGCGTCAGCTCGGACGTGGAAAACACCATCGTCCCCCAGCTGCTCGCCGAGATCGACGGCGTGGAAGGCCTGCAGAACGTGGTCGTCATCGGTGCCTCCAACCGCGAGGACATGATCGACCCCGCCATCCTGCGCCCCGGCCGACTGGACGTGAAGATCAAGATCGAGCGCCCGGACGCCGAAGCCGCCAAGGACATCTTCGGCAAGTACCTCACCGAGCGCCTCCCACTGCACTCCGAAGACATCGGCGAACACGGCGGCAGCAAGGCGACGACGGTCCAGAGCATGATCCAGACCGCTGTCGAACAGATGTACGCCGAATCCGAGGAAAACCGCTTCCTGGAAGTCACCTACGCCAACGGCGACAAGGAAGTCCTCTACTTCAAGGACTTCAACTCCGGCGCCATGATCGAAAACATCGTCGGCCGCGCCAAGAAAATGGCGATCAAGGACTTCCTCGAACACAACCAGAAGGGCCTGCGCGTCTCCCACCTCCTCCAAGCCTGCGTGGACGAGTTCAAGGAGAACGAAGACCTGCCCAACACCACCAACCCCGACGACTGGGCCCGCATCTCCGGAAAGAAGGGCGAACGGATCGTCTACATCCGCACCCTCATCACCGGAAAGCAGGGCGCAGACACCGGACGCTCCATCGACACGGTGGCAAACACCGGTCAGTACCTGTAAAACACAGGGCGGCTGCGGGTGCCCCCACCGGGCATCCGCAGCCCACTGTTTTTCCGGCCACCGCCGGCACGAACGCGAGCAACGCAATGACGCAAATGATCTCCCCACCAGCGCAAAGGCGTTCTAGGCTCTTCCATACCGCCGAGTCGCGCAGTGCGGGGACGGGCACCGCACACGCACCGGAGCGCCAGCGGTACTTGAGCGGCACCCCCGACCGAGGGCGCCGCCGGGCAAGGAGGGCCGCATGACCGTACGGCGAGTAATGGGCATCGAGACGGAGTACGGGATCTCCGTCCCCGGCCACCCCAACGCCAATGCCATGCTCACCTCATCCCAGATCGTCAACGCCTACGCGGCGGCGATGCACCGGGCCCGACGAGCCCGCTGGGACTTCGAGGAGGAGAACCCGCTGCGCGACGCGCGAGGCTTCGACCTCGCCCGCGAGGCCGCCGACTCCAGCCAGCTCACCGACGAGGACATCGGCCTCGCCAACGTCATCCTCACCAACGGAGCACGCCTCTACGTCGACCACGCACACCCCGAATACAGCGCCCCCGAGGTCACCAACCCCCGGGACGCCGTCCTCTGGGACAAGGCCGGCGAACGCATCATGGCCGAAGCCGCCGAACGCGCCGCACAGCTCCCCGGCGCCCAGCCCATCCACCTCTACAAAAACAACACCGACAACAAGGGCGCCTCCTACGGCACGCACGAGAACTACCTGATGAAGCGGGAAACCCCCTTCTCGGACATCGTGCGCCACCTCACCCCCTTCTTCGTCTCCCGCCAGGTCGTCACCGGCGCCGGCCGAGTCGGCATCGGCCAGGACGGCCACGAGCACGGCTTCCAGCTCAGCCAGCGCGCCGACTACTTCGAAGTCGAGGTAGGCCTGGAGACGACTCTCAAGCGCCCGATCATCAACACCCGGGACGAACCCCACGCCGACGCGGAGAAATACCGCCGCCTCCACGTGATCATCGGCGACGCGAACCTCTCGGAGATCTCGACGTACCTGAAGCTGGGTACGACGGCCCTCGTCCTGTCGATGATCGAGGACGGCTTCATCGCCGTGGACCTCGCCGTCGACCAGCCCGTCCGCACCCTCCACCAGGTCTCCCACGACCCGTCACTCCAGCGGCTCATCACCCTGCGCAGCGGACGCACACTCACCGCCGTCCAGCTCCAGATGGAGTACTACGAGCTGTCGCGTAAGTACGTGGAGGAGCGCTTCGGAGCGGACGCGGACGAACAGACCAAGGACGTCCTGTCCCGCTGGGAAGACACCCTGAACCGCCTGGAGCGGGACCCCATGAGCCTGTCCGGCGAACTGGACTGGGTCGCCAAGCGAGAACTCATGGAAGGCTACCGCCGCCGCGACGACCTCGACTGGGACGCCGCCAAACTCCACCTCCTCGACCTCCAGTACGCCGACGTACGCCCCGACAAGGGCCTCTACAACCGCCTCGCCGCCCGAGGCCGCATCAAGCGCCTCATGACCGAGGAATCCGTCGAACGGGCCAAGACCAAGCCGCCCGAGGACACCCGCGCCTACTTCCGCGGCCGCTGCCTCGAGCAGTACGCCGACGACGTCGCCGCCGCCTCCTGGGACTCCGTCATCTTCGATCTCCCCGGCCGCGACTCCCTCCAACGCGTTCCAACCCTCGAACCCCTTCGCGGAACGCGAAATCACGTCAAGGAGCTCCTGGACCGCTGTCGCACCGCAGAAGACCTGGTCAGGGTCCTGTCAGGCAGCTGAGGGGTACACGAACGACACAGACCGGACGTCGGCCGAACAGGGTGGAAAACCCGGCGTCCGGGAATCATCGAGATGGCCCCCGTACGTTGCAGAAACTGCGGGGCCGATGTCAGACCCGGCTTGTAGGGTCTGATCATCACCGATCGGCAGGAAAGCCGACCTGCCGACCATGTCGGGCGAAACGAGCGGGGTGAGGGATATGGCAACCAAGGACACCGGCGGCGGACAGCAGAAGGCCACGCGCTCTACCGAGGAGGTCGAGGAGCAGGCTGCGGAGACGCAGGCTTCTGAGGACCTCAAGGAGCGGCAGGAGAAGCTGAGCGACGACGTCGACTCGGTTCTGGACGAGATTGACGACGTACTCGAGGAAAATGCCGAGGATTTCGTGCGTTCATTCGTGCAAAAGGGTGGGCAGTAAAGGAATTCAAACCGCTTCGCCTTCGGATTGAAGGTTGCGGGGGATGAGGGTGACTGAGGATCCGAGCGCGAAGCAATGCACTGGCTGCAAGCGAGACTTGCCTCCTGAGGCATTCGCACGAGACAGGAACCGCCGTGACGGCCTGCAGGTGCGGTGCCGGGAGTGTGTAGCGGAGTACAGCGCTGCGCACTACCGGCGCCGC
Source organism: Streptomyces sp. AC550_RSS872 (assembly GCF_019049285.1). Taxonomy (GTDB): domain Bacteria; phylum Actinomycetota; class Actinomycetes; order Streptomycetales; family Streptomycetaceae; genus Streptomyces. The sequence goes on from NZ_JAGMUL010000169.1 coordinate 64,702, forward strand.
CGGGAAGCCGTGGGGAAGTCGGTTCGGGAGAAGGTGGACGCACCGGCCGGGCATAAGCTCTGCCGGACATGCGGTGAGATCAAGCCGCACAGCGAGTGGCATCGCAACGCCACTGCATCCGATGGCCTGTCGACGCGGTGCAAGGCGTGCCGGGCCATCCAGGGGCGACAGGACCATCTGAAGCGGCAGTACGGACTCACGGAAGCCGAGCGCGACGAGTTGCTCGCCTCTCAAGGGGGCGTCTGCTGCATATGTTTGGCGGCTGTGCCTGAGCATGTGGATCACTGCCACGAGACGGGTAGGGTCCGTGGCGTACTGTGCTTCAGCTGCAACGCCGCACTGGGGCAGTTCAAGGATCGGCCCGACGTTATAAGGCGGGCTGCTGCTTACGTGGAAGGAATCGCGTGGAAGCCAACACTCGTAGCACCGGGCGTCTACCAGCTGCCTTCCTGACGCCTGGGTCGTCCTCGTTCATGGACTTTCTCTCGGAGCACCAGCCGGAGATGTTGCCCGGTAACCGTCAACTCCCGCCGACGCAGGGCGTGATCGAGGCGCCGCACGGCACCACGATCGTGGCTGTGACGTTCCCCGGCGGTGTCGTGCTCGCCGGTGACCGGCGGGCGACCATGGGTAACGTCATCGCGCAGCGGGACATCGAGAAGGTGTTCCCTGCCGACGAGTACTCGGCCGTGGGTATCGCGGGTACCGCCGGTCTGGCCGTCGAGATGGTGAAGCTGTTCCAGTTGGAGCTGGAGCACTTCGAGAAGGTCGAGGGTGCGCAGCTGTCCCTCGAAGGTAAGGCGAACCGGCTGTCGACCATGATCCGGTCCAACCTCGGTATGGCGATGCAGGGACTGGCCGTGGTGCCGCTCTTCGCCGGTTACGACGTCGATCGGGACAAGGGGCGGATCTTCTCCTACGACGTGACCGGTGGTCGTTCGGAGGAGCAGGGGTACGCCGCCACCGGTTCTGGTTCGATCTTCGCGCGTGGTGCCATGAAGAAGCTCTTCCGTGCTGACCTCACCGAGGCCGAGGCCACGACGCTGGTGGTGCAGGCCCTGTATGACGCGGCTGACGACGACTCGGCGACCGGTGGTCCCGATGTCGCCCGCCGGATCTATCCGATCGTCACGGTGATCACCGACGATGGTTTCCGCCGGCTCGGCGACGACGAGTCGTCCGAGATCGCTCGTTCCATTCTGGAGCGGCGTCTGGAGCAGCCTGACGGCCCGCGGGCCGCGCTGCTGTAGCGGCGGGGTTCGGTCTTTTTCTAGGTGATCCTGTGACTTCGACAGAAAGGGACGGATAACCGGTGTCGACGCCGTTCTACGTCTCCCCCCAGCAGGCCATGGCCGACCGGGCGGAGTACGCCCGTAAGGGCATCGCGCGTGGTCGCAGCCTGGTTGTGCTGCAGTATGCCGATGGCATCGTGTTCGTCGGTGAGAACCCGTCCCGTGCGCTGCACAAGTTCAGTGAGATCTATGACCGGATTGGTTTTGCGGCCGCCGGCAAGTACAACGAGTACGAGAATCTGCGGATCGGTGGTGTGCGGTATGCCGATCTTCGTGGTTACACCTATGACCGTGATGACGTGACCGCGCGTGGTCTCGCCAATGTCTATGCGCAGACGCTGGGCACGATCTTCTCTTCGGCGGCGGAGAAGCCGTATGAGGTGGAGCTGGTTGTCGCCGAGGTGGGTGAGACGCCTGAGGGTGACCAGATCTATCGGTTGCCGCATGACGGGTCGATCGTGGATGAGCACGGTTCGGTGGCCGTCGGTGGTAATGCCGAGCTGATCAGTAATTTCCTTGATCAGCGGCATCAGGACGGTATGAGTCTGGCCGAGGCTCTGAAGCTCGCTGTGCAGGCGCTGTCGCGTGAGTCGAACGGTACGCAGCGGGAGATTCCTGCGGAGCGGCTTGAGGTCGCGGTGTTGGACCGTACGCGTCCGCAGTCGCGGAAGTTCAAGCGGATCGTGGGTCGTCAGTTGGCGCGGCTGCTTGAGGCCAATGGGGCGTCCACTGAGGCCGAGAGTGCGGAGAACGGGGAGGATTCCGAGGAGTCCGACAGCTCCGAGGAGTAGTCCCAGCCTGTCTTGTTTACGCCTGTGCCCCGGCCGGATCGCCCGGCCGGGGCACAGGCGTGTTTCTGGGCCGGGCTACGGCGTGCTGGGCGGTGCTGTGGAGCCTCGGACGACGAGCTCGACGGGGATGTCGCCCGCTTTGGGTTCGCGGCCTTCCAGGACGGCCAGGAGGGCTTGCATGCCGCGTTCCCCGAAGAGCTCGGCGTCCAGGCGGACCGTTGTGAGTTCGGGGTCGATGGCGGTGGCGAGGGCGAGGTCGTCGAGGCCGGTGACGGAGAGGTCGTCGGGGATGCGGAGGCCGAGGCGGCGGGCGGCTTTGTAGGCGCCGGCGGCGAGTTTGTCGTCGTCGCAGACGATGGCGGTGGGGCGGGGGCCTGGGGCGGAGAGTGCGGTTTCGGCGGCGGTGCGGGCTTCGTTGATGGAGATGGGTGCGCGGACGGTGAGCAGTGATGTGCCGGGGATGTCGCCGAGTCGTGCGGCGAGTTCGTGGGCGCGTACTTCGAAGGTCCAGGACGCGATGTCGGCGGCGAGGTGGAGGAAGCGTCGGTGGCCGAGGCCCAGGAGGTGGTCGGTGACCTGGCGGATACCGTCGGTGATGTCGAGGTTGACTGTGGCGGCGCCGTGGCTGCCTGCGGGGTCGCTGTCGAGCATGACGAGGGGGAGCTGGTCGCCGCGGATGGCGGTGAGGGCGTCGGCGGCCATGGAGGAGGCGATGACGCCGTCGAGGGCGGTCTGGGCGGAGGCGAAGGGGTCGCGGGCGGGGCCGATGCCTTCGGGGGAGGGGTAGAGGACGACGCCGAAGCCGTGTTGTGCGGCGATGCGGGCGGCGCCGGTGTAGACGCCGGCGAAGAATTCGGTGGTGAGGGCGGGGACGACGAGCAGGACGGTGCGTGTGTGGCCGAGGCGTAGGTTGCGGGCGGCGAGGTTGGGCCGGTAGCCGAGTTCGCGGGCGGCTTGGCGGACGCGTTCGGCGGTGGTTTCGGAGACTCGGCCGCGCCATTTGTCGCCGAGTACGAGGGATACCGCGGCCTGGGAGACGCCTGCTGCTTGGGCTACGTCTCGGCTGGTGGGGCGGGTGCTGCCGTGTGCCACCGTCCGCCTGCTCCTTCGTCTGGACTCGTGAACAGCGCACATGGTACGTATGACGGAGGACGTTATACGTAAAACCTATGCGGAGGGCGGCCCGGCTGATGAGTGGCGCATACCTGGAGGTCCTCAGGGCGAGGCATGCCGCCCGGCTGCTCGTCGGCACGCTCGTGGGCCGGCTGCCGAACGCGGTGGCCCCGCTGGCGATCGTGCTGTTCGTGCGCGCGGAGGGGGGTTCGTACAGTCTGGCCGGGGGTCTGGCGGCGGTCTACGGGGTGGCCAACGCGGTGGGGCAGCCGCTGCTGGGGCGGCTGGTGGACGTGTACGGGCAGCCGCGGGTGCAGCTGCCGGCGGCGGTGGCCTCGGCTGTCGCGATGGCGGGGTTCGCCTTCGTGGGCGTCGGCGCGCTGCCGCTCGCGTATGCGGCTGTGGCGGCCGCCGGGTTGTTCACTCCGCCTTTGGAGGGCGGCTTGCGGGCGCTGTGGTCGTCGGTCCTGCACAAGGAGGGCCAGGTGCACACGGCGTATGCGATGGACGCGGTGGCGCAGGAGGTCATGTTCACGATCGGCCCGCTGCTGCTGACGCTGTGTGCGTCGTTGTGGTCGGCGCAGGCGGCGCTGCTGGTCCTGAATGTGATCGGGGTGCTGGGTGCGCTGTCGGTGGTGGTGTCGCCGCCTTCGCGTGCGTGGCGTTCGGAGCCGCGTGAGGCGCACTGGCTGGGGGCGCTGCGCTCGCCGGGACTGCTGGCGATGCTGGCCTCCTTCCTGTTCATCGGGATGGCGATGGGGTCGATCGCGGTCGCGGCGGTGTCGTACGCGGACGACAACGGCGGTGACGTGGTGTACGGCTGGTTGATGGCGGGCGTGGGGCTGGGTGCGCTGGTCGGTGGTGTGGTGTACGGGGCGCGGCAGTGGGCTGGTGAGCCGGCGCGGCGACTGCGGTTGCTGGTGGCGTTTCTGGCGGTGTGTTATCTGCCGTTGATGCTGATGCCGGGTGTGGTCGCGATGACGTTGCTGGCGGTGCTCGCGGGGGTGTTCCTCGCGCCGTGCATCGCGTGTGCGTTCGTGCTCGTGGACCGGCATGCGCCGCGGGGGACGGTCACCGAGGCGTTCTCGTGGCTCGTGACGACGTTCACCGTGGGTGCGTCGGTGGGAACGGGCCTGGCGGGGCCGGTCGTCGAGGCGGGCGGGGCGCTGTGGGGGTTCGCCGTGCCGGGCGCGGCGGGGGTGGTGTCGTTGCTGGTCCTGCTGGCCACGGGGCGGGTCCTCGCAGCTCCCGCCAGGGGTGCGGTGGTTGCGGCTTCATCGGAAAATGATCCAAACCGTGCTGTCGAACCCCGTTTCAGCTCGGGGGATCGGGCGTAATGTTCAGTCATGGACCGCCGCATTTTCGGGCTGGAGAACGAGTACGGCGTCACGTGCACGTTCAGGGGACAGCGCCGCCTGTCGCCTGACGAGGTGGCGCGGTACCTCTTCCGCCGTGTCGTGTCATGGGGCCGTAGCAGCAATGTCTTCCTGCGGAACGGCGCCCGCCTCTATCTCGACGTGGGATCGCATCCGGAATACGCGACACCGGAATGTGACAACGTGACCGAACTGGTCACCCACGACAAAGCAGGCGAGCGCATTCTCGAAGGACTCCTGGTGGACGCCGAACGACGCCTGCACGAGGAGGGAATCGCGGGCGACGTCTACCTCTTCAAGAACAACACCGACTCGGCGGGCAACTCGTACGGATGCCACGAGAACTATCTGGTGGCACGCCATGGCGAGTTCTCCCGGCTCGCGGACATCCTCATCCCGTTCCTGGTTACCCGGCAGCTCCTGTGCGGCGCCGGGAAGGTGCTGCAAACTCCGCGTGGCGCGGTGTACTGCGTCAGTCAGCGGGCGGAGCACATCTGGGAGGGCGTCTCCTCGGCGACGACGCGTTCCCGGCCGATCATCAACACGCGTGACGAGCCGCACGCGGATGCCGAGCGTTACCGTCGCCTGCATGTGATCGTGGGCGACTCGAACATGTCCGAGACGACCATGCTGCTGAAGGTCGGTGCGACCGATCTGGTGCTGCGCATGATCGAGGCGGGCACGGTGATGCGGGATCTGACCCTGGAGAACCCGATCCGGGCGATCCGCGAGGTCAGCCATGACATCACCGGTCGCCGCAAGGTGCGCCTGGCCAGTGGCCGGGAGGCGTCGGCGCTTGAGGTGCAGCGCGAGTACTACGAGAAGGCCGTGGACTTCTGTGAGCGCCGTGGCATCCGTACGGGCACGGTCGAGCAGGTCCTGGAGCTGTGGGGCCGCACGCTGGACGCGATCGAGGCGGAGGACCTCGACCGGATCGGTACCGAGATCGACTGGGTCATCAAGTACAAACTGATCGAGCGGTACCGGGCCAAGCACAACATGACCATGTCGCATCCGCGGGTCGCGCAGATAGACCTCGCCTACCACGACATCCACCGTCGTCGTGGTCTGTACTACCTGCTGGAGAAGAAGGGGCAAGCGGCTCGTATCTGCAACGACTTGAAGATCTTCGAGGGCAAGTCGGTTCCGCCGCAGACCACTCGGGCCCGGCTGCGCGGTGATTTCATCCGCAGGGCCCAGGAACAGCGTCGGGACTTCACCGTCGACTGGGTTCATCTCAAGCTCAACGACCAGGCGCAGCGTACGGTCTTGTGCAAGGACCCGTTCCGTTCGGTGGACGATCGGGTGGAGAAACTCATCGCCGGTATGTGAGCGTCGGGTTCCGGCGGGTTTTCCGGAACGCAACGCGGGCGCCGTACGTTTCCCGTACGGCGCCCTTCTCACGCCGTAGAGTTGCGCGCACGCCATCCACAAGATCGACCGATTACGAGGCTCTCACCGTGCGCCGACGCTCACTTCTCATCGCCGTACCCGCAGGAATGGTCACGCTCGCCGCATGCGGCGATGACAAGGACGACAAGGCGAGTGACAGTGCGTCGCCCTCGGCTCCGGCGACATCGGCGGTTCCGTCGCCGAAGATCGTGGACGGTCCGCTGCCGGCGATCACCGCGGGCACGAAGTTCGGGGAGAAGCCGACGGTCGCCAAGGGCAGCGGCGATCCGTCGAAGGACCTGGCGGTCAAGACGGTCATCGCGGGCAACGGCAAGACGGTGGCGGAGAACGACTTCGTCGTGGCCAACTATCTCGGGCAGATCTGGGCCACCGGCAAGTCCTTCGACAACTCCTACGACACCAAGAAGCCGCTGCTCATCAAGCTCGCCGAGGGCAGTGTCATCGCCGGCTGGCGGTACGGCCTGGCGGGGCGCAAGGCGGGCAGCCGCGTCCAGATGGCCATTCCGCCGACCTGGGGGTATGGCCCGCAGGGCAACGCGGACGCGGGGATCAAGGGCACCGACACGCTGGTCTTCGTCATCGATGTCCAGGAGGCGTTCAACGCCAAGAGTTCGGCGAAGGGCGAGGCCGTCGCCCAGGACGACGCCGATCTGCCGAAGGTCGGCACGAACACCGACGGCAAGGCGCCCTCCCTGACCGTCCCCAAGACGGACGCGCCGACGAAGCTGGTGACGGCGTATGTCCTGGAGGGCGACGGTGCCGAGGTCAAGGCGGAGCAGACCGTCCTGTGCCAGTTCAAGGGCGTGGTCTGGGACAGCGGCAAGGAGTTCGAGTCGAGCTACCGGCAGGGACAGCTGAGCCAGTTCGCGCTGCCCCAGATGGAGCAGGTCGTGAAGGGCCTGGCGCAGGGTTTGAGGGGTAAGAAGGTGGGCAGCCGGGTGCTGGTCGTCGTACCCCCGGACCTGGCCTACGGCGACACCCCGCCGAGTGGCGGTGTCATCAAGAAGGGCTCCACGCTGGTCTTCTCGGTCGACATCCTGGCGGCGATGTAGCCCGGTCCGGATGTAAGACTGTGCTGTTGCCTTTCCACAAGAAGCAGGAGCGTAAGACGTGAGCATCGACAAGCCCGAGATCGACTTCCCGGGCGGCGAGCCCCCGGCGGACCTCGAGATCAAGGACATCTGGGAGGGCGACGGCGCGGTTGCGCAGGCGGGCCAGACCGTCACCGTGCACTACGTGGGTGTCGCCTTCAGCACGGGCGAGGAGTTCGACGCGAGCTGGAACCGCGGTACGCCGTTCCGTTTCCCGCTCGGTGGCGGCCGTGTCATCAAGGGCTGGGACCAGGGCGTGCAGGGCATGAAGGTCGGTGGCCGTCGCCAGCTGACCATCCCGGCCCACCTCGCCTACGGCAACCAGAGCCCGACTCCCGCGATCAAGCCCGGCGAGACCCTGATCTTCGTGGTCGACCTGCTCGGCGTCTGATCGTCGTGTCCGACGGTCGCTTCCGGTCGGCGCACGGTTGATCGGCGTACGACCGGACCCGACTACCTGGGGCCCATGCCTGTCCGGGCATGGGCCCTCGGCTTTTGCCAGGCCACCGCGGAGCGGTACGGTCATCGTCCGTAAGCACCATAGGGAAGGCGAAGGGCGTCGATGGCCATTGCCAAGGCCGAGCGGCTCATGAACCTGGCGCTGTGTCTGCTCGGGACGCGGCGGCCACTGAGCAAGCGCGAGCTGCGTGAGTCCATCGAGGCCTATCTGGAGGCCGGCTCCGACGACTCCTTCAACCGGATGTTCGAGCGCGACAAGGATGATCTGCGCGAGCTCGGCCTGGTCATCGAGACGGTGGAGAACCTGGACGGCGAGGTCGGCTATCTGGCCCGCCGGGACAGCAACCGCCTCCCGCCCATCACCCTGGACGCCGAGGAGGCCGCCGCTCTGGGGCTGGCCGCGAAGGTGTGGCAGCAGGTCCGGCTCGCGGGCGCGGCCAGCGGCGCCCTGCAGAAGCTGCGCGCGGCCGGGCTGCCCGAGGATGTCGACCCGTACGAGGCGCATGGCGCGCTGGAGCCTCGTATCCCGGTGCACGAGGCCGCGTTCGAGCCGCTGATGCTGGCCTGCCGCGACCGTCGCCCCGTCCTCTTCGACTACCGCAAGGCCACCGCCGCCCGCCCCGAACCCCGGCATGTCGAGCCGTGGGCGCTGGAGTGCTGGCGCGGCCACTGGTATCTGGCGGGCTGGGACCGTGACCGCGGCGCCGAGCGGGTGTTCCGGCTGTCGCGGATCACGGGCAAGGTGCGTTCGCGGGGCGCGCGGTTCACCGCGCCGGTCCCCGATGTCGTCACCGTGCGGGAGACCGTGGCGAGTTGGGCGGGGGAGACCGCCGACCGCTCCGCGCTGATCCGGCTGCGTACGGACGCCGGGTACCCCCTTCGGGCGAAGGCCACGGCGGTGCGGGAACTCGGGGACGGCTGGGACGAGTTGGAGATTCCGTACGGCCACGGGCTGGATGCGTGGCTGGTGGAGTTCGGGCCCGATGTGGTGGTCCTGGAGCCCGCGGAGCTGCGGGCCGACGTGGTGGACCGGCTGCGTGCCGTGGCCAAGGGCTGAGGGGGAGCGGAGCGACACAGTGGCAGGCAAACCGGTTCGACCCGTCAACGCCATCGACCAGACCCGGCGGATGCTCTCCCTGGTGACGTATCTGAGGGAGCGTCCCGGTGCCCGCGTCGAGGACGTCGCACGTGCCTTCGGCATCTCCGAGGACGAGCTGGTCTCGGACCTCGACGTGCTGCCCATGTGCGGCACCAGCTTCCGCGGCGGCGATCTGCTCGACATCGACACCGACGGCGAACGCATCTGGTGGCACAACCCCGACGACGTCGCCGAGCCACTGCGGCTCGCCGCCGACGAGGCCACCGCGCTGCTGGTGGCCGCCCGGGCCGTGTCCACGCTGCCCGGGCTGCGCGAGAGCGACCGGCAGGCGCTGCTGCGGGCGACCGCCAAGGTGGAGGCAGCGGCCGGGGAGGCGGCCGGCGCCAGCTCCCGGCTGTCGGTGACCTTCGAGGCCGAGGGCGGCGTCTTCGCCGACGTCGACCGGGCGATCTCCGAGCGGCGGCGGCTGTGGATCCGCTACTACTCACCCGCCCGGGACGAGGTCACCGAGCGTGAGATCGACCCGATCCGACTCGTCAGCGTCGGCCACACCTACGTCGAGGCCTGGTGCCGGCGCTCCGAGGCGCGTCGCACCTTCCGGCTCGACCGGGTCGCCGAGATCAAGATCCTGGACGAGCCGTCCGCGCCGCCCGAGGTCGAGCTGCGGGACCTGTCGGAGGGGCTGGTACAGCCCGCAGCGGAGGATCCCGAGGTCGTCGTCGAGGTCGGGCCCGGCGGACGCTGGGTTGCCGAGTACTACCCGCACGACAGCGCCGATGAGCTGGCGGACGGCGGGCTGCGTATCACTCTGCGTACCCCCGACCCCGCGTCGCTGCGGCGCCTGGCGCTCCGGCTCGGACGTGACGGCCGTATCGTCTCGCCCACCGAGCTGGCCGACAGCGCCCGGCAGGCGGCCCGCGAGGCGCTGGCGGCGTACGACGGGGTCGAGACGCGAGGCGCTCACGGGGCGCACTCGATACCGGACGGGCAGTAGCACAGGCCGGCGGGACAGGCAGCTCGGCAGGCAGTGGGACAAGCGGTGCGACAGGCGGGAGCAGGACTTTGAGCGAGTCGGCGACGTCCGGGGTGCGGGAAGTGACGGTGGCGTCCGCGTTCGCCGGGATGAGAAGCGTCTCCCCGGTGCTGTTCAAGGCGGGCTGCCCGGACTGCCGGGGCCGTTTCGAGCTCACCGCGGGCGCCCTTCGACTCGCCATCGGCGCGACCAGCCGTACGACGTTCTACTCCTTCACCTGTCCCGAGTGCGGCGCGTCCGTCCGCAAGCCGGCGGGGGAGCGGATCGTCGAGCTGCTGACGGGCGGCGGGGTCAGCACCCTGCGGCTGCACTCCACGCTGTAGGACGGTCTAGGCTCGGCGTCATGTTCTGGCCGATGTTCGCGGTAGCTGTGGGTTTTCTGGGTCTCGTGGTGCTCGGCGTGCTCGCCGTGCGGGTCTTCCTGGAGGCACAGCGCCTCGGCCGGCAGGTCACGGACTCCGCGCGACGCATCAGCAGCGCGGCGGAGGACCTGGAACGGGCGACCGCGAGTGCGGCCCGGGCTGTGGACTCGCTGTAGTTCGCTCAAGGATTCGGTGTGAGAGCTGCGTCGCGTGCGTTTTGGGCCACTTCGCCCTGTCAACTTGCCGCCCCCGCCAGGTACGCTGCGGATTGCGGCCCCGAGAGCGAGGCGCGGGCCCGCGGACTGGGAGTATGCACAGGGATTGTCTCGCGTTCACCCCTGAGCGTTACGATCGCTGGCAGCACGGTGGTCGGATGAATGTCCGACCTGCCGGGTAATCGGACCATGTCGCCTCGGTGAAGAAGGTATACAGCTATGGGTAGGCTCGGCCCCACCGAGATCATTCTGATCCTCGTAGTCATCATCCTGCTGTTCGGCGCCAAGAAGCTCCCGGACATGGCCCGTTCCCTCGGCAAGTCGGCTCGCATCCTCAAGAGCGAGGCCAAGGCGATGAAGGACGAGGACAAGTCCGCCGCCCCGGCCGACCCGCCGAACAACAACACCGGCGACCAGCAGCCCCCCGCCCAGCGCATCATCCAGGCCGCCCCCGGCGACGCGACGAACGCTCGCCCGGTCAACGAGCCGACGGACACCACGAAGCGCTGACGCAGGGCCGGTGACCTCCGGCCCGCCGCACGAGATGGGAACGTGGGTTGCTGAAGTCTGCCCGCAAGAAGGAGAAGGATCCCGAGGGGCGGATGCCCCTCGTGGAACACCTTCGTGAGCTCCGCAACCGGCTCGCGAAGGGCATGCTGGCGATCACGGTCGTCACCATCGTGGCCGCCTTCTACAACGCGGAACTCATGAAGTTCCTCTCCGATCCGGTGCCTCGCTGTACCACGGGACTCGGTGAGACCACGGGCGGTGCCTGCGCGGTCGTCGCGTACACCGACCTGCTTTCTCCCTTCACGACCACGGTGAAGGTGAGCCTCATGGCGGGCATCGTTCTGTCCAGCCCTGTCTGGCTCTATCAGCTGTGGGCGTTCGTCGCCCCGGGTCTGCACAAGAGCGAGCGCAAGTACACGTACTACTTCGTGGCCGCAGCGGTGCCGCTGTTCTTCGGGGGCGCCTGGCTCGCCTACACGATCATGCCGATCAGCATGCGTGTCCTGCTGGGCATCACGCCCGACGGGTCGGCGAACATCCTGCCGATGGACAAGATCCTCGACTTCAGCGTCCGGATGGTGCTTGTCTTCGGTGCGGCCTTCGAGCTTCCCTTGCTCCTGGTCATGCTCAACCTGACGGGCATGGTGACAGGACGCCGGATGCTCGGCTGGTGGCGCGGCGTCGTGATGGGTGTCTTCGTCTTCGGCGCTGTGGCGACTCCCACCACCGACCCCATCGGCATGATGGCTCTCGCCGGCCCGATCGTCATCCTTTACTTCATGGCGGTGGGCTTCTCCATCCTGAACGACCGACGCCGCCGCCGTAACGATCCCGACGCCGAGCTCGACGACGACGAGGCCTCTGACCTCGATCTGACCCCCGAGAGCATCGACGAGGTCGAGACCGTCTCCGCGAGCCGGGCGCTGCCCGAGCAGGCGAGCACGGAGCGGGTCAACGGCTACGACGACGTGACCTGAGAACAGATGTCTTGAGGCCGATGCGGCCGGGGCGCCTACGGGGCGCACCCGGTCGCTTTCGCTGTGCGGCCGTGAGCTGCGGGGATCCCGGGTTCGTCGAGTGCCGATCCGGATAATGATCGTCCTGTTGTCAGTGGCGCCCGGTACGCTCGAAAGCACGATGACAGAGGACCTCTCACCGGCCGAGCGGTACGCGGCAGCACGCAGGCGCGCTGTCGAGCAGGCCACCGCGCTCGCCTCCTTCCGCGAGATGTACGACTTCGGCCTCGACCCCTTCCAGATCGAGGCCTGCCAGGCACTCGAGGCGGGCAAGGGCGTACTGGTGGCCGCGCCCACCGGCTCCGGCAAGACGATCGTCGGCGAGTTCGCCGTCCACCTCGCCCTGATGCAGGGCAAGAAGTGCTTCTACACGACACCCATCAAGGCGCTGTCCAACCAGAAGTACGCCGACCTGTGCCGCCGTTACGGCGACGGCATGGTCGGTCTGCTCACCGGCGACAACAGCATCAACTCCGACGCCCCGGTGGTCGTGATGACGACCGAGGTGCTGCGGAACATGCTGTACGCCGGGTCGCAGACCCTCCTCGGCCTCGGCTATGTGGTCATGGACGAGGTGCACTACCTCTCCGACCGCTTCCGCGGCGCCGTATGGGAAGAGGTGATCATCCACCTTCCCGAGTCGGTCACGCTCGTCTCACTGTCGGCGACCGTGTCGAACGCCGAGGAGTTCGGCGACTGGCTCGACACCGTCCGCGGTGACACCGAGGTGATCGTCTCCGAGCACCGGCCCGTACCCCTGTTCCAGCACGTGCTCGCCGGACGCCGGATGTACGACCTGTTCGAGGAGGGCGAGGGCAGCAAGAAGGCGGTCAACCCCGACCTCATGCGGCTGGCCCGGATGGAGGCCACCCGACCGTCGTACCAGGACCGCAGACGCGGCCGGAACATGCGCGAGGCCGACCGGGAGCGAGAGCGCAGACAGCGCTCCCGGGTGTGGACGCCGGGGCGCCCCGAGGTCATCGAACGCCTCGACGCCGAGGGGCTGCTGCCCGCCATCACCTTCATCTTCAGCCGCGCCGCGTGCGAGGCCGCCGTACAGCAGTGCCTGTACGCCGGGCTCAGGCTGAACGACGACGAGGCGCGGGAGAAGGTGCGGGCCCTCGTCGAGGAGCGCACCGCGGCCATCCCGTCCGAGGATCTGCATGTCCTTGGCTACTACGAATGGCTGGAAGGCCTGGAGCGCGGCATAGCCGCTCACCACGCGGGCATGTTGCCGACCTTCAAGGAGGTCGTCGAGGAACTGTTCGTCCGCGGCCTGGTGAAGGCCGTGTTCGCCACCGAGACGCTGGCGCTGGGCATCAACATGCCCGCCCGGTCAGTGGTGTTGGAGAAGCTCGTCAAGTGGAACGGCGAGCAGCACGCCGACATCACCCCCGGTGAGTACACGCAGCTGACCGGCCGTGCGGGCCGCCGCGGCATCGACGTCGAGGGCCACGCCGTGGTGCTGTGGCAGCGCGGCTCCAGCCCCGAGCACCTCGCGGGACTGGCAGGTACGCGCACGTACCCGCTGAAGTCCAGCTTCAAGCCGTCGTACAACATGGCGGTCAACCTGGTCGAGCAGTTCGGCCGGCACCGTTCGCGCGAACTGCTGGAGACGTCGTTCGCGCAGTTCCAGGCCGACAAGTCGGTCGTCGGGATCTCCCGGCAGGTGCAGCGCAACGAGGAGGGGCTGGAGGGCTACAAGGAGTCCATGACGTGCCACCTCGGCGACTTCGAGGAGTACGCGCGACTGCGCCGCGAACTCAAGGACCGCGAGACCGAGTTGGCCCGCGAGGGCGCGGCACAGCGGCGCGCGGAGGCCGCCGTCGCGCTGGAGAAACTCAAGCCGGGCGACGTCATCCATGTGCCGACGGGCAAGTACGCCGGTCTCGCGCTGGTGCTGGACCCCGGTCTGCCCGCCGGCCGGTCCAACGGCCACCGCGGCTTCGAGCACCACGACGGCCCCCGCCCGCTGGTCCTGACCGCCGAACGGCAGGTCAAGCGGCTGGCGTCCATGGACTTCCCGGTACCCGTCGAGGCCTTGGAGCGGATGCGGATCCCCAAGTCCTTCAACCCGCGCTCCCCGCAGTCCCGTCGGGACCTCGCCTCCGCACTGCGCACCAAGGCGGGGCACATCCCGCCCGAGCGGCACCGCAAGCGGCGCTCCCAGGCGGCGGACGACCGGGAGATCGCCCGCCTGCGCAAGGACATCCGCGCCCACCCCTGCCATGGCTGCAACGACCGTGAGGACCACGCCCGTTGGGCCGAGCGCTACCACCGGCTGCTGCGGGACACCTCGCAGCTGGAGCGCCGTATCGAAGGCCGTACGAACACCATCGCCCGTACGTTTGACCGCATCGTGGCGCTGCTGACCGAGCTGGACTATCTGCGCGGCGACGAGGTCACCGAGCACGGCAAGCGGCTCGCCCGGCTGTACGGCGAACTCGACCTGCTGGCCAGCGAGTGCCTGCGGGAGCGGGTGTGGGAGGGCCTCGGCCCGGCCGAACTGGCCGCCTGTGTCTCGGCGTTGGTGTACGAGGCGCGGGTCGGGGACGATGCGATGGCGCCGAAGCTGCCTTCGGGCAAGGCCAAGGCGGCGCTCGGTGAGATGGTGCGGATCTGGGGGCGGCTCGACGCCCTTGAGGAGGACTTCCGGATCACGCAGAGCGAAGGGGTCGGGCAGCGTGAGCCGGATCTCGGGTTCGCCTGGGCCGCGTACATGTGGGCCAGCGGCTCGGGGCTCGATGAGGTGCTGCGCGAGGCGGAGATGCCGGCCGGGGACTTCGTGCGGTGGTGCAAGCAGGTGATTGATGTGCTGGGGCAGATCGCGGCGGCTTCTCCTGCGGAGGGCTCCACTGTGGCCAAGAGTGCGCGTAAGGCTGTTGATGGGTTGCTGCGGGGAGTTGTGGCCTATTCGTCCGTGGGGTGAGGGGTTCGTCGGCGGGGGCGGGTTCGTTGTGGCTTGTCGCGCAGTTCCCCGCGCCCCTACCCGGCTTGCACTCGTCGTGTCTCAGGATGTGCGGGTGAGAATGACCAACTGCTGGGTTGCTCGCGTCATTGCCACGTAGCGGTCCACCGCTCCCTCGATGCCCTCGCCGAAGGTCTGTGGGTCGACCAGGATCACCAGGTCGAATTCGAGGCCCTTCGACAGCTCTGGGGTCAAGGACTTGACGCGGTCCGTCGGGTGGAACTCGGGGGCGCCGATCACACAGGCGATCCCCTCGGTGTGCTCGGCGAGCCAGGTGCGGAGGATCGCGTCGAGTTCCGTAGCGGCTCCATGGACGACCGGGACGCCGGTGCTGCGGATGGACGTCGGTACGTTCGCGTCCGGGAGGGCGGTGCGGATGACCGGCTCGGCCGCCGTCATGATCTCTTCCGGGGTCCGGTAGTTGATGCTCAGGGACGTCAGGTCGATGCGGCCGAAGCCGACTCGTTCGAGGCGTTCCCGCCAGGACTCCGTGAAGCCGTGCCTGGCCTGGGCGCGGTCGCCGACGATGGTGAAGCTGCGGGACGGGCAGCGCAGCAGCAGCATCTGCCATTCCGCGTCGGTGAGTTCCTGGGCCTCGTCGACGACGATGTGCGCGAACGGTCCGGCGAGCAGGTCGGGGTCGGCGGTGGGCAGGGCCGAGTCGTCGACCAGGGAGTTCTGCATGTCCTGCCCGTGCAGCATGATCAGGACGCCTTCGCCGTCGTCGTAGCTGTGGGCTGCGAGGAGGTCGTCGACGACCCTGCCCATGCGCTCGCGTTCGGCGGCGACGGTGGCCTCGTGGCGGCGTTTGCGCCGAGAGGCCTCGGGGTCGCCGAGCCGCTGACGTGCCGCGTCCAGGAGCGGCAGGTCGGACACCGTCCAGGCCTGGGCGTCCGCGCGCTGGAGGCGCTGGACCTCCTCGCGGCTGAGCCAGGGGGCGCACATCCGCAGGTACGCGGGCACCGACCACAGATCGCCGACCAGGTCCGCCGCTTCGAGCAGCGGCCATGCGCGGTTGAAGGCCGTGAGCAGCTCCCTGTTCTGCGTCAGTGACCTGCGCAGCAGGCCGGGCGAGACGTCGCCGTCCTGTGTCGAGGCGTCGCCTTGGTGTTTGTCCGCCAGGATCGTGAGCAGTTCCTCCCACACCTGGTCGCGCGCCTCGTTGTGCGGAGTACCGGGTTCCGCCGCCTCGAACGCCACGGCCCAGTCGTCGGAGCTGAGCCAGACATCCGACCAGTGGGTCGTGACCGTCATCCCCTTGACGGGCGGCTCCTCGTAGAACCGGACGGCCTTCTCGATCGCCTTCACCAGGTCCGCGGACGACTTCAGACGGGCCACCTCGGGGTCGGCCTCGACGGTCGCCGTGGCGCCCTCGGCGACGAGGTCACGCAGGATGCAGGTCTGCACGCCCTCCTCTCCGAGGCTGGGCAGGACGTCGGAGACGTAGGCCAGGTACGGGCGGTGCGGACCGACGAAGAGCACGCCGCCCCGGCGGTGACCGAGGCGGGGGTCGGAGTGGAGGAGGTAGGCCGAGCGGTGCAGGGCGACGACGGTCTTGCCGGTGCCCGGGCCGCCGTCGACGACGAGGGCGCCCCGGGATCCCGCGCGGATGATGGCGTCCTGGTCGGCCTGGATCGTGCCGAGCACGTCCCGCATCCGGGGTGAGCGGTCGCTGCCCAGGCTGGCGATGAAGGCGGACTGGTCGTCGAGGGCTGCGTGGTGCCCGCCGAACCCGTCCGAGGCGAACACCTCGTCCCAGTAGTCCCCGATCCGGCCTTCGGTCCAGCGGTACCGGCGGCGGCTGGCCAGCCCCATCGGGTTGGCGTGGGTGGCGCCGAAGAACGGCTCGGCGGCCGGGGAGCGCCAGTCGAGCAGCAGACGCCGGCCGGTGCTGTCCGTCAGGCCGAGGCGCCCGATGTACACGGGCTCGGCGTCGTCCGCGCCGACCATGTGTCCCAGACACAGGTCCAGGCCGAAGCGCCGCAGGGTGCGCAGACGCGCGGTCAGCCGGTGGACCTCGATGTCCCGGTCCATGGCCTGCTGGCCCTTGCCGCCGGGCGCCCTGCGTGCGGCGTCGAGGCGGTCGGTGAGTTCGGCGATCGACTGTTCGAGGCACTCCGCGATGGCCGCGAAGTGCTGCTCGTCACCGGCGATCAGGATCGGGTCCGCCTTGGGGGAGAGGCGATCGGGGAGGTCGAACGCGCTGGTGGTCAGGCGTTTCAAGAAATCAGCTCCGAAAGTGGGGTGGTCGATTGCGGTGTTGCGGTGTTGCGGTGTGCGGCCTCGCGGCCAACGGCCTCGCGGCCTCGCGGCCTGTGGTCTTGCGCGGCGCGAGGCGCCTGGACGTTCACGCGGTGCGCGCGGGGCTGCCCGTTCCCAGACTGGCTGTCGCCGGACTGGCTGTCGCCGGACTGGCTGTCCCGGACGGGCTGCCCCCGGACTGGCTGTCCCGGACGGAGCTGTCCTCAGAAGGCCCCGTTGAGCAGCAGCCTCGCGGCCACGTCCGTCCCGTCGGTGCGGATCGTCGCCGCCACGGCGGCCGCACGCGTGCGGGTCTCGGGCGTGAGCGCCGCCTCGACCGCGGCGGACAGGGACTCCAAGGTCGGCGTCGGACCGTCGTGCGCCGCGCCGATGCCGAGGTCGGCGACCCGGCCGGCCCAGTACGGCTGGTCCGCCAGCTGGGGCACGACGACCTGGGGTGCGCCGGCCCGGGCGGCCGTGGTCGTCGTCCCCGCGCCGCCGTGGTGCACGACGGCGGCCACCCGGGCGAACAGGGCCTGATGGTTGGCCTCGCCCACGGCGAAGCAGTCGTCCTGGTCGTCGATCAGGGCGAGGTCGGCCCAGCCGCGGGAGACCAGGACACGACGGCCCTGGGCGCGTACCGCGTCGATGGCCACTTGTGCCGCGTCCGTCGAGGCGTGCAGGGGCATGCTGCCGAAGCCGACGTACACCGGCGGGGTGCCGGCGTCCAGGAAGGCCTCGAGCTCGGCCGGCAGCGGGCGGACGTCGGGTGCGATCCACGCACCGGTCTGGACGGCGTCGAGGCCCGGCATCCCGTGCAGCGGGTCCAGGACCGGGTCCGTCGCCACCCACGGCCGGTCGCCGAAGACGTGGTCGCGGACGTGGGCCACCGGTGGCAGACCCATCGACGCCCGGTTGGTGTTGAGCGCCTCACCGAACAGCGCGTCGATGCTCTGGGCGTCCAGCTCCCACAGCGCCCGGTTGTCCGTCACCTCCGGGGGGAACGGGCGACCCCGGTAGGCGAGCGGCGGGCGCTGCGGCGACGGCAGCGTGAGCTGCTGGAACGTCACGGACACGGAGGGGATGCCCAGTTTCTCGGCCACCGACCGGGCACCGGCCGCGGCCGGCATCATGCCGGTCGCCACCAGCACATCGCATCCCTTTGCCGCCGCGGGCATCACCTCGAACTGGCCGGCGATCACCTCGGCCGCACGCTGGGGCATCGAGGGCGGCACCACCGCCTTCGTCAGCGCACGCGCCGACGGGCCGACCGGCACCAGCGGCACGTCGACACCGGCCAGCCGCCGCGCGAAGTCCTCGTCCGGCGGAGCGCACACCCGCACCTGAGCGCCGAGCTCCCGCAACCGCACCGCGAGCGCGACCATCGGCTCGACGTCCCCCCGTGACCCATAGGTCGACAACAGCACACGCACTTCGCGACTCCCCGTTTCCGCAGGTCTTTTTGGCTTAGGCCGGAGATTCTGCGGTACGACGGGGGCCTTGCCGCAAGCCCCCCGGTGCGCTATAAGTTGAGAGTGGCAAGGGGTCGGAGACCTCCTTGCCTTTCTTTTTGCGTCCGCGGCAGGCCGGACGTCCCCGGAATCCGATCTTCACCCGTCACGGTGAGTGTTTCTCGTACACCCGTACGCCATCACGCAGCGTGTACGAATGTAATCCGAGCGTATAAATGAGGCCGAGCGTACTACCGCCGCGCACCCCATTTCAGGTGCTTGCCGAATATGACACAGCGATGATCCGGTCGGACTAAGCTCGCCCGCAGCGCACCGAGTTGAGGTGTAATCGTGCGCTTGTTCCCCAATCATGCAGAAGAGTCCGACATACCCATGACATTCCCCCATGCAAGCTCCCCCTACACCCACCCGATTCGTTTCAGAGGGCCCACATGGTGAGCGTTCAATCCCCGCCCACTCGGCGTGAACTCCCGTACGCGCGCGTGCTGTTGCTGCCGGCCATAGCGATGGCCGCGGCGACCGGAGCCGCCGTCGCCGTGGTGACGGAGCCGGCCCGGACGGCCGTCGGCGTGTGCGGTGCCGTGGCCATGCTGCTGGTGCTGGTGTCCGCGGCCGAAGTCGTGCGCCGCGGCCGCGCCCTGCGGGATCTGCGGGCCGAGCATGCCCGTCACGCCGCGTATCTGGAAGGGCGCATCGCCGCCCACGACGAGCAGATGAACCGCCTCGCCACGGAGATCACGCCCGCCGCGATCGACCGGCTTCAGCGCGGCGCCTCCACCTATGAGGTGATGCGCGATCTCGCCAAGCTCGACCCGTCCTACGCCCATCTCTCCCGGGCGGAACTGACGTTGGTGCGGTCGATGCTCGACATCGTCGACCACCAGGAAGCGCTCCGCGACTCCGCCCAGCGCTCGTTCGTCAACATCGCTCGGCGCGTCCAGGCGATCGTGCACCAACAGGCCGTGGAACTCCGGGAGATGGAGGAGGACCACGGCCGTAACCCCGAGGTCTTCGACGACCTGCTGCGCATCGACCACGGCACCATGCTGATCGGCCGTCTCGCCGACTCGATCTCCGTGCTCGGCGGCGGCCGACCGGGCCGTCAGTGGCCCGAACCAGTCCCGCTGTACAGCGTGTTGCGCGGCGCCATGTCCCGGATCCTGGAGTACCGCCGCATCAGCCTGGACTCCATCGTCCAGGTCAACATCGCCGGCATCTCCGTCGAGCCGATCATCCACGCCGCGGCCGAACTCCTCGACAACGCCACCCGCTACTCGCCGCCGCAGACCAAGGTGCACGTCACCGCCACCGAGGTGCAGACCGGCATCGCGATCGAGATCGAGGACTCCGGCGTCAGCCTGAGTGAGGAGGCCCGCGCCCGGGTCGAGGGCATGCTGGAGCGTGCCAAGCAGGGCACCGACCTCCAGGACATCGGCGAGTCCCCGCGCCTCGGCCTCGCCGTCGTCGGCCGTCTCTGCACGGCCTTCAACATGCAGGTCTCGCTGCGCTCCTCCGCCTACGGCGGTGTGCGCGCCATCCTCGTGGTGCCGCGCGAGATGATGACCAACGACCCCGCGCCCGGACTCGCCCACGGCATCGGCGCCGGGGCCGCGCCGAAGGCCGACCCCGACGCGCTCGAGGGCCCCAAGCGCGCCCCCAAGAAGCGGCGCCCCACCAGCCCGAAGATCACCGCCGCCATGGCCTCCATGGAAGACGACGCCCCCGTCGTCACCGAATGGACCGCGGGCGGGCTGCCCCAGCGCCGCAGCCGGGTCAAGACCCCGCTCAGCAAGCGCATCGCCGAGCAGGCGGCCATCGAGCAGGCGGAGCGCGAGGGCAGGCCGACCATCTGGTCCACGCCCAAGCCGGACCCCGAGCCCGAGCCGGCGCAGGACGAGTCCGTCCCCGGTGCCTGGGTCGAGGCGTTCTGGAACGGCCTCAAGGACAAGCCCGACCCGCTCACGCTCAAGCCCCGAACCCAACCCGCCCAACCGGCCCGCCCCGAGGCCGACGACGAGGGGGACACCAAGTGATCCAGCAGCGCGCCAACTTCGACTGGATGCTCAAGGAGCTCCACGACGGCGTACCGGGCATCGAGATGATCGTCGTGCTCTCCGCCGACGGTCTGCGCATCGCCCGCTACGGCGGTGACCCGGACACCGCCGACCGTGTCGCCGCGGCGTGCGCGGGGCTACAGAGCCTGGCGAGCGCTGTCGCCACGGAGATCCCGAACAGCGACGGCAAGATGAAGATGGTCCTCATCGAGATCAACGGGGGCTACTTCTATCTGATGGCCGCCGGCGCCAACGCCTATCTCGCCGTGCTCTCCGACACGTTCGCCGAACCCGGCCGGATGAGCAACCGCATGTCCGACCTCGTCGCCCGCATCGGTGCCCATCTCACCAGTCCGCCCAGGCGGAACGGGCAGACCGTATGACTCCTCCGCAACGCCAGCGGCGAGTCCCCAAGGAACAACCGCCTTCGCCACCCCCCGGGCCCGGGAAGCAGAAGAACCCGGAGCGGCTCTTCGTGGTCGCCGGACCGGACGGTGGCGAGCGCGACGGCGACCTCGACCTCGTCACGTTAATCGTGGCGCGCGCCGACCCCCCGCCCTCCGCCACGCCCGAGCAGACGGCGCTGCTCCGGCTCTGTTCCACCCCCCTGTCCGTGGCCGAGCTGTCGGCCTACCTCAACCTGCCGTTCAGCATGATGACGGTGCTGCTCACCGACATGCTGACGGCCGGACTGGTGACGGCCCGCAACCCGATCGTGCGCCAGTCCGTCGCCGACCGTTCAATCCTCGAAGCGGTGATGCATGGACTTCAAAGGCTCTGACACCGTCCCCGGCCCCCGGACCGAGGACCAGCTGCCGCACACGGCCGAGGCCGCGGTCAAGATCGTGATCGTGGGCGGCTTCGGTGTCGGCAAGACGACCATGGTCGGCTCGGTCAGCGAGATCAGGCCGCTGACCACCGAAGAGACCATGACGCAGGCGGGCATCGGCGTCGACGACAACTTCGGCTCGGACACCAAGACGGCCACCACCGTCGCGATGGACTTCGGTCGCATCAGCATCACCGAGCAGCTCGTGCTGTACCTCTTCGGCACCCCGGGCCAGGAACGCTTCTGGTTCCTGTGGAACGGGCTGTTCGACGGTGCGCTGGGCGCGGTCGTGCTGATCGACACCCGCCGCCTGGAGGTCAGCTTCGACGTCATGGGGCGGCTGGAGGAGCGCGGGGTGCCCTTCGTGGTGGCCGTCAACACCTTCCCGGACGCGCCCCGTTACCCCGTTGCCGAACTCCGTACGGCGCTCGACCTGCCCGAGGAGATCCCCATCGTCGAGTGCGACGTACGCCGCCGGGCCTCCAGCCGGGACGTCCTGATGACCCTCATGCGCTTCCTGCACGCGCTGGCCATGGCGAAGGCCCCCGCCTGAGCCGCACGCCCCCCTCTCACTCTCTGTAGACCGGATTCACCTCAGCTTCGGAGCGACCATCGTGACGCCTGAATCCCTCTTCCCGACCGGTACGGACGACCCCACGGTCGCCCCGCCCCCCGGCTGCCCCGCGCACGGCATCGGCCCCGGCGGACTGCGCCGGCTGTACGGCCCCGACGCGGAGGACCTGGGAGCCGTGTACGAAAAACTCCGCGCCGAGCACGGCCCCGTGGCTCCCGCCCTGCTGCACCAGGACGTGCCGGTCTGGGTGGTGCTCGGCCACGCCGAGAATCTGCACATGGTGCGCACTCCTTCGCAGTACTGCCGTGACACCCGGCAGTGGAGCGCCCTACAGGACGGCACGGTCAAGCCCGACCATCCGCTGATGCCGCACTTCGCCTGGCAGCCCATCTGTAGTCACGCCGAGGGCGACGAGCATCTGCGGCTGCGTGGTGCCGTCAACGGCGCCATGTCGACCATCGACCACCGGGGCATCCGCCGCTATATCAACCGCGCCACCCAGCATCTCGTCAACGAGTTCTGCGAGGAGGGCGGGGCCGAGCTGGTCAGTCAGTTCGCCGAGCACCTGCCGATGGTGGTGATGTGCGAGATCCTCGGCATGCCCGAGGAGTACAACGACCGCATCGTGCAGGCCGCCCGCGACATGCCCAAGGGCACCGAGACCGCCATCGCCAGCAACGCGTACCTCATGGACGTCCTGATGCGGCTCACCGCCCGCCGCCGGGCCGACCCCAGGGACGACTTCACCAGCCACCTGATCAACCACCCGGCGCGGCTCACCGACGACGAGGTCGGCCAGCACCTGCGTATCATCCTGGTCGCCGCGTACGAGGCCACCGCCAACCTGATCGCCAACGTGCTGCGGGTGGTGCTCACCGACCCGCGGTTCCGTGCCCAGCTCAGCGGCGGCCAGATGACGGTGCCCGAGGCGGTCGAGCAGTCCCTGTGGGACGAGCCGCCGTTCAGCACCGTGCTTCCCTACGTCGCCAAGCAGGACACGGAGCTGGGCAACCAGCGCATTCGCAAGAGCGACGCTCTCATCCTCGGCATCGCGCCGGGCAACGTCGATCCGCGCGTCAGGCCCGACCTCACCGCCAACATGCAGGGCAACCGCTCCCACCTCGCCTTCGGCGGTGGCTCCCACGAGTGCCCGGGGCAGGACATCGGCCGCGCCATCGCCGAAGTCGGCGTCGATGCGCTGCTGACCCGCCTGCCAGACGTCCAACTCGCCTGCGAGGAGGACGAGCTGTCCTGGCGGGCCACCATCTCCAACCGGCACCTGGTGGAACTGCCGGTGAAGTTCGCGCCCAAGCCCCAGCAGGACGTCATGGCGCAGCCCGCGCACCCGCTGGCGACGCAGCGTTCCAGTACATGGCCGATCAGCACGCCACAGCCGGTCGCGGTGCCTCCGGAACCCGCCCCCGCGGCCACGGCTCCGGCGCCGGCCCCTGAACCGGCCGATCGGCCGGGACTGTTCCGGCGCATCCTGCGCTGGTGGCGCGGCGAGTGAGCCGACCGGGCGTCGGGGCTACCCGGCCCACTCGTCGTACGACGACCAGGCCCGCAGCGCACGCGGGCTGACGAACCGGTGCTCCCGCCCCGTGACCGGATCGGTGAACTCCAGCACCCGCGCCAGCAGTTGCAGCGGACGCCGGAAGTCACCGGCCGGCACGGGGCCGGTCACCACCGGATAGAGGGGATCGCCGAGGATGGGCACCCCCAGGGCGCTCATGTGCACCCTCAGCTGGTGTGTCTGCCCGGTACGAGGTGTCAGGCGGTAGCGGGCACGACCGTCCCGGTGTTCCAGCAACTCGACCCGGCTGACCGCGTTGGGCTCACCCTCGACCTCACGGGCCGCGAGGACCCCGCGCTCCTTGACGATCCGGCTGCGCACGACGCGCGGCAGGTCCAGCGCGGGATCGTACGGGGCCACCGCCTCGTACTCCTTCGCCACCCGTCTGTCGCGGAACAGGGACTGGTACGCGCCGCGCTCCTCCGGTCGCACGGTGAACAGCACCAGCCCAGCCGTCAGCCGGTCCAACCGGTGCGCCGCGCCCAGCGTCGGGAGGCCCAGTTCCCGTCGCAGCCGCGCCAGGGCCGTTTCGGCGACATGGCTGCCGCGAGGCGTGGTGGCCAGGAAGTGGGGCTTGTCGGCCACCACCACGTGCTCGTCCTGGTAGACGACGTCGACCGCGAACGGCACCAGCTCCTCGTCGGGCAGCTCCCGGTGGAACCACACGTACATCCCCGGCGCGTACGCCATGTCCCGAGGCACCGGCCGCCCGGCGGCGTCCACGATCCGCCCCGCGTCGAGCATCCCGTCGATCACGTCGGCTCCGGCTGCGAGTCGCGCCACGAGATGATCCCGCACGGTCGCCCACTCGTCCCCGGCCGGCAATCGCACGCGCACCGGATCGATCCCGCCGCGCTGCGGCAGGGGGGAGGGCGGGGGTGGCGTACGGCGTCTCATCGGGACCCAGCCTACGAGGGGGCCCGGACGGCGAGGGACGAGGCGGCGCCTGAACGGGCGCTGCGGCTTCCCTGGGACGGTGCAGCGCGTCCAGTCGCTTGCACCGTCCCACGAGACAGAGTCGCTCCCGCCGGAAGCAGGGGGACGCTATGGAGACACCGGTGTGAGGTTTGCGGGGTGGAGCTGACCGGTCAGATTCGGGCTCAGGTCGTTCGCGGTGCGTGGGGAATAGCGGCCGTTGTTGCGGCTCCAGTCGTAGCTGCCGCGAATCCACGTGAACATGGCGGTCGCATAGCGTTGGACCTTCTCGGCCTCCGTGCCGGTGAGCCCGAGCCGGGAGCAGAACAGGGGAATCTGTCGCGTCTGCTCGAAAAGCTGACTGACTGCTGTCTGGACGAGGGCGACGGCCAGCTTGATGGCTTCCTGCCGGGAGCAGCGGTGTTGCCGCACGAGGCAGTGAACCAGGTTGGGATCGCCTCGCGCGTCGTCGTTCTCCAGGGACATCACCTCGTTGATGAGTTTGACGGCATCGACAGCTGCTCGGCGCATCGAATCCAGATGGCTGCTGTGCCAAATGATCTGTGGGATCTCGAAGTGCCCCACCCTTTCGGCCAGGTCGAGCGAGGGAATCAGCCCCAGGGTGCGGTGCCCTATCCGCATACGGGTGGCAAAGTCCCGGGGGGCCCATGAGCGACGGTCGATTTCCTCCGTGAGGTTTCCCGACAGATAGTCCACCCAGTTGTGGGCGGCCCGTACCTGCCATTCCTCGGACATGCCCCTCTTGGCTCGACGCCACAGGTCCGCGAAGGCGCTCACCAGAGGTGCGCCGTGGTGTGTGCGCCGCGCCGACGGGTGGGTGATGAGTGCGATGAGTTGCTGACACACGTCGACCGCTTCATCGGCCTGGCGCCCCTCGGGGACATCAAACAGGTCGTCGAACAGGAAGAACCAGCCCATGGTGTCAAAGGCCAGGTCCAGATCGTCGCCGGCGGCGTCCGGGTAGCTGTAGGCGGCGAGGTCCGCCACCGCCGAGAACGCGTAGCGGCGGGCGGCACTATGCCCCAACACCAGTTTCTGTTGGCGCATCCATTCCAGATTGCGTTGCCTCGCGGCTGCCAAACCGGCGTTCAGCCGGGGCGGGATGGGTAAATCGATGGTGACGTTCTGGGGCATGGCTCTCTCCCAGTTTCTGCCTCAGCATGCTTATTGGCTCAAGGGGTCGGGTCGTCGTCGACCGAGGTGAGCGCAAGGCGCCGTCCCGGATGCCGGTGAGCCTGCGACGGACCCGGGCGGGATCGGCCGACGGACGCAGGGGACCACCAGGGGCACGCGCACCAACCGGGATGCGGGCTGACGGTACTGGCGCTGACCGTACTGGCGGTGACCTGAAACATCCGCGCCCGCCCACGGGTACCGCCCCAGGCGACTGGCCAGGAGCAGAGCCTTTCATGTTGCCCTCCGAGTGACGGAGTCGACCGAAACCATGAACTACGCGCTGTGCTCCATACGCTGCGACTGCGGCGTGGCTGAGTTGTGTACGAAGGAGCCCGCTGCCTGAACCGGTCGAGCGGGGCCTCGTCAACCGCGTGCCCGGACGTGTCGTCGGCCGAGGCCTTCGAGACGACCGCCGAACGGCGCAGATAATCGGTGGTCACCACCGCCACGACCGCGGCGTCGGCGACGCGGTCGTGGATCTCGTCCACCTTCCAGTGCGCCTACCGGTTTAGTCAACTGTCCGAGGCTGAATACAGCTGAACGCAAGTGACCATTCCGGGGCGAATCCGGGCCGCCGAATGATCGACCTCGGCTGGCTCCCGACCCCGTCGACCCAGCCTGCTCGGCGTGGCGATCCCATGTCGCACTGCCGACCGTCGCGGCCATCGGGACACCCCCCACGGGCCCCGGGTGCGACACCCTCATGCCGTCAACTCTCCCTGACAGCCCACCTCTTCGCACCATGCGATGGTTTCCGGCCGCGGGAAAGGGTGTACATCCCGGCGCACGGAGCGGACTACGGGGCAGCCGGCCGCGCGGCCTCACGCCCCTTTGTCCGGTGCGCCTGCTGTACCAGGCGTCTTTGGGGCGGTCGGGCGGGGCGCGTTCGTCGCAGTATCCGGGCACGCCAAAAGGGGCGGCACCTTGAACGGCGTTCTTCTTGAACGGCGTTCTTGAGGTGCCTCCCCTTCGCGTATCGCCCTCTTCGCTTCTCGACGCAGGGCTACGCGGCCGGTGCCGCGCCCTCCTGCTCCGCCTCGATCCGGGCGTTCCAGTCGCGCTTGGAGGCCTGCCAGCCGTCCTCGTCGTGGCCGAGCCGCCAGTAGCCGGAGATCGACAGGTCCTCTCGGGCCACACCGCGCTCGACCCGCAGCAGCTGGCGCAGCTCCTTCACGAAGTGCGCCTCGCCGTGCACGAACGCATGCACCCGGCCCTCGGGGAACTCCAGCGCGCGTACGGCCTCGACCAGCGCCTCGCCGACGGGGCGGGTGCCGCGGTGCAGCCAGACGACCTCGACGTCGGAGTCGATCTTCTGCTCCTCCTGGGGGCCGGCGACCTCCACGAAGGCGTACGCCGTGGCGCCGTCGGGCAGGGACTCCAGGGAGCGGGCGATGGCCGGCAGCGCGCTCTCGTCACCGACGAGCAGATGCCAGTCGGCGGCCGGGTCGGGGGCGTAGGCGCCGCCGGGGCCCATGAAGCGCACGGTCTCGCCGGGCTGGGCGCGCATCGCCCACGGGCCGGCCAGGCCCTCGTCGCCGTGCAGGACGAAGTCCAGGGTCAGTTCACGGTGCTCGGGGTCCCAGGCCCGCACGGTGTAGGTCCGCGTCACCGGCCACTGCTCGCGCGGCAGCTCCTCGCGGATCCGCTCCAGGTCGAAGGGCTCGGGATAGCTCACGCCCTCGGGGGAGAACAGCATTTTCACGTAGTGGTCCGTGCAGGTGTCCGCCGCGAAGTCGGCGAGCCCCTCGCCACCGAGCACCACACGCTGCATGTGCGGGGTCAGCCGTTCGGTACGGACGACCTGCGCGGAGTGGGGCCTGCGCGGCTTGCGGGCAGGGCGTAGCGCCATCACTGGCCTCCCTCGTTCCAAGCTTAGGTTTACCTAAGTTAGCACCTCGTCCCGGAGAATGCCGCTATGACTCGTTCATGAAAGGGCGCATGTCGCGCACGCGGACGCACGCAAGGTACGAATTCCCCGCGCCGCGATCCCCATTCACCCGTCCCGAACGCCCTTCGGGCCCGTCAAGCCCCTCCTGCCCCTCCTGCCCTCCTGCCCTCCTGCCCTCCTGCCCTTCACGCCCCCAGGGTCCCCAGCAGACGCTGAAGCGACCCGCCCAGTCCCCACCGCAGCGCCAGCTCGTCCAGCGCCGCCGGATCCCGGGGCGTCCGCGGCAGCGTCGTGTCCACGTCGGGCAGCGGAACATCGCCCGCGACCCGCACCACCGTCGGGGCCACGGCGACGTACGCCCGTGACTCGTCCAGCCGCTTGCGCTGCGAGGGCGTGAGCTTCGCCTTCGGGTCGTCGACCGCCGCCATGATCCCAGCCAGGTCACCGAACTCGGCCAGCAGCTTCGCCGCCGTCTTCTCGCCGATGCCGGGCACGCCCGGCAGACCGTCGCTCGGGTCGCCCCGCAGCAGCGCCAGATCCGCGTAACCGCGGCCGTCGACGCCGTACTTCTCGCGCAGCCATGCCTCGTCGGTGAGCTGGAGGGTGCCGACGCCCTTGAGCGGGTACAGCACCCGCACCCCCCGCGCGTCGTCCACCAGCTGGTACAGGTCGCGGTCGCCGGTGACGATGTCGACCGGGCCCTTCGCCCGCCCGGTGAACGTGCCGATGACGTCGTCCGCCTCGTACCCCTCGACGCCCACCCGCGCGATGCCGAGGGCGTCCAGGACCGCCTCGATGACCGGCACCTGCGGGGACAGCGTGTCGGGCACCTCCTCCTCGTCCGGACCCACCTCGTGCTCCTCGGCGACGCGGTGTGCCTTGTAGGAGGGGATCAGGTCGACCCGCCACTGGGGTCGCCAGTCGGCGTCCATGCAGGCCACCAGCGCGTCCGGGCGGTGGTCCTTGACCAGGCGGTCGATGAAGTCGAGGAGTCCGCGCACGGCGTTCACCGGCGTGCCGTCCGGGGCCTTCACGGAGTCCGGGACGCCGAAGTAGGCGCGGAAGTAGAGCGAGGCGGTGTCGAGGAGCATCAGTCGTCCGGTCACGCCACGCATCATGCCGTACGGCACTGACAGTGGCTCCCTGGTCAGCAGCGCGTTGCCACCCCGCCGGGTTTCTGTGGGCTGGACCACTTGTGCGTTTGTGTCCGGGGAACCAGGGCAGGCGCCGCCCCGGAAGCGTCGCCCCCTGCGCAACTGTTGCGCCAGTCGCTCCCTTCCCTTTGCCGTCGAGACAAGAGGTACCCGTGTCAGCAAGGCTTGAGGCCGAACATCTGTACAAGGTGTTCGGGAGACGACCGGACGAGGCTGTCGAACGGCTCCGCCACGGGGCCGACCGGGAGGAGCTGCGCGCCGACGGCACCACCGCCGCCGTGATCGACGCCTCCTTCACCGTGGAACCAGGCCAGATCTTCGTCGTCATGGGCCTGTCCGGATCCGGCAAGTCCACGCTGCTGCGCATGCTCAACGGACTCCTGGAGCCGACCGCGGGTCACGTCCGCTTCGACGGCCAGGACCTGACCGCGATCGGCGACCGCGAGCTGCGCGAGGTCCGCGCGAACAAGATCAGCATGGTCTTCCAGCACTTCGCGCTCTTCCCGCACCGCAGCGTGCTGGAGAACGCCGCCTACGGTCTGGCCGTGCAGGGCGTGCCCCGCGCCGAGCGCGAGAAGCGCGCCGGCGAGGCGCTGGCCCTGTGCGGACTGGCCGGCTGGGAGAAGTCCTGGCCCGACGAGCTGTCCGGCGGTATGCAGCAGCGCGTGGGCCTCGCCCGCGCCCTGGCCACCGACGCCGACCTGCTCCTCATGGACGAGTCCTTCAGCGCGCTCGACCCGCTGATCCGCCGGGACATGCAGGACCAGCTGCTCCAGCTCCAGCAGACCCTGAAGAAGACGATCGTCTTCATCACTCACGACCTCAACGAGGCCATGCGCCTGGGTGACCGCATCGCGGTCATGCGGGACGGCCGTATCGTCCAGACCGGCTCGGCGCAGGACATCCTCCTGCGCCCGGCCAACGACTACGTCGCCTCCTTCATCCAGGACGTCGACCGTTCCCGCGTGCTGACCGCGGCGGCCGTCATGGACGAGGACATCGCCGGCGACGAGGTCGGATGCGGCTGCGAGACCGCGACGACTGACACCCCGTTCACCGAACTCTGCGCGATCAGCGCCCGTCTGACGCACCCCGTGGCCGTCCTCGACGAGAAGGGGAAACTCGTCGGGCGCGTACCGAGACAACGGCTGATCGGCTTCCTCGGCGACCAGCAGGGCGAGCCCGCGCCCTGCGACGACCCGCGCGATTCCCGCGACGGGAAGGTGACCGCCCATGCCTAGGCTCCACTTCGGTGACTGGATAGAAGACCTGGTGGGCTGGCTCCAGTCCCACCTGACCTGGCTGTTCGACCTCGTCAACACGGTGCTCGGCGGCATGTACGACGGGGTCGACACGGTCCTCGGCGGCGGCGAGCCGCTGCTCATGGCCGGCGTCCTCGCGGTGATCGCGTGCTGGCTGCGCGGACTGCTGCCCGGTGCGCTGGCCTTCGCCGGCCTCGCCCTGATCGACTCGCTCGGGCTGTGGGACGACGCGATGGACACGCTCTCGCTCGTCCTCGTCGCCTCGGTGGTCACCATCGTCCTCGCGGTGCCGCTCGGCATCTGGGCCGCCCGCAGCGAGCGGGTCGGCGCCCAGCTGCGGCCGGTGCTCGACGTCATGCAGACGATGCCGGCGTTCATCTACCTCATCCCCGGCGTCATGTTCTTCGGAGTCGGCACCACCCCCGGCCTCCTCGCGACGATCATCTTCGCCATGCCCCCGGGCGTGCGCATGACCGAGCTGGGCATCCGGCAGGTGGACGGTGAGCTGATCGAGGCGGCCGAGGCGTTCGGCACCAGCCCGCGCAGCACCCTGGCCCGCGTCCAGCTGCCGCTCGCGCTGCCGACGATCATGGCCGGGGTCAACCAGGTCATCATGCTGGCCCTGTCGATGGTGGTCATCGGCGGCATGGCCGGCGCCGGCGGCCTCGGCGAGCAGGTCTACTCCGCGATCACCCAGCTCAAGGTCGGCCTGGCCGCCGAGAGCGGGGTCGCCGTGGTCATCCTCGCGATGTACCTGGACCGGATGACCGGGGCGCTGGGCCAGCGGGTCTCCCCGCTCGGCCGCCGGGCCGCCGCCAAGGCGGCCGTCGCCGCCGCGGGCCGCTTCCGGCTCGCCCACTACAAGCCGGGCGGCGCTGTGGCGGTCGTCGGCGTCGTGATCCTCGCGCTCGTCGCGGGCGGCATGAACCTGGCCGGCTCAGGGAGCAGCCAGGAGGCCGGGGCCGGCACGAACGTCGGCCAGGGCAAGAAGATCAACATCGGCTACATCCCCTGGGACGAGGGCACCGCCACCACATACCTGTGGAAGGAGCTCCTGGAGCAGCGCGGCTACGAGACCGACGTCAAGCAGCTCGACCCCGGCCCGCTCTACTCGGGCGTGGCCCGCGGCGACATCGACTTCCAGACCGACGCCTGGCTGCCGACCACGCACAAGGCGTACTGGGACAAGTACAGCTCCCAGCTCGACGACCTCGGCTCGTGGTACGGGCCGACGTCGCTGGAGCTGACGGTGCCGTCGTATGTGAAGGGTGTCGATTCGCTGGCTGACCTGAAGGGTCGGGGCAAGGAGTTCGGCGGGAAGATCATCGGCATTGAGGCGAGTGCCGGGATGATGGGGACGCTGAACAAGTCGGTGCTGAAGGCGTACGGCCTCGAGGGCGAGTACAAGGTGGTGTCGTCGAGTACGTCGTCGATGCTGGCGGAGCTGGACCGGTCGATCAAGAAGCGTGAGCCGGTGGTGGTCACGCTGTGGTCGCCGCACTGGGCGTACGGCAAGTACGACCTGAAGAAGCTCAAGGATCCCGAGGGTGCCTGGGGCAAGGGCGAACAGATCCACACCGTCGCGCACAAGGGCTTCGCGAAGAAGGACCCGACCGTTGCGAAGTGGCTGAAGGACTTCAAGCTCACCGAGCAGCAGCTGACCGGCCTGGAGAACGACATCCGCGCCGCCGGCGAAGGCCGTGAGCAGGACGGTGTCCGCACCTGGCTGAAGAAGAACCCCGGCCTGGTGAACAAGCTCGCCCCGGTCGCCGGCGCCGCGAAGGCGCAGGGCAAGGACGCGGGCAAGACTGTCGACATGGGCTACTTCCCGTGGGACGAGGCCATCGCCGCCACCTACCTCTGGCAGAACATCCTGGAGGACCGCGGCTACAAGCCGAACGTCAAACAGCTCGACCCCGGCCCGCTCTACACCTCGCTCGCCCAGGGGCAGATGGACGTACAGCTGGACGGCTGGCTGCCGACCACGCACAAGGAGTATGTGGACCGCTTCAAGGGGAAGTTGGAGGACCTCGGCTCGTGGTACGGGCCGACGTCGCTGGAGCTGACGGTGCCGTCGTATGTGAAGGGTGTCGATTCGCTGGCTGACCTGAAGGGTCGGGGCAAGGAGTTCGGCGGGAAGATCATCGGCATTGAGGCGAGTGCCGGGATGATGGGGACGCTGAACAAGTCGGTGCTGAAGGCGTACGGCCTCGAGGGCGAGTACAAGGTGGTGTCGTCGAGTACGTCGTCGATGCTGGCGGAGCTGGACCGGTCGATCAAGAAGCGTGAGCCGGTGGTGGTCACGCTGTGGTCGCCGCACTGGGCGTACGGCAAGTACGACCTGAAGAAGCTCAAGGATCCCGAGGGCGCCTGGGGCAAGGGCGAACAGATCCACACGGTGGCCAAGAAGGGCTTCGGCCAGGAGTTCCCCGAACTCAGCGGCTGGCTCAAGGACTTCAAGCTGACCGAGGAACAACTCGCCTCACTGGAGGTGGAGATCCAGAAGGGCGGCGCCGGAAACGAGAAGGAGTCGGCACGCCGTTGGATGGACGCTCACCCCGGGATCGAGGACGAGCTGGCGCCAGTGGCGGGATAGCTCCACGGGTCTTGCCGTGGACACAGTGGGACACGGACACGGACACGGACACGACACGGACGCGGACACCGGGTGCGGGATTCATGCGTAGGTGAATCCCGCACCCGTTCTGTATGCCCGGTTCCGTGTGCCATACCGCCGGCGCGCGCCCATGCTGACACCTGTCCGCGCCCACGAGAAGGATCCGGCCAACCACAGAGCGCTACGCCACGCCCCCGGCTCTCCCCGCCTCTCCCTCCCGGGCCGGGCACGCCACCCGCACCCACCCGCACCCACCAGGGAACACGGGAAGCCGCCGCAGCATTGAGATGAACACGGGATACTGGTGCTGAACGGGGGTCAGCGGTGACGCGGGGGCGGCCTGCGCGTTCCGGGGTTCGATCCGGCTGGCGCGAACCCATGGGTCGTACTCCCCCTGACGTGTCGTCGATGTGACGGGCGCATGAAACGGTTTGCCGAACATGCGTAGGGTGCAGAGAACTCAACAGAAGGTGTGCGCCGGGCGACGGGCGCGAGGGCAGCGGACCGACTAGCCAAGGAGGGAGCCGGAGCGATGGGCGACCACAAAGAACAGCCCCTTCGGGTGGGCGCGGCCGTGCGGCGTCGACGCCGTGCGCTGGGCCTCACCCTCGCTGTCGTGTCCGAGCGCTGCGGCCTGTCCGTGCCCTTCCTGAGCCAGATCGAGAACGACCGGGCGCGCCCCAGCAGGACCTCCCTCGAAAAGGTCGCCGACGCGCTGCGTACGACCGCCGTCGAACTCCTCGCCGCCGCCGACCCGGCGTGCAGCGTCGACGTGGTCCGGGCCGAGGCCACCGAGCTGGCGCCGGAACCACGGGCACGTTCCCTGGTGCGCGGTCACCATCAGATGCACGCCTCGGAGTTCACCGGCGACCATGACGCGGGCCGTGAATTCCAGTACCGCAACGACCAGTTGATGTACGTCGCCGACGGCGCCGTGGAGATCGAGGCCGAAGGCCGCGCCTACCGCCTGGGCCGGGGCGACACCCTGTACCTCACCGGCGGAGTGCGCCACCGCTGGCGGGCGACGGTGCCGGACACGCGGGTGGTCGTCGTCGCGGTGGCCGAGCACATCGAGGCGGTCCGGGACCGGCCGGGGCGCTGATGCGCGTCGTCTCGCTCGTGCCGTCCCTGACGGAGGCCGTGGCCGTGTCGGCCCCCGGTGTCCTGGTCGGCGCGACGCACTGGTGCAGCCACCCGGCCGACCTGGACGTCACCCGCGTAGGCGGCACCAAGAACCCCGACGTCGACCGGATCCTCACCCTCGCCCCCGACCTGGTGCTCGCCAACGAGGAGGAGAACCGCGAGCCCGACCTCGCCGCCCTCCGCGCGGCCGGCGTCGAGGTCCTGGTCACACAGGTGCGGGACGTACCGCAGGCCTTCCGCGAACTGGCCCGCGTACTGGACGCCTGCGGTGCCCCGGCCCGCCCGCACTGGCTGGACGAGGCGGAGGACACCTGGTCGTCGCTGCCGGTCCCGGCACGCCGTACGACAGCCGTGGTCCCGATCTGGCGCCGCCCGTGGATGGTGCTGGGCAGCGACACCTTCGCGGGCGACGTCCTGTCCCGCCTGGGCGTCGACCACCTCCACGCGACCCACGAGGACCGCTACCCCCGCCTCCCCCTGGACGACCTGCGGACACCGGCCCCGGACATCGTGGTCCTCCCCGACGAGCCCTACCGCTTCACGGCCGAAGACGGCCCCGAGGCGTTCCCCGGCCTGCCCTGCGCGCTGGTCAGCGGGCGGCACCTGACGTGGTACGGCCCGTCGCTGGCCGAGGCGCCGCGGGTGTTGGGCGAGGTGCTGCGGGCGGCTTGCCGTTGAGGGGGCCGGGTGTGTGCGTGTGGTGGCGGTGCGTTGTCGGGGGTGGGTCTTTGTGGGCGGCGGCTGACGTGGGGCGGGGTGTCGCTGGTGGAGGTGTCGCGGGTGTTGGGTGAGGTGCTGCGGGCAGTCTGCCGTTGAGCAGGCCCTGGGCGGTGCGCACGGCGGCGATGGTCCAGGCTGCGACGAGTACGCCGTACAGGCCGAGGGCGAGGGCCTCGTAGACGACGAGTCCGGTGTGCCGTGCCAGGGCCTCGGCGCCGGTGACGCAGGTGCCGACCGGGAAGGTGAACGCCCACCACGTCATCGTGAAGCCCATGCCGCGCCGTCGGGCGCGCAGGACGTGGGCGGTGGCGAGAGCGGACCAGAGGAGGGCGAAGCCCATGACGGGGACGCCGTAGAGGACGGCGAGGAGGCCGAAGGCCTCGCTGTACGGGGGCGGGAGAACTCCGGGCGCCACGTCCGCGAACGCGCTGACGGCGGTGGTGGACTGCCCGAGCGGGCCCAGCACCAGGAACAGGGTCGGGGTGAGAGCGAGGGGGAGCGGGCCGCCGGTGATCAGGCGGGCGAAGACCAGCGGCAGCATCAGCAGGGTGGCCAGGAGACTCAGCCCGAACATCGCGAAACACGCCAGGAGCAGCGTCTCCCGGGCCTGCCCGGGCGGCAGATGCGGCACCAGGAGCGGGCCGAGCGCGGCGGACACCATCGGCGCGACGAGCGGCAGCAGCCATACGGGCGTGGCCTGCGACGGTTCCACGCGATGGCGTACGGCCATGAGGTACGGGACGGCGACGGCGGCCGCCAGTCCGATGGCCGTACCGACGCTGAACAGCAGGGCGTCGAGTAGGACCGCCGCACCTGCGCCGATCCAGTCCCCGCCGACGGTGATCGCGCCGCCGCCGACGGCCAGCAGTGCCATCGCCAGGCAGCCGTAGAAGGGCGCCGTGGCCGGGTCGAGGAGGTGGTCGCGGGCCTGGTCGCGGTGGTGGGTCCAGTGCAGGGCGCGGGCGGCGAGGAGGGTGAGCAGCAGGACGAGGGAGAGCGCCCAGACGGCCGTGCAGGCGGTACGCAGGCCGGGGACGTGGACCGGCAGCCCGGCTCCGGCGGTGGCGACGGCGGCGGTGCCCATGACGGCGGCGTACCAGTTGGGTCCGAGATGGCGGACGGCGGTGACCATGGGATCAGCGTCGTGGGGTCTGTCATCTCCCACCAGGGAGTTTGCCTCTATGGCGACATAAACTGGGCTTATGACTCAGTCGGCGGAGGGGCAGTTTCGCACGGGATCCCTGGCACATCGGGTCCCCGATCTCGGTGCACTGGAGCTGTTGCTGGCGGTGGCCCGGCTAGGCAGTCTCGGTGGGGCGGCGCGGGAGCTGGGGATCACTCAGCCGGCGGCGAGCAGCCGGATCCGGTCGATGGAACGCCAGTTGGGGGTGGCCTTGGTGGACCGGTCACCTCGGGGCTCCCGGCTCACGGACGCCGGGGCGCTGGTGACGGACTGGGCGCGGCGTGTCGTGGAGGCGGCGGAGGCGTTCGACGCGGGGGCGCAGGCGTTGCGGGACCGGCGGGACTCGCGGCTGCGGGTGGCGGCGAGCATGACGATCGCGGAGTACCTGCTGCCGGGGTGGCTGCTCGCGCTGCGCGCCCAGCGGCCGGACACGGCGGTGTCTCTGCTCGCCGGGAACTCGGCTGCCGTCGCGGAGCGGTTGCTGGCGGACGAGGCGGACTTGGGGTTCGTGGAGGGGTTGAGTGTGCCGACGGGGCTGGACTCCGTGGTGATCGCTCACGACAACCTGATCGTGGTGACGGCGCCGGGGCATGTCTGGGCGCGGCGGCGGCGGCCGTTGGATGCGTCGGAGTTGGCGGTGACCCCGTTGATCCTTCGGGAGAAGGGGTCGGGGACCCGGCAGGTTCTGGACGCGGCGTTGGGTGGGTTGGCGCGGCCGCTGATCGAGCTGTCGTCCACCACGGCGGTGAAGGCGGCCGCGGTGGGTGGGGCGGGGCCGGCGGTGCTGAGTGAGCTCGCGGTGGGGGAGGAGCTGTCGATGCGGCGGTTGGTGAGTGTGCCGCTCGCGGACGTGTCCCTCGCGCGGGACCTGCGGGCGGTGTGGCCGACGGGCCACCGCCCGGTGGGCCCGGCCCGAGACCTGCTGTCCCTGACCCGCGGCTAGTTCCTCGCCCCCGCCGCCCCTACCCGTCCCGTCCCTGGGGGCTGCGCCCCCAGACCCCCACTGTCGGCCCTCCGGGCCTCGTCCTCAAACGCCGGACGGGCTGAAAGATCCAGGCCCGGCGTAGCCCCCTGTGGGTGGGTGGGGGTTCGGGACGGTGGTGGCCTTGTCCTCGAACGCCGGACGGGCTGGGAGGTCCAGGCTCGGTGTAGTCCCCTGTGGGTGGGTGGGGGTTCGGGATGGTGGTGGTCTCGTCTTCGAACGTTGGAGGGGCTGGCAGGTCCAGGCCTGGTGTAGTCCCCTGTGGGTGGGTGGGGGTTCGGGACGGCGGTGGCTTTGTCCTCGAACGCCGGATGGGCTGAAAGATGCACGCCGGGCCGGTAGATCCAGCCCCTCCGGCGTTGGAGGAGCGGGGTCTGGGGCGGAGCCCCAGAAGGATGGGACGGGTAGGGGCGGCGGGGGCGAAAACCTTGGTCAGCCGCCGCCGGCCGCCCGCACCAAACCCCCCATCACCCGCACATCCTCCCCCATCTCCGGATGCCACTGCACCCCCAACACCCACCCCCCGGACGCCAGTTCCACCGCCTCGACCGTCCCGTCGCCCGCGTACGCCGAAGCGACCAGACCCTCACCCAGCCGATCCACGGCCTGATGGTGGTACGTCGGAACCGAGGTCTCCTCCGGCACGACACCGGCGTACAGACTCCCCGGCACCGGCTTCACGGTGTGGCTGCCGAAGACACCGACGACCTCGGCGTGCCCGTCGATGTGCTGGACCAGCGTGCCGCCGAGGGCGACGTTCAGGAGCTGCATGCCGCGGCAGATCCCGAGCAGAGGCACACCCGCGGCCAGCGCCGCGTCGATCAGGGCCAGCTCCCAGGCGTCCCGCGCCCGCGCAGGCGGCCCGGTCCGCGGCTCACGCTCCGCGCCGTAGCGGACCGGCTCCACATCGGGCCCGCCCGCGACGACCAGCCCGTCCAGCCGGGCGACCACCGCGCACGCGTGTGCCGGATCGTCCGGCGGGAGCATCGCGGCGAGGCCGCCGGCCCGCTGCACCAGCCGGGGGTAACCGGCCGGCAGCAGGGCGGCCTCCAGCTCCCACACGCCCCACCGCACCCCGGGCTCCAGATAGGTGCTGACACCGATCAGCGGCCTGGCCACAGCAACTCCCTCACAGCTCGCTACCTCAGTCCCGTGCCAACTCTGCCTCGGCCGCCGCCAGCGCCGCGAACTCCTCCTCCGGCGCCTTCGCCACCAGACGCTTACGGCTGTAGAGGCCGAAGTAGGCGAGCGCCACCACGTACACCACCAGCGCGATCACCGCCGCCGTCACGTCCACCAGGAAGGTGGCCACGAGTGCCGCACAGGCCAGCACCAGGGCGACCGAGGACGTCAGTACCCCGCCCGGCGTACGGTACGGCCGCGGCAGCTCCGGCTCGCGGCGGCGCAGCACGATGTGGGAGAGGGACATCAGGGCGTAGGAGATCGTCGCGCCGAAGACCGCGATGTTCAGCATCCGGGCGCCGTCGCCGGACACCGCCGCCAGCAGGAAGCCGATCGTGCCGGGCACGAGCAGGCCCAGGTACGGCGCCTTGCGGCTGCTGGTGAGGGAGAGGAAGCGGGGCAGGTAGCCCGCGCGGGACAGGGCGAACAGCTGGCGCGAGCCCGCGTAGATCAGCGAGAAGAAGGAGGCCACCAGGCCCGCGAGGCCCGCGTAGTTCACGATCCGGCTCAGTGTCGTGGCCTCGCCGTTCGGCTGGAGCGCCTCGACCAGCGGGTTGCCCGCCTCCTGGATCGCCGCGGAACCGCGCGCCCCGGCCGCCGCGAAGAACGTGACCACCGCGAGGACCACCAGAATGCCCATCGACCAGCGGATCGCCTTCGGCAGCGTACGGGCCGGCTCCTTGGTCTCCTCGGCGGCCAGCGGCACCCCCTCCACGCCCAGGAAGAACCACATGCCGAACGGGAACGCCGCCCAGATGCCGAGCAGGCCGTAGGGCAGCCAGGAGTTCGACCCCGCAGCCGACGGGTCGACCGGGATGTCGTCCAGCGAGCCGGGGGAGAATTCGGGCAGCGCCGCCAGCGCGAACACGATCAGGGCCGCCACCGCGATGCCGGTGACGACGAAGCTGAAGCGCAGCGCCTCGCCGACGCCCCAGAGATGGATGCCGAGGAAGATCGCGAAGCAGACCAGGTACACCGGCCAGCCGGACTCCAGGCCGAACAGGCCCAGCGACTCGACGTAGTCGCCGATGAAGATGACGATGGCGGCGGGCGCGAGGACGTACTCGATGAGGATCGCCGTACCGGTGAGGAAGCCTCCCCAGGGGCCGAGGGCGCGGCGGGCGAAGCCGTAGCCGCCGCCCGCCGTGGGCAGGATCGAGGACAGCTCGGCCAGTGCGAACACCATGCAGGCGTACATCGCACCCATGAGCACCATGGCGATGGCCAGGCCCCCGAAGCCGCCTTCGGCCAGGCCGAAGTTCCAGCCCGAGTAGTCGCCGGAGACGACGTAGGCGACACCGAGACCGGTCAGCAGCACCCAGCCGGCGCTGCCGCGGCGCAGGGTCCTGCGCTCCAGATAGTCGTCCCCCTCGGGGGCGGGCGTACCCGGTGTGCCGGGTGAACTGGTGGATTCCAGGGACATGGGCAGACTCCCACGGGGCGGCGGACAGGAGATCTTTCCGGGCACGGTGGGGTCGACCGAGCTCCGGTTCAATGGAGTGGATCCACACCTTTGCGGGGTCGGTGGGGGGAAGGCAATACCCGTGCGTTAATCGCCCGTAAATCCTTGGCTCACCGCGAGCCGGGCCGAGCGGAGCCGAACCGCGCCCACCCGGTGCGGGAGGGGCTCAGCCGAGGAAGCCCCGCAGCAGCGCCGCCGTCCCCCCGCAGTGCTCACGCATGATCTCCCGCGCGCACTCCGCGTTGCCCTCGATCACCGCTTCCACGAGCGCGGTGTGCTGGCGTTGCGAGTGCTCCAGATTTCGGACGAGGAGCGGGATGCAGTCGAGCAGGTCGTTGACCGTCGCCCGTACGGCCGCGTACTGGGCGGTGAGCGTGGGGGAGCCGGACAGCTCGGCGAGCGTCAGATGCAGCAGGGTGTCCAGGCGGCGGTACTCGGCGAGCGGGGCGTCGTGCGTGCGTGCCAGTGCCTCGCGGAGCCGGTCGGCCTGCTCCTCGTCCAGCCCGTGCGCGGCGCACAGTCCGGCCGCGCCCACCTCGAGCACCTCGCGGAAGCGCAGGGCGTCCTCGACGTCGACGTCCTTCAGGCGGCGGCGCAGCTCCTCCTCGCCGGGGGTGTCGGGGCGCGGCAGCACGAACGTGCCGCCGTAGCGTCCGCGCCGCGACTCGACCAGGCCCTGGTCCTGGAGGACCTTCAGCACCTCGCGCAGCGTCACCCGGCTGATCCCCAGCCGGTCGGCCAGCTCGCGCTCGGCCGGGAGCCGCTCGCCGCCCGGCACCAGGCCGAGCCGGACGACCTGGAGGATCTGCTCCAGCGCCTCCTCGAAGCCGTTGCCGGCCCGCACCGGCCGCAGCACCGACGTCAGCCGGTCGTCCGCCCCCGGCGCCCCCGGCGCCCCCGGCGCTCCGGATGCCCCGGCCGCCCCCTGTTCCGTGCCCGCCTGCGACATATGGCCGTACCCCCTTCCCAAGCAATGGTCATCAGTCATACCTTATGGCTCCCGGCTGACCGAAGTAGCCGAATGGAGGCTCTCCCGTGGCAGACCGCACACCCCCGCTGAGCGTCGAGGAGCTGCACGCCCTCGTCGCAGGCGGTGAGATCGACACTGTCGTCCTGGCCTTCCCCGATATGCAAGGGCGGCTCCAGGGCAAGCGGTTCGCCGCCCGCTTCTTCCTCGACGAGGTGCTCCACCACGGCACCGAGGGCTGCAACTACCTCCTCGCCGTCGACACCGAGATGAACACCGTCGACGGCTACGAGATGTCCTCCTGGGACCGAGGCTACGGCGACTTCGCCATGCACCCCGACCTGGCCACTCTCCGCCGCGTCCCCTGGAATGCCGGTACGGCCATGCTCGTCGCCGACCTGGCCTGGGAGGACGGCTCGCCCGTGGTGGCCGCGCCCCGCCAGATCCTGCGCCGCCAGCTGGAGCGCCTCGCCGAGCTCGGGTACACCGCCAAGGTCGGCACCGAGCTGGAGTTCATCGTCTTCAAGGACACCTACGAACAGGCCTGGGACGCCAACTACAGAGGGCTCACGCCGGCGAACCA
Source organism: Streptomyces sp. AC550_RSS872 (assembly GCF_019049285.1). GTDB lineage: Bacteria > Actinomycetota > Actinomycetes > Streptomycetales > Streptomycetaceae > Streptomyces. The sequence continues at coordinate 105,438 of NZ_JAGMUL010000169.1, forward strand.
GTACAACATCGACTACTCGGTGCTCGGCACCGGACGGATCGAGCCGCTGCTGCGCCGTATCCGCAACGAAATGGCGGGCGCCGGCCTCACCGTCGAGTCCGCCAAGGGCGAGTGCAACCCGGGCCAGCACGAGATCGCCTTCAAGTACGACGACGCCCTGGTCACCTGCGACCAGCACGCCATCTACAAGACCGGCACCAAGGAGATCGCCGCCCAGGAGGGCGTCTCGATCACCTTCATGGCCAAGTACAACGAGCGCGAGGGCAACTCCTGCCACATCCACCTCTCGCTCGCCGACGCCGACGGCAACAACGTCATGGCGGGCACCTCCGACGACCCCGGCGGCATGTCCGAGGTCATGCGGCACTTCCTCGCGGGCCAGCTGGCCGCGCTCCGGGACTTCTCCCTCCTCTACGCCCCCAACATCAACTCCTACAAGCGGTTCCAGCCCGGCTCCTTCGCCCCGACCGCCGTCGCCTGGGGCCACGACAACCGCACCTGCGCCCTGCGCGTCGTCGGCCACGGCCGCTCGATGCGCTTCGAGAACCGGCTCCCCGGCGGCGACGTCAACCCGCACCTCGCCGTCGCCGGACTCGTCGCGGCCGGCCTCTACGGCGTCGAGCAGAAGCTGGAGCTGCCCGAGCCCTGCCCCGGCAACGCCTACGCCGCCGGCTTCGAGCACGTCCCCACGACCCTGCGCGAGGCCGCCGAACTCTGGGAGAACAGCCCGATCGCCAAGGCCGCCTTCGGCGACGAGGTCGTCGCCCACTACCGCAACATGGCGCGCGTCGAGCTGGACGCCTTCGACGCCGCGGTCACCGACTGGGAGCTGCGCCGCTCCTTCGAACGCATGTGAGGCCCTCCTTGTCCGACCAGCTCCAGGTACTGAATCCGGCCACCGAAGAGGTCATCGCCACCGTCCCCGCCGCCACCGCGGCCGACGTCGACGCCGCCGTCGCACGGGCCTCGAAGGCGCAGTCCGCATGGGCTGCCCTCGCGCCCGGCGAACGCGCCCGGATGCTGCGCCGGTTCGCCGTCGCCGTCGACGAACACCTCGAAGAACTCGCCCGGTTGGAGGTCCGCGAGGCCGGGCACACCGTCGGCAACGCCCGCTGGGAGGCGGGCAACGTCCGCGATCTGCTCGACTACGCGGCCGGGGGAGTGGAACGGCTGACGGGGCGCCAGATCCCGGTCCCCGGCGGCCTGAACATCACGATCCTCGAACCGCTCGGCGTCGTCGGCGTCATCGCGCCCTGGAACTTCCCGATGCCGATCGCGGCCTGGGGCACGGCCCCGGCGCTCGCGGCCGGCAACGCGGTCATCCTCAAGCCCGCCGAGACGACCCCGCTGACGGCTCTGCGGCTGGCGGAGCTGGCCCTGGAGGCGGGGCTTCCCGAGGGGGTCTTCCAGGTGCTGCCCGGCCACGGGCCCGTCGCGGGCAACGCGCTCGTCGAGCACCCGGGCGTCGCGAAGATCGTCTTCACCGGGTCGACGGCCGTGGGCAAACAGGTGTGGGCGAAGGGCTCGGCGCTCCTCAAGCGCGTCACCCTCGAACTCGGCGGCAAGAGCCCCAACATCGTCTTCGCCGACGCCGACCTCGAAGCCGCCGCGGCCGCCGCCCCCATGTCCTTCCTCGACAACTCCGGCCAGGACTGCTGCGCCCGCACCCGCATCCTCGTCCAGCGCTCCGCCTACGACCGCTTCCTCGACCTGCTGGCCCCCGCCATCGAGGCGGTGACGGTCGGCGACCCGGCCGACGAGAAGACCGACATGGGCCCGCTGATCTCCAAGTCCCAGCTGGAACGGGTGCGTTCGTACGTCGACCAGGGCGCCGAGGGCATCCGCGGCAAGGCACCCGAAGGCCCCGGCTTCTGGTTCCCGCCGACCGTCCTCACCGGCGTCGACGCACACGCGCGCGTGGCTGTCGAGGAGGTCTTCGGGCCCGTCGCCGTGGTCCTTCCCTTCGAGGACGAGGCGGAGGCCGTCGCCCTCGCCAACGCCACCGACTACGGCCTCTCCGGCTCCATCTGGACCCGTGACGTCGGCCGTGCCCTGCGCGTCTCCCAGGCGGTCCGGGCCGGCAACCTGTCCGTCAACTCCCACTCCAGCGTCCGCTACTGGACCCCGTTCGGCGGCTTCAAGCAGTCCGGCATCGGCCGCGAACTGGGCCCGGACGCCCTGACCGCCTTCACCGAAACCAAGAACGTCTTCATCAGCACCGAAAGCACGGAAGGCCCCGCACAGTGACCGAAGCAAACGTGTGCCGTCGCCTCGTCGGCCGTACGGCCGTCATCACCGGAGCCGGCAGCGGCATCGGCCTCGCCACCGCCCGCCGCCTCGCCTCCGAGGGCGCCCACGTCGTCTGCGGCGACGTCGACGAACAGCGCGGCAAGGCCGCCGCCGAGGAGGTCGGCGGGACCTTCGTCAAGGTCGACGTCACCGACGCCGAGCAGGTCGAGGCGCTCTTCAGGACGGCGTACGACACCTACGGCAGCGTCGACATCGCCTTCAACAACGCCGGTATCTCGCCGCCCGACGACGACTCCATCCTGGAGACCGGCCTGGAGGCCTGGAAACGCGTCCAGGAGGTCAACCTCACCTCCGTCTACCTGTGCTGCAAGGCCGCCATCCCCTACATGCGCCGGCAGGGCAAGGGCTCCATCATCAACACGGCGTCCTTCGTGGCGAGGATGGGCGCCGCCACGTCCCAGATCTCGTACACGGCCTCCAAGGGCGGCGTCCTCGCCATGTCCCGCGAGCTGGGCGTCCAGTTCGCCCGCGACGGCATCCGGGTCAACGCCCTGTGCCCGGGCCCGGTCAACACCCCGCTCCTCCAGGAACTGTTCGCCAAGGACCCCGAGCGCGCCGCACGCCGCCTGGTCCACATCCCGGTCGGCCGCTTCGCCGAGGCCGAGGAGATCGCCGCCGCCGTCGCCTTCCTGGCCAGCGACGACTCCTCCTTCGTGAACGCCACCGACTTCCTGGTCGACGGCGGAATCTCCGGGGCGTACGTCACGCCGCTGTAGGCCGCCCTACAGTGGCCGGAATGAGCAGCACTCCTCCGCCCGGCTGGTACCGCGACCCCAAGGCCCCGCATCTGGAGCGCTGGTGGGACGGAACGGCCTGGACCGAGCACCGGCGCGCTCCCGAACCCTCGGGACCGCCGGTGCCCGGGCCGTCTGCGGGGCCGCCGTCCGCCGGTGATGCCGCGGGGCGGCGGTCCAAGGTCGTCGCTCTCACCGCCGCCGGAGCCGTCCTGGTCACCGCGATCGTCACCGGCGCGATCGTGCTCGGCAAGGACGACGGCGCGGAGGTGACCACCGCACCCACCCTCGCGGCCTCGGAGTCCACCTCCCGCGAGCCGAGCACCGACACACCCACCCCGACCCCGACCCCCACCCCGTCGGAGTCCACCTCGGAGCCCTCCGACGAGGACCCGGCCGTCGTCGTGGACCAGCTCAACGGCATCACCCTGCCGTTGCTCACCGGCTGGGTCAGACCGCGCGGCCTCGCCGAGGCCGACGTCCTCATGACCACCGACGGCACTTACGACTGCCCCGCCGACTTCGGCTTCTGCCGGCACGGCAAGGTCATCTCCCGCACGGCGAGCACGGACGACGGGACCTCCCCGGAGGCCCTCGCCAAGGCCGACATCCAGGACGCGGCCGACGAGGCCTACGACCGCGACAGCGTCGGCCGGCGCCCCTTCGGCGGCATCAGGTCCCACGAGGTCGTCAAGTCCGGACCGGCACAGGTGGCGGGCCGCGCCGGGTACTACGTGCGCTGGCGGGTCAGGACGGCCGAGGGACCCGGCGGATACGTCCAGTCACTCGCCTTCCCGTCCCGCGTCGGCACGGAGGCGCCGGTCGTCGTCCGCTACGTCTTCGACGCGGGCGAGGACGGGCCGCCCCTGGCCGACATGGACCGCCTGACCAAGGGCATCCGGTCCACGTCGGACTGAGCGACGGGACCGGACCGGACCGGGCTATCGGGCTACCGGGCTACCGGGCTACCGGGCTAGAGGAACGTGTGGCCCTCGCCCCGGTACGTCGGTACGGCCCCCGTCACCGAGTCGCCCTCGACGAGATGCAGCGTGTCGAACCGCTCGCACAGCTCACCGGCCTTGGCGTGCCGGAACCACACCTTGTCGCCGAGCAGCAGATCGTCGGCCGGGGAACCCATCAGCGGCGTCTGCACCTCGCCGGGCCCCTCCTGGGGGTCGTACCGAAGCCCCTCCGGCAGATACGGCACCGGCAGCCGGTCGGGTCCCGCCGCGCCCGAGGCCGGATACCCGCCCCCGAGGACGGTCACCACCCCGACCCCCGGCCGGCGCACGACGGGCTGGGCGAACAGCGCGGCCGGACGCCCGCTGAAGGACGTGTAGTTGTCGAACAGCCGCGGCACATACAGCCCCGACCCGGCCCCGATCTCCGTCACACAGTCCTCGGCGGCCGTGAACTGCACACTGCCCGTCCCGCCACCGTTGACGAACTCGAGACCCGGCGCCACGGCCCGGACGGCCCGCACCACCTCGGCCCGCCGCTCGGCGAGTTCCCGGCGGGCGGCGGCCTGCATCAGCCGCACGGCACGCGACCGCAACGGCCGCCCCGCCACGGAGTCCCCGACCCCGGCGATATGGCCCTCGTACGCCATGATCCCGACCAGCTCGAACCCCGGCCGCCCGGCGACGAACCGGGCCATGTCGGCGACCTGCACGGGGGAGTGCAGCGGCGAACGCCGGGCGCCGACGCGTACCCGCCCGCCGAGCAGCTTCAGCGAGGTGTCCAACTCCAGGCAGACCCGCACCACTTCTCGCCCGCCGTCCCGGGCCTCGTCGATGAGCCGGAGCTGCGCCGGGTCGTCGATCATCACGGTGACGGCGGAGGCGAGCTTGGGATCACTGGTCAGCTCGGCGAACCCGGCCTTGTCGGCGGACGGATAGGCGAGCAGGACGTCGTCGAAGCCGGACCGTGCCAGCCACAGGGACTCGGCGAGGGTGAAGGACATGATCCCCGCGAACCCGTCCTTCGCGAGGACGCGTTCCAGCAGGGCTCGGGAGCGTACGGACTTGCTGGCGACGCGAATCGGCTTCCCGCCGGCCCGGCGGAGCAGGTCGTCCGCGTTGGCGTCGAAGGCGTCCAGGTCCACGATCGCGAGAGGGGCGTCGAGATGGGCGGTGGCCCGGTCGTAACGGGCCCGGTCGGCGGCGCGCGCAGTCATGAACGAAGCCTCCCATGCAGGATTACCGCAGGGTAGGGGGATGTTCCGGGCAGATGCACACGGGGTCCCGGACTGGTTCCCGTTCGCCCAGGATCAACCCGTAGAGTGACGCGCACGCATGTGGGGAACGTTCCCGGGCGCACAGTCGCCGGGATGACGCTTCTCCTGTGCGGGTATGCGTGCCTGGTCGGAGGAGTCCGTGCCGGGCCGGGGCAGGCAACACGGAACGACGGCCCGCGGACGGGATCGGGCCCGGGACATGAGGAAACGGGGGGTGCATGAGCACGGAAGCGCGGCGCGCCCCCATCCCCCCACGTCCGGCGACACCCCCGCCCCCTTCCGCCCCGCCCCGCCCCACGGTCCCGCCGAGACCCGCGGAGCCGCCGAGGGCCGACGACGCCCAGGGTGAGCAGACGGACGCCCCCGGGACACGTGCCCCACGGACCCCCGGCGACGCTCCCCGGACGACCGGCCCCGGTCACCCCGGCTCCGCCTCCTCCGGTGCGCAGCCTCTCCCTGACCTGCGTGTCCCGGCCTCGGGAGACAGTCCCCCCACGGCCCCGCCGCCCCGGGCCTCGGCCCGCTTCCCGGACACGCCGCCCACGGCGGGTTACCCGGAGAGTGGCGGTTCGTTGCACCGCGAGAACGCCGGCCGGACCGCAACCGGCGCCACCCCGCCCCGCCCGGCCGACCGGCCCGCGACTCCCCGCCGTACGAACGCCCCCGCCGAGACCGCGGCCGAGACCACCTTCCGTCTCCGCCCCATCCGGACGGAGCCGTCCCGCGAGCCCGGCAACCCCCCGTCGACCCCAGGGAGCCCGGCGGGCACGCCCCCCGGCACGGGCGCCGCCCACGGTTCGCCGGGCACACCGCCCCAGCCGGGCTCAGGCCGCCCGGCACAGGGCTCCGCCGGCCCACCCCGGCAGTCGGGCTCCGAGCCCGCACAGGGCTCCGCCGGCCTGCCCTGGCAGTCGGGCTCCGGGCCCGCACAGCGTTCCGCCGGTACGCCCCCGCAGTCGGCCGGTGGAGCCGGCCAGAGCGCTGTAGGCATGCCCCCGAAGCCGCCCAGCCACTCCGGCGCCGCCCCCGCTCAGCGCCCCGCCTCCGTCCCGCTGCCGCCACAGCGCCCCATGCCCGAGCCCTCCGCCGACGGCCACGGCTCCGCCGCGTTCGCCCCTGACCCGTCGTTGTCCTGGAGCGCCCCGATGGCGCCGGGCGGGGCGCCGGGAGCCGGGCGGCCCGTCGTGTCGTTCGGTCAGCCCGAGGGGTACGACGAGCAGACGCGCCCGCGGCCCCTGGGCGTGCGGATCCCCCCGCGGCTCGCCGCGGCGGCCGCCTGTGTCGTGCTCGGGCTGGGACTCATCGGCGGGGCCGTGACCGGGAGTTGGCTGATCGGCGACTCGGGCGACGGCGACGCGCAGGACACCTTCGCCACGGCCGGAAGCCTGTGGCACAGCATCCCCGTCGACCGGCTGTTCCCGCCCACCGTCACCGGGCAGGGCGCGGGCCCCGGCGGCGCCGACCGGATCTGGACGCGGATCGCCGTCGCCCCGGACACCGGCTGCGCGCACGCCTTCGACCCACTGCTGCGCAGGGCCCTCGCTCCCGTCGGCTGCCAGCGCCTCCTGCGCGCCACCTACACCGACGCCACCCGGAGCTACGTCACCACCGTCGGCCTGCTCTTCACCACCGCCGACGCCGCCGGGATGCGCTCGTTCGACACCAGCTTCACCAAGGAGGGCCTCGACCGCCGTACGGATCTGATGCCCCGCCCCTACTCGTCGAAGGGCACCCTGGCCGCCGGATTCGGCGACGAACAGCGCGCCTCCTGGACCCTCTCCGTCCTCACCGACGCCCCCGTCGTCGTCTACGCCGTCTCCGGCTGGGCCGACGGCCGTACCGTCGACGAGCCCGAGCCCGCCGAGGAGGCCATGAAGCCGGGCGCCACCACGTCCGTGGCCCAGGCCGGCCTCGGCCACGAGGCGCAGGGTCTCGCCGACCGCGTCGAACGCGCCCTGCGCAAGAACGTCGGCCCGTCCACGGAGCAGTCGTCGTGACCAGTGCTGTGAAGACCTCCATGGCCCGGCGGACCGGCCCTCTCGCCGTCCTCCTCGGCGCCTGCCTCGCCGTCCTGCCGTCCACCGCCGCGCACGCCGACTCCATACGCGCCCAGCAGTGGACCCTGGACGCCATGCGTACCGACGAGGCCTGGCAGACCACCAAGGGCAAGGGCGTCACCGTCGCCGTCCTCGACACCGGCGTCGAGGCCGACCACCCCGACCTCGTCGGCAACGTCCTCGAAGGCAAGGACATGGTCGGCTTCGGAGCCGAGCGCGGCGACCGCGCCTGGGCCCGGCACGGCACCGCGATGGCCGGCATCATCGCCGGCCACGGACACGGCGCCGGAGGCGGCGACGGCGTCATGGGCATCGCCCCCGAGGCGAAGATCCTCCCCGTCCGCGTCATCCTCGAGGACGGCGACCGCTCCCGCGCCAGGGCCCGCAGCACCCGCGGCAACGCCCTCGCCGAAGGCATCCGCTGGGCTGCGGACCACGGCGCCGACGTCATCAACCTCTCCCTCGGCGACGACTCCAAGTCCGCCCACCCCGAAGCGGGCGAGGACGAGGCCGTGCAGTACGCCCTGAAGAAGGGAGCCGTCGTTGTCGCCTCGGCCGGAAACGGCGGTGAGAAGGGCGACCACATCTCCTTCCCGGCCGCCTACCCGGGCGTCATCGCCGCGACCGCCGTCGACAAGTTCGGCACCCGCGCCTCCTTCTCCACCCGCCGCTGGTACGCCACGGTCAGCGCCCCCGGCGTCGACGTCGTCATCGCGGACCCCGACCACAAGTACTACAAGGGCTGGGGCACGAGCGCCGCGGCCGCCTTCGTCTCCGGGGCGGTGGCCCTGGTCAAGGCCGCCCATCCCGGCCTGACCCCGGCCCAGATCAAGAAGCTCCTGGAGGACACGGCGCGCAACGCCCCGGCCGACGGCCGCGACGACTCCCGCGGCTACGGCTTCATCGACCCGGCCGCGGCCATCGAGAAGGCCTCCCGCCTGAAACGGGAGAACCTGGAGCCGGCGGGGTACGGCGAGGAGTACTTCGGCTCGGGCCCCGACGCCGCCAAGTCGGATGACGACACGACGAGTTGGACGGCCCCGCTGGCGGGAGGCGCCGGCGCCCTCCTGCTGGTGTGGGCGGTCGTCCTGTGGCGCGGCCGCCGCGGACGCCACGACTTCTGACGACCGGGACAGGACCCGCTACGACACGGCCGTGGCGGCCACAGACGCGGTGGGGGTGGTGGCCACGGACGCGTCCTGCCCGGCGAGCAGCGACACCGCCGCCACCGCCGCCGCCTCGACCAGCGCGATCCCCTCCGCCTGCGTCGCGTTGCCGTCCGACAGGACGGCCACCAGACAGTCCCGGCCGTCGACCGCCACCCGCCCGACGCTGTTGATGTCCCACAGCCCCGTCGCCGTACGCGGCAGCCACCCGTTCTTCAACGCCCACCCGGACCCGTCGCCCGCCGCCGACACCCCCCACCGCTGCCCTGCCGCGATCCGTCCCATCAGCCCGCTCAGATACGCCCGCGAGTCCTCGCTCAGCTCCGAGTCCTCCCCGAACACCTGCCGCAACAGCCGGAGTTGATCGACCGCGGTGGTCTGCGTCAGCCCCCACAACATCCCGTCGCCGCCCTCGGTCCGCGTGAGCCCGAGACGCTCGTTCGCGGCGTCCAGCCCTTGGGCCTGCCCGATCGCCCGCCACAGCTCCGACGCGGAGGCGTTGTCGCTGTCCTCGATCATCGCGGTCGCGTACGCCCTCTCCGCCGCCGTCAGCCGCCGCCCCGCGTCCTGCGCCTGAAGCAGCAGGGCCGCCAGGATGTCGACCTTGACGATGCTCGCCGTGTCGAAGGCCCGGTCCCCGTACGAGGCGCTCGCACCGGACGCCAGGTCCAGCACCGCCACCGACACCTCGACGCCCTCGGGGACCTCCACCCCCTCCAGGGCCGTCGCCAGCAGCCCGTCGCGGTCCACCGCCGGCCGCGCCACAGACTCCACCGAAACCTCCTCGCTCGGCGACGGCGTCACCGCCGCCGACGACGATACGGCGCTCGTCCCGGCGTGCGCCCGGGCCTGGACGTACACCGTCCCGGCGGCCGTGGCGCCCACGACGGCGACCGCGGCGAGGGCCCCGTACACCAGCGAGCGGCTTGCGGACGGACGAGTGCGGCGGGCTCTGGAGGACTCCATGCCGCGATCGTCGGGGCGGCGACTGTGCGGGTCGTTAGGCGGACGTTAGATGTGCGTCAGGGAAATCCGAGATTCCGGTGAAACGCGTCACAGCCCGGTTTCCAGGCCCGCACAAGCACAGCAGCATCCCCCCGATAGGGTCGGTGACCGTGGCGAACAAGAACATTCCCGACTCTCCCTTCTCCGACGACGACGGCTCCGCCTCCCCCCGGCTGAGCGCCGCGCTCGCCGCCTGGGCCGAGGACCGCACCGCCGAAGGCCCGGTCCTGGAGGCCCTCAAGGAGGCCCGGCTGCTCGTCCCCGTCGTGGCCGTGCTCGGCGAGGTCGAGGAGGACGAGAACGGGCTGCGCCGCGAGAAGACCAGCGACATGGCCGTACCGACCCTGAAGGCCGGCGACCGCATCGCCCTGCCCGCCTTCACGTCCACCGAGTCGCTCGCCCGCTGGGACCCGGCGGCCCGCCCCGTCGCCGTACCCCTGCACCAGGCCCTCCAGGCCGCTGCGCACGAGAAGGCGGACACGGTCGTGCTGGACCTGGCCGGTCCGGTGCCGTACGAGCTGACGGGCCGCGCGCTGCTCGCGCTGGCCGAGGGCCGGACCACCACCGACCCGCTGGCCGACCCGGCCGTACGGGAGGCGGTGCGGGCCGCGGTGGCCGCCGAGTCCGCCGTGCTCAGCGCCCACCTCGGGCCCGGACAGGCCGACGGCACCCTCGCCCTCGTCCTCGACGGGTCCGCCGTACCCGCCCGGGCCGCCCGCTCGGTCGCCGAGCGGCTCGCCGCCGACGAAACACTGAGGGCCCGCCTGGTGCGCGGTCTCGACCTGGCACTGCTGCCGGCCGGGACGACGCCTCCGGGCGAGCCCCTGTACGTACGCGGATGAACTAGCCGTAGACCGGGCCGGTGTACTTCTCGCCCGGTCCCTGACCCGGCTCGTCCGGGACGATCGACGCCTCACGGAAGGCCAGCTGGAGCGACTTCAGGCCGTCGCGCAGCGGCGCCGCGTGGAACGAGCTGATCTCGGTCGTGCTCGCGTCCAGCAGACCGGCGAGGGCGTGCACCAGCTTGCGGGCCTCGTCCAGGTCCTTGTGCTGGTCGCCCTCCTCGGTCAGACCGAGCTTCACGGCGGCGGCGCTCATCAGGTTGACGGCGACCGTCACGATCACCTCGACGGCGGGGACCTCGGCGATGTCGCGGGTCATCTCGTCGAAGTCGGGGCCGGCGGCAGATCCGGCGGACTCGGCAGGGGTGTCACTCATGTCCCACACGATAGGCCCCGGTGTAAGCCGATTAGCACCACCCCCGGCTAGCTGCTAACCTTGTGTAACGACCGGCTGGACAGCCAATGCCCAGCCCACAAGTGGAGGCTCCGACTTCCCACCTGACCGTCCTCCGGGGCGGCGGGTCACCCCGGTCAGGCGACCACCATCGTTCCGTACGGACGATGGAGTCGCCCGAAAGCGCCCCCGCGGTCATCGCGGCGGTGCTCCGGCAGTGTTTGGAGCCCCGCCTGTGATCGTCCGGGGCATTTTTTGTGCTTCGGCGCGGTTAGGTCTTACGAAAAGAGACATACGCGGCTGTCCGCCAGACGGTCGTGTGGTGCTAACCGAGGAGGATCCATCAGCGCCGAGCCCCGCATCAACGACCGGATTCGCGTTCCCGAGGTGCGACTTGTCGGTCCCAGTGGCGAGCAGGTGGGCATCGTCCCGCTGGCCAAGGCACTGGAGCTTGCGCAGGAGTACGACCTGGACCTGGTCGAGGTCGCGGCGAACGCCCGTCCGCCCGTGTGCAAGCTCATGGACTACGGGAAGTTCAAGTACGAGTCGGCCATGAAGGCCCGTGAGGCGCGCAAGAACCAGGCGCACACGGTCATCAAGGAGATGAAGCTCCGGCCGAAGATCGACCCGCACGACTATGACACCAAGAAGGGTCACGTCGTCCGGTTCCTCAAGCAGGGCGACAAGGTCAAGATCACGATCATGTTCCGTGGTCGCGAGCAGTCCCGGCCCGAGCTGGGCTACCGACTGTTGCAGCGTCTCGCGGAGGACGTCCAGGACCTCGGTTTCGTCGAGTCGAACCCGAAGCAGGACGGCCGGAACATGATCATGGTTCTCGGTCCGCACAAGAAGAAGACCGAGGCGATGGCCGAGGCCCGCCAGGCGCAGGAAGCCCGCAAGGCAGAAGCGAAGGCCAACCCCGGCAAGTCGCAGAACGCCGCGGACTCCGAGATCGCCGAGGACGCGGTCGAGGCACCTGCCGAGGCTTCCGCCGAGGCGTGATCCCGGGGGACGCGAGTCCCCAGGACGCAACCGATACAAGAACGACGTTCCACCGTGCCCGGTTTCACGACCGGGCACCGGAACGCCACCGACGAGGAGAGAACGGCGCTATGCCGAAGAACAAGTCGCACAGCGGTGCCAGCAAGCGCTTCAAGATCACCGGCTCCGGCAAGGTGCTCCGTGAGCGCGCCGGCAAGCGCCACCTGCTCGAGCACAAGTCGTCCCGCGTGACGCGCCGCCTGACCGGCAACGCCGAGATGGCCCCGGGCGACGCCGCGAAGATCAAGAAGCTTCTCGGCAAGTGACGTACCCGGCGCTGGATCCTCGGATCGATCCGCGCCGTACGTCTGGACCGGGACCCAATCGATACCGGGCCGTGTGAGTCCAACCGCGGCCCCGCTACAAGGAGTTAAAAAGTGGCACGCGTCAAGCGGGCAGTGAACGCCCACAAGAAGCGCCGGGCGATCCTCGAGCAGGCCTCCGGCTACCGCGGTCAGCGTTCGCGTCTGTACCGCAAGGCCAAGGAGCAGGTCACCCACTCGCTGGTCTACAACTACAACGACCGCAAGAAGCGCAAGGGTGACTTCCGCCAGCTGTGGATCCAGCGCATCAACGCCGCTGCCCGCGCCAACGGCATCACGTACAACCGCTTCATCCAGGGTCTGAAGGCCGCGAACGTCGAGGTCGACCGCAAGATCCTGGCCGAGCTGGCCGTCAACGACGCAGGTGCGTTCGCCGCGCTCGTCGAGGTCGCCCAGAAGGCTCTGCCGAGCGACGTCAACGCGCCCAAGGCTGCGTGACGCTGCGCCGGCTCTGAGCCGACGTGACTGAAGGACCCGCAGGCTTCATGGCTTGCGGGTCCTGCTGTTGGGGTCCCGAGCCTTCGTCTGCGGCCGCGGGCCGGTGGGGGCTGATCGCGCAGTTCCCCGCGCCCCTGAGGAGCTGCGGTGCCGTCGGCTCGGTGTCACCCGGAATCGCCGAACCGAACTGCTGAAGGAACAGACATGCCCCCGGCCAGCCCCGAGCTGATCTCCCCCCGTTCCCCCCGTGTCTCCGCCGCCCGGCGGCTCGGCAAGCGGAACTTCCGGGGCAAGGAGCGGCTGTTCCTGGCCGAGGGGCCGCAGGCGGTGCGCGAGGCGGCGGCGTACGGGTCCACGCTCGTGGAACTGTTCACGACCGTCGAGGCCGCGGAGCGGTATGCCGACATCATCGGGGAGGCCCGGGCGGCCGGCGCGCGCGTGCACCTCGCCTCCGAGCAGGTGATCGCCGACATCTCCACCACCGTCACCCCGCAGGGGCTCGTCGGTGTCTGCCGGTTCATCGACACCCCGTTCGAGGAGATCCTCGCCGCCCGGCCGAAACTCGTGGCCGTCCTCGCGCATGTGCGGGACCCCGGGAACGCCGGGACCGTGCTGCGGTGCGCCGATGCCGCCGGGGCCGAGGCCGTCGTCCTCACCGACGCTTCCGTGGACCTGTACAACCCCAAGGCCGTCCGGGCCTCCGTGGGCTCCCTGTTCCACCTCCCCGTCGCCGTGGGCGTGCCCGTAGAGCGGGCCGTGGCCGGACTCAGGGACGCCGGGGTGCGGATTCTCGCCGCCGACGGTGCCGGGACCGACGACCTCGACGCCGAGCTCGACAAGGGCAGCATGGGCGGGCCGACCGCCTGGGTGTTCGGGAACGAGGCCTGGGGGCTTCCGGAGGAGACCCGCGCGCTGGCCGATGCCGTCGTGCGGGTGCCGATCCACGGGAGGGCCGAGAGCCTGAACCTCGCCACCGCCGCCGCCGTATGTCTCTATGCGTCGGCCCGTGCACAGCGCGCCTCCGGAGGGTGCCGCACCGTCACCGAGAGCTAGTAGGGTGACCAGCTCGGGGGCCCCAAAGCCGTCGTGAGAGGTGGGGTACGGGGATGAGTGTCGGCACGAGCAGCGCACCGGGGGCACGGGAGGTGCGGCGGCCGTCCGCGTCCCGGCCCGGTGATCTCGCCGAGCTCGGAATCGATCCCGACGACCTGCCCGACGGCCTCGTCGTCGCCGACGAGCAGGGGCACGTCGTCTGCTTCAACGCCGCCGCCGAGCGCATCACCGCCGTCCGCGCCGCCGACGCCCTCGGGCAGCGGCTGGAGAAGGCGCTGCCGTTAGAGGACCTGGAGGGCCGGCGCTGGTGGCAGCTGACCGACCCGTACGGCGGGCTGGCGATCAGGCGCAGGCAGCCCGAGCGGAACCTTCTGCTCCCCGGCGGACGTGAGGTCCTCGTCTCCGTGCGGTACGTCCGTGCCGAGCCGACCGGGCCCGTCCGCCGCGTCGTCGTCTCGCTGCGCGACACCGAGGCCCGTCGCCGTACCGAGCGCTCGCACGCCGAGCTGATCGCCACCGTCGCGCACGAGCTGCGTTCGCCGCTCACCTCCGTCAAGGGCTTCACGGCGACGCTGCTGGCCAAGTGGGCACGGTTCACCGACGACCAGAAGCGGCTGATGCTGGAGACCGTCGACGCCGACGCCGACCGGGTCACCCGGCTCATCGCCGAGCTGCTCGACATCTCGCGGATCGACAGCGGGCGGCTGGAGGTGCGGCGCCAGCCCGTCGACATCGGCGCGGCCGTCGGGCGGCACATCCAGGCCTACGTCGCCGCCGGGCAGCCCGCCGACCGGTTCCTGCTGCGCGTCGAGCAGCCGCTGCCCGACCTGTGGGCCGACCCCGACAAGATCGACCAGGTGCTCAGCAACCTCATCGAAAATGCCGTGCGGCACGGCGACGGAACGGTCACCATTGACATCACGGCCACGACGTCCCCCCGCGAGGGCGAGGACACCGGCACGTCGGTCACGGTGAGCGACGAGGGGCCCGGCATCCCGGAGGAGTCCATGAACCGCGTCTTCACCCGCTTCTGGCGGGGCAGCAAGCGCGGTGGCACGGGCCTCGGGCTCTACATCGTCAAGGGCATCGTCGAGGCACACGGCGGCGCCGTCGAGGTCGGCCGCGCCCCCGGCGGCGGCGCGCAGTTCCGATTTACGTTGCCCGTGGCGGCCCCGGCGTATCTCACCTGAGATCAGGACCGAGCCCCACGGGCGCATTCGCGTACCTCAACCCCGTTAGACTCGGCCTTTGGCACCTTTGTGTCCCAAAAACCTTGGGCGTCTGTCCACGAGTCGGTACGGGGACCATCCGCCAGCCAATCGGAAGCACGGGAAGAGATGTCGGCACCGAATAAGTCGTACGACCCTGTCGAGGTCGAGGCGTTGAAACCGGAAGAGATCGAGCGCATGCGGGACGAGGCGCTCGCCGCCTTCGCCGCCGCGGACTCCCTCGACGCGCTCCAGGAGGCCAAGGTCGCCCACACCGGCGGCACGTCCCCGCTGGCGCTCGCCAACCGGGAGATCGGCGCCCTGCCCCCGCACGCCAAGGCGGAGGCCGGCAAGCGCGTCGGCCAGGCCCGCGGCGCCGTGAACAAGGGCCTCGCCGCCCGCCAGGCCGAGCTGGAGGCCGAGCGCGACCAGCGGGTGCTGGTCGAGGAGGCGGTGGACGTCACGCTGCCGTACGACCGCGTACCGGCCGGCGCCCGCCACCCGCTCACCACCCTGTCCGAGCGCATCGAGGACGTCTTCGTGGCCATGGGCTACGAGGTCGCCGAGGGCCCGCAGGTCGAGGCGGAGTGGTTCAACTTCGACGCGCTCAACATCGGCCCGGACCACCCGGCGCGCGGCGAGGCGGACACGTTCTTCGTGCAGGGCCCCGACGGCGGCAGCGAGTCGGGTGTCGTGCTGCGCACCCATACCTCGCCCGTGCAGATCCGCTCCCTGCTCGACCGCGAGCTGCCGGTCTACGTGATCTGCCCCGGCCGCGTGTACCGCACCGACGAGCTGGACGCCACGCACACCCCGGTCTTCCACCAGGTCGAGCTGCTCGCCGTCGACGAGGGCCTGACCATGGCCGACCTCAAGGGCACCCTGGACCACATGGTCCAGTCCCTGTTCGGCGAGGGCATGAAGACCCGGCTGCGGCCGAACTTCTTCCCGTTCACCGAGCCGTCCGCCGAGATGGACATGGTGTGCTACGTCTGCCGCGGCGAGTCCGTCGGCAACCCCGACCGGCCCTGCCGTACCTGCTCCTCCGAGGGCTGGATCGAGCTCGGCGGCTGCGGCATGGTCAACCCGCGGGTGCTCACCGCCTGCGGCGTCGACCCGGAGAAGTACAGCGGCTTCGCCTTCGGGTTCGGCATCGAGCGGATGCTGATGTTCCGCCACAACGTCGAGGACATGCGAGACATGGTCGAGGGTGACGTCCGGTTCACCCGGCCGTTCGGGATGGAGATCTGATGCGGGTCCCGCTTTCTTGGCTGCGGGAGTACGTCGACCTGCCGGCGACCGAAACCGGCCGTGACGTACAGGCCAAGCTCATTTCCGCCGGTCTCGAGGTCGAGACCGTCGAGCAGCTCGGCGACGGCCTCAAGGGCCCGCTCGTCGTCGGCCAGGTGCTGACCATCGAGGAGCTGACGGAGTTCAAGAAGCCGATCCGCTTCTGCACCGTCGACGTCGGCCGGGCCAACGGCACCGGCGAGCCCCAGGAACTGATCTGCGGCGCCCGGAACTTCCAGGTCGGCGACAAGGTCGTGGTCGTCCTCCCCGGCGCCGTGCTGCCCGGCGGTTTCGCCATCGCCGCGCGCAAGACCTACGGCCGCGTCTCGCACGGCATGATCTGCTCCACCAGCGAGCTGGGCATGGGCGACGACGGCACGCACGGCATCATCGTGCTGCCGCCGGAGACCGAGGTCGGCAAGGACGCCATCGAGCTCCTGGAGCTGGTCGACGAGGTTCTGGACATCGCCGTCACCGCCAACCGCGGCGACTGCCTGTCCATCCGCGGAGTCGCCCGCGAGACCGCCATCGCCTACGGCCGCCCGCTGCGCGACCCCGCGCTGCTCGACGTGCCCGGCCCGAACGCCTTCGGCTACCCGGTGCAGGTCTCCGACCCGATCGGCTGCGACCGCTTCACCGCCCGCACGGTGACCGGCCTCAGCCCCGAGGCGCGCTCCCCGATCTGGCTCCAGCGCCGCCTCCAGAAGGTCGGCATGCGCCCGATCTCGCTCGCCGTGGACGTCACCAACTACGTGATGATGGAGCTCGGCCAGCCGCTGCACGCCTACGACCGCAGTCTGGTCCAGGGCACCATCGGGGTGCGCCGGGCCGAGGAGGGCGAGAAGCTCGTCACCCTCGACGGCGTCGAGCGGCGGCTGCACGCCGAGGACCTGGTCATCACCGACGAGCGCGGCCCGATCGGCCTCGCCGGTGTCATGGGCGGCGCCAACACGGAGATCGCCGACCACGAGGACGTGGAGAACGCCTCGACCGAGGTCGTCATCGAGGCCGCCCACTTCGACCAGGTCGCCATCGCGCGTACGGCCCGCCGCCACAAGCTGTCCTCGGAGGCGTCCCGTCGCTTCGAGCGCGGCGTCGACCCGGCGGCCGCCGCCGCGGCTGCCCAGCGCACCGTCGACCTGCTGGTCCTGCTCGCGGGCGGCACCGCCGAGGCCGGTGTCACCGAGGTCATCACGCCGTCCGCGCCGCACACCATCACCGTGCCGGCCGACCACCCGGACAAGGTCGCGGGCGTCGAGTACGGCCGCGAGACCGTCGTACGGCGCCTCCAGCAGATCGGCTGCGACGTGTACGGGCAGGACGAGCTGATCGTCACCGTGCCGTCCTGGCGGCCCGACCTCCTGGAGCCGAACGACCTGGCCGAAGAGGTCATCCGCCTGGAGGGCTACGAGAACCTGCCCTCCACGCTGCCCAAGCCGCCGTCCGGCCGTGGCCTCACGCACCGCCAGCGGCTGCACCGCCGGGTCGGCCGCGCGCTGGCCGGCGCGGGCTATGTCGAGGCGCCGAACTACCCGTTCGTCAGCGAGCAGGTCTTCGACCAGCTCGGGCTGGCCGCCGACGACCCGGCCCGCCGTGTCGTCAAGCTGGTCAACCCGCTCAACGACGAGGAGCCCGCGCTCCGTACGTCGCTGCTGCCCGGGCTGCTCGGTGCGCTGCGCCGCAACGACGGGCGGGGCTCGCACGACCTGGCGCTGTTCGAGACCGGCCTGGTCTTCCAGCCGCGCGAGGAGCAGCGCGTCGCCGGGCACCTGCCCGTCGACCGCCGCCCGACCGACGAGGAGATCGCCGCGCTGAACGCCGTGCTGCCCGAGCAGCCGCGTCATATCGCCGTCGTTCTCGCCGGTGCGCGTGAGCAGGCCGGCTGGTGGGGCAAGGGCCGTCCGGCCGACTGGGCCGACTCGGTCGAGGCGGCGCGCCTCGTCGCGCGGGAAGCCGGTGCCGAGCTGATCGTGCGGACCGGGCAGTACGGGCCGTGGCACCCGGGCCGGTGCGCCGAGCTGGCGATCACCGTCGACGGCGGGGAGCGGGTCATCGGTCACGCCGGTGAGCTGCACCCGCGGGTGCTCAAGGCGCTGGGGCTGCCCGCGCGCACGTGTGCGATGGAGCTGGACCTGGACGCCCTGGAGCAGGTCGGGGACGGTGCGCCGCAGGCGCCGAGCATCTCCACGTTCCCGGTGGCCACGCAGGATGTCGCCCTCGTCGTCGACAAGCCCGTGCCGGCCTTCGAGGTCGAGGCGGCGTTGCGGGACGGGGCGGGTGAACTTCTCGAGGGGATCCGGCTGTTCGACGTGTACGTCAATGACGAGCAGCTCGGGGACGGGAAGAAGTCGCTGGCGTATGCGTTGCGCTTCCGCGCCGGGGATCGGACGCTGACGGTTGATGAGGCGTCGGCGGCTCGGGACGCGGCGGTTGCCCTCGCGGGCGAGCGTACGGGGGCGGTTCTCAGGGGTTAGCCCGCCCAAGGGGTGGGGGACTGCTGTTGTTCGGCGGCTGCGGGCTTTTGCGGCTGGTCGCGCAGTTCCCCGCGCCCCTTACGGGGCGTGTTGTGGTCACCTCACTCAATAGGGTGACTTCTCTGGGTGATCTGGTACTTCCGGGGCATCCCTCGACAGAATCGGACCGGCCTTTCGGGGTCGGTCCGTTCTGCGTTGTCAGGGCCTATTGGGGGGCCATCGGCATGTTCCGCATCAAGGGTCGGGTTCCCCGCAAGGCGCTCGCGTGGGGGCTGCCCACCGCCTGGGGCGCGATGGCGATCTCGTACAAGCTGGCCTGTCCGATCGCGCAGGAGGACAGCCTAGGGGCTCGGGTCGTCACCAGCGCCGTGTTCCTCGCCGTCGGTACGGGGCTGATCGCGCATGTCCGGCAGGCGCTGCTGCGTGAGCTGCGGCAAGTGCGCAAGGTCGCCGGTGCCGCGCAGAGTGCGCTGCTGCGGCCGCTGCCCTCGCGTATCGACGGGCTGAACGTCGCCGCCGGCCAGCTCTCCGCGGACCGCAGCGCCTGTGTCGGGGGTGACCTGTACGAGGTCATCGCCACCGAGCACGGCGTACGGGCGGTGATGGGCGACGTCCGCGGCCATGGCATCGCCGCCATCGGCACGGTCGCCGCGCTCCTCGGCAGCTTCCGCGAGGCCGCGCACGACGAGCCCGACCTGGGGCGGCTTCTGCACAGACTGGACCGGGCCCTGGCTCGACACCTGCGCGACGACCCCGTCTCCGAGGAGTTCGTCACTGTCCTGCTGCTGGAGATCAGCCGGGGCGGTGAGATCACCGCCCTCAACTGCGGTCACCCCTGGCCCTACCTGCTGAGCGGCTCCACCGTGGAACCTCTCGCCGGCACCGACCCCCTCCCACCCCTGGGCTCCTTTCCGCTCCCGACCGAACTGCCCGCGTTGAGCTGCGGCACCTTGCAGCCCGGCGAGGCCCTGGTCCTGTACACGGACGGTGTCGAAGACGCGAGGGACGGAAGAGGCCGGTTCTTTTCGCTCCAGGCGGCCCTCGTCGAAGCCGTACGCCACCACCCCATCACCCCGCAGACGATCCTGCGCACCCTCTTCACGGCCGTCCTCCGCCACACAAGAGGAAGGCAAGCAGACGACATAGCGCTACTGGTCCTACGGAACGACCGAACCGGGCTTACCTGCGACCCCTTGGGGGCGCGGGGAACTGCGCGACCTACGACGACGAACCCGCAGCCGACCAACTACATCTAGCGCAACGGCGACCAGTCACCCGGCGTAGCCGGCGCGGCGGGGCGTCGCCATCCGCCCAGCCGCGGAGTGTCGGGCAGGCAGCTGGGCGGACGGCGCGGATGCGGGCCGCCGCAGTGTACGAGGGGGAGCCGGCGGCCCGGCCGGCCTCTTGCGAGGCATTTCAGTCAACCGGCCGGAAACTCTCCGCAACAGAGCGCGTACGCTGCGGATTCGAGCACTCCGTTCACACCCCGTGTGAAGCGGTTCGCACTACTCTGACGGCACCGAGCCATCCGGGGGGCATACATGCAGCCCAACACTCTGCTCGACGCGATCCTGGACGAGGCCGGGATCTCGCACGCGGGGCTGGCCGCACACGTGAACCAGGCGGGGCGGGCACGCGGCCTCGCGCTCAGATACGAACACACCGCCGTCGCACGGTGGTTGAAGGGGCAGCGGCCGCGCGGCCAGGTGCCCGACCTGATCTGCGAGGTGCTCGCCGGCCGACTGCACCGTACCGTCACGCTCGACGACATCGGTCTCGGCGTGCCCGGAGAACAGTCCGTAGCGCACACCACCTCGCTGTCCGGCTTCGTCGAGCGGGCCACCGCGCTGTGGCGCTCCGACGAGCAGCAGCGGCCGCACATCCTGGGCGCGCCGGCGGTCACGGGCACGCCCGCCGTCATGCCCGTGTGGGAGTGGGAGAACCCGCCCGAGGACGTCGATGTGTCACGCGGGGGTCGGCACCGGGTCACCCCCGCCGATCTGGAGATGCTGCGCGCTGCCCGTACCCACTACGAGCAGATGTACCGCAAGGCGGGTGGCATAGCGACCCGCACCCGGATCGTCGGCTTCCTCAACTCCGAGGCCGCTCCGTTGCTGCGCGGCAGCTACACCGACGCCACCGGCCGTCAACTCCACCGGGCGACGGGCGGGTTGGTGGCCATCGCGGGTATCTGTGCCTACGACTCCGACGCGCACGGCCTCGCCCAGCGCTACTTCCACCAGGCCCTGCGGCTGGCGAAGGCCAGCGGGGACCGGGGACTTGGCGCCTATGTGATCGCATTGCTGGTCAACCAGGCGCTGTTCATGCGGGAATGGCGGCAGGCCGTCGCCTTCGCCGAGGCCGCGTTGCGGGCCGCCGGCAAGCACATCACCCCGGCCCTCGCCTCCGACCTGTACGCGATGCAGGCGAAGGCGTACGCCCACCTCGGCGACGGCACGGGCGCCCTGTCCTGCATCCGTCGTGCCGAGCAGGCCGCCGAACGCATCCGGCGCGGATACGAACCCGACGAGACCGGCTATGTCCAGCCCGGTCTGGTCAACGTCCAGGTGGCGGAGGCGCTGCTCAGCCTCGGGGAGTTGGTCGCCGCGCGGGAGCACGCCGCGGCCGCCGTCGACAATCCGGCGCACGACCGGGGCCGGGTGCACCGGCTGGCCATGCTCAGCACGATCGAACTCCGTCAGGGCAACGCCGACAAGGCGGTGGCCATCGCGGTGCAGATGGCCGAGCAGGCGCGGGGAATGGAGTCCCAGCGCCTGCGCGACAGACTCCGGGCGGTGCGCGAACACCTGGTGCGCAACGGCTGCGCGGGCACGTCCGAGGCCGCCGAACTCATCGACGGCGCACTGCGCGTACCGCTGTAGGCCCACCTTCATAGTCCCTGCTGCGATATTGCCACTTACTCGACGGAAGGTGGCAGAACCGTGCAGTGGACGAAACAGAACGAACAAACTGTGTATGAAAACCGCTGGTTCACCGTCAACCTGGCAGACGTGGAGCTGCCGGACGGGCGGCACCTGGACCACTTCCTCATACGACTGCGGCCGGTCGCCGTGGCCACGGTGGTCAACGAGGCCAACGAGGTCCTCCTCCTGTGGCGCCACCGCTTCATCACCGACAGCTGGGGGTGGGAACTCGCGGCGGGTGTCGTCGAGGACGGCGAGGACATCGTCCGCGCGGCCGCCAGGGAACTCGAGGAGGAGACCGGCTGGCGGCCGGGACCCCTGCACCACCTCATGAGCGTGGAGCCCTCCAACGGGCTCACCGACGCCCGGCACCACATCTACTGGGCCGACGAGGGCGAGTACGTCGGACATCCCGTGGACGACTACGAGTCGGACCGCCGGGAATGGGTCCCGCTCAAGCTCGTCCCCGACATGGTCGCCCGTGGGGAGGTCCCGGCCGCCAACATGGCGGCCGCGTTACTGATGCTGCACCACCTCAGGCTCGGCTAGCGCCCCACTGCCTGCCAGATCGCCACGACGAGAGCACCCACGGCGGTGAGGGCGGCGACCGCGGGCAGCGGCCAGCGCGCGTGTTCCAGTGTGTTGATCCGGGTGTTCAGCTCGTCGAGTTCCTTGGCGGTCTCCTCGGTGCGGTGCGTGAGCAGAGCCAGCCCGCCCTCCACACGGGCGTAGGCGACGTCGAGACGACGTCGTAACTCTGCGAGTTCTCCTTGTACGACCGGATGCTCGGGATCGACGGTCACGAGTCCGTTCCTTTCCGTAGTGGTCTCACATCCCTTGCATGCGCAGGGAAAGTGAACTCGGCTGGTGGACGCGTGGGGAGAGTGTGCGACGGGCATATGCGAGCCCGGCGCGCACACGGTGTGTGAATGACGCGGGCCCGGCACCTTCGCGGTGCCGGGCCCGTGCGGTTGGCCGGAATCTGACCGTCTGTAATCAGCCGCAGATCTGATCAGCCGTAGAGAGACGTAATCAGCCGTAGGTGTAGAAGCCGGAGCCTGTCTTGCGGCCCAGCCGGCCCGCGTCGACCATGCGCTGGAGCAGCGGCGGAGCGGCGTACAGCGGCTCCTTGAACTCGTCGTACATGCTCTGCGCCACCGAGGCGACCGTGTCCAGGCCGATCAGGTCCGACAGCCTCAGCGGGCCCATCGGGTGGGCGCAGCCGAGCTCCATGCCGTTGTCGATGTCCTCGCGGCTGGCGATGCCCGACTCGAACATCCGGATCGCGGAGAGGAGGTAGGGGATCAGCAGCGCGTTCACGACGAAGCCGGAACGGTCCTGAGCGCGGATCGCGTGCTTGCCGAGCAGCTTCTCCGCGAAGGTCTGGGCGCGGGCGATCGTGCCCTCGGAGGTGGTGAGCGCCGGGATCAGCTCGACGAGCTTCTGCACCGGGGCCGGGTTGAAGAAGTGGATGCCGATGACCTGGTCGGGGCGCGAGGTGGCGACCGCCAGCCTCACCAGCGGGATCGAGGAGGTGTTGGACGCCAGGATCGCGTCCGGGCGGGTCACGACCTGGTCGAGGACCTGGAAGATCTCGGTCTTCACCTGCTCGTTCTCGACTACGGCCTCGATCACCAGGTCACGGTCGGCGAACTCGCCGAGGTCCGTGGTGAAGGACAGCCGCGCCTGCGTGGAGTCCCGCTCCTCCTCGCTGATCTTGCCGCGCTCGGCGGCCTTGGCCAGGGAAGTGAACAGCCGGGTGCGGCCGATCTCCAGGGCCTCGCCGGTGGTCTCGGCGACCTTCACATCCAGCCCGGCGCGGGCGCACACCTCGGCGATGCCCGCTCCCATCTGGCCGCAGCCCACCACGCCGACGCGTGCAATATCTCCGGAGATGCCGGTCACATCGACCCCTTCGCTGGTCCACGAATGCGGCAGGACCGCCGTTGTTCGGCGCCTGCTCCAAACCTGCACGTTACCTTCGGCGTAGCTTGATCGATCGTTCGGGTGCCTCGTGAAAGCCTGTCGGCGGGACAGGTCCGGAGCACGCTGATCTGTCATGGGGTGGGCCATTGACCACGGCACACGGAGGTACGGAGAAGATGCTGCACCGGAAGTCCCGGATGTCACGACGGGCGTTCACGGTGACCGCCCTGTCAGCACTCGTGGCGTCAGGCGGCGCGATGGCCGCCGGTTCCGCCATGGCGGACGGCAAGGGCCACCACAGGCGACGCGCGACGCGGGAGATGCGCGGCGTGTGGATCGCGACCGTGGCGAACCGGGACTGGCCCTCCCGGCAGGGCCTGACCGCGGACGAGCAGCGCGCCGAGCTGATCGCCCACCTCGACGCGGCGGCGGAGTCCCGACTGAACACCGTGGTCTTCCAGGTACGGCCCACGGCCGACGCCCTGTGGCCCTCGCCGTACGAGCCGTGGTCGCAGGTCCTCACCGGCACCCAGGGCGAGGACCCCGGCTGGGATCCGCTCGGCACGGCCGTCGAGGAGGCCCACGCCCGCGATCTGCACCTGCACGCCTGGTTCAACCCGTACCGCATCGCCAACCACACGGACCTCGGCAAGCTGGCCGCGTCCCATCCCGCGCGGGTGCACGAGGACTGGGTGGTGACGTACGGCGGCAAGCTCTACTACAACCCGGGGCTGCCCGAGGTCCGCGAGTTCGTGCAGAAGGCCATGCTCGACGCGGTGGAGAAGTACGAGATCGACGCGGTCCACTTCGACGACTACTTCTATCCCTATCCGGTGGCCGGCCAGACCTTCGACGACGACGAGGCCTACGACCGCTACGGAAGCGGCTTCCCGGTCCGGGCCGACTGGCGGCGGGACAACATCGACAAGCTCGTCACGGAGATGGCGGCCGGCATCAGGAGGATCCGGCCCAGCACGGAGTTCGGCATCAGCCCGTTCGGCGTGTGGCGCAACGCCGGCACCGACCCGCTCGGCTCCGGCACCCGCGCGGGGGTGCAGACGTACGACGACCTGTACGCGGACACCCGCAAGTGGGTCCGCGAGGGCTGGATCGACTACATCTGCCCGCAGCTGTACTGGAACATCGGCTTCGCCGCCGCCGACTACGCCGAGCTCGTGCCCTGGTGGTCGGAGGTGGCACGGGGCAGCAGGACGAAGCTGTACGTCGGTGAGGCGCTGTACAAGGCCGGTGACGCGGCGCAGCCCGCCGCCTGGCAGGAACCGTCCGAACTGTCCCGGCATCTCACGCTGACCAAGGAGCACCCGGAGGTCTGCGGGCACATCTACTTCGCCGCGAAGGACGTCGCGACCGACCGGATCGAGGCCATGGCACGGGTCGTCGCCGACCACTACGGGCAGCCGGCGATTCCCCCGCGCTGAACAGCTCGCTGAACTACTTGATCGTGTTCCTGTGACGGATCTCGGCGTCGGGGCCGGGGGAGCACAGGCCCTCGTGCCCGTCCTCGAAGCGGACGCGGTACGGAGGATTGCCCTCCTGGCCCAGGACTTCGACGATCTCGCCGACCTTGTCGTTTTGCCCGACCACCCTGCCGTGCTGGACAAGCTGGTCGCCCACGGTTGCACGCATCAGTCGGTCCTCCTCACCAGGTGCGGGAGCAGCGGTCCGTGGCCTTGAGTCTACGGCGTGGAGCGGTGGTTGGAAGTGGGTCGTCGGGGCCCGCTCAGCCACGCGCCCGCTGGGTCACGGCGATGCACACCAGCACCGCCGCGGCCGTCAGCGGGGCGGCCACTGTCAGGTGCTCGCCCAGCAGCAGCACCGACCACACCAGTGTGAGCAGCGGCTGGGCCAACTGCAACTGGCTGGCCTTCGGGATGCCGATCGCCGCCATGCCCCGGTACCAGACGACCAGGCCGAGGAACTGCGAGCCCGCCGCGACCCACAGCAGTCCGGTGACACCGTGCCAGGTCAGCTGGACGGGCTCGTACGACAGCGCCACCACGGTGGCCGGCACGCTCAGCGGCAGACACAGCACCAGCGCCCAGCCGACCACCTGCCAGCCCGGCATGACCCGGGCCAGCCGGCCACCCTCGGTGTAGCCGGCCGCGCACACCAGCAGCGCCCCGAAGAGATACAGATCGGCGCTGGTCAGCGTGCCACCGCTCTGCTGCACGGTGAAGGCGACCACCGCGGCCGCGCCGACGAGGGCCGCGACCCAGAAGGTGCGCGACGGGCGGGTGCCGACGCGCAGCGCCGAGAACAGCGCGGTGGTGAGCGGGAGCAGTCCGACCACGACCGCCGCGTGCGCGGTGGTGGACGTCCGGAGCGCCAGCGAGGTGAGGAGCGGGAAGCCGAGGACCACTCCAGCGGCGACCACCGCGAGGCCCGCCCAGTGCCGCCGAGCGGGAAGCGGCACGCGCAGCGCCAGCAGACAGCTGCCCGCGATCAGCGCGGCCAGCACGCTGCGCACCGCGACCAGGGACCAGGGGCCGAAGCTCTCCAGGCCCCAGGCGGTGGCGGGGAAGGTGAGGGAGAAGGCCGCGACACCGAGGGCGGCCTGGAGGGTGCCGATCGAGTTGCCGGACCGACCGCTGACCGCTATCCCGATCGGGGCGATAGCGCTACTCTGTGTTCTCATGCAAGAGCGTAGCAGCGTGGCTGAACTGGCGGAACAGCTCCGAAGGGAACTCGACCGCTACTCTGTCGGTGGAAAGCTCCCGTCGAGCCGGTCGCTCGTCGAGCGGTTCCGGGTGAGCCCGGTGACCGTCTCGCGCGCCCTCGCTCAGCTCACCGCAGAGGGGCTGGTGGTGACCCGGCCCGGCGCCGGCGCCTTCCGCGCCCCGCCGCGCACCCCGCTCGCGGCCACGGGCGACACCTCGTGGCAGGAGGTCGCCCTCAGCGCCGACGGTGCCGCCGACGTCGTACCGCGCACCGTGGACGCCTCCGGCGTCACCGTCTGTCTCGCCACGCCGCCGCCCGGAGTGATCGAGTTCAGCGGCGGCTACCCCCACCCCTCCCTCCAGCCCGAGAAGGCCATGGCCGGGGCGCTGTCCCGGGCCGGCCGCCGACCCGGCGCCTGGGGCCGGCCGCCGCTGGACGGACTGCCCGAGCTGCGCGAGTGGTTCGCGCGCGAGATCGGCGGCACCGTCACCGCCGCCGAGGTGCTGATCGCGGCGGGCGGCCAGTCCGCGCTGACCACCGCACTGCGGGCACTCGCCCCGCCCGGCGCGCCGGTACTGGTCGAATCGCCCACCTACCCCGGCATGCTGGCCATCGCCCGCGCGGCCGGACTGCGCCCGGTGCCCGTACCGGTGGACGCGGACGGAGTGAAGCCGGCCCTGCTCGCCGACGCGTTCCGCGCCACCGGCGCCCGTGTCTTCGTCTGCCAGCCGCTCTTCCAGAACCCGACCGGCGCGGTCCTCGCCCCCGAGCGTCGCCCGGAGGTGCTGCGCATCGCGCGCGAGGCCGGTGCCTTCGTCGTGGAGGACGACTTCGTACGGCGCCTGGTGCACGAGGACGCGGGCCCGCTGCCGCGCCCGCTCGCCGCCGACGACCCCGACGGTGTCGTCGTCCACGTCTGTTCGCTCACCAAGGCGACCTCGCCCAGCTTCCGGGTCGGTGCCCTCGCCGCGCGCGGACCGGTGCTGGAACGGCTGCGCGCCATCCAGGTCGTCGACACCTTCTTCGTGCCCCGCCCGCTCCAGGAGGCGGCCCTGGAACTCGTCGGCTCGCCCGCATGGCCCCGCCATCTGCGGACCCTGTCCGCCGAACTCAGGGCCCGCCGCGACGTCATGACCGCGGGCCTGCGGCTGCACCTGCCCGAGCTGTCCCTCCCGCACATCCCGTCCGGCGGCTACCACCTCTGGCTCCGCCTGCCCGACGGCACTGGGGGCACCGGGCGCACCTCCGAGGCTTTCGGCTCTGGGGGAGAACCCGCCCTGACCTCCGCCGCCCTGCGCACGGGCGTCGCGATCACGCCCGGCCGCCCGTACTTCAGCGCGGAGCCCCCGGCGGGGCATCTGCGGTTGAGCTTCGCGGCGGTGGCCGGGGTCGAGGAGATCGTGGAGGGGGTGCGGCGACTGCGGGCGGCGTGGGACGAGGTACGGCCGCTTGGCAGCCGGCAGGGCGCCTGATCGCCGTAGGGGCGCGGACGCATTCGCGGGTGCCGGTTGTCTGTGGCTGGTCGCGCCCGCGCGGCGGTAGCCGCAGATTCAACACCGTCCCGCGCCTCTGGGTCGGCTGCGGCTCGGCCAGTTGTCGAGCCACCCAGCCACCTGCATGCCGCGCCGCAGGGGGGACCCGGCCGCCGCCCACCGGGAAAACCGGTCGACGTCCGGCGCACGGTCCTGCGAATCTCGCCGCATGACCGACGCCCTGCCCTCGCCCCTCGCCGACGGCTACGAGATCTCGACCGACCCCCGGCGCATCGACGCCGGGCGGGTGCACCGGTGGCTGTCCACCGACGCGTACTGGGCGCTCGGGCGGACGCGGGAGAAGCAGGACCGGGCGATCGAGGGATCGCTGAACTTCGGGGTGTACGACACGGTTTCGGGGGAGCAGGTGGCGTATGCCCGGGTCATCACGGACCGGGCGACCTTCGCGTGGCTGTGTGACGTGTACGTCGACCCGTCGGTGCGCGGCAAGGGCATCGGGACGGCGCTCGTCGGGGCGGTACGCGAGCACCTGCGGCCGTACGGGCTGAGGCGGATGCTGCTCGCGACGCACGACGCGCACGGGGTCTACGAGAAGCTCGGGTTCGCGGCGCTGGAGAGGCCGGACCAATGGATGGCGCTCTACTTCTAGTTGCCTAGTTGCCTAGTTGCCGCCGCCTGCCTCTCGTCGCTTCCGGTCGGGCTGTACTTGAATCTCCAACAGCCGTTTTCCAGCGACATGTCCGCCTGGTCCTGACCCCGCAGTAAGGTTTTGTCCACCCTCGGTGACACCTGCATAATGCCTCTTGACCTGCGCACTTCAGCGACACACCATCGCCGCATGTCGCTTCGGGTCACGTTCGTCGCCGCCGCGCGCAGCTCCCCGCTCCTCGCCGAGCGCTTCGAGGACGACCGGCCGCTGGACCAGGCCGGCTGGGACGAGGTGCAGCGCGTCGCGCGCGACCTGCTGCCGCTGGCGGCGGCCGAGCTGCGCTACTGCTCGCCGACCCCGCGCAGCCGCGCCACCGGCGATGCCCTCGGCTACGCGCCGCTGGTCCAGCTCGCCCTGCGCGACTGTGACATGGGCCGCTGGCGCGGGCTCACGCTGGGCGAGGCGATGGCCCGGGAGCCGGATGCCGTGGACGCCTGGCTCGCCGACCCGCGCGGTACGCCGCACGGCGGAGAGTCCCTGCTCGCGTTCATCGGCCGGGTCGGCGGCTGGCTCGACACCCGCCCCGTGGAGGACGGCGGCCGGATCGTCGCCGTCGCCGAACCGTCCGTGATCCGAGCCGCCCTCGTCTACGCCCTGAAGGCGCCCCCGGCCACGTACTGGAACATCGACGTACGCCCCCTGTCGACCACCACCGTGACCGGCCGCGCGGGCCGCTGGAACCTCCGCTTCGACGGGGGACCGGCTCAGCCCTCGCGGGCGTAGTCCGTGGTGAGGACGAGGTCCTTCGCCGGGCCCCGTACCCGCCACACCGTCCGCCAGTGGTTCTCGTCCCGCACGGTGAACTCGCCCCGGTAGAGGTCGGCCGAGCACGGGTGGTCGGTGAGGTGGTGGCCGGTCGTCAGGTTCAGGTCGTGGAAGAAGCGGCCGTCGGCGAAGTGGACGTCCGCCGTTCCCGGTGAACCGCCCGGGAGGAAGCGCAGGGTGCGTTCGGCGGGGCGCGGGACTCCTCGCCAGAGGAAGGTGCCGGACTCGTGGTGCAGGAGGCCGGTGTCGTCGAGCCGGCCGAAAACCGTCGTCCCGGAGAACTCCCCTTCCTCCCCGCTCGCCAGATCCCGCACCGACCGCTCGACCTGCCAGCTCCCGGCCAGATACGTCAGCGCATCCGGTACTGGCCAGAACTCACCCATCCGCTTCTCGCTTCCGACACTTTCGGTACCACGTGACCCGTTGACGCTCAGGATCCCCCTCTCTATGTTGCCGTTCGAAGTGCTGATCAGCGTTTGATATTTCGAACATCGAGCCGCGGAGTATCCATGCCACGCAACCCCAGCCGCTGGAGATTCGGCCTCGCAGCCACTGCCGTCCTGGTGGCAGCCGGTCTCATCCCGTCCCCCGCCCACGCCGAGGACGTCACCGACTACGCGATCACCGTCGACCCGGGCGCCCGGGGCGCGGCGATCGACGACACGATGTACGGCGTCTTCTTCGAGGACATCAACCGGGCCGCGGACGGCGGACTGTACGCCGAGCTCGTGCAGAACCGGTCCTTCGAGTACTCCACCGCCGACAACGGCTCGTACACGCCGCTGACCTCCTGGGCGGTCGGCGGGACGGCCCAGGTCGTCAACGACGCCGGTCGCCTCAACGAGCGCAACCGCAACTACCTCTCCCTGGGCGCCGGTTCGTCCGTCACCAACGCCGGATACAACACCGGCATACGGGTGGAGCAGGGCAAGAAGTACGACTTCTCCGTGTGGGCCCGCGCCGAGAGCGGCACCACGCTCACCGTCTCGCTGGGGGACGCCGCCGGCACGCTGGCGACCGCCCGTCAGGTCGCCGTGAAGGGCGGCTGGGCCAAGTACAAGGCCACCTTCACCGCGGCCCGCACCAGCAACCGCGGCCGCCTCGCCGTGGCCTCGGCCGGTGCCGCCGCGCTCGACGAGGTCTCGCTGTTCCCGCGCGACACCTACAAGAACCAGCCGAACGGCCTGCGCAAGGACCTCGCCGAGAAGATCGCAGCCCTGAAGCCGGGCTTCGTGCGCTTCCCCGGCGGCTGTCTGGTCAACACCGGCTCGATGGAGGACTACAGCGAGGCCTCCAACTGGCAGCGCAAACGCAGCTACCAGTGGAAGGACACCATAGGGCCGGTCGAACAGCGCGCCACCAACGCCAACTTCTGGGGCTACAACCAGAGTTACGGCCTCGGCTACTACGAGTACTTCCGCTTCTCCGAGGACATCGGCGCCATGCCGCTGCCCGTCGTCCCCGCCCTGGTGACCGGCTGCGGCCAGAACAAGGCCACCGACAACGAAGCGCTGCTCAAGCGGCACATCCAGGACACCCTCGACCTCATCGAGTTCGCAGGCGGCCCCGCGACCTCCAAGTGGGGCAAGGTCCGGGCGCAGATGGGCCACCCCAAGCCCTTCCGTCTGACCCACATCGGGGTCGGCAACGAGGAGAACCTCCCCAAGGAGTTCTTCGCCCGCTTCGAGCAGTTCCGGGCCGCCATCAAGGCCAAGTACCCGGACATCACCGTCATCTCCAACTCGGGTCCGGACGACGCCGGCACGACCTTCGACACCGCGTGGCAGCTCAACCGCGAGGGCAAGGTCGACATGGTCGACGAGCACTACTACAACAGCCCGAACTGGTTCCTTCAGAACAACGACCGCTACGACTCCTACGACAGGAACGGCCCGAAGGTCTTCCTCGGCGAGTACGCCTCCCAGGGCAACGCCTGGAAGAACGGTCTCTCCGAAGCCGCGTTCATGACCGGCCTGGAGCGCAACGCCGACGTCGTCAAGCTCGCCTCGTACGCCCCGCTGCTCGCCAACGAGGACTACGTGCAGTGGCGCCCCGACATGATCTGGTTCAACAACCGGGCCTCCTGGAACTCGGCCAACTACGAGGTCCAGAAGCTGTTCATGAACAACGTCGGCGACCGCGTGGTCCCGTCCAAGGCCACCACCACGCCGAACGTCAGCGGTCCCATCACGGGCGCCGTCGGCCTGTCCACGTGGGCGACCAGCGCCGCGTACGACGACGTCAAGGTCACCTCGGCGGACGGCTCGACCCTGCTCAGCGACGACTTCTCCGGTGACGCCTCGAAGTGGACGCACAGCGGCGCGGGCAGCTGGAGCATCCAGGACGGAAGTTACCTCCAGAGCGACGCCGCCGCGGAGAACACCCTGGTCACTGCGGGTGACCCGGCCTGGAAGGACTACGACCTGCATGTGAAGGCCACCAAGAAGTCCGGCAAGGAGGGCTTCCTCGTCGCCTTCGGCGTCAAGGACACCGGCAACTACTACTGGTGGAACCTGGGCGGCTGGAACAACACCCAGTCCGCGATCGAGCAGGCCGTCGACGGCGGCAAGGGCACCCTGATGACGAAGCCCGGGTCGATCGAGACGGGTCGCGCCTACGACATCGACGTCAAGGTGCGCGGCCGCCAGGTGACCCTGCTCCTCGACGGCAAGGAGTGGGGCAGCTTCACCGACGACAAGCCGGCCGAGCCGTTCCGCCAGGTGGTCACCAAGGACGCCAGGACCGGTGACCTGATCGTCAAGGTCGTCAACGCCCAGTCCGCCGAGGCCCGCACGGCCATCGACCTCGGCGGTGCCAAGGTCGCCTCCACGGCCCGCGTGACCACGCTGGCCGCCGGCCAGGACGCGGTGAACACCGAGACGGACACGCCGGTGACCCCGGTGAGCTCCACCTTCCGGGGTGTGACCGACAAGTTCACGTACACGTTCCCGGCGAACTCCGTCACCTTCCTGCGGATCAAGCAGCGGTAACGGCTCGGACGGCGCAGACGCTCAGCTGCCGGAGGCCCACCCCGGGACCGTCGGCAGCACCTTCTCGGCGACCCGGAGCGGTACGGCGTCGTCCGGCACCATGCTTGGCCCGCGCGGAGCCAGTCGGTCCGGCGTTCGTGGGCCGTGGACAGCACCGCGATCGTCGGCCGCTTCTCAAAGGGGCGTGCGGTGAGCACTTCCGCGTGGCGGTGGGCGTCGAAGTCCCGCATCGGGATGCGGTCCACGAAGTTCTGAGGGCGCTGGAAGGTGCGGCGTGGGTTGGGGCGCCGGCCCGGGACAGGGGCGAGGCCGGATCACCGGTCCCGCTTCACCCGAGGCCCGGATGGATGAGGGTGTTGTCGCTGGTGCGGTCGGCGAAGTAGTCCTGGATGTTGTGCACGGTGGTCTCGGCGATCTGGGCGACGGCGTCCCGGGTGAAGTACGCCTGGTGCGAGGTGACCAGCACGTTGGGGAAGGTCATCAGGCGGGCCAGGCGTTCGTCGGTCATCACTTCCAGGGACTTGTCGAGGAAGAACACCCCGGCCTCCTCCTCGTACACGTCCAGGCCGACGCCGCTGAGGCGGCCGGCGCGCAGGGTGGTCAGCAGGGCGTCGGTGTCGATCAGGCCGCCGCGGCTGGAATTGACCAGGATGGCGTCCGGCTTCATCAGGTCCAGCATCGCCGCGTCCACCAGGTGGTGCGTGGCCTCTACCAGGGGTACGTGCAGGCTGACCAGGTCGGACTCGGTGAACAGCCGCTCGCGTGGGACGTACTCCATGCCGAGGGCCAGGCAGTCGGGGTTCTCGGCGATGTCCCAGCCCAGCAGGCGCATGCCGAAGCCGTGGGCGATGCGGGCGAACACCGTACCGATCTTGCCGGTACCCACCACACCCGCGGTGCGGCCGTACAGGTCGCGGCCCATGAGTCCGTCCAGGCGGAAGTCGAACTCACGGGTGCGGTGCGCGGCCCGGACGATGCGCCGGTTCACGGCCAGGGCGAGGGCCCAGGCGAACTCGGCGACCGAGTGGGGCGAGTAGTACGACACCCGGGCCACCGTCAGGCCCTGTTCCCGTGCCGCAGTCAGGTCGATGTTGTTGTAGCCGGTGGCCCGCTGGGCGATCAGCTTCGTCCCGCCCTTGGCCAGGTGCCGCAGTACCTCGGCGTCGAGGGTGTCGTTGACGCTGCTCAGTACGATCTCGTGGCCGGCCGCAGTGGGCGCGGTGTCCCGGTTGAGGAACAGCTTCAGGCAGCGCAGCTCGTGGCGGTTGCCGGATGCCCGGTCGAAGGCTTCCTCCAGGAGTGGCCTCTCGTCGGCGAAGACTCCGTACGCGATGATCTCCACGTCGTTTCCTTCCGCTGCATGATGACCTGTCCCAAGAGTCCTAACAGTCCCAATCGTCCCACCAGTCCCACCAGCGACCCAGGTGACGGCCCGTCCCCCCTCCCCCCCGCGGTTGGGGCTCACCGTCCCTGGCGCTCGCTCGTCCCGGGCTGCTCCAGGTGCGAGGCGAGGACCGCGGCCTGGACGCGGCGCTGGACGCCGAGTTTGGCCAGGAGCCGGGAGATGTGGTTCTTGACCGTCTTCTCCGACAGGTACAGCTTCTTGCCGATCTCGCGGTTGGTCAGGCCGTCACCGATCAGGGCGAGGATGTCCCGCTCGCGGGGCGACAGGCTCGCCAGCTCGGGTGCGATGGACGGCCTCTCGGCGGGGTCGGAGCGCAGCGAGCGCATCAGGCGGGCCGTGGTCGCGGGGTCCAGCATGGACTGGCCCGAGGCGACCGTGCGGACCGCCGAGACCAGGTCGGAGCCTCTGATCTGCTTGAGAACGTAGCCCGAGGCCCCGGCCATGATGGCGTCGAGCAGGGCGTCCTCGTCGTCGAACGACGTCAGCATGAGGCAGGCCAGCTCCGGCATCTGGCTGCGCAGCTCCCGGCAGACCGTGATGCCGTCGCCGTCCGGGAGGCGTACGTCGAGCACGGCGACGTGCGGGCGCAGCGCCGGGCCGCGGACCAGCGCGTGTTCGACGGTGCCCGCGTCGCCGACCACCGAGATGTCCGGCTCGGCGTCGAGCAGGTCCGTCAGGCCCCGTCGTACGACTTCGTGGTCGTCCAGCAGGAACACGCGGATCGGGTTCTGCTCCGTGAAGGTGCCTGTCTCGGTCATGACGACCCCTTGTTCCCCGGTGGCCGGCGGTCTGCGGACCACGGACTGCCCGTGATGCCGATCATCGCTCCGCGGGGCCGGATGCACTAGGGCCGTCCGGCCCTATCGGCTGCGAGATGCGCCCCTACCGGCCCAACGGCCACGGTTCAGCAGCCCTCGGTGGTTCTGGTCGCATCGAAGATCACGCGGGTGGCCTGTCCCTCGACCCGGCGACGCTTGTGTGTCCCTCCAGCTCGAAGTCCACGTCTACGACCCCTTCGACGGCACGCACGAGACGGGCGGCCACGCGGATCAGGGACGTGTCCCGGACACGTCCTGCCAGGTGCACCACTCCGTCGTGCACCTGTACCTGGAGCGCCGAGCCCGGCGCCGGGAAGAGGTAGGCCACGACCTCGCGCTGCACCTCCTCGGCGATCTCGTCGTCGCCGCGCAGGAACACCTTGAGCAGGTCGGTCCTGCTGACGATGCCCTCCAGCATGCCCAGCTCATTGACCACCGGCAGCCGCTTGACCTTGGCGTGCGCCATGGTCCGGGCGGCCTGGGCGAGCGCCGCGTCGGGGCGGGTGGTGAGCGCAGGGGAGGTCATCAGCTCCTCCGCGGTGATCGCGCCGGCCTTCGCGAGGTCTGACAGGCGGCGAAGCTGGGTGTACCGGTCGGGGTCGCTGTCGTGGAACTCCTCCTTGGGCAGCAGGTCGGCCTCGGAGACGACGCCGACGACGCGACCCTCGCCTTCCAGGACCGGCAGCGCGCTGACCTTCCAGTCCTGCATCAGCTGCACGATCTCCTTGAAGGTGGCCCTGCGGCCGACGGCGGTGACCGTGTGGGTCATGACGTCGCTGACGATGTGCGGGGTGCCGTGCATGGTGGCTCCCTTGGCCCCTTCGGCTCGCGGGCACGTTCAGACGTAGCTGCCGGAGCCGTACGGGGCGTACAGGTCCAGCAGCCGGGTCCGGGCGGAGCGGAGGCGGTGGGCGAGCACGTCGCCGACCCACTGGGTGACGGCGTGGCCCATGGCCGGGTCCTCCCGGCACATCGAGCGGACGGCCGTGGCGTCGAATTCGTATGCCCGTACCAAGGTCGTCGCCCCGGCGCCCAGGTGCCAGACGTGCGGGGTGAACAGCCAGGACCAGCCGACGAGTTCGTTGTGCCGGAGGGTCTCGATGACGGCCGGGCGGCGGCCAGGCACGTGCATGTCGAGCTCGATGGTGCCCGTGCGGATGATCCAGAACCGGTCGGCCTTGCCGCCTTCCTCGAACAGGCGCGTCCCCTGCGGGAAGGACACCTCGCGGGTAACGCGCATGAGCCGCTCCCGGTGCTCGGCGGGCAGGGCGCGCAGCATGCTGGGCGTGGGGGTAGTGATCATGGCGTGCCTCCCGACGGGGTGCAGGTGCTTCCACCGCCAGCGTCTGCCCGCAGTCGGCGGCGGACCATGGGCCGCCCGGTCCATGGAGGGGGCCACCCGGCTCCGACCAGGAGACCTTCGGCACCCTGCCGCGATTCCGACGCGGCGGTTCCCTGAAGGTGTGAGACAACCCGCCCGACGGAGGGGGTGAGCGATGTGGGCACGTCACTGACGACTGAGTTCTGGAGACTGTTCGCGGTCCTCCTGGTGATCTCCACGGCGGTCACGTTCGTGGTGAGCGCCGTGCTCGACGCGCTGGCAGTGCGGCTGCGCAGCGGCGCTGTCGGCAGCGTCGGCTGCCTGCCGGACGTGCGGGCAGCACACGGTTCGGGGCGCCGCACGGCCTGTCGGCCTACTGATCGCGAGCCCATCTCCTATAGGCGTCCACGGCGGTGGGCAGGGTCGGAAAGATCAGGTCCGCTCCCACGGAGTCCGCCAGGCCGTACGCCCGGAGGTCGTCCAGGAGGTCCTGCTTGACGCGGGCGAGAGCGAAGACGATGCCGCGGACGGTGAGTTCGCGGCGTAGTTCGTCGACGGCGTCCAGCGCGGTGAAGTCGACCTCCACGTCGGCCTCGGTGTTGAGGACGAACCAGCGGACGGGGCCGGCCTGTTCACGGCGGGCGCCCGCAGTACTGGACCAAGCTCCCACTCGTCCGCCGCAGCACCTGGCTGCGCTGACCGGGGGGGGGAGGAGGAGGTGCGGTGGGCCCAACCCCTGGGACCACCGCACCGCACCAGGCCGGACCGGCCAGGGCCGGTCGGCCCCACGGCAGGGACCTGCGGCCCCTGCCGTGGGGCTGTGTCCGCAGACGAAGCTCGAATCGGGACCACCGGTTCCGGAGGTGGAAACATGACCCGCACCATCACCCTCAGCGTCACCGTCGGCCTCGACGGTTCGCGTGAGAGCCGCGCGGCGGCCGAGTGGGCGGCCCGCGAAGCACAGTTGCTCGGGCTGCCGCTGAAGCTGGTCCACGTCTGGGAGCCCGTTCCGGCGCCCATGGCCCAGGCGCCGCTCCTCGGCGCCGAGACCCAGCAGCACTGGATCGAACGGATCCCCCGCGAAGCGGCCGAGGGCATCCGGCTGCGCCACCCGGGCCTCGACGTGATCACCGAGCAGCAGTCCGGCCGGCCCGCCGAAGTGCTGGCCGACCTGGCGCAGGAAGCCGAACTGCTCGTTCTCGGCTCCCGTGGCCTGAGCGGCATCGGCGGCTTCATGGTCGGCTCGGTCGGACTCGCCGTCGTGGCCCACACCGAGCGGCCGGTCGTCCTGGTCCGCGCCGCCCAGCAGGCCGCCGACGAGCACGAGATGGACCCCGTCGGCATCCCGTCCGCCGCGACCGCGTTCCGGCCCGTCGTCCTCGGCCTCGACATCGAGAGCCCGGACGAGGAGCTGATCGAGTTCGCGTTCGCCGCCGCCTCCCGCCGTAGCACCTCATTGAGGGTCGTGCACGGTTGGAACCCGCCCCCGTACTACGCCTACGGCCTGTCAGCGGACCTCGAACTCCACGGATCCCTGGCCCGCCGCGAGACCACCGCGTTGACCGAGGTCATACGCCCGTGGCGCAAGCAGTTCCCGGACGTCGAGGTCGCCGAGGAATCACACTTCGGCACGCCCGGCAGTCACCTCGTCGACGCCTCCCGCGAAGCCTCCCTGGTCGTCGTGGGCCGTCGGATCCGCCGCAGCCCGTTCGGCGCCCACATCGGGCCCGTCACCCACGCCGTCCTGCACCACGCCACCGCTCCCGTCGCCGTCGTCCCGCACGGCTGACCCGCCCTCCATCAAGGAGCAGAAACCATGAAGGCAGCAGTCGTACGGGCCTTCGGCGAGCCCCTCGTCATCGAGGACCGCCCCGGCCCCGAGCCCGGCCCCGGCCAGGTCCGCGTCCGGGTCGAGGCCTCCGGGCTGTGCCACACCGACATCCACGCCGCCCACGGAGACTGGTCCGTCAAGCCCAACCCGCCCTTCGTGCCCGGGCATGAAGGAGTCGGCCTCGTCGAGAAACTCGGCGATGGCGTGACCCACCTGAGCCTGGGACAGCGGGTCGCCGTGCCGTGGCTCGGCAAGGCCTGCGGGCGGTGCGAGCACTGTCTGTCCGGCTGGGAGACGCTGTGCGAGCAGCAGATCAACACCGGGTACGGCTGCGACGGCGGGTACGCCGAGAAGCTGCTGGCCTGGGCGGACTTCGCGCAGCCGGTGCCCGAGAGCGTGACCGCGATCGACGCCGCCCCGCTGACCTGCGCCGGCGTCACCACGTACAAGGCGCTCAAGGTCGCCGACGTGAAGCCCACCCAGCTCGTTGCCATCTCCGGGATCGGTGGACTCGGTCATCTGGCCGTGCAGTACGCGAAGATCGCCGGAGCCACCGTCGCCGCCATCGACGTCACCGACGAGAAGCTCGAACTCGCCGCCGAACTGGGCGCCGACCTCGTCATCGACGCCCGCAAGCACGACGTGGGCGAGGTGCTCAAGCGGCACGGCGGCGCTCACGCGGCCATCGCGCTGGCGGTGAACGAGGACGCGTTCACGGCCGTCAACTCCGGGCTGCGGCGCGGCGGCAAGCTCGTCATGGTCGCCCTGCCCGCCCACGGCACCATCCAGGTCCCGATCTTCGACACCGTCCTGAACGGGACAAGCGTGATCGGCTCGATCGTCGGCACCCGGCAGGACCTCGCCGAGGTCTTCCAGCTGCACGCCGCCGGCCGCACCCGGGTCATCTGCGAGACCCGCCCGCTCAGCTCCGTCAACGAGTCCATCGACGACGTGCTGCGCGGCCAGGTCAAGGCCCGGATCGTCTTCGACCTCGGTGCGGGGCGGTGATGGCGATGGACGACCTGCCGATCGTCGTCGGCGTGGACGGCTCCGAGCCCAGCCTGCGGGCCGTCGACTGGGCGGCCGACGAGGCCGTACTGCGCGAGGTGCCGCTGCGGCTGGTGTACGCCTCGCTGTGGGAGCGGTACGAAGGCGCCGCGCTCGCCCAGGACCTGGGCAAGCAGTCCGAGCAAGTGCGGGCCGAGGACATCGTGGAGACCGCCGCCCTGCGCGCCGAGCGCCGGCAGACCGCCGTGAAGATCTCCACCGACACGCTGCCCGAGGAACCCGACCACGCGCTGGTGCGGGAGAGTCGCAACGCCGCCCTGCTGGTGACGGGCACCCGCGGCCGGAGCGGTATCACCGAGGCGCTGCTGGGGTCGGTGAGTCTCACCGTCGCCGGGCACGCGCACTGCCCGATGGTCGTCGTCCGCGGCAGTCACGACAACCAGGTCCGCTCGGGGACGCACGGTCGCGTGGTCGTCGGCGTCGGTGAGAGGCGGACGACTCCGGCGGCGGTGCGTTTCGCCTCCGACGAGGCGCGGCGGCGAGGCGCGGTCCTGGAGGCCGTGCGCGCCTGGCGGTGCCCCGCACACGAGACCACGGGCCACCCTCTGCTCGCCGGGGAACCCGCCCGGATGCATGAGCAGCAGGCGGTGGAGGTACTGGAAAAGGCGCTGCACGACGTCTGCGCCGATGTCGAAACTCACCGCCGTGCGTTCGAGGGCACCACGCGGAACGTCCTTGCCGACGCCTCGCGCCGTGCCGACCTCCTGGTCATCGGCGCCGAGCGTCGCCACCGGCACTTCGGGCTTCAGCTGGGCCGGGTGGCCCACGGGGTGCTGCACCACTCGGCCTGTCCGGTCGCCATCGTGCCCGAGCGGGAGTGAGCATTCGAGCAAGACGCTCTGCTTGGCAGGGTCACCGCCCGGTCACTGCCCTGCGGCTGGCCCTGCCCGTTTCTCCGCCCTGCGATCCGAATCGACGACTTCCGGAGTCCTCCCATGTCGAAGGTGGAACACCAGAACGCCACGGCACTTTCCGAACTCCCCGACGACGAACTGCGCACCCTCGACGCGCACTGGCGCGCCGCCAACTACCTTGCCGCGGGACAGATCTACCTGATGGCGAACCCGCTGCTGACCGAGCCCCTCAAGCCCCAGCACATCAAGCCGCGGCTGCTCGGCCACTGGGGTACCTCACCGGGGCTGAACCTCGTGTACACACACCTCAACCGGGTCATCAAGGCGCGCGAGATCAACGCCCTGTGCGTATGGGGTCCGGGGCACGGCGGGCCGTCGGTGCTCGCCGGGTCGTGGCTGGACGGCAGCTACAGCGAGATCTACCCGGACGTCTCGCGCGACGCAGAAGGCATGGAGCTGCTGTTCCGGCAGTTCTCGTTCCCCGGTGGTGTGCCGAGCCATGTGGCGCCGGAGGTCCCGGGCTCCATCCATGAGGGCGGCGAACTCGGCTACTCGCTCGCGCACGCCTACGGCGCCGCGTTCGACAACCCGGACCTGCTGGTCGCCTGCCTGATCGGCGACGGCGAGGCGGAGACCGGACCGCTGGCCGCCTCCTGGCACTCCAACAAGTTCCTCGACCCGGTCCACGACGGCGCCGTCCTGCCGATCCTGCATCTCAATGGCTACAAGATCGCCAACCCGACCGTGCTGTCCCGTCTGCCGGAGGCCGAACTCGACCAGCTCCTGCGGGGATACGGATACGAACCGCTCCACGTCACCGGAGACGACCCCGTCGCCGTCCACCGTGCCATGGCGCGCGCATTCGACGAGGCACTGGACCGTATCGCCCTGATGCAGCGCTCCGCCCGCGACGACGGCGTCACCGAGCGCGTGCACTGGCCGGTGATCGTCCTGCGCACGCCGAAAGGCTGGACCGGCCCCGCCGAGGTCGACGGACTGCCGGTGGAGGGAACCTGGCGCTCTCATCAGGTCCCGCTCGCGGGCGTACGGGAAAACCCGGAGCACCTGCGGCAGTTGGAGGCATGGCTGCGCTCCTACCGGCCCGCAGAGCTCTTCCACCCGGACGGCCGCCCCGTCGCCGACGTCCTCGCCTGTGTTCCGGAAGGTTCCCGGCGCCTGGGGGCCACCCCGCACGCCAATGGCGGACTCCTCGTCCGCGACCTGCCCATCCGCTCCCTGAAGTCCTTCGCGGTACCCGTCGACAAGCCAGGCGTGACCCTGCACGAGCCGACCCGGGTCCTCGGCGACCTCCTGGCGCAGGTCATGAAGGACACCCGCTCCCGCAGGGACTTCCGGGTCGTCGGCCCGGACGAGACGGCGTCCAACCGGCTCCAAGCCGTCTTCGAGGCCAGCGGAAAGGCCTGGCAAGCAGGCACCCTCCCCGTCGACGAACATCTGGACCGGCACGGCCGCGTGCTGGAGATCCTCTCCGAGCACACCTGCCAGGGCTGGCTGGAGGGCTACCTCCTCACCGGCCGGCACGGACTGTTCTCCTGCTACGAGGCCTTCGTCCACATCGTCGACTCCATGGTCAACCAGCACATCAAGTGGCTGAAGACATCGAGGGAGCTGCCGTGGCGCGCCCCGATCGCCTCCCTGAACTACCTGCTCACGTCGCACGTCTGGCGGCAGGACCACAACGGCTTCTCCCACCAGGACCCCGGCTTCGTCGACCACGTCCTCAACAAGAGCCCGGAAGTCGTACGGGTCTATCTGCCGCCGGACGCCAACACGCTCCTGTCCGTCGCCGACCACGCCCTGCGCAGCCGCGACTACGTCAATGTGATCGTGGCCGGCAAGCAGCCCTGCTTCGACTGGCTGTCCATGGAGGCCGCCCGCGCCCACTGCGCGCGCGGAGTCGGCATCTGGGACTGGGCCGGCACGGAGAACGGCGGCGAACCGGACGTAGTCCTCGCCTGCGCCGGCGACGTGCCCACCCAGGAGGTGCTGGCCGCCGCCCAACTGCTCCGCCGTCACCTGCCCGGCCTGGCCGTGCGAGTGGTCAACGTCGTCGACATGACCCGGCTGCTGCCACGCGAGGAGCACCCGCACGGCATGACCGACTTCGAGTACGACGGCCTGTTCACGAGGGACAAGCCGGTGATCTTCGCCTACCACGGCTATCCCTGGCTGATCCACCGCCTCGCCTACCGCCGCACCGGCCACCCGAACCTGCACGTACGCGGCTACAAGGAGTCCGGCACCACGACGACACCGTTCGACATGGTCGTCCGCAACGACCTCGACCGCTACCGCCTGGTCATGGACGTCATCGACCGGGTCCCCGGCCTCGCGGTGCGCGCCGCCGCCGTACGCCAGCAGATGGCCGACGCCCGCACCCGCCACCACGACTGGATTCGCGGGCACGGCACCGACCTGCCCGAGGTCGCCGACTGGACCTGGAACGCCTGAACGCGCCTGTTCCCGGAAGGGGTTCGCCATCATGACCGTACGCGTCGGCATCAACGGCTTCGGCCGTATCGGCCGCACCTATCTGCGCGCGGCACTCGACCGCGCCGAAGCGGGCACCCAGGACGTCGAGGTGGTCGCGATCAACGACATCACCTCACCCGCCACCCTGGCCCACCTGTTGGAGTACGACTCGACGTTCGGGCACATCCGACGCGACGTCGTCCACGACGACAGCTCGATCACCGTCGACGGGCGACGCATCGCCATCAGCGCCGAGCGCGACCCGGCGCAGCTCCACTGGTCCGACTACGGCGCCGACATCGTCGACGACTGGCTGCGTCGGCTCTGAGAGGAGGCGGACCACCATGACCGGCAACGTGTTGGTGGCCTACGGAACAACCAACGGATCAACCGCGCAGATCGCCGAAGCCATCGCCGACGTCCTGCGCAAGAACGGGCTCACGGCGGATGCCCTGCCCGCCCGGACCGTGGCGAGCGTGTCCTCGTACGACGCCGTCGTCGTCGGCGGCGGACTGTACGCCGGACGCTGGCACAAGGACGCCCGCCGCTTCGTCCGGCGGCACGGCCGGGCCCTCGCCGAACGCCCGCTCTGGCTCTTCAGCAGCGGCCCTCTCGACCCCTCGGCCTCCGAGCGGGACATCCCGCCCGTGCCCGGGGTGAAGAAGGCCATGGTGAGGCTGGACGCCCGGGAGCACGTCACCTTCGGCGGCTGCTTGGAGGAAGGCGCGAAGGGGTGGGTCGCCGGCATGATCCTGCGCTCCGGGAAGGGCGGGGACTTCCGGGACTTCACCGCGATCGAGGAGTGGGCGAGGCGTGTTGCCGCCGAGCTGACGGACTGGGATTAGCCCGCGAAACGGACGACCCTGGTGCCCGGACAGCGGGCACCAGGGTCGTTTGCCGAGGCCCGCGGGTCGTTTGTCGAGACCTGGCAAGAAGGCCGAGGCCTGCTACGACGGCACCACGGCGACGGGGCACACGGCCTCACGCAACAACGCCCGCGCGACCGGCCCCGGCTCGCCCCGCGCGCCCCGGCCCACGACCACCAGCCCGGCGCTCACGGGCCGCTGGACCAGGGCATGGGCCGGAGTGAACAGCCGAACGTCCTCCAGCACGCGCACCTCGGGGTACTTCTCCCGCCACGGCTGCGCAGCGCGTCGGACAGCAGCTGTACCTCCTGGTCCGCCCAAGCGGCGCGGTCCTCCTCCGGTACGCCGAAGGGCAGCTCGGCCGCGCAAGAAGGGAAACTCCACGCGTGCACGGCACGGAGTCGTACGCCCCACAGCCGGGCGCTGTCGAAGGCGAAGTCGAGGGCCGTGTCGGCGAGGTTGCGGGAGTCCACACCGAGCACGATCTCGGCGACGCGGCGAGCGGGGTGCCCCGCCGTGCAGCGCGACGATCGTCGCCCCGTCGACGGTGCGTACCGCCTGGGACGCATCGAGCCTCGTCCGGCGCCCTCGTGGGTGCGGATGACGATGTCTCCGTCGTCCAGGGCATGGTTGACCGGGCGTACGGTCGGCAGTGCGTGCCGGGTGC
The DNA here is from genome assembly GCF_019049285.1 of Streptomyces sp. AC550_RSS872. Classification (GTDB taxonomy): domain Bacteria; phylum Actinomycetota; class Actinomycetes; order Streptomycetales; family Streptomycetaceae; genus Streptomyces. Next base: position 148,818 of record NZ_JAGMUL010000169.1, read on the forward strand.
AGACGATCCGCCCCAGGGACACGCTGCCCAGCAGCCGCAGTGCCTCGGCGCTGTCGAGCTCGATGCGGCGGCGCGGTCCTGCGAGGACCGGCCGACTGTCGTCGTGGACCATGACTGGCTTCCGTTGGGGGTGCGTTGCTGACTGATGGGTTCGTCCATGAGCGGAGCGACACCGCGGGGGATCGGTGCCGCTCCGGCTTCCACCATCCCTCGGACAAGTGCCAGGTGCGAGGGCCGATGGGCCCCGGTTCCGGCCCGGACGGCCCTCACCGACTGTCGCTGCCCTCGGTCCCGGACAGCGCCGCCCGCCCCGCCTCCAGACGTGCGACCGGCACCCGGAACGGCGAGCAGGACACGTAGTCCAGCCCCGCCGCGTGGAAGAAGTGAACGGAGTCGGGATCACCGCCGTGCTCGCCGCAGACGCCGATCATCAGGCCGGGCCGGGCCGCGCGGCCCTCGTCGACAGCGATGCGAACCAATCGGCCTACGCCGTCGCGGTCGATCGTCTCGAAGGGCGAGGTGGCGAACACGCCCTTGTCGAGGTAGGCGGAGAAGAACGCCGCCTCGACGTCGTCGCGGGAGAAACCCCAGGTCGTCTGGGTGAGGTCGTTCGTGCCGAAGGAGAAGAACTCGGCCTCCTCGGCGATGCGGCCCGCCGTGAGCGCGGCGCGGGGCAGCTCGATCATCGTGCCGACCGGGCACCGTACGGTGACGCCGGACTCCTCGGACACCTCGGCGAGCACCCGCTCCACCTCCGCGCGCTCGATCCGCAGTTCCTCCACGGCGCCGACCAGCGGCACCATGATCTCGGCGTGCGGGAAGCCGCCGGCCCGGATCCGGGCCACGACGGCCTCGGCGACGGCCCGTACCTGCATGGCCACCAGTCCCGGAACCACCAGGCCGAGGCGCACGCCCCGCAGCCCGAGCATCGGGTTCTCCTCGTGCATACGGTTCACCGCGTCGAGCAACTCGACGTCGTGCGGGTCCGGTTGGTCTGTCGCGGCCACTCGTACGGCGAGTTCGGTGCGGTCGGGCAGGAACTCGTGCAGCGGCGGGTCCAGCAGGCGGATGGTGACCGGCAGGCCGTCCATCGCCTCCAGGATCGCGGTGAAGTCCTGCCGCTGGAGCGGCAGAAGAGCCTCCAGCGCCCGCTCGCGCTCGGTGTCGTCGCGGGCCAGGATCATCTCCTCGACCAGCTTGCGCCGCTCGCCGAGGAACATGTGCTCGGTGCGGCACAGCCCGATGCCCTGCGCCCCGAAGCGACGGGCGCGCCGCGCGTCCTCCGGGGTGTCCGCGTTGGCACGCACCTCCAGCCGTCGTACGGCATCCGCGTGTTCGAGAGCGCGGGCCACGGCACTGACGACGCCCGCGGACCGCTCGCCGTTCTCCAGGAACCGCATCACCGCGGAGTCGGCCAGCGGGACCGCCCCCGGATACACGGCACCGGCGGAGCCGTCCACGGAGATGACGGTGCCCTCCTCGACGACCGTGCCGACACGGGTGGTGAAGCGCCGGGCCTCGGTGTCCACGGCGAGTTCCTCGGCGCCGCACACACAGACCTTGCCCATACCCCGGGCCACCACGGCCGCGTGACTGGTCTTACCGCCGCGGCTGGTCAGCACGGCCTGGGCGGCGATCATGCCCGGCAGATCGTCGGGGGTGGTCTCCTGGCGCACCAGGACCACCTGCTCGCCTGCCGCGGCACGCCGTACCGCCTCGGCGGAGTCGAAGACCGCCGCGCCTACCGCGGCACCTGGGGACGCGGGAATGCCGGGGGCGAGCGGCTCACCGATCTCGGACGCGTCGAAACGCGGGAACATCAGCCGGGCGAGCCCGTCGCCATCCACCCGCGCCAGGGCCTCGTCCGCAGAGACCAGCCCCTCGTCGGTCAGTTCGGCGGCGATGGCGAACGCGGCCTCGGCGGTGCGTTTGCCGACCCGGGTCTGCAGCATCCACAGCGTGCCGCGCTCGATGGTGAACTCGATGTCGCACAGGTCCCGGTAGTGCCGCTCCAGGGTCCGCAGGTGGGCGAGCAGCTGTTCGTACGACCGGGGGTCGCGCCGCTCCAGCTCGACCAGAGGCACGGTGTTGCGGATACCGGCGACGACGTCCTCGCCTTGCGCGTTGGGCAGGTAGTCGCCATAGAGCCCGCTGCGGCCGGTGGCCGGGTCGCGGGTGAAGGCGACGCCGCTGCCGGAGTCCGGACCGAGGTTGCCGAAGACCATGCGCTGAACCGTCACGGCGGTGCCCAGGTCGTCCGGGATGTGCTCGCGGCGCCGGTAGATGCGGGCGCGTTCGCCGTTCCAGGAGCGGAAGACGGCCAGGATGGCCCGGCGCAGTTGCTCGGCGGGCGATGGAGGGAAGTCCTCCCCGGTCTCGTCGCGGATCAGCTCCTTGTACGCCTCCACCAACTCAGCGAGGTCGTGCGCGTCGAGGTGCAGATCGTCGGGAGCGTGGCGCAGGCTCTTGAGCGTCGTCATGGCCCGCTCGAACAGCGCCGGGTCGACGCCCATGACCGTACTGCCGAACATCTGGACGAGCCTGCGGTACGAGTCCCAGGCGAACCGCTCACTGCCCGAGACCTTGGCCAGTCCCAGGACGGAGTCGTCGTTCAGACCGATGTCCAGCACCGTCTCCATCATTCCGGGCATCGAGAACCGGGCTCCGGACCGGACGGACAGCAGCAACGGGTCGTCCCGCTGCCCCAGCCGCCGCCCGGCGGCGGTCTCGACGGTCGACAGGTGCCGGGAGACCTCCGCCACCAAGCCGTGCGGTTCCGCGCCGGTGGCGAGGAAGGCGCGGCACGCGTCGGTGATGACGGTGAAACCCGGCGGGACCGGCAGGCCCAGGCGGGTCATCTCGGCCAGGTTCGCGCCCTTGCTGCCCAGCAGGTCCGCCATGTCCCGGCGGCCCTCGTGGAAGTCATACACGTAACGGACCATGAGGCTGCGCTCCTCGGCTCGGCGGGCTCGTCCGGCTCTTGGGTTCGGCTTTCGGGTCGGTTCTTGATCTCGACGTAGCTCCAGCGTCGAACGGGTTCGGACGGGCCGTGCAGATGCTGTCCGTCCCCGAGGCGGGGCCGAACGGCCCAAGCGCGCGGCCGGCCTCCCGGTGAGCCGGGTACCCGGGCACGGCGGAACGGGCCCCTGACCCCACGTACGTACCACTGAATGCGATGCCATCCCGTCGCGTGCCGTGGGCCGGTACCGTGAGCCGTATCCGGAGCGGCCGGTGCCCGCCCGTCCACGTGACCGGAGGAGACGCAGGTGGGAAGCCCCGAGGAGCCCTGGGAAGCCCGCGTACGGCTCCCGCAGCTCCGGCTGGACGAGCTGCTGGAGGAGCTCCAGGCACGCCTGGACGCCGCCCGCGGCACCCGCGACCGGGTGCACAGCCTGCTGGAGGCGGTGCTGTCCGTCGGCCGGGAGCTGGAGCTGGAGCAGGCCCTGCGCAGCATCGTCGAAGCCGCGGCCGTGCTGGTCGACGCCGAGTACGCAGCCCTCGGCGTGATCGGACCGGACGGCAAGTGGCTGTCCGCCTTCCACACGGTCGGAGTCACGGAGAAGCAGATCGGCCGGATCGGCCACTACCCGGAGGGCCATGGCATCCTCGGGGAGCTGATCCGCCATCCCGAGCCGCTCCGCCTGGGAAAGATCTCCGAGCACCCGGCCTCGTACGGCTTCCCGCCCAACCACCCGCCGATGAACACCTTCCTGGGCGTCCCCATCCGCGTACGCGATCAGGTTTTCGGCAACCTGTACCTGACCGAGAAGCGGGGCGGGGCGCAGTTCGACGAGGAGGACGAGTCGGTCCTGTCCACCCTGGCCGTGGCGGCCGGCGTCGCGATCGACAACGCCCGGTTGTACGAGGACTCTCGGCTGCGGGAACGCTGGCTGCGGGCGAATGCGGAGATCACCCACACCCTGATGTCGGGCGGCGAGCGGGGCGAGGTCCTCGGGCTGATCGCCGACCGGGCGCGGGAGATCGCCGGCGCGGCCCTGGCCCTGGTCGCGATGCCCGTGCAGGACACCGACTCGCTCGCCGTGGAACTCGCCGTCGGGACGGACGCGGACACCCACCGCGGTCTGGTGATCCCCAGGGAGGGCAGCCTGATCGGTGAGGCGCTCGTCTCCGGCACCCCCGCCACCAGCACTGACGTGTCACACGACGAACGGGTGTCGTCCGCACCCTCCCGCTTCGCCGGACTCGGCCCGGCCGTCGCCGTCCCGATCGGAACAGACTCCGGCGGGTTCCGGGGCGTCGTCCTGCTGGTCCGTGAGACCGGCCGGACGGTGTTCTCGGACAAGGAGATCGAACCGCTCAAGGGCTTCGCGGCACAGGCGGCGGTCGCGATGGAGCTGGCGGAGCGGCGCGCGGACGCCGAGGAGGTCGCCGTGCTCAAGGACCGCGACCGCATCGCCCGCGACCTGCACGACCTCGCGATCCAGCGGCTGTTCGCCACAGGTATGACCTTGCAGAGCGCGGGCCGGTTCATCGAGCACCCCGAGGCGTCGGAACGCGTCGTGCGCGCAGTGGACGACCTGGACGAGACCATCAAGATCATCAGGTCGACGATCTTCGGCCTCCGCTCGCGGGAAGGCGCGGCCGAGGCCGGGCTGCGCGCGCGTGTGGTGCGGATCGTGGGGGAGGCGGCACCGGTGATCGGCTTCGCGCCCAGCGTGCGGATGGAGGGGCTGGTGGAGACCCAGGTGCCGCGCGAGATCGCCGACCACCTGGTGGCCGTCCTCTCCGAGGCCCTCACCAACATCGCCCGGCACGCCCACGCCGACCGGGCCGACATCGTGCTGTTGGCCGACTCCCGCCAGGTCCGCCTCACGGTCACGGACAACGGTGTGGGGATCCCGGCGGACGGCCGCCGCAGCGGGCTGCGTAACATGGCGGAGCGGGCTCGGCAGTTGGAGGGGGAACTGGAGCTGAACAGCCCGGCCGAGGGCGGAACCACCCTGGTGTGGTGGGTGCCTGTGCCGACCGAGTAGAGCCCCTGGCACGGTCTGCCCAGGTTGTCGGGGTGTCGGCACCACTCGGACCGAAGGCCAGGGCCGAACGTCCCCAGCACCATGCCCATCCGCCTCTCGTGGCCGTCCCCCGCTAGTACGACGCTGAGATCAGAGCCCTGGCTGTCCGACAGGGCAGCCCCACAGAAGGCGGTGAGGGCGATGACACTCCCCCTGGTCGTAGGCGTCGACGGATCGGACGCGAGCCTGCGGGCCGTGGACTGGGCAGTGGACGAGGCCGCACGAGGCGATCTGCCGCTGCGGCTGGTGTACGCCTCCCTCTGGGAGCGCTACGAGACCGCCGTACCGTCGCTCGAACGGGAACGCCCCTCCGAGCGCGTGCTGGCCGAACACATCGTCGCCTCGGCGGCTGAGCGTGCCACACGGCGTGCCCCGGCCGTCAAGGTGACTACGGACATCGTCCCTGCCGAGCCGGTCGACGCCCTACTGCGCGAGGGCCACAACGCCTGCGCCCTGGTGACGGGAGACCGGGGCCGCGGTGAGCTGAAGGGACTGCTTCTCGGATCGGTTGGCCTGGGCGTGGCCGCCCGAGCGCACTGCACGGTGATCGTGGTCCGGGGCGACGAGGCGGGCATGGTCGGTCTGCACGAGCGGATCCTGTTCGGCGCAGGAGATCCCGCGACCAGCGGCCGGGCCGTGCGCTTTGCCTTCCGCGAGGCCGAGGCACGCGGATGTGTCCTCGACGCCGTACGCGCGTGGCGCTGGTCCGCACAAGAGGGCACGGACCATCCCGCGCGCGAGCGCGAAGGGCTGGCGGCAGCTCAGCTCGACGAAGTGCTGCGCGAGGCCGAGGCTGAACATCCGGGCGTCCGGGTACGCCGAGTCACTGTCGAGGGCCCGGCCAGCCGTGTCCTCGTGACCCGCTCGGCCGCCGCGGACCTCGTGATCATCGGGGCGCGTCGCAGGCACGGCTACTTCGGCCTGCAACTCGGCCGCGTGGGCCACACGCTGCTGCACCACGCGCATTGCCCGGTCGCAGTCGTTCCGCAGTGGGCGTGAACGCCGTCTCCCCCTGAGTCGGCGCCCTGCCAGCATCCGTTGCGACAGAGGCAGCCACCGAGAGTGATCAACCCGCGGTATACCAGTGGCTCAACGAAGGGATTTGGCCGGAGCAGTGGCCCGTACGTCAACTCCGCCATGTCCCTGCGCCAGGACTGTGCCGGTGGTCGAGAAGCCGACTTCTCGGGCAGGGCAGGATCAGTGTGCACGTCCTGCACGCCCCGGCGACGGCTTACTGACCGTCGCACCCGATGCCCCGGGCGCGGACCTGCCGGCGGAAGACCTGAACACATACCCGATGTGCACATCCCGGGCAAAGGTGATGAGGACGACGAGCGCGCCAGTGGGTTTCGGGTGTTACCGGAGGCCTGACCACGCGACATACGGCGGCAACCCGACACCGCCATGTACGGGACCGGCAAGCTCCATGAGCGACCTCGGCAAACGGCGCGCGTACCTGGCACGCAGCATCTCTGCGCGCCTACGACCTCGCCGCCTTCCTCAACCGCGAACTGCTGCTCGCCCGGCGGCCCGACCTGCGCACGCTGATCGGCAGACACATCCGTGCGGTCTGGGAAGAGGCCTTCCCCGAGCTCGCCCACCGGGAACCGAGCCCGTCCTGACCCGGGTCACGCGCGCGCGTGACCGTGCGTTGGTACCCCCTGGGACCAGCGGCAACCCGTCACCGCCGCGGGCACGAGCACCGAGCCCGAACGCCCAAGGACAGTCCCACCGACCGCTGCGCTTCGAACTCATCGATCAAGGAAGCGCACCAAGAGGTCATCGACGGCACGCCGGACTCGTAGCGGCCATCGGCGTATCGCGAGGGCGTCGGGCGGGACGACAGCACCGGTACGTGAGCCATATTCCGGATCGGCCGGCAGACCTTGCCGTCGCCCACCTGCCATGGCGAGCTCCACCGACGTACCCAGCCGTCCCCGAACCTCAGCCGATCCCGAAGTCCGCAGTTGTGGACCTTGGCATCCAGCCAAGATTGCATAAACCTGCGGCGAAACGTATAGTCATGCCCTCTAGGAGGAGGATTCCATGGCGGTACGTGCGGCAGTGGCCGGAGCGAGTGGATACGCGGGCGGGGAACTGCTGCGTCTGCTCCTGGCGCACCCCGAGGTCGAGATCGGGGCCCTGACGGGCCACTCGAACGCGGGGCAGAGGCTCGGTGCGCTCCAGCCGCACCTGCTGCCCCTCGCCGACCGCACACTCCAGGAGACGACCCCCGAGGTTCTCTCCGGACACGACGTCGTCTTCCTCGCCCTGCCCCACGGACAGTCCGCAGCCGTCGCCGAGCAGCTCGGCCCGGACGTGCTCGTCGTCGACATGGGGGCCGACTTCCGGCTGAAGGACGCGGCCGACTGGGAGACGTTCTACGGCTCCCCGCACGCCGGCACCTGGCCGTACGGCCTCCCCGAGCTGCCGGGTGGCCGCGCCGCGCTGGAGGGGTCCAAGCGCATCGCGGTACCCGGCTGCTACCCGACCGCCGTCTCGCTCGCCCTCTTCCCGGCCTACGCCGCCGGTCTGGCCGAACCCGACGCCGTGATCGTCGCCGCGTCCGGCACCTCCGGAGCGGGCAAGGCGCTCAAGCCCCATCTGCTGGGCAGCGAGGTCATGGGCTCGATGACGCCGTACGGCGTCGGCGGCGGCCACCGGCACACGCCCGAGATGATCCAGAACCTCAGCGGGGCGGCAGGGGAGCGGGTGTCCGTCTCCTTCACGCCGACCCTCGCCCCGATGCCCCGCGGCATCCTCGCCACGTGCAGCGCGAACGCCCGCCCCGGCGTCACGGCGGACTCCGTGCGCGCCGCCTACGAGAAGGCCTTCGCCGACGAGCCCTTCGTCCACCTCCTCCCGGAGGGACAGTGGCCCGCCACGGCGTCCGTCTACGGTTCGAACGCCGTTCAGGTGCAGGTCGCGTACGACGCCGCCGCGAACCGCATCATCGCGATCAGCGCCATCGACAATCTGACCAAGGGCACCGCGGGCGGTGCCGTCCAGAGCATGAACCTCGCCCTGGGTCTCGCCGAGACCACCGGACTGACGACGATCGGAGTTGCGCCGTGAGCGTGACGGCAGCAAAGGGATTCACGGCGGCGGGCATCGCCGCCGGAATCAAGGAGAACGGCAACCCGGACCTGGCCCTGGTGGTCAACACCGGGCCCCGCCGCGCCGCCGCCGGTGTCTTCACCTCCAACCGGGTGAAGGCCGCGCCGGTCCAGTGGTCCGAGCAGGTCCTGAAGAGCGGCCAGGTCTCCGCCGTCGTCCTCAACTCCGGGGGCGCCAACGCCTGTACGGGCCCCAAGGGCTTCCAGGACACCCACGCCACCGCCGAGAAGGCCGCCGAGGTCCTCGGCCGCGGCGCCATCGAGATCGCCGTCTGCTCCACCGGCCTCATCGGCGTCCTCCTCCCCATGGACAAACTGCTGCCCGGCGTCGAGACCGCCGCCGCGCAGCTCTCCGAGCACGGCGGCGAGAAGGCCGCCATCGCCATCAAGACCACCGACACCGTCCACAAGACGTCCGTCGTGACCAAGGACGGCTGGACCGTCGGCGGCATGGCCAAGGGCGCCGGCATGCTCGCCCCCGGCCTCGCCACCATGCTGGTCGTCCTCACCACCGACGCCGCCCTCGACGACGACGTCCTGGACAAGGCCCTGCGCGCCGCCACCAAGGTCACCTTCGACCGCGTCGACTCCGACGGCTGCATGTCCACCAACGACACCGTGCTGCTGCTCGCCTCCGGCGCCGCCGAAGTCACCCCGGAGTACGAGGAGTTCGCCGAAGCCGTACGGGCCGTCTGCGACGACCTCGGCCAGCAGCTCATCCGGGACGCCGAGGGCGCCAGCAAGGACATCAAGGTCGAGGTGGTCAACGCCGCGACCGAGGACGACGCCGTCGAGGTGGGCCGCTCCATCGCCCGCAACAACCTCCTCAAGTGCGCCCTCCACGGCGAGGACCCCAACTGGGGCCGCGTCCTCTCCGCGATCGGCACCACGTCCGCCGCCTTCGAGCCCGACCGGCTCAACGTCGCCATCAACGGCGTCTGGGTCTGCAAGAACGGCGGCGTCGGCGAGGACCGCGAGAAGGTCGACATGCGCTACCGCGAGGTGCACATCGTCGCCGACCTGGCCGCGGGCTCCGAGACCGCGACCATCTGGACCAACGACCTCACCGCCGACTACGTCCACGAGAACAGCGCCTACTCCTCATGAGCAACTCACCCGCGCGCAAGCACACCGCGCTCCCCAAGGCCCAGATCCTCATCGAGGCGCTGCCCTGGCTGGTCCGGCACAACGGCAAGACCGTCGTCATCAAGTTCGGCGGCAACGCCATGATCGACGAGGAGCTGAAGGCCGCCTTCGCCCAGGACGTCGTCTTCCTGCACCACGCCGGCCTCAAGCCGGTCGTCGTGCACGGCGGCGGCCCGCAGATCAGCGCCGCCCTCGACAAGCACGGCATCGTCAGCGAGTTCAAGGCGGGCCTCAGGGTCACCACCGAGGACGCCATGGACGTCGTACGGATGGTGCTGGCCGGACAGGTGCAGCGCGAGCTGGTCAACCTGCTCAACCAGCACGGCCCGCTGGCCGTCGGCCTGACCGGCGAGGACGCGCACACCATCACCGCCACCAAGCACCAGCCCGAGATCGACGGCGAGCTGGTCGACATCGGCCGGGTCGGCGAGATCACCTCCATCGACACGGGCGCGATCGAGGCCCTGCTGGCCGACGGCCGGATCCCGGTCGTCTCGTCGATCGCCCGTTCCGAGGACGACGGACATGTCTACAACGTCAATGCTGATACGGCGGCTGCGGCACTCGCTGCTGCTCTGGGCGCCGAAACCCTCATGGTCCTCACGGACGTCGAGGGCCTCTACGAGGACTGGCCCCACTCCGACGAGGTGATCAGCCGCCTCACCGCTTCCCAACTGGAGAAGCTGCTGCCGGAGTTGAGCTCCGGCATGGTGCCGAAGATGGAGGGCTGTCTGCACGCCGTGCGCGGCGGCGTCACCACCGCCCGCGTCATCGACGGCCGGGTCCAGCACTCGATCCTGCTGGAGATCTTCACCGACGAAGGCATCGGCACGATGGTCGTGCCGGACGTAGCTGAGGGGGATGCGGAATGACCGGGAACCAGGAGTACGCCCAGCGGTGGCAGGGCTCGCTCATGAACAACTACGGCACTCCGCGGCTCCCTCTCGTGCGTGGTGAGGGTCTCAAGGTCTGGGACGCCGACGGCAGGGAGTACCTCGACTTCGTCGGCGGCATCGCGACCAACGCGCTCGGGCACGCCCACCCGGCGATCGTCGAGGCCGTCAGCAAGCAGATCGCGTCCCTCGGTCACATCTCCAACTTCTTCATGGCCGAGCCGACCGTCGCCCTCGCCGAACGGCTCCTCCAGCTCTTCGGCCGGGACGGCAGGGTCTTCTTCTGCAACTCCGGCGCTGAGGCCAACGAGGCCGCCTTCAAGATCGGCCGGCTGACCGGCCGGACCCACATCGTCGCCACCGAGGGCGGCTTCCACGGCCGCACCATGGGTGCCCTCGCGATGACCGGCCAGCCCGGCAAGCGCGAGCCGTTCCTGCCGCTGCCCGGTGACGTCACGCACGTGCCGTTCGGTGACGCGCAGGCGCTGGCCGCCGCGGTCACCGAGGAGACGGCCCTCGTGATCATCGAGCCGATCCAGGGCGAACTCGGGGTCGTCGTGCCTCCGGCCGGCTATCTGAAGGCGGCACGGGCGATCACCGCCGCCAGCGGGGCGCTGCTCGTCCTCGACGAGGTGCAGACCGGCGTCGGCCGGACCGGGCACTGGTTCGAGTACCAGGCCCACGAGGGCGTGCTGCCCGATGTCGTCACCCTCGCCAAGCAGCTCGGCGGCGGACTGCCGCTGGGCGCGACGGTCGCCTTCGGGCGGGCCGCGGAGCTGCTCCAGCCCGGGCACCACGGGACGACCTTCGGCGGCAACCCGGTCGCGTGTGCCGCCGGGCTGGCGGTACTGGACACCATCGCGAACGACGGGTTGCTGGAGAACGTCAAGCGGCAGAGCGAGAAGTTGCGCGACGGGATCGAGGCGCTGGGCCACCCGCTGATCGGCTTTGTCCGGGGCGCGGGACTGCTCCTGGGTATCGTGCTCACCGAGCCGCACGCCGCCAAGGTGCAGCAGGCGGCTCAGGACGCCGGATTCCTGGTGAACGCGCCCGCCCCCGAGGTCGTACGGCTCATGCCGCCGCTGAACCTCGGGGACGACGAAGTGGAAGCGCTTCTTCAGGCCCTTCCCGGCATCCTGGACGTTGCCAACGGGGACGGATGATCCGGGGAATGAGACGACGATGAGTCAGGCGCAGGACCACGAGCACAACGGGGCCGCCGGGCCTGCCGTGCCACAGACGCGTACCGCACGCCACCGCCGGATCGTGGACATCCTCAACCGGCAGCCGGTGCGGTCGCAGAGTCAGTTGGCGAAGCTGCTGTCGGACGACGGGCTGAGCGTCACGCAGGCGACGCTCTCCCGGGATCTGGACGAGCTGAACGCGGTGAAGATCCGTAACAACGACGGTGACCTGATCTACGCGGTGCCGAGCGAGGGCGGGTTTCGTACGCCGCGCGCGCCGCTGGGGGAGTCGGCGAAGGAGGAGCGGATGCGGCGGTTGTCGCAGGAGCTGCTGATCTCCGCGGAGGCTTCGGCGAATCTCGTGGTCCTGCGGACCCCTCCCGGGGCGGCGCAGTTCCTGGCCTCGGCCATTGATCAGGCCGAGTTGCAGGACATCCTGGGGACCATTGCCGGTGACGATACGTTGCTGCTGATCAGCCGGAATCCTACGGGGGGTCAGGCGCTGGCCGATCACTTGCTGCGGTTGGCTCAGAACGGGCACTGAGAGGGGCGGTGGCGGTGAGTTGCCGACTGCCGGTTCAGTGTGGTTGGTCGCGCACACGCGGCGGAGCCGCAAATCGATACAGCCCCGCACCCCCCAGGGACGTCGCCCTCAACCCAGTCGAGATGCGAGGCCGCCTGTGCAGCGGACTTCATCCCCCGCCGTGATCAAGAGCGCCTCCACGTCCGGCAGGGACTCCAGCCACCGCAGTCCCTGCCTCGACCCCATCGCGAACGCCGCTGTCGCCCAGCAGTCCGCCCAGGTCAGGCTGGGGGCCACCACCGTCACCGCCACCAGGTCCGTCACCGCGGAGCGGCCCGTGCGGGGGTCGACGATATGGGCGCCGCGTTCTGCGGTACCGGAGGTGGCGACCGCCAGTTCGGACAGGCCGGCGGCGGAGATCACGGCAGCCAGGCCGCCCGGGCGGAGGGGGTCGGCGACTCCCACCCGCCAGGGGCGCTGTGCGCCCGGTACGCCCAGGAGCTGGACGTCACCGCCGCCGTTGAGGCTGACGCCGCTCACGCCGGGGACGGCCGCGAGGCGGCGGGCCGCCCGTTCCACCGACCAGCCCTTGACGATGCCGGTCGGGTCGAGGCGGCCCTCGTACGACGTGCTGAACCAGCCCTCGCTGGTCCGCTCCGCCTCGGCGCCGAGCTCCAGCACCTCGGCGACCTCCGGATCGCACGCGTCGACGGTCAGCTCACCGCGGACCAGCCGCGAGACCTGGCTGTCGTCGCGGTAGGTGCTGAACACCTCGTCGACCCGGTGCAGTCCGGCGACCGCCTCGTCCAGCGCCGACTGCACGGCACCGGGGTCCCCGCCGCGGACGTCGAAGGAGAAGACCGTCCCCATGACCTCCTCCGCATGACGCACCGCGGCGGGAGCTTCTGTCGGTTCCACCACCGTGTCAGCCACCGGCCTGGTCCAGTGCCGACTGGAGGGATTCCTTGTAGCCGGCGCTGGTGTAGGTGGCTCCGGAGACGGCGTCGATGTCGGCGGTGCCTGCTGCGACGGCGGCTTGGTTGAGCTTGGGTACGGCGTTGGCGGTGATCTGGTCGCTCTGGCCGCCCTTGGGTGCCTGGACCGTCCCGGCCTTGGTGATCTTGCCGCCGTTGACGGTGATGCGGACCTGGACCGCGCCGTACTGCGTCTGGACGGCGTCGCCGGTGACCGTGGCGGCCTGGGCGGCGCCGGAGCCCTGGGACGAACCGGCGCTCGCCTGTGCCTTGTCGAGGGCGGACTGGAGGGATTCCTTGTAGCCGGCGCTGGTGTAGGTGGCTCCGGAGACGGCGTCGATGTC
>NZ_JAGMUL010000169.1:162046-258631 GCF_019049285.1 Streptomyces sp. AC550_RSS872
GGCCTGGACGGCGTCGGCCTTCGTGATCTTCCCGTTGGCCACGGTCAGCCGTACCTGCACGGCCCCGTACTGGGTCTGCGCCGCGTCACCGGTGAACGTGCCGGTGGCGGCCGCCTGGGCGCCGCCCTGGGCCGAGGCCGCCGGCGGTGCGCCGACGCCTGCCGCCTGCGCGGAACCCGGGTCGGACGCCGGTTTCAGCGACAGCAGCAGCACGATCCCGGACACGGTGGCGGCGCCGGCCAGCACGACACGCCTGATGGGATGACTCTTCCTCATCGCTCCTACAGCTCCTGAAGTCTTTTGAGTCCCGTCGCTCACATCTCGAACGACTCGTGATGGATGCGGCGGGCGGGCACACCCGCGCCGCGCAGTGCTTCGTAGACGGACTGCGCGAAGCCGGCCGGCCCGCACATGAAAACGTCGTGCTTGTCGATGTCGGGCAGCTTCTGCCGCAACCGCTCCGCCGAGATGTCGGGCCGCTCGCCGTCCGGGCTGTTCACCGCGTACATCAGACGGGCACCGCGCTCGTCGGCGATCTTGGCCAGCTCGTCCCACAGCGCCAGGTCCTGGGTGCTGTTGGCCCGGTAGAGGAGGGTGATGTCACCGGCCGCGCCGGGCAGCGTCTCGAACAGGGCCCGCATCGGTGTGATGCCGACACCGCCGGCGACCAGCAGCACCTTGCCGCGGCTGCGCCGCTGGGCGGTCATGGCGCCGTACGGCCCCTCGGCCCACACCTTGGTGCCGGGCCTCAGGTCACGCAGTCGCGACGTGTGGTCGCCGATCGCCTTGACCGTGATCCGCAGCATGTCCGGTCGGGGCGCCGCCGACAGCGAGTACGGGTGGGAACTGAACCGCATCCCCGGCGCCTTGAACCGCCACCGGAAGAACTGCCCGGCCTCCGCCCCCATCCGGTGCAGCTTGCGCCCGCCGATCAGCACCGACACGATGCCCGGCGTCTCCTCGATGACCGCCTCGACGTACATCCGGTGCCGCAGGTTGAGGCGGATCGGGGTGATGACCCGGTACCAGAGCACCAGGGCGGTCACGATGCCGTACAGCCCGTACCAGAAGGTCTTCGCGGTGGGCTCGACGGCGAACTCGTTGCCGGTGGTGATCTGGTGCCAGAACGTCAGGTACACGGCCGCGTACGTCAGCAGGTGCACGTGGTACCAGGTGTCGTACGGGATCCGGCGGCGGACGCCCCCGATCGACAGGAACGCTATGAGGAACAGCAGCCCGGTGCCGATGGCCGCCTTGCCCATGTCCGGCAGCGTGTTGACCGAGTCGACCGTCTGCTGCACTACGTCACCGAGCGTCTTGCCGGCCTGCAACGCGTACGCCCACATCGTGAGGAAGACATGCGCGATGACCAGGCAGATCGTGTAGCGCCCGCTCATCGCGTGCCAGCGCGCGACCCGGTCCGAGCCCACCCGCCGCTCCAGCGCCGGAACCCGGGCCATCTGGAGCACGACGAGCGCCATCAGATAGCCGGCGAGCAGCCCGGTGATCCGCCCCGCGGCCAGGATCTTCGCGGTGTTGTCCGCGAGGGACGGCGTGTTGTCCCACCACAGCCACAGCACCGCCGCCGCGCCCGCCCATAGGGCGATCACCAGCGGTACGGCCGGGGAGCGGCGTGGGCGGATGCGGCGCATCGTCTGGCGGCGAGCGGCACGGCCGCCTGCGAGCGTGGTGGTCACGGTTCCTCCGGGGACGGGAGCAAGGGGAGTGCGTGATGGGCGTGGTCCCTTGGCCCTGAGATACGTGCGAGGAGGTCCGTGTGTTCAGCGGTGCGCGCTCAGTACCGGGTGATGGCCGTCGGCCCTTTCGCCGTCCCGATCGCGATGTGCGGTTTGCGCCCCGGATCGGCCCATCTGAGGATCCGGCGCATCGCGTCCCGCGACACCGACACACACCCGGCCGTCGCCCCGCGCCCCTTCACATGGAGGAAGATCCCGGCTCCGCGGCCCTTCACCGGACGCTCGTAGTTGAACCCGATGACGAGCGCGTGCGCGTACAGCGCCCCGTACGAGACGAGGTGCTCGGACTCGGCGGCCCGGCAGTCACGGGCCCGCGGCTCGCTCCACCGGTTGTAGACACGGGAGTCGTTGTCCTGGCACCACCAGGAGTCCTTGCCCACCCGGCGGTACTCGTACGACGTCCCGCGCGGCGCCGCCTCGATGCCGAAGGCGTACGGCAGCCCGTACAGCCCGGTCGGCGTGGTGTTGGTGCTCTGCCTGCGCCTGGCCCCCTCGACGAGCCCCTTCGCGCCGAAGCGGGCGGACGCCGAGCCGGCCTTCACCCATGTCCCGTCGACCCGGTCCCACCAGGTCACGGTGCCGGACGTCGAGCCCGCTCCCGGTGCCACGGCGCTGATCAGCTGGGTGCCGCCCCCGGTGTCGGCCATGCGTGCGGGCAGCGGGGGCCGGGGCGTGCCGGCCGGCGCGGCGCCGACTACGAGGAGGGACGCGGACGCGAGGGCGACGACACCGGGGCGCATGGTTCAGACGCTAGACGGCGGGAGGGGCAACGGCACTCCGGGTAGGCCATCCAGGCTGGTCGCGATGTGCCTCTTGGCGAAGTACGCGCTCAGCGAGTCGTCGTCCTCGCGCGCGAACCGCCTGGCGTGCAGGTCGCGATCCTCGTCGTACGTCATGAGCGGTACCGCGTATCCGCAGGAGTCGCGAATGACATCGGCCCGCACCAGGACGATCGCGCGCAGACCGTGCAGGGACGGGTCGATGTCGGGAAAGTGCCCGAGCAACTCCTTGAACCGCGGGTCGTCACGGAAGACCGCCTCACCGCGGCCGTGCACCCGCACGATGTTGGGCGGGCCCTGGAAGGCGCACCACATCAGGGTGATCCGGCCGTTCTCCCGCAGATGCGCGACCGTCTCGGCGTTGGAGCCGGCGAAGTCGAGGTAGGCCAGGGTCACTTCGTCGAGGATCGCGAAGGAGCCCTTGAGGCCTTTGGGGGAGAGGTTGACCGTGCCGTCGGCCGACAGGGGAGCGGTCGCGGTGAAGAAGAGGGGCTGCTCCTCGATGAACGTGCGGAGTCTGCCGTCTATGCGTGCATAGGTTTTTCCCACGTCAACCGAGTATGGACCCAGGTCGTTCGTTTGTCTAAGGAATTGTGGGGTGTGTACGGAATCACCGCGGCCGCCCCGGCCGGCGTGCCAACGGGGCGGCCACGGCTGCCTGTCACGTCACTGGTTGAGCGTGCAGGGGGCGAACGCCTCCAGCCCCTCGGGCTTGGCGGCCGCGCGGCCGATGGCGGTCTCGATGCGGTTGAGTGCGGCTACGCGCTTGTCTTCCAGCGGGCCGAGGATGGCGTTCTGGACGAAGTTGGGTCCGCCCTGGCCGACGGTGTTGACGAGGCGTTGGTTGGCTTCGTCGATCTGGGTCTGGAGCTGGGCGAGGTTGCGGTCGACCTCGGCCTGTGCGGACGCGGGGATCGCGGGCAGCTGGCCGGTCACGTCCGGGCACGTGATGGTGCCGACGCCGGCGTTCCCCGCGTCGCCCGCCGCGTCACCGGCGTCCTCACCCGCACCGGCGTCGGCACCGGCGCCCCCTTCCTCACCGGCACCGGCCTCCGCGCCCGCGCCCGCCTCCGCGTCCTCACCGGCACCGGCACCGGCGCCGGCCTCCTCACCCGCACCCGCCCCGCCACCGGCGCCATCGGCGTTGAGCGTGCAGGGGGCGAACGCCTCCAGCCCCTCGGGCTTGGCGGCCGCGCGGCCGATGGCGGTCTCGATGCGGTTGAGTGCGGCTACGCGCTTGTCTTCCAGCGGGCCGAGGATGGCGTTCTGGACGAAGTTGGGTCCGCCCTGGCCGACGGTGTTGACGAGGCGTTGGTTGGCTTCGTCGATCTGGGTCTGGAGCTGGGCGAGGTTGCGGTCGACCTCGGCCTGCGCGGACGCGGGGATCGCGGGCAGCCGGCCGGTCACGTCCGGGCACGTGATGGTGCCGGGTCCGGCCAGCGTGCGGGCGTTCGTGCCGGTGCTCTTCGAAGACGATGTCGTCTCCCCGGCAAGGGCGAAGCCGGCGATCACCGTGCCGGACAGCGCCACCGCGGCGGCACCGCCGATGAACGCGACGCGGCGCTTGTTGTACTTCGGAAGAGCCCTGGACATGCGGATGCCTCACTCGGGTTCGGGGATGTCGTCTGTGCGTGATGTCTGCTGCAAACGCGGCGCCTGCGTTCGGCGAGAGGTACGGGTAAGCGGTTTCCCGCGTTCAAAGGGAGCGCGAATTTTCTGCCGCACCCCAACCCTGAGTTGACCGACCCGGCTTCCTGAATTGACGAATCATGCAGAGCTCTGCATACTCATGCAGGTGAATGTGTGGTCAAGCGCACTAGCCTGACGACCGCCTCCCCGTTCACGCCACGGGGAGGCGGTGCCACATCCAGACCCTCCCGAGGAGCGCAGCAAGTGAGCAGCAACAGCGGTGACGTCCGGCTCTGGGGCGGCCGTTTCGCCGACGGTCCCGCCGAGGCCCTGGCCAAGCTGTCCGCATCCGTCCACTTCGACTGGCGGCTGGCCCCGTACGACATCGCCGGTTCGCGTGCCCACGCGCGCGTGCTGCACAAGGCGGGGCTGCTCACGGAGGACGAGCTGACCCGGATGATCGCGGGCCTTGACCAGCTCGAAGCGGATGTCGCCGACGGCTCCTTCGTGGGCACGATCGCCGACGAGGACGTGCACACCGCCCTGGAGCGCGGCCTGCTGGAGCGCCTCGGCGCCGACCTCGGCGGCAAGCTGCGCGCGGGACGGTCGAGGAACGACCAGGTGGCCACCCTCTTCCGGATGTACCTGCGGGACCACGCCCGCGTCATCGGCGGTCTGATCGCCGACCTCCAGGACGCGCTGATCGGCCTCGCGGAGGCCCATCCGGACGTGGCGATGCCCGGCCGCACCCACCTCCAGCACGCCCAGCCGGTGCTCTTCGCCCACCATGTCCTGGCCCACGTCCAGTCCCTGTCCCGGGACGCGGAGCGGCTGCGCCAGTGGGACGAGCGCACCGCGGTCTCCCCGTACGGCTCGGGTGCCCTGGCGGGATCTTCCCTCGGCCTGGACCCGGAGGCGGTGGCGAAGGACCTCGGCTTCGAGCACGGGTCGGCCGCCAACTCGATCGACGGCACGGCCTCCCGTGACTTCGTCGCCGAGTTCGCCTTCATCACCGCGATGATCGGCGTGAACCTCTCCCGGATCGCCGAGGAGATCATCATCTGGAACACGAAGGAGTTCTCCTTCGTGACCCTGCACGACGCGTTCTCCACGGGCTCGTCGATCATGCCGCAGAAGAAGAACCCGGATATCGCGGAGCTCGCGCGCGGCAAGTCCGGCCGCCTGATCGGCAACCTGACGGGCCTGATGGCCACCCTCAAGGCGCTCCCGCTGGCGTACAACCGTGACCTCCAGGAGGACAAGGAGCCGGTCTTCGACTCCTGCGACCAGCTGGAGGTCCTGCTCCCCGCCTTCACCGGCATGATGGCCACCCTCACCGTCAACCGCGAGCGCATGGAGGAACTGGCCCCGGCCGGCTTCTCCCTCGCCACCGACATCGCCGAGTGGCTGGTCAAGCAGGGCGTCCCCTTCCGCGTCGCCCACGAGGTCGCCGGCGAGTGCGTCAAGGTCGCCGAGGCCGAGGGCAAGGAACTGGACGACCTGACGGACGAACAGTTCGCGAAGATCTCGGCCCACTTGACCCCGCAGGTGCGGTCGGTCCTCAACGTCCCGGGCGCGCTGGCCTCCCGCAACGGCCGGGGCGGCACGGCACCGAGCGCGGTGGCGGTGCAACTGGCCGAGGTGAAGGCAGACGTGGCGGCCCAGCACGAGTGGGCGGCGGCCAAGAAGACTCGGTAGGGGCAGCGCCCTTCAGGGGCGCGGGGAACTGCGCGATCAGCCACAACGATCCCGCACTCGCCAAGGCACCGCACAAACCGAGCTCGTAGGCGGAACGTAAGGTCATCGCGGGATACGTTGGTCCGAAGCTGTACCGGAGCCGACCGAAACGGAGCCCGCGATGCCCTTCGCCCGACTGGCAACAGCAACGACCCCGACCTGCCACATCGGACTCGGCCTCGCCGCCGTCGGCCGCCCGGGCTACATCAACTTGGGCCGAGAGCAGGACCTCGGGGAGAACCGCAGCGTCGAAACGCTGCGCACCCGCACCCACGAACTCCTCGACGCCGCCTACGCCCAAGGCGTCCGCTACTTCGACGCCGCCCGCTCCTACGGCCGCTCGGAGGAGTTCCTCGCCGACTGGCTCAACGCCCGCCCCGCGTTCGACGACATCGTCGTGGGCAGCAAGTGGGGCTACACCTACACCGCCGACTGGACCACCGACGCCGAGAAGCACGAGGTCAAGGACCACAGCCTCCAGACCTACGAGCGTCAGCGCGCCGAGTCCGACGCCCTGCTCGGCGACCGTCTCGACCTCTACCAGATCCACTCGGTGACCCCGGACAGCCCCGCCCTCACCGACAAGGACCTCCACGTCAGGCTCGCCGAGGCCGCCGCCCAGGGCCTCACCATCGGTTTCTCCACCAGCGGCCCGGCCCAAGCGGCAGCGATCCGCGCCGCCCTCGCCGTGACGGTCGACGGTGAGCCGCTCTTCCGGACCGTCCAGTCGACGTACAACGCCCTGGAGACCTCGGCCGGCCCCGCCCTCGCCGAGGCCCACGACGCCGGGCTCACGGTGATCGTCAAGGAGGGCATGGCCAACGGGCGGCTCGCGCACTCGTACGCGCCGGACGCGCTGAAGGCCGTGGCGGAGGAGACGGAACTCGGCTGCGACGCCGTCGCCCTCGCGCTGATCCTCCGACAGCCGTGGGCCGGTGTGGTGCTCTCCGGCGCAGCGACGACCGTACAGCTCGCGTCCAACCTGCACGCGGCCGTGGTCGACCTCGACGAGGAGCAGCTGGAGCGGCTCGCGGCGCTGGTCGAGGAGCCGGGCGCGTACTGGGAGCGGCGCGGGCAGCTGCCCTGGCACTGACAGGCCACGGTCCCGGGCATGTGTGAGTCACACATGCCCAGGGTGAGACATCAATGTCTCACATGCGCTACTCTCGTCTCATGGCCGTCGACCGTGACCACGTACTGCGCACCGCCGCAGCCCTGCTGACCCGCAAATCCACCGCGACCATGGACGAGGTCGCCAAGGCCGCCGGGATCAGCCGCGCCACCCTGCACCGGCAGTTCGCCGGGCGTGACGCGCTCGTGCGGGCGCTGGAGTCGCTCGGCATCGCGGAGTGCGAGGCCGCACTGGACGCCGCCCGCCTGGACGAGGGACCGGCGCGGGACGCCGTGCACCGGCTGGTCCGCGAGATCGAGCCGGCGGCCGGGCTGCTCGCCTTCCTCTACACGGAGAACCAGCTGTTCGAGGGCGAGCAGCAGAACGCGGGCTGGGCCCGCATCGACGACCGGGTCGCCGCGCTGTTCCGGCGCGGTCAGCGAAGCGGCGAGTTCCGCATCGACCTCAGCCCGGTCTGGCTCACCGAGGCGCTCTACGGCCTGCTGGGCTCCGCGGCCTGGGCGGTCGCGGAGGGCAGGGTCGCCCGCAACGACTTCACCCACATGATCGTCGAGCTGCTGCTCGGCGGCGCACTACGGCACCACACCACCGGACAGAGAGAGGAATCATGACCAGCACCTTGCAGCCGGCGACGACGACCGAGGCGGTGACCAAGCGTCCCGGCCGTTGGCTCGCGCTGTCCGTCCTCGTACTCGCCGTGCTGCTGGTGGCCGTCGACGCGACCGTCCTCGGTCTCGCGACCCCCTACATCAGCGAGGACCTGGCGCCCTCCGGCACCCAGCTCCTCTGGATCGGCGACGTCTACTCCTTCGTGATCGCCGGTCTGCTCGTCTCGATGGGCAGCCTCGGCGACCGCATCGGCCGTAAGCGGATCCTGCTCGTCGGCGCCACGGCGTTCGGCGCGATATCCGTCCTCAACGCCTACGCGACGACTCCGGAGCTGATGATCGTCGCCCGGGCGCTGCTCGGTGTCGCGGGCGCGACCCTGATGCCGGCGACCCTCGCCCTGATCCGCAACCTCTTCCACGACCCGCGCGAACGCAGCCTCGCCATCGGCATCTGGGGCGCGACGGCCTCCGCCGGTACCGCCGTCGGCCCGATCGCCGGTGGCTTCCTGCTCGAACACTTCTGGTGGGGCTCGGTCTTTCTGATCAACCTTCCCGTGATGGTCGTCCTGGTCCTGGTCGGCATCAAGCTGCTGCCCGAGTCACGCAACCCGAGCCCCGGCCCCTGGGACATGATCAGCGTCACCCTGTCGCTCGTCGGCATGATCGGTGTCGTGTACGCCGTCAAGGAAGCGGCCGCTCACGGCTTCACCTGGGCCACGCTCGCCGCCGGTCTGGCCGGCGCGACCGCGCTCTACGGCTTCGTGCGCCGCCAGCTCTCGCTGCCCTCCCCGCTGCTGGACATGCGGCTGTTCCGGCACCGCGGCTTCAGCGGTGCGGTGCTGGCCGACCTGCTGACCATCCTCGGCCTGTCCGGTCTGGTCTTCTTCCTCTCCCAGTTCCTGCAACTCGTGCAGGGCAGGGGGCCCTTGGAAGCGGGTCTGGCAGAACTGCCGGCCGCGATCGGCGCGGTGGCGGCCGGTCTCATCGCCGGTCGTGTGGCCCGCCGCTACTCGGTACGAGCCGTCGTCTCCGGCGGTCTCGCGGCGATCGGCCTCGCCCTCGCCGCGCTCACGGTCATCGACCGGACGACGGGTTACCCCCTGCTCGGCGCCGCCTTGCTGGTGGTCGGCGTCGGCGCCGGCTTCTCCTTCACGGTCACGTCCGACGTGATCCTCTCCTCCGTTCCGAAGGAGCAGGCGGGCGCGGCGTCCGCGGTGTCGGAGACGGCGTACGAGCTGGGCGCGGCGCTCGGTATTGCGGTGCTCGGCTCGATCGTGACCGGCGTCTACCGGGACTTCACCGGCCCGGCGGGCACTCCGGCCGAGGCCCACGAGTCACTCGGCGGCGCGGTGGAGGCGGCGGCGGACCTGCCCGCCCACACGTCCGAGGCGTTGTTGGAAGCGGCGCGCCAGTCCTTCGTGGACGGCTTGGCGCTGGCGGCGGGGGCTGGCGCGGCGGTCCTGCTCACTGCGGCAGCGGCAGCGTGGTTCCTCCTCCGCGGCCAACGGCTGGACAGTGCCCGCTAGATGATTGAGTCCAAGGGCTCGTAGCCGTAGGCCGCCAGCGAGCGGTGTCGCATGTCGCTGCCATCGCTCGCCCAGCACGTGCAAGGCGTGCCCGTTTCATCCGGGCGGTCAGCGGAGAGCGCGCAACGCATGATCCAGCAACTCGGAGGAACGTCTCGTGGTCGGGCCCTGCTTGGGAATGGCCTTGAGTCTCCAGTGACTGGAGACAGCAGAGTGGGGGACATGGACGTTACGACTCTCTACTCGATCGGGGAGCTTTCCCGGCGGACCGGCTTGTCTGTGAGGACCATCCGGTTCTACTCCGATTCGGGGGTGGTAGCGCCGACCACCCGTAGCCCCGCCGGTTACCGGCTCTACGACCTCGACGCACTGCTTCGTCTGGAACTCCTCCGCACACTGCGCGAGCTGGGCATGGACCTGGCCACTATTCAACGGGTACTGGACCGCGAGCTCTCGGTGGCGGAAGTCGCCGCTGCGCACGCCGACGCCATGGACGTCCAGATCCGGGTGCTGCAACTGCGTCGGAGCGTTCTGCGAGTCGTGGCCAGACGCGGGTCCAGTCCTGAGGAGACCACACTCATGCACAGGCTCACACAGTTGTCCGGCGAGGAACGCCGACGTTTGATCGACGATTTCATGGAGGGCACCTTCGGCACAGTGGATGCCGACCCGACCGCGGTGGCCATGGTTCGCGCTGCCACTCCCGACCTCCCCGATGATCCGACCTGCGAGCAGGTCGCCGCGTGGGTGGAGCTCGCCGAGCTGGCCGGCGACGAGGATTTCCGTGCCCGGATGCGCCGGACGGCCGTACGTCAGGCCGCCGGGCGCCCGCTCGACATCGAATGCGATGCCGGCGAGGAACTGATGGAATTCACCCGTCAGAAGGTGGCCGAGGCCATGGAGTCGGGCATCGACCCGCTCAGCGACAGGGGCGCACCCGTCATCGACGACCTCGTGCACCGCTTCGCCGAGGTGCTCGCGCGCACCCCTGACACGGAATTCCGGGACTGGATGGCCCAGCAGTTCGAAGAGGCGCACGATCCCCGGGTAGACCGATACTGGCGGCTGGTGTGGATCGTCAACGGCTGGCAGGTAGTACCGAACCTGATCCCGGTGTACCCCTGGCTCATCCAGGCCCTGCGAAATGACCGTGCCGCATAGTCACCGCTGTGGGCACGCCCCGGATCCCTGAATGAGTCCAGGGGATCGCCTGCGGACATGAGACAAGGGCGTCCAACGTCGATGTGTGACTAACGACCTGGACACCCTCGCAACGGCACTCTATGCCCGGATTGACGACGAGTTGAAGGCTTCGCCGTGGCTGGCGCCGTGGCGGCCTGCCGTCGGAACCACGCCCACGCTCAGTGACGCCGAGCTGATCACGCTCGCGGTCATGTCGGCGCTGCTCGGATACACCTCTGAGCGGCGCTGGCTTCGCCGCGTCGGGCGGGACTTCGGCCACCTGTTTCCCTACGTGCCCCAGCAGTCCGGCTACATCAAGCGGCTGCGCGCCGCGTTCTCACTGCTCACGAGCATGATCCGGATCGTGGCCCGCGATACCTCACTGTGGAGCGACGATGTGTGGCTGGTCGACTCCACACCGGTCGGTTGCGGTTGCTCCCGTGAGACGGCCCAACGCCTCGGACCTGGCAGGCTGGGCACAGTACGGCTACTGCGCATCACACTCGCGATACTTCTGGGGGCTGCGTCTGCACCTGGTGTGCACACTCGGCGGACTGCCGGTCCTGTTCGCACTCACCGGGGGCCAAGGCGGACGAGCGCGAAACGCTGCGCGACATGCTCGATACCGCGCCAGACGTCCTCGCCGTTCACCCCGGGCAGACGATCATCGGGGACAAGAACTACTTCGGCCGCGAGTTCGAGTACGGCCTTGCCGAGCGTCACCTGAAGTTGCTGCGGCCAGCCCGCAAGGGGGAAGCCGAGCGGGCCGGGGCGCACCTGTTCAAACCGCTGCGGCAGGTCATCGAGTCGATCAATCAGACCTTCAAAGGGCAGCTCGACCTGGAACGACACGGCGGCAAGAGCGCGGCAGGGGTGTCAGCCCGGGTCTTGTGCCGGATCCTCGCACTCACAGCGGCGATCTGGCACAACGACCAAACTGGACAGCCCATCAAGCGATCACTCACGGCCTATGATCACTGACCGCAACAACACCCCTTGGACTCATTCATCCAGGGGCGCGGGGCCGTATCGATATGCGGCTCCGCCGCGCGGGCGCGACAAGCCACGTACTACCCGCAGCCGCCGTACGAGAGAACCGAAATGGCGCTACGCGGCATCTTTCGCCTTGGTGGCGTACATGTCCACGTACTCCTGGCCGGACAGCCGCATGACCTCCGCCATCACCGAGTCGGTCACGGCCCGCAGGACATAACGGTCGCGGTCCATCCCCTCGTACCGCGAGAACTCCATCGCCTCACCGAACCGCACCGTCACCTTGCTCGGGCGGGGCATCCCCGCCCCGCCCGGCTGGATCTTGTCCGTGCCGATCATGGCGAACGGGACGACCGGCGCGCCGGTCATCAGCGTCAGCCGGGCGATACCGGTGCGCCCGCGGTACAGCCGCCCGTCGGGAGACCGCGTGCCCTCGGGGTAGATGCCGAAGACCTTGCCCTCCTCCAGGATGCGGCGGCCGGTCATCAGCGCCGCGACCCCGCCCCGGCCGCCGTCCCGGTCGACCGGGATCATGCCGGTGCCGGTGAAGAACCAGGCCATCAGGCGGCCCTTGAGGCCCTTGCCGGTGACGTACTCGTCCTTGCCGATGAAGAAGACCTGACGGTCGCAGACCAGCGGCAGGATCATCGAGTCGATGAAGGTGAGGTGGTTGCCGGCCAGGATGACCGGACCGTCGCCCGGGATGTGCTCCGCGCCCTCCACCTGAGGGCGGAACATCAGGCGCATGATCGGTCCGAGCACTGCCTTGATGAGCGCGAAGCGGGACAACGGGCCCTCCGGGGTCAAGGGGATGGCGAGGGATCTGTATAAGTCTGTGCAGGTGAGGACGATACTCGCGGTTCCCGGGGTCCCGCACATCGGTGGGCCGACTTCACCGAGGTCTTACGCACTGTTGACACAGGTTTACCTGCGGTGACGCGGCGTGGACGGGTCGTAACGCACCCGCCACGATGTGACGGACATCGCCCCAAGAGCCTAGAGCGGGTTCCCCGCAACCCCCGGACCCATTCCCGACGGAACGTCACCTCACCTTTCCCGTACGACATTCAGCGTCACCCGCGAGTTCCGCCGGAGGTCTCCCATCTGTCACACAGGCGCACCTACGATCGGCGCGCACTGAATGAGCGGACGGTCAGGGAGGGTCCACATGGGAACCCAGGAGAACGAGCAGACGGGCGTCACCGGACGGCGGATGCTGCTCGGCGCGGCGGTGCTCGGCGCGGGCGGAGCGGTCTTCGGGCTCTCCGGCACGGCGGGGGCGGCGGAGACCCGGCACGGAGGCGGTGGTGGCGTGAAGAGCCTGCCCAAGCCGACGATCATCGGCCACCGCGGCGCCAGCGGCTACCGGCCCGAGCACACCCTCGGCTCCTACCAGCTGGCCCTCGACCTGGGCGCCGACGTCGTCGAGGCGGGCGACCTGGTGCCGACCAAGGACGGCCATCTCGTCTGCCGCCATGAGCCGGAGATCGGCGGCACGACCGATGTCGCCGACCATCCCGAGTTCGCCGACCGCAAGAGGACGAAGCTCCTCGACGGCGTCTCCACCACCGGCTGGTTCACGGAGGACTTCACGCTCGCCGAGCTGAAGACCCTGCGCGCCATCGAGCGCATCCCGGCCAACCGCCCGCACAACACCCTCTACGACGGCCGCTGGGAGATCCCCACCTTCGAAGAGGTGCTGCGCTGGCAGGACGAGCAGACCCGGGGGCGTGGCAAGCAGGTCTGGATCTACCCCGAGCTCAAGCACCCCACCTACTTCCGCAAGCAGGGCCTGGCCCTGGAGGAGCGGGTCGCCAAGGTGCTGCACAAGCACGGCAAGGACCGGCGGAACTCCCCGGTCATCCTCCAGTCCTTCGAGCCGACCAGCATCCAGCGCCTGAACAAGCTCGTCGACAACCCGCTCGTGGTCCTGCTCTCCGGCGTGACCAGCCGCCCCTGGGACTTCGTCGAGACGGGTGACCCGCGCACGGTCGCCGACCTGATCAAGCCGGCCGGCCTCAGGGAGATCGCCTCCTACGCCCAGGGCATCGGCCCCACCCTGGACCTGGTCATCCCGAAGGACGCGAACGGCAACCTCACCACGCCCACGACGCTGGTGAACGACGCGCACAAGGTCGGCCTGATCCTGCACCCCTGGACGATGCGCAACGAGAACCCCTTCCTCCCCGCGAACTTCCGCAAGGGCACCGACGCGGACGCCTACGGCGACGTCTTCGGCGCTTACAGGACGTACTTCGCGACCGGCATCGACGGCGTCTTCACCGACAACCCCGACACGGGCGTGCTGGCCCGCGAGGACTTCGTCAACAGCTGAGCACCGCGCCCCGGTTGGGGTGACTGACGGCCGCCCGGGCAACCCTCTGCCCGGGCGGCCGCGTCGTGCCGCATATGACCCACGACCTGGTGTCCGCCCTGCGCCCCCTGCTCCTCGCGGAGGCCTCCGCCGAGGCCCACGCCTGCGGAACCGAGCCGGCCGACCTGGAACAGGCGGTCTGGCTCCGCCTCCTGGAACGCCTCGACACCGACGGCCCGCCCCCGGACCCACCGGGCTGGCTGCGCCGGGCCGTCCGCTCCGAGGCCCGCCGAAGCCGCCGTACGACACGACGGGAACGGCCCTACGAGCACGAGCCCGCGGCCGACACCGACGGGCACGATCCCGAACACCTCGCCCTCATGGCCGCCCGCCGCCGCGCCCTGCGGGAGGCGGTCCGCCGACTCCCCGGCCGCTGCCCCCGGCTCGTCGAGGCCCTCCTCTCCCCGAGGGACCCGACATACCGGGAAATCGCGGGGGAGTTGGGTATCTCACAGGGCAGTCTCGGCCCGGAACGTTCCAGATGCCTGGGATGTCTGCGCCGATTGCTCACACCGGAGGTTGCGGCCCGCGAAGCGCGGGGATAGGAGTGGGGGACGACAGGCGATCAGGTGAGCGGGAGGCGTGCGCACATGGGCATGAGCGTGACCATCTCTGCGGCGACCGAGCAGGACGCGGAGCAGATCTTCAGGTTGCAGTACCTGTGCTTCCAGAGCGAAGCGGCGCTGTACGGCAACTACCGCATCGGCCCCCTCGTCCAGACCCTGGACTCGGTCCGCGCGGAGGTCGCCGCGGACTGCGTCTTCGTGGCGCGGCTCGGCGAGGAGGTCGTCGGCTCGGTCCGCGGCAGCGTCACCGAGGAGGGTGCGGCCGCCATCGGCAAGCTCTGCGTCCACCCCCGCCTCCAGGGCCACGGCATCGGCGCGAGGCTGCTGCGCGCGGCGGAAGCGGCCCTGGCCGAACAGCGCGGCGCCAAGAGGTTCCGCCTGGAGACCGGCCACCGCAGCGAGGGCAACCTCCGCCTCTACCGCAAGGTGGGCTACGAGACGGTGGGCACGTCCAAGGGCGCCGACGGCGTCCCGATGGTCGTCCTGGAGAAGGTAGCCGGGGTGTACGCGACAACGGCGTGACTGCAACCCCCCAAGGGGCGCGGGGAACTGCGCGAGTAACCACGGACAAGCCGCGGCCGCCTGACAACCTCAGGCGGCATCCCCCTGAGGCGCACGCCTGCGCAGCCAGTACAACGCGGACAGCGGCAAGAGCACCGGAATGAACACGTACCCCATGCCGAAGTCGGACCACACGGTGGCGTCGGGGAACGCCGACGGCTCGACCATGGTCCACGTACCCACGATCAGCACACCCGCCAACTCGGCCGCGCAGCAGACCCGCGCGGCCTTACGGGCCGTCTCCCCGCCCCGCACCAGCGTGTACGTGATGAACCCGTACACGAGCCCCGCCACCGCCGACAAGGAATAGGCCAGCGGCGCCCGGTCGAACTCCGTCGCGATCTGGTAGGCCGACCGCGACACGGCCCCGACCACCATCACGCCGTACAGCCACACCAGCAGGATCCCGGGCCCGCTGATCAGCCGCGTCGGCCTGTCCTCGCGCACGGTCACCTCAGCCTCCCCAGATGTCATAGAGCCGCACCTCGAGCACGGCCAGCACGACACCGCCGGCGGCGACCGTCACCGAACCCCACTTTGAGCGCTCGGCCAGCGACATGAAGCCCGCGGCCGGAACACAGGCGAACGACCCCAGCAGATACGCCACGAAGATCGTCGTGCCCTGCTCCGGCTTCTCGCCCCGCGCCAGCAGCACGATCCCGACCACCAGCTGCACCAGGGCCAGTACCGTCACCACGGCCATCCCGATGAAGTGCCAGTCCTTGGTCGGCTGGTCACGGTACGCCGCCCAGCCGCACCACGCGGCGAGCAACAGCGCGGCGACCCCGGTCACCAGCGTCAGGGCATCAAACATGCGGCGAGCCTATTACGGCCCAAAAGGCCTGATGCGCCCGCCCCCGGCGGTCAGGCGGACGGCTCGGCGGCGACGATCCCGGCCGTGGTCGGCGCCCGGGGCCGTGTCCGGCAGGCTCCGGCCGACCCGTAGGGTCCAGACCATGACGATCCACGCTCGCGCCCTCCTGTTCGACAACGACGGCACCCTCGTCTCCTCCCTCGACTCCGTCGACCGCTGCTGGGCACGCTGGGCCGAGGAGTACGGCGTCACCGAGGAGTTCGGCGGGGTCGAGCTGCACGGACGTCCGGCCGTAGAGATAGTCGCCGAGCTGCTGCCCGCCGACGTCGTGCCGGAGGCCCTCGCCCGGATCGAGACGCTGGAGGTCGAGGACGTGCCGAACGGCGGCGTGCACCTGCTGCCCGGTACCAAGGACTTCCTCGACTCGCTGCCCGCCGACCGCTGGGCCGTCGTCACCTCCGCGACCCGGCGGCTCGCCGAGGCCCGGCTCGACGCCGTCGGCATCCGGCCCAAGACGATGATCGCCGCCGACGACATCACGCGCGGCAAGCCCGACCCCGAGCCGTACCTCCTCGCCGCCCGGCAGCTCGGCGTCGACCCGGCGCACTGCGTCGTCTTCGAGGACGCCCCCGCCGGTCTCCAGGCCGGTCGCGCCGCCGGGATGACCACCGTGGCCTTCACCACAACCCACCAGGCCCATGAGCTCGACGCCGACCACGTGGTGCAGGACCTGTCGGCCCTGTCCGCCCTGGTCACCGACGCCGGTATCGAGATCTCCGTACGAGGCTGAGAGCTGTCCGCCGCTGTCCGGTATGTGGACAGTGGCGGTCGGTAAGGACCGTAGGTCTGGTTTACTGATCGCATGACCACGACGAGCTGCCGCACCCTTGCGACCGAGGCGACCCTGACGCCCGGTGCTCGTTGTATGTGTCGAATGTGCGCCTTCTAGAGGGCCCCCGCACCACTCCTGAGCCTCGCGCCCCGAAGCGAGCTGCCTGGCATGTCCGTGCGCCGTACGCCCTGAGCCGTACGCCCCGCACGTGACCACATTGCCCCGCGCACATCTTCCCTCCCGTACCAGGGCACCCCCACGCCCGCGTACTCGACAGTGACGGAATCCCCAGTGATCACCACCACGGGCCTGACCAAGGTCTACCGCTCACGCGGCCGTGAGGTCACCGCCCTCGACGGCGTCGACCTGCACGTCCGCGAAGGCGAGGTCTACGGCGTCATCGGCCAGTCCGGCGCCGGCAAGTCCTCCCTCATCCGCTGCGTCAACCTGCTGGAGCGCCCCACCGCCGGCACCGTGACCGTCGCCGGACAGGACCTCACGGCCCTAGCGGGACGAGGCCCCCGGGCCGGCCGGGAACTACGGCGGGCGCGCAGCCGTATCGGCATGGTCTTCCAGCACTTCAACCTGCTGTCCTCGCGGACCGTCCAGGACAACGTCGAGCTGCCGCTGGAGATCCTCGGCAAGTCCGGCAAGGAGCGGTCGCGCAGGGCGCTCGAGCTCCTCGACCTCGTCGGCCTCGCCGACAAGGCCAAGGCCTACCCCGCGCAGCTCTCCGGCGGTCAGAAGCAGCGCGTCGGCATCGCCCGCGCCCTGGCCGGCGACCCCAAGGTGCTGCTCTCCGACGAGGCCACCAGCGCCCTCGACCCGGAGACCACACGCTCCATCCTCCAGCTGCTGCGCGACCTGAACCGGCAGCTGGGCCTGACCGTCCTGCTCATCACCCACGAGATGGACGTCGTGAAGTCGATCTGCGACTCCGCCGCGCTCATGGAGAACGGCCGCGTCGTCGAGTCCGGCACGGTCAGTGAACTCCTCGCGACCCCTGGTTCAGAGCTGGCCTCCGCGCTCTTCCCGGTCGGCGGCGAGGCCTCGGCCGACGACCGCACCGTCGTCGACGTGACCTTCCAGGGCGAGGCGGCCACCCAGCCGGTCATCTCCCAGCTCTCGCGCACCTACAACATCGACATCTCGATCCTCGGCGCCGCCATCGACACCGTCGGCGGCCTCCAGGTCGGCCGGATGCGCATCGAACTGCCCGGCCGCTACGAGGACAACGTCGTGCCGATCGGCTTCCTGCGCGAACAGGGCCTGCAAATCGACGTACTGGGCCAGGAGCCCGTTCTGCTGACGGAAGGTGCCCAGCTGTGACCCGGACTGACTGGTCTGCGATGCAGCCCCTGCTGGAGCAGGCGTGTTGGGACACCCTCTACATGGTCGGCTGGTCCACCCTCATCGCCGTGGCCGGCGGCCTCCCGCTCGGCATCCTGATCGTCCTCACCGACCGCGGCGGGCTCCTCCAGAACGTCCTTGCCAACAAGGTCATCGGGCAGATCGTGAACGTCGCCCGGTCGATGCCGTTCATCATCCTGATGGTCGCGCTGATGAGCTTCACGCGCTGGGTCACCGGCACGACCATCGGCCGCGAGGCCGCGATCGTGCCGCTCGCGATCGGCGCGATCCCGTTCTTCGCCCGCCTTGTCGAGACGGCTGTCCGCGAAGTGGACGGCGGGCTCGTGGAGGCCGTGCAGTCGATGGGCGGCAACACCTGGACCGTCGTCCGCAAGGTCCTCGTGCCCGAGTCCCTGCCGTCCCTCATCGCCAGCACCACGACCACGATCGTCGCCCTCATCGGCTACTCCGCCATGGCCGGCACCGTCGGCGCGGGCGGCCTCGGCGACATCGCCATCCGCTACGGCTACCAGCGCTTCGAGACCGAGCTGATGTGGCTGACCGTCGCGATCCTCGCCGCCGTGATCTCCCTCATCCAGTTCGCCGGCGACTACGCGGCCCGCTCCCTGCACCGCCGGGGCGGCCGCTCGGGCCCCGGCCCGAAGCTGCGACTGCTGAAGGCGTCCACGGCGACGACCAAGACCGTCTAGGCCCGGCTCCCCCACATCTCCCCGTAACACCATCACGGGGTCGCACCACCATAAGGAAAGGCACTTTTCGTGCGTAACACCGCCAAGTTCACCACTGCCGTCCTCGCCGCCGGAGCCCTCACCCTCGGGCTCACCGCCTGCGGCGCGGACAAGGACTCCGCCTCCGACGCGAGCGCCCCGCTGAAGGTCGCCGCCACGCCCACCCCGCAGGGCGAGATCCTCACGTACATCAAGGACAAGCTCGCGAAGAAGGCCGGCCTCGAGCTCGAGGTCAGGGAGTTCACCGACTACGTGCCGCTGAACCCGGCCGTCCAGCAGGGTGAGGTCGACGCCAACTACTTCCAGCACCAGCCGTACCTGGACGACTTCAACAAGAAGAACGGCACCGACATCGTCGCCGTGCCGAACGCCACGGTGCACCTGGAGCCGCTCGGCGTGTACTCCCAGGGCGTCAAGAAGCTGACGGACCTGAAGAAGGGCGCCACGGTCGCCGTCCCGAACGACACCACCAACGAGGCCCGCGCGCTGAAGCTGCTCGAGGCAGGCGGCGTGATCAAGCTGAAGGCGGGCGTCGGCTACGAGGCGACTCCCAAGGACATCGCGTCCAACCCCAGGAACCTCCAGTTCAAGGAGCTCGAGGCGGCCCAGCTGCCGCGCTCCCTCGGGGACGTCGACGCCGCCGTCATCAACGGCAACTACGCCCTGGAGGCCGACCTCAGCCCGGCGAAGGACGCCATCGCCGCCGAGTCGCCCAAGGACAACCCGTACGGCAACTTCCTCGCCGTGAAGAAGGGCAACGAGGACGACCCGCGGGTGCAGAAGCTGGCGAAGCTGCTCACCTCGCCCGAGGTGAAGAAGTTCATCGAGGACAAGTACGACGGCGCCGTCATCGCGGCGTTCTGAGCGGTCGACCTCCATCTGACGGTGCGTTTACCGCGTATCGCCACGCACGGGGTCCACACCTTCACCTGGTGTGGGCCCCGTGGTGCATCTCGGTGCTTTCATGCTGCATGCTGGGCAGTTCAGCAGGCCCTGAAGGTTTCCGAAGGTTACGGAGCGGCGCATGACTAGCACCTTCCCCAACATCTCCATCAGCACGGAGCGGTTGGTGCTGCGTCCCCTCGACGAGGACGACGTGCCCGCACTGGCCGAGATGATGAACGACGAGCAGGTCGGCGCCTGGACCGACGTCCCCCAGCCCTACACCGAGGACCGGGCCCGCACCTGGATCACCGAGTACGCCCCCTCCGAACGGGAGACGGGCCGCGGACTCGACCTCGCCGTCACCGAGTTCCTCACCCAGCGCCTGGTCGGCGTCGTCCAGCTCGCCAGGACCAACTGGCGGCTGCGGTCCACCGAGATGTCGTACATCATCGCCCCCTGGGCACGCGGCGAGGGCTATGCCTCCGAGGCGGCGCTCGCCACCGCCCACTGGCTGCTCGGTGACCAGAAGTTCGAGCGCATCGAGCTGCGCACGGCCGCCGACAACACCGCCTCCCAGCAGGTCGCCCAGAAGATCGGCTGTATCAGCGAGGGTGTCCTGCGCAACGCGTGCATAGCGCACGTGCGGGCCGAGGACGGCAGCTGGACCGATGTCCGCACCGACTTCATCGTGTGGAGCCTCCTCCCGGAGGACCTCGACGGCGCCGGGGAGCAACTCGCCGACACCGGCGGCTTCACCTCGTTCGGCGAGTGGAACTGACGGGAACCGACCCCCCGGCCACCCGCGGCGCCGACCCGCCGAACAGGTACTCTCACGGAGCCTGCCCCTCGGGCTGACCTACGACGACCTGCGCGAACCAGGAGACTGACGACGATGGCCGACCGCGTCACGGTGATCGGCTGGGACGGCTCACCGCTGACCGCCGCGGCACGCTCCGCTCTCGGCGCCGCCACGCTCGTGGCCGGTGCCGCCCACCACCTCGCGCTCCCCGAGGTGCCGCCCACCGCCGAGCGCATCCGCCTCGGCAGCGTCGCCCTCGCCGCCCGCCGGATCGCCGGCCACCGCGGCACCGCCGTGGTCCTCGCCGACGGCGACCCCGGGTTCTTCGGCGTCGTACGGACCCTGCGCGCCCCCGAGTTCGGCCTGGAGGTCGAGGTCGTCCCCGCCGTCTCCTCGGTCGCCGCCGCCTTCGCCCGCGCCGGCATGCCCTGGGACGACGCACAAGTGGTCGTCGCACACCGTCGCACCCTGCGACGCGCGGTGAATGTGTGCCGCGCCCACACCAAAGTCGCCGTCCTCACCTCACCGGGCGCCGGACCCGCCGAACTCGGCCTGCTCCTGGAAGGCGTCCACCGCACCTTCGTCATCTGCGAGGCACTGGGCAGCGAACGCGAGCAGGTCACCGTCGTCACCTCCGACAAGGCCGCCGACCACACCTGGCGCGATCCGAACGTCGTCATCGTCATCGGCGGCACGGCCGCCACGCGCGAGTCCGGGGACTGGATCGCCGGCCGTGACCCCGCCGCCGGGCCCCGCGGCTGGACCCTGCCCGCCGAGTCCTACGGCGGCCTCATGGGCGAAGGCGAGCTGGAACCGCTGCGTGCCGCCCAACTCACCCGGCTGGGCCCGCGCGTCGGCGACCTCGTCTGGGACATCGGCTGCGGCAGCGGCGCCTTCTCCGTCGAGGCCGCCCGGGCCGGCGCCGCCGTCATCGCCGTCGACCGCGACCCGCAGGCCTGCACCCGAACCGAGGCCAACGCTCGCGGCTTCGGGGTCCAGCTCCAGGTCGTCCACGGCACGGCCCCGCTCGCGCTGGAGAACCTCCCCGAACCGGACGTCGTACGGATCGGCGGCGGGGGAGCGGAGGTCGTCTCGGCCGTCGCCGACCGGCGTCCGCAGCGCATCGTCACGCATGCCGCGACCCGTGACGCCGCCGAGATCGTCGGACGCGACCTCAGCGCACACGGCTACGACGTCGAGTGCTCCCTCCTTCAGTCCGTCGAACTCGACACGCGGGCCTGGACGGAGCGCGAGCGCAGTGTCGCGTTCCTGCTCAGCGGGGTACTGCCCGACCGCACCGGGTGACCGTGAACCCGTCCCCGTGATCCTGTTGTCGTACCGCGCGCGGTAGGCTGGCCGATCGTTGTACCGCACGCGGTCGCCCGGCACTTCGTCGGTCAATGTCCGGAAAAACACGCCCCGTTTGGGGTGGGTGTGGTACGGCGGAACCGGAGGACGCGCAACGTGGCGCAGTCCACAGCGGCCTGTCGCGGATCAACCTGTCGCGACGGCCGAACGGCCACGACAATGCCACTCAATGGCTTTGTCGCCTTTTTGGGCGGGTCGTTCGTGCCGCTGGGCACGCACGCTCGTTCTTCACTGCGGGGGCGGTCGGTGCGCCGTCCCCGGTGAGCTGGTCGTGGAAGCACTAACCGATGGGCGAGGGGTACGCATGACCGACACCGGCCAGGTCCCGGGCGAGGGACTGCCGGAGAGCGCAGGCATGGTGGAGCAGCCGGGCGCCCCCGCGGCGCACGGTTCGTACACCTACCTCTCCGAGACCACCGCCGAGGACGAAGACCTGCTGCTGCCCGGCTCCCAGGGTGCCTGGGGCAACGAGGTCGCTCCCCCCGCGCCCGAACCGGTCGTCGAGGCCGTGCACGAACCGGACGCGCATGAGATCTCCGGCCGCGACAGCGGCTCGGTCGACCTCAGCGCCGTCCGGCTGCCCGGCCCGTCGGCCCCGACGACGCCGATTCCGCCGATCACTCCGCGCCGCCCCCTGCACCTCGGCCCGCCCCTCCCCGACGCCTCCGCCAGCCCGGTCCGCTCGCTCGCCGACCGCGGCGCCGTCGGCGCACCCGTACGCCAGCCCGGCCAGGCCCCGGCCGGCCCCGAGTACCTCGACGTTCCGCAGCCCCAGGCGGCGGCCCCGCAGCCGGCGGCCCCCTGGGGCGCCCCAGCCCCGGTCGCCGTCCAGGTCCAGGCTCCGGCTCCGGCCCAGGTGAGTGCCGAGGGGACGGCTGCCGAAACGGTTGTCCCGACCGGACAGTCGGACGTGGCCCAGGCGGTGGTGTCCCGGGTGGCCGGTGCCGCTCAGGCCGACGAGGTGCCTGCTGCCGCGCCGGCGGTTCCCGCTGCGGGTGCCGGTGAGGCAGCCGAGGCCCCTGAAGCCCCGGTGGCCGAGGCGGCCGATCCGGTCGCGGTGGCCGACCAGGCTCCCGAAGGTTCCGTACCCGAAGCCGACGCTCCCGCTGCCGACGCCGTCGCCGCTCCCGCTGCCGCTGCCGACGCCGCTGCCGACGCCGTCGCCGATGCCGGGCAGCTTCCCGAGGCGCCCCAGGCACCCGAGGCCGAGGGCGACCATGCTTCCGAGGGCCCCGCGCCCGAAGCCGCCCAGCTTCCCGCTCCCGAGGCCGACCCCGCGCCCGAGGCCGCGCAGCTCCCTGAGGAGCCCGCCGCTGAAGCGGACGCGATCCCCGAGGCCCCCGCCCCTGAAGCCGTGCAGACCCCCGACGCCCCGGCCCCCGTCGCCGAAGCAGTCCAGGTCCCCGACGCCGCCGTGCCTGCGGCCCCCGTACCCGCACCCGTGGCCGAGCCGCCCGTACCCGAGGCCCCCCAGGCTCCCGAAGCCCCTCAGTTCCCCGAGGCAGCTCAGGCCCCCGAGGCCCCCGCCCCGGTTGACGGCCCTCAGCCGACCCCGGAAGCCGCCCCCCTCCCGCCCGCATCGGACGCGGCGCAGGTCGAGGCCGCACCCGAGCCCGAGGCCGCACCCGAGTCCGAGGTCGCCCCCGAGCCGGAGCACCTCGCGTCGGCCGAGCAGCCCACGGACGCCGTCGCCGAGCCCGCCGACACCGCCCCCGCCGCCTCATCCCCCGAACCGGCCCCGCAACCCTCGGACGCCGAGCAGCCCGCTCAGCAGGAGAGCGAGCCCGCCGTCCCGGTCGCGCAGCCCGTCGAGGAGCCGCAGGCCCCCGAAGTCGCCGCCGATCCGAATCTCGCGCAGGCGCAGCAGCCGGTCGAGGACGCCGTTCCGTCGGACGCCCCCGGGCTCGAGGAACCGGCGGCGGCCGCGAGTGCCCCCCTTCCCGAAGCGGAAGCGCCCGTCGCGGAGCCCACGGCCGAGTTCCCGGAAGCCCCGCAGGCCCCGGAGGTCACCGCCGAGCCGTCCGCGTCGCCACAGCCACTCGCCGCCGCGAACCCGGTCGTGCAGGACACCGCCGACCCGCAACCGGCTCCGGCAGAGGCAGTCCCGGCCGAGACCCCGGAGCCGTTCGTCGCCGAACCCGCCGGTCCGCAGCTCCAGTCCCCGGCCGCCCAGCCCGTACAGGTTTTCCAGGACCCGGCCCAACCGCCCGTCGAGCCCGCGCAGTCCGCGCAGCCCGAGGTCCTCCAGGAGCCCGCGCCCGAGCAGCCGCTGGGCCAGTTCGTCCCCGTAGAGGGTTCGGTGCCGACCACCCCGCATCTCGCTCCGACCCCGCCGCAGCCGATCGTCCTCCCGGCGGAGGAGGCACCGGCTTCCGTCGCCACGGTCCCCGCACCCCGCGAGGGCGACCCCGGTCTCGTACAGCACGCGGAAGACCTGGACACCCGGGCCGCCGACCAGGACGACCCGCAAGCCCCGGCAGCCCCGGAAGAAGAGAGCACGGCGGCAGTGGAAGAGCCACGACAGCCCACCGGCCCGGCCGCGCCTGCCTACGACGACGCCGAACGCGAGGCCGTCCTCAAGGTCATGCGCGAGCGCCGCGACATCCGCAACGGCTTCCGCGGCGACCCCATCCCGCACGAGGTGCTGCTCCGTGTCCTGGAGGCCGCCCACACCGCGCCCTCCGTGGGGCACTCGCAGCCCTGGGACTTCGTCGTCATCCGGTCCGCCGACACCCGGCGCACCATGCACGAGCTGGCGATGCGGCAGCGTGACGCGTACGCCAAGTCGCTGCCCAAGGGCCGGGCGAAGCAGTTCAAGGAACTGAAGATCGAGGCCATCCTCGACACCCCGGTGAACATCGTCGTCACCGCCGACCCGACCCGCGGCGGCCGTCACACCCTCGGCCGGCACACCCAGCCGCAGATGGCGCCGTACTCAGCCGCGCTCGCGGTCGAGAACCTCTGGCTCGCCGCCCGCGCCGAGGGACTCGGCGTCGGCTGGGTCAGCTTCTTCGACGAGCGGGAGATGGTCCGCGCGCTGGGGCTGCCCGAGCACCTCGAAGTGATCGCCTACCTGTGCGTCGGGTACGTCGACGAGTTCCCGGACGAGCCCGAGCTGATGCAGGCCGGCTGGTCCAAGCGGCGCCCCCTGTCGTGGGTCGTGCACGAGGAGACGT
The DNA here is from genome assembly GCF_019049285.1 of Streptomyces sp. AC550_RSS872. GTDB lineage: Bacteria > Actinomycetota > Actinomycetes > Streptomycetales > Streptomycetaceae > Streptomyces. Next base: position 186,864 of record NZ_JAGMUL010000169.1, read on the forward strand.
ACGGCCGTCGCGCGCTGCCCGGTGAGGAGCCGCACGACCTGCTCGGCGAGACCGTCGCCCAGATCCGCCCGCTGGACGCCAAGGCGCTCGGCGAGGCCTGGGAGCGGCAGAAGCGGATGACGAAGCCGGCCGGCGCGCTCGGCATGCTGGAGATCATCTCCGCCCAGCTCAGCGGTCTGTCCCGGCAGTGCCCGCCGCCGATCCCGGAGCCCGCGGCCGTCGCGATCTTCGCCGGTGACCACGGTGTGCACGCCCAGGGCGTCACCCCCTGGCCGCAGGAGGTGACGGCCCAGATGGTCGCCAACTTCCTCGGCGGCGGCGCGGTCTGCAACGCGTTCGCCGGCCAGGTGGGCGCCGAGGTGTGTGTGGTGGACGTAGGTGTGGCAGCCGACCTGCCCGCCACCCCCGGCCTGCTGCCCCGCAAGGTGCGCGCGGGCACCTCCGACATGACGACCGGCCCCGCGATGACCCGCGAGGAGGCCAAGCAGGCCATCGAGGTCGGCATCGAGACGGCCCGTGACCTGGTGGCGGCCGGCAACAAGGCCCTGCTGACCGGCGAGATGGGCATCGCCAACACGACCGCCTCGGCGGCCCTGATCTCCGTCTTCACGGACACCGACCCGGCCGACGTGACGGGCCGGGGCACCGGCATCAACGACGAGACCCTCGCCCGCAAGACCGAGGTCGTTCGCCGCGCCATCGAGGTCCACCAGCCCGACCCGGCCGACCCCATCGGCGTCCTGGCGGCGATCGGCGGCTTCGAACACGCCGCCATCGTCGGCCTGCTGCTGGGCGGCGCGTCGCTGCGTACGCCGGTGATCCTGGACGGCGTCAGCGCCGGTGCCGCCGCCCTGGTGGCCCGCGCCATCGCCCCCGAGGTCCTGGCCGCCTGCATCGCGGGCCACCGCAGCGCCGAGCCCGGCCATGTCGCCGCCCTGAACAAGCTGGGGCTGCGTCCCCTCGTCGACCTCGACCTCCGCCTCGGCGAGGGCACGGGCGCGCTGCTCGCGCTGCCGCTGGTGCAGAGCACGGCCAGGGCGATGCACGAGGTCGCGACGTTCGACTCCGCGGGCGTCACCGAGAAGTGAGTCCGGGCAGGGCCGGGGGTATGCGTTCCTACGCGTCCCCCGGCCCCGCCGTACGCTGAGCCCACGTTTAAAATCCGCACGTCAGGGCTGCTCCAGCGCCGTAGCACCCATCGCACCGCCAGCACGAGGAGCCGCACCCTCATGGCCGAACACCCCGCCTACCCCGTGGGCCTCCGTCTCACCGGCCGCCGAGTCGTCGTCCTCGGTGGCGGCGAGGTCGCCCAGCGCCGTCTTCCGGCACTCATCGCAGCGGGCGCCGACATCACGCTCGTCTCGCCCGAGGTGACCCCGTCGGTCGAAGCCATGGTGGACGCCGGAGAGCTCACCTGGGAGCGGCGCCCCTACGCGGACGGCGACCTCACCGACGTCTGGTACGCCCTCATCGCCACCAGCGACCACGACGCGAACACCCGTGCCTCCGCCGAGGCCGAGCGCAACCGCGTGTGGTGCGTCCGCTCCGACGACGCCGACGAGGCCACCGCCTGGACCCCGGCGACGGGCCACAGCGAGGGCGTCACGGTCGCCGTCCTCACCACCGACGCCAAGGGCCGCGACCCCCGCCACACCGCCGCGATCCGCGACGCCGTCGTCGAGGGCCTGCGCGACGGCACCCTCGTCGCCCCGCACCACCGCACCCGTACGCCGGGAGTAGCGCTGGTCGGCGGCGGCCCCGGCGACCCGGACCTGATCACCGTGCGCGGCCGCCGCCTGCTCGCCGCGGCCGACGTGGTCATCGCCGATCACCTGGGCCCGCGCGACCTGCTCGCGGAGCTTCCCCCGAACGTCGAGGTGATCGACGCGGCGAAGCTGCCCTACGGCCGGTTCATGGCCCAGGAGGCCATCAACAACGCGCTGATCGAGCATGCCAAGCAGGGCAAGTCGGTCGTCCGCCTCAAGGGCGGCGACCCCTTCGTCTACGGGCGCGGCATGGAGGAGGTCCAGGCGCTGGCCGAGGCGGGCATCGCGTGCACGGTCGTGCCCGGCATCTCCAGCTCCATCTCGGTCCCGGGCGCCGCCGGGATCCCAGTCACCCACCGGGGTGTCGCCCACGAGTTCACCGTGGTCAGCGGCCACATCGCCCCGGACGACGAGCGCTCCCTGGTCGACTGGCCGTCCCTCGCCAGGCTGACCGGCACCCTGGTCATCCTCATGGGCGTCGCCACCATCAGGAAGGTCGCCGAGACCCTCATCGCCCACGGCAAGTCCCCGGACACGCCCGTCGCCCTGGTCCAGGAGGGCACCACGGCCGCCCAGCGCCGGGTGGACGCGACCCTCGCGACGGCAGGCGAGGCGGTGCTCGCCCACGAGGTGAAGCCGCCGGCGGTCATCGTCATCGGCGAGGTCGTGAACGTAGGACCGACCCCCTCCGCGTAACCGCGGGTAACACAACCCGTTCCAACCGTTGGCACCGCACCCAGGACAAGGCAGTATCACCCTGTGGCCGATCTCATCACCGTCGATGACCCGACCGACCCGCGCCTGCGCGACTACACGGGCCTGACCGACGTCGAACTGCGCCGCAAGCGCGAACCGGCCGAGGGCCTGTTCATCGCCGAGGGCGAGAAGGTCATCAGACGGGCCAAGGAAGCCGGCTACGAGATGCGCTCGATGCTGCTCTCCGCCAAGTGGGTCGACGTCATGCGCGACGTCATAGACGAGCTCCCGGCCCCGGTGTACGCGGTCAGCCCGGACCTCGCCGAGCAGGTCACCGGCTACCACGTACACCGCGGCGCGCTCGCCTCCATGCAGCGCAAGCCACTCCCGACGGCGACCGAACTGCTGCGGTCCGCGCGCCGGGTGGTCGTCATGGAGTCGGTCAACGACCACACCAACATCGGCGCCATCTTCCGCTCGGCCGCGGCCCTCGGCATGGACGCGGTCCTGCTCTCCCCGGACTGCGCCGACCCCCTGTACCGCCGCAGTGTCAAGGTCTCCATGGGCGCCGTCTTCTCCGTGCCCTACGCCCGTCTGGACACCTGGCCCAAGGGCCTGGAGTCGGTCCGCGAGGCCGGTTTCACGCTCCTCGCGCTCACTCCCGACGAGAAGGCCAAGACCCTCGACGAGGCCGCCCCGCACCGGATGGACCGGGTCGCCCTGATGCTCGGCGCCGAGGGCGACGGCCTGACCACCCAGGCCCTGGTGGCCGCCGACGAATGGGTCCGCATCCCGATGGCCCACGGCGTCGACTCCCTCAACGTCGGTGCCGCTGCCGCGGTCGCCTTCTACGCGGTGGCCACCGGCCGCCCCCACATCTAGCCCGTACGGCGATGGCGCAGCGCGAGGCGATCGTCGCGGTCCTGCTCCGCGCGGGCCGTCTGCTCGCCGTCCGTCGCGGCCCCGCCGTCGCGCGCCCCGGCTACTGGCAACCCCTCAGCGGCAAGATCGAGCCGGGGGAGACCCAGCCGGAGGCAGTCGTCCGGGAGGTCCGCGAGGAGGTCGGCCTCACCGTCGTCCCCCTGGCGAAGGTCTGGGAGTCCGAGACGGACGACGGCAGCTTCCGCCTCCACTGGTGGACGGCGAACGCCGACACCGGCGACGTCGTCCCCGACCCCGACGAGGTCGGCGAGGCCCGCTGGGTCACCCCGGAGGAGTTCCTGTCCCTGGACCCGGTCTTCGAGGGCGACCGCGAGTTTTTCGAACGGATCCTGCCCGGCCTCTGACGACCGTGCGCCCCGGCAGCCGCCTACTCGGAGATCTCGAACGTCGACTCGTACGGCTCGGAGCCCGGATCCACCTGCTCGTGCTGCGGTCGTACGACGTCTCCGTCACTGCCGAGACCGCGCTGCGGCCCCTGACAGCCCTGCGCCGCCGCGATGCCCAGCGCCACGAGCAGCGTCACTACGACGAACACGAACAGCCGCTGCCGCAGCAACTGCGGGTTGGCGGGGCGGCGACCCGTGCTCGTGTTCCGCGGTGCCGGACGCCCCGCACCGTTGCGCTGCGCCGGCCTGCCGCCGTTGCCCCCACGCGGACTGTTGCGTGAGGCGGGCGTCGACCGGGTCCCGGACCGGGAGGCGGCCGGACCGCTGTTCGTGGCGCTGGCGCCCCTCGCCGGAGGGATCCCGTCGCGCGCGGGACCCGGTCCTCGGGACGCGCCGTGGCCACGCGGGGGTGCGGCGCCGCGCGGCGGGGGAGTGCCCTGCGGACGGCGCTGGGCGCGCTGCGGCTCCGGGTAGGTGTCGGCGAGCCGCCCGGTCAGACGGTCTGCCTCCGCGGAACGCGGCGCGGGCGGTCGTACGTCCCCCAGCCCCTGCGCCTCCCGGGCCGCGATCTCCTTGAGACGCAGCGACAGCTGAAGCGTGCTGGGCCGTTCCTCCGGGTCCTTCGCCAGACAGGCCCGCACCAGCGGAGCCAGCGCGTCCGGTACGCCCTGGAGCTGCGCCTCCTCGTGCACGACGCGGTACAGCATCACCTCGGAACTGCCGTGTCCGAAGGGAGAGTCACCCATCGACGCGTAGGCCAGCGTGGCGCCGAGCGAGAAGACGTCCGTGGCCGGGGTGACGGCGGCGCCGCGCACCTGCTCCGGGGCTAGGAAGCCGGGGGAGCCGACGGCCGTACCGACGTGCGTGAGGGTCGAGGCCCCGGTCGCCCAGGCGATGCCGAAGTCGATGATCCGCGGGCCCTTGGGGGACAGCAGAATGTTGGAGGGCTTGAGATCCCGGTGAACGACGCCGGCCTCGTGGACGGCGACCAGCCCCTCCGACAGGGCGGCCCCCACGGCGGCGACCTCCGCCGCGCCGAGCGGCCCCTCGTCGGCGACCTTGTCGTGCAGGGACGGGCCGGGCACGTACTGCGTGGCGAACCAGGGGCGCTCCGCCTCCAGATCCGCGGCCACCAGCCGTGCCGTACAGCCCCCGCGAATCCGCCGGGCCGCCGAGACCTCACGCGCGAACCGCGAGCGGAACTCCTGATCCTCCGCCAGGTCGGGCCGGATCACCTTGAGCGCGACCCGTTGCCCCTTCTTGTCGGAGCCCAGGTAGACGACGCCCATACCGCCCGCGCCGAGCCGTCTGTGAAGCCTGAACGAGCCGACGACGCGCGGGTCCTCGCGCCTCAGGCGCATCATCGCCATGTTCATCCCCGCTGCCCGGTCCGTGTGACGAGCCACAGCTTACGTTTCCACGGGCCGCCGTGCGCAGAGGCCGCGCCCTCTCGGGGCGATGGATTGTCAGTGGTGGGTGGGAGACTTGAAGGGTGGTCAGGGGGCGGGCGAGCAGGGCTACTTCGGTGTGCTTTGTCCCCCAACCACCCATCACAGAAGGGGGATTGAGCCCGTGAAGGGTGATCGCGTGGAGATAGTCGTGGATGCGGGAGACACGACGCGCACGTACGAGGTGGTGGCGAGCAGGGCGGGCCGCCGGGTGGAGACGGCGGTGCGCCGAGGTGTCGTGGAAGTGAGCGAAGTCACCAGAAGCGGTTCGGTCGTGCGTACGGCCCGCTTCATGGCGACCCGGGTCCTGGCGCTCGTCGAGCAGCCGGTGCCGCGTGAGGACAGCTCGGAGAAAGCGGGGCAGAGCGGGCGTCCCCTCCGGGAAGACCCCGAGACCTAGGTCCTCGTCTCCACCCAGGGGAGTACTCCGCAGGTCATGGCTCATCCTCCGGGAGGCCCGCCAATCGGTACGAGGGCATGACGTGCGGGGAGCGCCGGACGCCTAGATTTGAGGTCAAGCGGCGGGTGGCAGCACTCGTCCCCCGAGGTCAGACACCCGCCGCTGCCAACGACAACCGACACAGGTCAGGAGAGGGACCATGGCCCAGACGGCACCGCGGACACTGATCCGCACCCAGGGGCGCACGCTGCTGCGGTCCCGCCGCCAGGGCCGCCGCCACCCGCTGGTGGCGACGCTCATGGCCCTTCCCCTGGCGGCCCTGCTCCTCCTCGTCTTCGACGGCTGGGAGACAGTGGCCACACAAGCGTCGTCCGTGGGCGTGATGCTGGGGCGCTGAGCGGCGACCCCAGGCCCGGAAGAGCGGTCCGGGCGGGGACATCCACCCATGAAACCCCGTGGGGACGGGGGTGCGGCGGACGGCACAAATGCCGGCGCAGCTGGGGAGCTGCGCCGGCATTGCATTTTGCCTCCGGCGGTTCAGCCGGGATGCCTGCGGCGGCCTGCGCGGTTTTTTGCGGGTTCCCTCTGACGGTTGAGCCGGAATGCTTGCGGCGGCCAGCGCGGCCTCTTTTTGGTGGGGCGCGCGTTGCGCTACGGGTTCGTCCTGGGTCGGGGCCGGGCGCCCCAGCCGCGGGCAGTCGTGCCGCTGGGGCGGCACGGGTGGGCGCGGGCGGTGCCCCGTCAGCGCCGGGCTGTGCGACCCACCCCACCCCGGTGCACGCCGACGCCGGGTACCCCAGATCCCGGCTGCTCCGGCCGTACGCCCAAGCGGACCGCTCTCCGAGTCCGCGTACCCTCGGCCCAGATTCCCCCGCATCCAAGGACGCCCGTGACCTCGAACCCGCTCCTTCCCGACCTGGCCGTACGAGCCAAGGTCGAGGCTCACTCACGTACGTCCGCCTGTTCTTGCGGAGCAACCGTCACGCTCGCCGACCGGGCCGACGCCACCGTCGTTCGTCATGCCGGCACCGTCGCCAAGGCGCACGCCCAGGGCCTCGCCCTCGCTGATCTCACGCCCCGTCTCATCACTGCCGCCCACCTGCCCGACCTGCTCCTCGCCCCGCTCAGCCCGCAACCCGTCGACCTGCACGGCCGGCTGGTGACCTTCTGGCCGTACGGCACTCCCGTGGATCCCGAAGATCCGGATGCGGCCCCCTGGGAGGCGGCGGCGACGCTTCTCGCCCGGCTTCACCGAACGCCGGCTCCCGTTGCGGTGCCCCCTATGCGCGGCCCCGCCAAGGCCGCCCTCGCCGTGTCCCGCCTCCGGGCGACGGGGGCCACCGGTCCGGGCACCGCTGCCGTTCTCCGCGCCTGGGACACCCTGCCCGACTGGGCCCGTGCCGAGGCCCCGCAGCCCGACACCAGCACCCTCTGCCACGGCGACCTCCACCTCGGTCAACTCGTCCGTCACCCGGCCCCGGACGGCCCCTGGCTGCTCATCGACGTCGATGACCTCGGCGTGGGCGTCCCGGCCTGGGATCTCGGACGGCCGGCCGCCTGGTACGCCTGTGGGCTGCTGTCGCCCGAGGAATGGCATCGTTTCCTCGCCGCCTACCGCGCCGCCGAGGGACCGGCCGTCCCTGCTGACGGCGACCCCTGGCCCGCGCTGGACGTCCCGGCCCGTGCCCTCACCGTGCAGACCGCCGCCCGGGCGATCGCCAAGGCCCAGGTGGAGGGCCGTCTCCTGGACGAGGTCGAGCAGGCCCTCGTGGACGCATGTGACCGAATGGCCGCCGTCCCTCCTGAGTTGACCCAGGGATACGCAAAGTAGTGTGCAACCGACCGCAGCCGGACAGAGTCTGTCCTGGCGACACATGAAGCAGGACCGACCGGCGAGGAGTTGAGCCGAGCATGCAGTGTCCGAAGTGCCGAGCCCCGATGCACACGTACAACCGCAACGGCGTCCAGATAGAGCAGTGCAGCGGCTGCCGCGGGATTTTTCTCGACTACGGCGAGCTGGAGTCGCTGACCCGCCTGGAGTCCCAGTGGTCCCAGCCGGCCCCGCCCCCTCCGGCCGCGCCGCAGGCCTACCCGGCCGCCCCGCAGGCGCCGGCCTGGGGCGCCCCGCACGGCGGGCACCACGGCGGTCACTACGGCCACAAGCGTCACAAGAGCTTCGGCCACATGCTCTTCTCCAGCTGAGCCGCACCACGACGAAGCCCCCGGTCACAGGACCGGGGGCTTCGGTGCGTGGACGATACTGGGATTGAACCAGTGACCTCTTCCGTGTCAGGGAAGCGCTCTCCCGCTGAGCTAATCGTCCAGGTCAGCCACCCCATGAGAGGGGCTGCGTGCGCGATACTGGGATTGAACCAGTGACCTCTTCCGTGTCAGGGAAGCGCTCTCCCGCTGAGCTAATCGCGCGGGCCAGACCTTCGATGATCTGTCGAAGATCCAGTGGACGATACTGGGATTGAACCAGTGACCTCTTCCGTGTCAGGGAAGCGCTCTCCCGCTGAGCTAATCGTCCTTGGAGGTGGAGACGGGATTTGAACCCGTGTAGACGGCTTTGCAGGCCGTTGCCTCGCCTCTCGGCCACTCCACCAGGAGTGCAGGGGTTCGGGAAGATCCCCTTGTTCCTTCGAGCGGACGACGAGGTTCGAACTCGCGACCTCAACCTTGGCAAGGTTGCGCTCTACCAACTGAGCTACGTCCGCCTGTCGTTTCGTTCCGCTCCCGCGGCCCGGCGACGTGTTGAACTCTAGCGGATTCCGGGGCCAGTACAAAAACGCGTTTGTGCAGCGTGCTGCGCTGCACCTGCTCAGGGACCTGCCCGAGCCCTCCGGTAGGGACATGGCCAGGTCACCCGCAGGTCACCCGCCATAGACTCGACTGCGTGCTCGACCTCCCTCCTCTCGCCCGCTTCGGCGACCGCGTAGCCACCGGTCTCCTCGATGTCACCAGCGATCCCGCCGCCCTGGACTCCCACGGTTTCTGGGCCGTCTGCGCCGACTTCGAGGGCGGTCTGACCTGCGCCCGCTTCCGGGACGTCAGGGATGAGCCGGTGCCTGCGCCGGTGCCGGGCCGGTGGGTCGGTCCGGCGGCCGGTGACTGGACGTCCTCGCTCGATCGCGTCGCGTACACGGCGGGGGTCCGGCGCATCCGCGAGTACATCGCGGCCGGCGAGGTCTATCAGGCCAACCTGTGCCGGGTGCTGACCGCGCCGATCGGGGCGGACGCCGACGTGGACGCCCTGACGGCCCTGTTGGCCCGCGGCAACCCGGCGCCCTACGCAGGAACGATCCGGCTGCCGGAGCACGGCCTGGAGATCGCGACCGCGTCTCCCGAGCTCTTCCTGCGGCGGGACGGGCGGGTCGTCGAGTCGGGGCCGATCAAGGGCACCGGGCGCACCGAGGCGGACCTGCTGGAGAAGGACTATGCCGAGAACGTGATGATCGTCGACCTGGTGCGGAACGACATCGGCCGCGTCTGCGCCACCGGGTCCGTGACCGTCCCGGATCTGTGTGCCGTGGAGAAGCATCCGGGGCTGGTGCATCTGGTGTCCACCGTGCGCGGTGAGCTGCGCGAGGGTGCCGGCTGGTCCGAGCTGCTCGGCGCCGCCTTCCCGCCCGGTTCGGTCACCGGCGCGCCCAAGTCGAGTGCGCTGCGGATCCTCGAGGCGCTGGAGACGGCGCCGCGCGGGCCGTACTGCGGTGGCATCGGGTGGGTCGACGCCGACCGGGGTGCCGGTGAGCTGGCCGTCGGGATACGTACCTTCTGGATCGACCGGGGCGAGGGTGTGTTGCGGTTCGGCACCGGCGCCGGGATCACCTGGGGGTCGGATCCCGAGGGGGAGTGGCGGGAGACCGAGCTGAAGGCGGCCCGGCTGCTCGCGGTAGCGTCGGGGGCGTACGAGGTGAGTGGAGAGGGACTGACGTGAAGATCTGGCTCGACGGCGGGCTCCAGGACATCGAGTCCGCCCGTGTCTCCGTCTTCGACCACGGGCTGACCGTGGGCGACGGCATCTTCGAGACGGTGAAGGCGGTGGACGGCCGTCCGTTCGCGCTGACCCGGCACCTCGACCGGCTGACGCGTTCGGCGCGCGGGCTCGCTCTGCCCGAGCCCGACCACGACGAGGTACGCCGCGCCTGCGCCGCCGTCCTGGAGGTCAATCCGATGCCGCTCGGCCGGCTGCGGATCACCTACACCGGCGGCCACGGACCCCTCGGCTCCGACCGCGGCGAGCACGGCCCGACCCTCGTCGTCGCCCTCGGCGAGACCACCCGGCGCCCCGACTCCACCGCCGTGATCACCGTGCCCTGGACCCGCAACGAGCGCGGCGCGCTGACCGGTCTGAAGACGACCTCGTACGCCGAGAACGTCGTCGCTCTCTCCCGCGCCCACCAACACGGCGCTTCCGAGGCTCTGTTCGGTAACACCGTCGGGCAGCTCTGCGAGGGCACCGGATCCAATGTCTTCGTCGTCCTGGACGGCGAGATCCACACCCCACCGGTCGCCTCGGGCTGCCTCGCGGGCATCACGCGCGCGTTGGCGGTCGAGTGGACCGGCGCCAAGGAGACCGACCTGCCGCTGGACGTCCTCGGGCGGGCCGACGAGGTCTTCCTCACCTCCACCCTGCGGGACGTGCAGGCCGTGCACCGGGTCGACGACCGCGAACTCCCGGGCGCGCCGGGCCCGGTGACCGCCAAGGCAATGCAGGTCTTCGAGGAGCGGGCCGGGGACGACCTGGATCCGTAGGAGCGGAAAAATGGGCTGCCGTGGGTTGGTGTGGTGGGTAGAACACCCCTGATGACCACGACCCTGCGGCCGACCGAGCCGCTTCAGCACAACGAGGACGGGACCCGTTCGCGCCACTATCAGGTGTGTGTGAACGGCCGTCCCGTGGGCGCCCTCCGCCTCGGTACGCATCCCGTCTTCGGTGCCACGGTGGCCCGGATAACGGAGCTGCGGATCGAGGAACCGGACCGGCGCCGCGGCCGCGGCACGGTGGCCGCCCTCGCCGCGGAGGAGGTGGCGCGCGGCTGGGGCTGCCGGCGCATCGAGACGACCCTCCCCGGCGACGCCGGACCGGCGCTGCGCCTCGCCGCGGCGCTCGGCTACGTCGTCCGCAACCGCCGCATGGCCAAGGTGCTCGGCGACACGCCGCCCGAGCTGCCGCCGGGCAGCCGGGCGCGACCCATGACGGAGGCCGAGTACGGGGCCTGGCTGGCCGAGAGCCACGAGGGTTACCTCCGTAGCTGGGCCGATCGCGGGGTTCCGGAGGCCGAGGCCCGGGCCAGGTCCGAGCGCGACCACGCGGTACTGCTGCCGGACGGCCTGCGCACGCCGAACGTGTTCCTGAGCGTCCTCGAGCACGAGGGCGTCCCGGTGGGCACCCTGTGGGTGGCGGAGCGCGACGGCGGAGCCTACGTCTACGACGTCGAGGCCGACGCGGCCCACCGCGGCAAGGGACACGGCCGCACACTGATGCTGCTGGCCGAGGCCCAGGCGATCGGCGCGGGGTACCGGACCATCGGCCTCAACGTCTTCGCGGGCAAAGCCCCCGCCGAGCGGCTCTACGAGTCGCTCGGTTACCAGACGCGGCAGTACGGCCTGTACAAGACGCTGCTGTAGCCGTCCGGCGGGCGAGGATCGCGCGCGAAGGCTCCGGCCGAGGGTCAGGCGCCCTGCTCGGCCAGCAGCCGGTCGGCGATCTCCTCGATGCGCTCGCGCAGCCCCTCCTGGCTCTTGCCGCCGTCGAGGCGCTCGCCGCCGATCACATACGTCGGCGTGCCGGTCACGCCGATCGCCTTGCCCTCGGCCTGGTCGGCGTCGACGATCAGGATGTGCCGGCCGTCGATCAGCGCGGTGTCGAACTCCTCGGCGTCCAGGCCGAGTTCCCGGGCCATCTCGACCAGGAAGGGTTCTCCCCTACGGTCCAGCTCCTCGACCCGGCCCAGCACGGCCTCGACGTACGGCCAGCCCTGTCCCTGCTCCGCGGCCTCCTCTGCGGCCTGCGCGGCGGCGAAGGCGTGCTTGTGCTTCTCCAGCGGGAAGTGCCGCAGTCGAAGCTCCAGCCGGTCGCCATAACGGGCACGCAGGGCACGGAGGTCGTCCAGGGCGCCGCGGCAGTCGGGGCACTGGAGCTCGCACCAGATGTCGAGGACGGGGGCGGCGGGACGGGCGGGGGAGGAGTCGCTCATGGCCCCAGTCTCCCAGCAGCGGCCCGGGCGACCCAATCCGACCTGGTCGTACGCCCTCGACCGGCACCTGCGGAGGAGGCGACCCGGAGATGTCCCTGATGTCGGACGCAGGCATGGCCGGGCGGGCTTGCCACGGTGCAGGATGGAAGGGACGAAAGTGCCCTGCCCGACCCAGCCTGCCCTGGAGGACCGGATGATTGCCGAGACCGTCTGTTCCGCCGTCGCCGCGGCCGGCCTGGGCATCGCGGCGGTCACGGCGTACCGCAAGCGTTTCCTCGCGGCGACGCGCATCGCCGCGTATTCGCTGGTGCCCCTCGGGCTGGTGATGACCGGTGTCGTCGACTGGCTGGCGGACACCGCCTTCAGCCCGACCGCCTGGGCCGGCTTCGTAGTCCTCGGCGTGTCCTGGCTGCTGTTCGCGAGCACCCGTGCGGTGGAGCGGCGGCGCGGCGGCACCCGCAAGGAGCGCAAGGAGGCCCGGTCCGCCGCGCAGCGCGAGGCGGTGGCCCCGTCGGCCTCGGCCCCTTCGCTGGGCGCGGGCTCTGGGCAGTCCGCCAAGCCCGCGACCGCCCCCCGGGCCGGGGCGTCGGACGACTTCAGCGACATCGAGGCGATCCTCAAGAAGCACGGCATATGACGGCCGCGCGCAGGGCTGAAACGACACAGTGGGTCGCCGCCCGGCCGTAAGCGATCACGACTCGAACCGGACATCACGGAATCCAGCGAACTCCCGCTCATTCCGGGCGTGTTGATCGCGCCACCAGGGGCAACTGCGCCATCATCGGCGCGAGATGCTGGACACGACACAGAGCGAGGCCGCGCCGGCTCAGGACGAGCCTCGCGGGTGCCTTTTCGCCCTTTCCCAGCCACCGCTGATGATCTTCCTTGCGGTGATCGGGTGTCTGCTGCTCATGGCTGCGCTGCACGATCTGCTGTTGCTCTGAGCCGTACCCGCGGTCCCCGGCGCCACCCGCCGGGGTCCGCGTCGACACACCCGAAGTGTCAGCCGGCCGCTTCCTTGCGTCGCGCCCGGTAGGCGGCCACATGCAGACGGTTTCCGCAGGTACGGCTGTCGCAGTAGCGCCGCGAACGATTGCGGGAGAGATCCACGAAGGCGTGCCGGCAGTCCGGCGCCTCGCAGCGCCGCAGCCGCTCCTGCTCCCCGGCGACCACGAAGAACGCCAGCGCCATGCCGCAGTCGGCCGCCAGATGGTCGGCGACGGAGGCGCCGGGCGCGAAGTAGTGCACATGCCAGTCGTAGCCGTCGTGGTCCGTCAGCCGGGGCGTGGTGCCCGCGGCGGCGACCAGCTCGTTGATCAATGCGGCCGCCCTGCGCGCCTCGGGTTCGGCGAAGATGGCGGCGAACCGCCCGCGTACCTTGCGCACCGCCGACAGATCGAACTCCGACAGCACACCGACATCACTGATCTCGTGCTTTCGTACGAAATCGGCGAGAGCCGCGACATCCGGCAGTCCGTCCGGCGTGTCGTCGCCCTCCGGCGAGGTGTTCACCAGGTCCACCACGGCATCGAGTGCACACCGGGTGTCATGGGTGATCAGCACGTTTCGCTCCCTGGCCTGGGGTCGGGCGGGGCGCCCGCCGATGCTGGCCGATGGTAGTGGCTCGCGGTGCCCGGACATCGGCCGAGCCCGCACGTGGCTTCGAATACAACGCGGGGGAGGCCGCGACGGTTCCCGTCGCAGTTGGGCCGGTCACTACTCACCGTCACCCTCACACCACTGCCCCCACGGGCCACAGGCACACCGACGCCGCCTCCATGGAGCGGAGGCGGCGTGATGTGTGCCGTATGCGGTTGTCTTGGCCCGAGCCGTCTCCCCGAGTCGACGGCGCCGGGCGGCCTTGAGGGGACGCCTCGCCCTAGCTTTCCGCCAGGATGTGCGAGAGCTCCTGATCGAGATCGAAATGCCGATGCTCCGTACCGGGAGGCACGGCGGCATCCGTTCGCTTCAGGAAGGACTCCAGAGCCCGTGCAGGGGCCTCAAGCAGCGCCTCGCCCTCCGGAGAGCTCAGGGCGATGCAGACGACGCCCTGGCCGTGGCTGCGCGACGGCCAGACGCGGACGTCGCCGGTTCCGGTGGGCCGGTGGAGGCCCTCCGCGAGGAGGTCGCGGGCGAACACCCACTCGACGGTCTCTTCTGCTCCGGTGTGGAAGGTGGCGTGCACGGCGTAGGGGTCGGCCGTGTCGTACCGCAGGCCTGCGGGGACAGGCAGGGAGGACTCGCTCGACACAACGAGGCGCAGGTGCAGCTCGCAGCTGACCGTGGTGTTCATAAGCGCCAGGGCCTTTCGCTCAGTGTGCGCTCGGGGATTCGCACGTCGGCGAAATCGACATGCCACCTACGGTGCCGTTGTAAACCCCTCTGAGTGTTTTGCGTGTGTTTACGTAACTCTTCCGGCCGAGAACCAGTTCGCGAGGTACGCCCATTCCGGTGACTGGTTTCTGTCCGGTAGGGTTTGGCCGTATGAATACGGGGAGTAACGAGCCGGGCGAAGTTGCCGTGGCGACGGGACAGATCGAAGTGGACGGTGTGAAGGGCGACAGCGAGCAGGGCCTCGGTTCGAGAGCGCCGGAGTTCATCAAGGCACGCCGTGTACTGCATGTCAGCTGGCAGGTGGGCGTCTTCGTCATCGGCCTTGCGGTCGTGGTCGCCGGCATCATCATGCTGCCGCTGCCCGGCCCCGGCTGGGTCGTGATCTTCGGCGGCATGGCGATCTGGGCGACCGAGTTCGTCTGGGCCCAGCTCGTGCTGCGCTGGACCAAGCGCAAGGTCACCGAGGCGGCCCAGCGGGCCCTCGACCCGAAGGTGCGCCGCCGCAACATCATCCTGACGACGATCGGCCTCGTGATCGTGGGCGCGCTCGTCGGTTTCTACGTGTGGAAGTTCGGCATAGTCATGCCCTGGAAGATCAAGGACCAGTGATCAGGGACAAGTGATCCGCCACGGGGGTGCGGAGGTCGTCCGGTGCGGGTTCGTGCTGGTCACCCGCACCCCCTGACATGGGGTAATGTTCTTCCTGCGTCCGGGCGATTAGCTCAGTGGGAGAGCGCTTCGTTCACACCGAAGAGGTCACTGGTTCGAACCCAGTATCGCCCACCCGGATACGACGGCCCGTCTGCGAGAGCGGACGGGCCGTCGGCGTTCGCGCGCACCGGCGGGTCAGTCCCGGCCGGTCGGCGGCGGCCGGTGCCGGGTGTTCAGCGAGCATCGGCGAGGGCCGCACCCGTGTCCGTGAGCGTCGGCCAAGTGCCGGGTCGCGCCGGCGAGTGCCAGTCAGTGCCGACTGGCGCCGGGTCGCGTCGGTGAGGGCCGCTCCGCACCGGCCCGGACATGTTCGCCCGGTCCAACCTGTGACGCCTGACGCCCACCCTCAGGCAGGAGACTTCCGGGCGACTTCCGGCCGACCAATTTCCCTGCACGGAGGGCCGGTTTGCGTTCGGCCGGCCGACCCCGCCCGCCCTACCTGCGGAGTTGGGCGATCCGGCGCCCGAACCGTTCCCGACGGGCCGTCAACTCGCCGCGCGAGCCCACAAGAAATTCCTGTCCGAATCATTGACGCACCACGAGGCCCCTCGTAGCTTGTGCCAGCAAGCGCTTACTTGAAACGATTCATGCAGTCGGCGATGACGCTGCGGGGAGGGGGCCCAACCATGGGAACCAGCAGGAATGTTGAGAGGCGTACGATCCTGAAGGCGGCGGGGGCCTCCGCGGCCGTGGTCGGTCTGGGTGCGACCACCGCGTGCGGCGGCGACAGCGGTTCCGGCGACGGAACGGTGACGCTCCGTTACGCGTGGTGGGGTGGCGAGCCGCGCACCATCGCCATCAAGAAGACGATCGAGCTCTTCGAGAAGAAGTACCCGAAGATCAAGATCAAGCCTGAATTCACGGACTACGAGGCGTTCTGGGAGAAGTTCCAGACCCAGGCCTCCGGCGGTAATCCGCCGGACGTTTTCCAGAATGCGGTCGGCTTCCTGCGCAAGTACGACAAGCGCGGTGTGCTGATGGATCTCAAGACGCAGGCGGACGCGGGCAATCTGAGCCTGGACAACTTCCGCAACGGGGTTCTGTCGGCCGGTCAGGCCGACGGCAAGCAGCTCGGCGTACCCGTCGGCGCCAACACCATGGCGCTGGTCATCGACCGCAAGGCCTTCGAGAAGGCAGGCGTCGAGGCGAAGATGGGCTGGACCTGGGACGAGTACTTCGACGCGCTCCAGACGATCCAGGACAAGCTGAAGATCTCCGGTGACACCGGCTACTTCGGCATCATGTACCTCTACGACCTCTATCTGCGTCAGAACGGCAAGGCCTTCTTCACGGACACCGATCTCGGCTTCACCGAGGACGATCTGACGCAGTGGTGGGAGGACGGCTACAAGCGCGTGCGGTCCGGGCTGGTCGCCGACCCGAAGAAGATCGAGCAGGTCAAGCCGAAGTCCGGTCTCTCGGCGGGCCTCGCCGCGTCCGAATTCACCTGGGACAACTTCTCCATCCGCTACGAGGGCGAGGGCGAGTCGGACTACGGCCTCGCGCCGATCCCCACCACGGACGGCAAGAACACCGGCCAGTACCTCGGGTCGCTGATGCTGAGCGCCTTCACCGGGACCAAGCACCCCAAGGAGGTCGCGCAGTTCATCGACTTCATGGTCCACGACCCCGAGGTCGGCAAGACCATGGGCTACGACCGCGGCATCCTCGCCACCACCGAACAGTACGAGGCGTTCACGCCCGCCGACGACAACAACAAGGGTGTCAAGGCGTACGAGGAAGAGGTCGCCAAGGCCGGCGTCCTCGGCAAGATCACCCCGCATCCGTCCGGCGCCGACGTCATCGAGGCGGCCTTCCTGCGCCTCGGCGGCGAGGTCGCCCAGGGCAAGACCAAGCCGGCCGACGCCGCCAAGGCACTGTTCAGCGAGGCCAAGGCCGCGTTCGCGGGCTGAGGGGACGTACCACCATGACGCTCGTCAAGGAAGCGCCCGCGCGCCCGGCCGGGAAGCGGTCCGCCGCTCCCGCCGCCGGGCGGCGCGGGCGGCGCCGCGAGAACCTCGCCGGCTATCTCTTCATGTCGCCGTGGATCGCGGGGTTCCTGCTGCTCACGGCGGGGCCGATGATCGCGTCGCTGTACTACGCGTTCACCAGCTACAACCTCTTCACCCCGCCCCAGTGGGTGGGGCTGGACAACTTCACGACGATGTTCCAGGACCCGCGCTGGCAGAAGTCGGTCGAGGTCACGCTGAAGTACGTCGTCGTGGCCACGCCCCTGAAGCTGCTGCTCGCGCTCGGCGTCGCGCTGCTGCTCGCCCAGAAGCGGCGCGGACAGGGCCTGTACCGGGCCGCGTTCTACATGCCCTCGCTCATCGGTGCCAGCGTCTCCGTCGGCTTCGTGTGGCGGGCGCTGTTCTCGGACGACGCGATCGTGGACCGGGGGCAGAAGATCTTCGGACTCGACGTGGGCGGCTGGATCGGCAACCCGGACTACGTCATCTACGCCCTGGTGGCCCTCAGCATCTGGCAGTTCGGCGCGCCCATGGTCATCTTCCTGGCCGGCCTCAAGCAGGTCCCGCAGGAGCTGTACGAGGCCGCCGAGGTGGACGGGGCCGGTCCGCTCAGGCGGTTCTGGAACATCACGCTGCCGATGATCTCCCCGGTGCTGTTCTTCAACGTGCTGCTGGAGTCCATCCACGCGTTCCAGGTGTTCGGCTCCGCCTATGTCGTCTCCGACACCCGCTGCGGGCCCGCCGACGCCACGCTCGTCTACACCTGTTACCTCTACCAGAAGGGCTTCAAGGAGGCCCAGATGGGCTTCGCCTCCGCGATGGCCTGGACGCTGGTGATCGCGGTGGCGCTCGTCACAGCGGTCCTGTTCTGGTCGCAGAAGAAGTGGGTGCACTACGAGGAGGCCGCCAAGTGACCACCGCCCCCAGCCCTGCCCTGCGCACCGCGAACGAGCGGCGGCGCTTCGGCTCGATCGCCTGGCACGTGGGTGCGCTCGCCGTCCTCGCGGTCGTCCTCTATCCCGTGATCTGGGTGGTCGGCGCCTCGTTCAAGCCGAGCAAGGACATCATCGCCAGCCTCGACCTGCTGCCCACCAGGCCGGTCTGGGCGAACTTCTCCGGACTCGCCGACGGCATCTCCGGCATCTCCATCAGCAGCTTCTTCTGGAACTCACTGATGTACGCCTGCCTCGCCGTGGCCGGTGTCGTCCTCTCCAGCTCGCTGACCGCGTACGCCTTCGCCAAGATCCGGTTCGCCGGGCGGAACCTGCTCTTCACGCTGATGATCGGCACGCTGCTGCTGCCTTACCACGTGCTGCTCATTCCGCAGTACGTGCTCTTCCGCAACCTCGAACTCACCGACACCCTGGTGCCGCTGGTCGCCGGAAAGTTCCTGGCCACGGAAGCCTTCTTCGTGTTCCTGATGGTGCAGTTCATGCGGGGACTGCCGCGTGAGCTGGACGAGGCCGCCAAGCTCGACGGCTGCGGGCATCTGCGCACCTACTGGTCGATCGTGCTGCCGCTGAGCCGGCCCGCGCTCATCACCAGCGCGATCTTCACCTTCATCAACGCCTGGAACGACTTCATGGGGCCGCTGATCTACCTGAACACCCCCGAGAAGTACACCGTCTCGCTCGGCCTGATGATGTTCCGCGACCAGGAGGGCATCTCCAACTACGGCAGCATGATCGCGATGTCGCTGGTGGCGCTGGTGCCGGTCATCGCCTTCTTCATGGCCTTCCAGCGCTATCTCATCGACGGTATGGCGACGTCCGGACTGAAGTGAAGGGGCTGAGGCGGTCACCATGGCGCAAGCACGCGTGAAGGCCCGCGCACCGCGCAAGGAGTCCCGGCGCAAGGAGCCCGTGTTCGGCGAGCGCTTCGCGGTCTTCGCCGAGGCCCTGCTCACCGGCGTGTGGATCGCCGTGGCCTGTCTCGGGGTCGTCACCTACCCCGCGGCCTTCGCGGCCGGCGCGCGGCATCTGCGGCGCCGTATCGCCCACGAGGGCGGCGGCCTGCGGGAGTTCGGCGCGGACTTCCGGGCGGCCGTGCGCGGCGGGTGGGTCGTCGGGCTCGCCGGGTGGGCTGTCGCCGTCGCGGTCCGGGTGGACGTCATGGCCGCGCGGGCCGGGATTCCCGGGGGGCCGCTCGTCGGAGCCGTCGGCGTCTTCGCGCTCATCGCCGCGACCGTCGCCCTGCTGCGGGCGGCTGCCGTCTGGACGCCGGGCGCGGCCTGGCGGGCCCTGCTCGCGGACGCCGGGCGGCGGACCGTGCTCGATCCCGCCGGGTCCTTCCTGGTCGTCTGCGGACTGGCCGTCGTGGCCCTGTCCGCCTGGTTCGTCCCGCCGCTTGCGGTCCCCGTCCTGGGGGCCGTCGCGGCGGCCGCCGTCGCCGTGGAGGAGCGCCACCGGCACCGCTGACGCGCGGTGCCCTCGCACCAGGTCGGCGCCCGGGGCGCCGCACCTCTCGCTGTCATGCCCCTGACTATCCACCCCTCGCATCCCCCGTACGGAAGGAAAGGCTGGACTTCTCATGTCTCCCATCCCCCGTAGGTCCATCCTCAAGGCGGCCGCCGTCGCCGGAGCCGCCGCGCAGTTCAGCTGGGCGCCAGGAGCCAAGGACGCGCAGGCCGCCCCCAGAGCCGCCGGGGCCGACGAAGGTCCCGTGACCCTGGACTGGCTGGAGGACGGCGGCCTGGGCGCCGCGCCCGGCTCCACCGTCGGCGTGCCCTGGCCGAAGGGCGCGTACCAGGAGGACCAGACCTTCGCGCTCACGGACGCCGACGGCAAGTCCGTGCCCGTGCAGACCTGGCCGCTCGCCTACTGGCCCGACGGCTCCCTCAAGTGGACGGCCCACGCGGTGAGTTCGGGCAACGGCAAGCTCACCCTCGCCGCCGGCGCCGCCGCCGTACCGGAGAAGAAGGTCACCGTCGACAAGAGCGGTGGGACGATCGACGTCTCGACCGGCGTCATCACGGCGAAGATCGGCAAGTCCGGCGCCACCCTCGTCAAGTCGGTCACCCGTGGCTCCACGGAGATCGCCAGGAACGGCCGCCTGGTGCTGATCCGCCAGCCCGAGATCGAGGACGAGGACCAGGGCGCGGTCAGGACCGAGCGCTTCGAAGGGGCCATCTCGAAGGTCGAGGTCGAGCAGGAGGGCCCCGTCCGCGCGGTCGTCCGCATCGACGGCAAGCACCGCAAGGGCAGCCGCAGCCGGCTCCCCTTCTCCATCCGCCTCTACTTCTACGCGGGCGCCGACTCCTTCCGCATGGTGCACACCATCACCTACGACGGCACCCAGGAGCCCGGCAAGGCCGGCGGCGACTTCATCCGCGGCATCGGCGTGCGCTTCACCGTGCCGATGCGGGACCAGTCCTACGACCGCCACATCCGCATCGGCGGCGACGGCACCGGACTGCTCCGCGAGGCCGTCAAGGGCATCACCGGACTGCGCCGCGACCCGGGGGCCGCCGTACAGGCCGCGCAGTTCGCGGGGGAGAAGCTGCCCGATCCGTCCACGTGGGACCAGCGGGTCACCACCCGGCTCCAGTACATCCCCGAGTGGGGCGACTACACCCTCTCCCAGCTCTCCGCCGACGGCTTCACCCTGCGCAAGCGGACGAAGAAGGGCTACGGCTGGATCGGCGCCGGCGGCGGCAAGCGGGCCTCCGGTTTCGGATACGTCGGTGGCGTCAGCGGCGGACTCTCCTTCGGGCTGCGGGACTTCTGGGAGAAGTTCCCCGCCCAGCTCGACATCCGCGACGCCCACACCGACGCGGCCGAGGTCACCATGTGGCTCTGGTCGCCCGAGGCGCAGCCCATGGACCTGCGCTTCTACCACGACGGCATGGGCCAGGACACCTACCCCGAGCAGCTCGAAGGACTCAACATCACCTACGAGGACTACGAGCCGGAGTTCGGCACGCCGTACGGCATCGCCCGTACGTCGGAGCTGTTGTTCTGGGCCAACGAGTCCACGCCCTCACCGCAAGCCCTGGCCCAGCAGGTCGAGGCCGTACGGGTGCTGCCGCAGCTCGCCGCCCCGCCCCAGCAGCTCATCAAGGCCAAGGTCTTCGGCCCGGGCCTGTACTCCGAGCCCGACCGCTCCACGCCGGCCAAGGCGAAGATCGAGGACCACCTGGACTTCCTCTTCACCTACTACAAGGACCAGGTGGAGCAGCGCCGTTGGTACGGCTTCTGGGACTACGGCGACATCATGCACACCTACGACACCGTCAGGCACCAGTGGCGGTACGACATCGGCGGCTACGCCTGGGACAACTCCGAGCTCTCGCCGGACCTCTGGCTCTGGTTCGCGTATCTGCGCTCCGGCCGTGCGGACATCTTCCGGTTCGCCGAGGCGATGACCCGGCACACCGGTGAGGTCGACGTCTACCACCTCGGCGAATGGGCCGGCCTCGGCACCCGGCACGGCGTGCAGCACTACGCCGACAGCGCCAAGCAGCAGCGGATCGCCAACACCACGTATCGCCGCTACTACTACTTCCTCACGGCGGACGAGCGGGTCGGCGACCTCATGCACGCCAACGTCGACTCCGACGAGACGTTCCTGGTCCTCGACCCCATCCGCAAGATCCGCACCGAGCCGTACACCCCCGACCGGCACGCGCTGTCGATCGGCTTCGGCACGGACTGGAGCGGGCTCGTGTCGGCCTGGCTGACGGAGTGGGAGCGCAAGGGCCCGAAGTGGGAGAAGGCCAAGGCGCGGGTACTGTCGACGATGGAGACCATCGCCGCCCAGCCGAACGGGTTCGTGCAGGGCACGGGGCTGTACGACCTCGACACGGGGAGGTTCGCGGTCGCCGCGACGCCGGTGGTGGGTGTCTCCCACCTGTCCGCCGTGTTCGGGCTCAACGAACTGTGTGCCGAGCTCATCGACCTCGTCGACATGCCGAAGTTCAACGAGGCGTACTTCGACTACTGCCGCTACTTCAACGCCACCAAGGCCGAGCAGGCGGCGCGTTACGGCTCCAACTTCGGTTCACTGCTGCTCTTCCAGGGGCACTCGCGCCTCGACGCGTACGCCGCCGTGCAGACCGGGGACGAGAAACTGGCCAAGCGGGCGTGGGAGAAGTTCTACAACTCCGACGGGTACAAGGAGTCGGCGCCCTGGAGGACGGAGAAACTGAGCGGGCCTGACGCATTGGTGCCGGGTAGTGAGGCGGCGTGGGTGTCGACGAACGACACGGCGCTGTACGGGCTGGCCGCCATTGAGAATCTGGCGTTGCTGGGGGACAAGATGCCGTAGGGGGTGGTTCGGTTCGTGGGGAACTGCGGGTCAGTTGTGGCTGGTCGCGCAGTTCCCCACGCCCCTGGCGGGTGTTTCAGTGCATGTTGCCCAAGAAGTCCCGCATCCTTCGGGCATCCCTGAGGCGCTGCTCGTACGTTGCTCCGATGGCCAGCAGCAGGAGACCGGCGAGGGCCGGCGGCACCCAGCGGGGGAGGGCGTCGGTCACCTGGACGATGTACGGGGCGAGTTCGTGCAGGGCGTCCAGGGCGAGGACGGTGCCCCCGAGGACCAGGGGTGCCTGGAGGTGGTGGCGGGCGCCCAGGAGGGTGATGGCCAGGGCGGCGAGGCCGAGGAGCAGCGGGCGCGTCCAGTTCGGGTCGCCCCACGCCGTGACGAGGCTCGGCAGGAGCGTGGCGGCGAGGCCGGGGCCGTACGCCGTCCAGGACGAGGCCTGTGGGTCGCGGCGCCGGCGGAGGGCGCCGACGAGCAGGGCCGGGACGGTGACCGGCAGTGTGTACGCCTCGGGCGTGCCGACGTCCCAGGCCGCCAGGCGCACCCAGGTGGCCAGGACGAAGAGCGCGGCGGAGGCGTAGGCGACGGGGCGGCGGTCGGCGCGGATCGCCGTACCGGCGGTGATCACGCCGCACAGTGCCAGGACCAGGGCGAGCATCGGCAGGTCGGCCGAGGCCGCGGCCAGTCCGAGGGCCAGCAGTCCGGCGAGCGCTCCGGTGACTTCGACCGGGATCGTCGTCGGCGAACTCCCGAGCCGTGCCGCGAGCAAGGCCGCCGCCACCGGGACCGTCAGGACCAGCAGCGCGGTGTACTGCGGATGCCAGTCGGCCGCTGCGCCTGTGGCACAGGCGAGCATGGCGGCGTACGCGAGTGCGGTCGGGGCCGTGACCGGGGCGAGGCGCGGCTTCCAGGAGGCGGCCGCGAACAGTGCCGTGAGAGCGGAGAGCGCGGCGAGGGTGGCGGGCTCGCCGGTCAGGGAGAGGAAGGCGAGGGTGAGGGAGGTGAGGACGGCGAGTGTCGTGGCGGTCGGGCCAGGGGCGGGGAAGCCGATGGCGGGGGCCGCGGCCGGCTGAGGGGCCGGTTCCGTCTCCGCGCGCTCGGACGGTCGGAGCCGGGCGGCTGCCGCGAGCGTGCCGGCCGACGTGAGGCCGAGGGCCACCAGGCCTGCCACGTACGGGACTTCGAGCACCGACGGAAGCACCAGCGCGGTCGCCCAGGCCAGCACCAGCACACCGGTCAGGGCCCGGGGCCGCCAGACCGCGTCGCGGACAGCGAGGACCAGGACGACGGCGACGACCGCCAGGACCACGGGCACCGCTTCCGCATGAGGCGGCCATGGCGCGGACACCGTCACGGCCGCGCGCACGTCACCCGGCGCCCCGGACCACACCTCCCCCGCCCACGCGACCGGACCCAGCAACATGACACCCACCAGGGGCAGCGTCCAGAGCAGGGCGAGTCCCTGTACGGCGAGGGAGGCCCGGGTCAGCCCCAGCCGTACCGTCGCCGGCAGCCGGTCCACCCGTACCGCCGCCAACAGGGCGATCCCGCACACCAGATACGCCGGAACCGTCCATGCGTCCGGCAGCACGGAGCGAGCCGTGCCGCCGGCCGCGGCGACCGTGAGGAGGCCGGCGGTCACGGCGAGCCCAGCCGCCTGCTTCTCGGCGACCGGCTGACACGCAGCCGTCAGCGCGATGCCGGCGGCGAAGAGGAGGAGCGCCGCCGCACGGGCGGCGGCGCTCGGGCCGGTGGCCGTCCAGGACAGCCAACCGGCGGCACACACGCCCCACGCGCCCATGCCGTACGCACCGATCATCGCGGTGATCCGTACGGGCTTCGCGGGCACCCGGAGCGTCACACCCGTGTCGAGTCCGGCCGTCACCAGCACGGCGGCCGTGATCCCGTACGGGCCCGTGTCCGCCGCCACTGCCCAGAGAGTCAGGGGCAGTTGGGCGGTGACCAGGGCGGCGGGCAGGGGCAGACGCAGCGTGGAGGTGCGCGGCAGCAGGGCGTACGCCGTCCACAGGGCCGCCAGCGCCGCCGAAGCGGCCGCGACGTAACCCGTGGCGTCCACGTCGGTCAGCGCGACCTCGTGCAGGGCGTACGCGTCGAGCACGGTCAGCGCGAGCCCGAGGCCCGCCACCGACTCGGCCGTCGACCGCAGCCCGTGCTTCACCAGCGGCACCGGCGCGGCCAGCACCGCCACCGTGATCCCGCCGAGCACCAGGGCCCGCCCGGTGATCCCCAGGTGTCCCCAGCTGACCAGCGTGAACGCCATCGCGGCGATGGTGAGCAGGACACCGCCGAGCACCAGCAGCACGTTCTGGACCCGGGGCGCCGAGGCCTCGGGGTGCCGGGGTATGACCGGCGCTGGGGCCGTGGTCGGCATGGCCGCCGCGTGCAGGGCTGTGACCAGCCAGGCGCGGCGGTGCAGCAACTGGGCGCGGCGGGCGTCCAGTTGGCGCAGCTCGAGGTCGAGGAGCCGCAACTCCTCGGCCGGTGGCGGAATGTGCGTCATGCGTGGAGTGTGGCCCGCGTCACGCCGTACGGCATGAGTGCGGGTACTCAGAACGTACTCAGACGCAGGGGGAAACCCGCTGCACAGGGGCAGACTCGTGCCATGGACTGGAGCCACTACCGCTTCCGCAGCCTGTGGGCCCTGCCCGCCGCGCCCGCCACCGTCTACGACCTGCTGGCCCGGGCCGAGGACTACCCGCGCTGGTGGCCCCAGGTGCGCGAGGTGAACCGGATCGACGACACCAGCGGTGTGATCACGATCCGCTCGGTCCTGCCGTACGACATGACCTTCACGGCGCGTGAAGTGCGGCGGGACCGCGCGGCCGGTGTCCTGGAGATCACCATGTCCGGAGACATCGAGGGCTGGGCCCGCTGGACCGTCACCCCGCACGGCTCCGGCGCCCTCGCCCGCTACGACCAGGTCGTCGACGTGAACAAGCCGCTGCTGAGACGGTTCGCGGTGCCGGGGCGGCCCGTCTTCCGGGCGAACCACCGGCTGATGATGCGCGCCGGACGGCGGGGGCTTCTGGCCTACCTCGCCGGTCGGTGAGAAGCGGTTTGAAGGAAGCGCGCCGGGACCTGTATTGTTCAGTCCGTTCCCGGGCGATTAGCTCAGTGGGAGAGCGCTTCGTTCACACCGAAGAGGTCACTGGTTCGAACCCAGTATCGCCCACCGGGAAAGGCCGGTCCGCCGCAGCGGACCGGCTTTTTTGTTGCTCGGCTCCTTGTCGCCACGGACCGCCTAGGCGGCCGCGGGCAGATCCGGGCGCAGTGGCCACGCCGGGTCCACCGCCTCGTCGCTGCCGCTGCGGGCGAACCACGCCTGGAGCCCGCGTGCCTGCGCCGCGTGCCACACCGCCTGCAAGGTGTGCAGCTCGGCCGGCGACAGCCGCTCCAGCCGGGCCGCGAAACGGCGCCCCACCGCCCGGACGACCTCCAGTGAGGCCAGCGCGTCGGCCGCCGCGTCGTGCGCGCCGTCCAGCGTGACGCCGTAGTGCGCGCACAGGTCCGTCAGGGTGCGGCGGCCCTTGCGATAGCGGTCCAGGTGTTTGTCGAGGACCCGTGGATCGAGCACCAACAGGGGTGTCGCCTCGAACCAGTGGTCCAGGGACGAGGCGCGGTGGCGGCGCAACTCGCGGTCGAGCAGCGTGAGATCGAACGGCGCGTTCATCACCACCACCGGCCGTCCCCTGCCCGCCTGTTCCGCCAGCTCGCCGGCTATCTCATGCATCACCGGCGCAGGCCAGCGGCCGTTGCGCTGAAGATGCTCCTCCGTCAGTCCGTGCACCGCCGTCGCCGCCTCCGGCACCGGCACGCCCGGGTTCACCAGCCACCGGGTCACCCTCGGCCGGGTTCCCGGGGCGTCCTGGACGACGACGGCCGCCGAAACGATCCGGTCGGTCTCGACGTCCACGCCTGTCGTCTCCGTGTCGAATGCCGCCAGCGGCCCCTCATACCAGCACGCCATACCTACACAACCCCTCGTTCACCCACGGCAGCTGACGTACCGTCTTCTGCCCGTTTGGTGATACCCGGGCCGTTTGCGACGTACGCCGGAAGGACACAACAGGAGTGCGGGTCTTTGCAGTTCAGCGGCCCGCCACGGGGATTCACTCTGCCTGGAAGGCTGTTGGTCATGGCGATAGCGCAGCCCGAGCGGGGCGGGCTGCTGCCCGAACGAACGGGCCCCCATCGCGGTTCACTCGCCACTACCGCCTGCATGGAGACGTTGCAGGTGGGCTATCTGCACGCCGTCGCGGCTGCCTCCGGATGCTCGCTGTCCCAGCCGTTTCCGGACAACGGCATCGACTGGCACGTCAGCCACAGCGCGCCCGGCCACACCGTGGACGACGAAGTGACCATAAAGGTGCAGCTCAAGGCCACCTACCAGCTCGCACCGAACCCGCCCGGCCGCTTCTTCTCCTTCACGCTCGACAACGACCACCTGGCCAAGCTCGCCCGAACGCCGGTCTCGGTGCACAAGATCCTGGTCGTGATGATCGTCCCGCGCTCGCAGGAGCAGTGGCTGCGGGCCGGGCACGACCGTCTCGACCTGCGGCACTGCTGCTACTGGGTCAACCTCGCCGGCCACGCGATCACCGGCCGGCGCCGCACCACCGTGCGCATACCGACCTCACGCATCTTCGACGACCGGGCGCTCTGCGAGATCATGACGCGGGTCGGGACCGGAGGCAGACCATGACGCACCGTCCGCTGGAGGAACCCGTACGACCAGTGCGGCCGCACCCCGTCGACGCGTCCTGGGAGCGTCCCCCCGACCCCGGCGACGTCGACCCCGCCGTGCTCAGCGCCCTGCTGCACCGGCACGGCTGGCAGCGGCGCGGGGGAGCGGCGGGGCGCTACGGCCGCTGGGCCCCGCCCGGCCCTGGCGGCAACGGCACCAGCCTGCTCGTCCCCGAGTCCCGCGCCTTCCCCGACAGCGACGACCTGCTCGGCGAGGCCCTCGTCGCCCTCGCCCGCAGCGGCATGCCCTCCGCCCGTGAAGTGCTGGTCGGGCTCGCCGTGCCCAGCGACGAGGTCCGCTGGTGGCGGGACGCGCCGAGCGGGCCGGCCGGGGCCGCGCCCTGGACGGTCGAGGAGGAACTGCGCACCGGCGCCCGCCAGATGCTCCTCGCCGCGGCGCTCGCCACGCGCGCGCGTGCCGGCTACTACGGCACCCGGCACCGCCGAGCCGCCGCCGCGATGCTGGAGAGCGTCCTCATAGGCTCCGGGGCCGGCGGCCGCCGGCTCGCCGCCTTCGTGCCCGTCGGCACGGGACGCCCCCTCGCCGTTCGCCTCCATCAAGCCCTCTACGCAGCCCGCGAAGCCATCGACTACCAGCGGGCCACCGGCGGCATGGACGCCTTCGACGGTGCCGTCGAGGCGGGCGTCAGCCGGGAGCTGACCGAAGCGCTGGTGGTGCTGGTGCGCGGCACCGAGGGTGCGCGCGTCGCCGTCGACTGGTCGCCCGCGGCCGGGGTGCCCGCGGACTGCGCGTCCGGTGTCGAACCCGTCGAGTTCTCGCCGGGCGACCTGCCCGTGCTGCGCGAGGCCGCCGCCCGCTATCTGCGCGAGGAGCCGTCCGTGCCGGTGAGGATCACGGGAACGGTCGTACGGATGCGCAGGTCGGGACCGCGCGGGGAGGGCACCGTACGGCTGCGCGTCCTCGCGGGCGCCGAGGTACCGCACGTCCGGCTCACCCTGGACGAGGAGTCGTACCGCATCGCCGGGCACGCCCACCTGGTCGGACTGCCGGTGCGGGTCCACGGCCGCCTGGAGAGCCGGGGCGGATTCCGCAAGGTCACCGGGGCGTCCGGGGTCGTACCGGTGCAGGTGGACGAGGCCGAGCGGGACCGGCTGATGAAGTCGTTGCAGGAGGATCTGGACTTCTTCGAGGGGGCTTGTGGTGGGGAGGGGGACGGGGACTGACGGGTGACGGCTTGCAGCTGGAGCGCTGACTGTTTGGCTTCGTTCGCCTCCGGCGCGCCCCTACGGCTCTCTTCGCCGCCGGTGTCCGACAGACAGTGCGGGTTGGGGGGTACTCGCCCGGCGCGGTGTGGGCTGGTCGGCACACGGACCCGGGCAGCAGCGCCCTTACAGGGGCGCGGGGAACTGCGCGACCAGCCACGACGAAACCGCACACGACCGCCGACCCGTCCCGCTCCTCCCGGCGGAGCGCTCACGCGGAGCGCAACCGTTTCGCGGTCAAGTGGGTGGGGTCGGTACGATCGCGTAATGCGCGCGCTCCTGGTATGGCGCCGCACCCCACCTTCAGTCAGGAGAGACCGGTGTCAGACGTCCGTGTGATCATCCAACGCGATTCCGAGCGGGAAGAACGCGTGGTGACGACGGGCACTACGGCCGCCGACCTCTTCGCCGGTGAGCGCTCGATCATCGCCGCGCGCGTGGGCGGCGAGCTCAGGGACCTGTCGTACGTGCTCGTCGACGGGGAAGAGGTCGAGGGCGTCGAGATCTCCTCCGAGGACGGGCTCAACATCCTGCGCCACTCCACCGCGCATGTGATGGCGCAGGCCGTGCAGGAGCTCTTCCCCGAGGCCAAGCTGGGCATCGGCCCGCCCGTCAAGGACGGCTTCTACTACGACTTCGACGTCGAGAAGCCGTTCACGCCCGAGGATCTCAAGGCCGTCGAGAAGAAGATGCAGGAGATCCAGAAGCGGGGGCAGCGCTTCTCGCGTCGTGTCGTCAGCGATGAGGCCGCTCGTGAGGAGCTCGCCGACGAGCCCTACAAGCTGGAGCTGATCGGCCTCAAGGGCGCCGCCTCCAGCGACGACGGCGCGGACGTCGAGGTCGGCGCCGGTGAACTGACGATCTACGACAACCTGGACGCCAAGAGCGGCGAACTGTGCTGGAAGGACCTCTGCCGGGGACCCCACCTGCCCACCACCCGCAACATCCCGGCGTTCAAGCTGATGCGCAACGCGGCCGCCTACTGGCGCGGCAGCGAGAAGAACCCGATGCTCCAGCGCATCTACGGTACGGCCTGGCCGTCCAAGGACGAGCTCAAGGCGCACCTCGACTTCCTCGCCGAGGCCGAGAAGCGCGACCACCGCAAGCTGGGCAACGAGCTCGACCTGTTCTCCATCCCGGAGCAGATCGGCTCCGGGCTCGCCGTCTTCCACCCCAAGGGCGGCATCGTCCGCCGGGTCATGGAGGACTACTCGCGGCGCCGCCATGAGGAGGAGGGCTACGAGTTCGTCTACACCCCGCACGCGACGAAGGGGAAGCTCTTCGAGACGTCGGGCCACCTGGACTGGTACGCCGAGGGCATGTACCCGCCCATGCAGCTCGACGAGGGCGTGGACTACTACCTCAAGCCCATGAACTGCCCGATGCACAACCTGATCTTCGACGCGCGCGGGCGTTCCTACCGTGAACTGCCGCTGCGTCTCTTCGAGTTCGGGACCGTGTACCGGTACGAGAAGTCGGGCGTCGTGCACGGCCTCACGCGCGCGCGTGGCTTCACGCAGGACGACGCGCACA
Source organism: Streptomyces sp. AC550_RSS872 (assembly GCF_019049285.1). Classification (GTDB taxonomy): domain Bacteria; phylum Actinomycetota; class Actinomycetes; order Streptomycetales; family Streptomycetaceae; genus Streptomyces. Next base: position 216,500 of record NZ_JAGMUL010000169.1, read on the forward strand.
TCTACTGCACCCGTGAGCAGATGTCGGAGGAGCTCGACAAGACGCTCACCTTCGTCCTCGGCCTGCTGCGCGACTACGGTCTGACCGACTTCTACCTGGAGCTGTCCACCAAGGACCCGGAGAAGTTCGTCGGCTCGGACGAGGTCTGGGAGGAGGCGACCGAGACGCTGCGCGAGGTCGCCGAGAAGCAGGGGCTGCCGCTGGTTCCGGATCCGGGTGGCGCCGCCTTCTACGGGCCGAAGATCTCCGTCCAGGCCAAGGACGCCATCGGCCGGACCTGGCAGATGTCGACCATCCAGCTCGACTTCAACCTGCCGGAGCGCTTCGACCTGGAGTACACCTCCGCGGACGGCTCCAAGCAGCGCCCGGTCATGATCCACCGCGCGCTGTTCGGCTCCATCGAGCGGTTCTTCGCGGTGCTGCTCGAGCACTACGCGGGTGCCTTCCCGGCGTGGCTGGCCCCGGTCCAGGCGATCGGCATCCCGATCGGCGACGGGCACGTGGACTACTTGGAGAAGTTCGCTGCGGCCGCGAAGAAGAAGGGCCTCAGGGTCGAGGTGGACTCCTCCTCCGACCGTATGCAGAAGAAGATCCGCAACGCCCAGAAGCAGAAGGTGCCCTTCATGGTCATCGCGGGTGACGAGGACATGGCCAACAACGCCGTCTCCTTCCGCTACCGCGACGGCTCCCAGGAGAACGGCATCCCGTTCGACGAAGCCATCGCGAAGATCGCACAGGTCGTCGAGGAGCGGGCGCAGATCTGATCCGGCTGCGCGCACGCACTGGGGCCCTCGGGGAGTTCAGTTCCCCGGGGGCCTTTCGTCGTCCTCGTGGGAGAAGACGTGCAGCAGCCACGAGGCGAAGGTGCCGGTCACGGCCCCGAGCAGGCCCAGTCCCACGGCCATGATCCCTACGGCGATCAGCCGCCCCCGGAAAGTGACGGGGGTGAAGTCGCCGTAACCAACCGTGGCGAGCGTCGAACATGTCCACCACAGGGCGTCGCCGAAGGTCCGCATCGTCGCGCCCGGCGCCCCGCGCTCCTGGTGGTAGACCGAGAGGGCACCGGTGAAGCCGAGGAGCACCGTGGACAGGCCGGCGTAGACGATCACCCGCGCGTGCACGGTGAGCCAGGGCCGTCCGTGCCGACGCCTGACGGTGTCGTACGCCTTCACGATCTGGAGCGGCCGCAGCAGCGGCAGGAACAGCACCACCGTGTCCAGCGGGTGCCGGTGTACGAAGCTCCGTCGCTGTCCGCTGAGCAGCCAGCGCACGGCGTAGTCGACACCGAACAACGCCCAGGCGGTGAAGGTCAGCGCGAGACAGAGGTCGAGCACGGCATCCGTGAGATGACCATGGCCCAGGACACGGATCGCGTAGGAGGTGAGGAAGACGAGGGACGCCACGGCGAGAGGGATCTCGGTGTGCTGCTGCCAGCGTGCCAAGCGGCTGTCGTCGTCCACCGGCCAAGCTTGGCTCGGGCCGACCGGGTGCGAGCCCCGGCGACACGCCGGGAACGGCCGAAGCCATATGCTGCACGCATGACGAGTGAGCCGGAGCAGCAGTGGGGAGTGGGGATCCAGGACGCGTTCCAGCGCCTGTGGACGCCCCATCGGATGGCCTACATCCAGGGTGAGAACAAGCCGACCGGCCCCGGCGCGGACGACGGCTGCCCCTTCTGCTCGATCCCGGCCAAGTCCGACGAGGACGGGCTTGTCGTCAAGCGTGGCGAGCAGGTGTACGCGGTCCTCAACCTCTACCCGTACAACGGCGGCCACCTCATGGTCGTGCCCTACCGCCATGTCGCCGACTACACCGACCTCACCGAGCCGGAGACCATCGAACTCGCCGCCCTGACCAAGCAGGCGATGACGGCCCTGCGCACCGCCTCGGGCGCCCACGGCTTCAACATCGGCATGAACCAGGGCACGGTCGCCGGCGCCGGCATCGCGGCCCATCTGCACCAGCACATCGTCCCGCGCTGGGGCGGCGACACGAACTTCATGCCGGTGGTGGGCCACACCCGGGTGCTGCCGCAGCTGTTGGCGGACACCCGGAAGATGCTGGCGGAGGCCTGGCCGACCGCCTGACATCTCGGCCGGCGGTGGCAGCTGTCAGCCCGTCCGGCGTCTGAGGACGAGGCCCGCCAGGGCCGATGGGGGGTCTGGGGGCCGCAGCCCCCAGGGGACGGTCACCCAGACCCCCCCCGCGGCCCAACCGCCGCAGGCCTACGCGTCGTAGACGTCAGCCTTCCTTGGCGACGGATCCTGTACCGCCGTGCTCAGGAACGCCGAGCGCGTGCCGAACTTCTCGGTGTCCACGCCGTTCTCGGCCAGCACCTTGATCGCCGAGGCGTGCACGACCCGCAGCACCGGCGTGGCCGCGCGCAGTGCGTCGTCGGCCATGAACCGGTGCCGCCACGGCTGATCCGCCCACGCGTGCCGCAGCCCGAACGGCTCGGGCAGTCCTATCGTCCCGCCGAGCCAGTTCAGCAGCGGGGGATACCAGGAGATCGGGGCGCGGACCGCCAGCCGTACCACCTCGTCGGTGTTGACCAGCGGAAGCTTCACCTTGCGGGTCTCCCACGGCTTGAACGACTTGGTGACCTCCTTGGTCGGCGCCTCCGGCTTCTCCTGGAAGAGCCCGTTCACGGGGCCGAGGGCGTGCCCGGTCACCTCGATGCGCAGCGTCTCGTGCAGCACGGTCACCGTGATCAGCATCGTGATGATCAACTGGCCGTCCCAGAGCGTCCACTGGACGCCGAGGTAGTGCCGGTCACCGCTGCCGAACTGCTGCTTGTTGCAGATGTCCTGTATGGCGTGCGACTTGACCTGGTAGGCGTCGACGTCCGTGCCCTCCGGCCGGGAGACGGCCTTGGCGCCCTCGGCGATCGGCGTGACCACCCAGTGCCGTATGGAAGGCTTCGGGAAACCGCCGGTGTTCAGCGGGCCGCGCTCCAGCATGCGCAGCTGGTCGTGGATCGCGCGGATCACGTCCCAGCTGCGGAAGGGATGGATCTCCCGGGTGGGATCGGCGGGCACCAGGTCCTCGGCCAGCTGCCAGCTGCCCCAGCGCGTGCCCATCCCGAGTACCCCCTTGGGCCCGGCGTAGAACACGGAGTTGGACTGCTGCTCGGCGCTCAACTTGGCCAGGGACTGGCGCAGTTGCTCGGCCTGTGTCTCGGTGGGGCTGGTCGGCACCGCCTCCGGCACCTTCGCGCCGACGCTGCTGCCGGCCAGCAGGCTGTCCCAGCGCTCCCGCAGGTCCCTCGCCGTGCGCTCGCAGACCTGCTTGGCCCAGAACCAGCCCACCACGGGCATGAGGACCGATGACCGCGCATACCAGCCCCAGAAGCCGCTGAACGGCATACGCAGCAGGAACAGCACGGCGAGCGCACCCGCCGCGACGAGCAGTACGGAGGCGAGAGCGCCGCCGCGCTTCTCGTCCCGCTTGACGATGGTGGAGCGCAGCGTGAAGATCAGCAGCCAGACCAGCAGCCCGGGCAGGAACAGCACACCGCAGATCGCCATGATGGCGCTCAGCATCCGGTCGCGGGCCTTGCGGATGTTGTTCGCGGCCAGACAGTGCTCGACGACGACCTGGGGTTCGGTGCCGAAGGACTGGATCAGGGGCTTGCGGCCGCTGCCGAGCATGCGGTCGACCACGGCCCGGGAGAAGGCCTCACCCAGGTTGGGCCGGAAGATCTTCGCCCAGCTGCGGCCCGCCTTGACGTCGGTCTGATGCCACTCGTTGTCGGCCTTCTTGATGTCCTCGAACGCATTGTCCCGGTAGGCCGCCGAGGCCAGCGCGAACGTCGCCGTCTGACCCTCTCCGGCCGTGCGCGGTACCTGCGGACCGAAGATGTCCGCGTAACCGCTCTCAACGGTCATTCCCGCCCCCGATCGCCGCACTGTCGCTTCTGCGGCCTTCCCGACTTCCGTGCTGCGCACACCTGTTGATCAATGATGAGCGTATCCCCCGCCACTGACAATCGTCGGCGGACGGCCGGAGCCGCCCGCCGACGCGGAGGGGAGCGTTCCGCAAGGGCCGTGCGGTGGCACCGTGGGGCCACTTGGTTGCGCCCGGCGCCAACTACGAGGCTTCGCGCGCCTCTTCGCGAATCCTTTCCGCGATCTGCGCCGGCATCGGTTCGTGCCGGGCGTACGAACGGTTGAAGCGCGCGGTGCCGTGCGACAGCGACCGCAGGTCGACGGCGTACCGCCCGATCTCGATCTCGGGCACCTCGGCCTTGATGAGGGTGCGGCCACCGCTGGTCTGCTCGGTGCCGAGGACGCGGCCGCGCCGCCCGGACAGGTCGCTCATCACGGCGCCCACGTAGTCGTCGCCGATGAGGACCGACACCTCGGCCACCGGCTCCAGCAGATGGATCTTCGCGTCCGCCGCCGCCTCCCGCAGCGCGAGCGCGCCGGCCGTCTGGAACGCGGCGTCGGAGGAGTCGACCGAGTGCGCCTTGCCGTCGAGCAGCGTGATCCGGATGTCGACGAGCGGATGGCCCGCCGCGACTCCCCGGGCCGCCTGGGCCCTGACGCCCTTCTCCACCGAGGGAATGAACTGCCGCGGCACCGCACCGCCGACCACCTTGTCCACGAACTCGATGCCCGAACCGCCCGGCAGCGGCTCCACCTCGATCTCGCAGATCGCGTACTGCCCGTGGCCGCCGGACTGCTTCACATGCCGGCCGCGGCCCGCCGACTTGTTCGCGAACGTCTCCCGCAGGGAGACCTTGTGCGGCACGACGTCGACCTGGACGCCGTAGCGGCTGCGCAGCCGTTCGAGGGCGACGTCCGCGTGCGCCTCGCCCAGGCACCACAGCACCACCTGGTGGGTGGCCTGGTTCTGTTCCAGTCGCATCGTCGGGTCCTCGGCGACCAGCCGGGACAGGCCCTGCGACAGCTTGTCCTCGTCCGCCTTGCTGTGCGCCTGGATGGCGAGCGGCAGCAGCGGATCGGGCATCTGCCAGGGCTCCATCAGCAGCGGGTCGTCCTTGGCCGACAGCGTGTCCCCGGTCTCCGCGCGGCTCAGCTTCGCCACGCACGCGAGGTCACCGGCGATGCAGTGGCTGAGCGTGCGCTGCTGCTTGCCGAAGGGCGCGGACAGGGCGCCGATCCGCTCGTCCACGTCGTGGTCCTCGTGCCCGCGGTCCTCCAGACCGTGCCCGGAGACGTGCACCGTCTCGTCGGGGCGCAGGGTGCCGGAGAAGACACGGACCAGCGAGACCCGGCCGACGTACGGGTCGGACGCGGTCTTCACGACCTCCGCGACCAGCGGCCCGTCGGGGTCGCACAGCTTCAGCTCGCGAGGTTTGCCGTCGACCGTGGTGACCGAGGGCGCCGAGCGCTCCAGCGGCGTCGGGAAGCCGCGCGTGATCAGCTCCAGCAGCTCGACCGTGCCGAGCCCCTGCCGGGCCCCGTCCGTGGCGGGGGCGGCGGCCAGAACGGGGTGGAAGACACCGCGCGCGACAGCCCGCTCCAGGTCCTCGATCAGCGTCTTGACGTCGATCTGCTCGCCGCCGAGATACCGGTCCATCAGGGTCTCGTCCTCCGACTCGGAGATGATCCCCTCGATCAGCCGGTTGCGGGCCTCCTCGATCTGCGGCACCTGCTCCTCACCCGGTTCCGACTCCTTGCGCTCGCCGGAGGAGTAGTCGAACAGTTGCTGGGACAGCAGCCCGATCAGCCCGGTCACGGGCGCGTGCCCGTCCGGTGCCTGCGCACCGTGCAGCGGCAGGTACAGCGGGAGCACGGCGTCGGGGTCGTCCCCGCCGAAGGCCTCCGCGCAGATCCGGGTCATCTCCTCGTAGTCGGCTCGCGCGGACTCCAGGTGCGTGACGACGATGGCGCGCGGCATGCCGACGGCCGCGCACTCCTCCCACACCATGCGGGTCGAGCCGTCCACGCCGTCCGAGGCCGAGACGACGAAAAGGGCCGCGTCCGCCGCTCGCAGACCGGCCCTGAGTTCCCCGACGAAGTCGGCGTATCCGGGGGTGTCCAGAAGGTTGACCTTGATGCCGTCCCATTCGACCGGCACCAGGGAGAGTTGCACCGAGCGTTGCTGCCGGTGCTCGATCTCGTCGTAGTCCGAGACGGTGCCGCCGTCCTCCACGCGGCCCGCCCGGTTCACCGCCCCCGCCGTCAGCGCGAGGGCTTCCACCAGCGTGGTCTTGCCCGATCCGGAGTGGCCGACCAGCACCACATTCCGTACGGACGCGGGGTGGTCGGCCGCTGTAGCCCTGCCGGCGGCTCCGGGGTGTGCGTTCGCCTTGTCGCCCATGATCCTGCCTCCCGTGCACGGTGAGGTCACTGTGGGCGCGGACATACGGATCCGCGTGCGATGGCGGCTCCGATGACGCCCGCGGTCCTTCGAGCTTTCCACTCCCGTCACGGTGCGTCCATACGGCGGACGTGATCGCGCCGCCCGGCACCGGCGGACCGGCCGCTCACGCCGTGTACGAGTGCCCGGCGGTCCACCGCACGCGCGCGTGGCTACGATGGGCCAGCCGGTGGCCAGCAGGGGCCGCACGGCCACACCGACCCTCGGGAAGGCCATGCTGAACAAGTACGCGCGTGCATTCTTCACGCGTGTCCTCACACCGTTCGCCGCGTTTCTGATCCGGCTGGGCGTCAGCCCCGACACGGTCACGCTCATCGGCACGGCCGGTGTGGTCGCGGGCGCGCTGGTCTTCTACCCCGTGGGCGAGTTCTTCTGGGGCACGGTCGTGATCACGCTGTTCGTGTTCTCCGACCTCGTCGACGGCAACATGGCCCGCCAGCTCGGCCGCTCCAGCCGCTGGGGTGCCTTCCTGGACTCCACCCTCGACCGGGTCGCCGACGGCGCGATCTTCGGCGGCTTCATCCTCTGGTACGCCGGTGGCGGCGACGACCTCGTCCTGTGCGCCGTCTCGATCTTCTGCCTGGCCAGCGGCCAGGTGGTGTCGTACACCAAGGCCCGTGGCGAATCGATCGGCCTGCCGGTCGCGGTCAACGGCCTCGTCGAGCGGGCCGAGCGCCTGGTGATCTCGCTGGTCGCGGCCGGTATCGCGGGCCTGCACAAGTTCGGGGTACCCGGCATCCAGTACCTGCTGCCGGTCGCCCTGTGGATCGTCGCCGTCGGCAGCCTCGTCACGCTGATCCAGCGGGTCGTCACGGTCCGCCGCGAGTCCGCCGAGGCGGAGGCCGCGGCGGCCGGGCAGGACAAGCCGCAGAGCGCCTCTCAAGGGAGCGAGGCCGCCAAGTGAGCGCCCAGGACCGTCTCACGGACGCGCTGTACGGCCTCGGCTGGGGCACCGTCAAGAAGCTCCCCGAGCCGGTCGCCGTACGGCTCGGCCGCACCATCGCCGACCTCGCCTGGAAGCAGCGTGGCAAGGGCGTGCAGCGGCTGGAGAGCAACTACGCGCGCGTGGTGCCGGACGCGAGCCCGGAGCGCCTCGCCGAACTCTCGCGCGCGGGCATGCGCTCGTACCTGCGCTACTGGATGGAGTCCTTCCGGCTGCCCGCCTGGAGCGCCGAGCGCGTCAAGGGCGGCTTCGACGCCAAGGACATCCACTACCTGACCGACGGTCTCGCCGCCGGAAACGGCGTGATACTCGCCCTGCCGCACCTGGCCAACTGGGACCTCGCCGGTGCCTGGGTCACCACCAAACTGGAAACGCCCTTCACGACGGTCGCCGAACGCCTCAAGCCCGAGACGCTCTACGACCGCTTCGTCGCCTACCGGGAGGGCCTGGGCATGGAGGTCCTGCCGCACAGCGGCGGCACCGCCTTCGGCACCCTGGCCCGCAGGCTGCGCGACGGCGGCCTGGTCTGCCTGGTCTCCGACCGTGACCTGTCCGCGTCCGGCGTCGAGGTCGAGTTCTTCGGCGACACGGCCCGGATGCCGGCCGGTCCGGCGCTGCTGGCCCAGCAGACCGGGGCGCTCCTGCTGCCGGTCACGCTCTGGTACGACGACTCACCCGTCATGCAGGGCCGCGTCCACGCGCCGATCGAGGTACCGGAGACAGGCACGCGGGCCGAGAAGACGTCTGTCATGACACAGGCGCTGGCCGACGCCTTCGCCACGGGGATCGCCGAACATCCGGAGGACTGGCACATGCTCCAGCGCTTGTGGCTCGCCGACCTGGAACCACGACCGTCCACGGCCGACGGCGGGGACGGGGAACGTCCGTGAGGATCGGCATCGTCTGCCCCTACTCCTGGGACGTCCCGGGCGGCGTCCAGTTCCACATCCGCGACCTCGCCGAGTACTTCATCCGGCTCGGCCACGAGGTGTCCGTCCTGGCCCCGGCCGACGACGACACCCCGCTCCCGCCCTACGTCGTCTCGGCGGGCCGCGCCGTCCCGGTCCCGTACAACGGCTCGGTCGCCCGCCTGAACTTCGGCTTCCTCTCGGCGGCCCGCGTGCGCCGCTGGCTGCACGACGGAGAGTTCGACGTCATCCACATCCACGAGCCCGCCTCGCCGTCCCTGGGCCTGCTGACCTGCTGGGCGGCCCAGGGCCCGATCGTGGCGACCTTCCACACGTCGAACCCTCGTTCCCGGGCGATGATCGCCGCCTACGCCATCCTCCAGGCGGCCCTGGAGAAGATCAGCGCCCGCATCGCCGTGAGCGAGTACGCCCGCCGCACGCTGGTGGAACACCTCGGCGGCGACGCGGTCGTCATCCCGAACGGCGTCGACGTCGACTTCTTCGCCAAGGCCGAGCCCAACCCCGCGTGGCAGGGCGACACCATCGGCTTCATGGGCCGCATCGACGAGCCCCGCAAGGGCCTGCCGGTCCTGATGAAGGCCCTGCCGAAGATCCTCGCCGCCCGCCCGCAGACCAGGCTCCTGGTGGCCGGTCGCGGCGACGAGGAGGAGGCGGTCGAGACCCTGCCCGCCGAACTGCGCTCCCGCGTCGAGTTCCTCGGCATGATCAGCGATGAGGACAAGGCCCGCTTCCTGCGCAGCGTCGACCTGTACATCGCCCCCAACACCGGCGGCGAGAGCTTCGGGATCATCCTGGTCGAGGCGATGTCGGCCGGCGCCCCGGTTCTCGCCTCCGACCTGGACGCCTTCGCCCAGGTCCTCGACCAGGGAGCGGCGGGCGAACTCTTCGCCAACGAGGACGCTGACGCCCTCGCCGAGGCGGCGGTACGCGTCCTGGAGGACCCGGCCCGCCGGGCGGAGCTGCGGGAGCGGGGGAGCGCGCACGTACGTCGCTTCGACTGGTCGACGGTCGGGGCGGACATCCTGTCGGTGTACGAGACGGTGACGGCGGGCGCGGCGGCGGTGGCCGCGGACGAGCGGACCGGGGGCGGCGGGAGCGGGCTGAGGGCGCGCTTGGGCCTGGCGCGGGACTGAGGCTTTTCAGCCCGTCCGGCGTTTGAGGACGAGGCCGTTCAGGCCGAAGCGGGGATCTGGGGGCGGCAGCCCCCGGACGACGACCACGACAGCCGCCCCGTACAACACCAACGCCCCACCTGCCTCCCGGCCAAGCCTGCGCAGCTAGTCTGCGGCGCGTGACCGCAACTCTCATCTGGATCCTCGTAGCCCTCGTCGCGATCGGCCTGTACCTGAGCTGGACCGCAGGTCGCCTGGACCGGCTGCACGCCCGGATCGACGCGGCACGCGCCGCGCTCGACGCCCAGCTGCTGCGCCGCGCCTCCGTGGCCCAGGAACTGGCCACCTCCGGCGTCCTGGATCCGGCCGCGTCGATCGTCCTGTACGAGGCCGCCCATGCCGCACGGCAGGCCGAGGAGGAGCAGCGGGAGGTCGCCGAGAGCGAGCTGAGCCAGGCGCTGCGTGCGGTGTTCGCGGAGCCCCAGCAGGTGGACGCCGTACGCGAGGCTCCTGGCGGTGAGGAGGCGGCCCGTGAGCTGACCGAGGCGGTCCGCCGGGTCCCGATGGCCCGCCGCTTCCACAACGACGCCGTACGGGCCGCCAGGGCCCTGCGACGGCACCGCAAGGTCCGCTGGTTCCGCCTGGCGGGCCACGCCCCGTTCCCGCTGGCCTTCGAGATGGACGACGAGCCCCCGGCGGCCCTGGCGGACCGGGCGGCCTAGGAGGTTCCGAAGTCGGGGAGCGTGAGGGACCCGTCTGCGGCGAGCGCGAACCCGGGGTTGTGCGCGATCTCCCAGGCATGGCCGTCCGGGTCGACGAAGCACCCGGAGTAGAAGCCGACGACATTGGTGGCCGCGGGCTTGGTGACGGTCGCTCCAGCCCCTTCCGCGGCCGTCAGCAGAGCGTCGACCTCGGCGTCCGAGCGCACGTTGTGGGCCAGGGCGATCCCGCCGAAGCCGGCCCCCTTGCCCTCCGTCAGCCCGCAGTCCCGCGCGAGCTTGTCGCGGCCCCACAGGACCAGGGCCAGCCCGCCGGCCTGGAAGAAGACGGTCTCCTCGACCTCCTGCCCCCGCCAGCCCAGGGCCTCGTAGAAGGCACGCGAGCGCGCCACATCGGAAACTCCCAGCGTGACCAGACTGATGCGCTGTTCCATGCGAGGACATTAACGCCGCCCGGGAGCCCAGGCTCCGGCAAAACGATCCACCGCCTCACTATTGGCCCTTGAAGTGGCCCCCACCCCTCACGTTTCCTCGTTGCTTGCAGTAGCCCCTTTTCCACCGAGCGAGGTCACCCGTGTCCATCTCCGAAAACCAGGCCCCCGAGACCGGCACCGCGCGCGTGAAGCGCGGCATGGCCGAGCAGCTCAAGGGCGGCGTGATCATGGACGTCGTCACGCCGGAGCAGGCGAAGATCGCCGAGGACGCGGGCGCCGTCGCCGTCATGGCCCTGGAGCGGGTCCCCGCCGACATCCGCAAGGACGGCGGCGTGGCCCGGATGTCCGACCCGGACATGATCGAGGGCATCATCGACGCCGTCTCCATCCCCGTCATGGCCAAGTCCCGCATCGGCCACTTCGTCGAGGCCCAGGTCCTGCAATCCCTCGGCGTCGACTACATCGACGAGTCCGAGGTCCTCACCCCGGCCGACGAGGTCAACCACTCCGACAAGTGGGCGTTCACCACCCCGTTCGTCTGTGGCGCCACCAACCTGGGCGAGGCCCTGCGCCGCATCGCCGAGGGTGCCGCGATGATCCGCTCGAAGGGCGAGGCCGGCACCGGCAACGTCGTCGAGGCCGTCCGCCACCTGCGCCAGATCAAGAACGAGATCGCCAAGCTGCGCGGCTTCGACAACAACGAGCTGTACGCCGCCGCCAAGGAGCTGCGCGCCCCGTACGAGCTGGTCAAGGAAGTCTCCGAGCTCGGCAAGCTCCCGGTCGTGCTGTTCTCCGCCGGTGGCGTCGCCACCCCCGCCGACGCCGCACTGATGCGCCAGCTCGGCGCCGAGGGCGTCTTCGTCGGCTCCGGCATCTTCAAGTCCGGCGACCCCGCCAAGCGTGCCGCCGCCATCGTGAAGGCGACCACCTTCTACGACGACCCGAAGATCATCGCGGACGCCTCCCGCAACCTGGGCGAGGCCATGGTCGGCATCAACTGCGACACCCTCCCCGAGGCCGAGCGCTACGCCAACCGCGGCTGGTAAGCACACTCCAAGGACTGCACGTACATGACCGACGCACCCGTCATAGGCGTCCTGGCCCTCCAGGGCGACGTACGGGAGCACCTCATCGCCCTGGCCGCGGCCGACGCCGTGGCCAGGCCGGTGCGGCGCCCCGAAGAACTCGCCGAGGTGGACGGCCTCGTCATCCCCGGCGGCGAGTCCACGACCATCTCCAAGCTCGCCGTCCTCTTCGGCGTGATGGAGCCCCTACGCGCGCGCGTGCGGGACGGCATGCCCGTCTACGGCACCTGCGCCGGCATGATCATGCTCGCCGACAAGATCCTCGACCCGCGCTCGGGCCAGGAGACGATCGGCGGCATCGACATGATCGTGCGCCGCAACGCCTTCGGACGTCAGAACGAGTCCTTCGAGGCGGCGGTCGACGTGAAGGGCATCGCGGGCGATCCTGTGGAGGGCGTCTTCATCCGCGCCCCCTGGGTCGAGTCCGTCGGCGCCGAGGCCGAGGTCCTCGCCGAGCACGACGGCCACATCGTCGCCGTCCGCCAGGGCAACGCACTGGCCACGTCGTTCCACCCGGAACTGACCGGCGACCACCGTGTGCACGGCCTGTTCGTCGACATGGTGCACGCGAACCGGACGACGGAGTCCTTGTAGGATCTCTGGCGTTCGTTCATAGATGGGTTACGCGAAGGAGACAGGCAGATGTCCGGCCACTCTAAATGGGCCACGACGAAGCACAAGAAGGCCGTGATCGACGCCAAGCGCGGCAAGCTCTTCGCGAAGCTGATCAAGAACATCGAGGTCGCGGCGCGCATGGGCGGCGTCGATCTCGACGGCAACCCGACGCTCTATGACGCCGTCCAGAAGGCCAAGAAGCAGTCGGTGCCGAACAAGAACATCGACTCCGCGATCAAGCGCGGTGGCGGTCTCGAGGCCGGTGGCGCCGACTACGAGACGATCATGTACGAGGGCTACGGCCCGAACGGCGTCGCCGTGCTCATCGAGTGCCTCACCGACAACCGCAACCGCGCCGCCTCCGACGTCCGCGTCGCCATGACCCGCAACGGCGGCAACATGGCCGACCCGGGCTCGGTGTCGTACATGTTCAGCCGCAAGGGCGTCGTCATCGTCCCCAAGGGCGAGCTGACCGAGGACGACGTCCTCGGTGCCGTCCTGGACGCCGGCGCCGAGGAGGTCAACGACCTCGGCGAGTCCTTCGAGGTCATCAGCGAGGCCACCGACCTGGTCGCGGTCCGCACCGCCCTCCAGGAGGCCGGCATCGACTACGACTCCGCCGACTCCAGCTTCGTGCCGTCCGTCCAGGTCGAGCTCGACGAGGAGGGCGCCAAGAAGATCTTCAAGCTGATCGACGCGCTCGAGGACAGTGACGACGTCCAGAACGTCTTCGCCAACTTCGACGTCAGCGACGAGATCATGGAGAAGGTCGACGCGTAACGCTGCCGCGAGCTGAACGGGCTCAACGGGCCGACGGGGCATCCCCGTCGGCCCGTCGCTTTGCCGGGCGTTGGTGCCCGGCGTTGTCAGTGGCACCCGATAGCCTGCACAAACAGGCGATCGAAGGGAGGGGGCGCGGGGTGCGCGTACTGGGGGTGGACCCGGGGCTGACCCGATGCGGTGTCGGCGTGGTCGAGGGCGTCGCCGGACGCCCGCTCACCATGCTCGGCGTCGGAGTCGTCCGCACGCCTGCCGACGCCGAGTTGGGCCACCGCCTCGTCGCCGTCGAGCAGGGCATCGAGCAGTGGCTGGACGAGCACCGGCCCGAATGCGTCGCCGTGGAGCGGGTGTTCAGCCAGCACAACGTCCGTACGGTGATGGGCACCGCCCAGGCCAGCGCCGTCGCCATGCTCTGCGCAGCCCGCCGCGGCATCCCCGTCGCCCTGCACACCCCCAGCGAGGTCAAGGCCGCCGTCACCGGCAGCGGCCGCGCCGACAAGGCTCAGGTCGGAGCCATGGTCACCCGGCTGCTCCGGCTCTCCGCGCCGCCCAGACCGGCCGACGCCGCCGACGCCCTGGCGCTCGCCATCTGCCACATCTGGCGCGCCCCCGCGCAGAACCGACTCCAGCAGGCCGTGGCCCTGCACACCGCCAAAGCACCGAAAGGCCGTACGGCATGATCGCCTTCGTCAGCGGCACAGTGGCCGCACTCGCTCCGGACACCGCGGTGGTCGAGGTGGGCGGGGTCGGCATGGCCGTCCAGTGCACGCCGAACACGCTGTCCACCCTGCGCCTCGGCCAGCCCGCCAAGCTGCACACCTCACTGGTGGTCCGCGAGGACTCCCTCACCCTGTACGGCTTCGCGGACGACGACGAGCGCCAGACGTTCGAGCTGCTCCAGACCGCGAGCGGCGTCGGGCCGCGCCTGGCCCAGGCGATGCTGGCGGTGCACTCGCCCGACGCCCTGCGCCGAGCCGTCGCGACCGCCGACGAGAAGTCCCTCACCGCCGTCCCCGGCATCGGCAAGAAGGGCGCCCAGAAGCTGCTCCTGGAGCTGAAGGACCGCCTGGGCGAACCGATCGGCGCGCCCGCCGTCGGTGCACCGGTCACCCAGGGCTGGCGCGACCAGCTGCACGCCGCCCTGATCGGCCTCGGGTACGCGACGCGCGAGGCCGACGAGGCTGTCGCCGCCGTGGCGCCGCAGGCCGAGGCCGCCGAGGGCACACCCCAGGTCGGACAACTGCTGAAGGCCGCCCTACAGACCCTCAACAGAGCGCGCTGACCGACAGACCCGACGGCATAGGCGTACGCACGCGCCCGCAAGCCACACGCCCGCAAGCCACACCCCGTACGACACCCACCGCGACCCCGAGGCACACTCCATGAACTGGGACGACACGACCGACACCCCCGCCCCCGAGCGGCTGGTGGGCTCTGTCGCCGACCGTGAGGACCAGGCCGTCGAGGCCGCGCTGCGCCCGAAGGACCTGGACGAGTTCATCGGCCAGGAGAAGGTCCGCGAACAGCTCGACCTCGTCCTGCGCGCCGCACGCGCGCGGGGCGCCACCGCTGACCATGTGCTGCTCTCCGGCGCCCCCGGCCTCGGCAAGACCACCCTCTCGATGATCATCGCCGCCGAGATGGGCGCCCCCATCCGCATCACCTCCGGCCCTGCCATCCAGCACGCGGGCGACCTGGCGGCGATCCTCTCCTCCCTCCAGGAGGGCGAGGTCCTCTTCCTCGACGAGATCCACCGCATGTCCCGGCCCGCCGAGGAGATGCTGTACATGGCGATGGAGGACTTCCGCGTCGACGTGATCGTCGGCAAGGGGCCGGGCGCCACCGCCATCCCCCTCGAACTGCCCCCGTTCACCCTGGTCGGCGCCACCACACGCGCGGGCCTGCTGCCGCCCCCGCTGCGCGACCGCTTCGGCTTCACCGCGCACATGGAGTTCTACGAGCCTGTTGAGCTGGAGCGCGTCATCCACCGCTCGGCCAGTCTGCTCGACGTCGAGATCGAGGCCGACGGCGCCGCCGAGATCGCCGGCCGCTCCCGCGGCACGCCCCGTATCGCCAACCGGCTGCTCCGCCGCGTCCGGGACTACGCCCAGGTCAAGGCCGACGGGATCATCACCAGGGACATCGCCGCGGCCGCCCTCGCCGTCTACGAGGTCGACGCCCGTGGACTGGACCGCCTCGACCGCGGTGTCCTGGAGGCCCTGCTGAAGCTGTTCGGCGGCGGCCCGGTCGGCCTGTCGACGCTCGCGGTCGCGGTGGGGGAGGAGCGCGAGACCGTCGAGGAGGTCGCCGAACCCTTCCTCGTCCGGGAGGGCCTGCTCGCCCGCACCCCGCGCGGCCGGGTCGCCACGCCCGCCGCATGGGCGCATCTCGGCCTGACGCCGCCACGCTCGCAAGCTGCGGGAAACGGACAACAGGACCTGTTCGGGACGTGATGGCCCGGTCACGGCGAGCACACTGGCCGGAGCAGGAACCCCGGTGCCATGCTGAGCGTTGTTCCATGCGCGGAGACTCGCTTAGACTCCGCCGATGCCGCCTTTGTCGGCGGCACACATACCCCCAACCATCAGGCCGCTCACCGCGCGGTCGTGTGAAGGAAGTACCGACCCGTGCCGAGTCTCGTGACCCTCCTCCCGTTCATCGTGCTCATCGGGGCCATGTTCCTGATGACCCGGTCGGCCAAGAAGAAGCAGCAGCAGGCCGCCGACATGCGGAACCAGATGCAGCCCGGATCCGGTGTCCGCACCATCGGGGGCATGTACGCCACGGTCAAGGAGGTCAGCGACGACACCGTCCTCGTTGACGCCGGCCCGGGCGTGGAGCTCCTCTTCGCCAAGAACGCGATCGGTGCCGTCCTCTCCGACGACGAGTACAACCGCATCGTGCACGGCATCGAGCACGACCTGAAGTCCGACGTCGTCCCGGACGACGCCTCCTCCCTCACCGAGACCGACGAGCCCGCCGCTGCCGCCGACTCCGACGAGAAGTCCGTCGACCTCGGTAAGAAGGACGAGGACAAGGCCGAGGAGTCCGCCGACGCCGTGTCCGCCGAGGCGAAGACGGACGACGAGCCGAAGAAGACCGACGGCGACTCCGACGCGAAGTAGCCATGCTCCGGGGCGCGCGGCGGGCCACGCCTGCGCGCCCCCGGGCATGCTGAGCTCGCACGGGATCCCGACACCATGTCATGGCCGCCCGCCCGTTGATCCGGAGCGAGGGGGCCCGAGAGGGAGTACGAGAAGGTGGCAGCACCTAAGAAGGGCCGGAGCGCGAGCGCCCAGAGCAAGCCAGGGCGCTCGCTGGCCCTCATCCTGATCGCCATCGCGGCGCTCACCGGAGGGATGTTCGCCTCGGGGAACACCACTCCCCGACTCGGCATCGACCTGGCCGGCGGCACGAGCATCACGCTACGCGCGGTGCCCGAGCGCGGCCAGGAATCCGCGATCAACAAGACCAACATGAACACCGCGGTCGAGATCATGGAACGCCGTGTCAATGGTCTGGGTGTCTCGGAGTCGGAGGTACAGACCCAGGGCGACGAGAACATCATCGTCAACATCCCCAAGGGCACGAACTCCAAGGAAGCCCGGGACCAGGTCGGCACCACCGCGAAGCTCTACTTCCGCCCGGTCCTCACCACCGAGATCTCCGGCGGCGGCGCGGCGGCCACCCCCACGCCGAGCGCCTCCAGCAGCGCGTCGGGCGACTCCACCGACAAGGCGACCTCCTCCGCGTCCCCCTCCGGCTCCACCAGCCCGTCGCCGAGCTCCACCACCCAGGGCCGTGCGGTCACCGACGCCCTGAAGGCCGACCCGACGCCGTCGACGAGCGCCTCCTCCAGCGCCTCCGCCTCCGCGAGCGGCAGCGCCTCCGGCGACCAGGCGACCAGCGGCCTCGAAGCGCAGTACGCCAAGCTGGACTGCACCAAGGAGGCGGTCCGCGCCAAGGCCGGCGACGGCGCCAAGCCGTCCGACCCCACCGTCGCCTGCGGCCAGAACTCGCAGGGTCAGTGGCAGAAGTACATCCTCGGCCCCGCCGAGGTCGACGGCACGGACGTCGACAAGGCCCAGGCCGTCTGGAACGCGCAGAACGCCGCGGGCTGGACCGTGACCATGCAGTTCACGAACGCCGGCGGCAAGAAGTTCGGCAACATCACCGGCAAGCTCGCCAAGAACCAGCCGCCGCAGAACCAGTTCGCCATCGTCCTGGACGGCCAGGTCATCTCCGACCCCTCCGTCAGCGAGGCCCTGACGGGCGGCAACGCCGAGATCTCCGGCAACTTCAACCAGCAGTCGGCCGAGAGCCTCGCCAACATGCTGTCCTACGGTGCCCTGCCGCTGACCTTCAAGGAGGACAGCGTCTCCACGGTGAGCCCGGCGCTCGGCACCGAGCAGCTGAAGGCCGGTCTGATCGCCGGTGCGATCGGTCTCGCCCTGGTCGTGATCTACCTGCTGGTCTACTACCGTGGCCTGTCGATCATCGCGATCCTGTCGCTGCTGGTCTCCGCCGCCCTGACCTACACGATCATGTCGCTGCTCGGTCCGGCCATCGGCTTCGCGCTGAACCTGCCGGCCGTCTGCGGTGCCATCGTCGCCATCGGCATCACAGCGGACTCGTTCATCGTGTACTTCGAACGCGTCCGCGACGAGGTCCGCGAGGGCCGCTCGCTGCGCCCCGCCGTCGAGCGGGCCTGGCCACGCGCCCGGCGCACCATCCTGGTCTCGGACTTCGTGTCGTTCCTCGCCGCCGCGGTGCTCTTCATCGTCACCGTCGGCAAGGTCCAGGGCTTCGCGTTCACGCTCGGTCTGACCACCCTGCTCGACGTGGTCGTCGTGTTCCTGTTCACCAAGCCGCTGCTGACGCTCATGGCGCGCAGCAAGTTCTTCGGCAGCGGTCACAGCTGGTCCGGCCTCGATCCCAAGCGACTCGGTGCCCGGCCGCCGCTGCGCCGCACCCGACGTCCCTCCGCCCCCGTCGAGACGAAGGAGGCGTGAGATGTCGAAGCTCGGCAACCTCGGCGCCCGACTGCACCGTGGCGAGGTCGGCTACGACTTCGTCGGCAACCGCAAGATCTGGTACGGCCTCTCGATCCTGATCACCATCACGGCCATCGTCGGCCTGGCGGTGCGCGGCCTGAACATGGGCATCGAGTTCCAGGGCGGTGCGGTCTTCAACACCCCGAAGACCAGCGTCTCGGTCTCCCAGGCGCAGGAGTACGCGGAAAAGGCCTCCGGCCACGACGCGATCGTCCAGAAGCTCGGCAGCGGCGACGAGGCGCCCCTGCGCATCCAGGTCGCCGGCATCGACACCAACCAGGCCGACAAGGTCTCGGCGCAGCTGGCCAAGGACCTGGGCGTCGCGGAGAAGGACGTCACCGGCGAACTCGTGGGCCCCAGCTGGGGTGAACAGATCGCCAACAAGGCCTGGCAGGGCCTCGGGATCTTCCTGGTCCTCGTGGTGATCTACCTGGCCATCGCGTTCGAGTGGCGCATGGCACTAGCCGCGTTCGTCGCCCTCATCCACGACATCACCATCACGGTCGGCATCTACGCCCTCGTCGGCTTCGAGGTCACGCCGGGCACGGTGATCGGTCTGCTCACGATCCTCGGTTATTCGCTGTACGACACGGTCGTCGTCTTCGACAGCCTCAAGGAACAGACGAAGGACATCACCAAGCAGACCCGCTGGACCTACAGCGACATCGCCAACCGCTCGATCAACAGCACCCTGGTCCGCTCCGTCAACACCACGGTGGTCGCGCTGCTGCCGGTGGGGGGCCTGCTGTTCATCGGTGGCGGTTTCCTCGGCGCCGGCATGCTCAACGACATCTCGCTGTCGCTGTTCGTGGGCCTCGCCGCCGGTGCGTACTCCTCGATCTTCATCGCCACGCCGCTCGTCGCCGACCTCAAGGAGCGCGAGCCGCAGATGAAGGCCCTGAAGAAGCGCGTACTCGCCAAGCGGGCGCAGGCCGCCGCGGAGGGCGAGTCGCCGGACGCCCCGGCCACCGCCACCGACGAGCCCTTCGACGACGAGCCGGAGGACGCCGCCCCCGCGGTCGTCGGCCCCCGCAACCAGCCCGCGTCGCGCAACCGGGGCCGTGGCCGACCGTCCGGGAAGCGCCGATGACCGACATCAAGGAGCTCCTGCTCAGCCGGATCCGCGATGTGGCGGACTACCCGGAGCCGGGCGTGATGTTCAAGGACATCACCCCGCTCCTGGCGGACCCGGCGGCGTTCACGGCGCTCACCGACGCACTGGCCGAGATCGCCGCGAACACCGGCGCCACGAAGGTCGTCGGCCTGGAGGCCCGAGGCTTCATCCTGGGCGCCCCGGTCGCCGTCCGCGCGGGCCTCGGCTTCATCCCCGTACGCAAGGCGGGCAAGCTCCCCGGGGCGACCCTCAGCCAGGCGTACGACCTGGAGTACGGGTCGGCGGAGATCGAGGTCCACGCCGAGGACCTGGCCGCGGGCGACCGCGTCCTGGTCATCGACGACGTCCTTGCGACGGGCGGCACCGCGGAGGCCTCGATCCAGCTGATCCGCCGCGCGGGCGCCGACGTCGCAGGCCTCGCCGTCCTGATGGAACTCGGCTTCCTGGGCGGCCGAGCCCGCCTGGAACCGTCCCTGGCAGGAGCCCCGCTGGAAGCGCTGCTGGTGATCTGAGAGCCCGACGAATACGGCCGTCCCAGGACAACTGGGGCGGCCGTTTCGCGCCATTTAAGGGGCGCGGCGGATTGCGGGGGGCGCGCGGGAACTGCCCAAGGGGCGCGGGGCTGTATCGATGTGCGGCTCTCCCGTGTGGGCGCGACCAGCCACAACGGCGCCGCAGCCGCCAGTGGCCCCAGGCCGCCAGCTCCAGGGGCCCCGGAATGCAGGCGGCAGCCCCTCGCGTTTCTCCAGTAGACGGCCCTCACATCGGCCTGAAGGCGATCCTGGGGCGCAGGATCGCTACCATGGGGTTTCCGGAGCCTGACCGGGGGACCCGGATCGCGCACGAGGAGCCCTCTTGCCAGACGAGGCCCAGCACCTGACCGCCGCCAAGCCCGAGTCCGCCTCGGCGCCCGCGGCGAAGCCCGCGCCGAGCGCGCCGCAAGCGAAGAACGACTCGCGCGGGTCGGTCGAGCATGCCCAGTCCGCGCCCGTCGACAAGCCGGCCGAGCAGGCCCGGCCCAAGCCGGCCCCGCCCGAGCGGCCCGTCAACACACCCGCGGCCCGCCCGGCCGCAGGCCAGCCCGCTCGCAGCGGCTCCTCCAACCGCGTCCGCGCCCGCCTCGCCCGTCTCGGCGTCCAGCGCTCCAACCCGTACAACCCGGTGCTCGAGCCGCTGCTGCGGATAGTCCGCAGCAACGACCCGAAGATCGAGACCGCCACCCTCCGCCAGATCGAGAAGGCCTACCAGGTCGCCGAGCGCTGGCACCGAGGGCAGAAGCGCAAGAGCGGCGACCCGTACATCACCCACCCCCTCGCGGTCACCACGATCCTCGCCGAGCTGGGCATGGATCCGGCCACGCTCATGGCCGGTCTGCTGCACGACACCGTCGAGGACACCGAGTACGGCCTCGACCAGCTCCGCCGCGACTTCGGCGACTCGGTCGCCCTGCTCGTCGACGGCGTCACCAAGCTGGACAAGGTCAAGTTCGGTGAGGCCGCGCAGGCCGAGACCGTGCGCAAGATGGTCGTCGCCATGGCCAAGGACCCGCGCGTCCTGGTCATCAAGCTCGCCGACCGCCTGCACAACATGCGCACCATGCGCTACCTCAAGCGCGAGAAGCAGGAGAAGAAGGCGCGCGAGACCCTCGAGATCTACGCGCCGCTCGCCCACCGCCTCGGCATGAACACCATCAAGTGGGAACTGGAGGACCTCGCCTTCGCGATCCTCTACCCCAAGATGTACGACGAGATCGTACGGCTGGTGGCCGAGCGGGCACCGAAGCGTGACGAGTATCTGGCCATAGTGACCGACGAGGTCCAGCAGGACCTGCGGGCCGCCCGCATCAAGGCGACCGTCACCGGCCGCCCGAAGCATTACTACAGCGTCTACCAGAAGATGATCGTCCGCGGCCGCGACTTCGCGGAGATCTACGACCTGGTGGGCATCCGTGTCCTCGTCGACACGGTCCGCGACTGCTACGCCGCCCTCGGTACCGTGCACGCGCGATGGAACCCGGTCCCCGGCCGGTTCAAGGACTACATCGCGATGCCCAAGTTCAACATGTACCAGTCGCTGCACACGACGGTCATCGGCCCCAACGGCAAGCCGGTCGAGCTCCAGATCCGCACCTTCGACATGCACCGCCGCGCCGAGTACGGCATCGCCGCGCACTGGAAGTACAAGCAGGAGGCCGTCGCAGGCGCCTCCAAGGTGCGCTCCGACGTGCCCAAGGCCGGCAAGGGCAAGGACGACCACCTCAACGACATGGCGTGGCTGCGCCAGTTGCTGGACTGGCAGAAGGAGACCGAGGACCCGGGCGAGTTCCTGGAGTCCCTGCGCTTCGACCTGTCCCGCAACGAGGTCTTCGTCTTCACCCCGAAGGGCGACGTCATAGCGCTCCCGGCCGGGGCCACCCCGGTCGACTTCGCGTACGCCGTCCACACCGAGGTCGGCCACCGCACCATAGGGGCGCGGGTCAACGGCCGCCTCGTACCGCTCGAATCCACCCTGGACAACGGCGACTTGGTGGAGGTCTTCACCTCCAAGGCACCCGGCGCGGGCCCCTCCCGCGACTGGCTCGGCTTCGTGAAGTCGCCGCGCGCCCGCAACAAGATCCGGGCGTGGTTCTCCAAGGAGCGCCGCGACGAGGCCATCGAGCAGGGCAAGGACGCCATCGTCCGCGCGATGCGCAAGCAGAACCTGCCGATCCAGCGCATCCTCACCGGTGACTCCCTGGTCACCCTCGCGCACGAGATGCGTTACGCCGACATCTCCGCGCTGTACGCGGCGATCGGCGAGGGCCATGTCTCCGCGCAGAACATCGTGCAGAAGCTCGTCCAGGCCCTCGGCGGCGAGGAAGCCGCCACGGAGGAGATCGACGAGTCGGTCCCGCCGGCCCGCGGTCGCAGCCGCAAGCGGCGCTCCAGCGCCGACCCGGGCGTGATCGTCAAGGGCGTCGAGGACGTGTGGGTCAAGCTGGCCCGCTGCTGTACGCCCGTACCCGGCGACCCGATCATCGGCTTCGTCACGCGTGGTAGCGGAGTATCGGTTCACCGCAGCGACTGTGTGAACGTGGAGTCACTGTCCCGCGAGCCCGAGCGCATCCTCGAGGTCGAGTGGGCGCCCACCCAGTCCTCGGTCTTCCTGGTCGCCATCCAGGTCGAGGCCCTGGACCGCTCCCGGCTCCTCTCCGACGTCACCCGCGTCCTGTCCGACCAGCACGTCAACATCCTCTCCGCGGCCGTCCAGACCTCCCGCGACCGCGTCGCCACCTCTCGCTTCACCTTCGAGATGGGCGACCCGAAACACCTCGGGCACGTCCTGAAGGCGGTCAGGGGAGTGGAGGGCGTGTACGACGTGTACCGCGTGACGTCGGCGCGCAGCCGGTCGTAGGGCACGACGAGCCCGTAGGCATACGACGAGAAGGGCCCCGTACCGCGCGTACGGGGCCCTTCTCGTCGTAGAAGCGGGGAACCGCCCGGCGCTAGCCGCCGAACTCCTGAAGCCCCTTCAGAGCCTGGTCCAGCAGCGCCTGACGGCCCTCCAGCTCACGCTCCAGCTTGTCGGCCTTCGCGTTGTTGCCCTGGGCGCGCGCCTGCTCGACCTGGCCCCTCAGCTTGTCCACGGCGGCCTGGAGCTGGCCGGTCAGCCCCTCGGCACGCGCGCGTGCCTCCGGGTTGGTCCGGCGCCACTCGGTCTCCTCGGCGTCCTGGATGGCCCGCTCGACGGCGTGCATCCGGCCTTCCACCTTGGGCCGGGCGTCGCGCGGGACATGGCCGATGGCCTCCCAGCGCTCGTTGATCGAGCGGAAGGCGGCTCGCGCGGCCTTCAGGTCGCCGATCGGCAGGAGCTTCTCGGCCTCCTCGGCCAGCTCCTCCTTCAGCTTCAGGTTCTCGGCCTGCTCGGCGTCGCGCTCGGCGAAGACCGAGCTGCGGGCCGCGAAGAAGATGTCCTGGGCGCCGCGGAAGCGGTTCCACAGGTCGTCCTCGTGCTCGCGCTGGGCGCGGCCCGCGGCCTTCCACTCCGACATCAGCTCGCGGTAGCGGGCCGCCGTCGGACCCCAGTCGGTCGACCCGGACAGCGACTCGGCCTCGGCGACCAGCCGCTCCTTGGTCTTGCGGGCCTCCTCGCGCTGCGCGTCGAGCTGCGCGAAGTGAGCCTTGCGGCGCTTGGAGAACGCCGACCGGGCGTGCGAGAAGCGGTGCCACAGCTCGTCGTCCGACTTGCGGTCGAGCCGCGGCAGGCCCTTCCACGTGTCCACCAGCGCCCGCAGCCGCTCACCGGCGGCCCGCCACTGGTCGGACTGCGCCAGTTCCTCGGCCTCGGTGACCAGCGCCTCCTTGGCGTGCCGCGCCTCGTCCGACTGCTTGGCCCGCTGCTGCTTGCGCTCCTCGCGCCGCTTCTCGACCGTCTCGACGAGCTTGTCCAGCCGGGTCTTCAGGGCGTCCAGATCGCCGACCGCGTGGTGGGCGTCGACCTGCTCGCGAATGTGGTCGATCGCGGCCTGCGCGTCCTTCGCCGACAGGTCGGTGGTCTTCACTCGCTTCTCGAGGAGGCCGATCTCGACAACCAGGCCCTCGTACTTGCGCTCGAAATAGGCCAGCGCCTCCTCAGGAGTGCCTGCCTGCCAAGAACCGACAACCTGCTCGCCGTCGGCCGTACGCACGTACACGGTCCCCGTCTCGTCGACGCGGCCCCACGGGTCGCTGCTCACAGCGCCTCCTCCACATGATGCCTGCGGGGGACTCGTGTTCCCCCGGGCATCGTCCACAGTTTCGTCACGGCCAACATAGGCGACCGGCGGGTTGCCTGTCCGCATCCCGCGCGACCGAAATTTCGCAGCTGGCGGTCAGGATTTGGTGACCGTCGCCTTGTCGATGACCACCGTCGCGTTGGGCGCCCCGTCGCCCTGGCCGGTGCTCTCTCCGGCGTCGGCAATCTTCTTGAGTACCTTCATGCCGGATTCGGAAACGGTACCGAACGGTGTGTAGCTGGGCGGCAGCTGACTGTCCTGGTACACGAGGAAGAACTGGCTGCCGCCGGAGTTCTTCTGTCCGGTGTTCGCCATCGCCACGGTGCCCGCGGGATAGATGTTGCTCTTGAGGCTTTTGTCCTTCAGGTTCTCGTCCGGGATGTTGTACCCGGGACCACCCGTTCCCGTGCCCGTCGGGTCACCGCACTGGAGCACGTAGATGCCGTTGGTGGTGAGCCGGTGGCACTTGGAGTGGTCGAAGTAGCCCTTGCCGGCGAGGAAGTCGAACGAGTTCACGGTGTGCGGCGCGGCCGACGCCTTCAGCGCGATGTCTATGTCACCGCACGTCGTGGCGAGCTTCATCGTGTACTTCGCCGACTTGTCGACGGTCAGGGCCGGCTCCTTCTTCCAGGTCGCCGTCTTGACCTTGCCCTCGGCCGGCTTCTCGCACGGGTCCGGGGCCTTGCTGGGCGTCGCGCTGGGCGTGACCTCCGCGCCCGCGTTCTCCTTGCCGCTGCCGTCCCCCTTGAGGACTCCGGTCGTGTACAGCGCGAGGCTGCCGATGACCACGACGCCGAGCACCGACGCGATCACCGCGTTGCGCATACGTGCCTTGCGCCGGGCGGACGTACGCCGCTGCTGCTGCCGCAAGAACTTCTCCCGGGCGAGCTGACGCCGCCGCTGTTCCTGGCTGACCACCGGGTTCTCTCCTCATGCGTCGTGTGTGTCGACCGGTACGCGTGCGTCCTGTGAGCCGACTGCCTGCGTGTGCCCCGTACCGTATATGGGTTCGCTGAGGAATCGGCAGCGCCGGTAGGCTCTGACCGCAGGCGGAGTCCGCCGACAAACCACTCGTGTCGACACAAACGAAGGACGATCGTGCTCATTGCCGGGTTCCCCGCCGGGGCCTGGGGGACGAACTGTTATCTCGTCGCCCCCGCCGCCGGCGAGGAGTGCGTGATCATCGACCCGGGCCACGAGGCGGCCCCAGGAGTCGAGGAAGCACTGAAGAAGCATCGGCTCAAGCCCGTCGCCGTCGTCCTCACCCACGGCCACCTCGACCACGTGGCCTCGGTCGTCCCGGTGTGCGGCGCGCACGACGTGCCGGCCTGGATCCACCCCGACGACCGGTACATGATGAGTGACCCCGAGAAGGCGCTCGGCCGCTCCATCGGGATGCAGTTGATGGGCGAGCTGACCATCGGGGAACCGGACGACGTCAAGGAGCTCACCGACGGCGCGAAGCTGGATCTGGCAGGGATGGAACTCTCCGTCGCGCATGCGCCCGGTCATACCAAGGGGTCGGTGACCTTCGGCCTGCCCGAGGCGGCGGACATCCCGCCGATCCTGTTCTCGGGCGACCTGCTGTTCGCCGGCTCCATCGGACGCACCGACCTGCCCGGCGGTGACATGGCCGAGATACTCGACTCGCTGGCCCGCGTATGCCTGCCGCTCGACGACTCGACCGTGGTGCTGTCCGGCCACGGCCCCCAGACGACCATCGGCCAGGAGCGCGCCACCAACCCCTATCTGCGGCAGGTGGCCGCCGGCCTGGGAGCGAACACCGATGCCGCTCCCCGACGAGGAATGTGACGAGAGACTTCCCGTGAGCACCTTCAAGGCCCCCAAGGGCACGTACGACCTGATCCCGCCGGACAGCGCCAAGTACCTTGCGGTCCGTGAGGCGATCGCCGCCCCGCTGCGCAACTCCGGCTACGGCTACATCGAGACGCCCGGCTTCGAGAACGTCGAGCTCTTCGCGCGCGGTGTCGGCGAGTCGACGGACATCGTGACCAAGGAGATGTACGCCTTCGAGACCAAGGGCGGTGACAAGCTCGCCCTGCGCCCCGAGGGCACGGCCTCCGTCCTGCGCGCCGCGCTGGAGGCCAACCTGCACAAGGCGGGCAACCTCCCGGTCAAGCTCTGGTACTCGGGCTCGTACTACCGCTACGAGCGCCCCCAGAAGGGCCGTTACCGGCACTTCTCCCAGGTCGGTGCCGAGGCGATCGGTGCCGAGGACCCGGCGCTCGACGCCGAGCTGATCATCCTGGCCGACCAGGCGTACCGCTCGCTGGGCCTGACCAACTTCCGGATCCTGCTGAACAGCCTGGGCGACCAGGAGTGCCGCCCGGTCTACCGGGCCGCGCTCCAGGACTTCCTGCGCGGCCTGGACCTGGACGAGGACACCCTGCGCCGGGCGGAGATCAACCCGCTGCGCGTCCTCGACGACAAGCGCGAGTCGGTCCAGAAGCAGCTGGGTGACGCCCCGCTCCTGCGCGACTACCTCTGCGACGCCTGCAAGACGTACCACGAGGAGGTCCGTGAGCTGATCACGGCAGCGGGCGTCTCCTTCGAGGACGACCCGAAGCTGGTGCGCGGCCTGGACTACTACACGCGTACGACCTTCGAGTTCGTCCACGACGGTCTGGGCTCGCAGTCCGCGGTGGGCGGTGGCGGCCGTTACGACGGCCTGTCCGAGATGATCGGCGGCCCCGCGCTGCCGTCCGTAGGCTGGGCCCTCGGCGTCGACCGCACGGTGCTGGCCCTGGAGGCGGAGGGCGTCGACCTCGAACTCCCCTCGACGACCAGCGTGTTCGCGGTACCGCTCGGCGAGGAGGCCCGGCGCGTGCTGTTCGCCAAGGTCACCGAGCTGCGCAAGGTCGGCATCGCGGCGGACTTCTCCTACGGCGCCAAGGGCCTCAAGGGCGCCATGAAGAACGCCAACCGCAGCGGCGCCCGCTACACGATCGTGGCCGGCGAACGCGACCTCGCCGACGGCGTCGTCCAGCTGAAGGACATGGAGTCCGGTGAGCAGGCGGCCGTCGGCGTCAACGAGATCGTGGCGGAGCTGGAAGCCCGACTGGGCTGATTTCCGGGCACTGAGATCCGAGGAGCGGGGGCCGGTCGGTCCCCGCCCCTCGCAGTTCGGCGGGTGTCCTGAACCGGTTGCCTCTACCCACTCGCGGGCTTTTGCTTATGCCCCACGAACGGCGGACACGCGGGTGCGTACGGCACAATGTGCCGTGCCCGGAGAAGGCCCAACTCTCAAGTGACGGAATCGGCGTGATGAGCAAGACGACAGTCAAGGACGTCTCCACCGAGCCCGAGCGGGAGCCTGCCGAAGCGCCGCCGCAACTGCTGGGCGGCAGCCGTGCGTTCGCTCTGCTGCTGGTGATCACCGGCGCGGCCGGACTGCTCGCCGCGTGGGTCATCACGATCGACAAGTTCAAGATCCTTGAGGCCAAGGTCGCGGGGACGACCTTCACACCCGGTTGCAGTCTCAACCCGATCGTGTCCTGCGGCAGCGTCATGGAGAGCAAGCAGGCGTCCGTCTTCGGGTTCCCCAACCCCATGCTCGGCCTCGTCTGCTACGGCATCGTCATCTGCGTCGGCATGAGCCTGCTCGCCCGCGCCCGCTTCCCGCGCTGGTACTGGCTGACCTTCAACTTCGGCACCCTCTTCGGCGTCGTCTTCTGCACCTGGCTGATGTACCAGTCGCTCTACAACATCGGCGCGCTCTGCCTGTGGTGCTCGCTGGCCTGGGCGGCCACGCTCACCATGTTCTGGTACGTGACCTCCTTCAACATCCGCAACGGCTTCCTGCCCGCCCCACGCCCGCTGAAGAACTTCCTCGCCGAGTTCACCTGGGTGCTCCCGGTGACCCACTGCGGCGTCATCGCCATGCTGATCCTGACCCGCTGGGGCAGCCAGCTCTGGGCCGCCTGACCCGCTCGGCGCCCGATGTCAGTGCGGTGATTTAGGGTTTCCTGCGTGGAGCCCGACCTGTTCACCGCCGCAGCAGAAGAACGCCAGGAGAAGGACCCCGCGGGGAGTCCCCTGGCGGTGCGCATGCGCCCGCGCACCCTGGACGAGGTCGTGGGCCAGCAGCACCTGCTGAAGCCGGGCTCGCCCCTGCGCAGGCTCGTCGGCGAGTCCGGCGGCGGCCCCGCCGGACCGTCCTCGGTGATCCTCTGGGGCCCGCCCGGCACCGGCAAGACCACCCTGGCGTACGTCGTCTCCAAGGCCACCAACAAGCGCTTCGTCGAGCTGTCCGCCATCACCGCCGGGGTGAAGGAGGTCCGCGCGGTCATCGACGGCGCCCGCCGCGCCACCGGCGGCTACGGCAAGGAGACCGTCCTCTTCCTCGACGAGATCCACCGCTTCAGCAAGGCCCAGCAGGACTCCCTCCTCCCGGCCGTCGAGAACCGCTGGGTCACCCTGATCGCGGCGACCACCGAGAACCCGTACTTCTCGGTCATCTCCCCGCTGCTGTCCCGCTCCCTCCTGCTCACCCTCGAACCCCTCACCGACGACGACATCAGGGGCCTGCTGAAGCGGGCGCTGAGCGACGAGCGCGGCCTGAAGGACGCCGTCGGCCTCCCCGAGGACACCGAGGAACACCTGCTGAGGATCGCCGGCGGCGACGCCCGCCGCGCCCTGACCGCACTGGAGGCCGCGGCCGGGGCCGCGCTGGACAAGAGTGAGTCGGAGATCTCCCTCACCACGCTGGAGGAGACGGTCGACCGCGCGGCCGTGAAGTACGACCGCGACGGCGACCAGCACTACGACGTGGCCAGCGCCCTCATCAAGTCCATCAGGGGCTCCGACGTCGACGCGGCCCTGCACTACCTGGCCCGCATGATCGAGGCCGGCGAGGACCCGCGCTTCATCGCCCGCCGCCTGATGATCTCCGCCAGCGAGGACATCGGCCTCGCGGATCCCCACGCGCTCCCCATAGCCGTCGCCGCCGCCCAGGCCGTGGCCATGATCGGCTTCCCCGAGGCCGCGCTGACCCTGAGCCACGCCACCATCGCCCTGGCCCTGGCCCCGAAGTCCAACGCCGCGACCATGGCGATCGGCGCCGCCATGGAGGACGTACGCAAGGGGCTGGCCGGTCCTGTCCCGCCGCATCTTCGGGACGGGCACTACAAGGGAGCCGCCAAGCTCGGGCACGCACAGGGGTACGTGTATCCGCACGACCTGCCCGAGGGGATCGCCGAGCAGCAGTACGCCCCGGACGCCATCAAGGACCGCGAGTACTACGAACCCACCCGGCACGGCGCCGAGGCCCGTTACGCGGACGCGGTGGAGTGGACCAGGAAGCACCTCGGTCGTAAGCGGTCCTGAGCAGCCTGTAGAATCCCTCGAAGTGCTGTGTCCCGTGCAGTCAGAACGGGACGGTCAGCCGGAACCCCCAGTGGGTTCCAGGAGCGTCGCGCACCGTTCGAATGGTGTCGCGGGCAACCCACCACCACTCGCCCCAGGGGGAGACCGGTCGGTGGGTCACTCGCGTGCTGCACGTATGTGCCCAGACCAGGGAGCGGCTGCCCCTCACGTCCACCAGGGCGCGAAGGGTTTCCCCGGCTGCGGATGCGACCTCCCTCAACCCTGACAAGCCGAACACTGAGAAATGAGAGATCGTGGCGAACCAGTCCCGCCCCAAGGTCAAGAAGTCGCGTGCCCTCGGCATCGCGCTGACCCCGAAGGCCGTCAAGTACTTCGAGGCCCGTCCCTACCCGCCGGGTGAGCACGGCCGTGGCCGCAAGCAGAACTCGGACTACAAGGTCCGTCTGCTGGAGAAGCAGCGTCTGCGTGCGCAGTACGACGTGTCCGAGCGTCAGCTCGTCCGCGCCTACGAGCGTGCCTCCAAGGTTCAGGGCAAGACCGGTGAGGCCCTGATCATCGAGCTCGAGCGCCGTCTCGACGCCCTGGTGCTGCGTTCGGGCATCGCCCGCACCATCTACCAGGCCCGTCAGATGGTCGTGCACGGCCACATCGAGGTCAACGGCCAGAAGGTCGACAAGCCGTCCTTCCGCGTCAAGCCCGACGACGTCGTGATGGTCCGCGAGCGCAGCCGCGAGAAGACCCTCTTCTCCATCGCCCGTGAGGGTGGCTTCGCCCCCGAGGGCGAGACCCCGCGCTACCTCCAGGTGAACCTCAAGGCCCTGGCGTTCCGCCTGGACCGTGAGCCGAACCGCAAGGAGATCCCGGTGATCTGCGACGAGCAGCTCGTCGTCGAGTACTACGCCCGTTGATCCTTCGACGGTCGTAGGACTTCTGCGCCTGAGCCCGTCGTCTCCCCGCCCTTCCGGGTGGCCGAGGCGGCGGGCTTTCGCGTGCTCGTCATGCGGTGCGAAGCGCTGCGTCCAGCGCGATAGGCTCAGCGTGCACTATTGATTTTCTCGAAAGAGCAGGAAGTAGGTGCCAGGTGTCCGGTGGAGAGGTTGCCGGGATCCTGGTGGCCGTCTTCTGGGCGATTCTGGTCTCCTTCCTCGCCGTCGCGCTGGCGAGGCTGGCCCAGACGCTCAAGGCGACCACCAAGCTCGTCGCGGACGTGACCGACCAGGCCGTCCCGCTCCTGGCAGAGGCCTCCACGGCGGTGCGGTCCGCGCAGACCCAGATCGACCGGGTCGACGCGATCGCCTCCGACGTCCAGGAGGTCACCTCGAACGCCTCCGCCCTGTCGACCACCGTCGCCTCCACCTTCGGCGGCCCCCTCGTCAAGGTCGCGGCCTTCGGCTACGGCGTGCGCCGGGCCCTCGGCGGCCGCAAGGACGACGCGCCCGCCAAAGAGGCCCGGCGTACCGTGATCGTGGGCCGCACGGTTCCGGTCGCGCGACGGGGCAGGCGAAACCTCCGCGGAAAGAGGGACTGAGACCCAGCATGTTCCGCCGTACGTTCTGGTTCACCACGGGCGTCGCCGCCGGTGTGTGGGCCACCACCAAGGTCAACCGGAAGCTGAAGCAGCTGACCCCCGAGAGCCTCGCCGCGACCGCGACGAACAAGGCGATCGAGGCAGGTCACCGTCTCAAGGACCGCGCGGTGGGCTTCGCGCTCGACGTCCGCGACAACATGGCCCAGCGCGAGGAGGAACTGGGCGACGCGCTCGGGCTCAACGCCCCCGTCGACCAGGAACTCCCCGCACCCCGGCGGTACGCCGCCATCGAGAACCGCAGCAACCCGAAGTACGTCGACAGGACGACGTACTCGTACAACCGAAACGAGGACCACTGATGGAGTCGGCCGAGATTCGCCGCCGCTGGCTGAGCTTCTTCGAGGAGCGCGGGCACACCGTCGTCCCTTCGGCGTCGCTCATCGCGGACGACCCGACTCTGCTCCTCGTCCCGGCCGGCATGGTGCCCTTCAAGCCCTACTTCCTGGGTGAGGTCAAGCCGCCCTTCGACCGCGCCACCAGCGTCCAGAAGTGCGTGCGCACGCCGGACATCGAAGAGGTCGGCAAGACCACCCGGCACGGCACGTTCTTCCAGATGTGCGGCAACTTCTCCTTCGGCGACTACTTCAAGGAAGGCGCCATCAAGTACGCCTGGGAGCTGCTCACCAGCCCCCAGGACAAGGGTGGTTACGGCCTGGAGCCGGAGAAGCTCTGGATCACCGTCTACAAGGACGACGACGAGGCCGAGCGCATCTGGCACGAGGTCGTCGGCGTGCCGAAGGAACGCATCCAGCGCCTCGGCATGAAGGACAACTACTGGTCCATGGGCGTCCCCGGACCCTGCGGCCCCTGCTCCGAGATCAACTACGACCGCGGCCCCGAGTTCGGCGTCGAGGGCGGCCCCGCCGTCAACGACGAGCGGTACGTGGAGATCTGGAACCTCGTCTTCATGCAGTACGAGCGCGGCGAGGGCACCGGCAAGGACAACTTCGAGATCCTCGGCGAGCTCCCGAGCAAGAACATCGACACGGGCCTCGGCCTGGAGCGCCTCGCCATGATTCTGCAGGGCGTGCAGAACATGTACGAGATCGACACCTCCATGGCCGTCATCAAGAAGGCCACCGAGCTCACGGGTGTCGCGTACGGCGACGCCCACGCCTCGGACGTGTCCCTGCGCGTGGTCACCGACCACATGCGTACGGCCACGATGCTCATCGGCGACGGCGTGACGCCCGGCAACGAGGGCCGCGGTTACGTGCTGCGCCGCATCATGCGCCGCGCCATCCGCAACATGCGCCTGCTCGGCGCCACCGGGCCGGTCGTCAAGGACCTCATCGACGTCGTCATCGGCATGATGGGCCAGCAGTACCCTGAGCTCGTCACCGACCGCGAGCGCATCGAGAAGGTCGCCCTCGCGGAGGAGAACGCCTTCCTCAAGACGCTGAAGGCCGGCACCAACATCCTCGACACGGCCGTCAGCGACACCAAGGCCGCGGGCTCCACGGTGCTGGCCGGCGACAAGGCGTTCCTGCTCCACGACACCTGGGGCTTCCCGATCGACCTCACCCTGGAGATGGCCGCCGAGCAGGGGCTGTCCGTGGACGAGGACGGCTTCCGGCGCCTGATGAAGGAGCAGCGGGAGCGCGCCAAGGCCGACGCCCAGGCCAAGAAGACCGGCCACGCCGGCGCGGGCGCCTACCGGGAGATCGCCGACAAGGTCGGCGAGACCGACTTCATCGGCTACAGCGACACCGAGGGCGAGTCCACGATCGTCGGCATCCTCGTCGACGGCGCCTCCTCCCCGGCCGCCACCGAGGGCGACGAGGTCGAGATCGTCCTCGACCGCACCCCGTTCTACGCCGAGGGCGGCGGTCAGATCGGCGACACCGGCCGGATCAAGGTCGACACCGGTGCCGTCATCGAGATCCGTGACTGCCAGAAGCCGGTGCCGGGCGTGTACGTCCACAAGGGCGTCGTCCAGGTCGGCGAGGTGACCGTCGGTGCCAAGGCCCACGCCTCCATCGACTCGCTCCGCCGCCGGGCCATCGCCCGCGCCCACTCCGCCACGCACCTCACCCACCAGGCCCTGCGCGACGCCCTCGGCCCGACGGCCGCCCAGGCCGGTTCCGAGAACCAGCCCGGCCGCTTCCGCTTCGACTTCGGTTCGCCGTCCGCCGTTCCGACGGCCGTGATGACCGACGTCGAGCAGAAGATCAACGAGGTGCTCGCCCGCGACCTCGACGTGCGCGCCGAGGTCATGGGCATCGACGAGGCCAAGAAGCAGGGCGCCATCGCCGAGTTCGGCGAGAAGTACGGCGAGCGGGTCCGCGTCGTGACCATCGGCGACTTCTCCAAGGAGCTGTGCGGCGGCACGCACGTCCACAACACCGCGCAGCTCGGCCTGGTCAAGCTGCTCGGCGAGTCGTCCATCGGCTCCGGTGTGCGCCGTATCGAGGCCCTCGTCGGCGTAGACGCTTACAACTTCCTCGCCCGTGAGCACACGGTCGTCGCCCAGCTCCAGGAGCTGATCAAGGGCCGTCCGGAGGAGCTCCCGGAGAAGGTCTCCGCCATGCTCGGCAAGCTGAAGGACGCCGAGAAGGAGATCGAGAAGTTCCGCGCCGAGAAGGTGCTCCAGGCCGCCGCCGGTCTCGCCGAGTCCGCCAAGGACATCCGCGGCATCGCCGTCGTCACCGGCCAGGTCCCGGACGGCACCACGGCCGACGACCTGCGCAAGCTGGTCCTCGACGTGCGCGGCCGCATCCAGGGCGGACGCGCCGCCGTGGTCGCCCTGTTCACGGTCAACAACGGCAAGCCGCTCACGGTCATCGCCACCAACGAGGCCGCCCGCGAGCGTGGCCTCAAGGCCGGTGACCTGGTCCGTACGGCCGCCAAGACCCTCGGTGGCGGCGGTGGCGGCAAGCCGGACGTCGCCCAGGGCGGCGGCCAGAACCCGGCCGCCGTCAGCGAGGCCGTCGACGCCGTCGAGCGGCTCGTGACGGAAACGGCCAAGTGAGCGACGGCACACCCGCAGGTGGCGACGGCCCGGGCATGCGCCGGGGCCGTCGCCTCGCGATCGACGTCGGCGACGCCCGTATCGGCGTCGCCTCGTGCGACCCCGACGGGATCCTCGCCACTCCGGTGGAGACGGTCCCGGGCCGGGACGTCCCCGCAGCTCACCGCCGCCTCAGGCAACTCGTCGAGGAGTACGAGCCGATCGAGGTCGTCGTCGGTCTGCCTCGCTCCCTCAAGGGGGGCGAGGGCCCGGCCGCGGTCAAGGTCCGGGGCTTCGCCCAGGAACTGGCACGCATGATCGCGCCCGTACCGGTCAGGCTCGTGGATGAGCGGATGACAACCGTGACGGCCAGTCAGGGACTGCGTGCCTCGGGGGTGAAGTCGAAGAAGGGCCGGTCGGTGATCGACCAGGCGGCCGCTGTGATCATTTTGCAGCAGGCGCTCGAATCCGAACGGGTGTCAGGTAAAGCACCCGGAGAGAGCGTCGAAGTGGTTATCTGATCGCGATACGGTAACGTTCCGCGCGATGCGCCGGTGTTCGAACAGCTGGCGCACAAAGAGAGGCGGGACGGGAACCGGATCTTCAGCAGCCGCGTCACCGCCGCCTCGCGGCTCTAGGGGATCGATGACTGAGTATGGCCGGGGCCCAGGCTCCGAACCGTGGCATCCCGAGGACCCGTTGTACGGGGACGGGGGATGGGAAGGGCAGCAGGCCCAAGCGGGTCAGCAGGCTGCCTACGGCGGCCAGCCGCAGCACTATCCGGAGCAGCCGCAGCAGCCGCAGCACTACGGCGACTGGGGCAACGGCCAGCAGGCCGCATACGGTCAGGCGCAGCAGTACCAGGAGCAGGGTCAGCAGTACCAGCAGCAGGGTGAGCAGTACCCGGAGCACGGCCAGCACTACTCCCAGCAGTACGAACAGCAGCAGTACGCGGGCCAGGGCCAGCAGTCGTACGACCACAACGGCTGGTCCAACGGCGCCCAGGGACACGTCCAGTACCCCGACCCCGCGGACCCCTACGGGCAGCAGCCGGCGGCGTACGGCGGTGAGCAGCAGGACTACTACGGCACGCCCGAGGCATACCCGCCCCCGGAACCGCCGAGCCGTCGGCAGGCCGAGCCGGAACCGCCCCAGACCGACTGGGATCCTGGCCCTGACCAGGGCGAACATGCCTTCTTCGCCGGTGGCGGCGACGATGACACAGACGACTCCGACGACGGGTCGGGAGGCGGCCGGGGCCGCGGTGACCGCAAGGGCCGGGGCGGAAAGCCCAAGAAGCGGCGCAGCGGCATGGCCTGTCTGGTGGTCGCGCTGATCTTCGGCGGAGGTGTCGCCGGAGTCGGGTATTTCGGCTATCAGTTTTACCAGGATCGTTTCGGCGACGCCCCGGACTACGCGGGTGACGGCACGAGCGAGACGGTCACCGTCGAGATCCCCAAGGGCGCGTTCGGATCCGAGATCGGTCAGCGACTGAAAGCGGCCGGCGTCGTGAAGAGCGTCGACGCGTTCGTCGCCGCCCAGCAGCAGAACGCCGACGGCGACAAGATCCAGGCGGGCGCCTACCTGCTGAAGAAGCAGATGTCCGCGGCCGCCGCCGTCGAGATGATGCTCAGCCCCGAGAGCCAGAACAACGTGCTGGTCAGGCCGGGCGAGCGAAATCTGGCTGTCTACAAGGCCATCGACGAACAGCTGGAATTGTCGGCCGGCACCACCGAGAAGGTCGCCGACAAGAAATACAAGAGCCTCGGACTTCCGAGCTGGGCGAACAGCAACAGCGAGATCAAGGACCCGCTGGAGGGCTTCCTCTATCCGGGCACCTATCCCGCGGCCAAGGGCATGAAGCCGGAGGCGGTCCTGAAGGAAATGGTCACCCAGGCCGCCGACAAGTACGCGGCGCTCGACCTGGAGGCCAAGGCCAAGGCACTCAAGCTGGACAACCCGCTGCAGGTCATCACGGTCGCCAGCCTCGTCCAGGCCGAGGGCAAGACCAACGACGACTACCGCAAGATGGCGGAGGTGGTCTACAACCGCCTCGACCTCGCGAACCCCGAGACCTACGGCGCCCTTCAGTTCGACTCGACCTTCAATTACCTGAAGGGTCAGAGCAACATCGACATCAGCGAGTCGGAGATCAAGAGCAACCCGGACCCGTACAACACCTACTACCACAAGGGTCTGCCGCCCGGCCCGATCGGAAACCCGGGCGAGGGTGCGCTGAAGGGGACGCTGAATCCGACAAAGCAGGGTTGGTACTACTTCGTGGCGACCGACGGCGTGAACAACACAGAATTCGCCAAGACCCACGACGATTTCCTGAAGCTCAAGGACAAGTTCAATGAGAGCAGGGGCAACTGACGCCCGCCGGGCCGCCGTTCTCGGTTCGCCCATCGCCCACTCCCTCTCCCCGGTGCTGCACCGCGCCGCCTACGAGGAGCTCGGGCTCACGGACTGGTCGTACGACCGGTTCGAGATCGACGAGGCCGCTCTGCCCGGGTTCCTGAAGGAACTCGGGCCGGAGTGGGCCGGCTTGTCGTTGACCATGCCGCTCAAACGGGCCGTCATCCCGCTGCTCGACGAGATCAGCGAGACCGCGGCCTCCGTCGAGGCGGTCAACACCGTCGTCCTCGGCGAGGACGGCCGACGCGTCGGCGACAACACCGACATCCCCGGGATGGTCGCCGCGCTGCGGGAGCGCGGCATCGAACAGGTCGACTCGGCCGCCATCCTCGGCGCGGGCGCCACGGCGTCCTCCGCGCTGGCGGCTCTCGCGCGCGTCTGCACCGGTGAGGTCGTGGCGTACGTACGCAGCGAGACCCGCGCCGCCGAGATGCGGCAGTGGGGCGAGCGCCTCGACGTCGAGATCCGTACGGCGGACTGGGCCGAGGCGGACCAGGCACTGCGCGCTCCGCTGGTGATCGCGACCACCCCGGCCGGTACGACGGACGCCCTCGCCGCGGCCGTACCGGAGCGCCCCGCCACCCTGTTCGACGTGCTCTACGACCCCTGGCCGACCGCCCTCGCGGCGCGCTGGTCCATGTACGGCGGAGCCGTAGTCAGCGGGCTCGACCTGCTGGTGCACCAGGCGGTGCTCCAGGTGGAGCAGATGACCGGCCGTGCCCCCGCGCCCGTCGAGGCCATGCGAAACGCGGGGGAGCGCGCTCTCGCGGCCCGCTAGGATCCGCTGGGTTCCGCAGGGGGCGGAGAAGAACGAGGGGGAGTGCCAGACGTGTCCACTGGTGTGCCGTTGGCGTCCGGCAAGAGCGAGATATTCCAGGCCGTCCTGCAGTTCATGCCGGACTGGGTGCAGATCCCTGTGCTGGTGCTGATCGTGCTGCTCGTCGTCGGGTCGTGGGGCTTCAAGCTGAAGCGCAGGATCGACCGTCGGCGCGCGGCACGCGCGGCGCAGCCCGTCCCGGTGACGGCGCAGCACGATCAGGGGCGGGGCGCCGACTACCTGGGGCCGTACGCTCCCCAGCAGGCCGCGCAGCAGCCGGCGCAGCAGCCGAGCGGTGCCGATTTCCTCGGCGCGTACGCGCCGCAGCGGCGTCAGGGCAACGGCCCGGCGTGATCCGTTGCGGGGCCCGGTGCCGCGGTGCTGCCGTCCGCTTGGTGGACCGGCGGCCGGGGACCGGGCCCGGACGTGGGAGGATCGAAGGTGGCGGGCCGGGGCCGCGCACCTGGTCGCGCCGTCGCCGTACGCGAGGACGCGCGTACGCAGGGCAGTACGCAGGGCGCGAGCACTGAGGAGCACCGTTGAGCAGGTTGCGCTGGCTGACCGCGGGGGAGTCCCACGGTCCCGCACTCGTGGCGACGCTGGAGGGCCTTCCCGCCGGCGTGCCGATCACCACGGAGATGGTGGCGGACCACCTGGCCCGGCGCCGGCTCGGTTATGGACGCGGCGCGCGCATGAAGTTCGAGCGCGACGAGGTCACCTTCCTCGGTGGCGTCCGGCACGGCCTCAGCCTCGGTTCCCCGGTCGCGATCATGGTGGGCAACACCGAGTGGCCGAAGTGGGAACAGGTCATGGCGGCCGACCCGATCGACCCCGAGATCCTGGCGGGGCTGGCCCGCAACGCACCGTTGACCCGGCCCCGTCCCGGCCACGCCGACCTCGCCGGAATGCAGAAGTACGGCTTCGACGAGGCCCGGCCCATCCTGGAGCGTGCCTCCGCCCGTGAGACGGCGGCCCGGGTGGCGCTGGGCGCGGTGGCCCGGTCGTACCTGAAGGAGACGGCCGGCATCGAGATCGTCAGCCATGTCGTGGAGCTGGCCTCCGCGAAGGCGCCGCAGGGTGTGTACCCGACGCCGGCCGACGTCGAGAAGCTGGACGCGGACCCCGTGCGCTGTCTGGACGCCGACGCGTCGAAGGCGATGGTCGCGGAGATCGACCAGGCCCACAAGGACGGCGACACCCTCGGTGGCGTGGTCGAGATCCTGGCGTACGGCGTTCCCGTGGGCCTCGGCTCGCATGTGCACTGGGACCGCAAGCTGGACGCCCGTCTCGCGGGAGCGCTCATGGGCATCCAGGCGATCAAGGGTGTCGAGATCGGCGACGGCTTCGAGCTGGCGCGGGTCCCGGGTTCGAAGGCGCACGACGAGATCGTGAACACGCCCGAGGGCATCCGTCGCGTCTCCGGCCGTTCCGGTGGTACCGAAGGCGGTCTCACCACCGGTGAGCTGCTGCGGGTCCGTGCCGCGATGAAGCCGATCGCGACCGTGCCGCGGGCCCTGCAAACGGTGGACGTCACCACCGGCGAGGCCGCACAGGCGCACCACCAGCGCTCCGACGTGTCCGCGGTCCCGGCCGCCGGCATCGTCGCCGAGGCCATGGTGGCCCTCGTGCTCGCGGACGCGGTGGCGGAGAAGTTCGGCGGCGACTCGGTGACCGAGACCCGCCGTAACGTGACGTCGTACCTCGACAACCTGGCCATCCGGTGAGCGCAGCACCCCTGGTCGTCCTGGTCGGTCCGATGGGCGTGGGCAAGTCGACCGTAGGACAGCTGCTGGCCGAGCGGCTCGGCGTGGTCTACCGGGACACCGACGACGACATCGTGGCCGAGCAGGGCCGGTCGATCGCCGAGATCTTCGTCGACGAGGGTGAGGCCGCCTTCCGGGCGATCGAGAAGCAGGCCGTGCACCGGGCGCTCGCCGAGCACGACGGGGTCCTGGCCCTCGGCGGCGGCGCGATCCTCGACGAGGACACGCGTGCGCTGCTGGCCGGGCAGCGGGTGGCGTACCTGTCGATGGACCTCGAGGAGGCGGTCAAGCGCACCGGCCTCAACGCGGCCCGTCCGCTCCTCGCGGTCAACCCGCGCAAGCAGTGGCGCGAGCTGATGGAGGCCCGCCGTCATCTGTACGAGGGGGTCGCCACGGCGATTGTGGCCACCGACGGCCGTACGCCCGAAGAAGTGACCCAAGCCGCCCTGGACGCACTGGAGTTGAAGACTGCATTTCCCGGGGGACAACCCCCGGGCCCCCGGCCGGAGGACATTGTGGCGAACCATGTTACGAAGATTCAGGTCGGCGGCACCGCGGGCAACGAGCCCTACGAGGTTCTGGTGGGCCGTCAACTCCTGGGCGAGCTCGGCTCGTTGATCGGTGACAAGGCCAAGCGGGTCGCCGTCGTCCACCCGGAGGCGCTGGCCGAGACCGGCGAGGCGCTGCGTGCCGACCTCGCCGAGCAGGGCTACGAGGCCGTCGCCATCCAGGTGCCCAATGCCGAGGAGGCCAAGACTGCCGAGGTCGCCGCCTACTGCTGGAAGGCGCTCGGGCAGTCCGGGTTCACCCGCACCGACGTCGTCGTCGGCGTCGGGGGCGGCGCGACCACCGACCTCGCCGGGTTCGTGGCCGCGACCTGGCTGCGCGGGGTGCGCTGGATCGCCGTACCGACCACTGTGCTCGCCATGGTCGACGCGGCCGTCGGCGGCAAGACCGGCATCAACACCGCCGAGGGCAAGAACCTCGTCGGCGCCTTCCACCCGCCGGCCGGTGTGCTCTGCGACCTGGCCGCGCTGGACTCCCTGCCGGTCAACGACTACGTCTCCGGGCTCGCCGAGATCATCAAGGCCGGTTTCATCGCCGACCCGGCGATCCTGGAGCTCATCGAGTCCGACCCCGAGGCCGCCCGCACCCCGGCCGGCCCGCACACGGCCGAGCTGATCGAGCGCTCCATCCGGGTCAAGGCCGAGGTCGTCTCCTCGGACCTGAAGGAGTCCGGCCTGCGGGAGATCCTCAACTACGGCCACACCCTCGGTCACGCGATCGAGAAGAACGAGCGCTACAAGTGGCGGCACGGCGCCGCGGTCGCCGTCGGCATGCACTTCGCCGCCGAACTCGGCCGTCTCGCCGGGCGGTTGGACGACGCGACGGCCGACCGGCACCGCGCGATCCTCGAGTCCGTGGGCCTGCCACTGCACTACCGCTACGACCAGTGGCCCAAGCTGCTGGAGACGATGAAGGTGGACAAGAAGTCCCGCGGCAACCTGCTGCGCTTCATCGTCCTGGACGGCCTGGCCAAGCCGACCGTCCTGGAGGGACCGGACCCGGCCGTTCTGCTCGCCGCGTACGGCGAAGTCGGCCAGTAAGTCCAGCGAACCACCCTTCCGTCCGATTCGCCTGTGGCGATGGGCACTTCGGACCGCCACCGGCCGTTCACCAAACGGCGGCCGGGGGCGGTACCGTTCGGTAGCGGGCGGGGTTCACACCCTGCTGCCAGCGCCAATGGCCATGGAAGACGAGACGGAGTGGCACCGGATGCAGCACGCAGTGGGTTCTCCGCTGCCGCCGCCCCATCAGTCGGGGCACGGCTGGACGCCGGCCGCACAACACCCGGGTCCGCACCACCCGGGCACGCATCAGGGCCCTGCCCCGCAGGCCCCGCACCAGGGATCCGCTCCCGTGCCCCCGCCGCCTCCCGCACCGGGCTTCGCACCCCCCGGACCGGTTCCGCCCGCGCCCCAGCAGGCCCACGTCCCGCCGACACCCGAGACCACGGGCCATGTACCGCTGCCGCCCGGCGGCCCCGTCGGTATGCCGAGCGCCCCACCCACCACGACGGCACCCGACCCGGCGGGCACGACCCTCGCGGTCCTGCTCATCGGCCCGGCCGGGGCCGGCAAGACGAGCGTCGCCAAGTACTGGGCGGACCACCGCCGGGTCCCCACGGCCCACATCAGCCTCGACGACGTCCGCGAATGGGTCCGCTCGGGCTTCGCCGACCCCCAGTCCGGCTGGAACGACCACTCCGAGGCCCAGTACCGCCTCGCCCGCCGCACCTGCGGCTTCGCCGCGCGCAACTTCCTGGCCAACGGCATCTCGTGCATCCTCGACGACGCGGTCTTCCCCGACCGCCCGGTGGTCGGCCTCGGCGGCTGGAAGCGCCACGTGGGCCCCGGCCTGCTCCCGGTCGTCCTGCTCCCCGGCCTGGAGATCGTCCTGGAGCGCAACGCCGAACGCTCGGGCAACCGCCGCCTCACCGACGAGGAGGTCGCCCGCATCCACGGCCGCATGGCCGGCTGGTACGGCTCGGGCCTCCCCATCATCGACAACTCCCAACTGGACGTCCCCCAAACAGCCCAGGTCCTGAACGACGTACTCTCCCGCTCCATCGCCAGCCCCCCAACCTGGTAGCCGACGGGAGTGGAGTGCCCCCAGGGGCGGCGGGACTGTGTCGATCGACGTGCGACTCCGCCGCGTGGGCGCGACAGACCGCTGAGCTGGTGCCCGCCCGAGCGGAAGTGCCCCCAGGGGCGCGGGGAACTGCGCGACAGGCCCCCACGAGCCCGAGGCCGCCACACACCCTTGCCCGGCACTCCCGATCCGCGCCTCTGACGGGCCGTGGCCGCCGCACATCCTTGCCCGGCACCCTCGATCCGCGCCTCTGACGGGCCGTGGCTGCCGCACATCCTTGCCCGGCACCCTCGATCCGCGCCTCTGGCGGGCCGTGGCTGCCGCACATCCTTGCCCGGCACCCTCGATCCGCGCCTCTGGCGGGCCGTGGCTGCCGCACATCCTTGCCCGGCACCCTCGATCCGCGCCTCTGACGGGCCGCGGCCGCCACACACCCTTGCCCGGCACCCCCGATCCGCGCCTCTGACGGGCCGTGGCCGCCGCACATCCTTGCCCGGCACTCCCGATCCGTGCCTCTGGCGGGCCGTGGCCGCCGCACATCCTTGCCCGGCACTCCCGATCCGTGCCTCTGACGGGCCGTGGCCGCCGCACATCCTTGCCCGGCACTCCCGATCCGCGCCCCTGACGAACCCGCGGCCGCCACACACCCTCGCGCGGCCCCCAAACCGCCCCACGAAGCCGCAGCCGCCGCACAACCCAAGCCGCCCCCCAC
>NZ_JAGMUL010000170.1 GCF_019049285.1 Streptomyces sp. AC550_RSS872
TCTCAAACGAGCCGCTGACGTTTCGACTACGGGGGTCTTACCCTCTACGCCGGACCTTTCGCATGTCCTTCGCCTACATCAACGGTTTCTGACTCGTCTCACAGCCGGCAGACTGTGAAAGAGAGATCCCACAACCCCGCATACGCAACCCCTGCCGGGTCTCACACGTATACGGTTTAGCCTCATCCAGTTTCGCTCGCCACTACTCCCGGAATC
>NZ_JAGMUL010000171.1 GCF_019049285.1 Streptomyces sp. AC550_RSS872
CCCTCGGGATCCTTGAGCTTCTTCAGGTCGTACTTGCCGTACGCCCAGTGCGGCGACCACAGCGTGACCACCACCGGCTCACGCTTCTTGATCGACCGGTCCAGCTCCGCCAGCATCGACGACGTACTCGACGACACCACCTTGTACTCGCCCTCGAGGCCGTACGCCTTCAGCACCGACTTGTTCAGCGTCCCCATCATCCCGGCACTCGCCTCAATGCCGATGATCTTCCCGCCGAACTCCTTGCCCCGACCCTTCAGGTCAGCCAGCGAATCGACACCCTTCACATACGACGGCACCGTCAGCTCCAGCGACGTCGGCCCGTACCACGAGCCGAGGTC
>NZ_JAGMUL010000172.1 GCF_019049285.1 Streptomyces sp. AC550_RSS872
ATGATGGAACTGCGCAAGTCCCTCGCCGGACGCATCGCCCTGACCGCCGTGGCCACTGTGATCCTGCTGTTCCTGGCGCTGCCGATCGTGGTCATCCTCGTCACCTCCTTCAGCAACAACGCCTTCGCCTCCTTCCCGCCCGAGGCATGGACGCTGAACTGGTACAAGGCCCTGTTCGCCGACGGCAGCAAATGGCCCGCCGCGCTCTCCCTGTCCGCCCTGGTCGCGGCCATGAGCACCGTCTTCTCCCTCATCATCGGCGTGACCGCGGCAACGGCCCTGGTCCGCAGTGAACTGCCGCTGCGTTCGGCGGTGTTCGCCCTGGTCCTGGGACCGCTGGTCATCCCGCAGATCGTCACCGCACTGGGGCTGTTCCTGCTGTTCGAGCCGGCGGCGATGCTGGGCAGTCCGATCGCCATCGC
>NZ_JAGMUL010000021.1 GCF_019049285.1 Streptomyces sp. AC550_RSS872
CCCCCCGGCACCACCCCCTCCCCAACCCCCGTACCTGCAAGGGAAACCCGTGACCAGACTCAGCGTCGAGATGCTGGCAGCGGACACCGTCGAGCCCATCACCTC
This sequence comes from Streptomyces sp. AC550_RSS872, assembly GCF_019049285.1. Taxonomy (GTDB): domain Bacteria; phylum Actinomycetota; class Actinomycetes; order Streptomycetales; family Streptomycetaceae; genus Streptomyces. The sequence continues at coordinate 106 of NZ_JAGMUL010000021.1, forward strand.
GGCCGGCCACGCTCAGCTGGGCATCGCCGTCCTGGCGGGCATCGCCGTCATCGTCCTGCTCATCACCCGGTTCAAACTCCACGCGTTCCTGTCGCTGACCCTCGGGTCGCTGGCGCTCGGCGCCATCGCCGGGGCACCGCTCGACAAGGTCATCACCAGCTTCAGCGCCGGACTCGGCACCACGGTGGCCGGCGTCGGCGTGCTGATCGCACTCGGCGCGGTCCTGGGCAAGATGCTCGCCGACTCCGGCGGCGCCGACCAGATCGTCGACACGATCCTCGCCAAGGCGGGCGGCCGTTCGATGCCGTGGGCGATGGTGCTGATCGCCTCGGTGATCGGTCTGCCGCTGTTCTTCGAGGTCGGCGTCGTGCTGTTGATCCCGGTCGTGCTGATGGTCGCCAAGCGCGGCAACTACTCGCTGATGCGCATCGGCATCCCGGCCCTCGCCGGCCTCTCCGTGATGCACGGCCTGGTCCCGCCGCACCCCGGTCCGCTGGTCGCGATCGACGCGGTCGGCGCCGACCTGGGCGTCACGCTGGCGCTCGGGGTCCTCATCGCCATACCGACGGTGATCATCGCCGGTCCGGTGTTCTCGCGGTACGCGGCCCGCTGGGTGGACGTCCCGGCGCCGGAGCGGATGCTCCAGTCCCTCGGGGATTCCGGTCAGATCCCCGGCGAGCGCGCCTCCGGGGAACCGCAGTCGCGCCCCGCTTTCGGGCCGACGCTGCTGACGATCCTCCTGCCCGTCGTCCTGATGCTGTCGAAGGCGCTGGTCGACATCGTGATCGACGACCCCGAGAACACCGTGCAGCGCGTGTTCGACGTCGTCGGCTCCCCGATGATCGCGCTTCTCGCCGCCGTCCTCCTGGGCATCTTCACGCTGCTCGAGCCGGCCGGGTTCGGCAAGGAGCGGGTCTCGCCGCTGGTCGAGAAGAGCCTCGCGCCCATCGCGGGCATCCTGCTGATCGTGGGCGCGGGCGGCGGCTTCAAGCAGACGCTGATCGACACGGGTGTGGGTCAGATGGTCCTGGACATCTCCAAGGACTGGTCGATCCCGGCGCTGCTGCTGGCCTGGCTGATCGCGGTCGCGATCCGGCTGGCGACGGGGTCGGCGACGGTGGCGACGGTCTCGGCCGCCGGGCTCGTGGCGCCGCTGGCCGCCGAGATGTCGACGACCCACGCGGCCCTGCTGGTCCTCGCCATCGGCGCCGGTTCGCTCTTCTTCAGCCATGTGAACGACGCCGGGTTCTGGCTGGTCAAGGAGTACTTCGGGCTGGACGTCGGCCAGACCGTCAAGACCTGGTCGGTGATGGAGACGATCATCTCGGTGGTCGCCGGCGGTCTGGTCCTGCTGCTCTCACTGGTCATTTAGGGGTACGACGATGACGGCTCACCCCCTCTTCGACATCAGCGGCCGCACGGCCCTGGTCACCGGCTCCAGCCGGGGCATCGGCCTGGCGCTCGCCCGCGGTCTGGCGGAGGCCGGCTGCACGGTGGTCCTCAACGGACGGGACGGCGAACGCCTCACCAAGGCCGCCGCCGAACTGCCGGGGGACGTCCACACGGCCGTGTTCGACGTGACCGACGGCCCGTCGGTGGCCGCAGGGACAACGGATGTCGAGGAGCGGGTGGGCCCGCTGGACATCCTGGTCAACAACGCGGGTATGCAACTGCGCTCCCCGCTCCTGGAGTTCACCGACTCCGACTGGCACCGCATCCTGAACACCAACCTCACGAGCGCGTTCCTGGTGGGCCGGGAGGTCGCACGGCGGATGACGGAACGCGGCCACGGAAAGATCATCAACATCTGCTCGCTCCAGAGCGAGGTGGTCCGGCCCGGCATCGCGCCCTACGCAGCCACCAAGGGCGCGCTGAAGATGCTCACCAAGGGCATGTGCGCCGACTGGGGCCCGTACGGCGTCCAGGTCAACGGCCTCGGCCCCGGCTACATCGAGACCGAGCTGACCCAACCTCTCGTCGCCGACGAGGAGTTCAGCGCCTGGGTGCGCCGACGCACCCCGGCCGGCCGCTGGGGCCGTACCGAGGACCTGGTCGGCGGGGTGCTGTTCCTCGCCTCTCCGGCCGCGGACTTCGTCTCCGGGCAGGTGCTGTACGTCGACGGCGGCATGACGAGCGTGCTGTGAAGGAGGCCTCGCGGATGCTCGGCTGTGTGATCCACGGTCAGGACGACCTGCGGGTCGAGGAGCTGCCGGTACCGGTCCCGGGTCGGGGGCAGGCGCTGGTGGCCGTGCGGTACGGCGGGGTCTGCGGCTCCGATCTGCACTACTGGCGGCACGGCGGGGTCGGCGACTTCCGGCTCAGGGAGCCGATGCTGCTCGGGCACGAGGTCGTCGGGACGGTGGTCGCGTACGGCGACGGGGCCTCGGGTCCGGCCGCCGGTACGGCCGTCGCGGTGCACCCCGCCACTCCCTGCGGGGTCTGCCCGGAGTGCTCGGGCGGTCGGCGCAACGTCTGCCGGGACACCCGCTACCTGGGCAGCGCGGCCCGCTTTCCGCATGTGCAGGGCGGTTTCGCCGCCCAAGTGGCCGTCCCCGCAGACCAGTTGAGGCCGCTCCCGGCCGGTCTCGATCTGCGCCGGGCGGCGCTCGCCGAGCCTCTGTCCGTCGCGCTGCACGCGGTGCGGCGGGCCGGAGAGGTGGCCGGGCGGCATGTCCTGGTGACCGGTGCCGGCCCCATCGGGTGCCTGGTGGTCGCGGCGGCGAAGGCGGCCGGGGCGGCCCACGTCACGGTGACGGACCTGCTGCCGACGGCTCTGGAGTACGCGCGGATCGCCGGCGCCGACACCCTCGTACGGGCCGACGATCCGGACGACGCCGGGTGGCCTTCCGAGGTTGACGTGGCCGTCGAGGCGTCGGGCGTCGCCGCGGGCCTGGAGACCTGTCTGCGGCTGGTGCGGCGGGGCGGCGTCGTGGTGCAGTTGGGGATGCTGCCGCCGGGGCGGAGTCCGTTCGCGGGGAACCTCGTCGTGAGCCGGGAGATCGAGCTGCGCGGGGCGTTCCGCTTCGACACGGAGTTCGACGCGGGGCTGGAACTGCTCGCGGCCGAGGCGTCGTTCGACGGGCTGGTCAGCGCGGTGGTGCCGGTGCGGGAGGCCGAGGCGGCGTTCGCGCTGGCGGCGGACCGGAGCAACGCGTGCAAGGTGCTGCTGGACTTCGGAGGCCCGGACTCCGCGGTGCAGGGTGTCTGAACTCGCACGGACGATCACCTGAACCGGCTTCCCCGAGGGCGCCTTCGGCCTGATGATGAGGTGACCCTTGGCGGCTGACTCAGTCGTCGGGGGCGAGGACTTCGGGGGGCGTGATGGCGGTTTCCCTCGGGATGCGTATCTCGGGGCTGCTCGTCGTGGGCGCGGTGGCGGTGGCCGCAGCGGCCTTCACAAGTGACGGGGGTCGCACTGCGGACGGCAGGGGCGGCGGGGACACGGTGGTCACCGCCGGGCCCTCGGCCGGTCTCCGCAAGGTGCCGAACGGACCGCCGGGCGGGGCCACTGCCCCGCCACGGCAGTCGCCCGACGGCCACGTGGGCCGGCCGGCGGTGACGAACCCGCCGCCGACCCCGCCGCCCAGCCCTTCCCGTGGCGAGGTGGAGAAGAAGATGGCGAGTCCCTCGCCCAGCCCCTCCATGAGCCAGAAGCTCCTCGAAGCCCCCGGCTGGCTGCCGCCCGGCCCCGACTCGCCGGACACCGACGGCACCGCTGACCCGGCGAGCGTGTACGACCTGCTCCGCGATCCCACCGAGTGCCGGGCAGCGCTGAACGTGATCCCGCGGACGACTGCCGACGCCGAGTGGACGCTGATGCGAGGGCTTGCCTCCGCGTGTCTGGCCGTGCAAGGCGAGGGCGGGAGCTGGAAGCAGGCGGTGCAGGACCATGCCGCCCTGGCGGACGGGGCCGGCAGTTGCAAGGGCCGTGCCGCGTACGCCGTCCTGGGCGTGCTCCTCGACTTCCACCGGCGGCACCCCGAGGCCACCGTACGGTTGAGGCCCTCGCCGAGCGGCACCCCCGCTGCCTGCGGCTACCGGATCTCCGGGGTGGACACGGGCGGCGACGGCGAGGCGAAGCCCGGCGAGGTGATCGGGATCGAGCTGGCGGACGCCTACTTCGACCCTGCCGAGTTGCTGCGGGGCGCGGTCGTGAGCGTCGGCGGTCAGCATGTGGCCGCGGTGCCCGTACTGACCTCGGTGGCAGCGGGCCGACTGGTGCTGTCCGTCGTCGTACCGGCGCTGGAGCCGGGGCCGGCCGACGTGACCGTCCAACACGCCGGCATCGAGACGCGCATGCCGACCGCTTTCACCGTCACCGCACCGGGCACCGTGCCGGAGCCGAGCACAGGCGCGACCCCAATCGCCCCGTTCGCATTCACCGACGGTCCGACACCCCCCTAAGGAGCGCGGGGCTGTCATCACTGTGCGGCTACCGCCGCGTGGGCGCGACCAGCCACAACCAACCCGCAGCCACCCAACGACACCTCGCCCCACCCACCTCGGCGCTCAACGGCTCTCCCCGCAGAGCGCCTGTCACGGACGCCACAGCGAATGCTCCCGCTCGGCCCACTCCCGGCTGACGGAGCCGGTCCGCATGCCTCTGCGGGCCTCCGGATCCCCTAGGGCCATGCCGATGTGCCCGGCGAGGACGATGCCGATGGTGAGGGCCAGCCAGTCGTGGACGAAGGTCGCGCTGGTGCGCCACACCAGGGGTGTGAGGTGGGTGAACCACATGAGGAGGCCGGTGCCGAGCATCACCAGGGTCGCGCCGGCGATCCAGGCGGCGTAGATCTTCTGCCCGGCGTTGAACTTGCCCGCCGGACGGGAAGCGCGTCGCTTGTCGCGGCGCAGGGCGGCGCGCAGCCACACGCGGTCGTGGGGGCCGAAGCGGTTGAGGAAGCCGAGGTCGGCGCGGAAGGCGCGGGAGGCGAGGCCGGCCAGGACGGGGACGGGCAGGGCGAGGCCGGCCCACTCGTGGACACGGACCACCAGTTCGCGGCGGCCGACGAGTTCGGCGAGCTGGGGGACGTACAGACAGGCCGCGGTCACCACGCACACGCCCATCAGCGCGGCCGTCGTGCGGTGCGCCCAGCGGGAGGCGCGGCCGAAGCGCCGGACGCCGGTGGTCGGGCCGGGGGCGTCAAGTCGTAGGGTCATCGTCGCGTCCGTTCGAGCGGCCGACCCACGCGTCGACGTCGTAGCCCCGTTCCTCCCAGTAGCCCGGCTTCACGTCCTTGGTGACGGTGATGCCGGAGAGCCACTTGGCGGACTTGTAGAAGTACATGGGCGCCACATAGAGGCGGACGGGGCCGCCGTGGGCGTGGCCCAGGTCCTTGTCCTGCATGCGCAGGGCGACCAGGACGTCCGCGCGGCGGGCCTGGTCGAGGGTGAGGCTCTCGCTGTACGCGCCGTCGAAGCAGGTGAAGCGCACCGCCCCGGCCCCCTCGCGCACTCCCGCGGCGTCGAGCAGCCGGGACAGGCGGACCCCTTCGAAGGGGGTGTCGGGCACCCGCCAGCCGGTGACGCACTGGACGTCGCGCACCATCCGGGTCTGCGGCAGGGCGCGCAGTTCGGCCAGCGTGTAGGTGGCGGGGTGGTCGACGAGGCCGTCGATCGTGAGGCGGTAGGTGTCGGCGTTCTTGCGGGGGACGGAGGAGGTGACCGAGTAGTAGCGGAAGCCGCCGCCGTTGGGGAGCAGGCCGGTCAGGCCGGTGGGGTCCTTGTCGGACGCGCCCGCGAGGAAGGACTCCAGGCCGCGCTGGAGGGTGGGCGCGGTGGCCACGCCGAGGGCGCCCAAACCGAGGGTGCCGAGGAGGACGCGGCGGCCGATGGGTTTGCCCCGCGGCTCTTCGGGTTGTCCGGAGTTCACGTACTTATCGAACACCCGCGTCCCCCCACTGGACCAGGGAACGCGGGTGCCCGTCAGATTTCCGTAACCATCTCTCACCGGGCTCTCATCAGTCGCCGCGGGCGGCCTTCTCCAGCTGGAACGCCTCGTTGCCGAGCCCGATGCGGGCGTGGGCCTCGGGGGCGCGGGAGCGCAGGAGCAGGCCCTGGGCGAGGCCGGCGGCGAGGGCGAGGGCGATGACGGCGGGCAGCGCCCAGCCGAGGGCGGAGCCGGGGCCCGCACCGATCAGGACGTCGAAGTCCTTGACGGTCCAGACGACGATGAACAGCAGCGCGAGGACGGCAAGGCCGGAGGCGGTCAGCCGCCAGAACTGGGCGGCCGCGGCACCCCGGCGCAGGAAGAAGACGATCACCGAGACCGAGGCGGCGGCCATCAGGGCGGTGACGCCGAGCGCGCCGAGGCTGCCCATCCAGGTGAACAGGTGCAGGACCGGTGCGGTCGGGTCGCCGGTCGGCTTGTCGTCGGCGACCGCGAACGCGGCGACGACCACGAGCGAGATCCCGGTCTGGAGCAGCGATCCGGTGCCGGGGGCGCCGCTCGCGCCGCTGGTGCGGCCGAAGGCGGCGGGCAGCAGTCCCTCGCGGCCCATGGCGAAGGCGTAGCGGGCGACGACGTTGTGGAAGCTGAGCATCGCCGCGAACATGCCGGTCACGAAGAGCACGTGCAGGACGTCGGTGAAGCCGGTGCCGAGCAGGTCCTCGGTGAGGAAGAACAGCAGTCCGGCGCTCTGTTCCTGTGCGGTGCCGACGACGGCCGAGGGGCCGGCGGCGACGGTGTACGCCCAGCAGCTGATCGTGTAGAAGACGGCGATGCCGCCGATGGCCAGGTACATCACGCGGGGCACGAGGACGTGCGGGCGGCTGGTCTCCTCGGCGTAGACGGGGGCTTGCTCGAAGCCGAGGAAGGCGGCGACGCAGAAGCACAGGGCGGTGCCGATGCCCGCTCCGGTGAGGGTGTCCGGGTTGAAGGCGTGCAGCGACAGGCCCTCCTTGCCGGGGTCGCCGAGCGCGGCGACGTCGAAGATGACGACGAGGGCGACCTCGATGAGCAGCAGCACGCCGAGCACGCGCGCGTTGAGGTCGATCTTCAGCCAGCCGAGCCCGCCGACCAGGAGTACGGCCAGCAGCGCCGGTATCCACCAGGCGACCTCCATGTCGAGGTAGGTGGCGAACAGCCCGGAGACCTCGAAGCCGAAGATGCCGTAGATGCCGACCTGGAGCGCGTTGTAGGCGACGAGCGCGACCATCGCGGCGCCGGCACCGGCGGTGCCGCCGAGGCCGCGGGAGATGTAGGCGTAGAAGGCGCCGGCGTTGTGGACGTGCCGGCTCATCTCGGCGTATCCGACGCTGAAGAGCGCGAGGACGAGGCCGAGGATCACGAAGAGCAGCGGCTGGCCGAGGACGCCCATCACCCCGAAGGTCGTGGGCATGACACCAGCGACGACCATCAGGGGTGCCGTGGCGGCGAGCACGGACAGCAGCAGGCCCGTCGTGCCCAGCCGGTCGGCGCGCAGGGCGCGGTCCTGTCCCTTGAACGTACTGATGCCGCCACTGCCTGTCATGGCTCTGCTCGTGCTGGAACTGCCCGTGGTCATCGGGGACCGTCCTTGGGTCGACTGCGGTTGGGGGCGTTACGCCGTGCCGAGCGCGGTGTCGCGTGCGGCGCGGAAGGCGGAATACGGGTCGCGGTCCGGGTACGACCACGGCGTGGGGGTGGCGTGCTCGCCGATGCGGTGGAACAGGGCGGCGGCCTCGGCGCCCCGGCCCTCGCAGACCTTGGCGTGGGCGAGGTAGTTCAGGTCGACCAGACGGCGCGGGTGGCCCTCCTGCTCCCACTCCAGCCACCAGTCGAAGGCGGCCCGCATCACCTGCCGGGCCCGGCGGCCGCTCCAGTGCCCGGAAAAGGCCGCGTCGCCGGGCTCGTGTCCGGCGCCCGCGAGGACGCGGTAGCGCTCGGCGTGGGCGACGACCGGGAGGACGGCCAGCGGGGAGTCGGCGGGGGCACGCTCGGCGGCCTCGTTGGCGAAGTCGTAGACCTCGTGGAGCGGGTCGGCGCCGGATCCGGTACGGCGCTCCGCGAGGCGGGCGACCATCAGGTGGTGGGCGTGGTGGTGGTCGGCGTAGCGGGCGCGGACCTCGGCGAAATGGCGCCGCACCTCCTCCTCGGCACCCAGGGCGCTCTCCAGCATGAGCAGGCCGAGCCAGGGGGTGGGGTCGGCGGGCGCGAGGGCGGCTGCAAAGTGGCAGGACTCGCGGGCGCGGACCGGCTTCTCCTTGCCCCGCAGGGCGCGCTGGACCTGGGCGAGGGCGAGCAGGACGGCGGCGTCGGCGGAGTCGGGTTCGGCGAGCAGCCAGTCACGGGTCCAGGGGGCGCAGTACGGCTCCCGGGCGAGGACGGTGACGCGGTGCCCTCTGCGGTCCCAGTCGTCGCCGGTGCGGGCGAGCAGCGAGCGGGCCGTCTGCCATCTGCCCTGGGCCAGAGCGGTACGGGCCGCGGCGAGCTCGGTGTCGTCGAGGGCCGCGTCGAAGGCGTGGGCTGCGCGCTTCCGGCCGCGGCCGAGGGGTGGGGGAGGTGGGGGCACCGTTTTGGGTTCTGTCGGGGGAGAGAATGTGGACTGTCATCGACCGATCACACACAGCAAATCCGCAGCCAATGGTTCACGTCAAGGGCCGCCGACGCGTTACACGCGTCAACTCCAGTTACCCCTGGGACAGTTGTGACATACAGGGGTGACCCCAATGTCGGAATTGTCCGTATGGTGTGGCGTGCGTCATAGCGCCGCCGCCGCGGGCACCGCAGGATTGCGGGACGCGCATGCCGGGCCTAAGGCCGCTACAGTCGGCCCTTACGCACCCCGTCCGCCCGGCAGGATGATCGAGGTACGCAGCGTGTCGCTCCAAATCCTGATACTCGCCGTCAGCGCCGCATGCTGTCTCGGCTTCGGCTTCGTTCTCCAGCAGAACGCGGCGCAGAAGGCGCCACTGAGCGACTTCCTCTCCCCCCGGATCCTGCTCGACCTGATGAAGGTGCCCCGCTGGCTTGGCGGCATCGGACTCATGGTGGTCGGCATGGCCCTGGGCGCGATGGCGCTGGGCCAGGGCGAGATCTCCCTGGTGGAGCCCCTGCTGGCGACCAACCTGCTGTTCGCGCTCGCACTCTCCCGCCGCCAGACCAAGCGGCCACTGGGCCGCCAGGGCTGGACGGGTCTCGCCCTGCTCGCGGGCGGCGTCACGGCGTTCATCGTCGCCGGCCAGCCACATGGCGGCACGGCGCCCAGCGGTCCCTTCCGGCAGTGGCTGATCATCGGCGTCATGGTCGGGGTGGCCCTGCTGCTCACGGCGTACGCCAAGCGTTCGCGGCTCAGCGCGGGCCCTGCGCTGCTGGCCACGGCCGCCGGTCTGCTGTACGGCGTGCAGGACGCCCTGACGCGGGTGACCGGCCAGCGTTTCGCCGAGGGCGGCATGGCGGAGGTCCTGACCAGCTGGCAGCCGTACGCCGTGGTGGCCCTCGGCCTCACCGGCCTGATCCTCGTCCAGAGCGCGTTCGAGACGGCGTCCCTGCGGATGTCCCTGCCGGCCCTGACCGCCGCCCAGCCGCTGGCCGGCATCCTCTGCGGCGTCGGTTTCCTCGGCGACCGGCTGCGCGCCGACTCGGGTGCGCTGGCGTGGGAGGCCGCGGGGCTGGCCGGGATCGTGGTCGGCATCATCCTCCTCGGAACGCATTCCGCGATGCCCTGCGGGGCCGTGCAGCCGAAGCGGACGGCTGCGGCGGTGGCCACGACCTGACCGTGTCGACGGCCCGGGTGTCCCTGGGGGCTGCGCCCCCAGACCCCCCCTGTCGGCCCTCCGGGCCTCGTCCTCAAACGCCGGACGGGCTGAAATACCCAGCCCCTCCGGCGTTTGAAGAGCGGGGTCTGGGGCGGACCCCCAGAAGGGGCGCGGGGCTGTATCGATGTGCGGCTCCACCGCGTGGGCGCGACCAGCCCCCACTCGCCCGCACCCGAAGAACGACCCGGGGTCGAAGGGGCGGAGCCCCTGGGGATGGGACGGGTAGGGGCGGCGGGGCGAGATGCCGTACTGGTTGGATGGCCCCATGAGTTCCGCTGACGAGATCCTCGACATCGTCGACGAGCAGGACCGGGTCGTCGGGCAGTCGCCGCGTGGCGAGGCCTATGCCAAGGGGCTGCGCCACCGCTGTGTCTTCGTCGAGGCCCGGGACGCCCAGGGCCGCCTCTTCGTGCATCGCCGCACCCCGAACAAGCTGGTGTTCCCCTCGCGGTACGACATGTTCGTCGGCGGGGTGGTCGGGGCGGGCGAGTCATACGAGGACGCCGCGCTGCGCGAGGCCGAGGAGGAACTCGGCGTGAAGGGTCTGCCGCAGCCCTCGTACCTGTTCAAGTTCCTCTACGACGACGGTGCCGGGCAGACCTGGTGGTCGGCGGTGTACGAGGTGCGCTGCGAGCTGCCGGTGAGCCCGCAGGTGGAGGAGGTCGCCTGGCACGCCTTTCTGCCCGAGGACGAGGTGGAGCGGCGGCTGACGGAGTGGGTCTGGGTGCCGGACGGGCTGGCGGCGTACGAGCGGCTCAGGGCCTATCGGGCGGCGGCCGGCTGATCCGCCCCGGGTCGGCTCCACCCGGATAGGGTCGTGCATGTGATCGAGTTCGTACGAAACGTCCGGCTGTGGTTCGCGCCGCAGGAAGTCCGGCAGGAGGGCGGCACTCCCGACTACCGGTTCTCGCTGGCGAACGAGCGCACCTTCCTGGCCTGGCTGCGTACCGCACTCGCCCTCATCGGCGGCGGCTTCGCGGTGGACCAGTTCCTGCCGGACCTGCGCTGGGGCTGGCGGGTCGGTCTTGCGCTGGCGCTGCTCGCGGCGGGCGTGCTGTGTTCGCTCCGCGCGGTCAACCACTGGGTGCGCTGCGAGCGGGCGATGCGCCGGGGCGAGGATCTGCCGGTGTCGCGGTTCCCGGCGGTGCTGAGCCTCGTGGTCGCGGTCGTCGCCGTCGCGATGGTCTTCGTCGTCCTCGTCGGGTGGGAGGGGTGAGCGCCGGGCCGCCCGTGGAGCCGGTACGCGATCCGGGACTGCAACCCGAGCGGACGCGCCTCGCGTGGCGCCGTACGACACTGTCCGGCGCGGTGGCCGCCGTACTCGCCATGAAGACCGCGCTGCACGGCAGCCTCTCGGTGGCCGGGATCGTCGCCTGCGCCCTGTGCTGCGGACTGTGGCTGGCTTTCCTGGCCCTCGCCCACCGCCGCATCCACGCCCTGTCCGCATCACCCGAGCCCACGCCGCTGGCTCCCCGGCATGCCGCGGCCATGGTCCTGTTCACGATGGCCTTGGCGGTGTGCGGCGCCGCCCTGGTCCTGTGAGGCCTCTCGAAGAGCCAAGGGGTGTTTTGAAAGTCCCGTGCGGTGCCCGCGCCCGCCGCGGCGGCGGCTGGTGTCGCAGCCGGTGCGTGCCCTCGGCGTGCCGGACGAAGGCCCTCGATGAGGGCCCCCCCGCTCGAGCGAAGCCGTGAGTGGCGGAGGAGCTACTTGGGCCTTTGGCCGGTGCGGCGAGGGTGCGTGCCGGGCGCCGTGGGCGCTGTGCGGGACCTTCAAAACACCCCTAGGGGCTCTGGTCCGTCTCCTGCCACAACCCTTCCGGTGCCACCGGCTCCTCCTCCGTCTCCCAGTCCACCGTGACCACGATCTTGCCCCGGGTGCGGCCCTCCTGGTTCAGCCGGTGGGCGTCCGCCGCTCGCTCCAGCGGGAAGGTCTCCGAGACGTGCACGCTCACCACGCCCTCCTCCGCGAGCTCGGTCAGCCTCAGCAGGTCCGTCGCGTCGGGGCGGACGAAGTAGTAGCGGCCGCCGTAGTCGAAGACGTCCGGGTCGGCGATCGACACCAGGCGGCCCTCGGGGGCGAGGAGGTTGGCCGAGGCCTTCAGTGCGCCACCGCCGACCGTGTCGAACGCGGCGTCCACGCCCTCGGGTGCGAGGCCTCGCACCCGTTCGGTCAGGCCGTCGCCGTACTCGACGGGTTCGCCGCCGAGGCCGCGGACGAAGTCGTGGTTGTGCGGGCTCGCCGTGCCGATCACCCGGGCACCCAGATGGCGGGCGAGCTGGACGGCGATCGAGCCCACACCCCCGGCCGCGGCGTGCACGAGGACGGTCTCACCGCGCCGCACCTGAAGGATCCTGGTCAGCACCTGATACGCCGTCAGCCCGACCAGGGGCAGACCGGCCGCCTGCTCCCAGGTGAGGTTGCGGGGCTTGCGTGCGAGGGTGCGCAGGGGGGCGGCCACGTACTCGGCGAAGGTGCCGTGGGAGAGGAGGTCCTCGCGCACATAGCCGATGACCTCGTCGCCGACGCCGAACTCGGTGACGGACACGCCCGGTTGGACCACGACTCCGGAGACGTCCCACCCCGGCACCACCGGGAAGGCCGGCTCCAGCATCCGGTCCATGTGGCCCTCACGGCACTTCCAGTCGACCGGGTTGACGGCCGCCGCCCGCACCTTGACCAGCACGGAGTCGGGGCCGACGCGCGGCTCGCGCACCTCTCCGTATGCGAGCACCTCGGGCCCGCCGTAGCGTGTGTAGCTGATGCCCTTCATGGGTTCGACCCTCCGGGGTGGCGGGACGCCACGCAAGCCGAATAGCCCGATATGCGGCGTTCGCGTGGCAGCCTGTCCGACGTCACCACCCCCACCTCCGAAGGCGAGCACCATGACCACCCTGCACACGGAACACCCCTCCCACACGCACACCCACGGTCCGGACTGCGGGCACACCGCGGTGCCGCACGGCGACCACACCGACTACGCGCACGACGGTCACCTGCACCGCGAGCACAGCGGCCACTGGGACGAGTGCGAGGCGAACGGGCACGTCGCACACGAGGGCCACACCCATCAGCACGGCGCCGACTGCGGACACGAGAGCGTCCTGCACGGCGACCACGTCGACTACCTCCACGACGGCCACCGGCACGCCCCCCACGACGGCCACTGGGACGACCACTGAGCCCACCCCCGAGACCCCGGCCGCCTCGGCGCACTGGCCGAGAAAGGACCACCGACAGCTCCCCGGCGCACCGAGCGGGGAGCTGTCGGCCTATCGTGGCCCCGATCACGTTCGGCTCGCCCACTGGACTACATACCGACTGGTCGGCATCATGAGTCAGGTCCCGTTCACCTCCCCTTCAGGAGCGATGTATGAGCCCCGACCATCCGCCCGGTCTCGATCTCGACCGACTGCGCGGCCTGCTCGATCGCGAGCGGCCCGGTCTGGCGCAGGGTCCGCTGACCGGCCGGCTGATCGAGGGCGGACGGTCGAACCTCACCTACGCGGTCTCCGACGGCACCTCGAAGTGGGTCGTACGCCGCCCCCCGCTCGGCCATGTCCTCGCCACGGCGCACGACATGAAGCGCGAGCACCGGGTCATCAGCGCGCTGCACCCGACCAGTGTGCCGGTGCCGCGGCCGGTGCTGCTGTGCGAGGACGAGGAGGTGCTCGGGGCGCCGTTCTACGTCATGGAGTTCGTCGAGGGCACCCCGTACCGCACCGCCGACCAGCTCGCCCCGCTCGGCCCTGAGCGCACCCGGGGCGCGGTGCTGTCGCTGGTGGACACCCTCGTCGAGCTGCACGCGGTGGACCCGGCGTCGGTGGGTCTTGCGGACTTCGGCCGGCCCGAGGGCTTCCTGGACCGGCAACTGCGTCGCTGGGGCAAGCAGTTGGACGCCTCCCGCAACCGTGAGCTGGCCGGCATCGACGAGCTCCACGCGACGCTCGGCCGCCGGCTGCCCGCCTCCCCCGCCGCGACCGTGGTGCACGGCGACTACCGGCTCGACAACGTCCTGATCGGTGCGGACGACACGATCAAGGCGATCCTCGACTGGGAGATGTCCACGCTCGGCGACCCGCTCACCGACCTGGGTCTGCTGGTGATGTACAGCATGCCGCTGGGCATGCCCGACTCCCCCGTCTCCACCACGGCCGAGGCCCCGGGCCACCCGGAACCGGCCGAACTGATCGAGCGGTACGCCGCACGTTCGGGGCGCGACGTCTCCGCGGTCTCCTGGTACACGGCGTTCGCCTGGTTCAAGCTCGCCGTGATCCTGGAGGGCATCCACTACCGCTACACGCTGGGCCAGACGGTCGGCCGCGGCTTCGACCGCATCGGCGACCTGGTCCCCGTCTTCATCCAGCACGGCCTCACCACCCTTCAGGAAGGCTGAACGCCATGGACTTCGCGTTCGACGCGCGCACCGAGGAACTGCGCGCCAAACTGCTCGCCTTCATGGACGAGTACGTCTATCCGGCGGAGGCGGTGGCGGAGGAGCAGCGGGCCGCGCTGGCGTCCCCGTGGGACACCCCGGCCGTGGTCGAGGAGCTCAAGGCCGAGGCGCGCAGGCAGGGCCTGTGGAACCTCTTCCTCCCGGACGCCGAGTACGGTGCCGGCCTCACCAACCTCCAGTACGCCCCGCTGGCGGAGATCACCGGCCGTTCCCCGCAGCTCGCGCCCACCGCCACGAACTGCGCGGCGCCCGACACCGGGAACATGGAGGTGCTGGCCCAGTTCGCCGACGAGCAGCAGAAGAAGCAGTGGCTGGAGCCGTTGCTGGCCGGTGAGATCCGCTCGGCGTTCGCGATGACCGAGCCGGAGGTGGCCTCGTCCGACGCCACCAACATCACCACGCTGATCGAGCGGGACGGCGACGAATACGTCATCACGGGCCGCAAGTGGTACATCTCCGGGGCGATGAACCCGGACTGCAAGATCTTCATCGTGATGGGCAAGACGGACCCGGACGGCGACGACATCCGCCGCCAGCAGTCCATGATCCTGGTCCCCCGCGACACCCCGGGCGTCACCGTCAAGCGCGCCATGCAGGTGTTCGGCTACGAGGACCACTCCCACGGCGGTCACGCCGAGGTGATCTTCGACCACGCGCGCGTGCCGGTGTCGAACCTGATCGGCGAGGAGGGCGGCGGCTTCGCCATCGCCCAGGCCCGGCTCGGTCCCGGCCGTATCCACCACTGCATGCGGCTGATCGGCATGGCCGAGCGGGCCATCGAGCTGATGTGCCGGCGGGCCGTGTCCCGTACGGCGTTCGGCAAGGCGCTGGCCCAGCAGGGCGTGGTGCACAACTGGATCGCCGACGCGCGCGTGACGGTCGAACAGCTGCGGCTGCTGGTACTGAAGACGGCCTGGCTGATGGACACCGTCGGCAACAAGGGCGCCCACACGGAGATCCAGGCCATCAAGATCGCCACGCCACGGGCGGTGGTCGACATTCTCGACCGGGCGATCCAGGTGCACGGCGCGGGCGGGGTCAGCCAGGACTTCCCACTGGCCGAGCTGTACGCCGGGGCGCGGACGCTGATGATCGCGGACGGTCCGGACGAGGTGCACCAGCGGTCGCTGGCGCGGCGGGAGCTGAAGAAGTACGTATGACGCCGGTGGCGGCGGGGGTTTCTCGCCCCCCCGCCGCTACCCGTCCCGTCCCTGGGGGCTGCGCCCCCAGCCCCCGCTGTCGGCCCTTCGGGCCTCGTCCTCAAACGCCGGAGGGGCTGAAAGAACTCAGCGCCTCCGGCGTTTGAGGAGCGGGGTCTGGGGCGGAGCCCCCAGAAGGATGGGACGGGTAGGGGCGGCGGGGGCGAGAACCGTCGTTATGGGCGGAGGGCGCGCAGGAGCAGGTCGGCCAGGTGGTCGGCGACCTGCTGAGGGCTGAGGGGGCCGTCCGGGCGGTACCACGTGGACAGGTGGTGGACGGAGCCGAAGTGGTAGTCCACCACCAGGTCGGCCGGGGTCGCCTTGGAGAAGACACCCGCCTCCTGGCCCTCCTCGACCAGCGCGCGGAAGCGTTCGTGGTAGCGCCGCCGCTCGGCCCTCACCTGCTTGTGCTTCTCCGGGCTCAGATGGTGCATGGACCGGAAGAAGATCATCGCGTCGTCGAGGTTCTCGATCGTCGTGACGACGACATCCGCCGCCGCGCCTCTGAGCCGCTTCTCGATCGGCTCGTCGGCGTCCGCGAACGCGTCCAGCCGCTCCTGCTGAACACGCAGCACACGCGCGTACACCTCGTGCAGCAGGTCGTCCTTGGAACCGAAGTAGTGGTACAGCGCCCCCTTGGTGACGCCGGCCGCCTCCACGATCTCCTGCACCGAGGTGCGGTCATAGCCACGCTCGGCGAAGAGCCGGGTGGCGGCGGCGAGCAGCCGCTGCGGGACGGGCGTACCGTCTCCGTCCGTCGTCCTGGCCACTGTGCCGCCACCTGCCCTTCCGAGATGTCTGCATGCTGTCTAGCGGTCGTTCACGCGAGAACGAAGTTCCCGTCGGAGGATCTTGCCACTTGCCGTCTTCGGCAGGTCGGGCAGGATCTCCACCTGACGCGGATATTTGTAGGCGGCCAGTCTCTCCTTGCAGTACTCGGCGAGGGCGCCGGGGTCGGTTTCCGCACCCGGACGGAGGCTGATGTACGCCTTGACGGTCTCCCCGCGGTACCCGTCGGGCACCCCGACGACGGCGGCCTCGCGCACCGCCGGGTGGGTGTACAGCACGTCCTCGACCTCGCGCGGCCAGACCTTGAAGCCGGACGCGTTGATCATGTCCTTCTTGCGGTCGACGACGTAGAGCCAGCCGTCGGCGTCCATGAAGCCGATGTCCCCGGTGCGCAGTTCGCCGTCGGGGAAGGTCTCGGCGGTGGCGTCGGGGCGCCGCCAGTAGCCGGGGACGACCTGCGGGCCGCGGACGAGGATCTCGCCCTGTTCGCCGAAGGGGACCTCCTGGCCCTGGTCGTCGACGATCCGTACGACCGTCTCGGGACCGGGCAGACCGACGGCCAGCGTGCCGGAGACCGGGTCGACGGGCGCCTCCAGCCCGGGCGGGACGGAGGCGCAGGGGGCGGTGCACTCCGTCAGCCCGTACCCGTTGCGGATGTACGGCCCGAAGCTGGCCCGGAACTTCTCCACCAGGGCGGGCGGCAGCGGGGCGCCTCCGGAGGAGATCGTCCGGAAGGAGACGAAGTGGTCACGGGTGACGGCCGGGTGGGCGGCCAGCGCCATGAAGGCCGTCGACGGGCCGACGGTGTAGTGCGGCCCGTGCTCGGCGAACGCGTCCAGGACGACACCCGCCTCGAAGCGGTACGCCAGCACCAGCGTGCCCGCGCTGTCCAGACACGCGCCGAGCTGGCACACCATCCCGGTGATGTGGAAGAGGGGAGCCAGCGCGAAGTAGACGGGCGCCTCGGGCAGTTCCAGTCCGGTCCGCTGCCGCTCGGCGTTGTACATGATGTTGCCGTGCGTGTTGGTGGCGCCCTTGGGGGTGCCGCTGGTGCCCGAGGTGTAGCTGATCAGCGCGATGTCGGACGGCCCCGGGGCACGGCCGTCACGGCCCTCCGGCGCCTTGTGTCCGGCACGGGCGACGGCCGTCAGGTCGTCGGCGTCGTCGGCCTGCGGAAGTCGCTCGAAGGACAGCACGCGCGCGTCGTTGCGCGTTTGGAAATCCAACTCACACCCGGTGAGCACGATCCGCACCGGCGAGTCCTCCGCCGCCCGGCGCAGATACGACTCCCAGGCCCGGTCGGAGCAGATCAGCGCAGCCACCTCACCGTCCCGTAGGACATGGCCGACCTCCCCCGACTTGTACATCGGATTGACGGGCACGACGACCGCCCCCGCCTTCCAGGCGCCCAGCAGGGCGAGCACGAAGTGCGGGGAGTTCTGGAGCAGGATCGCCACGCGGTCTCCGGGCTCCAGGCCACGGGCGGCGAGGTGCCCGGCGACGGAGTCGCTGAGCTCGTCGACCTCGCGGTAGGTCAGGCGGCCGTCGAAGTAGGCGAGGAAGGTCCGGTCCGGAGTCTCGGCGACCACCCGGCGCAGGGCGTGCACGAGGGTGTGGTCGGGGTCCACAGGGGCGCGCTGGGCATCGGACAGCAAGGCCAGCCAGGGTTTGGCCGCGTAACGGGAGGCGGAGGTGTCGGTCACCGGACCTCCTCCCACTTCTGCTGGAGGTGGTTCATGCCGGCCAGCCAGCGGTCGGGCGTGGCGGCCCGCGCCTCGTAGTACCCGGCGACCTCGGGGTGCGGCAGGATCAGGAAGCGGTCCTCCTCCATGCCCTTGAACAGGGCGTCCGCCACGTCCTGAGGCGCGATGGCGGTGGGCTTGAGCACCAGGTCACCGGCGGCCCCCGTGGCGTCCAGCATGTCGGTGCGCACGCCCTGCGGACAGATGGCGTGGACCTTCACGCCACGGTGCCGGTATGTCAGCGACAGGTACTCGGCGAAGGCGTAGGCGCCGTGCTTGGTGACCGCGTAGGGCGCGGCGCCGATCATGGTCAGCAGCCCGGCGGCGGAGACGGTGGAGACGAACCGCCCGCTGCCACGTTCCAGCCAGTCCGGGAGCAGTGCGTTTGCGGCACGCACGTGGGCCATGACGTTGACGTCCCAGGACAGCGCCCAGGACTTCTCGTCGAGCGGCTGCCCCGGCTCCTCGCCCCCGAAGGCGACCCCGGCGTTGGCGCAGTAGACGTCGACGGAGCCGCCGAGCGCGTCCCTGGCGTCAGCGACGATCGCGGAGGCGTCTCCGGGGACCGCGATGCCCCCGATCTCGTCGGCGACGGCAGCCGCCTTCACCCCGTCCAGGTCATTGATGACCACCCGGGCCCCTTCGGCGGCGAACCGACGCGCAAGCGCCGCTCCGATGCCACCCCCAGCCCCGGTAACGACGACTCCGGCACCCTGAACGGCTTCCACCATCGGTCTCCTTCGACTGCGGCTCCCTTACGACGACCAGACTAACCGGTCGGTATGTAGCAGGGAAGAGAGACCGCCCCCCAAGGGGCGCGGGGAACTGCGCGACCGGCCACGTACCACCCGCACACTCCCCACAACCGGCGGGAGCGCATACGGTGCCCCTCATGCGCCTATCCAGACGAGCCCTACTCGCAGCGACAACGGCAGCAGTCACCATCCCCACCGCCACCGCAGCACACTCGGCCGAGGGCCGCAGGCAGACCGGCTTCGAGAACCTCGCCGCGAACGCCTACGCGCAGCTCAGCGGCGACCGCGTCGGCATCGTCACCAACCCCACCGGCGTAACCCGAGACGTCCGCCACATCGTCGACGTCATGCACGCCGACGACCGCGTCAACCTGATCGCCGTCTTCGGCCCCGAGCACGGCTTCCGAGGCACCGCCCAGGCAGGCGGCTCGGAAGGCCGCTACGACGACCCGGCGACCGGCCTGCCGGTCTACGACACGTACCTCAAGAGCGGTCAGCCCCTGGCCGACATCTTCACGGCCTCCGGCGTCGACACGATCGTCTTCGACATCCAGGACGTGGGCGCCCGCTTCTACACCTATATCTGGACCCTCTACGACTGCATGGAGGCGGCCCGACTCGCCGGCAAGCGCTTCGTCGTGCTGGACCGGCCGAACCCGGTGACCGGACGGTCGGCCCAAGGCCCGGTCCTGCACAAGGAGTTCGCCACCTTCGTCGGCCGGGAGCCCGTCTCGCAGGCGCACGGTATGACGGTCGCTGAGCTGGCGCTGCTGTTCAACGGGGAGTTCCTCACCGCGCCGGTGCCGCTGGAGACCGTACGGATGACGGGCTGGCGGCGATCCGACTTCTACGACGCCTCGGGCCTGCCGTGGGTGCCGCCGAGCCCGAACATGCCGACTCCGGACACCGCGCTCGTGTACTCGGGCACCTGCCTCTTCGAGGGCACGAACCTCTCGGAGGGCCGTGGCACCACCCGCCCCTTCGAACTGCTGGGCGCGGAGGGCATCGACGGCCGCTGGGCGGCATCGGCCAACGACCTCGGCCTGACCGGCGTGCACTTCAGGGAGGCCTACTTCGCGCCGACCTTCTCCAAGTTCCAGGGCAGGACCATCGGCGGCGTACAGATCCATGTCCACGACCGTGCCGCGTACGACCCCGTCCGCACCGGAATCGGCCTGCTCGTGACCGCCAAGAAGGTCTGGAGCGGGTTCGGTTGGCGGCCCGACAACTGGATCGACAAGCTCACCGGCTCCACCCGGGTCCGCACGATGATCGACGCCGGCGCGGGCACCGACGACGTGGTGGCGGGCTGGCAGCGGGAGTTGGCGGCGTTCCGGCGGATGCGCAGGGAGTACCTGCTGTACAAATGAGCGCCCCCCTTCCGTGCCTCTGATGGGTGACGACGTATGGCCAATCCCGCCCGCCGGCAGGACGATGCGCCGTATCGCACCGCTTCGGGGGACGAGGGGACCTGTCATGGCGGAACCGGCAGTGAGCGTGACTCCCTACTGGGAGCTGACCTTCGACGCGGACGGGGATCCGGACGCCGGGAGGCGGGACCGGCTGCTCGCCGGGGTGGCCCGGCACCACGTCCGTGATCTGATCGTCTTCGCGCACGGCTGGAACAGCGACCGCTCGGGGGCGACGCGGCTCTACGACCGCTTCTTCGCGCCGATCCCGCAACTCGCTCCGGCGGCGAGGATCGGGTACGTCGGGGTGGTCTGGCCGTCGATGCGGTTCTCGGACGAGCCCATCCCGGACTTCCCGCGGGCCGTGGCGGCCGAGATGCCCCGTCGGCCGGTGCTCGACAAGGACACACGGCATGCGCTGCTGGAGACGTTCCCCGGGCGGGCGACCGTGATCGACCAGATCGCTCGGTTGCTGGAGCAGCAGCCGCGTGAGGAAGCGGAGTTGGAGGAGTTCGGGCGGCTGGTGCGGATTCTGGTGGACGTCGTTCCGCCGGGGCCGCAGGCGCTGTTCGCGGCGGACACGCTGTGCGAGGGGGTGCCGCAGGACTCGCCGGACATGTTCTCCGGCTCGACCGCCGCCCTGTGCGAGGAGTTCGCGCGGGCGCTGGCACAACTCGAAGCGCGGGGCGCAACAGCGCCGGACGGGACTCCGGAGGGCCCGGCCTCGTTCTCGTTGCCGAACCCCTGGGAGGGCGCGCACGAGCTGCTGCGGCAGGCGACGTACTACGCCATGAAGCGGCGCGCGGGGACGGTCGGTGAGCGTGGGCTCGGCCGGGTGATCGGTCAGCTGGCCGAGCGGAGGGACGAGGTGCGGGTGCATCTCGTCGGGCACAGCTTCGGCGCCCGGCTGGTGTCCTTCGCGCTGCGCGGGCTGCCGAAGGGCGTGCGCACGGTGAAGTCCGTGACGCTGCTCCAAGGTGCTTTCTCGCACTACGCGTTCGCGTCCCGGCTGCCGCACGACGCGCGGGCGGGCGGGGTGCTGGAGGGACAGCAGAACCGGGTCGACGGACCGCTGGTGTGCTGTTACTCACGGCACGACTCGGCCCTGTCGACCATGTATCCGCTGGCCTCCCGGATGGCGGGGGACGCGCGCGGCATCGCGGCCCTGGACGTCGGCCGGATGCTGGGTGACAAGTGGGGTGCGATGGGGCACGACGGGGTGCAGGCGGTGCCGGGGACCCGGTCGTTCGAGCTGGCCGACGCGCTGAGGGCGAAGCTGCCCACCTCGGGATGCGTCAACATCGACGCGGCGGCGGTCGTCAGACGCGGCGGGCCGCCGGCGGGGGCGCACAGCGACATCGTGCACCGGGAGCTGGCGCGGGTGGTGCTGGCGGCGGGCCGTATCGACCGACCCGCCGCCACTGATCCGCCCGACCGGTCACCTGTGTGACGTGAACTCCACGACCTGCTGATACGTCGGCCGGTTCTGCCAGCTGATCTTGCCGTGCTTGATGCCGCCCAGCGTGCGCTGGGCGATCGAGTCGGCGCACCACTGATCGCCGGCCGAGCACTGGTCGTCGCCGGGGTAGACCTGGGCCGCGGTCTTGCCTGCCGCCTCCTTCAGGGTGCTGAGCAGCAGGTCCCGGCAGGCGCTGAGGCTGCCGCCGCCGCAGTACTTCCGGTCGAGCGGGCCCTGCACCTGCTCGCCGAGGACGGCCCTGATGTCCTTGTCGACGTAGGACCACCAGCCGTACTGGAAGGAACTTCCGGCGTGCGAGCCGGTCGGGCCGTGGCCGGCCGACGGGGACTCGTCGATGGGCAGGTTGGCGGTCATCGCGCCGTACAGCTCGCTGCCGAGGCCCGGTTCGAACTCGGCCTTCACCAGCAGCGGCCACCAGGCGTCCAGGATGCGGATCGCGTCGGCGTCGGCGTACTTCTTCGAACCGGCCGATGTCTCGGTGCGCTTGCCGCCCGCCGAGATCCACGCCTGGAGCTTGCTGACGGCCGCCGCGGCCGTGGAGTCGGTCACCGGGGAGCTGCCCACGACCTTGAGCAGGTCCGGCAGTACGTCCTCGGCGCGCAGGTCGGCCAGGCCCGCGTCGGCCATCGCCTTCACCAGTGAGGCCCGGGTCACGCCGCCCGCGTCGACCAGCTTCTTCACCCGGTTCTCCAGCAGGTTGCCGCGATGGACGGAGCCGTTGCCCCAGGGTGCGGTGGTGTAGTCCTTGGCCTGCTTGTTGTTCCAGGAGATGTAGTAGTCCTGGTCGATGGAGTTGGGGTGGGCGGAGGGCGGGGTGTACTGGGCCGTGTTCGTCGCGGGGTCCCAGCCACGCCATTCGTATGCCGACTGCGCCCAGACCGGGAACTCCGCGTCGACGCCGGACGCCCGGACCGGGTTGTCGCCGCTGTTGTAGTAGGCGGTGTGCTCGGAGTCGACGTAGAACCAGTTGAAGGTGTAGTTGATGTGCTGCACCGCCTTCTGGAAGTCCTCCGGGCCCTTGACGTAGTCCGGGTCGTTCAGCATCTGGAAGCCGATGATCGAGTCGGCCTCGTGCAGATAGGACGAGCGCAGGGTGGTGTAGGCGACCTTCTTGCCGCCGACGGTCGCGCGGTGCGTGACGGGACCGTACTTCGTGCGCCAGACCCGCATCGTGTACGACCCCTCAGGGGTCCCGTCGGCGGTCGTCGGCTTCCAGGCATTCTTCTGCTCGACCTTGTCCATCGCCGTGCAGGTGCCGCGGTACAGGTAGTGGTGGTCGTCCTGGCACAGCTCGACGGCGTAGGTGTCGATGATGTCCTGGCCGGAGGTGGTGGCGCTCCACGAGTAGTCCTGGCCGCGGCCCAGCTCGACGTACATGCTCAGGCCCGCGAAGGACGCGCCGCGGGCGCTGATGCCCGGGCCCTGGATCTCCTGGAGCAGCAGCAGCTGGGGTGCGAAGTAGCCGGTCTGCGGGCCGAAGACGGCGACCGGGTGGCCGCTGGCGGTGTGCTCGCCGGCGACCACGAGGGCGTTGGACATGCCGCGCTTGGCGGAGGTCATGGCGGTCTTGGCGGCCGTGGTGGAGGCGGTGCTCGCGGCGGAGCCGGCCGCGCTTCCCGTCCGGTCGTACACGAGCTGTTCCTCGGCCACGGAACCGACGTCGGGCAGGGCCTCGCCCTGGGGGTCGGCGGGCTTTGTGGCGTACGGGAAGCTCTTGTCATGGACGGTGACGACCGCCTCGGGGTCGTTGCGTTCGCGGAACGACTCCCAGAGCTTCGTGCCCTCGGCCACACCGTACTTCTCCTGGGCGGCCAGCAGGGAGATCGCGTTGTTGACCTCGCCCCCGCCTCCGGAGCCGAACAGGGCGCCGATCACGGAGCCCAGTGCCACCAGGTCGGTGATCTTGAAGTGCTCGATGGTGCCGGCGTTGGTGACGGAGTCCTTGTGGCCGGTCAGGACGTACTCGCCGGGGAAGTAGCGGCCGCTGTCGGAGGCGTCGATGTAGGCGTTGATGCCGTCGAGGTAGGCCTTGGCGTCCGCGAGGGCCAACCGGCCGCGTTCGCCGTTGGTGGCGACGGCGTTGTCGATCTGCGCCTGGAGATCGGCTTCGGTGTACGGCGCGTGGCGCCAGAACTGCTGCTCCAGACCCTGGTTGGAGGGGGCGCCACCGGCGAAGGAGGTCAGCCGGCCGCGTCCGACGTGGCGGAAGACGTCCATGAGCCACAGCCGGTCCTGGGCGGCCGCATAACCGGCGCCGAACTCCGTGCCGTATCTGGTGGTACCGGTGATGTGCGGCACACCCGTCTTCTTGTCACGGACGATCGTCACGTCGCCACGCCCGGCGGGCTTGACGGTGGAGGCGACCTGATCGGACGGGACGCCGAACGAGGAGTCGTTGAAGAAGTTGTTGATCGTCGCGTTGGTCAGGCCGGAGTAGCCCTTGGCCAGGTTGGCATAGGGACCCAGCTGGTCCGAGGCGTGTTCGGGCATGGTGCCGAAGGCCTGGTTGAGCAGGATCTGGGCGAGGGTGGCATTGCCGTTCTGACCAGGCGGAAGGATCTCGGAGCACTGCTTGCCGCAGTGGTCGGCGACAGCCGTCGCCTCGGCCGCCGCGGCCGGGGACGCGGCGGCCGCAGGGGAAAGCGGTGACAAAAGACCGGCAATCAGAACGCATATGGATGCGGTCTTCAGGAACCCGGGGAATCTGCCGGGAGTTCTCATTCCGACTAGGGCGTTGCGTGGGGTACGCCGTGGCATGTCCGCTCCTACCGACGAGGGTGAGCCGGGATGTTACCGGCGGTATCCCCGGGATTGAAGATGAACATGCGTCACGTTTGGGAGTCAGCAGGGCTCGCGATGGAGGTCCTCGGAAATCGGATGGAGCCGAATCGCATGTCGATACGTCTATTCGTCAACGTCGCACGAAGTCCGTGCGGCGACGCCGAAGTGACCGAAGTACAGGTGCAGGTGTGACGGAGGTGCAGGGCGATGGCCGGTTTCCGGAGTCTGGCGAGACAGGTGCGCGATCCGCGGTGCGATCTGGCGCTACGGCGCTACTCGCTGCGTAAGTGCCTTGAGCGGTTCGCTCCTTACGGGCACAGGGCGACCTGGGACCACTTGTGCTCACGGGCAGGGTTCGGTCCCGAGGACCGCTCCCCCGATCCAGTGCGGCTCGTGGCCGCGCTGGACGAGCTGGAAGAGGCGCGTTCGGTCTGGCTGGCCTACGAGGTCGAGTTCGCCGAGCGGCGCAAGAAGGAAAAGCACGACGGACTGCGCAGGCCGGGCAGTGTGGACGACTGGCACCGGCTGACCTGGGGCGGTTTCGGAGTCGCCTGGTGCGACAACCCCCGGGTCCACCCGAACGAACCGCTGGCCGAGGTGCTGCGCCGGCTGATCTCCGCGCTGGAGCGGGAACCGGGCTGCGCGTGCCCGGTGTGCGGCGGGGACCGGCTGATCTACAAGTACGACCTGGCCCATGAACCCTCGTCGGGCCCGGTCTGCACGGAGTGCGGGATCGTCGTACCGCGTCCGGTTCTCACGCCCGAAGCGCTGACGGCGTCACGGCGCGAACGGCGACTGCTCATGTCCGCCTAGTACGACGGGGGTGCGCCGGGGATGCCGCACCCCCACCTGTCGGCGTCCCTGTTGTCAGTGCCGACTGGCACCATCGAGGCATGATCCAGGTGTGTCTGAACGGGGCCCGGGGGGCCGGCGACGGTGCGGTGGTGCCGCTCTCGCCGGAGGAGCTGGCCGGCTCCGCGGCCGAGGCGGTCGCGGCCGGAGCCACGGACATCCATGTCCACACCAAGACTCCCTGCGGACGGGACAGCCTGTCCCCGCGCGTGCTCGCGCCGACGCTTGAGGCGATACGCGCCCGGGTGTCGGTGCCGGTAGGGGTGACCACGGGCGCCTGGGCGGAACCGGATCCGGCGGCTCGGGTGGACCGCATACGAAGCTGGACGGTGCTGCCGGACCACGCCTCGGTCAACTGGCATGAGGACGGCGCCGAGGACGTGGCCGCCGCGTTGATCGAGCGGGGTGTCGGCGTCGAGGCGGGCATCTGGTCCGGCACGGACGGCGCGGCGCGGTTCGCCGCCTCGCCGCTGGGGCCCAGGGTGCTGCGCGTGCTGGCGGAGGTGACGGACCCGTCGGCAAGGACGGCCGAGGCCACCGCCCGCGCACTGCTCACCGACCTGGGCCCGGCGTTCGGGCGGCCGGTGCTGCTGCACGGGGAGGACGGCGGGGCGTGGCCCGTACTGCGGCTGGCGGGGCGGCTGGGGCTGGCGACTCGGATCGGCCTGGAGGACACGTTGGCCCTGCCGGACGGGGAACGGGCGGCTTCCAACGCTCAGTTGGTGGCGGAGGGACTGGTCCAGTACGGGTGGTCCCAGCGCTCGTCGTGAGGGATGCCGAGGAGTTCGGCGCGGGTCGCGAGGTCGTACTCGCCCGCGGCGTGGAGGCGTGCGGCGCCGGGGCCGGAGAGCCAGGCGCGCACGTCCTCGACGCCGGTGGCCACGGTGTCGTCGTACCACCAGGAGAAGGGCGAGTCGTCGGACAGCAGGTCGTGGAGCCAGGTGTCGGCGCACTGGGCGAGATGCGCGTCGGCGACCGGGCCGGGGACCCATCCCTGAAGGAACGGGGTCACCGTCCTGGCGATCGTGGCGCAGGTGTCGAAGATGTCGTCGATGCCGTACGGCGGCTCGGGCCTCGCGAGGGCGTCCTGCCACCAGGCGAGCGGGAACGCCTCGATCGCGGCGGCCTGCTCGGCCGGCCACGAGCGCCAGTCCACCCGGTGCAACCCGTGCGCCCCGTAACCGATCACGCCCAGGCTGCCGTCGGCCATCGCCCGTGCGCTCTGCGGCAGCAGGCGGCGCATCACTGCCTCGTGGTCGTCGAAGTGGTTGGGGACCTCGAAGAGGTAGTACCGCACCGTGTCCACCGGCATCCGCACGTCCGGCGTGCGCAGATACGCGGTCTCCTCGGGCGCGTGGCAGTAGCCGCAACCGGTCTCGGCGGGGCTCGTGAAACCGCCGAAGACGGTGTCGACGGCGGCGAGGGCCGCGTCAAGGTCGGCTCAGGACATGGGGTCGGTCCCGTCAGGACTCCGTGCGCGGCATTCCCGGCCGGCCGAAGATCGCGACGATACCAGCAGCTAATCCGCTCGCTCCAGCCCTTTCCCGTCCGGACAGTTGGGGGCGATGAAACACACCTGAGGAATACCGAGGAGTCCCCGATGTCGACGCTGCGCGTCACCGCCGAAGTGCTGACCGTCCATGAACATCCGAACGCCGATGCGCTGGAACTGGCCCAGGTGGGTCTGTACCGGGCCGTCGTCGCCAAGGGCGCGTACCGCACCGGTGAGGCCGCCGTGTACATCCCCGAGCAGGCCGTGCTGCCGGCCGAGCTGATCGAGGAGCTGGGGCTGACCGGGCGGCTGGCGGGCAGCAAGTCCGACCGGGTCAAGGCGGTGCGGCTGCGCGGTGAGCTGTCGCAGGGCATCGTGTGCCGTCCGAAGGCGCTGGCCGACGTCGATCTGGCGCGGGCCGCCGCGGAGGGCGCCGACTTCGCCGAACGGCTCGGCGTCACCAAGTGGGTGCCGCCGATCCCGCCCACGATGTCCGGTGACGTGGAGTCGGCGCCGGATCTGCTGCCCTGGGTCGACATCGAGAACATCCAGCGGTATCCGGACATCTTCACGCCGGGCGAGCCCGTGGTGCTGACCGAGAAGCTGCACGGCTCGGCGTGCCTGCTGACGTATGTGGCCGACGAGGACCGGGTGTACGTCTCCTCCAAGGGCTTCGGCGCGAAGTCGCTGGCACTGCGGGAGGAGGAGCGGAACCTGTACTGGCGGGCGGTGCGGGGGCACGGTGTCGCCGAGGTCGCGGCCCGGGTGGCCGAGCGGTCGGGGGCGCGACGGGTGGGCATCTTCGGCGAGGTGTACGGCTCGGGGGTGCAGGATCTGACGTACGGCGCCGACGGCCGACGGGAGACCTTGGGGTACGCCGTGTTCGACGTGTCCGCGGAGATCGACGGCCGGGTGCGGTGGCTGGACGCGGCGGAGGTACTGGACGGCGAACTGCCCTTGGTGCCACGGCTGTTCGAGGGGCCGTACGACGTCGACCGGGTCCTGGAGGTCGCCACGGGCCGGGAGACGGTTTCGGGGCGGGAGCTACATCTGCGCGAGGGCGTGGTGATACGGCCGGCCGCCGAGCGGTACAGCCCGGTGACCGGGGGTCGGGCCATCGCGAAGGCGGTCAGCCCGGCGTATCTGACGCGCAAGGGCGGGACCGAGTACGAGTGAGCGGGGCTGTGCGGTGCCCGGCCCCGGCCGGGTGCCGACCCGCAGCGCCTCAAGGGGCGCGGGGAACTGCACGGCCGGCCGTACCCAACCCGCACCCGCCCTCAATCCCGAAGCCCCGAGCTCATGGGCGACCAGCCCGGCCCGAGCCGCCCCGAGCCCCCCGTCAACGACAGCCCTCACCCTCGCGCCCACGCCCTCCCTGCTTCTCCACCAACAACCGCGACCCCGTAAGCCGTTCGCCGAACACATCGTCCGGGTTGGACAGGACGCAGGTGTCCAGGGACAGACACCCGCAGCCGATGCAGTCGGTCAAGTGGTCGCGCAGACGGTTCAGTTGCCTGATGCGCTCGTCCAGCTCCGAACGCCACGCCTGAGACAGCCGCGCCCAGTCGTCATGCGTGGGGGTGCGCTCCTCGGGGAGTTCCGCGAGGGCCTCGCGGATCGTCGACAGGGGGATGCCGACGCGTTGCGCGGCCCGGACGAAGGCGACCCGGCGCAGGGTGTCACGGGTGTAGCGGCGCTGGTTGCCGGAGGTGCGCCGACTGCTGATCAAGCCCTTGGACTCGTAGAAGTGCAGGGCGGACACCGCGGCGCCGCTCCGGGCGGAGAGCTGGCCGACCGTGAGCTCGTGAATCTTCTCGGGGATCTGGGGCACGCCCTCAAACCTACCTACCCCGTCACACCACCGGTCCATTGACAGGGGCTTCACCCCCTAGCATGCTAAGCAGTTGCTTAGACTGTTGGACAGAGCGGTACGACACACGCGACGCGAGAGGCCTGGACATGGCAGAGCCGAGGATCTTCACCTCCGCCGACGACCTGAAGGCGGCGGTGGGCGAGCAGCTGGGGTACACGGACTGGCTGGAGGTCGACCAGAAGCGGATCGACCTGTTCGCGGAGGCCACCGGCGACCACCAGTGGATCCACGTGGACCCCGAGAAGGCCGCCGCGGGCCCTTTCGGGACCACCATCGCCCACGGGTACCTCACCCTGTCGCTGCTTCCGCTCTTCGGACCTCAGCTCATCAAGGTCGAGAACGTGAAGATGGGCGTCAACTACGGGACGAACAAGGTACGTTTCCCCGCCCCCGTACCGGTCGGCTCGCGCCTGCGTGCCACCGCCACCCTCACCGGCGTCGAGGACGTGACGGGCGGCGTCCAGGTCGCCGTCGCGTTCACCGTGGAGCGCGAGGGCGGGGACAAGCCCGTATGCGTCGCCGAGTCCGTCTCGCGGTACTACCTGTAGGCGGACCCCGCCGCCCCGGCGGGGCCTACTTGGCTCCCACCATCCGCAGCACGAGGTCGGCGTACAGCGCGCCGACCTCGTCGGGAGTCCAGGGGCCGTCGACACTGAACCAGCGGGCGACGTCGATGCACAGCGACAGGACGGCGAGGGTCGTGCCCTTCACGTCCAGGACGTCGAAGTCACCGGCCGCCACACCGTCCTCGATGATCCCGCGCACCTCGGCGTCGCACTGCCGGCGCAGCGCGAGGATCTCGGCGCGGGCGTCGGCACCGAGGGAGTCCAGTTCGTACTGCACGACCCGCGCGGTGGTACGGCCACCGGCGTGCCAGCGGACGAAGGAGCTCACGGCGCCGGAGAGCCGCTCGGCGGGGCCGCCCTCGCTCCGGGCCGCCGTCCGCAGGATCTCCAGGGCCTTCTCGTGGCCGATCCTGCTGATGCGGTGGAGCAGTTCTTCCTTGGTCTTGTAGTGGATGTAGAGCGCGGCCGGGCTCATGCCGGCGCGGCCGGCGATGTCACGGGTCGTGGTGGCGTGGTAGCCGCGCTCGGCGAAGGCCTCCACGGCGGCGATCAGCAGCCGCCGGGCCGCGTCGGGCGTGACCTCACCCCACGCCGACGTCTCGCCGCCGGCCGTCTCCTCCGCCGTACTCATCGCTCACTCGCCCCTCTCACTGACAGAGCCCCCACCATACCGCCGATACTGAGCGGGCGCTTAGTGAGCATGGTGCGCGGAGCGGGCGGAGAGGCTCGGGGCCCGCCTCGGCCACCGGCCGCGAACCCTCGCGGCTCAGATCTTCTCGTAGGGGTCGTGCTCGGCCAGCAGCTTCTCCAGCCGCGCCTGGTCGACCCGGCTGACGATCTGCCCTGCCTCCTGGCGGTCCCGGATGACCTTCGCGAGCGTGAACGCCGAGGTCACCAGGTAGAGGACCGCAATCGCCAGGAAGCCGCGCACCCAGGCGTTGGCGTTCAGCTGGTAGATGCCGATGCCGGTGGCGGCCATGGCGACCGCGAAGGACGCGACGGACTGGCCGTAGAAGGCGGTCGTACTCTGCTGCTTGACCGGTGTGTCACTCATGGAGAACAGGGTCGGCGGTTGTGGCGCCGGACACATCCGCTGAAGTACTCAGCCGGTACTCAGAACCCGCGCGCCGAGAACCCGCGCGCTCAGAAGGCCGAAACCCCCGTCAGCGACCGCCCGATGACCAGCTTCTGGATCTGGCTCGTGCCCTCGTAGAGCGTCATCACGCGGGCGTCGCGCAGCAGTTTGCCCGCCGGATACTCGTCGATGTAGCCGTAACCGCCGAAGACCTGGAGGGCGTTGTTGGCGGCCCGGACGGCGGCCTCCGAGGCGAAAAGCTTGGCCTTGGAGGATTCGACGGCGAAGGGCAGCCCGCGGTCGATCAGGTCGGCGACCCGCCAGGTCAGCAGCCGGGCCGCGTCCACGTCGACGGCGATGTCGCTGATCAGCTCCTGGACCAGCTGGTGCCGGGCGATGGGCTTGCCAAACTGCTCGCGCTCACCGGCGTACCGCACGGCCGCTTCCAGCGCGGCCTGGGCTATGCCGACGCACCCCGCGGCGACCGACATCCGCCCCTTGGCCAGGGCCGACATCGCGACCGAGAAGCCCTTGCCCTCCTCCCCCAGCAGGGCCGAGGCCGGCACGCGTACGTCCTGAAGCACCAGCTCGGCGGTGGCCTGGCCGCGCAGGCCGAGCTTGCCGTGGATGGTGCGGCGGGTCAGGCCGGGGGTGTCGGTGGGGACGAGGAAGGCGGAGACGCCCTTGTGGCCGGGCGCGTCGGTGGAGCGGGCGAAGAGCAGGACGACGTCGGCCCAGGTGCCGTTCGTGATGAACATCTTGGTGCCGTTGATGACGTAGTCGTCGCCGTCGCGCACGGCCCGCGTGGTGAGGCTGCCCGCGTCGGAGCCGGTGCCGGGCTCGGTGAGGCCGAAGCAGCCGACCAGCTCGCCCGCAGTGAGGCCGGGCAGCCAGCGGCGCCTGTGCTCCTCGCTTCCCCAGGCGGCGACGGTCTTGGCGACCAGGCCGAGAGAGACGGACACGATGCCGCGCACGGAGGAGTCCCCGCGCCCCAGTTCCTCCGTGACCAGGCAGTACGTGAGATGGTCGCCGCCCGAGCCGCCGTACTCCTCGTCGATCGTCAGACCCAGGAAGCCGACCTCGCCGAGCTTCTTGACGACTGCGCGGTCCACCTCCTCGGCACGGTCCCACGCGACCACGTGCGGGGCGATCTCGCGGTCCACGAAGTCTCTGGCGAGTTGCCGGGCGGCGGTCTGCTCCTCGCTGAGCTCCAGATTCATGCCGAGTCACCCCACAGACGGTGGCCCCCACGGACGGCGACCTTGGGGAGCCGTAGATTGAAAGCCGTACATTTAAATTAGCACTGCTAGTTTCTGTTCGGCAGCCCTACTATGTGCGCCATGGCCCGACCGCGC
This sequence comes from Streptomyces sp. AC550_RSS872, assembly GCF_019049285.1. Lineage (GTDB taxonomy): Bacteria > Actinomycetota > Actinomycetes > Streptomycetales > Streptomycetaceae > Streptomyces. The sequence goes on from NZ_JAGMUL010000021.1 coordinate 31,665, forward strand.
AAGCCCCTCCTCAGCTACGACCGGATCGTCGAGACGGCGCGCGAACTCGTGGACGCGGAGGGCCTGGCGGCCCTCTCCACGCGTCTGCTCGCAGCCGAACTGGGCGTGAGCGGACCGTCCCTCTACAACCACTTCCGCACCAAGGACGAGATCCTCGAGGCGGTCGCCGACTCGGTCAGCGCGCAGGTCGACCTGTCGATGTTCGAGGACGGCCGGGACTGGCGGACCGCGCTGCACGACTGGGCCGTCTCCTACCGGGCGGCCCTGCGCGACCACCCGAACATCGTCCCCGTCCTGGCCCGCGGCCCCGGCCGCCGCCCGGCCGGACTGCGGCTCGCCGACGCCGTCTACGGCGCGATGGTCGCGGCGGGCTGGCCGCCGGCGCAGGCCACCTCCATCGGGGCGCTGATGCGGTACTTCATCATGGGCTCGGCGCTGGGCTCGTTCGCCGGGGGCTTCGTGGACGACGCGAGCGCCTACGACCCCGCCGACTACCCCCACCTCGGGCAGGCCCATCTCCTCGCCGAACAGCAGGAGAAGATCGACGAGCGGGCCTTCGAGACGGGGCTGACGGCGCTGCTGGACGGCCTCGCGCAGCAGTACGAGCAGGTCAGACGCACCGACTAGCACGCTTCGGCGCGCGCCGAAGTGTCCGTGCCTCATCCTGGACCGCATGGCCACCAAGGACCCCCAGGCACCGCACCTCGCCCGGCTCGCCGCGCTCATCGCCGACGAGACCCGGGCGTCCTGTCTGCTGGCGCTGCTCGACGGGCGGGCCTGGACCGCCGGTGAGCTGGCGCGGCACGCGGGGGTCGCCGCGTCCACGCTCAGCGAGCACCTGGGCAAGCTCGTCGCGGGCGGGCTGCTCGCCGAGGAGCGGCAGGGACGGCACCGGTACGTCCGGCTGGCCGACGCGCGGGTCGCCCAGCTGGTGGAGGAGCTGGCCGCGCAAGTCGCCCCGCAGGCGACCCAACAGCCCCGGAATCTACGGGAGTCCAGTGCGGGGTCCGCCATGGCGCGGGGGCGCACCTGCTACGACCATCTGGCCGGGCGGCTCGGCATCGCGGTCACGGATGCGTTGACCTCGCGGGGGCTGCTGCGGCAGGACACGGGGTTCGCGCTGACGGATGCCGGGGTCGGGTGGTTCGACGCCGCGGGCATCCGGCTCGACCGTTCGACTCGCCGCCCGTTGGCCCGCGCCTGCCTCGACTGGACGGAGCGCCGGCCCCATCTCGCAGGCGTCGCGGGCGCGGCTCTGTGCCGGCATGCGCTGGATGCGGGGTGGTGTGTGCGGATCGGGTCGGAGCGGGCGGTGAAGGTGACTGCGTCGGGGGAGCTCGCCCTTGAGGAACTGCTCGGTATCGACGCGGCGGTACTGCGTTGACCGGCTACTCAGGTGGGAGCTTCTCGCATGTGCCGAGTGCGGGAGCGTCGTGGCTGGTCGCGCCCACGCGGCGGAGCCGCATATCGATACAGCCCCGCGCCCCCATAGGGGCGCTGCGCAGTCGCCGTCCGAAATCCGCGAGCCCTGTCCCCCCTTCCCTCCTAGCCTCTGGAGCATGATGAACGCCCCCTCCGTCCGCCGTACCGGACTACTCGCAACCGGCGCCGCCACCGTTACCGTCGTCCTCTGGGCCTCCGCCTTCGTCTCCATCCGCAGTGCGGGTGAGGAGTACTCGCCCGGCGCCCTCGCGCTGGGGCGGCTGCTGGTCGGGGCCGTGGTGCTGGGCGGCGTCTGTCTCGTCCGGCGAGAGGGGCTGCCACCTCGCGCGGCCTGGCCCGGGATCGCGATATCGGGGCTGCTGTGGTTCGGGTTCTACAGCGTCGTGCTGAACTGGGGCGAGCAGCAGGTGGACGCCGGTACGGCGGCGCTGGTGGTGAACATCGGGCCCATCCTCATCGCGCTGCTGGGCGCCCGGCTGCTCGGCGATCCGATGCCGCCGCGGCTGCTGGCGGGGATGGCGGTGTCGTTCGCCGGTGCGGTGACCGTGGGGCTGTCGATGTCGGGCGGGGGCGGGTCCTCGGTGCTCGGGGTGGTGCTGTGTCTGCTCGCCGCGGTCGGATACGCGGGCGGTGTCGTGGCGCAGAAGCCGGCGCTCGGCCATGCCAGCGCGCTCCAGGTGACGACGTACGGGTGTCTGGTCGGGGCGGTCCTCTGCCTTCCCTTCGCCGGGCAGCTGATCGGCGATGCGGCCGACGCCTCCCTGTCCGCCACGCTCAACATGATCTACCTGGGCGTCTTCTCGCTCGCCCTCGCCTTCACCACCTGGGCGTACGCCCTCGCCCGTACGACCGCCAGCAGCATGGGCGCGACCACGTACGCGGTGCCCGCGCTGGTCGTGCTGATGTCCTGGCTGGCGCTGGGCGAGGTGCCGGGGCTGCTGACGCTGGCGGGCGGGGCGCTGTGTCTGGCCGGGGTCGCCGTGTCGCGGTCCCGGACGCGGTCCGCTCGGGTCGTGGCAGCCGCCGCGCCGCAACCCGAGCAGACCCGCGAGTCGGCGTGAATCAGCGCGAACGCGCCCTGTCCGCGAGGACCTTGATGGACAGCAGGGCGATCACCGAGAGCCCGATGATGTAGCCGGAGACGGCCATCGAGGTGCCGGTGGCCTCCAGCAGCAGCACCATCATGAACGGCGCGAGTCCGCCGCCGAGCACGGCCGCGATCTGGTAGCCGAGGGAGGCGCCCGTGTAGCGCATCTCGGCCGTGAACAGCTCGGCGAACAGGGCCGCCTGGGGGCCGTACATGATGCTGAGGAAGCAGCTGGCGACGAACGTGCCGACCGCCAGCCACAGCAGCGAGCCGGTGTCGATCAGCAGGAACAGCGGTACCGCCCACAGACCGATGCCGGCCGCGCCGATGGCGTAGATACGGATGCGGCCGATCTTGTCCGAGAGCGCGGCGGCGGCCGGGATCAGCACCAGCTGGGTGAGGCTGATGCAGAGCGAGACGGTGAGGACGGCGCTCTTCTTCATGCCGAGTTCGCGGGTCGTGTAGTCGAGGACGCCGGTGATGATGATGTAGAAGGTCGCGGTGTTCACGGCGAAGGAGCCGCCGGCGAGGAGCACCGTACCGAGGTGGCCGCGCAGGATGGTGCGCAGCGGGGAGGACTGCTCGGCCTTCTCCTTCTCGGCCAGCTTCTTCTCCGCCTCCCGGAACTCGGGGGTCTCCTCGACCCGCGTGTGGATGTACCAGGCGAGCAGGAGGACGAACAGGCCGACGAGGAACGGCACGCGCCAGGCCCAGGCCGCGAACTGGGAGTCGGTCGTGAACGCTCCGGCCAGCAGGAACACCGTGTTCGCGGTCACCACGCCGATGGGGACGCCGAGCTGGACGAAGCTGCCGTAGATGCCGCGCTTGCCCTCGGGGGCGTACTCGGTGGCCATCAGCATCGCGCCGCCCCACTGGGCGCCGACGGCGATGCCTTGCAGCACGCGGAAGAGAACCAGCAGGATCGGGGCGGCGACGCCGATCGTCTCGTACGTCGGGAGCAGGCCGATGCCGGTGGTGGCGAGGCCCATCAGGGTGAGCGCGAGGACCAGCATGGGCTTTCGGCCGCGCTTGTCGCCGAGCTGGCCGGCGACGATGCCGCCGAGGGGGCGGGCGAGGAAGCCGACCGCGAAGGTGGCGAAGGAGGCGAGCACTCCGGCCGTGGGGCTGCCGGCCGGGAAGTAGAGGTCGCCGAGCACCAGGGCGGCGGCGATGCCGAAGACGAAGTAGTCGTACCACTCCACCGCGGAAGCGAGAGCGGCAGCGGTTGCTACGCGGCGGCGGTTGCCGTCGGCGGGAGCGGTGGAGGTGAGCGGTTGAGCGGAAGGTGCCGTGTCCATGCGTGCACACTCCGGGGTGCTGGGGGCGGAACGGGGGGTGGCTTGGGTTCCGGGGAACGTACTGACCGGACGGTATGGACGTCAACGGGTCGCACAGCAGCAGTTTTGCCTGTACATGGCACGGAGGAGCGGATCCGGGCATGCCCGCGCGCCCCGGTCTCCGTGGGAGGCCGGGGCGCGCGACGGGCAGGCCCTAGGTCATGTCCGCAAAGTCCCGCCTGCCCCGCGACGCCTGGCACGCTCCCCCAGAGGGGGCACCCCCATCGCCGCACCGGGCGAAAGCCCACGTACAACCAGTACGAGGGCTCCCGCCCGGCACGCCGAGAGCACGCTCCCCCACCCTCGAACCGCGCTTCGCACGGCTCGGGCGGGAGGTGCCCCCACGACGCCGCGGGGCCCGCCCTCCGGGCGGACGACGGGACTTTGCGGACACGACCTAGAACACCACCAGCGCCCTGCCGCCCTTCCCCGCGAGCATGTTCTCGAACGCCGCCGGGATGCCCTCCAGGGCGATCCGTTCCGTCACCAGCGCGCCGAGGTCCAGGCGTCCCGCGCGGATGTGCTCGGCGAGGACGGGCAGGTCGCGGGCGGGGTCGGAGTTGCCGTAGACGCAGCCGGAGAGGGTGCGGCCCCAGTGGAAGATCTCCAGGGCGTTGAAGGTGACCTGCTGGTCCTTGCCGCCGATGCCGACGACCGTGGTGCGGCCGCCACGGCGGGTGGAGTCCCAGGCCGTGCGGATCGTGGTCGCGCGGCCGACGCACTCGACGGCGACGTCCACGCCCTGCTTGCCCGTGAGGCCGCGGATCTCGCGGGCCGTGTTCTCGGAGGCGATCACATAGTCGGTGGCGCCGGCCGCGCGGGCCAGTTCCTCCTTCTCCGGGGAGACGTCCACGGCGACGATCTTCGCCGCGCCCGCGATCCTGGCGGACTGGAGGGCGGCCAGGCCCACGCCGCCCACGCCGAACACCGCGGCCGTCTCCCCCGGCTGGACCCGCGCCGAGTGGTGCACGGCGCCGTAGCCGGTGAGGACGGCGCAGCCCAGCAGGGCGGCGTCGGTGAGCGGGATGCCATCCGGAAGCGGCAGGAGGCAGCCGGCCGACACGACCGTCTCCTCGGCGAACGCGGCGACGTTCAGGCCGGGGTGGAGGTCGGTGCCCTCGGCGGTGCGGGCGTAGACGTCGGCGGCGCCGTTCAGGGCGTTGGCACACAGCCAGACCTCGCCCAGCCCGCAGGCGTGGCAACTGCCGCAGGACGGAGCCCAGTTGAGGACGACTGCGTCGCCGGGCGCGATGTGTGTGACGCCCTCGCCCACGGCGACGACGGTGCCCGCGCCCTCGTGGCCCAGGACCGCGGGGACGGGGACGCGCATGGTGCCGTTGGACAGGGACAGGTCGGAATGGCAGACGCCGGCGGCGGCGAGGCGGACGCGGACCTGGCCGGGTCCGGGGTCGGGCAGGTCGATCTCGGTGACCTCCAGCGGGGCACCGATGGCGGGCAGGACGGCGGCACGGACGGCCATGGGTAAGGCTCCCTTGAACTTGCTCAGAACTGGAGGGACTTGGTCTGGAGGTACTCGGCCAGGCCGTGTGCGCCGAGTTCGCGGCCCACTCCCGACTGCTTGTAGCCGCCGAAGGGGGCCAGCGGGTTGAAGCGGCCGCCGTTGATGTCGACCTGCCCGGTGTCCATGCGGCGTGCGAAGGCCACCGCCTCCGTCTCCTCGCCCGCCCAGACGGCGCCCGCGAGGCCGTAGACGGTGCCGTTGGCGATGCGCAGGGCGTCCTCCTCGTCCTCGTAGCGCAGGATCGACAGGACCGGGCCGAAGATCTCCTCCTGGGCGACGGTCATGTCGGGTGTCACGTCGGCGAGGACGGTCGGGCTGACGTAGTACCCCAGCTCGCGCGGGGCTTCGGGGCCGCCCGCGACCACGCGCGCCCCTTCGACCACGCCCTTCTCGATGTAGCCGAGCACCCGCTCCTGCTGCGTGGCGTTCACCACCGGGCCGATGCGCTCGCCGTACTTCGTGGCGGCGGCCGTGGCCAGCGCCACGGCCTCGTCGTACTGGTCCCGGTGCACCAGCATCCGCGTCCAGGCGCTGCACGTCTGCCCGGAGTTGGACATGACGTTGGCGACGCCGACGTTGACCGCCGTGGCGAGGTCGGCGCTCGGCAGGATGACGTTGGCGGACTTGCCGCCCAGTTCCAGGGCGACCTTCTTGATCGCCGCGCCGGCCACCGCGCCGATCCGCCGGCCCACGGCCGTGGAGCCGGTGAAGGAGACCAGGTCGACGCCGGGGTGCTCGGCGAGCGCCTGGCCGGCGACCGGGCCGCGGCCGGTGACCAGGTTGAAGACGCCCGCGGGCACGCCGGCCTCGTGGACCGCCTCGGCGAAGAGCTGGGCGACCAGCGGGGTGTCCTCGGCGGGCTTCACCACCACCGTGCAGCCGGCTGCCAGCGCCGGGGCGACCTTGGCGACGATCTGGTGGAGCGGGTAGTTCCAGGGCGTGATCGCGCCGACCACGCCGATCGGCTCGTGGTACACGGTCGAGTTGCCGACCTTCTCCTCGAAGGCATACGTCGCCGCCAGCTCGGCGTACGAGCCCGCGACCGCGATCGGCACGGCGGCGTGGACCGCCTGGGAGAACTTCAGGGGTGCGCCGAGTTCGGCGGTGACCGTCTCGGCGATCTCGTCCTTGCGGGCGTCGAGGAGGTCGCGCAGTGCGGTGAGCCGCGCGGCGCGCTCGGCGGGCGGGGTGGCGGCCCAGGCCGGAAGGGCGGCGTGGGCGGCCCGTACGGCGGTGTCGACGTCGGCGGCGGTACCGGCCGGGACCCGGCCGACGACCTGTTCGTCCGCCGGGTTCACCACCTCGATCACATCCCGGCCCTCGGCGGGGCGCCAAGCGCCGTCGATGTACATGCCGTCGTGTGCCTTCATGGCGTTTCCTCCGGGGCGGGCCATCCTGATGTCCAGTACATAAACTAGCGGCGATAGTTTTCGTGCACCAGGCGTCCTATGACACCAGACGGGTGTGACCGGCGGCTCAGCGGCGCCCCAAAGGGGCGCGGGGCTGTATCGATGTGCGGCTCCGCCGCGTGGGCGCGACCAGCCACGACGGCGCCGCGCCCGAAACAAGTCCTACAGCGGCACCCCCCATCGCGGCGCCCCCAGCGGAGCGCCCGTCACTCCTCCAGATCGGGCAGCCGCGCCGGATCCGGGCAGATCCGTTCGCCGTGGTGGTCGAAGACGAACAGGTGGGCGATGTCCACGAGGAGCGGGACCTGCATGCCGTGCCGGAGGTCGAAGTCGGCGGTGGTGCGGACGATGAGGTCGCCGGGGAGGCGGCCCTCGGGCGGCGCCGGGTCGGGGGCGGCGTCGGCCGGATGCTCCAGTGTCACCACGGGCCCGGCCCGCAGGGCGCCCGCCCGGGTGCGGAGCCGGTCCAGCACGGTGCCGGCGTCACGGCGGCGGCGCCGGACCGGGCGGACCGGACGCGGGGCCTCCAGATCGGGTACGACGGCGGGGCGTGAGCCGGTGTTGAAGTGGACGAGGACCTCGTGGCCCTGGAACTCGACATGCTCGACCAGGCCGGTGATGTGCACCTCGCCCGGCCGGGCGGAGGTGGGCCGGGCGATCCGGACCGCCTCCGAGCGCAGGCCCACGATGACCTCGCGGCCCTGCTGGACGCGGAGCAACTGGTGGTCCAGGGTGAGCGGTTCGGGCAGCCGGAGGTACTGCTTGCCGAGGCTGATGGTCATCGCGCCGTCCAGCGGTGCCCGTACGACACCGCGCAGGAGGTTGATGCGCGGCGTGCCGATGAAGGCGGCGGCGAAGACGTTGCGGGGCAGCGCGTACACCGAGCGCGGGGTGCCGACCTGCTGGAGGACGCCGCCGCGCATCACGGCGACCCGGTCGCCGAGGGACATCGCCTCGGCCTGGTCGTGGGTGACGTAGACCGTGGTGACGCCCAGCTCGCGGGTGAGGGCGGAGATCTCGGCGCGCAGATGGCCTCGGAGCTTGGCGTCGAGGTTGGACAGCGGCTCGTCCATCAGGAACGCGGTGGGGTGGCGGGCGATGGCCCGGCCCATGGCGACGCGCTGGCGTTCGCCGCCGGAGAGCTGCGCGGGGAAGCGGTCGAGGAGGTCCTCGATGCCCAGCATGCGGGCGGTGGTGTCCACGCGCGGGCGCGGGTCCGCGCCGGGTGCCTCGATGCGCAGCGGGAAGCCGATGTTGTCGCGGGTGGTCATGTTCGGGTAGAGGGCGAAGTTCTGGAAGACCATCGCCATCCGCCGCGCGGCGGGCAGCAGGTCGTTGGCGTACTCGCCGTCCAGCAGCAGTTCGCCCTCGTCGATCTCCTCCAGGCCGGCGATCATCCTGAGCAGGGTGGACTTGCCGCAGCCGGAGGGCCCGAGGAGGACGAGGAACTCGCCGGGTTCGATGTCCAGCGAGACGCGGTCCACGACGCGGACGCCTCGCGTGAATGCCTTGCTCACGTCGTGCAGAGATATGGCGCGTGTCATGACGGCTGCCCCCGGGGGCTCATTTGCTCCGCGGTCGAACGCCTCGTGCGGGTCGTACGGGGCGTATGAGTCACGGAAGTTAACGGAATGTGTGCGGCCGAGGGAAGGGAATGGGCGGGATCGGGCACGGCGTTCCGGCAAGTGAGAAAGCGGACGATCGGCTTCAGCGCTTTTCGGCCGCTGCGCGCGGCTCACGGGTCGCGGTGAGATGGGCGAAGACGACGACGTTGCCGGAGTAGCCGGTCCTGCGGTCGTAGTTGCCGCCACAGGTGATCAGCCGCAGTTCCGGGCGCTTGCGGGCGCCGTACACCTCGTGGTTGGGGAACTTGTCCTTCTCGTACGACTTAATGGCGTCGACGGAGTAGACGGCGGTGCGTCCGTCGGCGCGCCGCACCTCGACGCGTTTGCCGCGCTTCAGTTCACCGAGGCCGCCGAAGACGGCGGGGCCGGTTTCGGTGTCGAGGTGGCCCACGGCGATGGCGGTGCCCTGCTCGCCGGGTGACGGCCCGTCCGCGTACCAGCCGGCCACGTCGGGCTCGTCCTCCGGGGGCGCGGGCAGGCGCCGCTCGCTGTCGAGGCGGAGGTCGATGAGCGGAGCGTCGATGCCGACGTAGGGGATGACCAGGCGGGTCGCACGGGAGCGGGGCAGGGGGCTCGGCGGGGCCGGGCGGTTGCGGGCCTTGCCCGAGGGGGCCGGACGGGAGGGCGACGGAGCCGGGGGCACCGCCTCGCGTCCGGTCTCGCGTCCGGTCTCGGCAACGGCGTCGGGCCGGGCCTCGGTTCCGGGGCGGGCGTCGGCGGCACCGGAACGGGTGGCCTCCTCGCGGGCGTCCGTGCCGGCGTCATCGGACGCGGTGACGCCGGCACGGCCGCCGGAGACTTCGGGGGAGCCGGGAGCCGACGCGACCTCTCCGGCGGGCGGCTCCCCGCGCTCGCTCAGCCGGATGCCGCCCACCACCAGCAGAACGGTCAGTACGGCCGTCCTCGCCAGGCGGTAGGCGCGCCTCCGGTACCAGGGCCTTCGCCGCTTCCTACGCGCCATGCGAGCGACGGCGGAGCCGGAACCACACCACCCCGCCCACTGCGGCCAGGCCCACGACACCCGCGCCGGCGACCGTGGTGAACGCCTCATCGCGCGCGAAGCCGCCGCCCCCGGCGGGCGGACCGCCCTGCGGGCCGGGCGAAGGCGTCGACATCGACGCCCGGCAGTCGACCGTGAACGTCTTCTCCCGCTCGGCGCCCGTCATGCCCGTGAACGACCAGGCGAGCCGGTACTGCCCGTCGGGCAGGTTCAGGTCCTCGGTGTGGCCGATACCGCCCGCGAGATTGAGGGTCCCGCGGAGCGTGGCACCACTCGGCACCTCGGGCTGGGTCCTGATGTTCCAGTTGACGGCCGTGATGGTCTCGAAGTTGGCGGCGTCGAGGTAGAAGCGGCAGACCCTCGGCTCGTCGATCGCGTCACCGTACGGCGTGCGCGCGACCCCGTCCCACGGCGCCGTGTGGATCTTGACGGTTCCGTTGTCACCGGGAGCCATCGGCGCGGCGCCCGCCGTCGGCAGGCCGGAGAGCGGGGTGAGCGCGGCGGTCAGCGCCGTGACGACGGCGAAGCGCACTCCGGCGCGGCATGGAAGAGGCGTGGTGGGCATGCGAATCCTCCGAGTCAGACGATTTTCGTACAAATCGCGCTTTGTCTGACTCTCTTTCACATGCGCGCGTCGAATCGCGGGAACAGCGCCCTACGGCCCGTCAAATTCCACTCTTTCGCCGTAAACCCGACTTCGACCGGCCGCGCTCACCCCGCCCGCCGGGGTCCTCCGACTCCCCCGCCGTACTCCCCGGCGCCCGCAGCGCCGTCGCCGCCGACAGCAGCAACAGCGCCCCCAGCATCACGAACGGCGCCGCCACCCCCGCGAGACCCGCGATCAGGCCCGCCGACGCCGGGGCCGCGACCTGCCCGAGCCGGTTGCCGGTCAGACGCAGGGCGAGGGCGGTGGAGCGGGCGCCGTGGGGAGCCGCCTGAACGACCGTCGTCATGGACAGCGGCTGGCCGACGCCGAGGCAGAAGCCGAGCACCGCCAGCATCAGGGCCAGTGCCCACACCGGCACCGGCAGCGCGATCCCCGCGCACAGCAGGGCCGCCAGCAGACAGGTCACGGTGAGCAGCAGGGTCCGGCCCAGCAGCCGTAGCAGGGGCGTCAGGACCAGACGGCAGGCGATGGTGGCCGCCGCGCGCAGGCTGAGCAGCAGGCCGATCACGGACGGCGCGATCCCGCGGTGCTCGCCGACCACGGGGAGGTAGGCGGTGAGGATGTCGGTCGCGGAGAGCACGGCGAGGCTGATGAAGATGCCGGCGGGCACGCCCCGGGCGCGCAGGATGCGCTGGACGGGGACGCGCTCTCCCCGCTCCTTGCGGGACGCGGCCGCCGTACGGCGCTCTATGCGCCACAGCGAGGTCAGCGCGACCGCGCCGCCCGCGCCCGCCACCAGCAGGGCGAACGCGCTGGTCCCCGCCATGTCCCGGCCGCCGATCAGCGCGCCCGCGGCGATCGGGCCGACCAGCTGGCCGAGCGAGGCACCGATGGTGAAGTGGCCGAAGTTGCGGTCCTGTTCGTGCGGGGCGGACTGGCGGGCGACGAGGGACTGGGCACCGATGACGAAGCAGAGGTGGCCGAGGCCCATGACGCCGCTCCAGATCGCCATCGCCCCGAGGGAGTCCGCGAGGCCGCTCAGCGCGCAGCCCCCGGATATCAGCACGACGCCGACGGGCAGCAACGGGGCGCAGCGCCCGTGGTCGGTGCGGCGGCCGAGCGGGACGGCGGCGAACAGCGGCAGCAGGGCGTAGACGCCCGCGATCACGCCGACCGCACGCTCGTCCGCGCCCAACGCCAGCGCCCGGTAGGAGACGGCGGGCCGGGCCATCGACACCGCCCCCTGCGCGAAGCTGAAGGCGATGACGAGGCGGAGCAGCCAGCCACGGTTCCCACCGGGCGCCATGATCGTGTCCTCCCAGGGATCCCGGAACGTCCGGACGGGTCCGGAACGCCACGGAGCAGTGCGTGCGGGTCAGATGATGCCGAAGAGCAGCCCGGCCGCGAGGATGACGAGGCAGGTGAGGGCCGCCCACTTCACCACGAACCTGGTGTGGTCGCCGAACTCCACCTTGGCCATGCCGACCAGGACGTACACGGCCGGGACCAGCGGGCTCGACATGTGCAGCGGCTGGCCGACCAGGGAGGCGCGGGCCATCTCCAGCGGGGTGACGCCATGGGCCGCGCCGGCCTCGGCGAGGACCGGGAGGACGCCGAAGTAGAAGCCGTCGTTCGACATGAAGTAGGTGAGCGGCAGGCTCAGGATGCCGGTGACCAGGGCCATGTGCGGACCCATGCCCTCGGGGATGACGTCCACCATCCACTTGGCCATGTGGTCGACCATGCCGGTGCCCTGGAGGACGCCGGTGAAGACGGCGGCGGCGAAGACCATGCCGGAGACGTTGAGGACGTTGTCGGCGTGGGCGGCGAGGCGGGCCTTCTGGTCCGGGATGTGCGGAAAGTTCACGGTGAGCACGAGCGCGGCGCCGAGCAGGAACAGCACCGGGATCGGCAGCCACTCCATGATCATGCAGGTGAGCAGGGCGACCGTGAGCAGCGCGTTGAACCAGTAGAGCTTGGGGCGCAGGGTGGGACGGTTCGGGTCGAGGACCTGGAAGCGCTTCTTCTCGTCCTCGTCGTCGTCCTCGGCGTCGGCGCCCGAGCCGGATCCGCCGGTGGCGACCGCGTCCTTGCCCGTGCCGCCCGCACCGGAGCCGGCGCCGACCAGGACCGTCTCGGTCGCCTTCTCCTCGGCCTTCTCCTCCACCAGGACCTGGTCCAGGGTGAGGACGCCGAGCCGCTTGCGCTCGCGCAGACCGAGGAAGTACGAGAGGACGACGACGGCGAGGAGGCCGACGGCGAGGGCCGGGATCATCGGGACGAAGATCTCGCTGGCGTCCACCTTGAGCGCGGTGGCGGCACGGGCGGTCGGGCCGCCCCACGGCAGGGTGTTCATCACGCCGTTGGCCATGGCGGCCACACCGGTCATCACGACCAGGCTCATCTTCAGGCGCTTGTACAGCGGGTACATCGCCGAGACGGTGATCATGAAGGTGGTCGAGCCGTCGCCGTCGAGGGAGACGATCGCGGCGAGGATCGCCGTGCCGACGACGATCCGCATCGGGTCGGCCTTGGCGAACTTCAGGATCCCGCGCACGATCGGGTCGAAGAGGCCGACATCGATCATCACACCGAAGTAGACGATCGCGAACATGAGCATCGCCGCGGTGGGGGCGAGGCCGGTGACACCTTCGATGACGTAGTCACCGAGCTTGGCGCCCTTTCCGACGAAGACGCAGAACAATGCCGGAATCAGCACGAGCGCCGCGATCGGCGACATCTTCTTCATCATGATCAGGACCAGGAAGGTCGCGATCATGGCGAAGCCAAGGATGGTCAGCATGAGTGGATACCTAACGTTCGCCCTTGAACGACCCACCAGGGCCGGCGGTGGGACGACGTTAGGTCCGTTCAAACAGCCTTAACAAGACGTTGACATGCGAGCAATAAGCGCAAAACTCCAGGTCAGAGCTTTGCTCAGGTCAGAGGCGTGATCTTTTCGGCCACCGGGGCCACTTCAACCGGCACTCCGTTGAGCACGGCGTTGCCCGACAGCGGGTCGAGGAGGCTGCCGTCGAGGAGCTGGTTGACGTTGACACCGGGGTCGGCGGCGGCGTGGCCGAGGCGGGTGCCGGGGCGGTCGTGGCCCCAGCCGTGCGGCAGGCTCACCACGCCCGGGCGCACGACGTCGGTGACCTCCGCGGGCGCGGTCACCTCTCCCCCGGCGCCCTTGAGGCGTACGTCCGCCCCGTCCCGCACCCCGAGCCGCTCGGCGTCGTCCGGGTGGATGTGCAGGGTGCAGCGGTTGGAGCCACCCGTGAGGGCGGGCACGTTGTGCATCCAGCTGTTGTTGGACCGCAGATGACGGCGGCCGATCAGAACGAGTCCGTCGGCGCGCTCGCGCAGGGCCGCCCTGAGGCGGGGCAGGTCGTCGGCGAGGGGGCGCGGCAGCAGCTCCACCTTGCCGCTGGCGGTCTTCAGCGGCTGCGGCAGCCGGGACGCGAGCGGCCCGAGGTCGATGCCGTGGGGATGCGCGAGCAGCTTCTCCAGGCTCAGCCCGTCCGGTCGTACGCCGAAGCCGTCGCCGTACGGGCCCAGGCGCAGCATCATGTCGAGCCGCCGCTCGGGGCCGCTGACGCCGGTGAGCCGCGCGGCGAGTTCGTGCGGGTCCTGCCCGTGGACGGGAGAGTGGGGCTCCTTGACGGCCTTGCCGAGGGTCTGGCCGATGACCAGGTCGTCGACGGCGGACGGGTCGGCGCCGTGCATGCCGGTCGCGGCGAGGGTCAGCCGGGCCAGGATCTCGGTCTCCGCCATCCGGCCGGGCTCCAGCGGGACGGCGGGGCGGGTGTAGCGGACCTGGTTGCGCACGGCGAGGGCGTTGAAGGCGAAGTCGTGGTGCGGGCTCTGCGAGGGCGGGGGCGGGGGCAGTACGACGTGGGCGTGGCGCGAGGTCTCGTTGAGGTACGGGTCGACGCTGACCATGAAGTCGAGCGAGCCGAGGGCCTTGTCGAGCCGGTCGCCGTCGGGGGCGGACAGTACGGGGTTGGTGGCGACGGCGATGACGGCCCGGATCGGCTCGCCCTGCTCAGTGGCGGTGTCGATCTCCTCGGCGAGCGCGGAGAGCGGCAACTCGCCCTTGGCCTCGGGGTGTTCGCTCACCCGGGAGTGCCAGCGGCCGAGCGCGAAGCCACGGCCGGGGCCGGCGGGGCGAGGCGTCTTGTCGGTGGCCGCCTGCGGGAAGAGCGCACCGCCGGGGCGGTCGAGGTTGCCGGTGAGGACGTTGAGGACGTCGACCAGCCAGCTGGCCAGGGTGCCGTGCGGGACGGTGCAGCTGCCGATGCGGCCGTAGACGGCGGCGGTGGGCGCGGCGGCGAGTTCGCGGGCGAGGACGCGGATCGCGCCGGCGTCCACGTCGCAGGCGTCGGCGGCGGCTTCGGGAGTGAAGTCCCGTACGGCGTCGGGGAGTTCGTCGAGTCCTTGGAGATGCGGGGTCAGCTCGCCCGGATCGACCAGGCCCTCGTCGAAGAGGGTGTACGCCATCGCCGCGAGGAGCAGCGCGTCCGTGCCGGGCCGGATCGCGATGTGCCGGTCGGCGAGCTTGGCGGTGCGAGTGCGGCGCGGGTCGATGACGGTGAGGGTGCCGCCGCGGGCCTTGAGCGCCTTGAGCTTGCCCGGGAAGTCGGGGGCGGTGCACAGGCTGCCGTTGGACTCCAGGGGGTTCGCCCCGATGAGGAGCAGATGGTCGGTGTGATCCAGGTCCGGTACGGGGATCGCGAGGGCGTCGCCGTAGAGCAGTCCGCTGGAGACGTGCTTGGGCATCTGGTCGACCGTGGAGGCGGTGAAGACGCTGTGGGTACCGAGGCCGGCGAGCAGCACCGGCGGGTAGAGCGCACCGGCCATGGTGTGCACGTTGGGGTTGCCGAGGACGACGCCCACCGAGTTCGGCCCGTACCGCTCGACGACCGGCCGGATCCCGGCGGCGACCGCGTCGAAGGCCTCCTCCCAGGTGGCCTCGCGCAGCTCGCCGTCCTCGCGTACGAGCGGGGTGCGCAGCCGGTCGGGGTCGCCGTCGACGGCCCCGAAGGAGGCGCCCTTTGGGCAGATGAACCCCTTGCTGAACACGTCGTCACGGTCACCGCGGGCACCGGTGACCTCGGTCCCCTCGATGGTGAGGGTCAGGCCGCAGGTGGCCTCACACAGGGGACAGATACGCAGTGCGGTGCGGGACACGGGTCCTCCCGGGGTGGCGGCGGCGATGGCGCGCGATGCACGACCGAGCATACCGACCGGTATGGACGGAGGGGAGTCCCGGCAGGGGGTGAGGTCGGAATTCCGCGATGCGCCGCCCGGCCTCCCGGCAGGGCGACCGCGTCAGTCCAGCACCCGCGCCAGATACGCCCGCAGCATCTCCCGGGCCTCCTCGATGATCCGGTCGTCGCCGCCCGGGGACACCCGGAACGCGAGGTGGACGAGGGTGTCGGCGGTTTCGACGGCGATGAGGAAGGTGCGGCGCAGGTCGTCGTCCGGTTCGCGGCCGAGGTAGCCGGAGAGCAGGTCGGTGAGGCGGTCGGCGACGCGGGTGTTGGGTTCGCCCCGGGTGCCGACGGGGATCTGGTTGCCGAAGTCGACGAGGGAGAAGCCGGGCGCGGTGCGCTTCATGGCGAGGTACTCGTCGAGCACGGCGTCCATCGCCACCCGCCAGCCGCCGTCCGCGGCGTCCCTCAGGCGTTCGGTGACGCGGGCCGTGTAGCGCTCGAGGTTGCGCTGGGCGAGGGCGTCGGCCATCTGGCGCTTGTTGCCGAAGAACCGGTAGACGGAGCCGATGGGGACGCCGGCGCGCTGGGCGACGGCCCGGGTGCTCAGGTCGTCGTAGCCGACCTCGTCGAGGAGGTCGGCGCAGGCGTCGAGGATCCGCGTGAGCCGTTCGGCGCTGCGCCGCTGCACGGGCGCCCGGCGAAGCGTTTCTGGGTGGGGCACGGTCTTCATGATGCCTTTCCGGCTCGGTCCGGGGAACATCGACCCCCAGTACGGAGACGGGTGCCCGGCGCACTCAGCGCCGCGGTGGACGGGGACGGGGTCAGGGCCGCCCCGGTTCCGATGCCGTGATGTCCGCCGTGCTCTGGACGGGGCCGTCCGCCACGGCCCACACCGTGCCGTCGTCGGCGTACAGCCGCACGGTGACCTGGTGCGTGCCGCGCGGGACGAGGCGGGCCGGGAGGCGGTACTCGGGGGTACGCAGCCTGGTGACGAGACGGTCGTCCACGTAGAGGTACGCGAGCCCGCGCCCGGCGACCGCCCGCGCCCCCGCCCCGGCCGGCGAGAAGCGGAACCTGCGGACGGTCAGCCGTACGTCCCAGCTCCCGTCGTCGCCGTCCGGGTCCGGCTGCACCTCTATGCCGACCTCGGGCGCCTCGTCCTCGTCCACCTCGCGGTAGTGCCGCCCCTCGGCGTCGGTGTCGTCGAGGACCTTGCCCACAGGGGAGGGCGATGCCGCGTTCTGCCCCTGGTCCGGGGCGGCACCGGAGTCGCAGCCCGTGGTCGCGGTCAGCAGCAGGACACAGACCGCGAGCGCGGCGAGCGGGGTCCGGGGCCATGACATGCCCGGGAGACTAGAACACCGGTCCGACAGCCGGATCCCCCTGGAGTCTGGTTCACGTCCGGTTCCCGTCGTCCTCGAAGGGGAGGCACCGCCGATCTCTTGCGCTTGCGAAACCGCAATCCTACGGTGAAGCATAGGAATCAGATCCCGAAGGAGCGACCATGACCGATGGGGGCACCTCCCGCGCAAGCGTGTTCGAGCATGGGGGAGCGCGGAAGACCGCGGAAGGGCTGACCTACCTCTCCGGTTTCGGCAACGAGCACAGCTCGGAGGCGGTGCCCGGCGCCCTCCCCGAGGGCCGCAACTCACCCCAGCGCGCTCCGCTGGGCCTCTACGCGGAGCAGCTGAGCGGTACGGCGTTCACCGAGCCGAGGGCCCACAACCGCCGCTCCTGGCTGTACCGCATCCACCCGTCGGCCGCGCACCCGGCGTTCGCGCGCACCGACAACGGCGCGATCCGTACGGCGCCCTTCACCGAGTCCGTACCGGATCCGAACCGACTGCGCTGGAACCCGCTGCCCGAACCGGCCCCCGGCACCGACTTCCTCGCAGGCCTGTGGACCCTGGGCGGCAACGGCGACGCGACCCAGCGCACCGGCATGGCCGTGCACCTGTATCACGCCAACGCGTCCATGGACCGCGTCTTCAGCGACGCCGACGGCGAGCTGCTGATCGTGCCGGAGCGCGGCGGGCTGCTGCTGCACACGGAGTTCGGGCGCCTCCATGTGGAGCCGGCATATGTGGCACTGATCCCACGTGGGGTGCGCTTCCGTGTGGAGCTACTGGATGACTCCGCCCGGGGTTATGTGTGCGAGAACTATGGGGCGCCCTTCCACCTCCCCGACCTCGGCCCGATCGGCGCCAACGGACTCGCCAACGCCCGGGACTTCATGGCTCCGGTGGCCGCGTACGAGGAGGTCGAGGGCCCGGTGGAGGTGGTCAACAAGTTCTGCGGCAACCTCTGGACGGCCCTCTACGACCACACACCTCTCGACGTGGTGGCCTGGCACGGCAACCATGTGCCGTACATCTATGATCTGCGCCGCTTCAATGTGATCGGCACCATCTCCTACGACCACCCCGACCCGTCGATCTTCACGGTGCTGACGTCCCCGTCGGACACGCCCGGCCTCGCGGGCGTCGACTTCGTGGTCTTCGCGCCGCGCTGGCTGGTGGGCGAGGACACCTTCCGGCCGCCGTACTTCCACCGGAACGTGATGAGCGAGTACATGGGCCTGATCGAGGGCGCCTACGACGCGAAGGCGGAGGGCTTCGTACCCGGCGGCGGCTCGCTGCACAACATGATGTCGGCGCACGGCCCGGACCGGGAGACGTTCGACAAGGCCAGCGCGGCCGAGCTGAAACCGCAGAAGATCGACGACGGTCTTGCCTTCATGTTCGAGACCCGCTGGCCGGTGACGCTCACCCCGCAGGCGGCGGGCGCCGAGCACCTGCAACAGCGATACGACGACGTCTGGCAGGGCATGGAGCGCCACTTCCGCGCGGTTTGACGGCCGTTCGCCTCCGGGACGCTCTCAGCCCCTACGGCCCACTCGGTTGCAGTAAAGATTCCCGACCGGTACGGATGGCCCCGTGACCTCCTTCGCTCCGGACTCGATCGTCCTGAACCGCAAACTGCCGCTCTGGTACCAGGTGTCGCAGTCGCTGCGCGCCTCGATACTCGGCCGGCGGCCGCAGGACCCGCTGCGGCTGCCCACCGAGGAGCAGTTGGCGGAGCACTACGGCGTGAGCGTGCTGACCATGCGGCAGGCGCTCAAGGAGTTGGAGGACGAGGGCCTGATCACCCGCCACCGCCGACGGGGCACGTTCATCGAGCCGGACGTCCGCCGGGGCGCCCCGGTGCGGCTGCTCGGCTCGGTCGACGCGATCGTGGCGCAGCAGTCCGGCATGGTGACGGAGCTGCTGGAGCACGGCACGGTGCCCGTGCCCGCCGAAGTCGCCGAGTTCTTCCCGGACGTCGACGAGGTGGCGACGTACCACCGGCTGCGCAGCGACGACAAGACGGGCGAGCCGACCAACCACGCCCGCAACTACGTCCGCCCCGAACTCGCCGCCCGCATCGACCTGGACGACCTCGTCCGCTGGCCGATGACCAAGGTGCTGCGGGACGTCGTCGGGGCGGACATCAGCCGCATCACGGACACGGTCGAGGCGCGCCTCGCCGACCCGGAGACCGCACGGCTGCTCCAAGTCCCGCTGCTGAGCCCGATCCTGCACTACACCGGCGTGACCTACGACGCGGAGGGACGGGTGCTGGACGCGGCGGTCATCCACTACCGGGGCGACCGCTTCTCCTTCACGGTGACGCTGGATGCCCACTGACCCGCGTGACCCCCCGTGCCTGTCGGCGACACGTCGTACGATGCCCAGCGTGACGCACGACGACGCTCCGCCGCTGGCGGACCTCATGCCGTGGTCCGTCGCACCGCCGCGGCTCGGCCGGGGGTGGCCGACGGGCCCCGACGCGGCCTCCCTGAAAGCCCGCTGGGACGCCTTCGTGAAGGCCGAGGGCCCTGATCGGGAGGCCCTGCTGGAGCCGACCCGCTCCCGCACGCTGCACTCGGCCGTGGGACAGCTCCCCGGCCGGACGGCCGGCACGGAGAAGCTGATCCGTGCCTCGGGCCCCTGCCCGGAGCCGGTACGGGTCCTGCACGCCCCCTTCGACGAACAGTGGCTGATCCCCGACCACCGCCTGATCGACGCGGCGCGCCCCGAGCTGTGGCGGGTGGCGGACGAGCACCAGGTCTTCGTCCTGGAGACGCCGGAGTCCGGCCTGCTCGCGACCTCCCTTCTCCCGCTGCTCCGCCCGGGCCGCGTCCGCCCGCTGTACCGCCGCCCCGGAGCCGGAGAACCCAACCTCGCCCCCGGCCTGCTGAGGCACCTGGCCTCGCGGCTGGGCCACTCCCCCGCCCCCGTGGACGTCCTCGCCTGGATCCTGGCCGCCGCACGCCCCGACCTCACCGTCCCCCTCACGGCGGACCCCGAACTCTGGTCGAGCGGCGTCGAGTCGGGCCACCGCCTGCTCTGGCTGATGCGCCGTGACGGCGCCCGCCCCAAGCTCCCGGGAGGCCGCCGCCCCTACGTCCGGGCCCCGCTCCCGGCCCGCCCCCTCACCCTCGACTACGACCGCGACGAGGAGACCCTCCACCTCGACGAGGGCCGTATCTCCCCGGTCCCGCCGGAGGCCTGGGCCTTCGAGGTGGGTGGTGTACGGATCCTGGAGCAGTGGTTCACCGCCCGTGTCACGGAGCCCGAGCCGGGCACGCTGGCCGCGATCCGCCCGGCGACCTGGCCGCAGGCATGGACGTCGGAGCTGCTGGAGCTGATCACGGTGCTGGCGCTGCTGGCCGAACTCCCGTCTTTCCAGCCGGAGTCGACGTCCCCCATCACGGCGACCGAACTCCACGAGGCCGGTGTCCTGCCGGTCCCGGGGCCGGCGCGCAGGCCGGCCTCGGTGCTGGACGGGCACGAGGAGGGGCCCGAGGGGCAACTCGCGCTGCTCTGACGCGCGTCGGGGTCGAAGGCGTCCAGCACCCGTTCGAGCGCCCGCCTGAACACCGCCTCCAGACCGACCGGCTCACCGCCCACGCCCTGGTGGGCCGGGGCGGGTCGCGCACACGGGTTCGCCCGCCCAGTTCCAGTCGACGATCGGCGCGCAGGTCGAGGTCGTCGCGACCGACCCGGACGTGATGGTGAAGGCGGCCGTGCTGGATCAACTCACCGGCGCCGAGCGGTCGTTCGACCAGGAGCGGCGCGCCGTCGCCGCACTCACCCGGGACGCCACGCCCACTCTCCCCGCCTGGTGCGCGAACTCGACGCGGCGGGCGTGCCGTTGCTGGACGCGAGCCTCGGACCACCGACGCTCGACGATGTGTTCCTACAGCTCACCCAGGAAGCACGGGAAGGCCGGGAGAGCCGGGAAACCTCGGCATCCCAGGGTCCTTCCTGGTACCCGGTCTGCTGGTGGCGACCGCGGCCAACGGGCTGATGCCCGGCGTGTTCCAGGCCGCCGGGGACACCCACCGGGGCGTGCTGGACCGCTTCCGGACGCTGCCGGTGGGCCGGGCCGCGGTGCCCCTGGGGCAGGCGGCCGCGGATCTGATCGTCACGGCCGTCGGAACCGTGCCGTTCCTGCTGGTCGGGCTCGGGGCGGGGTGGCGGATCGAGGGGTCCGCCTCCGAAGCCGTGGGCACGGTGGGGGCGTATCCCGGCGCCGGGTCGTCGGCGTGGTGCGCGGTCCTGGTCACGGTGTTCGCGGTGTTCGCGGTGTTCGCGCCGCTCGCCGTACGCCGGTACGCGCGCGGCGAGTGATGAGCACTGCGCGCCGAGGGCCCGTCAACTCCCTTGCGTGACCAACCTCGTGACACACCTGTTATGCAAGGGACGCGGGCCGACGAGCGGGGGGGTGGAGTGGGGAATGTGCCCGCGCCCGGAGAGCCTTTCGTGGCGCCGCTGTCTGCCGTGGGGATGACGGACGGCGACAGCGTGGTACGGCGCCGGTACGGGGTCGATCTGCCGGGCGCGGGCTTTCGAGGTCGTCGAGGGTCGCCGGTGCGGGTCAGCGCCCGCCGAACAGCGAGCGGCGGAGCCGACGCAGCGGGGCGAAGAGCGAGACGCGGCGGACGCGCGCCCCCCGGTCACTGCGCTGCGTGGTGTCACGACTGGTCAGCTCACGCATCAGCGAGGTCGCCTCGGCCGCTTCTCCCTGAGGTACGGCGGGACCCGCCAGCACCGAGAGATGGCGGTCGAGACGCGAACTGGTCGCGCTGCTCCCGCAGGTGATCGCAGGGACCCTCGCCCTGCTGCGCACTGTTATCTGATCCATGTCACTCCCCACCCGTACGAGTCCACCCGGCCCGGGCAGGTTAACCCTATCTCCCCGGTGGGGCACTCGTGTATCGCGGTCACAGGATTCACCTTCCCCATAAGGGTGTTGACAACCCGTCGTTGATTACTCTCCGAATCCAACCGATTTCAGGGCGAGTTGGACAACGGGCTGGCTGGTGGGTTGCGGTGAGCCTCCGTCGGGCTCAACGGTCACAGCCAGTGACGTCGTTTTCTTGTCGAGACCGGAGGCGATCAGGGGCGTGTCGCCGTCGAAGAGCCCCAGGGAGCGTGGTTGCACATCGGGGCGCATCTGCCAGAGCTGGTGAACCCGGCCGCTCGGCAACTCGCCGTATCCGCTCAGAGTGACGATCGCCCGCCCCTCCGATGCGGAGGCGACCACACCGATCGTCCGCCCCTGCGTGTCCGCTCCGGCGGTCGCCCGGGCGTCGGGTGCCGCGAGAACGTTAGCGATCTCACTTGCACGAGCCTGCTGGGCGTCCAGCTGCTCCTGGGTCCTGTTCGCCTGGACGGCGAAGAGGGAGGCGACGACGAGGGCCGCGGCGGCCGTGACCGTGGCGAACGGCACGAGCAAAGGGCGCGTCCTGGGCGCACGGGTGCGCGGCGGCGGCTGGGTGCCCCACACATGGGGCGGCAGCTGAGTGGCACGCGCGTGTGCCGGCTCCCGCCCGCCGGACTCCTGCGCAGTCGTCCGTACGGCGGCCAGGACCCGGTCGCGCATCGCGGCCGGCGGCGGGGCGGCCGTCGACCAGGCGAGCCGGACGGCGTCCTCGGACAGGGCCCGCACCTCGGCGGCACAGCTGTCGCAGGACTTCAGATGCTTCTCGAAGCGGAACCGCTCGGCGGGTTCCAGGGCGTCCAGGGCGTAGGGGGCGGCGAGGGAGTGCAGGTCCCCACGGCCGAGAAGGCGGTCGGCGAGGCTCATGCGACCCCTCCCAGGCACTTGCGCAGCTGGGTGAGGCCGTCGCGCATCCGGGTCTTGACCGTGCCCAGCGGCAGCGAGAGCCGCTCGGCCACCTCACGGTAGGTGTAGCCGTCGTAGTAGGCGAGGGTCACGGACTGGCGTTGCAGCGCGGTGAGCCGGTCGAGGCAGCGGCGTACCCACTCACGTTCCAGTCCGGCCTCGACCTCCTCGGCGACGTGGTCGAAGGCCGGGTGGTTGGCGCGCAGGGCCTCGCGCTGCTCGCGCTCGCCGGCCGCGCGGGCGCTGCGCACCCGGTCGACGGCGCGGCGGTGGGCGAGGGTGAGGACCCACGACAGGGCGCTGCCCCGGCGCGGGTCGAACTTCGCGGCGGACCGCCACAGTTCGAGCAGCACTTCCTGGGCCACCTCCTCGGACTGGGCGGGGTCGCGCAGCACACGCCGGACGAGCCCGTACACCGGCCCGGAGACCAGCCCGTACAGCTCCTCGAACGCCTTCTGATCACCGCCCGCCACGAGCACCAGCAGCTCGTCCGCCTCCAACTCGTCTCCCCCTCCAGCCAGACCGCAGCGCGGCCGTCTCGCCCCGCGAGGCATACGCAACGAACCCACCTCCGGGTGGGGTTACGGATCAGCGGGCCGAAAACGCGGGTCGCCCGCCGATGAAACAACTTTCCATCTCCGCCGTAAGAACGCTTGGGATTCGACCAATCCACCCTGGCGACGGCTCCGAATCGGGTGCGTCAGGCAAGTTGGCACTGAGGACGGACGGCATGACACCTAATTCCAGGAGCGGTGCGGGACGCAGGGGACTCGCGACCCTCGTATGTGGTGCGCTGGCCGCCGGGGGGCTCGCAGCCGCCGGCGTGACCGCGCTGGAACCGGGGGCGGCCTCCGCCTCCAGTCACCGGGAGGCCCCGCTGATCTCGGGGACCCCGCAGTACGACAACACGGACGTGTACGCGTTCGTCAGCCCGGACAAGCCGGACACGACGACGATCATCGGGAACTGGATCCCCTTCGAGGAACCGGCCGGCGGACCGAACTTCTTCACGTTCGCCGAGGACGCCCAGTACGACATCCACATCGACAACAACGGTGACGCGCAGGGCGATCTGCTCTACCGCTTCACCTTCGACACCCACATCAAGAACAAGAAGACCTTCCTGTACAACACCGGTCCGGTCGAGAGCCTGGACGACAAGGACCTCAACATCACGCAGACGTACGACATCGAGCTGATCAAGCTCAAGGACCAGTACCCGGTGTCGAAGACGAACTTCGCCAACGACGTACCGGTGGCCCCGTCGAACGTCGGCAAGGCGTCGATGCCCGACTACGCCAAGCTGCGTGAGCAGGCCGTGCACAAGCTCGCGGGCGACGCGACGTCGTTCGCCGGGCAGGCCGACGACCCGTTCTTCCTCGATCTGCGGGTCTTCGACCTGCTGTACGGCGGAAACCTCTCCGAGGTCGGCAACGACACGCTCAAGGGCTACAACGTCAACTCGATCGCCCTCCAGGTCCCGACGCACATGATCACGGAGTCCTCGGAGCAGCCGATCGTCGGCATCTGGTCGACGACCCAGCGCAAGAACGCCCAGGGCCACTTCGAGCAGGTCTCGCGGCTCGGCAGCCCCCTGGTCAACGAGGTCGTGAACCCCCTCAAGGACAAGGACAAGTTCAACGCGTCCGCGCCCTGGGAAGACGCCCAGTTCCTGAAGAACGTCACCAACCCCGAGCTGCCGAAGCTCATCGAGGCGATCTACAAGATCCCGGCGCCCGACGAGCCGCGCAACGACCTCGTCGACGTCTTCCTCAAGGGCGTGAAGGGCCTCAACCAGCCGCCGAAGGTGACCCCGTCGGAGATGCTGCGCCTGAACACCTCGATCGAACCGGCCGCCGAACCCAAGCGGCTCGGTGTCCTCGACGGCGACAACGCGGGCTTCCCCAACGGCCGCCGCCTCACCGACGACGTGATCGACGCATCGCTCCAGGTCGTCGAGGGTGAACTGCTCGGCGCCAAGAACGACTTGGGCGACGCGGTCGACAAGAACGACAAGGACTTCGAGAAGGCCTTCCCGTACGTCGCCCTGCCCACCGAGGGGTCCCGCGGCCCGCTCGCCAAGGGCACGGACGGCGAGACCGACGTCCGCAGCCAGCTCGGCGACGCCCTCCAGCCGGCGGGCGCCTCCGGCAGCACCGACAACATGGCCCTGATCGCCGGATCGGCGGGCGCGGGCGCGCTGGGCATCCTGCTGATCGGCGGGGCCCTGATGTGGTGGCGCCGGATGCGGGACCGGGCCTACTAGGCCCACGACAGAGCCGGCGCGGCCCGCGAAGTACTCATCCCCCACGGCGCGGGCCGCGCCGCCGCATGCGACGACAGCCGATCGAGGAGAGGGCATGGCCCCGCAGACGAACGACAGCGAACCCCACCAGCCCGTCCGGCGTTTGAGGACGAGGCCGTCCAGGCCGACGGGGGTCCAGGGGGCAGAGTCCCCTGGCGGGGTCGAAGGGGCGGAGCCCCTTCAGGATGGGACGGGTAGGGGCGGCGGGGGCGAGAAAGCCCGCGAGCAGCGCATCGCCGCCGTACGCCGCGTCGCCGCGGCCGCCCGCCGCAGCAGGGCACTCCACCTGGCCGGATGCTCCGCCCTGCTGGCCATGGCCCTCACCGCCGGCTCCATCGCCCTCAGCGCGGCCCGCGACAGCGACAACCAACGCGTCGTCCCCGCCTCCGCCGCCGTCTCCCCCGGTCTCCTCGCAACCGGCGACCTGGACACAGGCATCTCCTCCCTCCAGGCCCACCTCCGCGACCAGCCGAAGGACTTCACCAGCTGGGCCACCCTCGGCCTCGCCTACGTCGAGCAGGCCCGCACCAAGGGCGACCCCTCCCGCTACCCCCAGGCCGAACAGGCCTTCAAGCGATCACTGGAGCTGAGCCCCGACAACGACCAGGCCCTCGCCGGCCGCGCCGCCCTCGCCGCCGCCCGGCACGACTTCGAGGACGCCCTCAAGTACGCCGACCAGGCACTGAAGGTGAACCCCTACAGCGAGCGCGCCCTGTGCACCCGCACCGACGCCCTCGTCGAACTGGGCCGCTACGCCGACGCCGCCAAGGCCGTGAGGACAGCCGACGACCGCCGCCCGGGCATCCCGGTCTTCACGCGTTACGCGTACGTCCAGGAGCTGCGCGGCGACGTACGGACCGCCGAGCGGGTACTGGAGCAGGCCCTCTCCTCCGCCACCACCCCCGGTGACATCACCTACGTCGCCACCCAGCTCGGCCAACTCGCCTGGAACCAGGGCGACCACGACGCCGCCCTCACCCACTACGCCCGTGCCCTCGCCGCCGACGAGAACTACGTCCCCGCCCTGGAGGGCCGCGCCCGCGCGCAGGCCGCGAGCGGTGACCGGGACGGCGCGCTCAAGGGTCTGAAGGACGTCGTCGTCGGCTACCCCCTCCCCGGCCCCCTCGTCGAACTCGG
This sequence comes from Streptomyces sp. AC550_RSS872, assembly GCF_019049285.1. GTDB lineage: Bacteria > Actinomycetota > Actinomycetes > Streptomycetales > Streptomycetaceae > Streptomyces. Next base: position 57,526 of record NZ_JAGMUL010000021.1, read on the forward strand.
CGAGTTGTACGAGGCCGCCGGCGACAGGGCCAAGGCCGACGACCAGTACGCCCTGGTGAACGCCTGGACGGCCCTCGCCCGCGCCAACGGCGTCAACGCCGACCTCGACACCGCCCTCGCGGCCGCCGACCACGGCGACAAGGCCTCCGCGCTGCGCGCCGCCCGCGCCGAGTGGGACCGCCGGCGGACCGTGCACACCGCGGACGCCCTCGCCTGGGCGCTGCACGTCAACGGCAAGGACGAGGAAGCCCTCCCCTACGCCCGCGAGGCCACGGCCACCGGCTACCGCAACGCCGCGTTCCTCTACCACCGCGGGATCATCGAGCGCGCCACGGGCCATGCCGAGGACGCCCGCGAGCACCTGCGGGCCGCGCTGGAGCTGAACCCGGGCTTCTCCCCGCTGGGCGCCCGTGAAGCCCGTACGGCGCTCAAGGACCTGGAGGCGGCCGAGTGACCCCCCGTCGTCTCTTCGCCTCCGCCGCGGCCGTCCTCACGACGACCTGCGCGCTCGCCCTGTTCCCCGCCGGCTCCGCGAGCGCACACCCCCTCGGCAATTTCACCGTCAACCGCTACGACGGGCTCGTGGCCGCCCCCGGTGAACTACGCGTCCACCATGTGGAGGACCTCGCCGAGATCCCGGCGACCCAGGCCAAGCCGGACATCGAGAAGTCGGGCATGACGGCGTGGGCCCGGCAGCGGTGCGCGGACGCCGCTCGGGGCAGCGAGGTCACCGTGGACGGCCGTACGGTCGAACTGACGCTGAACAGCAGTCACGCGCGCGTGCGGTCCGGTCAGGCGGGGCTCGACACCCTCCGCGTGGAGTGCCGGCTGACGACGCCGCTCCCGGAGGACACCACGGTCGCCCTCGGCTTCCGCGGCGCGGGCGCGGAAGCCGGCCCCGGCTGGCGGGAGATCACGGCGCGCGGGGACCGTATGACACTCGCCGCCTCCGACGTACCGAAGGAGTCGGTCTCCCGCGAACTGACCGGGTACCCCGAGGAGTTGCTGTCCTCCCCGGCCGACACCAAGAGCGCGTCCCTGCGCGTGCGTCCGGGCGGACCCGCCCTCGCCGAGGCGGAACAGGGCACCCCCGCCTCCTCCGTCCTCCCGCGCGGCGCCGACCGCTGGACGCGGGCCCTGGACGGCCTGGTCTCCCGCCAGGACCTCACCATCGGCTTCGCCGCCCTCGCCCTGGTTCTCGCGATCTTCCTCGGCGCGATGCACGCGCTCGCCCCCGGCCACGGCAAGACCCTGATGGCCGCGGTGGCGGCGGCCCGCGGCGGCCGGGCCCGCATGAAGGACGTCCTGCCCCTGGCCGCCTCGGTGACGGTTACGCACACCCTGGGCGTGGTCGCCCTGGGCCTCCTGGTCACGGCCGGTTCGGCGGCGGCTCCCTCGGTGATCACCTGGCTGGGAATCGCGAGCGGTGCCCTGGTGATCGCGGCGGGCGCGACGCTCGTACGACGGGCTTGGCACGTCCGGAAGCACGGACACGGGCACGGACACGGACACGGACATGACCACCCGCACGGGCACGGACACGGACACGGACATGACCACCCGCACGGGCACGGACACGGACACGGACATGACCACCCGCACGGGCACGGGCACGGACATGACCACCCGCACGGGCACGGGCATGCTCACGACCACGAGACCGACCACGCCCCCGAGCGCCAACGGGTCCTGGTCGCCGCGCACGCCCACTCCGCAGCGGAGGCCCCCGCACCCGCGGCCGGTCACGCACAGGACCACGACCACCACCACAGCCACCATCACGAGCACGAGCACGACCACAGTCACGCCCCCGCCCCCGCCGCCAGCCACACCCACGGCTCCCTCACCCACACCCACAACGGCTTCACCCACACCCACTCCACCGCCCCCACCCTCCGCGGCACGATCCTTCTCGGCTTCGCCGGCGGGCTCGTGCCCAGTCCTTCCGCGGTCGTCGTGCTCGTCGGCGCGGCGGCGCTCGGGAAGGCGTGGTTCGGGCTGCTGCTCGTCGTGGCGTACGGCGTCGGGCTCGCGCTCACCCTCACCGCGGCCGGGTTCGCCGTCGTGCGGCTGGGTAGCGGAGTGACGAGGGTGCTGGACCGGCAGCCCCGCTGGATGGCCCACCCCCTGACGGTCTTCGTCCGCAGGACCGCACCTCTGGGATCCGCGGTGCTCGTCGTACTGATCGGGGCCGGATTGGTTCTCCAGGGGGCGTCATCCGCCCTCGGCTGAGCTACTTTTGGGTAGAAATCGTGCGGAGTGGAGATTTCACACGGATGCGATGGGGGGACGCCCGTGTCCGAAGAATCTGGCAGTGAACGTCTGATCGCCGGCCGCTACCGCCTTCTGTCCCCGCTCGGCGAGGGCGGCATGGGCACCGTGTGGCGGGCGCGCGACGAGCTGCTGCATCGCGAGGTCGCCGTCAAGGAGGTGCGTGCGCCGCACGGGTTGGCGGGCGCGGAGGTCGAGCGGATGTACGCCCGGCTGGAGCGCGAGGCGTGGGCGGCGGCGCGGGTAGCCAACCGCAATGTCGTCACGGTGTACGACGTGGCCACGCAGGACGGCCGGCCCTGGATCGTGATGGAGCTGGTCCGCGGTATCTCGTTGGCCGAGCAGTTGGACGCCGAGGGCCCGCTGAGTCCACAGCGTGTCGCGCACATCGGCGCCGAGGTGCTGGCCGCGCTGCGGGCGGCGCACGAGGCCGGGGTGCTGCACCGGGACGTGAAGCCGGCCAACGTGCTGTTGTCGAACGACGGCCGGGTCGTGCTGACCGACTTCGGTATCGCGATGGTCGAGGGCAGCTCCGCGCTGACGATGACCGGCGAGGTCATCGGTTCCCCCGAGTTCCTGGCCCCGGAGCGGGCGCTGGGCCGCACGCCGGGGCCGGAGTCCGACCTGTGGTCCCTGGGGGTGCTCCTGTACGCGGCCGTGGAGGGCAACTCCCCGTTCCGCCAGAACACCCCGCTGAGCACGTTGCGAGCGATCGTCGACGAGGAGCTGCCTCCGCCCCGCCGGGCCGGTCCGCTGGCCCCCGTGATCGAGGGGCTGTTGCGCAAGGACCCGGCCGCGCGGCTGCCGGCCGACCGGGCCGAGCAGGATCTGCGGGTCATCGGGGCGGGCGGCACGCCCCGGGCGGACGCCGTGCAGGCGAGCCCGTACACCCCGACCGTCGCGGCGTTCCCGGCTCCGGCGCAGACCGCCCCGCCGGCGGCGGTTCCCCATCCCGCGCCGACCGGGCCCAGTACCGCGGCCGCCCGCACGACCCCCGTCCGCCCCGACCGCAGCCGCCGCACCGCTCTCACCCTGATCGCGGGCATCGCCATCCTGGCGCTGGCCGTGGCCGGGCTGACGTACGCCCTCCTCAACCGCGGCGACGGCGGGGGCGAGGCGAGCGGTGACGACACGACCAGCCAGACCGGGGGCGGGACCTCACCGAAGGAGACCGAGGACGAGAACACCGGGGGTGGCCAGAGCCCGACACCGAGCCCGAGTCCGAGTCCGAGCGACAGCGACACGCCCTCCTCGGCCCCGCAGTCCGTGAAGGTGACGCTGGTGGGCGCGAACCTGGAGTACTCCGGGTCCTGTCCGCCGGCGAGCGGCGACGCCCCCGCCTTCACGGCGACGTTCACCGTGGGGCGCCTGCCGGCGCAGGTGAGCTATCGCTGGGTGTCGAAGGACGGCGACGTCATGGACCAGGGCTGGAAGACCCTGTCGTTCCCGGAGGGGGGCGGACGGACCAAGCAGGACCGGGCGTTCGTGACGACGTACGACGACAGCGGGACGTTCGAGAACGAGATCAGCGTCGAGGTCCGCGACCCGGTGGAGACGAAGTCCGACTCGGTGCCGTTCTCGGTGACTTGTGTGACGGAGACCCCGACGGGCGGGGTCTCGCCAACGCCTACCGAGTCGCCGAGCGCCTAGGCCGTGTCCGCGACCTGGGACCTCAGGCCACGGCGTCCAGCACCGGCAGATAACCACCCGACTGGCCCGCGGCCGTCGGGTGGTACGACTCCGGGATGTTGAGCCAGTTCACGGCGTGCATCCACGAGCTGCCGGAGCACAGCTCGTGCCCGGTGAAGGCCGGCCGCACATCGGCGAAGGTGAAGCCGTGGTCCAGGGCGCGCTTCTCGGTCGCGGCGTCGATGTAGTCAGCGGCGTCGTTGAGTGCCCTGCGCTTGGTCTCGGACAGACCGAGGCACCCGGACACGCCCAGCTTGTAGAAGCGGGGGTAGCCGAGCACGACCACGTGCGCGGACGGGGCCTTGGCGCGGATGGCGGAGTAGACGGCGTCGAGCCTGCCGGGGAGCGACGAGTCGACGAACGCCTTCGCGGTGTTGATGCGGTTGACGCAGGCGCTGTCGCCCTGGAGCACACAGGTCGTCATGATGTCGGCGAAACCGGCGTCGTTGCCGCCGATGGAGATGGACACGAGTGCGGTGGCGGGGCTGAGCGGGGCGAGCTGACCGGCGGTGACATCACCCGTTTGAGCGCCCGAGCAAGCCGTGAAGTCGAAGGACGAGGGTGAGTTCGCGGCGGCCCAGAGGTACGGGTACGCCTTCGTGCTGCGCTTGCAGTCGCCGCTGGCGCTGATGTAGCTGCCCGCGCCGAGGCCTGAGGAGTAGGAGTCGCCGAGGGCCACGTAGCCGCCGATCGCGGCGGTGTCGGCGGCCTGCGCGGAGGCTGCCCCGGTGAAGGCGGTGCCGACGGCGAGGAGGAGTGAGGCGACGTATGCGGAAAGTCGGGAACGTCTCATGGAACCTCCCTATAGCAGGATCTCTGCCATAACCGTCGTACCAACTACGCGTGTTGACGGGAAGTGTCCATGCCAAGACTTTTCCCCTCATCACGGCGCCCGCCCCGCGGATTCGCCCGGATTTGATTTCGTGCTCATGACAGGATTGTTGACAGGTCGTCAACTCCCTTGTCCATCACCGCGAGAGCACAGATCCTTTACTTCGGCCCAGGAACGGGAACGCGACGTTCCAGGCCGTGCGTGCGACCCCACGCACGCACCCCCCCCACATGTGCGCATCACCCCCCATGCGCACCGCCTTGAGGAGGACTCCCTCGTAATGGCACAACTGCGTAGCAACAAGTTCCGGTTCGCCGCGATAACCAGCCTGGCAACCGCCGCCCTCGTCGGCGGACTCACCTCCCTGCCCGCCCAGGCCGCCCCGGCCGAGGGCAAGGTCCTGGCCGGCGGCTCTCCCACGGCGATCAAGGACAGCTACATCGTCACGCTCAAGCGGACCGCGGGCCTGAAGGCCGCCTCCAGCGCGGGCAAAGACCTGATCAAGGAGTACGGCGGGGCGGTGAACAAGACGTTCGGCGCCGCGCTGAACGGCTACTCCGCCACCCTCTCCGCGACCGAGGCCAAGAGACTCGCCGCCGACCCGTCGGTGGCGTCCGTCGAGCAGAACCAGAGGGTCCGCCTGGCCGACACCACCCAGTCCAGCGCCCCCTGGGGCCTGGACCGCATCGACCAGGCCGCGCTTCCGCTTTCGGGCACCTACACCTACCCGGACAGCGCGGGCAGCGGTGTGACGGCGTATGTCATCGACACCGGTGTGCGCATCACCCACCAGCAGATCAGCGGCCGTGCCTCCTACGGCTACGACGCCGTCGACGGCGACACCACCGCCTCCGACGGCAACGGCCACGGCACCCATGTGGCCACCACCATCGCCGGCACCACGTACGGCGTGGCCAAGAAGGCGAAGATCGTCGCGGTCCGGGTGCTCGACAACGCCGGCTCGGGCACCACGGCGGGCGTGATCGCGGGCATCGACTGGGTGACCGCGAACCACTCCGGCCCCTCGGTCGCCAACATGTCGCTCGGCGGCGGCGCCTCCAGCACACTGGACACGGCCGTGCGCAACTCCATCGCCAGCGGCGTGACCTACGCGATCGCGGCCGGCAACAGCAGCGCCAACGCCTCCTCGTCCTCCCCGGCCCGCGTCACGGAGGCCATCACCGTCGGCGCCACCACCAGCACCGACGCCCGGGCGAGCTACTCGAACTACGGCTCGGTCCTGGACGTCTTCGCCCCCGGCTCGTCGATCACGGCGGGCTGGTACACCAGCGACACCGCGACCAACACCATCTCCGGTACGTCCATGGCGACCCCGCACGTCGCGGGCGCGGCCGCCGTGTACCTGGCGAGCCACACCTCGGCCACCCCGGCCGCGGTCGCCTCGGCCCTGACGAGCGGCGCCACCGCGAACGCGGTCACCAGCCCCGGCAGCGGTTCGCCCAACCGGCTCCTGAAGCTCGTGCCGTAACCCCGCATCGCACGATGTGAACCCACCGTTCCCCGGAGACGCCCGCCGTCTCCGGGGAACGCCCTGTTCCGGGGGACGTCTTGACGGCCCCCACGGAGCTGAGCCACATTGAAGCCCGGCATCCGGCGCGTCGGGGGGCAAAGTCGCCAATGCAGACCATAGGTGTCAAGACAGCTGCGTCCGAGGACGCCGAGCGTGCGCGGTCAGGGCCGGGGAGGGACCTGAGGCCGCTGCTCGCGGGCGCCGCGACGGCTGTGGGGGGACTCGGCGCGGTGCTCGCGCTGGTCGATTCGGGCTCGCCGCTGCGCGGGCCGTTCACGCTGTTCTTCCTGCTCGCGATGCCGGCCGGGGCGATCGCCGCGGCGCTGCGCGGGCTGGATCCCTTCGGCCGGACCGTGGCCGCCGTGGCGGGCGCGGTCGTCGTCGACATGCTGGTGGCCCAGGGCATGCTGGCCGTGCACCGGTGGTCGGTGCTCGGCGGGATCGCGGCCGTTACCGCGATCAGTGCCCTCATTCTCCTGCTGGTTCTGGTGCGGCGGCTGCGCGGCCGTACGTCGAGAAGGCGGACTGACTGACGTGGACATCAGCGTGTACCGCCCCGGCGAGCTCAGCTCCGCCGACCGAGCGGCCTGGACCTCTCTACAGTCCAAGGCCCATCTCCAGGGTTCGCCCGAGCTGGGCAACCCGTTCCTCGCGCCCGAGTTCGCGCTCGCGATCGGCCGCTGCCGGCGCGGGGTGCGGATCGCGGTCGTCCGGGAGGGCGGCGAGCCGGCCGCGTTCTTCCCGTTCCAGCGCACGGCGGCCGGCGTCGGCCGGGCCATCGGTCTCGGCGTCTCGGACGCCCAGGGGGTCGTGCACCGGCCCGGGTTCACCTGGGACGCGCGTGAGCTGCTGAAGGCGTGCGGGCTCGCCGTTTGGGAGTTCGACCACCTGGTGGAGGGCCAGACGGCGTTCGAGGCGGAGGCCTCCGGCAGGTTCCCGTCCCCGGTCATGGACGTCGACCAGGGGTACGAGGCGTATCTGAGCCAACTGCGGGAGCGCTCACCGAAGTTCACGCGGACGACGCTGGCCAAGGAGCGCAAGCTGGGCCGGGACCACGAGGGCGTGCGGTACGTGCACGACGAGCGTGATCCGGCGGCCCTGCGCACGCTGATGGCGTGGAAGTCCGCGCAGTACCGCAGGACCGGCCGCAGCGACCGCTTCGCCCAGGAGTGGATCACGCGGCTGGTGGAGCAGTTGTTCCACACCCGTTCCGAGCCGTTCGCGGGGATCCTGTCGGTGCTGTACGCGGACGGCAAGCCGGTCGCCACGCACTTCGGGCTGCGGGGCGAGCGGGTGCTGGCGTGCTGGTTCCCGGCCTACGATCCGGCCTTCTCGAAGTACTCGCCGGGTCTGGTGCTGCATCTGCGGATGGCCGAGGCGGCCGCCGCCGACGGCATCGCCTACCTGGATCTCGGCCGGGGCCAGAAGGAGTACAAGGACTCCCTGAAGACACGCGAGCTGACGGTGTCGGAGGGGTGGGTGACCCGGCGTCACCCGGTCGCGTTCGGACACCGGGCACGGCGTGCCCCGGTCCGGGCGCTGCGCAACACCGTGCAGGCACGGCCGGAGCTGTTCGAACCGGCGGACCGGCTCCTGAAGCGCATGGGGAAGATCCGTTCGGGACACGGGTAACTACCGGTCAAACCAACAAAAATGTGAGGGCTCGTTCCAGCTCTTGCCATACAGGCTCAATCATCAATACCGTCGTACATCTCACCCGCATCGGACTGTCGGCAGCGGCTCCAGGGGAGGGCTCAGGGACCGCGACAGTCCCGGCGCGGGGCGCGGTAGGGGGGTGCTCGGTGAAGGTGCTCGCACTTGTCGTCGAGTCGTGCCGCGCGACCGGCTGCGCATTTTCCAGCGGCCGGCCACACATGCCAGCTCACCGCACGCGCACGCAGAGCCACTCTTTCGTGCCGTGAGATGAGAGAACCCCCCTTTCGAACCGGACATACAGCCGGGCCGCCCAGGGGCGGGCGGTCCACCGGACGAGAGGGACTGACTCATGAGTTCTGTGCTGCGCCCGGCGGTCGCGGACCAAGATCCGTCACCGGCCGGCAAGTATCGGCCCGTCTCCACACACCTGGCCATCGCGCCGCCGGTGAGCGTGGTGATCCCGGCCATGAACGAGGCGGAGAACCTTCCGTACGTCTTCAAGACACTGCCGGACTGGATACACGAAGTGGTCCTGGTGGACGGCAACTCCACCGACGACACGGTCGAGGTCGCCCGTGGGCTGTGGCCGGACGTCAAGGTCGTGCGGCAGCGCGGCAGGGGCAAGGGGGATGCCCTGACCACGGGGTTCGCGGCGGCCACCGGTGACATCATCGTGATGGTCGACGCGGACGGCTCGGCCGACGGCAACGAGATCCTGTCGTATGTCTCCGCCCTGGTCTCGGGCGCGGACTTCGCCAAGGGGTCCCGGTTCGCCAACGGCGGCGGCACCGACGACATGACCTTCATCCGCAAGCTGGGCAACTGGGCGCTGTGCACGGCCGTCAACCGCAAGTTCGGCGCCCGCTACACCGATCTCTGCTACGGATACAACGCGTTCTGGCGGCACTGCCTGGACAAGATCGAACTCGACTGCACCGGCTTCGAGGTGGAGACCCTGATGAACATCCGGGTCGTCAAGGCGGGGCTGAAGGTGCAGGAGATCCCGAGCCACGAGTACCTGCGCATCCACGGCACGAGCAATCTGCGGGCCGTGCGGGACGGGTTGCGGGTGCTCAAGGTGATCCTGCGGGAGCGCTCCAACCGGCGTGCGCTGCGCAGCCGCAGGAACCCCTCCCCGATGCTCGACTCGGTCCGGGGAGAGGCGTCTTGAGCGGTCCCGACATCTCCGTCGTGATCTGCGTGTACACCGAGGACCGCTGGGAGGACATCCTCGCGGCGGTCTCCTCGGTGCGGGCGCAGTCGTATCCGGCCCTGGAGACGCTGCTGGTCGTCGACCACAACGCGGCGCTCCTGGACCGGCTGACCAAGGAGTACAAGGAGTCCGGGGACGGCGCGAGGGAGGTCCGGGTGCTCGCCAACGCGGGCCCGCGCGGCCTGTCCGCCGGCCGCAACACCGGTATCGCCGCCTCCTACGGCGAGGTCATCGCGTTCCTCGACGACGACGCGGTGGCCGAGCGCGACTGGCTGCGGCACTTCGCGGCGGGGTACGCCGACCCGTGCGTGATGGCCGTCGGCGGGCGCACGGAGCCGATCTGGGCATCGGGAAAGCGGCCGGACTGGTTCCCGGAGGAGTTCGACTGGGTCGTGGGCTGCACCTACCGGGGCCTGCCGCGCGGCCGGGTCAAGGTCCGCAACGTCCTCGGTGGCAACGCCTCCTTCCGGCGTACGGCGTTCGACTTCGCGGGCGGTTTCGCGACCGGCATCGGGCGCGACGGCGACCGGCTGCCGCTGGGCTGCGAGGAGACGGAGCTGTGCATCCGGCTGACGCGGGCCCGGCCGGACGCCGTGCTGCTGATCGACGACCGGGCGGTGATCCACCACCGGGTGCCCGAGGCGCGTGAGCACTTCGGATACTTCCGTACGCGGACGTACGCCGAGGGCCTGTCCAAGGCGCTCGTGGCCCGAAGTGTCGGCGCCGACAAGGGACTTGAGTCCGAGCGGCGTTACACCACCCGGGTCCTGCCGGCCGGGGTGGCGCGCGGGTTGCGGGATGCCGTACTGGCCCGGCGGGGCGGTGCGGGACGCGCGGGCGCCATCGTCGCGGGGGTGCTGACGGCGGCCGGTGGGTACGTCGTGGGGAGTGTCCGGGCGCGACGGGGCGACGTCACGTACTCGGTCGCGGGCATGGAGGGAGGCAGCAGATGACCGGCGGACGCGTACCGATTCTCATGTACCACGCCGTCTCCACCTCGCCGAACGACGCCACCGCCGAGCTGTCGGTGGCGCCGGAGGCGTTCGCGGAGCAGATGGCGCTGATCGGCGACCTGGGCCTCACACCCGTGAAGACCGCCGATCTCGCGGCGCGCTGGCGCTCGGGCAAGCCGCTGCCGGAGCGGCCGGTGCTGATCACCTTCGACGACGGCTACGAGGGCGTGCACCGGCACGCCCTGCCCGTGCTCGCCAAGCACGGCTTCCCGGCCACGCTGTTCGTCTCAACGGGCTGGCTGAAGGGCCCGCACGACAACGGCGGCGGCCTGGACTCCATGCTCGACTGGGACCAGGTGCGCGAGCTCGCCGAGGCGGATGTCGAGATCGGGGGGCACAGCCACACGCATCCCCAGCTCGACCAGCTCCCGGACGACGGGCTGCGCTCCGAGCTGATCCTGTGCAAGGAGATCATCAGCGACGAACTCGGCACCGTCCCGGCCTCGTTCGCCTACCCGTACGGCTACTCCAGCCGCCGGGTGCGCGAGGCGGTGCACGAGACCGGGTACGCCCAGGCGCTCGCCGTCAACAACGGCCTCGCGCGGCGGCGACAGGGGCCGTACGCCCTCACCCGCCTCACCGTGCGCCGCACCACCGGTGTCGAGGAGTTCGGGCGGATGGTCGAGGGCCGTGCCATCGCCCGCACCTTCGCCAGGGACCGCGCACTCACCAAGGGGTATGCCGTGGTCCGCAGAGCACGACAGGTCCGCCGGAAGGCCATCCGTTCCCGTGTCTGACACGACGACCACGACCGAGCCCGCATCGACCGACGCGACGGCGCCCGAGCAGTCGGGGCGCCGCCTTCGCCTGCCCGGCATGGGCGGGGCCTCCGGGGGCAGTCAGCTGTTCCGCAACGCCTACGCCCTGATGATCAACACAGGCATCTCCGCCGTGCTGGGGCTCGGCTTCTGGCTGGCCGCCGCCCGCTACTACTCCGAGGCCGCGGTCGGTCAGGGATCTGCCGCTATCGCCGCGATGAAGTTCCTCGCGGGGCTGACGGCCGTGACGCTGACGGGCGCGCTGGCCCGGTTCATCCCGGTCGCGGGCCGAGGCAGCGGCCGTCTGATCTTCCGGACGTACGCGGGCAGTTGCGTCGTGGTGGCACTTGCGGCCGGCGTCTTCCTGCTGACGCTGGACCTGTGGGGGCCGTCGTACCGGTTTCTGAACGGGGCGGCGGGCGGGCTCTTCTTCGTCGTGGCAGTCGTCGCCTGGAACCTGCTCACGCTCCAGGACGGCGTGCTGACCGGGCTGCGCAGTGCGGTGTGGGTGCCGGTCGGCAACACCGTGTTCTCCGCGGTGAAGCTGGGCCTGCTGGTGGCCTTCGCGGTGGCGATCCCGACCGCCGGGGTCTTCGTGTCGTGGGTCGCGGCCATCGCGGTGTCGGTGCTGCCGCTGGGCTGGCTGGTGTTCCGGCGGCTGGTGCCGCGCCATGTGCGGGCGACCGAGGAGCACACGCGCCCACCGTCCCTGCGGGAGATCGGCAGGTTCCTTGCGGGCGACTACACCGGCTCGCTGTTCTCCCTCGCCGTGGTCTATCTCATCCCGGTGATCGTGGCCGCGCAGGTCTCCGCCGAGGACAACGCGTACTTCTACATCACGGCCACGATCGGCGGCACGGTCAATCTGCTGGCCATCAACATGGGCGCCTCCCTCACGGTCGAGGGATCCCACGACCCGAGGCGGCTGGCCGCCAACACCCGGGCCGCGCTCAGGCGCATGGCGCGGATCATGGTGCCGGTCGCCGCGGTCCTGTTCTTCGGGGCGCCCTGGATCCTGGGCGTCTTCGGCCAGGGCTACGCGGACGCGGCGACCCCGCTGCTGCGCTGGTTCGCGGTCGGCGCGCTGCTGCGGGTCGTCATGGAGACGTACTTCGCGGTCCTGCGCGCGCAGAGCCGCACCGCCGGACTGGCCTGGCTCCAGGGCCTGCTGTGCGCGTCGGTGCTCGGGCTGACGCTGGTGCTGCTCCCCCGTATGGGCCTGACCGGCGCCGGCGTCGCCGAGATCGTCTCCCTCTGCGTCATCGTCGCCATCGCCGCGCCCAAGCTGTACCGGACCGTGCGGGCGTCCTCGGCCGAGGTGCCCGAGGACGCGGCACCCGACGGTGATCTCGCCGACCTGGGGGCGCGCGAGGTGCCCGAGGGGGCGCGCAGGCGGGGGCCCGGGTGGGCGCTCGACACCGACACCCTCGCGCTCGGCATCCACGTCGACTTCGACCACCTGGAACGCCGGCCCGACGTCCGCCCGGGGCCCGGTACGCCGCCCACGGGCACGCCGCCGGTACGCCCGGACCACCGGCCCGCCTGGGCACGCAAGCCGGAAGTCGGGCTGCCGGTCGAGGAGCGCCGGCCGGGCTCGGAGGCGTCGCTGGGGCCCGTCGAGGTGGACGCGCCGTTCGAGGCGGACTTCGCCATGCCGGGCGCGAGCGACGAGGCCGTACCGGAGGAGCGCGACGAGGCTGCCGTACGGGAGGAGGCCGTCGCGGGGCAGGAGTCCGCCGTACGGGAAGAGCCGCCCATGCACGAAGAGGCCGTACGACAGCCCGACGCCCCCTCACCCACCTGGCGGGAGCGGCTGCTGCCCACCCGCCTCGGGGTCGTCCTCGGCTGTCTGCTGATCGCCGCGCTGCTGCTGTACTGGGTGCCCGCGCTGCGGCTCGGCGAGGCCGACCTGGACGGGATGGGCGGGCTCGGGATGGTCTCCGTGCTGCCGCTGCCCACGCTGGTCGGGGCCGCGCTGCTGGCGGTGGTGTTCGCCTCGCTGCTGTGGCTGGGCCGCGAACACCGGGCGCTGCTGCTGGGCACCCTGCTCGCGACGGTCGTGTCGCTGCACGCCCTGCCCGCGCTGATCGAGGTCGAGCCGCGGTTCGCCACGGCCTGGCAGCACCTCGGCTTCCTCGACTACATCGACCGCACCGGGTCGGCCGTGCCCGACCTGGACGCGCGCTGGAGCTGGCCGGGGTTCTTCGCGGTGGCCGCGTTCGTCGCGCAGGCGTGCGGGGTCGGCGACCTCACCGAGGTCATCCGCTGGTGGCCGCCGGCCATGCAACTGCTGTACCTGGTGCCGATGTTCCTGCTGGTGCGCTCGATGCGGGCGAGCTGGCGGGCCAAGTGGACCGGCATCTGGGTGTTCGTGCTCAGCGGCTGGGTGGGCCAGGACTACTTCTCGCCGCAGGGCTTCACGTATCTGCTGTATCTCGTCTTCGCGGCGATCCTGCTGGTCTGGTTCCGGGCGCCGCATGTGATCTGGACGAAGCGGCGGCCCGGCGAGGTCGAGGTCGAGCCGGCGAACCGGCGGCAGCAGGCCGTGCTGCTGGCGGTCGTCATCGGGCTGTTCGCGGCGAGTGTCCCGGCGCACCAGCTGACGCCGTTCGTGATACTGGGCGTGCTGACGGGGCTCGTCCTGATCGGCAGGTCCGAACTGCGCGGCCTGCCGATCCTGTTCGGCGTCATGGTGACCGTCTGGATCGGCTTCATGGCCGAGCCGTACTGGTCCGGCCACTTCGACGAACTCTTCGGCGGGGTCGGCGGCGTCGGCGGCAACGTGTCGTCCTCCGTCTCCGGCCGGATCGAGGGCGGCAGCTCCACCCACAAACTCGTCCTCTACACGCGCGTGCTGCTGGCCGGCTCAGTGATGGCCTTCGCCTGCTGGGGCTGGTGGCGCCGCCGCTTCCACCACTACCGGGAACGCTCGCTGCTCGTCCTCACCTTCGTGCCGTTCCTGGGCTTCGGCATGCAGTCGTACGGCGGTGAGATGGCGCTGCGGGTCTTCATGTTCGCCCTGCCCGGCGCGGCGCTGCTCACCGGTCTGGCCTTCTTCCCGCGCACCGGCGTCACCGCGAAGGAGCGCGACAAGGACCGGGTGAGCCTCGCCCCGCTGGCCGCGCTGATGGCGGGCCTGGTGCTGATGGGCGGCTTCCTGGTGGCCCGTTGGGGCAACGAGCCGTTCGAGCGGATCCGGCCCGGCGAGGTCGCCGCCATGGAGTACGTGTACGCCCATGACGATCCGACCGTGCGGCTGCTGTGGCTCAGCGACGACCCGGTGAACGTGGTGACGCCGTCGATGCCGTGGGGCTCGCGGGACATGGAGAAGGTGGAGTACCTGCCGACGCCGGCGCCGGCCGACCCGGTGCTGGTGTCGGGGCTGGTCAAGTCGCTGAAGGACGCGGGCCCGAACTCGTATCTGATGATCAACCGGGGTCAGGTCACCTATCTCCGGATGGACGTGGGCTATTCGGCGACCTGGGAGTCGCGGCTGATCCGGAACCTGGACGAGCGGCAGGAGCTGAAGAAGGTCTTCGCCAACGCCGACGTGACGATGTACGCGCTGCGGAAGCAGCCGGCCGGCGAGGTCGCGAAGGCCGATCCCGGGCCGATCGGGCCGCAGGTGACCTGGACGCCCTGGTCGGTGGTCGGGGGGCTCGCGGCGCTCGCGTTGATCGTGCTGCTGATGGCCCGCGAGATCGTCCGGGTGGCGATGGCGCCGAGCGTGCGGCAACTGCGCTGGTTGCAGAGCAGCTTCTGGTTCTCGCTGCCGCTGCTGGCGGTGCTGCTGGCTTCGCTGGTGCAGCGGTTCCTGACGATCAAGTAGGCGATCAACCAGGCGATCAGGCGGAGGTGAAGCGGCTCAGCGCTTGAGCCACTTCACCTCGTACGCCTGGAGCTCGGCCTTCTCACCGTCGATCGTCGCGCTGGTCTGCCGGTCCAGGGTGTTCACGACCAGGATCGCCTTGTCCGTGGCCAGGACGCGGACGTCGGGCTGGTCCACGGACACCTTCTCGTACTCGGTGCCGGGCCGGAACTCCTTGCCGAACCGGGAGAGCAGGTCGTACATCGGCAGCTTCTCGCCGCCGCTCGCAGTGTCGGTCGGCGTCCACAGGCAGCCGGCGCATTCGGTGCCCTTCTCCTCCTCCGGGTTCCAGTAGAAGGCGGAGGAGGCACCGCCCTTGGCCAGAGCGATCATTCCCGCGGCCTGGACGGCGACGCGGCGGGCCTCGGACCAGCCCTTGCGGTCGTCGTTGCCGTCGGCGGGTTCGACGTAGTACTCGGCCCACCACAGCGGCAGCCCGCCGGTCTGCTTGCGCACCCACTGACCGACGGCCGTGAACTTGTCGGTGGCCGTGAACTCGTCCGGCAGCAGTTCGTCGTCCCGGGTGTAGCTGGAGCCGTCCACGACGACGAAGTCGGCGCCCGCCTTGTGCTCGTTCCAGTACGCGAAGGCGTCGACGGTGCGCTGGTCCAGGGCGCCCCAGGGGCCCTTCAGAGCCGTGGAGGCCTCCGCGGCGCGCGGGTCGACGCTGTCCATCACGAGGTACGGCCCGCCGACCATGATGTCCGGGTTGACCTTCTTCAACGCCTTGTGGACGAGGTTGTAGAGCCGGGTGTAGCCCTCGTGGTCCCAGCGGGCCTCGGCGTCGTTCCAGAAGCCCTTGAACTCGTTCCACACGACGAAGTGGCGTACGTCGGGATAGCGCTTGGCGACGGTCACGGCGAGCGCGGCGAAGTCGTCGAAGTGCTCGGGCTCGGGCGCCGTCTCCAGGGCGGCCTGGCTCCAGTCGGTGTCGTCGACACCGGCCTTGCCGCCCTTCATCCAGTCGGGGGCGCAGCACAGGGTGACGACCGGGGTGCTGCCGGAGGCGCGGACGAAGTCGATGCGGCGGTCCATCGCCTCGAAGTCGTAGCGCCCCTCGACCGGTTCGGGGTTGTCGGCGCCCCAGCCCATGATGTGCTGGATCTGCGGCAGCCCTCCGGCGTCCGCCAGCCGTCCCTCGACGCGCTTCACGGCCGCGGCGGCGCCCTCGTCGGCGCTGTACTGGGTGTGGGTGAACCCCCAGCCGACCTCGGGGTTCGTGGCGTCCGGCGTGGCCGTCGGGCTGCCGTGCACCTTGTCGCCGTCGCGTGTGGTGCCCTCGGTGCTCGCGCCGTTCCCGGGCAGCGTGTTGAACAGGGTCACCACCAGGGCCAGAGCGGCCACGCCCACACCGAGCAACGCGGTGAGCCGCCACCGCCGTGCCCCCGAATTCCACCCATGACGTCCCATCAAGGACAACGGTATCGGCGGTGACAGCCGCTCGGGCGAGTTTCGTCACTCTGGACCGCCCGCGGTACATGCCGGGGAAACCGGGTGCACCGGGCCGCCGTGTGCCGGATCATGGCCGCATGTCTGCGAACCCACACGACGCTCTGCCGATCCGGCTCAACGTCGACGACAGCGACTCGCCGTCCGACGTCGTCGACGCGCTGTTCCTCGGCCGCTTCGCGACGGGCGAGCAGCCGTACTCGCACGCGGCGAACATCGACCGTGTACGGTCCGGTGCGACGCTGCTGCCGCCGGGCGCCCGTGTGCTGCGCGCCGCCCGCGACGACGACCGCAGCGCGACGCTGGCGGAGGGCGACGGCTGGACGCTGCTGATCTCCCGCTGGAACCGCGGCGCCGACGTCACCGTGACCGCGACCAGCGAGGAGCTGGCGGCGCGGGTCCTGGGCGAGGCGACGGACGGCGCGGCGGACGAGCCCGAGCCGCAGCCGGAGAACGTGACCATGGGTTTCTGGTACGTCTCCCCCAGGCGTGGTCCGCACCGCACGACCCGGCAGATCTCAGCAGGCACCTGGGACGAGGTGCGGGCCAACTACACCGCGCCGGTCGCGGACGCGATGGACCGCCTGATGAAGACCACGCCCGAGGACATCGCGGGCCGTCTGCTCCTGCTGCACGGTCCGCCGGGCACCGGCAAGACGTCGGCGCTCAGGACACTGGCCCGCTCCTGGCGGGACTGGTGCCAGGTGGACTGCGTCCTGGACCCCGAGCGGCTGTTCAGTGACGTCGGCTATCTGATGGACATCGCGATCGGCGAGGACGACTCGACGGGCAAGGGCCGCTGGCGGCTGCTGCTCCTGGAGGACTGCGACGAGCTGATCCGCGGCGAGGCCAAGCACACGGCGGGCCAGGCGCTGTCGCGGCTGCTGAACCTGACGGACGGCCTGCTGGGGCAGGGGCGCAACGTCCTGGTCGGGGTGACGACCAACGAGGACCTGGAGCGCCTGCACCCGGCCGTGGTCCGCCCGGGGCGCTGTCTGGCCCGGATCGAGGTGGGGGCGCTGACCCGCCCGGAGGCGACGAGCTGGCTGGGCACGGAGGAGGGCATCGGCCGCGAGGGCGCCACGCTGGCGGAGCTGTACGCGCTGAAGCGGGGCACGTCCCCGACGTCGTTGCCGGACCCGAGGGACGGGGCGGACGCGGGGCTGTACCTGTAGTGCTTTGATGGGGGTATGACCCTGTTCGTCGGCACATCGGGGTGGCAGTACCGGGACTGGAAGGACGTCCTGTACCCGGCCGACGTGCCCATGCGGCTGTGGCTCGAGGAGTACACGGAGCACTTCGCCACGGTCGAGATCAACAACGCCTTCTACCGCCTGCCGACGCGGGAGAACTTCGAGGCGTGGCGGGACCGGGTGCCGGGGGACTTCGTGGTCGCGGTGAAGGCGAGCCGCTACCTGACCCACATCAAGCGGCTACGGGACCCCGAGGAGCCGGTGAGCCGGCTGATGACCCACGCGGAGGGCCTCGGCGACCGCCTCGGGCCGGTCCTGCTCCAGCTTCCGCCCACCCTGCGGGCGGACACCGAACTGCTGGACGCCTGTCTCGCCTGCTTTCCGGCGTCGACGCGGGTCGCGGTCGAGCCGCGGCACGACAGCTGGTGGACTCCGGAGGTCCGGGAGGTGCTTCAGGCCCGCGGTGCGGCCCTGTGCTGGGCCGATGTCGAGTCCCGTCCCGTCACCCCGCTGTGGCGGACCACCGACTGGGGCTACGTCCGCTTCCACCAGGGCCGCGGCCGGCGCTGGCCGCACTACGGCCGCCAGGCCCTGGACAGCTGGGCCCATCGCATCGCGGACACCTGGTCCGACGACGAGGACGTGTACGCGTACTTCAACAACGACCCGACGGGAGCGGCGGTCGAGGACGCGGTGACGTTCGCGAAGGCGGCACGGAGGACGACGGACCTGGTCGTCACCCGCACCCCCTGAACATCCCCACCCGCCGAACCGGCTCACCCCTGCCCGTAAGCCGCCCGCAGGGCATCCCGCACGGCCGCCAACGCCTCGGCCTCCGCGAGCCCGAGCCGCCGTGCCCGCTCCACGTACGTCTGCGCGGCCGACGCCAGCTCACGCTCGGCGGCCGAGCCGGCGGCCGCCACGAACGTGCCGTTGCGCCCCCGCGTCTCGATCACCCCGTCGCTCTCCAGGGCCCGGTACGCCTTGGCGACGGTGTTGGCCGCCAGCCCCAGCGACTCGGCCAGCCCCCGCACCGTCGGCAGCCGGTACCCCACCGGCAGCACCCCCGACCGCGCCTGCTCGGAGATCTGCGCCCGCACCTGCTCGTACGGCGGCGCGGAACTGTCATCGATGTGGATCTTCAAGGTCACGCGGCGATTGTCCCGCACCCCCCGGAAATTGAGAGGCACCCCGGCTCATCTCCCCGTAGCGTGCGCCGTGATGACTATCACCGTGCGCCCCCTGCGTCCCGAGGTCCGAGCCGACGTCGAGGGCTTCTCCCACGTCCGGCATCTGGCGCTCCCCTTCTTCCTGGTGACCCCGGAGTCCATCGCCTACGACGTCGCCCACACCCACCGGGACGCCCACTACCGGCCGCTCGTCGCGGAGGAGGACGGCGAGGTGATCGGCACGGCTCAGGTCGGGCTCGTCAACGACAGCCCGGAGCCCGGCCAGGCCTACGTCAACGTGTACGTCCACCCGGAGCGCACCCGCCGCGGCGCGGGCACGCTGCTGGTCCGCACCGCCGAGGAGTACCTGGCCGAGCGAGGCGCGACCAGGCTGTTCGCCTGGATCCTCGACGCACCGGGCAACCGCGCCTTCGCCGAACGGCACGGCTACCGCGAGGCCCGCTCGGCGCACTTCCTCCGCCTGGACCTGGCGCACGGCACACTGCCCCCGCTCCAGACCCCGCCCCCGGGCGTGGAGCTGCGCACGGCGGCCGACTTCGCGGACGATCCGCGCCCGCTGTTCGAGCTGGACGCGGAGGCGACGTCGGACGAACCGAGCGACGTCGCCTACGAGTTCACGGACTACGAGGCCTGGCTGGAGGAGACCTGGAACCATCCCCTCCTCAGCCGCGAGCTGACCTCCGTCGCCGTCGTCGACGGCCGCCCCGCCGCCTTCAGCGTGGCCCGCACGGACGGTGGCACCCGGTACGGCACCGTCATCACCGGCACCGCCCGCGCCTTCCGCGGCCGGGGCCTCGCCAAGCTCGCCAAGAACGACTCCCTGCACCGCGCCCGCGCCGCCGGCTGCACGGAGGCGTTCACCGGCAACGACGCCGGCAACGAACCCATGCTCGCGATCAACAAGTGGTTCGGGTACGAGATCTGCGCGACGGAGGTGCGCTATGTCCGCGAACTCGGCTGACCAAGGGCGTCCGCTGGACGTGGTCCTCGTCAAGGCCGGCCGGACGAAGATCCGTTACGCGGCCGAACCACTCTCCGACGACGGCACCCGCATCGCCGTCCGCGCCCCCTGGGCCGGCGCCGGGGTCCGCGACTTCGGCTTCGTCCGCTTCGAGCCGGGCGACGTCTTCACCGAGTACTACTGGCGCGACCGCTGGTACGCGGTGAAGGAGGTCCGCGCCGCCACGGGTGCCCTGAAGGGCTGGTACTGCGACGTCACCCGCCCGGCCACGCTGTCCGGCGCCGAGCTGGTCGTCGAGGATCTCGACCTGGACCTGTGGTGCTCCGCCGACGGCACGGACGTACGCCGCCTGGACGAGGACGAGTTCGCCGAGAGCGGCCTGGAACGGACGGATCCGCAGGCCGCCGCGGCTGCCGTGGCGGCGCTGGACGCCCTGGAGGAGCTGGCCCGCGGATCCGGCTTCGGCGAGCTCCTGGCCTAGGGGGTGTCCGCAGAAGTCCCGTCGTCCGCCCGGAGGACGGGCCCTGCGGCGATGGGGGTGCCCCCTCTGGGGGAGCGTGCCAGGCGTCGCGGGGCAGGCGGGACCTTGCGGACACGGTCCAGGGGGTGCCCTGGTCAGTCCACCACCGCCACGGCCGCGTACCGCTCGTCGTCGACGTCCTTCCCCCACAGCCGCGCGTCGTCGGACAGCCGCTCCACGCGCACGTCACCGGACAGCGGTGCGAGAAGTGCGGTGAGCCGGTCGGCCGCTATGCCGACCGACGGCGCCGTGCTCCCCCACACCCCCTCGACCAGCACGAACCGTCCTCCGGGGCGCAGCAGCCCCCGCCAGTGCCGCAGGACCCGGCCGGGGTCGGGCAGCGTCCACAGGACATGCCGGACGAGCACCGCGTCGAACCGCTCCTCTCCCACCGGTGGCGCCGCCGCGTCACCGACGAGGAACGCCGCGTCGCGCCCGGCCAGCTTGGCGCGGGCCAGGTCCACCATCACCGGGGAGCGGTCCACCCCCGTGACCCGGTGCCCCTGTTCGGCCGCGAGGAGCGACAGGCTGCCGGTGCCGCAGCCGAGGTCGAGCACGTCGCAGGCGCGCTCCGGCAGCCAGGACCGCAGCCGGGATGCCCAGGCCCGGCGCACCTCGGGGTCGCGCAGGCCGTGGTCCGGCTCGTCGTCGAAGTCCGCTGCGGCCGCGTCCCAGTCCACGGCCATGCCCGCCTCCGTGATGGCGTGTTCACCGTTGGGCCAAGAGTGACACCCGCCACTGACAGTCGGATGGTGACAGCCGCCACTGACAGGACCAGCGGCGATGAGGAAGTCTCCCCGCAAGGGTCTACCTCCACAAGAACGAGGAACTCGGTAGCCCCTGAAGGAGGCAGCCATGCGCCGTATGACCGTGCAGAAGCCCCTGAAGAGGAAGTCGGACGCTCGCCGGGTCCGTGAGGAGGCGGACGAGTCCCCCTCGGGACGACCGGAGGTCCGCAAGGACATCGCACGAACCTGGTGGCCGGAAGGCTGAAACGGCCCTGTCGGCCCTGAGACACGTCAGTCGAGCCGCTTGCGGTAGTGAACGCGGTCGTACGGCCCGTCCATGCGCCGCTCGATGACCTCGTAGCCGTACTTCGGGTAGATCTTCTGGTTCTCCCACATCAGCGCGTTCGTGTAGAGCCTGACCTCGGGCAGGCCGAGCGCACGCGCGTGTGCGTCCACGAAGTGCAGCAGCCGTCGCCCCACACCCTTGCCGTGCGTGTCGGGGTGGACGGCGATGCTGTCGAGGAACAGATGGTCCTCGTGCGCCTCCAGCACGACGAGGCCGATCACGGGATCACCCGTCACGAACACCTTTCCCGCCGCCACGTTGGCCGCGTGGTCCGCCTCCATGGGCACGGGCGCCCGTCCGATGCGCTCGATATAGGGGTGGTAGGCGGCGTCGGTCACGGCCTTCACGGCTGCTACGTCGGCGGCGACCGCCGCCCTGATGTCGTCGTCCTTCATACCGCGACGGTACCTACCTGATCGCAGTCTCAGCACTCCCTTAAGGCGACCCTAAAGATCGCCATCACCCGCCTTCAGCAGGCGATTTCACGGTGTCCTCGGGCTAGCTTCTGATCGCCCCCACGGGATTCACCCCACGCGTCAGAACCCCCTTGAGGAGATCTTCCATGCCCGCACGCCGCAAGGCCGCCGCCGTCGCCACCTTCGGTATGGCCCCGCTCGCCCTGACCGCCCTCGCCACCGCGCCCGCGTCGGCGCACGGTTCGATGGGCGATCCGGTCAGCCGGGTCTCGCAGTGCTACGCGGAGGGCCCGGAGAGCCCCAAGTCCGACGCGTGCAAGGCGGCGGTCGCGGCGGGCGGTACGCAGGCCCTCTACGACTGGAACGGCATACGCATCGGCAACGCGGACGGCCGCCACCAGGAGCTGATCCCGGACGGCAAGCTGTGCAGCGCGAACAGTGGGGAGTTCAAGGGCCTCGACCTGGCCCGCGCGGACTGGCCGGCGACGAGCGTGAGCAGCGGGTCGTACACCTTCAAGTACCGCGTGACCGCCCCGCACAAGGGCACCTTCAAGGTCTACATCACCAAGGCCGGCTACGACCCGACGAAGCCGCTGGCCTGGAACGACCTGGACCTGGCGAACCCGGTGGCGACGGCCACCGACCCGGCGGCCTCGGGCGGCTTCTACACGTTCTCCGGCACTCTGCCCGAGCGCTCCGGCAAGCAGCTGCTGTACGCGGTCTGGCAGCGCTCGGACAGCCCGGAGGCGTTCTACTCCTGCTCGGACGTGGCATTCGGCGGCGGCGACGCCGGCAGCACCGGCGACTCCGGCTCCGGCTCCGGCTCCGGCTCCGGCTCCGACAGCGAGGCGGCAGCCCCCGTCCCGAGTGCCTCCGCGCCCTCCGAGGAGCAGATCGAGGCCGGTGCGGACCAGTCGACGGTCGAGCACAACGGCCACGGCGACCAGGACGCCGGTACGTCGGCGGAGCCGGTCGCGGCGGCCGGGGAGGAGGAGTCCGGGTCCGCCCCGGCCAACCGGCCGAAGGCCGCCGGAGCCACCGAGAACCTCGCCGAGACGGGCGGGGACAGCGGCACGGCGTATCTGGCGATGGGCGGTGCGGCGACGCTCGCGCTCGGTTCGGCGGTCCTGTTCGCGTCGGTGCGCCGACGGGCGGCGGGCAGCGGACGCCGCTGACGCGGGGCTGCGGGGTCTGACCGGCGGCTCAGGCCGGTCAGACCCCGGTGGTGTTCAGCCGCTCAGTCGCTCAGCCGACCACCGACGCACAGGTGGTCGGCGTCGCACGTGCCGGGTCGAGCGCGTTGGTCACCTCGTGGAAGGCGATCCGGTCGGTCAGCCCCAGGAGCGCGTGCTCGGACAGGTCGACCGCGCACTTGTCCTGGATCAGGACGTTCTTCACGTCGGGCCCGTTCAGGAACTGGGTCCGCCACGGCGTGACCACCTCGTCGTACTTGGTGGCGATGACGGTGTAGCGGACGCCGGGAACGGTGTCGCCGCCCGCGTTGAGCTTGGTCATGAAGTCGGATCCCACGACCTGCTGGGCGAGGGCGGGGGTGGCGGTGGTGAGCAGGTCCTCGGCGCCGGGGAAGTACGGCAGCAGGTTGGTGAGCCCCGCCAGGGTGGTGCCGTGGTTGTTGGGCGCGATGCCGACGAGGGCGTTCACCTTGGCGGCACCGCCGAGGAACTTGAGGTAGTAGCGGGGCATCATGCCGCCCTGCGAGTGACCGACGAGGTCGGCCTTCGCGGCACCGGTGGCGGCGAGCACGGTGTCGATGTAGGCCGACAGCTGCCCTGCCGACTTGTCCATGGGGCCGAGGGCGTGGAAGAAGGGGACGCCCGGCAGTTGGCCGTAGTCGAGGGAGAAGACGCAGTAGCCGCGGTTCACCAGATAGGGCGCGAGTCCCAGCCAGTTGTCGACGGAGTTGGCGAAGGTGCCGTGCACGAGGACGACGGGGCGGGGATGGGCGGCGGAGGGCTTGCAGGAGTAGTCGTTCCAGCCACTGTGCGAGGTCGCCGCCTGCTCGGCCGCCTGGGCGGTGGTGGCGGGGACGACGGCGACCGCGGTGGTCAGCAGCAGCGCGGCCACGGGTCTGAGCGCTCGTTTCCAGGGCAGCATCGTGTGATCTCCTTGCGGCTCAAGGGAGGTGCGACGGCCTTACGCCCTGTGATCCGGATCACGAGGATGCTGTTCACTCGTCAAGTTACGGGTGAGTAGCACACGTGTGAAGTTACGCGTCAGTAAAAACTTCCAGTGATAGCCGGCGATGACCGGTCACCAGGAGGGCCGCAGGGGGCCGTTGGGCGCGAGCCGCAGCAACTGGCGGTACAGCGCGCGGACTTCACCCTCCCCCACCAGCGCCGTCCACTCGCGCACGACGTCCGCGGCCGCCTCTTCGGCGGCCCGCGTGCACGCCCACCCGCGCTCGGTCAGCACGATCAGCCGAGCACGCGCATCCCGCGGATGCGGCCGCCGCTCGACGTACCCCTTGCGCACGAGCTCGTCGACCAGCTGACTGGCGGCCTGCTTGGTGACCCCCAGGTGAGCCGCGAGATCGGTCACCGTCGCACCGTCCGGCGCGAGCCGGGTGAAGGTGAACCCGTACGCCGGCCGCCCTTCGAATCCGCGGGCGATGACGCCGTCGTTGATGCGCTTGGTCAGATCGCCCGCGGTGGCGAGCAGGGCGGCGGTCAGGGCCAGGGCCTCGGAGTTCTGCACGCCTGCATTGAAACACCCTTGACGAAATGGTCAAGCGGCTTGACCATATAGTCAAGTTGCTTGACCACACCGGAGGCCGTCCATGCCAGTCGTCCGCTCGTCCGACGCCGTCACCCACGAAATCCACGGCGCCCGCTTCGTCTCGTACGCCACTCCCGGCACCGGCAGCAAGGAACTGTGCGCGTGGCGCGGCGAGATACCGGCGGGGACAAAGGGGCCCGCCCACACCGTCAACCGGGAGGAGATCCTCCACCTGCTCGACGGTGAGCTGCTGATCACCCTCGACGACCGCACCGACCGGATCACGCCCGGCGACACCCTGATCATCAACCCCGGTGCCACTCTGACCGTCGAGAACCCGACCGAGCGGACCGCCGTCACCTGGGTCACCACATCCATCGGCCTGACGGCGGAGTTGGCCGACGGCACGCGCATCACGCCACCATGGGCCAACTGAGCTCTGAACGGCGAGCGAGCGCCCCCGGCATCACCGCATTCGGCCCGAACTTCGCCCGCGCGCGGTCCGCGACCTCCTCGATGCTGCGGGCCTTCTCGTCGAGCGGGTCGAAGGTGAGCTGGTAGGCGGCCTGCTCGGCGGGGTCGAGCCCTTCGGCGCGCAGGGCCAGGGCCCGCACGCGGGCACGCTGGAGGCCGAGGGCCTCGTACATGCCGTACGCCGCCCTGGTCAGCGCCGCCGAGTGGGCCGTCGGCTCCTTCAGGGTGCGGCTGCGGGTCGTCGAGATGGGGGTCCCCCCGCTCGAGCCTGTTCGAGAGTGGGGGAGGTCGGCATAGCGGGCGGTGAGGGTCAGGGTGCGGCAGACCTTGTCCAGGGCGCGCAGCCGGGCGCCCAGTTCCTCGGCGGCCGAGAGCAGGGCCCGGCGATGCCGGTCGGGGTCCAGTTCGTCGCGGGTGAAGGGCCGTTCGGTGGCCAGCGAACGCGACACGGCGTTCGGGACGACCCGTCCCCGGTCGGTTCCGTTCGCCTTCTCCCGCAGCTCACGCCCGGCCTTCGCACCGACCAGACGCTGGAGCGTCGACAGCGGCGCACCGGCCACCAGGCCGAGGCCGTACTCGCACAGGGTGCGGGCGGTCGCGGCACCGACGCCGGGCAGCGCGGCGACGGGCTTGTCGGCGAGGAACTCCGCGATGGCGTCCGGACCCTCGGGGACGGCACAGGTCACCCCCGGCCGGGCGTCCCGCAGTGCCACGCGGGCCAGCATCGGCCCCGGCCCGGCGCCGATCGCGCAGTCGATCCCGTGATGGGCGAGGGCCCGCACCCGGATCACCGACGCCACGGGACAGGGCGACGCGGCGGCCTTCAGAGAGAAGACGCATGACTTCGGTCATTGCACCGATGTTGGTACGGCACAACACCGCGTCCGGATCGGCGATGTCTCCAACCTCCGTGGAAATGCTCTCGCTTCCGGTGAGGCGGATAGGCGCCTCGGCGAGTTCGAGCCAGCGGTTGGCTTGTTCGGCGAGGAGAGGGCCGAAGCGGAAGGAACGGGTCAGAGTGAGGGCGGTGGCGTCGAAGTCGGTCATTACGTCGCGTGCGCCGCGCCAGCCGTAGATGGCTTGGGCAGAGTCGCCGACCATGACGAGTTGGGCGTGGTCGCGCTGGGTGTTGAAGACCTCTTCCAGGACCGGGTTGGTGTCCTGCGCTTCGTCGAGGAAGAGGAAGTCCGCCTCGATCTTGGGCTCAGTCAGGGCCCACATCTTCAGGTAGTGGTCGTGTTCGAAGCGAACCACACCCCGGTCTGGGTTTTGCAGGTCGGTCCAGGCCTTGGTCGCGAACGGCAGGACAGCGGCGACGAGTTGGGTGTGCTCGGCGTGTGTCGTCATGCGACGGATGTGCGGAACGTGCTGGCATGCCAGAGCGCGGTCGGCGGAGTGGCAGAAGCGTGTCACGGCACGTAGCACGGCGTGGGAGAGCGTCTTGTGGCTGATCTCGTGATCGCCGATGCGGAGGGGCTTGGTGATGCCGAGAGCTTGGCCGGTCTTCCATGCGGGCTGGCGAGGGCCGTTGAGTCGGTTGGCGTAGCGGTGGCCGAGTGCTGCGTATGCGGTCGCATGGGCCGTCTTGCACATCACCGTACGGGGAAAGCGCGTGGCGGCGTCGCAGGCGATGTCCTTATTGAAGGCGAGGTAGCGACCGCGTCGTTTGGTGCTGGCGGCGAGCATCGCGAGGGTGGTGGTTTTGCCGGTACCGGCTCCCGCTTGCAGGACAAGGTGGTGTCCTGCTTGGAAGGTGTCGGTGGCTTGGACCTGCTCTTCGGTCGGGGTGGGCACAACGGCTCCTCAAGAGGGAACGGTGGAGGATTTGTCGCTTGGCGGGCGGCTGTGACAGCTGAGGAGAATGCTCGCTGCGCAGAGCAACAGCTCGTCCGGGGTGTGCTGGACCAGAAGCCCTTCCAGATGGGTTGTCAGGCGGCGAGTTCGATCCTCTTGGTGCCGGGCGACGGCAACAGTCACGGTCTGACTCAGGAAGTCCCGGGGTCGTTGACCGCGGGCAGCCGCAGCCCGACGGATGATGGTGCGAGCCTTGTGGCTGAGGGAGAAGTTCACCAGGACGCAGCCCTGTTGGTCCGGGTAGTGGGTGGTGATCGAGCCGATGGCGAAGTCCTCGCAGTGCGCGCCCAGGAGTCTTCGCACGCTACAGAGTCAGAAGTCGGGTGCGGTCGGTGTTGCTGGCCAGGGCCGCAACGCGAGACGCACGACGCAGTTCACCGTCGGTGGCGGGGCAGGTCAGGCTGATCTCGATCGCGTGGTGGGCGGTCACAGCTGTGTCGTCTTCCTGCTTCGGCCGGTGGGCCCTTGACGTCGAGTGAGTGTTGGGAGCCGGGTGTGGATGTGCTCGTGGTGGACGAGCGGGTCGAAGGTCTCCCACTCGGCTACCGCCACGTCGGCGGCCGTAGGAATGGCGGCGTGCTCGGGGCAGCGTTGAGCCCTCCACCGCAATTGCTCGGCATAAGGCAGCCCCGTGAGCACGTAGACGGCCATGACAGCGCCGAGCAGCGGAAGTTGGCCGTGTGCTGCGGTGGTGGGCAGAAGAGTCCAGACACCCGCCGGGGCGTCGGGTGGGAGCAGCGGACTTGTGCAGCGGTGGCGCCGACAGGTCTGGGCGACGCACTGGATCTCGTCCACCGGGCGTGGGGCGAGGTATCGGACGTAGAGAAGTTGCACGACAGGACGGGTCGGCCTACAGGTAGTCATCGGTGAGGCTTTTGTGCTCGGCGGGACGGAAGGGGGGACGAACGCCCCGCTGTCGATCAGGCGGCGGGTATTGACCGCCAGGACGCGGCGCAGTCCTGCCAATTCAGGTGCCGCCGGAAGGGCGTCGCTGGCAGGACAGAGCATGGCGTGCGGCAATCGGCACCAGCCGCTGCCGTCGCTCGCCGGGTGAGCGACACCGCAACTTACGTGCCAATGACATGCAACGAGGACTTTCTCCGCCGGCAACTCGTGAGGGTGCAGTCGGACGGGCCGCCCGGCGGTGCGGTGGTACCACTCGATGAGGTTGCCGCAATCCCGGCAACGGTCACTCTGGCCGCATCGCAACAGACGGCTGGCGCTGTCGCTGCTTACGCGCAAGGAACGCCTCGCGCGGGCCTGGACGAGGCTGCCGTCCCAGCGGCGGGAAGAGGGGGGTGTGAAGCGCATGCGGGCGAACCTGCCAGCCAACACGCCGTCCGACCGGCGTCACGACCGCAGGAGTCCCCCGGACTGCCGCATCCGATGAGACTGATGTTTGAGAATGCGATCACACGTTCGCACCGAGTCACCGATACGAGCGGTTGGCGATTGCCTCCCGAGAGCCGTCAGCCGCCGGCCTTTTCAGGGGGCTCGTGTCCGTTGCACAACGTCGCAAAGAGCTCGTCGAGCGGGGTGCCCAGAGCATGCGCGAGGGCGTGCCAGGTGTTCAGGGTCCCGATCGTGCGGCCCTGCTCAATCTCGATAAGCGTCCGCCTGGCAAGGCCGCTTCGGGCCGCAAGCTCGTCGTAGCTCCATCCTCGGACCGCCCGCAGGCGCGCGAGCTCCAAGCGGAGTGCCTCGAAGTCCGGATCAGGCGGAAAGATCGTCACCCGACCATCCGACGGGGCAGACCCCTGCCCTGTCAGTGCAGATCTCTGCCCTATTTTCCCAGGTGGCGGCGCGGGCGGGAGGGCAGAAGTCTGCACTACCGTGTGCCGCCGCCACTCCCTCGGGAGCGGACAACGGCGCCGAACGGACTGGGAGGAGCGCGCCTCATGAGGCTTTGCACAACACGCCCGACAGCGCGGCGTACCTGGACTGTGGAGCTGCGGCCCGGATCCGGCGGACCGCAGCTCGTGTGTCAGCAGTGCGGCCACCGAGGCGCGCCCCGCACTGCCGTATCCGCACGCACCGCGGCACTCGAACACCTGGCTGGCCACGCCCGGCGTAACGCCTTGCCGTCACACTTGCGCACCTGCCAGTGCCACGAACGAGGCTGCCGTTGGCACCCCCGCCACCGCGGCTGCGCCGGCCCCATCCGTCTACTTCTCGCCCGTGAGCGGGGCGGGCGGCTCTGGCGGCTTGCCGATGCCTGTACGGCCTGCGCCTCGGCGACGACACAGGCCGCCATGGTTCCGGAAACTTTCCTGCGTGCGGCTGTGACGCCACCAGACGGCACCTCGCGGCGCCGTAAACGACGGCCTAACGGGCCGGGCGACCAGATCCAGGTGCGGGAGATGCTCAGCTACTTGGCCGCAGCCCTGCCGAGTCACACCGGGGCTGCGGCCCGGCTACTCGCCGTGCAATGCGCCTTGCGCATGGACTCCGAGGGTGAGGCCCGGCTGCCGACCGGGGTCCTGCGCAGTCTTCGCCTCGACCGTAACCCGCTCCCATGGAGCGAACTGGAGCAGACCCGGTGGCTCCACAGGACGCCGGCCGCCCCGGGCCCTGCCGACAGAGCGGTGGTCGCCCAGATCCTCGACGGCGCGCTGTTTGTCCAGCGCCCCGCGCGTCCGGACCGCAGGAGAGCCGCTGACTGGGCGCTGCGTGTGGCAAGAGGCGTCTGCGCGGGCGCCGACGACCCGACCCTACGACTAGCCTCACTCTGCCTCGCAGCGCACACGGACTCCTCGGCCGGTCATGGGTGCGCCGAGATGGATCGGATCGCGCGTGAATGTGGACTCGCGCCTGCGGCCGTGCTCCATTTGCTCGACCGGTTGGGGGCGTCCCTCGCCTTCTGGAGCGTGACCCTTGACTCAGGAGATCTACGTTGGGAACTCCTACCGAAGGCCCACCAGCGCCAGCGCCAAGCCTGCCGATCTGACGCCGAGGTGAACCCCGGCGGCTGACGTGTCCTGCCCAGGGGTCGAGCGGTTACTGAAAGTGCCGTGCCTGCACGGGGGCGATTCACCCAATTGCCCTGCCTGGGCGGGGCGCTATGGGGACAGCACTCATTTCGGACAGTGCCCACCCCCCAAGGAATCGCCTCCGTGTTCGAATCCGGGTCGCTGACCGGCGCTGATGAGGTTAGAGTAATCGAACGAGCGTACGATGAACATATCGAGCTTATGGCCGAAAAGGGGTGGAGTGATGGAGGTACGGCATGACGGGCTTCGCCCATCTGCACGTCGCGTCCGGTTACTCCGCTCGCTACGGCGCCGCCCACCCGGAGCATCTCGCCGAGCGGGCGGCCGAGCGGGGCATGACGGCGCTCGCGCTCACCGACCGGGACACGGTCACCGGGGCCGTGCGGTTCGCGCGGGCATGCGCCGGCGCCGGGGTTCGGCCGATCTTCGGAATCGATCTCGCAGTGGAGGCCCTTGCGCCCCCGCCGCCCGCCCAGCGACGCCACACCCCGGCGCGCGGTGGAGCGCACGTCATCGAGCCGCCTCTGCGGTTCGTGTTGCTCGCCCAGAACCGGACGGGATGGGCTCGGCTGTGCCGCATTACGTCGGCCGCCCATGCGGGTGCCGTGTCCGGAACGGCGCCGGTGGTGCCGTGGGAAGCGCTGCGCGAGTACGGCGGCGACCCCGGCCTGACCGTCCTGCTCGGACCGCTCTCGGAGCCGGTGCGGGCCCTGGCGGTGGGCCGGGAAGACGTCGCGATGAAGCTGCTGGCGCCATGGAAGGAGATCTTCGGGAGGGAGGTCCGACTGGAAGTCGCCGCGCAGAAACGTTTTGGCACAGATCCGGGATCCCTGCGCCTGGCCGCCCGCACCCTCGCGCTGGCCGATCACACCCGCACTACCGCCGTACTCTCCAACGCCGTCCGCTACGCCGACCCCGACCAGCATCGCCTCGCCGACGTCCTGGACGCCGCACGGCTGCTGCGCCCCATCGACCGGCGCCACCTGGACAGTGGCCAGCGGTGGCTCAAGGACGAAAGGGCGATGGCAGTCATCGCGCAGATGGTCGCCGAGTGCGCCGGAGCTGGCATCCGACGGGCACGCCTCCTGATGGCGGACACCGCCGCCACGGCGGCCGCGTGCACCGTCGACCCCGCAGCGGACCTCGGCCTTGGCACGCCCCACTTCCCTGAACCGTCGCTCTTCGGCGCCGAGCCCGGAACGGGCGGAGCCGCACAGTTGCTGCGTCGGCAGTGCGAGGCAGGCATGACCCGACGTGGCCTCGACCGCGACCGGGCGGCGCTCGACCGGCTGGACGAGGAACTCGACGTGATCTCCAAGCTGGACTACAACTCGTACTTCCTCGCCGTCGGCCAAGTGGTGGCCGACATCCGGGCCAAGGGCATCAGGGTCGCCGCTCGCGGCTCGGGCGCGGGATCGATGGTCTGCCACGTGCTGGACATTGCAACCGCCAACCCGCTCGACCACCGCCTGCTGTTCGAACGCTTCCTGAGCGTGCGCCGAGCCTCACTGCCCGACATCGACATCGACGTGGAATCCGCCCGCCGGCTGGAGTGCTACGACACGATCTTCGAACGGTTCGGCAAGGAACGGGTCGCGGTCACCGCCATGCCCGAGACCTACCGGGCCCGCCGCGCCCTGCGCGACACCGGCCTCGCCCTCGGCATCGCGCCCGCAGACGTCGACCGGATCGCCAAAAGCTTCCCGCACCTGCGCGCCTCCGACATCACCAGCGCCCTCGCCGAACTGCCCGAACTGCGGCAACTGGCCGCCGAGGCACACCAGTACGGACCGCTGTGGGAGCTCGCCGAGGGCCTCGACTCCTTGGTCCACGGCATGGCCATGCACCCCTGCGGCGTGGTCATCAGCGACGCCACCCTCCTGGACCGGCTGCCGGTGCAGCCCACCCCACAGGGCGACTACCCCATGGCCATGGCCGCGAAGGAGGAGATCGAGGCGCTCGGCAACATCAAACTCGACGTCCTGGGCGTACGGATGCAGTCCGCCATGGCCCACGCCGTCGACGAGATCGAACGGACCACCGGAAACCACATCGACCTCGACGACCCGCGGCAGGTGCCGCTCGACGACGTCTTCGCCTTCAAGCTCATCCAGGAGAGCCAGACCCTGGGCGTATTTCAATTGGAGTCAGCCGGTCAACAAGATCTTTTGTCTCGGCTGCAGCCTCGCGATCCGCAGGACGTCATCGCCGACATCAGTCTCTTCCGCCCCGGTCCGGTCGCCGGAGGTATGCCCGAGCGGTACATTGCGGCCCGGCACGGTGGCGCGCCGTCCTATGCGCACCGGGACCTGGAGCCGGTACTCGCTGACACCTACGGCGTGACCATCTGGCACGAGCAGATCATCGAGACGCTGTCGGTGATGACCGGCTGCGACTATGCGCTGGCGGAGATCGCCCGGCGGTCACTCGGCGAGAAAGATCGGCTGCCCAGTATCAAGGACTGGTTCCACAGCCAGGCACGCGCGCGCGGCTACAGTTCGGCTGTTCGGGACGAGGTATGGAAGACCATCGAGGCCTTCGGCGCGTACGGCTTCTGCCGCGCCTTCTTGGGGCACTTCAGATCTGTCTCAGCGGCTGCCGCGTAACTCTTTCGGGTGACTGCGGTGCGGGTTGCCTCCCTGCTTCTCTACTGCTCATGGATGTCGCAGGGGAGGAGCAGGCATGCACTTGTTTGCAGTTGACTCGGAGGTGGCCCGAGCTCACTTAGACAGCCCGCTGTTGTCTGGTGAGGAGGCAGCAGCGTTGCTCGAGTACCGCGCGATCTCGGATGGCACGCCGGTCTTCCTGGACGACGAGACGATGATGCCGGTGGAACCCCTCTGTTCCTGGGGCCGCGGACTGTCCTATGCGGATCTGGCTGAGGGCACGCTCAAGGAGTACGGCCGCATCTTGGCTCGCTTCGCTCTTCATCAAGAGAAGCGTGCCGGGGACGTGGTGGCAGCCACCGAATCGGATGTCGTGGCCTACAAGCGGTTCCGGACCGAGGAGCAGCGCAGGCCGGTCGGTGTATCGGCGTGGTCGAAGGAATCGGGGCTGCTCGATCAGTTCTTCGGGTTTCTGGTCGAGCGCGGGTATCTGGCTCGTCGACCAGTCCGGGTGGCTTCCAGAGGGCGTAACGCGCTCACTCCGCGGCTTCGGCGAACCATGGACATCCGGCACCTGACGTTCGAGCAGTTCAGGTACTTCCGCGACGTCGGACTCGGCGGCCAGCACCCTGACTCCCGGGTCAATCGTTCATTCCGGGGCAGCGCTCCGCATCGAGGACGGGCTGCGGCTGATCTCGCTCTGGGAACAGGGATGCGCTGGCAGGAGTGGGCCACTCTACTGCTACCGGAACTGGGGTTGGGGCTGGGACGCCCCGGGGAGGCCTGCGAGTTCACGGTCCAGGCCTGCGCGAAGTACGGCAAAGCGCGCACGATCTATGTCCCCGAGGATTCCATCGACACGGTGGAGACCTATTTCCTGTTGGAGCGTCCCGAACTGGCCCAACGGTCAGCGGCGAACCTTGGTCGGCGCAAGCGGGACATGTTTGTGGTGTCACGGGTCGAGTCCGAGTCCGGCGTCCTGCGCGGGGTACTGGACGGTGTGAACCGCGAGTTCACGATGGCTGCGATGCCGCCGAAGCTGCGGCGGATCACCGTGAAGGAAGGGGAATTCGGCCTGGAGGCGCTCACGGTGTTCATCTGCCGAGGTGGTCTGATGCCAGGGGCGGATTCCTGGAAGCGCTACCGGCACGCCGCCTGGCGGAGAATGGTGGAGTTGGCGGACGAGACGACACCGCGCTTGCCGGCGAAGAGGTGGCGCTGGCATGACCTGCGGCATACATACGCCCTCCAGTTGCTGAGCTATCTGGAGCGACAGTTGGACGGGTACGAGGCGGAATATGAGGCCCGTGCCCGACGGCACCGCTCCTACCTCACGGGCCATATTCGCTACAACCCGTTGCTGATTGTCAGCCGCCGACTGGGGCACTCCAACCCGCAAACCACTTATGCCTACCTCGAGTACACGGACGACCTGGTGCACGAGTTCGAGGAGGCCTTCGGCGGTTGGCTGGGGGAAGCGGGTGAGGAGGCTACCTATGCGCAGATCGCAGCGCACGCCTTCAAGGTGGATCTCCCCGCGTTGAACGGGGGCTTGTGATGGCCCGGCGCCGCTACAGCGAAGAGGTGCTACGGCAGGCTCTTGATTCCCCCCCGGACCTGCGGGGCGCCTGGGCTTGCGGGTCGTCAGTTGCATAACAGAGCACGGTCGTGAGGGGCTTCACTTTGTCGCCCCAGGGGAATATCGCTGCTCGCGGTTGGTTGCCCAACTGGCAGATGAATGGGTCGAGTACGTTGCAGCGACCAAGATCTCTCGTGGACCTGTGGCGACTTACAGCCGTGCGATTGATCGGTTGGGAAAGTTCGTGGATGCCACGCCGGAAACATCTGACCCTGTGGAGTCGCTCTCGTTGGAGAGCGAAAGTATGGTCCGGCTGTTGGCCAGGTGGGAGCGGAGCCTGCCCGAGAGGTACTCAGCGGGGTCGAAGTGGCCCAAATTTCTCGCTGACGCAGTGCGGTTGCTGATCGTACGGAGGGACGACCATGCGGAGCGCGACGTGGATGGAGGCTTAGCTCAATTCGCCCGAGGCAAGACACTGATCGCCGCTGGCGAGTCCGCGGAACGCGATGAGTTCACCCTCGTGGAAAAGCGTGCGATGGTACGTGCAGCGTGGAATGCGGTGATCGCGCTGGAGAAACGACTCGCTGAGGGCTGGGCCATGGCTGGACAGGGCCGCCACCCTGACCGCGGCAGCTGGTTAAGTATTCCCGATCTGCTTTGGGGGCTGTCATGCGGAGAGATCGACCTCAGGGAAATTAGCGCTTCCTTGCCCGTTCTCCGGAAATGGCCTCCAGAACTTCAGAAACTGGTCCAGTACGACGACGGCACCCCCATCTACCCGCAAACGGCAAAGCTCAGGCTCAATTCTCAATTGGTGGCGCAGCTGTATCCTACGACTCAGGACCTCCATGCCTTCCGCGTTCTCCTGGTCGACACGACTGGGCATGCGTCGGAGGAGGTGACCTCTTTCGGTGAAGGCGACGTGGAATTCCTGCCCCACGGGGTGCGGCTGACCTTTGTGAAGAAGCGGGCCGAACTGGTGCGGCACCGAGCCTTCCGTGACACCGCCGCGGAGAGCGGCGGAGACGAACAGGCGAGCACGTACGACATCACGGATGGTCCGCGACGCGAGGCCAGTGCCGTGGTGCGACGCCTGCTTGCCGTGACAGCGAAGGCCCGAGAGAAGGCCCCTCACCTCCCGCACACCCTGTTTGTAGCGGCCAGGGTGCGTGCAGGTCACTCCTTGGTCTTCGACCACTGGGTTCCCAACGGAGGGCCGGAAACAAGGTTCGAAGGTTGGCTGGCCTCGGTCGGCGTGGAGGTGATCGGAGAGAAACACATTGGACGGCTGCGTAAATCCACCAAGGTGGAGAAGGCTATCGCTTCAGGAGGGCGAATCAGTGCGGCTGCTGACGACCACCTGGAGGAGACCTTCGCAGGCCATTACGCCCAGGGAACGACTTTACGCGTCCTGTCCGGGCGGGTGATTGCCACAGCCCAGGACCACTGGTTCCACAAGGCAGTCCAGGGACCGACCGTAGTCGCTGCGGACGCTGAGGGCGCGCTGAAGGACACAGAGGCACTGAAGTCGCTGGGGCTGGAAGAAGACCAGGCTGAAGGCATCATCCGGGGGCAGCTCGACATGGGCGTCTCGCATTGCAAAGACCCCTACGACTCGCCGTTCAGCCCTCGGGGAGAACTATGCGCGGTGGCACCCTTGCGATGCCTGGAATGCCGCAACGCCTGGATCCTGCCAGGTCAGTTGCCGCAACTGCTGTTGTTTGAACGGCACTTGGAGAACCTGAAACGCCGCATGCCACCGAAGAGCTTCACGGCCCTGTGGGGCCAGAGCTACGTGAACCTTCGTGCGGTGCTGGCCGCTCGCAGCGACCAGGAGCTCGCTCTCGCCCGGAAGAGCATTGAAGCCGCCCGAGCAGAGCTGAATCTACCGCTGACGGCACAAGTGGAGTTCGATCAATGACTATTAACGATCCCGCCGGGCGTCTCACTTCGCTGCTGTTCAGAGACGACGAACCGGTCTTGCAGGGCCGTGCCCTGTTGAGCGCGGCTCGTCGCCCCGGAGCCCGAGTCCCGCTCTTCGGAGACACTGATTCCTGGGACTGCAACGGAGTGCTACGGCGCCCCGCCAATCTCAAAGCCAATGAGTGGCAGGTTCCCTTCACGGTGGAACTGGCAGAACCGTTCTGGAACCTGCTGGCCAGAGAGATGGCCATGGTGATGGCCAATCCACAGCACGAAGCGCTACAGAAGGCGGGCATTTACCTGGGTGACACCCCGGCCTCGGTTAGTACCTTGCGAGGGGCGGTCTACCAGCTGCGTGCCGTGATCAACTGGGCCGACGACGCAGGGCTCCCGCCGAATCCGCGGGGGTGGACAGCGACTGACTTGAAGCGCCGTGTGAAGACTCTGGACGCCTCGCTGAGCGCAGCCAGTGTCATTGGAATCGTGTCCTTCATCCGCAGGATGGTGCGCATGAGCTCGGCGCTGAGCGGCGGATGGCCGGCAGAGGAACCTTGGCCGGGGAAAAGCGCCAAAGCTGTGGCCAAAGCAACCAGAACCGATGTGGTCTCGACCAAGCCCATCCCGCCCGAGATCTGGTTCACTATGGTGCGCGCAGCATTTGCCTATGTCCACACCTTCGCCCCCGATGTACTCCGCGCGATCCGGCGCCGGGATGAACTCCTTCGATCGGCGAGGGCATCCATCATTGACGCCTCACACACTCTCGATACCTGGCTGGCCAACCCAACCAACCAGGTCCCGGTCCACTACGCACGGGACTTGCCCGCAGGTCATCCACCGGCCGTCAACTGGCCGCTGATGACGCTGCTCCTGGGAATCGTCCCGACGCTTCAAGGAGCCGTCTTCGGAGCGCGCCAAAGTGCCCTGGCTCGGAGTAGGCGAGCGGCGGTGCTCGAGGCGGTGGAGCAGGGGCGGTACACACACCAAGGGCTGGTCGAGGATCTCGCCCAAGTCACTCGATCCGACGGCAGTACGGGTCCTTGGCACCCAGGCATTCAGCAAGGCCACATCGAGTACCTTCGGACTGCACTACGCAACGCGGCGTTTGTACTGGTCGCAGCATTGTCGATGATGCGTGACTCCGAACTCCATGAGATCGGGAGGGGGTGCATCGTCGAGCACTGCAACACGCCGGCCGTTGCCTCCACTCTGCAGAAAGGCCATCCAAACCGGCCCCGGAAGCACTGGTGGATCACAGAGCCGGTAGTCGAGGCCATCGAACTCGCCGACTCCCTCTCCCTGCACGCCGAGCGAGTCTTCGCCCCGTTCAAGCGACCCAAGACCAGCGAAGCCATCGACGGCGCCTTGATGATCGATTCCTTCACTCGCTTCGTTAACGCTCATGCCGCATGGTCCGGACTGGACCCAATCCCCGCCGGCAGGGTCAGACCGCACATGTTCCGTCGCACCATGGCTATGCTTACCGACCAATTTGCTGGCTCCGAGATTGCCTTGGGTATCCAGCTCAAACACATCGCTACCCGGGCCTTGGCCAACCGCTCCACTCGTGGATACGCGGCCCCCGACGAAGCCTGGGCCAAGCATCTGGAAGGGGCGATCGAAGCTGCTAGGTTTCGCCGACTCCGGACTCTGTACAACGAGCACAAGGACGGCAAGACGATCGGATACGGTCCTGGCGCCGACCGCGTCAAGCAAGCCTTCGACGACATTGAGGACACCGTTCGAGCTCGGGGAGGCGACTCCCGCGTCGAGGAGGACCTGCTGCGCAAGGCCCGGATCACCATCCGATTCGGAGCCTTGAACAACTGCCTCTTCGACCCGAGCAACCCTTCAGGCGCGATCTGCCTGGAGAACACCGTTATCCCCGAAGGTCACACAGGCCCGCTGGACTGGCGCTGTCGTCCCGACCGCTGCCACAACTCCATGATCGGCATCGAGCATGTCCCCATCTATGACGCGCACCGCCGCGAACAAATTAAGTTGCTGGAGACGCCAGGGCTGCCGAGCCTTCGCAAGGACCTGATTTCCCGCGAAGTCGAACGCGCCGAGGCCGTCCTGAAGTTGACCTCGCAGGAGGAGACATGAGTGCCGACGCCCACGCGGTCGATCGCGTGTCCCCGAGGACCGCGCAGGCTCTGGAGTCCGCGATGGAGAGGCTCTTCGCCGGTAAGCCTCAACGCACCGATGGCCGGTTGACGAAAGAGAACCTCTGGCGGGAGGCCCAGGTCAGCCGGGCGACCATGAACCGGGCCACGGGCATCCTCGCTCGGTGGGACGCGCACGTCGCCCACCATGGGAAAACCACCCCCGGCGAGGCGCGCCGCGACGAGGATATCACCCGCATCCGCCGGAAACTCGCGGACAAGACCCAGGAATGCACCGCGCTGAAACGCAAGCTCCAGGCCGCTGCCACCGCCATCGCCGCCCTCCACCATGACAACCAAGCTCTGCGTGACGAACTCGGACGGCGTGGGGGAACCGTAGTTCCGCTGCGCCGAGATTGAATCCCTGACAGGAGGAGTCCCAACAGCAGCCATGGCCGGTAGGCCGGAAATCAGTCAAAGGCGTGGATGATGGAATCAATGATTGCGCGGATTCCGTTCCAGTCTTCGTCGTCGGCGCTGTTCCCGGCCTGTGCTGCCGCCGCCTTCCGGCGGAATCGCTTCTGCGCGGCCTTTTTGTCAGCGCCAGAGAGGGCACCCTGGCGGCGCCCGAGGCGGGCGACCATGCCACCCCAGTGGACGGGCATCAGCGTGCCGTCGGCGCGGGTCAGCACGTCCTGGCCGAAGTACATCTCCAGTGATCCCGCCGCCCCATTGACATCGGTCGGCGTGAGCACGCCGGTGTCTGGGTCGACAGCAGGGTAAGCGGCGAGAAACTCCAGCGGGGGGTAGTGGAGCACGCGGCAGGACGAAGGATGCTTACGAGCTGTGAGGTTGGCGAGCCCGTCGTGACCGGCTGTGTCGTTATCGGCGATGGCAACGAAGCGGTTGGCTACGCCGGCCACGATGAAGGCGTCCACGGTCTTCACCAAGGCGCCGACGTTTCGTTCGGCCGGAGCCAGACGGAAGTTCATGAAATTGACGAAGCCGACCAGATGCGGGTGCGTGACGCGCATCCCCAGTTCAAGCAGGTCCGCATCTGTGCTCCCCTCGGTCAGCACGAGTAGAGGCGCGTTCTGGGCGACCTCGGCCAGTTGCTCGCTGCGAGCTTGACTGGCGAGAGGCTGGTGCGGGTCCACGCTGATGCCCTCGCGGTCGAGCTCGGACAAGTCCAGACCAGCCAGCGCCTGCGCGGGGCTGCACTCCAGCAGCACCCTCACGAGGTTCCGGATCTCCATGTGCCAACTGAGCCCATCGATGACCATGCTCAGCTTGGGCCAGCGGTCAAAGAACTCCTCGTGGCCCCAGGAGGAGCCGTCGGTAGCGAGGATGGCGCGAAGCTCGTCCAGGAAGTCGGCCCGACCTGGAA
This sequence comes from Streptomyces sp. AC550_RSS872, assembly GCF_019049285.1. Taxonomy (GTDB): domain Bacteria; phylum Actinomycetota; class Actinomycetes; order Streptomycetales; family Streptomycetaceae; genus Streptomyces. The sequence goes on from NZ_JAGMUL010000021.1 coordinate 96,814, forward strand.
CGGGATGCGGGAGCCGGTCGGAAGGAGGCTGCTCGGCGAGCGTGTCCAGCGCGGTATCGAGGTCCGCGGCTGCGCGACCGGATGTGATGCCCAGAGCATGAAGCCGCTCGAGCAGGACGTGAACGGTCGTGAGATAGCCGCAGCTAATGGCGGACTCGCCGTCGGCAGCGTGGAGGCAGGACTGGCGCTCGGACTCTGCGAACAGCGCTGCGACTTCAGGGAAGTAGCTGTAGCCGGCAGGCAGGAACCTGTGCCCGCCCACCATGACCCAGGAGTAGTCCGCCATAACTTCATTCTCACGGCTGTTTTCATGGCCGACTGCATTCGTTGTCGACTTTGACAGCTTCTGGCACCCGCCTACAGTCGACGCCGCCCGGAGCGATCATCCCGCATGGGGCAGGTTTAGGAGGGCACTTGAGGTATTCACTGGGCAACGAGATCCCACGTTGCGTTGAACCACTTCCGCCAGTCGTCCACCTTCTCGGAGGCGGGCGAGTGCGGGTCGTCGTCCTTCGCGTCGTAGGTGAACGAGGCTCCGATACTTAGCAGGTCAATCGCTTCCACGGCCTTGGCGTGCGCCGTCAGGTAGACCGGACGCCTGACTGGCACGTACGGCGCGGACAGTACCGCCGAGTTGTTGATCAGGTACAGCATGAGCGACGGCGTGAACCTCACCCGGCGGATCTCGATGTCCACGTCCGGCACCAGTCTGTCGGACCTGAGGCCATGGATCTTGCTCTCGATGTCAGCCGTGCTCATGCGTGTGATGTCGAGGTGGCGTTGCCACACCGCCGCGTTGTCCTCGTCGTTCACGGCCCTTGGATAGAACTGGTCCGCTAGATCCTCGTGCGGCGGGCGCATTTCCGACCTCCTCATCCTCAGGGCCGGATCTGGGCGACGACAGGGCGTGGCCTACCAGCGCGTACCGGGTCCGCCCCGCAGCTCCGCACCTGGGTGGCAGCCTGGCCTGCCGCGCTGCACACCGAGCCGAGCCGTTGCGATCCTCGTCAAGGCCGACGTAAAGCAACGGCAGTAGGTCTAGAGCCGCACGCCGAGCCGGAGCGCCTCTGAGCTGATCCACGCCGCTCGTCGGCCCGCCTCCGCGGCACGGTCGTACGCGGCACCATTCAAATGACTCGGAATGGGGAGCGGGCGCCCCCAACTGTCCAGAAGCAAGCGCGCTTTCCACGGCAGCGGGTACAGGTCTGCGGAGGCGTAGCAGTCGTCCCACGAGATCCAGTGGCCTCGCGGAGGGCAGACACGGTCCGCGTGGACGGTGGCGAGAAGACGGTGTGCATCCTCGCCACCGAGGGCTTCCTCGTGCTGAGGACTGTCCAGCATGCGGCTGACGAACTTGGCGGCGCTGACTCGGCGGTTGTTCATGAGTTCTCCCGAACTGTCAGGCCCCGCGCCCAGTGGCAACGGTACGGCCGTTTCTACAGCCGAGTTGAGTGATCGCGCTCACACTTCGCGCTCGTCGCAACCATGAGACGAGTGCTGTCGCCCACCAGGGTGATCGTCGATCCACGACAGGCCACCGAGGTCTAGCTGAAGTCGGGCGCGGGTCACGGCGACGTAGGCCAACCGGGCGTCGGCGTCTCGGACGGGTTCGGGGATCGGGTGCCCTTGGTCGTCGAGCTCGTCCGTGTCCTTGGGTGGAGGGAAGTCGTCCGCGATTCTGACGCTGGACCATTCACGGCCCTTCGCCTTGTGGGCGGTGGAGACGGTTACGTCGGCGCAGGATTCGTCGCTGAGCCGATCCACCGCATTGAGGATCGCCTCCGTACCGTGCTGATCGATGAGATCGACCAGCGGCTGCAGATCCTTGCCTGCAGGGTCGTATGCGGCATAGTCCTGGAGATCGCCCCAGGAAGCGAAAAGCACAAGCTCCGGATGGGCGGTCCGGCGTCCCTCCGGATGGGCGGTCCGGCGTCCCTCTTTGAGGTCCCGGGCGGCCAACGCCAGAGCACGGAGGGTCTGTCCGCCGCCGACGAGTGCGACGCTGTGGTTTTCGGCGAGCAGGCGCATGACCTCGGCCATGGCTCCCACGTTGGTGCGGCTCAGCACCGCCTTCGGGTGGGTGACGGTCCCGATGTCCGTGGTGATGGTGTCGGTGCCGGACAGGCGGATCGGGGCGTCGGCGATGGCCAGCCAGCGGTTGGCCTGGTCGGCGAGGTGCGGGCCGAACCTGAACGAGCGTGTGAGGGTGAGGGGGACGCCGTCGAAGCGAGACATCACGTCCCGTGCGCCTCGCCAGCCGTAGATGGCCTGGGCGGAGTCGCCGACCATGACGAGCTGAGCGTGGTCGCGCTGGGATGCGAAGACCTGTTCCAGCACGGGGTTGGTGTCCTGAGCCTCGTCGAGCATGAGGAAGTCGGCCTCGATTCTCGGGTGCCTGAGAGACCAGATTTTCAGGTAGTGGTCGTGTTCGAAACGCACGACCCCTTTCTCGGTGTTCTGGAGGTCGGACCAGGCCTGGGCGGCAAACGGCAGAACGAACCCGACGAGTTCACTGTGCGACGACTGAGACTCCAGTCGCCTAAGAGGCGGCACGTGATGGTCAGAGAGAACCCTGTCGGCGGAGTGGCAGAAGCGGGCCACGGTACGCAGCATCGTGTGGGAGAGCGTCCTATGGCTGATGGTGTGGTCACCGATGCGGACAGAGCGGTTGAGGCCCAGGCCCTCGCCGATTCTCCAGGCGGGTTGGCGGGGGCTGTTGAGTCGGCTGGCGTACCGGTGGCCGACGGCTGCGTATGCCGTGGCGTGGGCGGTCGTGCACCGCACGGTGTGCGGGAAACGGGCAGCAGCGTCCCGGGCGATGACCTTGTTGAAGGCGAGGTATCGGCCGCGGCGTTCCGTACTGGCGGCGAGCTGGACGAGGGTGGTGGTCTTGCCAGTGCCGGCGCCGGCCTGGATAACCAGGTGGTGCCCGGTGTGAAAGGCGTCTGCTGCTGCGGTTTGTTCGTCTGTGAGCGTGGTCAACAAGAGCTCCGCATGTGTGGAGGCTGGCAGTTCGGCGGCGGGGCGAGCAACTGCTACCGCTTCGAAGGTGCGCCAGAGCGGTGGGGACGGCTGAGGACGTCGGCCGCGGCCAGCAGAAGGTCTTCCGCGGTGTTGTCAGTGAGCAGACCCTCCAGCCGATCCGTGAGATGCCGGAGGCGTTGGCGCTCATGACGGTCGACGCCTGTGGTCACTGCCTGGCTCAGAAAATCCTGGGGTGTCTGTCCCAGAGCTGCTGCCTTGTGCCGGATGATCCTGCGGATGGCGTGGCTGACGGCCACGTTGAGCAGGATCTGGCCCCGCCGGTCCGGGTAGTGGGTGGTCATGACATCGATGGGCAACTGCACGTCCAGCAGGCCGCGGAGGACACGGAGAGCCCGGCCAGGGCTCTTGGCCTGCTGAACTACCAGGAGCCGGGTGAAGTCTGCGTTCGTGGCCAGCGGAACTCGACGGCGAGCCCGCTGCAGTTCGCTGGCTGTGGCCGGCAGGGTCAGCGTGATCTCGACGGCGTGGTGGGGTGTCACTTCTGATCCGTGGTTCGAGCGGTGTTGTTGGGCCGGGCACGCCGGACCAGCGTGGGCAGACGGTTGTAGATGTGCTCATGGTGGAGGAGCGGGTCGAACACCTCCCACTCCGCCACCGCCATGTCTCCGGCCGTAGGGACGTCGCCGTGCTGCTGACACCGCTGGGCCCGCCAGCGCAACTGGTCTCCGTAGGGCAGACCGGAGAGGTCGTACACGGCCATGACCTCTGCAGGCAGGGCGAGTTGGCCGCAGGGCCTCGTGGCCGGCTTCAGGGTCCAGGTCCCGGCGGGTGTGTCCGGGGTGAGCAGCAGATTGCCACAGCGGTGCCTCCGCCTGGTCTGAGCCACGCACTGGATCTCGTCGACAGGCTGGGCGGCGAGATAGCGAAGGTACAGGAGCTGCACGATGGGACGGCTCGGGCGGCAGGTGGCCGGGGCCGAGTCCTCCGAGTCGGAGGAAGTTGTCGACGACGGGGTGAAAGTGCCGGCGTCGAGCAGGCGGCGAGTGTTGAGGGCCAAAGCGCGGCGGAGCGGTACCAGTTCGGGCGACGCGGAGGTGGCATCGCGGGTGGGGCACACGACGGTACGCGGCAGACGGCACCAACGTGTGCCGTCGTCCGACGGGTACGCGACGCCCGAGCTGACGTGCCAGCGGCAGGCGACGGGAATGCGTGAGGTCGGCAGCTCCCGGGGGTGCAGGCGGATGGGCTGGCCGTCACCGCGGAGATACCACTCGATCTGGTTGCCGCAGTCACGGCATCGGTCGTTCTGGCCGCAGCGCAGGAGTCGACTGACGCCGTCGGGTGTGACGCGGAGGGAGCGTCGCGTCCGGACGGCGGTGCCATCTCAGCGGCACCTCGGAGGCGGAGGTGCGGAGTGCATGTGGGCGAACCTGCCAGCCAACACGCCGTAACCGACGTGTCGCTGCTGTCGTGTCCCTCGGCTAGCCGAACTGGTGGCAACTGGCGTACGAGTTGGCACTCACGTGTTCGAGCGCGCGTCGCCGGTTTGGGTGGTCAGTGAAGGCTGCTTCGGGCGGAGCTCACTCCTGGGTCTCCCCGGGCGGCTCGTGCCCGCGGCACAGGTTGCCGAAAAGCATGTCCAAGGGGGTGTCCAGGGCGTGAGCGAGGGCGCGCCAGGTCTTCAAAGTGCCGACGGTGCGGCCTTGCTCGATCTCGATAAGGGTGCGTCTGGCCAGGCCGGTGCGGGCGGCGAGCTCGTCGTACGTCCACCCTCGCGCCGCCCGCAGGCGCGCCAGCTCCAGGCGTAGCGCCTCGAAGTCCGGATCGGGCGGCAAGATCGTCATCCCACCATTCGGCGGTGCAGACCCCTGCCCTGTCAGTGCAGACCTCTGCCCTATTTGTGCAGGTGGCGACGCGAGCGGGAGGGCAGATGTCTGCACTACCGTGTGCCGCCGCCCCCTCTCGGCGGGTGTCGGCGCCAAACACGATGGGAGGAGCACGAGCCCGATGAGGCTCCGCACAACATGCCCTGCGGGGCGGCGTACCTGGACCGTCGAACTGCGCCCGCAGACCGGCGGGCCAGTACTTTTCTGCGAGCAGTGCCCGGCGGGCGGCAGGCCTCTAGCCGCCGCATCCGCCCGCTCGGCCGCCCTGGCCCACCTCGCCCGGCACGCCCGCTGCGACGTCCTGCCGGTGCACATGCGCACCTGCCAGTGCCACGAACGCGGCTGTCGGTGGCACTCCCGACACCGTGGGTGCGCCGGCTCCATCCGGCTACTCCTGGCGCGGGAGCGCCGTGGACGGGTGTGGCGACTCGCCGACTCCTGCGCTGCCTGCGCTGCGGCCACGGACCATGCGGCCGTCGTACCCGACACGATCCTGTCCGCGTCAGTGCTGGCAGCATGCGAATCCGGTCGCGGCCGGCGCGGACGGCTGCCTCGCGGACCGGGCGAACAGACCCGGGTGCGGGAGATGCTCAGCTACCTTGCCGCCGCGCTGCCGGACGGCACCGAGGCTTCTGCCCGGCTCCTCGCCCTGCAGTGTGCCTTGAGGATGAACGCGGTGGCGGAGGTCCGTATCCCGGCAGGACTGCTGCGCGCTCTCCGCCTGGGCAATCGCACAGATCCTTGGCGGGAACTGGAACAAGCCCGGTGGTTGAGCAGGTTCCCAGGCCCGGCGGACAGTGGCGGCACTGCGGTAGTTGCCCGGTTGCTCGATGCCGGACTCCTTACTCAGTCCCCAGCGCGGCCCGACCGCAGGCGAGCTGCTGACTGGGCCTTGCGATCAGCTCTGCCTGGTCGGGCGGCTGAGGGTGGACCGCTGCCCCAACTGGTTGCCGTGTGGCTTACTGCGTACACAAGTCCAGAAAGAGGTGATGGACTCATGGAATCGGACCGGATGGCGCGTGACTGCGGGTTCGACCTGTCTGCTCTGCCGGACGTACTCCGGCAACTTGACGCAACAGGGCTCCTCAAGTCCTTGGACGTATGTCCTGACTCCGGAGACCTGCGCTGGAAGCTGGCAGAACAATGGCTGCCCCGCCAGGGTGACCACGGCGCACCGTAAGACGCCTAGCCTGCACGGATCCCCCGTGTGCGGGCAGCGAACTGCTCCCGCTCGAAGCGGTAATCCGGGGGCGTCGGTGGCAAGTTTGAGCAGTTCGGGGAGCAGCAAGAGGACCTCCTAGCGGGGTGCGCGCAGGAAGACCAGGTGCGTTTCGGCGTATGCGAAAACCCCGGCTTACGGAGCCGGGGTTCCACGGCGCCTAGCTTTCCTGTGTCCCGTTGTCCGAGTCGGGCAGCTCGTCGTAGGCGGCGAGTCCCGCCAACTCCACGAGTGACGCCAAGTTGGTGCCTGCTGCCTGGATTTCCTCCGCGCTGTTCAGCCGGAGCTGGCACCACGGACAACTCATACTCACGGCTGTGAAGGCCATCTTCGGTGAGGCCGGATCAGGCTCAGCCTTCACGATCGCCTGACGCTCACAGGCGGGACAACCATGGGTGCCGGTCACGGTCACGACGACTTGGTCAATGTCAGGGTTTGCATCCTGGAAGAAGACGCTGAAGCCGGACTGCCCAGGCACTCGGAGCTTGTACGGCAGGGGCAGTCCCTTGAGGCGATCATCGAGACCATGTCGAGCTTGCCTGATGCGGAGCTGGACATCCCGTTCGATGTCGCCCCGCCGCTTGTCCACGGCTACGTTCATCGCGCTCGTCCAGCGACCCCAGAAATTCTCCTCAGGAAGGTCGATGTCTTTGAGCAGAGCTGCGATGTTCTTGGCGAGTGTTGGGAGCAGGGTCTTCGCCTGATCGCCGATGGTTGTATGGGCGGTGCCGTTGCGGAGTTCGATCAGCAGGTCGAGCTCGGAATCAGGTGGAAGCAGCCCCAACGTGCGGAGCCGCTTGATGGTGTCCTTGGCGCCGACGGTGCGGACCTTGTCCGCGCTCATCTCTAGGTGGCCACCGAGGTACAGGAGCATGTCGGGGTTCCCGTTGCGCATCTCCAGGAGGTACACCGGGTTCTTCGAGACCAGCACCGCCTTGGCGAGCCGCTCCACGGCAACACCGCCATGGAGAGCGAACTCGTCGTACTCGCCGCGCCCATGGTCGTCCATGGCTCTGTGGGCGGCCTTCTTGGCTCCTTCAAGGAAGTTCTCGAAGGAGAGGGATTCGTCCATGGACGGACGGTAACCGCCCCTGCACTACAGGCTCGATCGAATTGAGAGGCCCGGTCCTTCCGCTGACGCCTCAGCATCACTCACAGGCGTGGAAACCAACGGCCGCTTTACCTCGCTGAGAGGGTCGGCGAAGGCGTCGAACTCGCTGGTCCTCTTCATGGCGAGCGGAGGTCAGGAGAACGTCTCCCGTACGGGCCGCAGCGGCTGGACGTAGGGAGAGAAGTTTCCGTGCCCGATTTCGTACCGCAGCCCCTTGGGACCGGTGGCCAGGACCTCGCTGCTGGCGCCTGTCGCATTGCCGGCCGCGTCCCCTGCAGCTGCCACGCTGCCCGGCCTTGAGGCGCTCACCTGGTGCTGGCCGACCGCAGGCTGTGCCTGTGGCAGTGCCGGAGCTGCGCGGCGGGTCACCTTTCCGCCTGTGGCCGTAGCGTTGCCCACAGGGCTGCCTGCTGCGGCCACGGCTCCCGGACCGCCCGCCTGCACAACATGACCGCTTGGGCCCGCCCGCCGCACCTCGAAGTAGACACTCAGAGCGCAGCCCAGGAAACCGGCGCACCCCCCGCGACGCTTGCGACCTTGTCTGCCGAATCCAGGTCTGCCCAGAGCGCCACGGACGCCAGGGCGAGGCCGGCCACGGAAAACCCTGCGGCCAGTACCCGTAGCACCACGTGCCCCATGAAACCTCCGCCTTGGCACTCAGGCCCACCCGACACCGTCGTCCGTCATCCTAGAAGGAGCTCCACGGTGCGCTTTGCGGCGTGAACGGAGCCCGCCCGCTCAGTGCGGCCGCCCCGAAGACGCTCATCCCTGGGATCGACCTGCAGTGCCGATCATGTCGGCCTCCCCCTAATTCTGGAAACGCTGTGCGACGCCACCGTTGTGGGTGACGATGGCAGCATGTTTCTCGACGCACGCTACGGTGAGCCGTGCGGCAATTGATAGCACAATGCCACCGAGGAGCACATGAACGAGCCCGTTGGGTCGGACGCTGCCGCTCGGTCCGAAGGTGAGCCAGTATCTGGACCGGGGGCCGCTTCCCAGGATGCGGCCGTCGAGGTCGCGACCGCCGCGGCCGGTGAAGCTGAGCGAGGATCGAGTACCTACGCGACCGGCGGTGGCGGCGTTTCGTTCGCGCACCGCGTCGCGGCTGTCTATCTCGCTGGCATGTTGACTGGCGAACGACGGGCGGAGGTCTCTGAGCTGCCGGTCCGGAGGGTGGCGTTCCAAACCGGTCCGGCGCACCCGGTGGATGATCTTCTGATCGAATGCGGCGATGAGGTAGCCGAAGTCATCCTCGCCGTGGCATGTCGAGCAACGCCGAACTTCGTCCAGAGCCACGGCGACACTGTGAAACTCGTCGGGTCGCTGCTCGCCGAGGTCGAGAAGTTCGACACCGACACTCACCAGGTCGCCGTCGCGACCGCCGGTCGGTCCGATCAATGGGACCAGCTTGCAACGCTCTGCGGCATCGCGCGTGCTCATGCCGACCCCGAGTCGTTCCAAGCGTCCATGGACGTCGATGGCCGCTGGTCGAGGCCAGTGCGTAAGCGCCAGGAGCATTTCCTGGAGATGGTCGAGAAGGCCGTCGGAGACGACACAGCGCCGGAAGAGGTCCTGCGGCTGGCGTGGCGGCTGCTTGGCCGGTTGCACATCCTCGGTTTCGCGGTTCAGAGCCCGGGTGAACGTGACCGTACGGCGGTCGCGACATCGTTGGACGGCGTGGCCTCGCCCGCCGCCGACGGGGTGGCGGTCCGGGACCGGCTTGAGGTTGAGGCAACCCGCTACGACGCGACCGGCGCCATAGCGGACCTCAAGGTGCTCCGCCGTGACATTCACGTGGTCTTGGACTCGGCCGCGACTCGAAGTCGGCGGGCGTGGTCGGTGCTTGCGGACCAACGCAAGTTGGCCGTTGCGGGTGTGCGGACCACTATCGGTGACGAGTCATCTGGCGGACCGGTCGAGATCTCGTTCGCCGACCGCCGCGAACAACTCGCTGAGGCCCTGCGCGAGGCCGGTACCAGTGCTTCGGCTTTGCTGGTATCCGGCGAGTCAGGCATCGGTAAGAGCGCATTGACGCTGTCGGCCGTTGCCGAGTTGGAAGCCGTGGACCCCGCCGGGTTCCAAGGGGTCGTGGTCAACTTCCGCAGCCTGCCACAGTCGAGCCTGGAGCTGCGTACTGCGCTCGGGATGTCGATGGAGGACGTGCTCGCGGAATTGTCGGCACCTGCTCGGGTTTTGGTCATCGACGCGGCTGATGCTGCTCTGGAGCGGTCTGCCGGCCTGTTGAGTGACCTGGTGCTGACAGCGGCTGCGGCTGGCGTTGGGCTCGTAGCGGTGACATCCGACATGGCATCGGATTTCGTGCGGGAGCAGGTAGAGCTGGGGTTCACGAAGCCCATTTCATCTTTCGCGATGAGACCGTTGGGCGACGAGGACATCTCGATCGTCTCAGACCACTTTCCGCTTCTACGCACGGTCCTGCGAGACCTGCCCGCGAACTCGCTGCTGCGCAGGCCTGTTGTGCTGGACCTTCTGGCTCGGACAGGGTCGGAGCCAGACAGCTCACTGGGTGAGTGGGAGTGCCTTGAGCTGGTGTGGAGCAGGCTTGTTCGGGGCGATGGACGCCCCGGTGTCGGTTCGGCGGAGGCACGCGAACGGACATTGCTCGCGGTGGCCGCGACGACGCTGAAGCTGCCCGAGGGCCGCCGACCTGACGCAGGCGTCGATGCTGCAGCGGTGGACATGCTGCGTCGGGATCATCTGCTCGCGCCGGCGAGCCCGTACCGGGGCCAGCCGGAATTTGCACACGACGAAGTCCGACGGTACGCGACCGCCATCCTTCTCGTCCGTGGCCAGAGCCCGACCGAGTTGCTGCAGGCAGCTGGGGCGCCCCGGTGGGCGCTGTCGGCTACTACTCTTGCGTGCAAGGGGCTACTGAAAGCACCCGACGCTCGGCCCGTCCGGAAGTTCGCCGAACTGTACTCGCAACTGCGGATGTTCGCGGCAGCACATGGACCCCGGTGGACGGACGTCCCCGTGGAGGCGGTTTTGGAGACGCCGTTCGCGTATCAATGTCTGAAGTCGGCGTGCACGGATCAGTCGGTCGGCCTGGTGCTCGGCGACGTGGTTCGAGTCGTTCAGCAAAGGCACAAGGTCAACGGGCGGGTCGACCGTCTGATCACGAACCCCATTGTGCGGATTCTCCTCGATGACCAAAAGCCGTGGGACGTCTCGAAGGAGTCGTTCGAGCTGCTTGCGGACTGGCTGCAAGCCCTGTCTCTGGCAGACGTTCCAGCTGGCAATGAACTGCGAAGCCAGCTGCGGGACCGTCTCCTTGCCTACTGGAACTCGCTCTCTCTACGCGAAACCAGCGGGGGCCAACTGCCCGGGTCGAAGTCACAGCATCGCCAGCGCCGACGCACGCTGGATCACCACCTGACCAATGAAGAGTTCGTCGAAACGTTGGCGCTGCTCGGACCGGACATCGACGATGCTATCGAAGCGTGCCTTCGGGCCATCGCCGATGACGCACCAGCGTTCCTGGCTCCGGCTGTGGACTCGCCGTTGAGCGCCCGAGCCTTGGCCCAGAAGGACCCGGAGCTATTGGCGACGTTGATGGCGGCCTATTACATCGACGACGAGCCAAGCTGGCATCGAGATGAGGGTGTCCGGAGGCATCAGGGCCGGTGGAGCGGTATCGGACCACCGTTCTTCCAGTACTACTTCGGCGGGTTCTGGCAGCTGTTTCAGACAGCGTCGTTGTCGACTTCGGTGCGGGTGTTGAACAACATCTTGAACAGCGGTGCGCGGGCGCGCGTAGCAACGCTGTCTCGGCATAGTTCGCCTGACGTCTTCGCTGGGCCCGCCGGCGCCCGGAGCCAAGACGCCGACGGCGAGACGGAGAACGGAGAGGGTGGAAACCGCGGTGCGATTCTGAACCTTGACGGCACTGCCCGCCTGTACGTCGGCGACAGCCACGTGTGGTGCTGGTACCGGGGCACGTCGGTCGGTCCGTACTCGGCGATGAGTGCGCTCCAGGCGATGGAACGCCTTGCCGACATGTGGTTGAGCCAGGGTGTGTCACCGAGAAGGGTTGTCGAAGTACTGCTGAATGGCTGCGAGAACCTCGCAATTCCGGGGATGCTGTTCGGTCTGCTCGTGCGCCATATGGAGGACGTCGACACTGACCTAGACCCGTTCCTTGCTGAACCGGTCGTATGGGAGTTGGAGTTCGGTCGTACGACGAGGGAGTACTCAGGGCTGCGTGCCGCAACCGAAGGGCTCGCTAACCTCGAACGCCGCCAGTGGACACCGCGTGAGGTAGCCATGCGGTTGATGATGCGCGGTGGGCAGGAGCGTGCCGAGGCTTTGAAGAAGGTCGCCGACAAGCTTGTCGAGAACGGCGACCGTCTCGGCATTAGCCAGGAGGCGACGAAGAACTGGGCCGCCAGCCTGGACTGGGACCGGTACCGAATCAAGCAGCATGGCGATGAGATGTACATCGAGGTCGAACCGCCGCCTGAGCTGCGAGCCGCACAAGATGCGCACGAGGCTCACCAGGAGGTCGTGCAGACCAGCTTGCGGCTGCAGAATCGGTACTGGGGCTCGTCCAAGCAGGACGCCGAGTACGTGCCGCCCTCGTCGAAGGAGATCGCTGCGGACCTGGCGGCAGGCCGCGCCTTGCTCGAGTCCGATGGAGACCTGATGCCGAACCGGCCTGTGGACGCCGTTGCCCACGTCGTCCGAGCAGCCGTCGAACGAGCCGCCGCCGGCGATATGGAGGCGCTGGGCAACGAAGGGCAGTTCGCAACGGAGCTCGTCATCGGAATCGCAGCGTCGTTCCAGGACGTTGAGGATCAGCGTCACGAGGACCAGTACTTCGACCTTGGTGCCGACCGAGCCGCGGCTCAAACCGTGCCCGCGTTCCTCACACCCGCACTGGCAGCGCCCCTGGAAGCTGCCGGCGGTACGACCGAAGATGTTACCGAGGCCGGTCTTGCGATGGCAGGCAAGGCGTCCTTGGAGACACGGCTGTACCTGGCGCGTGGATGCGATGTCATCTGGGTGGCTCCATGCCATTCCGACCCTTGCATCCACCGGACTGCGTTGAACTGGTTGCTCGAGACCGCCCGTGGCGCAGAAATCGGTCCGTGGGACCAGGGCGGCCAGCGACGGCAGAACGTTCAGATTGCGGGCGACGTTGCCGAACGACTTCAGGAACTATCGGGTGACTCCCTCGACATCGCGGTTCTCGACGCAGCCATTCGCGGACTCGGCGTAGCCGCGTCGACAGACCACTGTTGCACCGACGACGCAACCACGCTCCTCGTCGCGTTCCTCGACGTCGAGCGACGTGCCATGGTCGCGCAGGAGAATGAGGGCTGGACCGCGGACGACCGCGGGACGCACACCCTCGTCGCCGCACGGGCCCTGCTCGAAGGCTTTGCGAAGAACAGTGACGCCGGACCGGTGCTCGAGCACCTCGACGTCCTTCGCGCAGATGCGGGACTGATGTCCAATTTCCTCCACGGTCTTGCCGCAGCAGGCGCAGAGAACGAACGGCTGGCCGAAGCTGCACGAGGTGTCTGGCCATCTGTGCTGCGCCACGCCGTTGACTACCTGAGTGACGACCCGAGCCCCTACCGCGACCATCACTGGGGCGACTGGGCTGCTGCTGCCCTGCTACCGGACCCTCTTCCGTGGGCGCAAGGCCTGTACAACGAGGTTATCGGTGGACCCATCGACTGGGTTCGCGCTGAAGACCTCGTGGAGTTGATCGACGATTGGCTGCCGGTCGCTCGAGGGGAGGCCAAGTCCGTCGACGCACTCATCGGCGTCCTGCGGAAGCTCCCAGAGGAAGTGCAGGCTACCCGAGGCGTGCGCTGGGTCTCCGACCTATGCATTCAAGATGAACATGTCACGGTCAATCGCTCATGGTCTTCTAACAGCTGGCTCAAGGGAATCCGCAGAACGGCGGAGGAACTCGGCACGTTGGACGAGTGGCAGATGCTCGTCGACACCTTGGTCGTCGCCGGAAACGAGGGATTGGCGCCATACAGCAGGTGATGGCTCAGGGGTCCTGCCTGATTCTTGGTGAGACTTCCGGACCTGTGACCAAGGCTGCTGCATTAGGCGGCGGTACCTCGTCGTCGTAGGTATGGCGGGGCGGGGTAGGCCAAGGCGCCTGCAGGTGAGCGGCTGTTGGACCGAATCGCGACGGGGGCGCTGACGCAGGCGTATGATCGCCGCCTTCGCCTCCCAGGGAACCCCGGCGACCCAGACGGTGCCGCACTGGCCGGCGTTCACTCTCCGAAACCGGCCTGCATGTCCTTCGACGTGGAACCGCGCCTGATCCAAGGCCCCCTCAGGGACGCCCGCCGCAAGGCGTGGGACGACGCGAACCCCTTCGCCCTCTAACGCCACCGTTGGGACCACCTATCCGCGGTGGTCCCAACGCGTAAGGGATCAGGAATCGCGAGTTCGCGCTCTTGGCGCTGGCCGTGCTGCTGAGTCAGCCGGGCTGCACCACGGCTCGACCGTGACCCTCAGCCAAGCCTGTCGGCACCAGTTCTAAGCCGTGGTCAGCTGTGTACCCAGGTGCCGCTTCTAGGGGCCTTCTTGGTCGCGATCCGCACTTCTCCGTTGATGATCAAGATCGTGTGGTGCGACCACCCGGCGCAGCAGTCGTCACAGACGGTCTTGATCCAACCTGCTGGGGCATCGTTGCGTCGCCTACGACGCCCGGGTTCCCCACAGAACTAGCAGATGGTCTCGGACTGCTTCTCGGCTTCAGTGAGAACGCCGCGCATCTCCGCGAGCGCAATAGCGGAGGCAGCCGTGACATGGATCCGGACCCCGCCGAGCTTCTCCTTCAGGTCCTCGATCTGGTAGCCAGGCTCAAGGCTGAGGAGCCGCTCGTGTAGCCGCAGAAGCAGCGGGTGCCAGCCCGGCCCGACCACGTGTAGTCGATCCGGCAGTTGCCGTCGCGGCGGCCCACTTCTGGCATGGAGTTCTTGCATGTTTCCATTCTTGCTTTCCTCCGAACTCACCGCTCACCGTCGGACGGCCGAGCTGCATGAGGAGGCAGGTCGCTGCGGGGCGACGGGTCTCTGGGAGAACGGTGGCCGTACTCCAGGTAGGGCCTTTCCTCAGGATGCCTGTCCACTCGTGTACGTCGCCAAGCCGTATCGAAGGAGAGGGCGCCGTCGCTGGCCTGTACAAGGCGCCACGCATGCCAACTGGTCCGGGGCGACAGCAGCCACCGCAGTACAAGCGTACTCACCGGCATCCCGCCGTCTGGTAGGCAGAGCGCGGAGCCGCCAGCCTGGTCACGCGTCACCCGCCATGACTGACGACGCGTGCCCGTTGAGTAACGCCTGTGCTTTCAAGGCATGTTGAGGGCGCTGGGCGCTCTCCATGCCTGCGGTCAGCAGCGTGTAGAGCATGCGCTTCTGACTGGGCTCGGGGAAGCTGGCCAGGAATTCGCGTAGCACCTCAAGGGCCTGATGCTCGACCGTCCGCTCGTGCTCGGGCCGGTACCGGGCGAACGCCTCTGCCACTTTGTTTGCGTCGCTGAGAACGGTGGAGAGCTTGGACCAGTCGGCGTCGTCCTGTTCGATCCATCGCACCAACAGGGCGACGGGGTCGGCTAGTTCGGAGGCAACCGCTTCGGCCGCCTGCCGGCGCAGGATGTCGATCACAGCCTGTTGTCGCTGCGCGGACAGCAGAGCAGCGACGGCGGCCTGGTCGTCGGGCGGCAGATCGAGCGCGAGCGAGGCCCGAAACTCGACAGGCGGATCTGTGGACAGCGAGCGCTTCGTGCGTAGGTGTTCCGCGACGACATCCCGCGCTGTGGCGAGATCCGCCGGATCGCACCCCACGGCGACATCGGCCGCCGCCTTCCTGAGAATCCTACGGACGGCCGCTGCGAGCTCCTCGCTCGCGGCCGGATAGGGCGGCTCGGTGAGGATCGTGGCCGTGATGCGGGCGACGAAGCCGATCCCGGGACGCGAACTGCGCAGCCGGACCTCGAAATCGGTCAGGCCGCGCCGCACTGCCCTGCGCATACGGCGGCGCGACCAGGCTGAGGAGGCCACGGATCAGGACTCCACAGGAGCGGACTCGTAATTGAGGCGCGCCGCCGAAAGAGCCGCGGGCAGTCTGAGGTCCTTGCGCAGCTCGATGACGGCCTCGTCGTTGGCCACGCCGGGTTCGCCGAAGATGAGCGCCGAGATCGGCGTGGAGTACAGGTGCTGTACAACGATTTCGTTGAGGATCTCTGTCACGAGTTCACGCGACACCTCTGTCGTCTGCCGGAACTGCGCCCAGGCGGTCAGCAGCTCACGGCACTCGGCGTCGACCCGGTCGTCGGCCAGCGCCACGTTCCAGCCCTGGATGAGCGCCTCTTTGACGTCTTCCTTCTGCTCCGCGGCTGCCAGCATGACCTGTAGGACGTACGGATCGATGCGGGGATCCAGGAGCGAGAGAAAGGCCCGGTGGCCGGCCAGGTGCTTCTTCTCGGTGGCCCACTTGATGACGGTGCTCCACACGCGGGGCAGCTGACCGTCACGCGCGGCGATGCCCCGCAGCGCCCGCTGGGCCACGAGCACGGCGCCATCGGTGTTGGGCCGGTCGAGGATGTGCCGCAGCCGTACGAGGGCCTGGCGTGGGTAGTGGTCCGCGAAGTCTCCCTGGCAGACCAGAGCGACGACGGTCGCCACGGCTTCCGAAGACTCTTGCGCCGAGTCCAGCAGCAGGGAACGCACCTCGGCGCCCAAAGTGTCCGCCTCGGCGGCGACCGTGAGGACGCGAGCGATCAGCTCCAAGTGCTCGGCGCTGCTGTCGCCGTTGTCGATCCAGGCGTGGATCTGCTTGATGACGCGAATGTCGTTCTCCGCGACGGCCAGCTCCACCAGGAGGTCGCCGATGGGAGCGAGCCGATCGGCCCCGGGTCCCTTGGGAGATGTGATGGTGTCGAGCCACGTCAGCAACGGCAGGTGGATGTCGGCACGTTGTTGCCAGAGGTGGAGCAGGACGGCTCGGGCGTATCCGCGCTGGTGGTCGAGCGTGACGGTCCGACCGGTGACCTTCGCGCCCAAGGCCTTGAGCCGGGTGGTCAGATCGGGCCCGGTCAGGATCGTCCGAACGCTGGTCTCCCGGGGCTCGTCCAGGAGCATCCTGGATCCGTCCTGGATGGTCAGCGCGTCCTTGTTGTTGAGGAACAGGCTGGAGACGAGCAGCGCGCGGTCCTCCGGTTTGTCCTCGGTCTCGGCGAAGACCTTCTGGACGTCGGATCGCCACTCCTGGAAGGCGCTGAGCGCCGCCTTCAAGCCCTCTGCGGAGTCCTCGGCGGAGGCGAGCTTGTCGGCCAGGCGGGCGCCGTCCGCTGGACGGCTGTCATCGGTCAGTAGATGTGCGGCCTTGCCGACCAGACCTGTTCCGGCGGAAGCCGTGTTGAGCCAACGGATACGGTCGGGCTTGCGATGGACGTACTCCAGGTGCGTCCGTGCCACTCGTTGAGCGCAGGGCTTCGTCGTTGCGCGGGCGACGACCCGGGCCAGCGTGCCGGAGGCGGCTTCGGGCCACCCGTGCTCGTCGGCGATCACGACCAGGTACGAGCCCACATAGAGCAGCTCCTCGGCGTAACTCACCAGCTGTTCCGCGAAGTTGCCCACGTTGCGCCAGAAACTGATCTCTGCGGCCACGTCGAGCAGGTACCCCGTGCCCGGCTCGTCGGGCAGCACGGAGATGTCCGGGGAGTGTGGCCTCTCCCAGTCGGGCCGGATCTCCCGAAGGGCCAGCGGCTTGCCAGGAGCGGCCTGTCCCTTCTGGGAGATCTCCCACAGGGCCTTGATTCCGGCGGTGCGTTTGCCGTAGCCGCCCGGTCCGGCGATGACGGCCAGCCGAGGCCCACCCCCGGTCAGACGATCGATGGCCTCTCCTGCCGTCCGCACCTCCTCGTCCCGCGAACTCAGGCCCACCCACGCGAGACGTACGACGTCGAGCTCCGCCTGCGGAATGCCGGTCACCGGCAGCTGCGGCTTGCTCGTCATGGTGACGGAGCCGGCAGCCACGATGATCTTCGAGTTCTGGTTGTTACCTACGTCCACCCGCAGTTCGGGCGCCGGGATGGGGACCGGCGGATCGAAGGGCGGCGGGACGGAACCGCGTTCGGTCTCCTCACTCACCGGCCCCCCTCCGGAGTCCTGTAGTGGAAGCCGCCCGAGGCATTGATAGCTCCGCCGGCGATAACGACCTGGCTGTTGGTGTTGCCATGCACGCTCGTCCGCGCCCTGGAGCCCTCGTCAGCCTCCTGGACCTGGTCAGCCAGGTTCTGTAGCTCTTGTGCCGTGTCCGGATGCTTCTGCAGGAACGCCGCCAACTGGATCATCAGCTGGCTGCGCAGCTGCTCCTCCACCGAAGCCCGTTCGCCCTCCGCACTGCCCACGAGCCGCTGCCGCGCTGTGTCGATGAGCCGCAGTTCTTGCTCGGCGCTCTCCTCACCGCCCCGCTGGAAGAAGCGGGCTACCGAGTCCCGTACTGACTCCCAGGTGTTCTTGACCATCTCGGTGACAAGGGCGGCAGCCCCCACGCCCGCGACCTGCATGATGTCCAACGCGTCCCCCATGGTCGATTCCCCTGTCCAGTGAGGTGCGCAGGGGTCGGCAGCATATTCGACACATCAGGGTGGATGGCGGCGTGGAGGTCGGCAATCGAAAGTATTTGCCATATATCGGAATAAGTAATTATCAAGCATATGAATCCGGCCGACTCGGATCCGAGGCGCGAAGTGTCGGGCCCCGCAATCCTCCGTAAAGCCCAGGATGGGCGGTGGTTCATGTTTCAGCTACGGCGCAACTTGGCCAAAGCGCTACTTTGGGTGATTGTCCGGAATTGACTTGAACGCACTGGTGTGGGTGCTGTGAATCCGGTATACGCCCGGTGGTAGTGGGGTGCATCGGGGCCCTCGGTGATCCAGGTCGGGTGGGCAGGCCCTGCTCGTGCAGGTATGGAAGCAGCGGGTGTCGGCCTGGCCCGGCCGGGTGTAGGCGATGCAGTAGCCGTCGAGCGGATGGCCGCTTCCGAGCTCGGGATCTGCGTGTCTTCAGCTGCTGATTCGACGAGATGCCCGGCCGCATGCTCATCGCGCCAGGGGTGAGGTCGTCCCAGATGCGGTGATCGAACGAATGTGCGACTCTTGAGTTATGGTGATGACCTCGCGGGATGAGGCGGACGGAGGGGGGCTTGTGGGTACCAGGAGGTGTGTATGTCGTTTACGCATCTCCATGTCGCCAGTGGCTACTCGCTGCGCTACGGGGCCAGCCATCCGCATGCGCTTGTGGAGCGGGCGGCGGAACGCGGACTGGACGCTCTGGCACTGACCGACAGGGACTCCCTTGCCGGCGCCGTGCGCTTTGCGAAGGCGTGCGAGCGAGCTGGAGTGCGACCTCTGTTCGGTACTGATCTGGCAGTGCCCGGCGTGCCGGGATCCCGGTTGCCTGGGACGGAACGGCAGCGCACTCCGGCCAAGGGGGGTGCCTTTGTGACGGAAGCACCCTTCCGAGCGGTGTTCCTGGCTCGGTCCGCATCTGGCTGGGCCGAGCTGTGCCGTCTGATATCGACTGCGTCGGCTGAGGGAATCCGATGGGAGGACCTGACCGGCGGCGACGATGGGGTGTTCGTGCTGCTCGGGGCGGGTTCCGAGGTAGGGCGCGCACTGGCATCGGGGCGGCCGGACCGAGCGGCGCTGCTGCTGGAGCCATGGCGGGAGCGGTTCGGGGAGGCACTGCGGCTGGAAGTGGTCTGCCACGGACGGCCTGGCACCGGACCGGGATCGCTGCGCTTGGCCGCACGGATGGCAGGCTTCGCCGCCGAGCAGCAGGTGGAGGCCGTTCTCAGCAACAGCGTGCGATATGCCGACCCGTACCAGCGGGAGGTCGCCGACATCCTGGATTCCGCGCGTTTGCTGATACCGATCGACAGCCGGGACGCGGCACGGCTGGACAGCGGGCAGCGATGGCTGAAGGACGCCGGAGAGATGGAACGGATAGCTGGGCAGGTCGCCGAAGCGATGGGCGGACGCGGCGCTGAGGCACAGCAGCTACTGAAAGCGACCGAGGAAACGGCGGCGGCCTGCGTGGTCGATCCGGGCGAGGCATTCGGACTGGGGCGGCTGAATCTGCCGGAGCCCGATTTGGTGGGTGCCACTGCGGAGTCGGCCGACCGAGTGCTGGCCGAACGGTGCGCGGCGGGCATGATGAACCGTGGCTATCACCGGGAAGTAGCGCGGTGGGACCGACTGGAGGATGAACTTCGGATCATCGCCGGGCACCGCTTCGCCAGCTACTTCCTGACCGTCGCCGAGGTCGCGACGGAGGCCAAGAAGATGGGCATCCGGGTCGCGGCGCGTGGCTCGGGAGTCGGGTCGCTGGTCACTCACCTGCTGGGGATCAGCCCGGTCGACCCGGTGGCGCACGGCCTGGTCATGGAGCGGTTCTTGTCCGCGCGGCGATCCGCGTTGCCCGACATCGACCTGGACGTGGAGTCGGCTCGGAGGCTCGAGGTCTATCAGGCGGTACGCGAGAGATTCGGGGCGGCGAGAGTGGCGACGCTTGCGGTGTACAAGACGTACCGAGTGCGTGGGGCGATCGAGGACGTGGCGCGGGCGCGGGGTGTGGACCCTGATCGGGCTGCTGAGCTATCCAAGGCGTTTCCTCACATCCGGGCCCGGGACGCGCGGGCGGCACTGACCGAACTGCCGGAGCTCCGCGAAGTCGCCGGTGAGGATCACGGCCGGTTGTGGGAACTGGTGGAAATGCTGGACGGCCTGCCGCACGAGGCCGCCATGCACCCGTGTGGACTCCTGGTGTCCAACGCCGGGTTGCTCGCGCGCACTCCGGTGATGCCGACCACCGTTGAGGGCATCGCCATGGCCCAGTTCGACAAGGAAGACATCGAGGACACTGGCCACCCAAAGATCGACATCATCGGCGTGCGGATGCAGTCAGCGCTCGCCCACGCCGTCGCCGAGATCGAGCGGGCCACCGGCGAGCACCTCGACCTGGACGACCCGGCACAGGTGCCGCCCGACGATCCGGCAACCTACGACCTGATCACATCCGGTGACACCTTGGGTACGTTCCAGCTCGAAAGCCCAGGCCAGCGCGAGCTGGTCAGAAATCTGCGGCCACGGTCGTTCCTCGACCTGATCATCGACATCAGCCTGTTCCGGCCGGGCCCTGTGGCCGCGAACATGGTGAGCCCGATGATCGAGGCCCGCGACGGCCGAACCCAGGCCCGCTATCCACATCCGCACCTGAAGCCGATCCTGGAGGAGACCAAAGGGCAGGTGGTCTTCCATGAACAGGTCATCGCGATCATGACCACGATGACAGGCTGCGACCGTGGAATGGCCGATGAGGCCCGCCGGGCACTGTCCGAACCAGACCGACGCGGCCGTATGCGGGCCTGGTTCGCCGCTGAGGCCCGCGTCCGCGGTTACCAGGCGCAGGTCATCCGAGAGGTCTGGGAGATCCTGGAAAGCTTCGGAAGTTTCGGCTTCGCGAAAGCGCACGCAGCGGCATTCGCGCAGCCTGCGTACCAGTCCAGCTGGCTCAAGGCCCACCGGATGGCGGCTTTGCTGGCCGGACTGCTCACCCATGATCCGGGGATGTACCACAAGAGAGTCCTGGCCGCAGATGCCCGTCGGCATGGGGTCCCTCTCCTGCTGCCCGACATCAACCACTCGCAGTCCGCACACACAATCGAACTGGTGTCTGGTAAGTGGGGAGTTCGGGTAGGTCTGTCCCAAGTGCGCGGCATCACCGAGGCCGAGGCCGAGCGAATCACCGGCGCGCAGCCCTACACCTCATTGGGCGACTTCTGGCAGCGCGCCCGGCCCAGTCGGCCGTTGGCCGAACGCCTGGCCCAGGTCGGGGCGATGGATGTCTTCGGACCTCGGCGTGAGTTGCTGCTGCAGATCGCCGAGTTTCACCGATCCAGCCGAGGTCATGACTCCACCTCGGGACAACTCCCTATGGACAACGACTTCGACACGCCGGGGGATGGCAGCACTGCGGCGGGACTGCCGGTCATGAGTACCTCCGAGCAACTCGCCGCGGAACTCGACGTACTCGGCATGGACATCTCACGGCACTTGCTAGAAGATCACCAATCCTTGCTGGCCGACATCGGTGCGACCCCTGCCGCCGACCTGCCGCATCTGCGGCATGGCACCCCTGTCCTGGTCGCCGGCATCAAGGTCGCCACCCAGACCCCGCCAGTCCGCTCCGGCAAGCGCGTCATCTTCGCCACCCTCGACGATCCCAGCGGCCTGTCTGACCTGGCATTCTTCGAGGACAGCCACGCACGCTGCGCCCACACGGTCTTCCACAGCAGCCTGTTGCTGGTGCGCGGAACGGTAGCCCGGCGCCCGCCGCGCGCCTTCAGCATCACCGGCACCGCCGCCTGGAATCTGGCCGAACTCATCGACCTGTATCGCGACGGAGGCCCAACCGCCGTCGCTAACCACCTCGCCCGTCCGGCGGCCGCAGCCGGCCCGACCGCCGCACGCCGGACCATTACCCAGCCCACCGGATATGAACTGCACCCCTGGGCCGACTTGAAGCCTCCAGGTGCTCCGGCCATCAACGGAAGAACCTTCCACCACTCCAGCCCTGGAAGTGCCGGGTGACCACGATGATCCTCTACATCCACTTCGGCCCATGCCGCGAAGAAATGTTTCGTCAACTTCTGGGAATGCTCGGCGAGGTCACCCCGGTCGTGCAGGGACTACCACCCGATGCGGCATACGTAGACGTGTCGGGGAGCGTGCGGTACTTCGATCGCGACGCCACCGAGCTGGCGGCCCTGATCCGCATGCGTGCTGCCGCAGGTTTCGACGCCGACTGCACGATCGGCGTCGCCCCCAACCCGCTGCTCGCGCAACTGGCCGCCAACCGCGGAGCACCCGGCGCGATCCGCACCATCCCCGACACCCCTCAGGACATCGTCGCCTTCCTGGCAGGTCTGCCGGCGGCAGCCCTGCCAGGAGTAGGGCCGGCGACAGTACGCACCTTGGCCTCCTACGGCCTGACCACCCTCGACACGATTGCGGTCACACCGCTGTCCACACTTCAACGCATCCTGGGCACGGCCGCCGGGCGGCAGCTACACCAGCGGGCGGCCGGTATCGACCCCACTCGTGTCACCCCCGGAGCCCTGCCTCGTTCCCTCTGCGCAGAACACCATTTCGGGCGAGACGAACTCAATCCGGACCAGCAGCGCCGTGTCCTGTCACACCTGGTCGAACGCCTCGGAACCCAACTCCGCAGCGAACAACAGGTCTGTCGATCCCTGAGCCTGACCGTCAGATACGCCGATCACTCGACGACCACGCGCAACCGCACCTTGTCGGAGCCCACCGCACACAGCCCACAACTGCGCCTTGCCACCTACGCGTTGTACGCCACCCTCGGCCTGCAGCGAGCCAGGGTCCGAGGCATCACCCTGCGGGCGGACGGCCTGTTCGACGCGAACTCGGCCACTCGACAGCTCACCTTCGGTACCAGCGACGACAAGACACGCCGGATCGAGGCCGCAGCTGATAGGGCTAGGGCCCGCTTCGGGCCCAATGCAGTTCGACCCGCCAGCACAGCGGGACTGGTGTGACCGCCTGGGATGCCGACAGCGCTGAACACATGCCGAGAGCGATCACGAGGTCTGCGCCCCCTGGGTCACATCACTGGCTTGCCCATTCGTCGGTCTTCCTGTCGATGTCGATCGCCCCGGCCTCTACCAAGGAGTCCAAGAGATCCAGAGTGCGCTCACGCTCCGAGCTCCCTGCACGAGTACTGGCATAGAGGGAGAGAACAACATCGGCTACCTCAAAGGCGATCGCGGAGTCGCGCGTACTGATGTCGCCCACAGTCCGATTGCCAGCGCTGAGCCAGGTTTCACACAAGGACAGCCCCGCAGCAACCGGCAACTCTGCCCCTGCTTGGTCGAGTGCGTGAAAGACCTCCTGAGGGGCATCTGCGAACGCCAATGTCGGTACCAGAGCCGTCAAGAGCCGCTCGCGCCTGATCAACGATCCGTTTACATGGCGTACGAACCCGATCGCTGCTTTGCGCACAGCCTGATCTTCATCGTCGAGTAGGCGTACAAGTAGTCCCTCATCCGCGCCCACCTCGGCATCCGAGACCCGGGATACCTGAGGCAGATCCTCGACGTGCACGGCCAGCGCTTCGGCCACTCCGCTGCGTGAAGCCGCATCAAGGAGGCTCTGTTCGAACAGATCTTGCGGGTGCGGTCTCCGCTCCGGCTCCAAGGACCCAATGCCCAGGAAAGCGGCCATCGCAGCGAGGGTACCGCCGCGTCGGCGGGCATCCGGTGAGTCGGCCTCCAGCATGCGTTGGACGAGGGTAAGTCCCAGATCTGCATTGCTACGGAGCAGTTGCCACGTGAGCCGGTCAAGGTAGGGGGCGACGAACTGGGCGTCATCGGCCAGACTGAGCCAGTGGCTGCTCAGTTCAGAGGCAGCACCCTGGTCCGACAGATGGACGCGGGTCAGGATCACTGGACACCAGATGCGGACCTGGTCTGCGTCATCAACCACAAGGCTCCGGATGGCCGGCAGGAGTGCCTTCAGCCGCTCCGCTCTGTGCTCCCCCGGGCCAAGCAGTTGTGCGATGCAGAAAGCCGCAGCACCTCGGTCAGAATTCAGACCCGCATTGGCGTGCTCCTCGCCGGGATCGGGCGCCGCACTCGGGCTCGGGTCGACCGCAGTCGTAGCCACAGCGACGAGCCAGGCGAGTACCCGCTCAGGCAATTGCGCACCCGCAAGCTTGTCCAGCAGTGAGCACAGTTGCCGATTGAAGGCTGCGACTCCCCAACCCGACACAGTTGCGACCGTGTCGACGACCGCACTGAGTATCCCGTCAGAGGGCAGATCAAGAGCACTGCCAATCCCGCGGAGGACAGCGAGCGTGCACCGGTGATCGTGCTGCGGACCGATGCGAGCCGTCACGCATCGCGCAAACCGGGCAGGCTCAGAACGCGCCGCTGACTCCAAAGTCCCCAGGCGAACCGGGAATTGGTCGTAGTTGTTGATTGCTTCGATCCATTGGTCATCGGTCAGCGGTCCCGGTTCAGATTCGGAGTCCCCTCCCCGGAGTTGGTGTACCCACGCGTCGGAGGTTGTCGGCGCCGACCCGAATGATTCCGTCAGCCGAGTGAGCCGTTCACGCGCCGATTGTTCAAGGCGGGCACCAATCCGCCGTTCGATGAGGGAGAGCACCACGAGCTGCTCATGGGCCAGTTGCTGATCTCTGCTCACGGAAGTGGCGGTTGAACTGGAGCTACTCACCGAGGCGGAGGCGGCATCAAGGTCCAGCGATGCATACGGTGCGATGGCCAGGGCAACTGCGCTTTCTCGGATCGACTCTGTACCTACGTCCGCAAGATGGGCCAGGACCTCACCCCAAGCCCAGGCAACCGTGGAATTCAGAGGAAGGCCACGCACATCGCCTCGTGAAGCCCAGGCCAGAGCAGCCGGGTGCAGCTCTGGCGCGCACTGACTGAAGGCGGAGGCTGCAAGTTGATGAGCCAAAAGGAGATCAGTCGAGGTGCACTGCTCAAGGTACTGGGCCCCCTCGGCCGGATGTTCGGCGGCAGCCAGACACAGTGCCGTCTGCAATCCCTCGACCACTTCCCCTTCCAGATCAGGAGGCAATCCAACGGCCGTGCCGAAACCTCTATCCCGTAGCCCGGGGCCGCCGTCATCCGGAGTTCCGGTGGGATGCCACCTCACCTCGAAGTCGATCTCCTTGAGCTCTGCGAGCAACGGCTCGGTCAGCTTCTCCAGGAAAGCAAGCGGATCACGCTCAGCGGCACGCTGGAAGATCCGAAGACCCGTTCCCTCCCGGGACAGAAAGATCGAATGATCGAAAGCGTTACGAGCCCCAGCAGCCCTTGCGATCTGTGCCCGAGTTTCAAGCCAGGCACGCAGAGCGGTCGCGACTGGCGCGGCGGTACGCCCTGCAAGGGTGCTGAGAGCGTGGAATCCATTTGAGCCGAACAGCGCAGCCACAGCCTTGCCCAATACGGTCTGTTCAGAGGCGTTTTCTCCCGCTGCGCTCTCCGACATGGCTGCGTAGCCATTCCCGACCGTCATCGCGGTCGCACAGTAGAGATCTACGGTGGCTTGACCTGCGGTCGGACCAGCGAGAAAAACCGTCCACAGGAACATGGGCGTCCACGGCAGGGCAATGCTCGGGTCACGTGCCACAGGTACCAGGCCCGCGCAGATCTCTTCTGGTGAGACCCGCGCTGATTCGGTCAGCATCCACCGGGTTTGGTCTGAGGAGAACCCTGACAATCCGTTGCTTGGAGCCGCGCGCCGGCTGACGTCACCGTCGAAGCCGGCACTAACGCTGTCCATCAGCCCGTGGTTCAGCAGGTGGGGGACGAACCCAGAGCTCACCAGAACACGCGTGGCATTTCGAGAGAGAGGGTCGGCGGAGTTGACAGCAAGGTTGATGACATCCTCGAACTCATAAGACTTCACTGGGGCAATAGACTTCAGCCACGTCAGTACGGCTGCACGGATGTGCGATCGGCGACCTGTTGCATGCGGGAGTATGGCTTCGAGATCTGCTTTGTATTGGTCCAGATCGAGTTCGCGTTCGAGGGAAAGGACAGCACGAACCAGGCGTCGGCACATCAAGTCCTGGGAGTTGCCCTGGATCAGACTGACGGCCGAACCGCTGGCTTGGATGTGCTGCCTCGCGAATGCATAGTCGAAGTACTCCTCGTGGAAGAAGCGTACTCGGCCACGGTCCTCGACCAGCACGCCTTCCCCGATGAGTGCGTCCAGTGTGTCCGGACCGGGTTCACCGATGACATTGCGAGGGGCGGAGAGGGATCCCATGCCGCTGAGCCGGCGGGCGAACGCTGAGATACCCTGGGCATAACTATCGACACCAAGACGCTGAATGAGTCGTCTACGCATCTCACCGTCGAAGGAATCAAGCAACTGCGTCAGTGTTGTGGCATGTGCGATGTCGAATTCTGCTCGCCCGCCGCCGCCGGGATCGGAGACCATTTCTGCGAGCAAGCGCAGAGCGAACGGACTGCTCAGCAAATTCCGCTGTCTGACGGACAGACCAGTGGGATCGACTCCCAACCCCATCAGAGCTTCGCGGACGTGCTCATCGGCGAGAGGACCGAGGTCAATCACCGTGAAGTCGCCCAACAAATTCTTGAGTTGGCGGTCGTGGGCCAGGTCGTAGCGACGGCAAGCGACGAGTAGTCGCATGTCAGCACTGGCCCGTGCCGTCTCGAGTACTTCCCGAATCCCACCAAGGACGGGATCGCCCTGGCCGCTGAAACGGGACAGCGCATCCAGTTGATCAATTACCAGGACACTGGATTCACCGGCAGCCGCTCGCTCCAGAACCGCGGATGGAGAGGCACCGAAGCCGACTGCATCCTGTGCTCCCAATTGACGTGCCGTATACGATGCGTCCGTCACATCGAGACGAAGTGCCCCGACAACTACGCCGTCCGCTGCCAGCCGCGCGCATACCTCAGCCAGCGTGGTGGATTTTCCGGCGCCGGGAGCGCCGACCACGACTAGGCCAGGACCTCCGGCCGGGGCCTTCAAAGTATTGACGATCTGCTCGACCTCGGGGCGGGCGATCAATGAAAGGGTTTCTGGCCTTCGTCGACGCACTCCTTCGACGTAGCGCTCACTGACTTCCCGGACGGTTACAACAGAAGAGTGGTCGTACCCATCACGAGGCCTGTATCCCTCTTCTTGCAATGCCGACCACAGGAACTGAGCTGTCAGCGGGGTCGAGAGGTGCTCCAAGAGGAGATCGCCGATGAATAGCAAGGCATTCTTCGGGTTCCCGGTTACTTGTGTCTCCAAGGACCCTATCGCTGCGTCCTTGAGGGGGTGATCGTTGATCAGGTGGAAGGTGAAGCCTCGAAGCAGACTACGCACCCCGGCATGGTCCGCTTCCCATGCGTCAAGGAGGGTGTCTACGTCTGCTTCTTCGGCTTCCGTGAAGGAGGCCGTCCAATCGTCCAGAGAGAGTCGACGAGCCTTGTCCGACAAGTTCTCCAAAGCGCATGACTTGCCCGAGGCGAAAACCACCTCGGTTCCCTGCCTCAAATGGCGCTCGAACGGATCCAGCAGGCCCTCTGTCCGAAGGGCATTCAGCGTCCACGAAGAGGCACGGCTGCGCTTGCACTGATGCACCTGGCCCGGCCCTGACGGCTGATGGCCGTAGAGACGAAATTCCACTGCCTCGCCAGGGGGGCCTGGAACCTCGACTTGGATGGAGTCATAGTGGCCGCGAAGGACCGGAACCACGCCTCGCCAGATCGTCCACCAGCCTTCGTAGCGGTTGCCTAGCTTGTCGGCAACCCCGCCACCCATGGCCGACACTCGTTCACCTGCCACGGACCTGCCTCCTCCCCGCCGTTAGTAGGAGCCTCTCATGAGATTGCCTCCGGTGCTGCTGGTCCCGGCAGTGGGCTGTGATGAAGCACGGTGGCCATAGGTGACTGAGCTCTGACGTTCCAGTCCTTATTCTGTGCCTTGAATGATGACCGTTCTTGAAGCGAAGATGCTGCGCCCCTTCCAGGTGGTCAAGGTCCTGCCCGTCTCCAGCAGGCGATGCTCGACACATCCTTCGAAGGTTCCCACTGAGACCGGGTGGCGCGCGTTGGGATTGTGGAACACATGGAACCCTTCGGAAAATCTCTCACGCTCTTCCGGTTCACATTCGACGACCTCATACTTGAAAGGCGTGGGAGTGTCTGCATCGGGGGCAGTGTTGTACATTAGCCCGCCTCGAATAAGGTGTACGTTCTCAGGCCCGTATCCCCGTTCTGTACCCATGCGGTTGAACTTCGAGATCGTGGCATCATTTGTGAACATTACGGCGGCCAAGTGCTCAGATCCGGGCTGATTGAATAGCCCGCTTGGAATTGGCTTCTTGTCTCTGTTCTTGTGTTCGGTGATTTGCTCACTAGTGATCACGAGTCGGCCATTATTGTCGTGGTGTGCAACATCCCGTTGGCCGTACAGATAGTTGGCAAGAGCTGTACTGCTGAAGATTAGAGCGCTGGGGTGGTGGAACGCCTCCAGGGCGATTGCAAAGGGGACACCTGCGACGTGAGGTTTCTCCCAGTATGCGTGCCCCTGCGCATCTCTTTTGATCATTTTTCGACGAATGGCCTTGCCTGCCTGGAGGACGAACTCTTCCTCTGCCTCGGCCAGGTCGTCGGGGATGAGTCGGCGCACCGCAGCCATGATGTCTTCGTCAGTCTCTGAGGTGCTGCCCTGTGGTGGATTGGTGGTTGTCGCTTCGATGGCTACCGGGTGCGCACCTCGAATCACGAAGTCGGGAGCGGCGCTGGATCTGTCAACCTGGTGACCTTGCTCCTGCAGCATTGCGTAGAGGGTCAACTCAAGAAACCGGGGGGAGAAACCCGTTGTCTGAAATTCTTTGCGAAAGTTCCCGTCCGTGTCAGGGAATGTTGAGAAGATCTCGTCCATGAGGCGGCGGGCGGCTGTAAAGCCCACGGTCTCGCGTACGATTCGGAACTCTCGGTTGGTTTTGTCTATTGGCAGACGCGGCTCAAGCTCAAAGAGGCTGCGATTCATTACTTCTTTCCTCCAAGGAAATGGAGGCGTTGCGCCCGACGTAGTCGAGGGCCGTCGAGAGTTCCGCCAACCTGCTGTGCAGACCTCGCGGCGTACTATCATGCGCGTTCTCCCCTCCGGGCTCAAACGCCAAAAAATACCTCGATCGGATGAGTTTGGAGATGGATCTTTTCCGGAAGTCCACTGTCTCATCCCGCCCGCCGCCGGGTCCCTATCTGATCATCCAAAACTCTGGGGAGAGTAGCGTCGGCGGTTCAGGGCGCGATGTCTCACGAGACATGCGGATCGCGAAGAACGCGCCCACGCGGTCGCCTTCGCCGTACCGGCCCTGCAGAGTGCCTGGCTCAAGGCGCACTATCCGGCGTTCCTGCTGGCGGGTCTGCTCGAACACGATCCCGGGATGTGGCCCAAGCGGGTCCTGGTTGCTGACGCCCGGCGGGGCGGCGTGCAAGTGCTGTCCGTCGACATCAACCGATCCCGGGTGCGGCACACCGTGGAGAAGGCCGACGGGGAGCAGTGGGGTGTGCGGCTCGCGTTGTCCGCGGTGCACGGCATCAGCGAGGACGAATGCGCTCGGATCGAGGAGAGCCAGCCGTACGGATCGCTGTCGGACTTCTGGCAGCGGGCCCGTCCCAGCCGGCCCATCGCCGAGCGCCTCGCCGAGATCGGCGCCCTGAACTGTCTGCACGACGGCCGGCTCACCCGGCGTGATCTGCTGCTCCAGATCGCGGAGTTGCACCGGCAGTCCCGGACCCGGTCCGCGCACGAGGGTCAACTGCCCATCGTCGCGGGCGCGGTTGGGGGCTCGGAGCCGAGCGGGTTGCCGGAGATGACCGGGCGGGAGGCGCTGAGCGCCGAGTTGAGCACCCTTGGCATCGATGTCTCCAAGCATCTGGTGGAGCACCATCACCGGCTGCTGCGGGAGATCGGCGCGACCGACGCGGCGCATCTGGCCGGGATGCGGGCTGGTCAGCAGGTGCTCGTGGCCGGGGTGCGGGCCTCCACGCAGACGCCGCCGATCGCGAGTGGCAAGCGGATCATCTTCGTCACGCTGGAGGACGGGTCCGGGCTGGTCGACCTGGCGTTCTTCGAGGACTCCCATCCGGCTTGCGCGCACACCGTGTTCCACAGCGGGTTGCTGCTGGTGCGTGGCACGGTCCAGGTGCGTGGCACCCGCCGTACCGTCGTCGGCTCCATGGCCTGGGACCTGGACGAGATCGCCGCCGCCCGCCGGGACAACGGCCCCGAGGCCGCGCTCGCCCTGCTCGGCGAGAGCCGCCCGCACCCGACCCCCGCCCAGCCGCAGCGCACCCTGGCCGACGGCACCGCGGGTGCCCGGCTGCATCCGTACGCCGACCTCCAACCCGCCGGCACCCGTTCCGCCGATCTGAAGAAGTTCGGCCACCGAAGCCCGGGGAGCGCGGGATGAGTGCACGGCAGCGGCACATCGCCCACCTCCATCTGCACGCTGGGCTGACCGAGGCCCAGTACGGGGACATAATCGAACTGGTGTCCGGTGTCACGCCTCATGTGCAGGCCATCCCGCCGGGCGCCGTACAGCTCGACCTGACTTCAGCGCTCCGATACTTCGACCTCTCCCCCTACGACATGGTCCAGATGACGATGATGAGACTGAAGGGCCTCTACGGTATCGACAGCAGCGCCGGGCTCGCGGGCAACCGGATGCTGGCAGCCATGGCGGCCGACACGGCCGCGCCGGGCGAGACCACCTGGGTCCCCGCCGAGCGGGCCGCCGACTGGCTCCACCCCCGCCCGGTCACCGCGCTGCCCGGCATCGGCCGCGCCACGGCGGAGACGCTCAGCAGATACGGCCTGCACACCATCGGCCAGATCACCGACCTGCCCTCGGCGACGCTGCAACGCCTCCTCGGCGCCGGCCAGGCACGGCTGCTGGCCGAACGCGCCCGCGGCCACGACCCCCGCCCCGTCACCCCGTCGGAACCGGCGGAGCACCTGATCGCCGACCTCGTGCTGGAGCGGGACTGCCTCGACCCGGCCCAACACCACCGTGCAGTGCTGGGACTTGCCGAGCAGATCGGCCAACGTCTGCGCGGTGAAGGGCGGATCGCGAGTCGGCTCACCCTCACGGTGCGGTACGCCGACCGCAGCTCCAGCACGCGCACACGTGCGCTGCCGGAACCCACCGATCACTCACCCGCCCTCGCCGCGACCGCACTCGGTCTGCTGACCTCCCTCGGACTGCAGCGGGCACGC
The DNA here is from genome assembly GCF_019049285.1 of Streptomyces sp. AC550_RSS872. GTDB lineage: Bacteria > Actinomycetota > Actinomycetes > Streptomycetales > Streptomycetaceae > Streptomyces. The sequence goes on from NZ_JAGMUL010000021.1 coordinate 127,887, forward strand.
GTCCGCGCCTACGCGATCCGCGCCGACGGTCTGCTGCCGGACGAGAACGCCTACTGGCAGCTCTCCCTGGATCCCGGCGATGCCCGTGCCCGCGCGGCCGAAGTCGCCGCGGACCGCGCCCGTCGGCGCTTCGGGCCGCAGGCCGTGCAGCCGGCGACTCTGGCGGACTGATCACGTGTGCGAACATCACGACTACATGCTGTGATCATTTCGATCTTACTGCAGGTCAGACGGCATCTTTTCCGCCCTGCGCCGTTTCAACGATTCCGCTTCCGTCCCTAACTGATCAATTCGTGGGTGGGGTGATAGTGGGCTCTCTTCGTCGTTCTGCCCACCTGCGACCACCTTGGATAATCCTCGGGCCCTCGTCCGGCCCGCCGATCCCTACGGCCCGGCCGGGGCGAGGACCCCGGTAGAAGTACGCAGTCGAGTTACTGAAGTACGTCACTGGGTGACGCGCCCGCCCGGCGGACCGCCAGGAGCGCCGCGCCGATGTCCGCCGCCGCTCGCGGATCGGACAGGGAGCGGCCCGTCAGTTCCTCGACGCGCCGCAGCCGGTAGCGGACCGTGTTGGGGTGGACGAACAGGTTGCGCGCCGCGTCGGTGGCGGAGCCGGCGGCGGCGTACCAGTGCTCCATGGTCTCCAGGAGGCGGGAACGCTCCGGGGCGGGGAGATCGAGCAGCGGCTGGAGGACCACCTCCACGAGGTGCGCCGCCTCGGCCGGGGCGGCGCCGACGACCATCGCCAGCGGGTCGTCGTCGAACCGCGCGACGCCGGGGCCGGTGCCCTGGAGGCCGGCCAGAGCCAGACGGGCGAAGCGCAGAGCCTGAGGGGTGTCCCGTAGCGAGTGGAAGCACGGGCTGATGCCTACGCGGGCGCCTGCCCGGCGCAGGATGCGCAGACAGGTCCTCTCCGCGGTCGCCGTGGGCACGGCGGCCAGACCGATCTGCTGATCGGGCAGCAACCGCCAGGCGAAATGGACCTGGGCCTGACGCAGCTCCGCCTCGGTTCCCGCCAGCGGCTCCTCGCCGGGAGCGTCGGCAGCCGCAGCGGCGACGACGTAGGGACCGCGGTCCGGCAGGCCCAGCTCACGCGCGGCCTCCCACAGCGTACGGTCGGCGATGACGCCGGTGAACAGTGCCTCCACCAGTGCCGAGCGGCGCGCCTGACGCCGCGAGGTCAGCTCGGCGGTCGTCTCCCGGTAGGCCGCCGCCACCGCCTCCGCGTAGCGGCCGAACAGGGCCCAGATCTCCGCGGACTGGGACACCAGTTGGGCGTCATCGACCTCGCGATGGGTGCGGGCCTCGGCGAGGATCTCCGTCCACACGAGCTCGAAGCCGATCCGGTACGCGTGCAGGGTGTCCGCCAGCGGCACGCCCTGCTCGGCACGCAGGCGCCCGGTCTCCCGGGCCGGGCTCGGGTCCTGCGCGCCCTCGCGGCCGAGCTGGTTCAGGAGCAGGTCCGCGTTGGCGGTGCACGAGCGGCGCAGCGAGTCGAAGGGGATCAGCGACTCGTCCTTGTAGGCATCGACGTCCGAGCGGATGCGCTGCGCCATCCGCTCGCCCAGTTCCGGCAGCCTCGCATGAAGCGCCGAGACCACCCCTGAGAGGTCCATTCCCGCAGCGTAACGCCCCTGCTTTGTTCTCGGGAACAATCCGGGAGAGCAGACGCTGTCATGCCGCACATAGGCCGTCGCCACGGACATCTGCACGATGTCGTCAACGTGAACAGCGGATTTCGACGGCGACTTTCGTGGAGGCGGTCATGGCCAATCTGGCGGAATTCCTGGTGGAGACGGCACGGCGGCAGCCGGAACGCCCCGCGCTGCGGCTTGGAGGCCAGGTCACCAGCTACGCGGAGCTCGAGGAGCGCAGCGCCCGCGCCGCCGCGCTGCTGAGGGCCGAGGGCGTACGGCCGGGAGACCGGGTCGCTCTGATGCTGCCGAACGTTCCCGAGTTCGTCGTCCTGTACTACGGCGTACTGCGCGCCGGAGCGGTCGTCGTACCGATGAACCCGCTGCTGAAGACGCGGGAGACCGAGTACCACCTGCGTGACTCCGGCGCGGTGCTGCTCTTCGAGTGGCACCAGGCGCCGGGCGAGGGTGCGCAGGGCGCGGCCGCCGCCCAAGTGCGGCACTTGGCCGTCGAGCCCGCGGCCTTCGCGGGCCTGCTGGCCGGTCACGAGCCGCTGCCGGAGGTGAGGGAGCCGGACGGCGAGGACGTGGCCGTACTGCTGTACACCTCGGGCACCACCGGCCGCCCCAAGGGCGCCACCCTCACCCACGCCGGACTGCGGCACAACACCGAGGTCAACGCGGTCCATGTGCAGCGGGTGACAGCGGACGACGTGGTCGTGGGCTGTCTGCCGCTGTTTCACATCTTCGGCCAGATCTGCACGATGAGCGTGACCATCCGCGCCGGTGCCTCGCTCACCCTGATCCCCCGCTTCGACCCGCAGACCGTACTGGACGCCATCGCCCGCGACCGGGCGACGATCTTCGAGGGCGTACCGACCATGTACGCCGCACTGCTCCAACACCCATCGGAAGCGAACGTGTCCACGCTGCGGATGTGCGTCTCCGGCGGAGCCTCGCTCCCGGTGGAGGTCCTGCACGGCTTCGAGCGTCGCTTCGGCTGTGTGGTGCTGGAAGGCTTCGGCATGTCCGAGACCAGTCCGGTGGTCACGTTCAACCACCCCGACCGGCCGCGCAAGGCCGGGTCCATCGGCACCCCGATCAAGGACGTGGAGGTGCGGCTCCTCGACGACAAGGGCCAGGACGTGACCCCCGGCGGGATCGGCGAACTGGCCGTCCGCGGACCGAACGTGATGAAGGGGTACTGGAACCGCCCGGAGGAGACGGCGGCCACCATCCCGGACGGCTGGCTGCGCAGCGGCGACCTCGCGCGGCAGGACGAGGATGGCTACCTGTACATCGTCGACCGTAAGAAGGACATGATCATCCGCGGCGGCTACAACGTCTACCCGCGCGAGATCGAGGAGGTACTCCACGAGCACCCGGCCGTCGCACTGGCCGCGGTGGTGGGCGTGCCCGACACGCATCTGGGCGAGGAGATCGCGGCCGCGGTGGTGCTGCGCCCGAAGGCCCAGGCAACGCCCGCCGAGCTTCAGCAGTTCGTCAAGGAGCGCGTGGCGGCATACAAGTACCCCCGCCAGGTGTGGCTCGCGGACACGCTGCCGACCGGCCCCAGCGGCAAGATCCTCAAAAGGGAGATCACCGCGCCGGCGCCCCGTAAGGGCTCTGTCACGTTGACCGACCCGGTGGGATGATCTACCTTCCGAGGCACTCAGCGGCCCCCTTCAGGAGCGAGTACTACTGTTCCTCGGCCGCTGTGCTCTTTCGGCCAAGTGCCTGCTGACGCTGGCCTCGTCCTCCGTTGAGGGCCACCACTCTCCTTCGCCGGCGAGAGCCCCCAGGGAGGCCGGTCGCATCTCTTGGCGTCCGCGACCGGCCTGCGGGCGTGCGGGCGTGCCCAGTGGGGATTTCCGCTAGCTGGTCTTCCACTTCTGGTTGTCGCCGCCCCAGCAGGACCAGAGCTGGGCCTTGGAGGTGGCCAGGTCCTTGTCCAGGCACAGACCGGACTTCACTGAGCGGATCGTGCCGTCGGAGTAGAACATCCACTTCTGGTTGTTCTGGCCGTTGCAGTCGTAGGTGCCGACCTCGGTGGCGTTGCTCGCGCCTTCACGGTAGGCGTCCAGGCACTTCGTGCCGCCATATACGGTGAGCTGTCCGGAGGGCGTCAGGGTCCACTGCTGGTTGGCGCCGCCCGAGCACTGGTCGTGGACCTGGACCTGGACGTTGTCGTGGCTGACATAGGGGACGTCGAGGCAGCCGTTGCCATCGGCGTTGCGCAGGATGCTCGTGTGTGAGCCGGGGTCGGCACCCCAGGCACGCTTGACGGCGTCGATACCGCTGATGTTGCGGATGCCCAGCGTCAGGTTGGCACCGCCGCCCTCGAGGTCGAAGAGCGAGTAGTAGTCGTGGTCGGGGTACTCCTGGTACTTGCCGCCGATGGCAGGCCAGTAGACCGCGCCCATGCCGAGTTCGCGGACGGTTTCGGTGTCGGCGCGCAGGTACCGCACGAAGTTGTCCGTGCTGTCGGCGTCGTTGTAGTCCTTGCCGGCGTCCGCGCCTGCGCCGCCCATCGGTGCGCCGAACTCGTCCAGGATGGTGCGCTTGGCGCAGGTGCCGACCTTGCTCTTGAAGTCGGTGACCCACTCGCCGTAGGTCCTCGCCGGCTTATTGAAGGCGTAGTGGTGGAGCGAGAGGTAGGTCCCGTCGAGGCGGGAGTCGGCGCACACGCTCGTGACGTAGTCGTTGTAGCCGGGTCCGCTCACGATGATCCGGTTCCTGGGGACCGATGGGCTGTCGGCGATCCACCTGGCGGCGACGTCCGCCCACTCGGTGGCACTGTGTCCATGGGGCTCGTTGAACGGCTCGAAGTAGACCAGCCCGTTGGACGCGTACCTGCCCGCCACGGCCTTCCACATCGACTTGAACGCGTCCGCGTCAACGACCTTGCCGTTCCAGCCTGGCCCGTCCGGTTTCCCGTCGTTGTTCCTGTCCTCGCCGTCCCCTTCCCAGTAGGAGAGGATGACCTTGAAGCCCTTGGCTGTCGCGGCATCGATGGCGCCGGCGTACCTGTCGCCCCACGTCGTGCCCGGGACGGAGTGGCTGTTGATCGGCAGCCGTACGGTGTTGGCGCCGAGCATGCTCTGGAACCCGCTGAGGATGGCGTTGGCCTTGGCCTTGACGGTCTCGTAACTGTCGGATTCGTTCAGCCCCTCGGGGACAACGGCGCCGTAGGTGAAGTTGTCTCCCACCCTGGCCCAGTTCACGCCTTGGAACTGGCCGGCGTCCAACGTGGGGTCTTCTGCGGCGGCCGGTGATGCGCCGGACAGGGTACTGATCGACACCGTGATCAGCCCGGCCAGCAGACCAGCTGCCGCGCGGCGCAGGGAGCGGGTCTCCGCGGGAGGGAGTGCGGTGGAGTGAGGACTGGGTCGGGTGCGCTGGTAGTTGAGCATGTCGTGTCCCTTCTGTGCTTGCGGCTCTGTACATACGGCTCTGTGCAGGCCGCCGATCGAGGTGGCGCGGGCGGACGCAGAGGTCGAGGGGCGACTTCGTTCGAGCCGTGGCAGCTGTCGAGTCAAGCTGAGTCCGCTGGAGTCGGCTTCGCCTGTGGTGCCCGCGTAGTGTGAAGTGGCGGAGACGCCGGCGTCCGACTTGGCAGGCTGATCACGCAAATGTCGCAGAGACTGCGGAAGGTCCTTCATCAGCCCGGCCTCGGGCTCCTTCTCCGCCGTCTCCAGGAGCCGAGCCAGCAAGGCTTCGCCTGCCAAGCGGTCCATCTCATGGACTTGTTCGGACGGCGCCACGCGCGCCGCCGCTGCCTCTCGGCGTAGTCGTCCGCCACTCGCGGATGGGTGGATCGGTGGTGGGTACCGGAGGCAGGAGCGCGCAGCGAACAACTCCTGCCTCCGGCAGACTTGTGTGTTCGGTCCTGAACGGCTCAGACCGGCCTCTGACAACCGCTGAGTCAGGCCTTGTTGGCCGCCGAGCGTCAGGCCGCTGACGAACTGCCACTGGAGCACGAAGTACACGATCAGCGTGGGGATCGCGGTCACCAGGGACTGGAGCCGAGAATGACGGTCTTCGGGTCACTCGCCGTAGCGCTGCCGCCGCAGGCGGCTCAGCAGCGGGACGCCGGCGCTTAGTGCCACCGCCCCGCCCAGCCCCCGCAACAGCGCGCGGCGGTCGGGGCCGGGAGAGGAAGGACCGGAGAAAGAAGGTTGCATCACGACTCCTGGGGCAGGGCAGCGGGCCTTGGGGACAGCCCACGAGGGAACAAGTTCAATCAGAAGCAAACGAGACCAAACGGCGCGCCCATGAGATCCGTTCGACTCACCGAACGTCAAGAGTCGTGCACCGCTTTTTATGACCCTTACGAAAACCGGTAACCTGGAGAAATCGCTTTCCCCGAGCGGTCGTTGATGGATTTCCGCAGGCCGGGAGTGACGAGCACGCTCCCATGGCGTGAATCGACCTGCCTTGCGCATCGAGCGAGCAACTGCGCGAGGTGTCGACGACTCTGAGTTTGATTCAGGTCCATCCCCCGTCAGCGCTCGGAGTCGCAGGGCCGTCGAGCGAGAGGGCCGCACGGGCACGACATCCGCACACAGCTCCGAGAGTTCGGAAGATCCTTCCTCTAACCCATTGCAGAAGTCCTGTGGAGCTCCTAAGTTTCCGGGACGCAGCACTGTTGGAGCCATCCGGGAACGCCGATCACTTCCAAACCCGCCGCGAACCCGGCCCACGGGCAACAACCTCGACAAGAGCCGCACTCAGCCCTGCGAGCCAAGGAGGCGTCCGACTGCCGCAGCGCGCACCCGACCTCGATGCTGTGCACCGGCCACGCTGGAACGTTGCCGATCCACAGGAGAAGTCGCGGGCAGTGAATGGACACGCTCCGGGCGGCATCCTTGCCCCCGCTTCGGCCGAAAATCCCCCACTGCCTGCAGAAATGCGCAAGTCGATACGGGCTCAACCGGCTCGGAATACGTAACGCACCCGCCTGGTCATCCGACTGAGAACGCCTGTAGAAAATCTACATAAAACCGAACGTACCGGGCTCGGCTACGCCGGGCACGGTCTTCGTTTCGCCGCCCTGCACCGTTCGGACACTCCGGACGGCCACAGAGGGCAGGAGGTACTCGGGACAGCAGGAACTCGTGAGGGAGCCCACAAGCGGGTCGATAAGTGGCGCACGGACGTCAAGGGAGCTATCGTCAGACGATAGAACGACCGGTCTTCCTACCTAGTGGGGGCGGTCGCTCGGACTTCCTGGCCGGGCTGCCCCCAGGCGGAGACATGCCAGTAGGTCGCCGGTGCACGTCGAAGAGAGATCAAGAGTTCCGTGAAACCAATCCGCGCCCCGGCCCGGCCGAGGCCGTGCACAGAGTCGCTGTTTGATGCCGCCCCGACGGGGTCAGCCTCCCGACCGGATCAGCCGGACCGCGTCCAGGAGGGTCTTGTAGGCAGCCGTCGAGTCGTCCAGATAGCCGGCCGCCATCGCGCCGTCGTACAGCATCAGCAGCGCACCGGCGGCCGACTCCGGGTCGGCGTGGCCGAGCCGGGTGAGCAGGTCTTGGAAGAGGGCGCGGATCCAGTCCCGGTGGGACGCCACCAGGCCCCGGATCGGATGGTCGGCGTCCGGGTACTCCGCGGCGGCGTTCATGAACGGCGATCCGCGGAAGCCGCGTTCGCGGGCGTGCTCGGCGATCGCCTCGAAGATCAGGTCGATCGCTTCCGCGGGCGGATGCGCGGCGGCCAACGGTTCGGCCACCCCCTTGTAGTAGGCGTCCTTGGTCAGCAGATAGGCCACAACCAGGTCGTCCTTGGAGGCAAAGTGCCGGTAGAAGGTCGCCTTCGTCACCCCGGCCTCGGCGATCAGCCGCTCCACCCCGATCGCACGCACACCCTCGTAATAGAACAGCCGCGACGCCGCCCGGACCAGACGTTCGCGAGGAGGCAGGTCTCCCTCGATCGTGCTCTCCTGACGCTTGGCGTTCGTTGTCTTCTGCCCAGTAGTACTCACTTCCCCATTCTGCCCCTGGCCCGGCTCTGAGTGGCCCCCACCCCCAGACGGCCGCACCAGGGCTGTCACTCCCTATCCCCTACGGCCCGCAACGGCGTGGCCGTTCATCGAAAGGTTTGAACCATGACTCGTCGTCTCGAAGGAACCGCCGCCCTCGTCACCGGAGCCTCCAGCGGTATCGGCCACGCCACCGCCCTGGAGCTCGCCGGCCAGGGCGCCTCTGTGGCCCTGGTCGGTCGGCGCGAGGACCGGCTCACCGGCCTCGCCGCGCAGATCACGGACGCCGGCGGAAAGGCCCTGGTCGTGCCCGCCGACATCACCACCGCCGAGGCCGCCACGGAAGCGGTCGAGCGGACCGTCGACGGCTTGGGTCGCCTGGACATCCTGGTCAACAACGCCGGCCTCATGCTGCTCGGCCCCGCCCCCGGCGCGGACCTGAACGACTGGCGTCGCATGATCGACGTCAACCTCATGGGCCTGATGTACACCGCCCATGCGGCCGTCCCTCACCTGGTCAAGGCCGCCGCCGAGGAGCCGCGCCAGGTCGCCGACATCGTCAACATCAGCTCGCTCAACGGCCGTGTGGCCTACCCCATGATGGCCGTGTACGGCGCCAGTAAGTTCGGCGTCAACGCCTTCAGCGAATCGCTGCGCCAGGAGCTGGCACGCCAGCACGTCCGCGTATCCGTCGTCGAGCCGGGCAGCGTCGACACCGAACTGCGCACCCACAACCCGGAACCGGTCCTGAAGGCACTCGCCGCCGGTCTGGGTGACATCGAGCGCCTCCAGAGCCAGGACATCGCCGACACCGTCGGCTACATCGTGACCCGCCCCCGGCACGTGGCCGTCGGCGAACTTCTCGTACGCCCCACCGAGCAGGCGTGACCACCGATTCCGAGGCCAACTCACCGACACCCAAGGAGTCGTGATGGCGGCCCGCGTTCCTGTCGCGGCAGCCGACACCGTCGTCCGCGTCTGCCTGCTGCTCGCCACCGCCATCGCACTCGGAGACGGCCTGCAACTGTTGGCGCAGGGAAGCCCCGCGGACGCGGACAACGTGCACCGCTTCATGGCGGGCGTCTACATCGGCTGGGCTCCCCTGTTCTTCTGGGCGGCGGCAACGATCCACCGGCAGGGAGTGCTCGTCTACTTCCTGGCAGTCCCGATCTTCCTCGGAGGCGTGGGCCGGCTGGTGTCCTTCGCCCAGAACGGCATCCCCAGCCCGGTGGGAGTCTTCCTCGCCTCCGCCCTCCTGGAATTCACCCTCTCGACCGTCATCGTCCAGGCGCACAGCACCGCACTCAGGTCGAGACGAGTGGCGGCGGCTGCCGTTCTGCCGGCGCCGGCCCTGAATGAGCCGTTGGCAGGCAAGGAGACGTGGGAAAAGTGAGACGGAAAAAGATTCTGGCGGTGGTGACCAACCAGGCCACCTACGGGGCGAGCGAACACCGGACCGGCCTGTGGCTGGCTGAACTCGTCCACTTTTACGACAAGGCGGTGAAGGCCGGCCACACCGTGGATGTGGTGAGTCCGGCGGGCGGCGAGGTGCCGCTGGACCCTCGAAGCCTGGGCCGGTTTTTCGTCGACCGGACGGTTCGCGGGTATCTCGACGACCCGGCCTTCATGGCCTCCCTGAAGTCCACCGCTGCCATTGCCGACGCAGATCCGGACGACTACTCCGCGGTCTTCTTCACCGGCGGCCACGGCACCATGTGGGACTTCCCCGACAGCGCCGACCTGCAGCGAACCGCCCAGGCCATCTACGCCGACGGCGACATCGTCTCCTCGGTCTGCCATGGCGCCTGCGCCCTCATCAACCTACGCGACGCCGACGGGAACCCGCTCGTACGGAACCGCACAGTCACCGGCTTCGCGACCGTCGAGGAAAGGCTGGCCGGGGTGAAGGGGAGGGTGCCGTTCCTGCTGGAGGACGAACTGCGCTCCAAGGGGGCCAAGTACGTGCGCTCCACCATCCCGATGGCACCGCACGCCGTGCGGGACGGCCGCCTGATCACAGGCCAGAACCCGGTCTCCACCAAGGCCGTCAGCGACCGGATTCTCGGCGCCTTGGCCGAGACCGAGTAACAAGCAAAGAGACTTGGGGCGCCGGCATCCGCGGGGCGCCTCCGGATCAAACCTCTCTAGGAGACCGCACTATGTCGAAGATCCTTTTCGTGATGACCGGCGCCGACCACTGGACACTGGCGGACGGCAGCAAGCACCCGACCGGCTTCTGGGCTGAGGAGGCCGTGACCCCGTACCAGGCCTTCACAGCCGTCGGCCACGAGATTGTCGTCGCCACGCCCGGCGGTGTCGTGCCGCCCTTGGACCGAGGAAGCCTGGCGCCGCAGTTCAACGGCGGCAAGGAGGGCGCGAGGAAGGTGGCGGACGCCCTCGCCTCGATCAGCGAGATCCAGCACCCCGTCAAGCTGGAGGACGTCGACCTCGACGACTACGCCGCCGTGTTCTACCCCGGTGGCCACGGCCCGATGGAGGACCTGGCCGTCGACGCAGTCTCAGGCAAACTACTCATCGACGTCCTCGCCTCGGGCAGACCGCTCGGCGTGGTCTGCCACGCCCCGGCCGCGCTGCTGGCCGCCACCAAGGCCGACGGCAACAACGCCTTCGCCGGCTACCGGCTCACCGGTTTCAGTAACGCCGAGGAGATCCAGGGCGGCCTTGCGGCCGGCGCCAAGTGGCTGCTCCAGGACCGCCTGGTCGAGATCGGCGCCGACTACCAGGAGGGCGAACCGTGGGCCCCGAACGTGGTCGTCGACCGCAACCTGGTCACCGGGCAGAACCCCGCCTCGGCCGGACCGGCAGCAGCCGAGATGCTCAAGAAGCTGACATGACGTAGCAGAGCACCCGCACCTGCTCCCGTACCCGCCTCCGTACGCAGGCCGCTGATTCCCCGCCTCATGCAGCCGATGGCTGAAGTTCCGGTCCCGCGCTTCCCAGGCTTACGTGCCCTGGACGTGCCTTGTGAATGGACCAGCGCACATCCGGACGGCGATCACGCCCCACCCGTGCTCCCGGAGGGTGTCGCCGTTGAAGGACATCCGACTGAACGGCCCAGTGAGGAAAACCGCACCGGATGCGAACAGGCAGCCGACGATGCCGCGCGTCCGACTCTCCGTGCGTGTGCTCGGCTCAAGGAACGGCGCGATGTCTTGCGGCCTGCTGTGAGTCACGTCCCCGCCAGATCACGGCTTCATAACACCCCGGGACAGCGTGCCCGCTGACCGCTCGTCGCCTTCGACAAGCCTTCCTGTCTGCCGCCCCTCAGGATGATCATCATGCGCGACCGCACCTCCGTAGCTTCCGCTCCGGCAGCCGCCAGCGACGCCCACCTGACCGCCTTCATACGCAACGGCCCCCCGGACGCCGCCGACGCCGCGCTTGACGAGCTCTACCGGCGGCACCGCAGTTCGGTCATCGCCTATGCCCGCACCTGCACACGAGATACGCACACGGCGGAAGACCTGGCCTCGGAGGCGTTCGCCCGCGCGCTGCGCGCCGTGCGCCAAGGTGCCGGTCCCGAGGGGGCCTGGCGGCCGTATCTGCTGACCACGGTCCGCCACACGGCCGCGTCGTGGGCCGCCACCGCCGACCGGATCGAGCTGTCCCCCGACTTCGAGACCTGGCTCTCCGAAGTGCCGAGCGGTGAGGAACAGGCGTTGCTGCGGGAGGACGCCGGTCTGGTGCAGCGCGCGTTCCGCAGTCTTCCCGAGCGCTGGCAGACCGCGCTGTGGCACTCGGCTGTGGAAGAAGAACCAGCGAAGCGGATCGCGCCACTGCTCGGCATCAGTCCGAGCGGCGTCGCGTCCCTCACCGCCCGGGCGCGTGAGGGGCTGCGGCAGGCTTACCTGACCGAGTACGCGGCGGACCCGACGATGTCCGACGACTGCCGGCACTTCACGGGCCTGTTGGCCGCCTCGGTCCGCCACGGCGGGCGGCACGGCGCGCACTCAGGTCTCAAGCGCCATCTCTCGGGATGCCGCCGGTGTCGCCGTGCGAACCACCAACTGTGGGAGCTGAACAACTCGCTCAAGGCCGTGCTCCCGGCGGGCGTTCTGCTGTGGGTAGGTGCTTCATACGGCACGAAGGTCGTGGGAGCGGCCGCGGTCGCCGGCTCCGGCGGCACGGGGTCCGCGGCCGGGACGACCGCGGCCACCACAGGGGCCACCACGACCGTCAAGGTCGCCGGCATCGGAGCCGCCCTCCTCGCCTTGTCGATCGGCGGCTACGCGGCTTTGCCCGACGGTGACGACCCGCCGTCGCCGCGGCCCACCCCGGCGGCTACGCGACCCTCGCCCTCCTCATCTCCCCCCGCCCCCACCCAGAGCGAACGCCACGACCCGAAGCCCCCCTCCCGTACACCGTCCGCAAGCGCCTCCGAGAAGTCGACTCCTCCCGCTTGGCAGCCCGTCGCCGACGACCGCGCCCAGCTGCCGATCGTGTCCACCGGCCGCTGCATGGACATCTCCACGGCCGAGGGCGCCGAGCCGTACGAGGCCACGTGCGACGGCAGCCGTACGCAGCAGTGGGAGTTGCTCGTCGACCGTGCCGCGCAGGAGGCCCGTATCCGGAACCACGCGACCGGCATGTGTCTCACCCACAGTGGCGCGTCGACGGACGGCGCCCCGGTCCGCCAGGAGCGCGCGTGCGACTCCACCGCGGTCACGGCCCGGTGGACCTACTTCTTCCGGGCTTCCGGCACCGTCAACTTCGCTCAGAAGGGGAACACCACGTACTTCCTGGGCATCGATGAGTGGAACAAGGCCGACGGGCCTCACTCGCCTGCCATCGGCACGACGGCGAACTACTACGACACCGACTCCCTCCGGTTCCGTTACACAGGAGACGCCTTCAGCGGCTGACGAGGGCCACTCCTCGTGGGGACGTGTGAGGTTTCTGGGCACCTCCCGCCCGCGAGAGGTGCCCAGAACCGGTTCAGGAAGCCGGAGTCAGCGTGCGTGGCGGGCCATGGCCGCCCGCTTGCGGCGGGACTTCAGCAGGAACGCACCGCCGACCGCGAACAGCGCGGCGGCGCCCGCCGCCATGGGCAGGTAGTTGGTGGTGTCGGCGCCGGTCTCGGCGAGATTGGCGCCATTCTGGCCGCCGGCACCGCCCGTGCCTTCCGCACCGTCCTCGCGCGGGGAAGCGACCGGCTCACTGCTGCCGGTCTGCGGTGCCGCGCCGTTGCCGGACTCGTCATCGGTCTTCGCGGGGCTCGGCACGCCATTGAGGCTGACTGCCACCGTCGCCGCACCTTCACCGGACTGCTCCACCTTGATCTCCACCTTGTGTGCCTTGTCGGTGAAGACCGTGCCGGCCTTGAGAGTGTCATCGTCGCCAGGCGTGGTGTCGATCAGGTCGGCGTCCCTGCCGAAGTCGCCGTTCCTCACGCGGTAGGCGTGCACGCCCGTGAGGCGATCGTCGAGCTTGCCGGACGCGCCGTCGCGCACCTCCACGATCAGGCTGTCCTGCCCGGCCGGAACGATCAGCGCGCGCACGCCGTCACCCGGTCCATGCAGAGAACGCATCCTGTACGTACTGGACTTGGTGACCTTCACGGCTTCCCTGTCCGACAGGAACTTTGAGTGAATCAGCTCGGGCGCGGTCAGGCCCACCCCCACGCCGCCTCCCCCCATGGGGGTCTTGAAGCTGTTATCCGGCGTGTCCTGGCAGCTCGCCAGGTCCGAGTCCTCGCAGCGGATCCGCATCTGGTGGCCGTAGCCGAGGTTGTGGCCGAACTCGTGGGATAGCACCGTCTGGTCGACTGTGCCGTCGCCGCTCGGAAGCCAGCTCACGCCGCCGCTCAGAGAGCCGAGTCCCGCCCAGCCACAGCCCGCCTTCTCGCCGGGGAAGACCAGCGACAGGTGATCAAAGTCGTCCACCCACGTCAAGCCCTGTTCCTCCAGCGCCTGCCTCGTCATCCCATAGATCGAGGCCTTGTCACAGCCGGCGGCCGACAGGTCGAGATTGATCGGGCCGATCACTCCGCCCTCACCCCCCGCGGCCGGCTTGAACGTGGTGGCTTGCCGGGTCACCTCGTTGTAGTACGAGTTCAGGGACCGGGTCTTGCCGAAGTAGCTGTTCTGCGCGTTGCTCCTGGCCTTCGCGGGGTCAGCAAAGGAGCTGTCGCTGAAGTTGATCAGCGCAATCTGGATCCGCCGCGGGGCGGGGCCGTCCGCGGCAGCGGCGGTGGACGGTGCCGTCGCAGCCAATGCGACGGACATGCAGGCGGCGGACATGAGCAAGGCGCCGCGAGGCACACGCATGGGAGGGGTCCTTCCGGTGGTTGAGCGGCTCGCGAGGTGCGAGCGAACTCCGAACTTGCACGGGGCTCCCGAGCGACGCTCATCGCACGAGCGCCCCAAAGGATCTGTCACCCGTTGAGGAGCGCAGCCGCCTTCTACCGTCCTGGCGCGTTATCCACTCGTTATACGGGGGTGCGAGTAGCGGAACTTCCATGGGTCTGGCCCCGGATCCCTCGATCCCGGGCCAGGGCTCTCCCGGTGGACCCTGCCGCAAGGCCCACCGGTGGTTCGCCCTGTCGTTGCACTCCCGGATTTCGCCGTCTGCTGCTCTCGCGGCCGTGCCGGGAGGAGCGCTACCTCACGTGCTGTCCTGTCTGCCCCGGCGTGCGGTCAGCCGTCCGGGATCTCGTACGCTCGTCGCTATGCCCCCCCATGTCCTGACCCTCGGGGCACCGCCGAGGCGCGCGAACCGGCCGCCTCGCTCGCGGCGCGCCCCGGCGCCCGGGTCACCACGTCTCTCGCGGGGCGTGTGGCGCGGGGCACTTGCCGGGGCGTACGCGTCGGGGGCTTCGGCGCGGCCGAGGGGCTGGCCCGAAGGCTGCGTGAGCAGCACGTGGACGCCCTGGTCGACGCCACACACCCGTTCGCCGAGACGACCACCGTCAACGCGGCGCGGGCCCCGGCGGCCACCGGGGTTCCGGCGGTGGTGCTGCGCCGCCCGGGCTGGCGGCCAGGCCCCGGGGACCGCCGGCACCTGGTCGACTCCCTGCACGCGGCGGCGGACCTGCTGCCGCGGTGCGGCAGCCGGGTGTTCCTGACCACGGGTGCCGGACGAGCCTGGCCGCCTTCGCCCATCTGAGAGACCGTCACTTCATCGTTCGGTCCATGGCGTTGTCCGAGCCGCCGATGCCCCCGCACACCGGAGTGCTGCCCGCGCGAGGCCCGTTCCCCGCGGCCGACGAGTTCGCGCTGCTGCGCGAGCACTGTGTCGACGTACTGGTGACAAAGGACGGCGGGGCAGAGGCGACCGTGGCCAAGCTCATGGCCGCGCGCGAACTCGCGCTGCCCGTCGCGGTGGTACGACGGCCGTCCCTGCCGGACGGCGTGGCACCGGTGCCCGACGTGGCGGGCGTCCTCGCCCGGCTCGGCCTCAACCTGACATGAGGCACGTGGATTTCAGGTGGACCGACGTCAACTGCTCCTGGAACGGCATCGGGTAGGCGGCCCGACCATGCCGAGTCGGCCACCGCTCCCGAGGACGCCGGCGAGCAAGTTGGTCGGCGGCAGTACGCCGACGTCGTGCGTCAACTCCGTGACCGGGATTCCGGGGTCGCCGACCACGGCGACCAGCAGCCCGGCCCGGTCCTGGCCGCCTCGGCAGCGGCCAGGCCCTCATGTGCGAGCACCGCGAAAGTGGCCTGCGGGGGTGCCGACCACGACGGAAGGATGGGTCATGGGCGGGGTCTGCGGGCGTGGAGGACGAAGGCCGGGGGTGTGTTGCGCCATATGGTGCGGCTCGGGACGACTTCCTCGAAGCGGTTGGTCATCAGTTCGCGGAATCGACGGGCGGGGGTGAGGGGAACGGCGTGGAGGTAGGTGAACGCGGTGAAGGCACCCGCCGGGGCGAGCACTGCGGCTGTCGCGTCCATGAGCTGGTGTTGGGTGGCGGAGGGAAAGAGGGCCCAGGGCAGGCCGCTGACCACCACGTCGGCCTTCTCGATGCCGCGCTCATCCAACAGGTGGCGCAGGTGCACGGCGTCGCGCTGGATCACCTCCGCTCCCGGGTGGCGGTGACGCAGGCGCTGGGCGAGGAGTGGATCGATCTCGACGGCCAGGTGGCGGCCGCGGCCGCCCAGCCGGCGCTGGATCTCGGCGGTGAACGGTCCGGTGCCGGCACCCAGTTCCACCACGACGGGCTCGCCGCGTTCGGGCACCGGCGCGCAGACCGCCTCGGCCAAGTGCCGCGAGCTGGGGGCGATTGCCCCCATACGGGCCGGTGCGCGCAACCACTGCCGCAGGAACAGGGTGTAGTCGTTCGGCTCCGGCAAGGGCCGCCTGCAGAGTGGGCAGTGCCAGGCTGCGTGGTGCGTGGTGCTGGTGGTCATGTCGGTGCCCTTGTCGGGGAGTGCGTGGGTCGATCGTGTCGGCGTGAACGGGCAATGTGCTGTGAGTCCCGTCGGTGGCGCAGCGGCCGGTTCTGTTGAGGGCGGAAGGACTGGGAGGGCGACGTCGGCCGTGGAGGACGCGGCACCTTCTACGGCACTTCGCCTTCTCGGACGACCTGGCCGTGGCCGGTGTGCTGACCAGGGACACGCGCTACTGGGAGGTGGCCAAACAGCTGACCGCCGGGCACCCGCCCCCGGAGGCGATTGAGCTGATCTTCGAGAGGATCCCCGGACACGCGCGCGAGCGCGGCTTTCGCGCATCGCCGTACATGTACGCGGCCGCCTAGTGCCCAGACGCTCTCCAGGCGGTGCGCGGCCTGATGGCTCCTATCGGAGGGATCCGCACCCTCTTCAGCGACAAGAAGCTCACCGGCGGAGGCCACCTCGGCCCTCGAGCGGATTCGTTTCATGGAACTTGTCATCCCTGTTCGACGTGCACCGGGGCCCCGGGGAGTCCTCCAGCTGAGGGCGGACCCGCCTAGACGGCCCCGAGGGGCCACCTCACAGAAAGACCGGTCGTTCTACCCCGCCGACAATAGCTCCCACGGGGCCCTCGCGCCACTCGTCGACTCGATTGAGGGGTCCCTCGCTCATCCACCACGGACACAGAAGGCCCTTGATGCCGCACACTTTGCACCCGCGCTGGAGCGGTTCCTTGGCGGTTCGGCCGGGCTGCATCCGGCCACAGTCACCCATCTGACCAGCAGTGACACGCCGACCGCGCCGCCTTCTTGACCGCGACCTCGCAGAGGTCGACTGCGCGTGTGCGGGCCGGCGGCATCCACATCAACGTCCGCCCGGAAGGGGCCCAGTCCGCGTACTCGTCTTTGTCGGCGTACGCACGGACGGCACCAAGGAGTTGGTCGCGCTCAAGGACGGCTTCCACGAGGCGGGCGAGCCCTGGGCGGACCAGCTGTACGACTGCACTCTGCCGAAGCCGGTCCAGCCCGGACCTTGCCAGTCATGGGACTTCGTTCGGTCGGCGAGTTGCGCGAGGGTCCGCGCCGAGAGGCTGGGCCGCAGCCTGCCGGACGGGTGGGTTCTTGGGCCACGGTCGAGCCGTCAGCCACCGCTCGATTGCCCGACAGAACGACACCGGCGCACATCAGTGCGGGAAGACGACCGTCAGGAGGCGGAAGAGTTCGGCGCGCTCCTCGTCGGACAGTTGGTCCAGGCCGGTCTGCGTCTGTTCCATCCGCTCGCGGATCGTGTCGATCAGCTTCTGCCCCGCCTCGGTGAGGGCAACATTCTTCACGCGGCGGTCGGTGGCGCTGACCTCGCGGCGGACCAGATCGCGTTTTTCGAGTCGGTCGATGATCCCGGTCATGTTCGATGCGTCACAGGCGAGGGTGTGCGCGAGCGAGCGCATCGAGGCGGGCGCGCGGCGCAGCACCGTGAGGGTCTTTGCCTGGCTGGACGTAAGGCCCGTATCGGCGGCGGCGGTCGTGAAGTCGGCGTAGTGCGTACTGACCGAATGAGCGAGCAGCTCCATGAGCTGCGCCTTGGACGGGGTGGGTGGCATGCGTCGAGGGTACCCCAAAGCTTGAGTACCTCAACCTTTGACATCTACCGGCGTCGTATTGTTTGATGTCCTCAAGCATCGAGTACCTCAATGGTTTGACTCCTCGACCATAGATGCTCTCGCCCTTCGGGCAACCGCAACCTTCCACCGGAAAGAAGACCGTGAAGTCCTCCCTTGCCACCGCGCCGGAGCGCCGCACCGGCAGCCTCAGCCTCGTCCTGGTGCTGGGCCTCGCCGCCATGGTCGTGTCGATGATGCAGACCCTGGTCATCCCGATCCTCGGCATCATCCAGAACGACCTCGGCGCCACCACGGCGCAGGTCAGCTGGGTCACCACCGCCACGCTGCTGTCGGCCGCGGTCTTCACGCCGCTGCTGGGCCGCCTCGGTGACCAGCACGGCACGAAGCCGACCCTGCTCGGCGTGCTGGTGGTAATGGTCGCCGGATCCGTGCTCGCCGCGACCACGAGTTCGATGCTGTGGCTCATCGTGGCCCGCGTGATGCAAGGCGCCGCCACCGCGATCTTCCCGCTGGCGCTGTCCGTGCTGCGCGCAGAGGTCGCGCCCGCGCGGCTGCCCGGCGCCATGGCCCTGGTCAGCGGAACGCTCGGGTTCGGCAGCGGCCTCGCCCTGGTGAGCGCCGGCCTGCTGAGCCAGGGTGCCAACCCCGACTACCACCAGGTCTTCTGGCTGGCCGCCGCACTGGCCACCGCCGCCCTCGTCGCGGTTGCGGTCGCGGTCCCCGCGCCTCGCACGCTGACCGGCGGGCGTACCGACTGGCTCGGCGCCGCCGGCCTGGCCCTGGTGCTCGTCCTGCTCCTGCTGCCCATCTCGCAGGGCCACACCTGGGGCTGGACCTCGGCCCGCACGCTCGCACTCTTCGCCGGCGCCGCCGTCATGACCGTCATCTGGGTCCTCGTCGAACGCAGGGTCCGCGACCCCCTGGTCGACATGAAGATGTTCGTCCACCGCCCGGTGCTGTTCACCAACCTCGCCGGACTGCTCGTCGGATTCGCCATGTTCGCCCAGTTCATCGGCGTCTCCTACCTCGTCCAGACGCCCTCTGACATCGCCGGCTACGGCTTCGGCGCCTCGGTCCTGCGCGCCTCCGTCGTCTACCTGCTGCCCTCCGCCCTCGTCTCGCTCGTCGCCGCCCAGTTCGGAGGCATGCTGGTTCGCCGTATCGGCGCGCGTCTCACCCTCGCCGTCGGCGCCGCCTTCGGCGTCATCGGTTTCGCCTGGCTGACCCTCGCCCACGACACCACCGCCTCGGTGATCCTGGCCGGCATGGTCGTCGGCGTCGCCATCAGCTTCGGCTACGCGGCGATGCCCGCCCTGATCGTGGCTGGCGTTCCGCACCGCCAGACCGGCATCGCCAACGGCATCAACTCCATCTCCCGCTCCACCGGCAGTGCGATCGGCAGCGCGGTCATCACCTCGCTGCTCGCCTCCAACACGCTCGACAACCTGCCCGCCGGCGTCCCCGCGCTGCCCGCCGAGAGCCAGTACACCCTCAGCTTCGCCCTCGCCGGCATGGCGTTCCTGCTGGTCATCGGCGTGGCCATGGTCGGCCTGGCGACCCGCCGCAGGTCCCCCTCGCCCGCCACCGACACAGTCGCCGCGTCGAGCGATGACGAGACCGCTCCCCCCACGTCGAGCGATGCCGAGACCACGCCGGCCCGCACGGCCGTCACTGCCTGACCGCGCCACCTGCACGGCCGCGACTCTCCTTCCCCCCGGATGCCCACCGGCTATCCCCCTCACCGAACAGGACACGACTGTGACTGACACCAAGGCAGCCTTCACCCTCGACGACACCTTCACCGCCGCCGAAGCCACCGCGCTGGTGGACCGGCTGCGCGCCACCTTCCGCACCGGCCGCACCAAGCCCCTGGCCTGGCGTCGGCAGCAGCTGACCCGCCTGCGCGACCTCCTCACCGACAACCGCGCGGCGATAGCCGACGCCCTCTACGCCGACCTGCGCAAGAACCGCGCCGAGGCCGACGCCATGGAGATCAACACCACGATCGTCGAGATCGAGGACTACCTGGAGCACCTGGAGGAGTGGACGGCCCCGCAGCCCGCCCCCGTGACGGTGCCCGGAGTCCCTGGCAGCACCGCCCGCACCGTCTTCGACCCCCTGGGCGTCGCCCTGGTCATCTCGGCGTGGAACTACCCGGTCAATCTGCTGCTCGTACCCGTCGCGGGCGCGCTCGCCGCCGGGAACGCGGTCGTCATCAAGCCCGCCGACTACGCCGCCCACACCTCGGCGCTGCTGGCCGAGCTGCTGCCCGCGTATCTCGACACCGACGCGATCGCGGTCGTCGAGGGCGGCGCCCCGGAGACCACCGCACTGCTGGAGCAGCACTTCGACCACATCTTCTACACCGGCAACGGCACGGTCGGCCGCATCGTGATGACCGCCGCCGCGAAGAACCTCACCCCCGTCGCCCTCGAACTCGGCGGCAAGTCACCGGTGTTCGTGGACCGGGACGCCGACATCACCACGGTCGCGCAGCGCCTGGCGCAGACGAAGTTCGCCAACGCCGGACAGACCTGCGTCGCCCCCGACTACGTCCTGACCGACCCGGACACCGCGACCGAACTTCAGGCCGCCCTGGTGGTCGCGCTCAAGGGGCTGTTCGGTGAGGACCCGCAGACGTCCGACTCCTACGGACGGGTCATCAACGAGCGGCACTTCGACCGGCTGTCCGCGCTGCTGGCCTCCGGCCGTACGGTCACCGGCGGGCAGACCGACCGCGCGGACACATACATCGCCCCGACCGTGCTGGCCGATGTCCGGCCCGACGAGCCCGTGATGCAGGAGGAGATCTTCGGCCCCATCCTGCCGATCCTGACCGTGGCGGACCTGGACGAGGCGATCACGTTCATCAACGAGCGCGACAAGCCGCTCGCCCTGTACGCCTTCACCGAGAACAACACCACCAAGCGCCGCCTCACCGCCGAGACCTCCTCGGGCGGCCTCAACTTCGGCCTGCCGATGCACCACCTCGCCGTGCCGTCCCTCCCCTTCGGCGGCATCGGCGAAAGCGGCATGGGCAACTACCACGGCCGCTACTCCATCGAGACCTTCAGCCACCGCAAGGCCGTCCTCGACGTCCCGCTGAGCTGAGCCATCCCGGAAGAAGGCACCCCATGCAGTACCCCGCCCACGTGGCCGACGCCCCCGAACGCAATCGCCGCAACAGCCGCAAGAGCAAGGAGCACGAACGCATCATGGACGACACGCTGGAGCAGCTCGGCGCCGGCAAGTACATACTCATCACCAGCTACCGCAAGAACGGCACCCCGGTCGCGACCCCGGTGTGGGTGGTCCGCGACGGCGACACGCTGGGCGTGCGGACCCCCGCCGATTCCTGGAAGGTCAAGCGGATCCGGGCCCGCGGCGACATCCTCGTCGGCCCCTGCGACCTCAGCGGCAACCCGACCGGCGAGCAGGTCCCGGCCACCGCCGAGATCACCGACGAGGCGACCGGCGCCCGCTACCGCAAACTCATCGCCCGCAAGTACGGCATCCTCGGCCGCCTCATGATCCTCCAGAGTCGGCTGCGGGGCGCGGACAGCACGCTGGGCATCCGCGTGCGGCTCACTCCCGTTACGGGATGACGCACCGTCAACTTCCGTATCGGGGGCGTCTTGTCGGACGGCCTCGGTGAATGCCATCAGACGGTCACGGCACACAAGAGCGAGCGATCAAGGGGGGCGGATCATGGAGACAGCGGAGAGTCAGCAGCAGGCGGCACCCAGCACCTTCACCGCCTTCGCACGCTTCGTACTCTTCGGCGGCGGGGTGGGGCTCGCCTCCAGCTTCGCCGTGGCGGCCCTCGCCTCCTGGATGTACTGGGGCCTCGCCAACGCTCTGATCACCGTGGTTTCCACGCTCTTCGCCACCGAGTTGCATGCCCGCTTCACGTTCGGCGCAGGCGGGCGCGCGACCCGGCGCCAGCACGCGCAGTCGGCCGGGTCCGCGGCGGCCGCCTATGCGGTGACCTCCGTGGCGATGCTTGTCTTGCAACAACTGGTGGCGGCACCCGGTGTGGTGCTCGAGCAGGTCGTCTACCTGTCCGCCTCCGCACTCGCCGGAATCGCGCGGTTCGCGGTGCTGCGCCTCGTCGTCTTCGCGCGGGGCCACTCACGGGTCGCGGCCACCGTCCGCACCGCCCGTCCCGTGCACGCGACCTCGCCCCGCACCGCGGCAACCGGCGGCCCAGTGGTGCTGGGCCACGCCGCCTGAGCTTCCGCCGGCGGCCCGCCACGCGGAACGGGCGGCCTCGCCGTGGACCGGCGTCCACATCACGCCCCAGCGCGGGGCCAGTTCGCCTAGTAGTCGATGTTGAGAGCGGAGATGAGTCCGCTCGGGCCCACGGCACTTCCGGCGCCGGCGTAGCGCGAAGTGGGGTGGGTGAGGGCTGCCTTGTGCCCGGGGCTGTTGAACCAGGTCTCCATCATCTCCTCCGGTGTGGCGGAGGTGCTGGGGGACCAGTAGAGGACTTCGTACCCGCAGTGCTCGCTGGGGCCGGGCTGCCGGGCGGCGTTCTTGTCCGCACACGCCTGGGCGGCGCCTGTTGGGCACTCTCCTTGACGTCGGATAGTCCCAGCGCACGGCGACGTTCATTGAGCAAGGCGATCAGCTGGGAGGTCAGTGACGGCGCGGTCGGAGTCGTCTGGATGGTCGGTTTCAGGGCTACGGCACGCGTGGGCGGCGTCGTTTGCCTCGTGGGTTTCACACCGGTCGGCGGCGCACTGGTAGCCGGCGGGGACGACGGCGAGGCCGTGGACTCGACTGTGGCTGACCTCGTGGGGGATGCGGTCGGCGACGGCGTCGAGGATCGGATGCGGACTTGGGCTCCCCTCGAGGGTGGTGAACGCCCGCACCGGCTGGTGCCTGGTGTCCGGTGACAGGATGGCCATGGCCGCGCCGGTGCCTCCGGCGGTGATCAGTGTGACTGCGGCGGCCACGGCGGCACGATGCCGCTTCGGTATGCGGCGTTGTATGCGCAGGCTCGGGCGCCCGGGCGGATTACCGCTCCCCGCCGCGCCAAGGACGATGGTGTCCGCCCCGACGGCGGGGTACCGGCCGCCGGCACCCGGGTCGGCCTCCCCGCTGTGCTGGGCCAGCTCGGCGGGGCTGCCCTGATCCAACGCGCCGCGAACCTGATCCCCGGGCTTGAAGCAGCGGACCGGACGCTACCCGAGCCGTGCTGTGAACTGCTGGGCATGGCCACTCACCCAACTTGTATCGAGCTGTTGACACAAGATACCGCCACAGGCATCTTGTACTTACTGCTCGATACAAGTCGGCCCTGCGGCAGGCGGCGTCCGCTGCCACCGATACAGGCCGCGCAGCCGCACCCACCCACTGGGGTCTTCACATGCTCGACACCCACCAGCCCGAATCCCGCCCCCGCGCCCACGCCGACCGCTACGCCCGCTGGGCCGGTCTGGCTGTCGGCGTCGTGGCCGCACCGCTATGGGCCACCGTAGACATCACCAACTACCCGCTCAGTGCCTCCGATGCCGGCGTGCCCCTGGTGAGCTTCGCGACCGCTTTCGGCCTGTGCGCGGTGGGCGGCGTCCTGCTCGGCGACGCCCTCACCCCCCTCCCTCGGGAGGCGGTACGCACCGCCAGTCTGACCCCACGCCGGATCCGAGACCACGTGCCGCCCCGGATCACTCTCTTGCTTCTCCTCCAGGCGGTCATCCTTGTCGCGGTGGTGGGTGCGGGGGACGCCTTGGGCACCCAAGACGCCATGCACCGGGCGATCGGGGCCAGGGGTGACGGCTGTGACGGGACCGAACCACCCGTCATCCTCTGGCCCGGCATTCTCGACGGCCGCCAGATCCTCGGCTCTCTCGCCATCGGCACGGTCGCCTGCGCCTGGGCCCTGCGCCGTGTCGCCCGCCGTGCGGGCGACGACCAGCAGCGCCACAACCAGTCCTCGGCCATCATCGCAGCCTGGGGGGTGCTGGTCTCGACCCAGCTGTCGCTCGTCGTTCTGACGATCCACACGGATCTGATGGGCAGTAACTGCGCCGACATGATGGGCATCTCATCCTTGGCGATCTACCTCCTGGGCCTGCTGTCCCTGATCACCCTGGCATGGTCCCTGTTCGCCGTGGTGGCGCCCCGGGCTGCCCGACGATGACCGCATTCGCCGTCCGCGTCGACACCACCAGCCCGGTGCCGCCGTACGACCAGATCCGCGCCCAGCTCGCCGCCCTGATCGTCACCGGCCGACTGACCGAGGACGCGCGTCTGCCGACGGTACGTCAGCTCGCCACCGACCTCGGTCTGGCACCGAGCACCGTGGCCCGCGCCTACCGTGAGCTGGAAGCCGCGAAGCTGATCCGCACCCGCCGTGGGGCAGGCACCCGGGTCGCGACACCCCCGTCCGAACCAACCCGCCCCGATCCGGGCCAACTCGCCACGCTGGCGCGTGACTTCACCTCAGCTGCCCGCGCGCTGGGCGCCGACACCGAGGCCATCCTGACCGCCATCCGCGAGGCCCTTGACTGACGATGGCCGGCCCCGCACCCGTGGCGACACCACCAGCCCGATCCTCTCCAGCCGGAGAAGCCATCCGCCTACCGACAGCGCCCCCGGTCCGATGATGTGCTCGCCGCACACCGTCAGACCGGGGGCCTCCGAGGTCTGAGCGCTCAGACCTTCACCAGTCCGTGCCCCTCATCCGAACCCGCACCCTTCGCATCGCCCGAGCCGGGCGAGCCCGACGCATGGGTCCGGTCACCCTGCGTCCGCAGCCCCTCCCCCTCGACATCCACGTTCGGCAGCACCCGGTCCAGCCACTTGGGCAGCCACCACGCCTTCTTGCCGAGCAGGGCCAGGACGGCCGGGACGATCGCCATCCGCACGATGAACGCGTCGAAGAAGACCGCGATCGCCAGTCCGAAGCCGATCATCTTGACCATCGCCTCGCTGGAGCCGACGAATCCCGCGAACACCGCGATCATGATCACCGCCGCGGCCGTCACGACCCGTGCCCCGTGGTTGAAGCCGGTCACCACGGCCTGGCTCGGCTTCTCGCCGTGGATGTACGCCTCTCGCATCCGGGTCACGAGGAACACCTCGTAGTCCATCGCGAGGCCGAAGACCACACCGATCAGGAAGATCGGCATGATCGCCACGATGGGGCGGGTCTCGTCGACGCCCACGAGGTCGGCCATCCAGCCCCACTGGAAGACCGCGACCACGGCACCGAGGGCCGCCATCACGCTCAGCAGGAAGCCGAGGGCTGCCTTCAGCGGGACGAGGATCGAGCGGAAGACCACGATCAGCAGCAGGAACGCCAGGCCCACGACCAGGGCCAGGTACGGCATCAGCGCGTCGTTCAGCTTCTGCGCGACGTCGATGTTCATGGCTGTGGTACCGGTGACCAGCACGTCCGCGTCCGTGTCGGCCTTGATGTCCGTACCCGCGTCCCGGATCGCGTACACCAGGTCCTCGGTGGTGACCGCCGACGGCTCGGAGTCCGGGATCACCGTGATCGTGGCCGTGTCGCCCGCCTTGTTGGGGGCGGCCGGCGTCACGGTCGCGACGTTCTCGAGGCCCTTGATGTCATCTCCGACCTGCTTGAAGGCCGCGTCCGGGTCGTCGCTCGCCTTCGCGTCGACGACGACCACCAGGGGGCCGTTGAAGCCCGGGCCAAAGCCGTCGGACAACAGGTCGTACGCCCGGCGCTGCGTCGTCGAGGTCGGCAGCGAGCTGTCGTCCCCGATGCCCAGATCCATGGAGGTGGCGGGGATGGCGGCGGCGCCGAGGCCGACGATGCCGAGGAGCAGTACGGCGATCGGACGGCGCACGACGAACCTCGCCCAGCGCGTGCCCATGTTGGGCTTGACCTTGGCC
The DNA here is from genome assembly GCF_019049285.1 of Streptomyces sp. AC550_RSS872. Lineage (GTDB taxonomy): Bacteria > Actinomycetota > Actinomycetes > Streptomycetales > Streptomycetaceae > Streptomyces. The sequence continues at coordinate 153,341 of NZ_JAGMUL010000021.1, forward strand.
GAAGCGGCCTTCCTCGCGGCCCGGGCGCCGCCCAGGAACCTGCTCTTCTCGCCCGCCGGCTTGACCCTCCGACCCGCGTAACCGAGCAGCGCGGGGATCATCGTCAGTGCGATGAGGACCGCGATGGCGACCGTGCCCGCGGCCGCGAGACCCATCTTCGTCAGCATCGGCATGTTGACGACGGACAGGCCCACCAGCGCGATCACGACCGTGAGGCCGGCGAACACCACCGCCGAGCCCGCGGTGCCGACGGCCCGGCCGGCCGCCTCCTCCCGCTCGCGGCCCTCGGCCAGTTCGGTCCGATAGCGGGAGAGGACGAACAGGGCGTAGTCGATGCCGACCGCCAAGCCGATCATCGAGGCCAGCGTCGACGTCGTCGAGCCCAGGTCGAGGGCGCTGGCGAGGGCGGTGATCGCCGAGACACCGATGCCGACGCCGATGAGCGCCGTCAGCAGTGGCAGGCCGGCCGCGAGCAGTGAGCCGAAGGTGATGACCAGGACCACAGCGGCGACCGCGATACCGATGATCTCGCCGGCGCCTGTCTCCGGCTGCGCCTGGAGTGCGTCTCCGCCCACCTCCACGGTCAGCCCGGCGTCCCGCGCGTCCTGCGCGGCATCCTCCAGGGCTTCCCGGGTGCCGTCCTGCAGTTCCATGCCGGGGACCTTGTACTTGACCGACGCGTAGGCGATCGTGCCGTCCTTGCTGACGGCGTCGGCCTTGTACGGATCGGCGACGGAGGCGACCTCGGAGCCTTCGCCCAACTCTTCGACGGTCTTCTGCGCGGCGTCCCTGTTGGCGGCGTCCGTCATCTTCTCGCCGGCGGGTGCCTTGAAGACGACGCGGGCGTTGCCGCCGTCGGCGCTCATACCGGGGAAGCGCTGTTCCAGCAGGTCGAAGGCCTTCTGGGCCTCGGTGCCGGGGACGGAGAAGGACGTGTTGCTCGCCGCGGGGGCGCTGGCCGCGGCGAAGCCCGCGAGCGTCAGCAGTGCCACCCATATGAGGGCGACGAAATGCCGTCGCCTGAAGGCGAGTCGGCCGAGCCTGTAGAGAAACGTGGCCACGAGGGCGTACTCCCGGTCATGTCGTGGGTCGTGGGTTCTTCGGGGCAGGGGTGATCAGCCCGGCGGGGAGGCAGGGTTGATCGGCCCTACGACGTGGGCGGTCACGTCAGGGCTGAGTGCGGGCCTTGTCAGGCGGTGGTTGAGCCAAGGGTCCGGGGAGGACCACGGCGTCGATATGCGTAGGGAGGAAGTCCTGCGTCGGCGGCTGTTCGTCGATCAGCGTGCGGGCGGCGATCGCAGAGGGAGGCGCGCAGCCCACGAGACTCTGTCTGAGGTGATCAGGCCGATCCGATCAGGCAGCCGGCTTCGACGGAGGCTCGTGCGAGACCTGCCACCACGACGACGGGTAAGTCTGCCCTGGAGCGGATTGGTGTCATGGAAGTTCTTCATCCCTGTTCGACGTGCACCGGCGCTTCGCGAGAGTCCTACAGCTGGAGGTGGATCCGCCCGGACAGCCCAGGGGACCGTCCCTACAGAAAGACCGGTCGTTCTACTATCTGACCATAGTCTCCCTGGGATCCTCGCGCCACACACATCGACCCAATTGAGGCGTTCCTCACCCCCCGCCACTGTCACAGAGAGGTAGCCTCACCGCATGCTCCACGGGCGGCAGAACGAACTCCACGCACTGAGCCGGCTAGTCGCGGAGGCCCGTGCGGGCCGGGGCGGAGCGCTGATCGTGGAGGGGGATGCCGGGGTCGGCAAGACCGCGTTGCTACGACGCGCTGTTGCCGCCGCCGGCAGCGGCACGCATGTGCTGACCTGCTCGGGCGTCCAGGCCGAAGTCGCCCTGGCCTTCGGCGGATTACAGCGGCTGCTGACACCGCTGCTCGACCGGCTGCCGGAGCTGCCGGACGATCAAGTCGGCGCGCTGCGCAGCGCCTTGGGCCTGTCCACCGCACCCGCCGCTGATCTGATGGTCCGTACGGCCGTGCTGTCCTTGTTGGACCGGGCCGCCGCTGCCCGTACCCCGCTCCTGCTCGTCGCGGACGATCTGCACTGGCTCGACCCGGCCACGGCCGGTGTGCTGCTCTTCGTCGCCCGTCGCCTCAAGAACCGCCCCATCGCCTTCCTCGCCGCCGTCCGCGAAGCCGGAGAGGCCACTCGGGACCTGCCACAGCTCACGCTCCGCGGGCTCGCCCCGGACGCCGCGTCCGCCCTCCTCGACGAGCACGGCTGGGGGACTCCGGGTCCGGCCAGGCGCGCCGTCGCCGACGCCGTGGGAGGCAACCCGCTGGCCCTCCAAGAACTCGTACGGCTCGGCAGTCCGGCGGAGGTCGCGGAGAAAGTCGTACTCACCGGAACCGCCCCGCTCAGCCTGCGCCTTCGCGAGGTCTTCGCCGAACGCACCCGGGAACTGTCCGAATCGGCCCGCACCCTGCTGCTGGTGGCGGCAGCGGAAGACAGCGGCCACACCGGCACCGTGCTCGCCGCGGCCCGGCGGCTGGCGGTCGACGAGCAGGCACTGGACGTCGTGGAGGCCGCGGGGCACCTGGAGGAAGTGGCTGGCGGCCGACTGAGGTTCCCGCATCCGCTCGTACGGGCCGCGGTGTACGCCGACGCCTCTGCTCGCCGGCGTGCGCTCGCGCATCGCGCCCTCGCCGACGAGTTGGCGACGCGACATCCGGAGGGCGGGCAGCACGAACGGGCCGTGTGGCATCGCGCGCTGGCGGCCACCAGCCCCGACGAGCAACTGGCCGAAGCACTGGAAGCCGGCGCGGCCACCGTGCGCCGCAGGGGCGGGCTCGCCGTGGCCGCGGCCGTACTGCACCGGGCCGCGCTGCTGAGCCCCACGGAGCAGCAGCGCACCAGGCGACTCGCCGCCGCGGCCGAAGCAGCCTGGAAGTCGGGCAGTCCTCAGCTGGCCCACCCGCTGCTGAGGGAGGCGCTGTCCCAGCCCGCGGACGCCGGAACTCAGCTGGAACTGGACCGGCTGCGGGGCATGATGGAGTTGTGGGGCGGCGATCAGCAGGCGGCGACGGCCCGGCTGCTGGACAGTGCGGCCGCGCTCATCGACCACTCCCCCGGGCAGGCCGTGACCCTGGCTTTCATGGCGGTGGACGGGGCGCTGCGCGCCGACCGGACGGACGAGGCCCTGCGGGCCGCGCGGCTCATCGAGGCCGCCGGCGGTGAGGATCCCGGGTATGCGCGGTACGGGAGTTGGCTGGCGGACGCGGTCGCCGGCCGTCCCCGGGACGGGCTGACTCCCTGGCAGATCTTCCAGGCCGCGCCGGAGGGCCTCAGCCGCAACGACGCCCACCGCCACGTATGGCCTGCGGCGCTGAGCAATCTCGGGTCCTCCCCTCGGACGGCCCGGTCCTTCATCCTCGAAGCCTGCGACCGTTTCGCGACGTCCGGGATGCTCGCGGTCCGTGGACTGCTTCTGTCGTGGCTTGCGGATCTGGAGTACCGGATCGGGCTGTGGCCCGAGTGCGAGGCGCACGCGCAGGAGGGGTTGCGGATGGCCCGGGACGTCGGGCAGCCCGTCCTGGAAGCGGATCTTCTCGCGGTGCTGGCCCTGCTGTCCGCCGGGCGCGGCGAGGCGGCGGAGTGCCGCGGGTACGCCGAACGCGCCCAAGCTCTGGCGGTGCCGCAGGGCAACAGGTCGGCGGCGGGCACCGCGCAGTGGGCGCTGGGGCGGCTGTCCCTGACCGCCGGCGACTACGCGGAGGCCTGTGAACGGCTCGCGGCGCTCGGCGAGTTGGGCTCACCGTTCGCCCACCGCCAGGTGGCCCGGCAGGCCGTCCTCGACGTGGTGGAGGCGCAGGTGCGCGCGGACCGCAGGGAAGCCGCCGAGCAGTCGGCGTGGGCGTTCGAGGAGTGGTCGGAGCGGACCACTCTGGCCTGGCCGGAGCTGTCCCGGCACGGCATCCGCGCCCTGCTCGCGGAGGGCGACACGGCCGACAAGCACTTCCAGGCGGCTCTCTCGGCGGCGGGCGCGGCGGACGCTCCGCTCGCCCGGGGCCACGCGGCGTTGCTGTACGGGGAGTGGCTGCGGCGCAGTCGGCGCGAGGGCGAGGCCAGAACACAGCTGCGCTCGGCGCTGGAGACGCTGGCGGGCCTCGGGGCGCGGGATGAAGCGGAGCGCGCCCGCGCCCAGCTGCGTGCGGCGGGAGGTGCGCCCCGTCGGCGTGGCGGCGATCCCTCGGCTCGGCTGACGGTCCAGGAGCTGCAGGTCGCCCGGCTGGCGGCGGAGGGGCTGAGCAACCGGGAGATCGGCACGCGGCTCTCCTTGAGCCCGCGAACCGTCGGCTACCACCTGTACAAGGTGTTCCCGAAGCTGGGCATCAGCAGCCGCTCCCAACTGCGCGACGCGGACCTGGATGCCGTGGGCTGACGCGTACGGCGACGAGTTGGGCCGCGATCGCCGTGGCGACCTCGGCCGGGGTACGGCCGCCGAGGGGCAGGCCGATCGGCGAGTGGATCGCCGAGCGCCCCGCCTCGTCGAGTCCGGCGTCGCGCAGCCGTCCGCTCCGGTCCTGGACCGTCGCCGCCGACCCGGTCGCGCCCAGGTATCCGACGCCCGCCTCGACGGCTTCCAGTAGCGCCGGTACGTCGATCCGTGCGTCGTGCGTGAGCACCACGACGGCGGAGCGGCTGTCGAGCCTGCCTTCGCCGCGCAGGGTGCGCAGTGCCGTCTGCGGCAGCCCGGGGAGCACCTCCACACCGGCGTCCCGTGCCTGCGCCGCGAACACCGGGCGGTGCTCCAGAACGACGGGCCGGTAGCCGAGTTCGGCGCCGATCCGGGCCAGGGGCCCGGCCACCGGCGTCCAGGTGACGATCGCCAGCAGCGGCGGGGCGGGGTGTGCGGCGACGAAGACGTCCGGATGGGGACCGGTGCTGAGCAACGCGGTGCCGCCCTCTGGCAGTAGAAGCCGCGCCGTCGCCTCGGCATCGAGGTCCGCCTCGCCCGCGCCGAGGCTGCCCTCCCGGCCGCCACCGGGCAGCACGACCAGGTGCGATGAGCCGGTGTCGTGCAGGCGGACGGCGTGCGCGACCGGGCGCCCGGCCCCGACCGCCTCGGCCAGAACGGGCAGCCACCGAGTGCCGTCCGGCGGCACCGGCTCGGTCCAGACGGTGACCGTGCCCCCGCAGGTCAGGCCGACGTCGAACGGTCCGCTGTCGGGGCCTGCGGGACCGTAGCGGCGCAGCACGGGACGGCCGTCGCCCAGCACCTCCTGTGCGGTCGCGGCGACATCGGAGTCGACGCAGCCGCCGCTGATCGCGCCGAGCACCGTGCCTTCGCCGTCGACGGCCATCGCCGTGCCGACCGGGAACGGTGTGCTGCCGGCCGCGTCGACGAGGGTGGCCAGGGCGAACGGCCGGGACTCGCGCCACCACCCCGCCAGCTGCGGCAGTATGTCGAGCACTACGTCACCCCACCAGCTTGTCGGGGGTGATGGGCAGGTCGGTGATCCGCCTGCCGGTGGCGTGATGAACGGCGTTGGCGATGGCCGCGGCGACGCCGACCGAGACGACCTCGCCCATGCCCTTGCTGCCGTGCGGGTGCGCGATGGTGTCGGGCTCGTCGATGAACAGGACCTCGATGTCGGGGACATCGGCGTTGACCGGAATGTGGTAGTCGGTGAGCGCGGAGTCGACGTACCGGCCGGAGACCGGATCGGGCGTCAGCTTCTCCATCAGCGCCCAGCCCATGCCGAACACGATGCCGCCCTGCGCTTGGTTCCTGGCCGCCTTGTGGTTGGTGATCCGGCCGACGTCGAAGACCGCCACGTGCCGGGTGACACGGACCCTCGGCAGGTCCGGGTCGATCCGCACCTCGGTGAAGTGCGCGCCGAAGGTGGCCACGGAGTGGGTGGTCCGGGGCGTGTAGCTAGCATCGGCCACCACCGGCTTGCCGCCGTGGCGGGCCAGCAGTGCACGGTACGTCTCCCCGCGCCTGGTGTCGTCCCGGTGGAACAGCCTCCCGTCGGCCGCCTCGACCTCGCCGTCCGCCAGCCCGTGCAGGGGCGAGTCCGGGTCGGTGACGGCCATCCGCACGGCGGCCTTGCGGGCCTTCTCCGCGGCGAGGTGGACGGCGGAGCCCGTGTAGCCCGTGGTGCGAGACCCTGCGTTGCCCGCGGTCCTGGGCAGATTGGTGTCGCCCGCGCGGACGGACACCCTGCCCAGGGGCACTCCGGTGCCCGCCGCCGTGATCTGGGCGACGAGGGTGAGGGCCCCGGTGCCGATCTCTTGTGTGGCCGTGCGTACTTGGGCCGTCCCGTCGGCGCGGATCTCCACCTCGGCCCGCGCCTGGTCGGGGATTTCACCGCGTACGGCGGTGGCCATGCCGTAGCCGACCAGTTCGCCGCCGTCGCGCATCGAGCGGGGCTCGGCCGTGCGCCGGTCCCATCCGAAGCGCTCGGCTCCGATCTCGTAGGCCTGAAGGAGGTTCTTGGCGCTCCACGGCTTGCCGGTCAGCGGATCGATGGTCAGGTGGTTGCGGCGGCGCAGCTCCAGGGGATCCATGCCGAGGCGGTAGGACAGCTCGTCCATGGCACTCTCCAGGGCGAAGGAGCCGGGGGCGTCGCCCGGGGAGCGCAGGCTGATGGACGGGCCGATGTTCACCTTCGCGACCTTCGCGTCCATGGCCAGCACCGGCGCGGCGTAGGAGGCCGCGGTGGTGACGATGGCGGGCTCGGGCCGGTCGCCGCGCACCTCGGTCGCGTTCACGGTGTCGTGGAAGATGACGGCGAGCTTGCCCTCCCTGCTGGCGCCTAGCCGGATGCGCTGGACGATCGGCGGCTGGTGGCCCGTCGAGGTGAACACCTGCTTGCGGCTGAGCACGAGTTTGACGGGGCGTTGGACCACCTTGGCCGCGTGCGCCGCGAGCAGGGAGTGCCCCCACACGTCGGTCTTGTTGCCGAACGCCCCGCCGACCAGCGGCGACAGCACCCGGACGCGTTCCTGCGGCAGCCCGAACACGGCGGCCACGACCTCCCGGTGGCCGTGCACGTCCTGGCTGCAGTCGTGCAGCGTGAGCGTGCCGCCCGACCACTGGGCGACCACCGCGCCCGGCTCCAGCGGCACGTGGCTGAAGTGCGGCACCCGATAGGTGGAGTCGGTACGCACGTCCGCACCGGCCAGCGCGGCCTGCGGGTCGGCGCCCGGCGGGAGCACCACGCGCTGCGGCCACGGCGGGCGGATGAGGCGCCCGCTCGCGGTGTACGCGTCGGGCAACGCCTCTTCCATGGTGGGCACGGGCTCGTGCACCTCGTAGTCGATGTCCAGGAGCGACGCCGCGTGCTGGGCCTGCTCCAGGCTCTTGGCGACGACGATCGCGAGGTGCTGCCCGTAGTAGGTGACCTTGTCGTCGGCGAGCGGGAAACGATTCTCCAGGTAGCCGGTGTCGGCGGGGGTGCCCCGCCACGGCATCCGGTCGCGGTGCGTGATGACGGTGAGCACGCCGGGGGCGGCAAGGGCCCGTCCGGTGTCGATACGGCGTACCCGGCCCGCGGAGATCGTGCTCGTGACGACGACCGCGTGCGCCATGCCCCGCACGCGCACGTCCGCGGTGTAACGGGCCGAGCCCGTGACCTTGCCGCGCGCCTCGACACGGTTGACCGGCGCGCCGATCCCGGATTCGGGAACCTCGGTACGGTCGGTACTGAACGTCATCGCGCACCTCCGAGTTCGGTGAGGGCCCGCCGTACGACCGCTTGGGCCAGCTTCACCTTGTACGTGTTGTCGGGACGCGGGGCCGCGCCCTTGGTCGCCGCGCGGGCGGCCGCCTCGATGGCGTCCTCGTCGAAGGGCCGGCCGAGCAGGGCGTGCTCCGCCGCCCTCGCGCGCCAGGGCTTGGGCGCGACGCCGCCCAGCGCGATCCGGGCCGAGCGGACCGTGCCGCCGCGCACCTCCACGGCGACGGCGGCCGACGCCAACGCGAAGGCGTACGAGGCACGTTCGCGGAACTTGACGTAGTGGGAGTGTGCCGAGGAGGCACGGCCGGGCAGTTCGACCGCGAGGATGATCTCGTCGTCGCGCAGCATGACTTCGCGCTCGGGTGTGCGGCCCGGCAGCCGGTGGAAGGCGTCGATCGGGATACGTCGCTCCCCACGGGCCCCCCGGACCACGACCTCGGCGTCCAGTGCCTGGAGCGCGACGGCGCAGTCGGACGGATGGACCGCGACGCAGGAGCCACTGGTGCCCAGGATGGCGTGCCGGCTGCTGTCACCGTCCAGCGCCGCGCAGCCGGAGCCCGGCTCGCGGCGGTTGCAGGCGAACTCGGACTGCCGGTAGTAGGGACAGCGCACCCGCTGCAGGAGGTTGCCGCCGAAGGTGGCGCGGTTGCGGATCTGCTGGGACGCACCCGAGCGCAACGCCTCGACAAGGACGGGGAATCGCTGCACGATCCGTTGGTCATCGGTGGCGTTGCGGCACAGCGCGCCGATGCGCAGCCCGCCGTCCGGCAGGGCGGAAATCTTGTCGAGGGCGAGCCCGTTGAGGTCGATGAGGTGGCTCGGCCGTCGGATGCCGTCGCGCATCAGGGTGGTCAGATCGGTGGCCCCAGCGATCACCTCGGCCTCGGGGTGACGGGCGAGAAGACCGACCGCCTCACCGACGCTGCGGGCGCGAACGTACTCGAAAGGCTCCACGGCTATCGCCCCTTCACCATCGTGGCCGAGGCCGAAGAGATCGCGTCCCTGATGTTGCAGTAGGCCGCGCACCGGCACAGGTTGCCGCTCATGGCTTCGGGGATGCGGTCCTCGGCGATCCCCGGCTGCTCCTCCTCCAGCAGCGCGACAGCCGACATGATCTGCCCGGATGTGCAGAAGCCGCACTGGAACGCGTCGTGGTCCATGAAGGCCTGCTGCACGGGGTGCAGGCGGTCGCCGTCGCCGATGCCCTCGACGGTGGTGACTTCCTGTCCGTCGTGCAGGACCGCGAAGGTGAGGCACGACAGGACGCGCTGTCCGTCGAGGTGCACGGTGCACGCCCCGCACGCCCCCTGGTTGCAGCCCTTCTTGGGGCCGGTGACGCCGACTTCGTCCCGCAGGGTGTCGAGGAGGCTGCTGCGCGGGTCGACGGCGAGCCTCAGGCGCTCGCCGTTGACGGTGAGGGAGACCTGTCGCATCGCTTCGGCGGCGGGCGTGCCCTCCGCCGATGTCGCGGACAGGTACGAACCCGCCGCCACGGCGGCTCCGACGGCCAGCCCACCGCCGACCACGACGCGGCGACTGGGATGAGGGGACACCTCGTCCGGCATGGAGTGCCCTCCTTTCTGTTCGGGCTTTCAGCCTTCGCCCTGGTCGCTCCGTTTACATCTGTCACTTCGACCGGTCTCGTGGCCTTGCCGCCGTTCGGGGCGGGCGAACACCGCTGCGGGCACGGCGGGCTGTGCAGCGGACGGCCGGCTGGTGCCGGCCGTCCGCATCACCTGCTGGCTGTGCCACGGTTCGCACGCCTCACCGCGTGGCCCTTGCGACGGATGTCAGGTGAGGGTCCACTGCTGGTTGGCCTGGCCGTTGCAGTCCCACCGGATCAGCTGCGTGCCGTTGGCGGTTGCCGCGCCAGAGGCGTCCAGGCACTTGCCGTTGAGGTCGGTGATGGTGCCGTCCGAGTGGACGGTCCACTTCTGGTTGGCGCCGCCGTGGCAGTCCCAGATGACCACCTTGTCGTCCTCGCTGTCGTCCACGGCGTCGAGGCACTTGTCGCCGTAGACGACGAGTTCGCCGCGCGAGGTCTGCTGGAAGGTCTGGTTGCGTCCGCCGGAGCAGTCCCACAACTGTGGCTTGGTGCCGTTGATGTGGGCGTTCTTGTCGATGTCCACACAGCGGTCGGATGCGGCGCCGACGAGGGCCGCGCCGTCGGTGCCGGGGATGCCCTGGACGCGGAGGGCGTCGATGTCGGGGGTAGTGCTGCCGGAGACCGCCGCGAACCTGACAGTGTTCGCCCCCTTGGCCAGGTGCGCGAGCACGGACACGGTGCGGTAGGTCGTGGCCGAGCCGGTGGGCGGGAAGGCGACGACGTACGTGTACTGGCCGTTGACCTGGATGGTGGCCTTGCGGGCGGTGCTGCCGCCGTTGGCGTAGGTGATGTCCACCAGCTTCGTGCCCGCCGCTCCGGCGGTGACGTTGCTGAACGTCGGGGCGGTGGCGGTGGTGGTGTCCTCGTAGGTGCTGCCGGAGGCCTCGGTGCCGGAGACGGTCAGCAGTACCGCGTCGTTCGCCGGGACGGAGGTGGTGTAGCTGGTCGCGAACGATCCGGCGTCGGTGCGGGTCCAGGCGTTGCGCACGGTGGCGGAGTCCGGGTTCAGGCCGAGGTCGGCCCAGCGGACGGTGATGTTCGCGGCGGAGCCGGTGCGGTTGAGCAGCATGACCGCGCGCTTGCCGGTGCCGGAGAGCACCTTGCCGTACGCCTGCAGGCCCCTGGTGTCCTCGGCGACCTTGACGCCCTGCAGGCCGCGCGGGTCCTGGTTGACGGCGAGGACCTCGGGGTTGATGAGGATGTCGCGGGTTTCCGCGCTCATGGTGGCCACGTCGTTCCCGGCCAGCAGCGGGGCGCCGGCGATCGACCACAGGCTCATGTGCAGCCGGTTGCGGGCGGCGGACATTCCGTTCAGGCCGACCATCAGCATGTCGGGGTCGTTGTAGTACCCGGTGTGCTGGGCCGCGGGCTGCAGAGCCTCGTCGAAGTTGTAGTACATCTTGGTCAGCTGCGGGGTCTCGTCCTTCTGCAGGATGTCGACGCTGGTGCGCCACAGGTCGCCGTATCCCGGCGCCCAGTTCCACGGCCGTCCGGAGCCCCACTCGCAGAACGACAGCACCAGCTTGCGACCGGTCACGGCCGAGGCGGCCTCGTTGGCGGCGGCGATCTGCTTGTACGTCGTCTCCTGGTCCAGGCCCTCCACACGGCCGCCGCAGAAGTCGATCTTCACGTAGTCGAAGCCCCAGCGCTGGAAGGTCTCCAGGTCCTGCTGGTAGTGGCCCTCCATACCGGTGTTGGGCGCCGGGGGCCGGGTGGTGGGGTAGTAGTAGCCGCAGCCGTTCTTGCCCGCGTCGGTGTAGATGCCGGCCTTGAGGCCCTTGCCGTGGATGTAGTCGGCGATCGCCTTCATGCCGCCGGGCCACAGGTTCTCGTCGACGACGATGTTGCCGTTCGCGTCACGCTGGCCCTGCCACCAGCCGTCGTCGAGGTTGACGTACTTGTAGCCGGCGGCGGCCATGCCGGAGGAGACCAGGGCGTCGGCCTGCTGCTTGATCACGTTGTGGTCGATGCTGCTGAAGAAGCTGTTCCACGACGCCCAGCCCATCGGCGGCGGCGTGACACCTGTCTGATGGGTGCTCACGGCGGCTGGTTGGGCGGACAGAGGCGCCGAAGGCTCCGGCCGGTCGAGCGCGGCCAGGCCGACGACGGCGAGTACGGCAGCGAGGACCTGGACGGTGATGCGTCTGGTCCAACTTCGTGCGGCGGTGCGGGGCATGCGGCTCTCCAGGGAGAAAAGGGGAAGGAACGCTGACTTACGGCGTGAGCTGGGCGAGGTTCACGGCGTTGGCCATCGCCTGATAGCCGGCGTCGTTGGGGTGCAGTTTGTCGGGGCTGGCGTAGGCGGGATTGAGGGCCTGAGGGTTGCGGGGGTCCTGCATGGCCTTGTCGAAGTCGATGACGCCGTCGAAGGCTCCACTGGTGCGGATCCATTGGTTGACGGCTTGGCGGACCCGCTCGCCCTCGGGCGTGTAGTACTGGGCCCCCGCGTAGGGCAGGATCGTGCCGCCGATGATCTTCACGCCTACGGCGTGGGCTTGGTCGATCACGGTCTTCATGCCGTTCTGGAGATCCGCGGCGGTCACAGGGCTGGATCCGTTCGGGCCGGTGTTGCTGCCGATGTCGTTGATGCCCTCCAGCAGGATCACGCTTTTGACGTTGGGCTGGCCGAGCACGTCCCGGCCGAACCGGCTCTTGAGGCTTGGGTTGGTCGACCAGGCGTCCGTCAGTATCCGGTTGGAGCCGATACCGGCGTTCACGACGCCGAGGGTGGGGCCGCCGGTAGCGGAGTTCATGCGCCGGGCGAGGTAGTCGGGCCAGCGGCGGTTGGCACCCCAAGTGGAACCGACGCCGTCGGTGATGGAGTCCCCGACGCACACCACGGTTCCGGTGGCGGTCGAGGAGATGACGTCCAGGCCTTCGAGAAAGTACCAGGACGACTTTTTCGTCGGGTAGTTGCCGAGGCCGTCGTCGGCGACGCGGTTGCCGGAGGCGACCCACGCCTGCTGCTGTGCCTCATGGTGCCAAGTGGCGGCGGGGGACGTCCCCGACACGTGGAGGCTCACGAGCTGGTTCGTGTCCGCGGCCACGGCCATCGGGATCGGGTCGCTGGCGACGTCCTGCCCGGCGGGGATGGTGACGGAGGCCCTCTTGTTGAAGAGGACGGTGCGATGGGTGCCGTCGACGGCGGTGCCGGGCGTGCTGCCTTCCTGGGCGAGGTCGACGGCGTCGATGGTCAGCGGTCCGGTGCCGTAGCGGTTACTGAGTCGGACGCGGAGCTCGGACCCTGCGACGGTGGTGTGCGCGACCATGCGAATGCTCTTGTCGGTGAACGATTCACCGTTCTTCATCAGGCCGGCGGTGTAGGTGCCCACCCGTGTGAGCGGGGCGGAGACCGGGGCCAGGGTCCAGCGCTGGTTGTCGCCTCCATTGGGCGTCCACTGGATGATCTCGTTTGCGTCTTTGTCCGACGACTCCTTGTTGTCGACGACCAGGCCGTTGGCAGCGTTGACAAGGTGGTAGGCGTCGCCGGCGGGCTGGAGCTTCCATTGCTGGCCGCCGGCGCCGTCGCAGGTGTTCTGGACGAGCTGCGGAGGTTCACTCTGCGGGGCAGGGGTGTCCAGACACAAGCCGCTGTTGGCGCTCCTGATGGTGTAGGCGCCGGAGCTGGTCCGGGTCAGCAACCATTGCTGGTTGGCCCCGTTGTTCGACGTGTACTGGATGACGGGTGCGCCGGGGGCGGTCGAGGCGAGTTTGACGTCCATCAGCTTTTCACTCGCGACGTTCGTCAGGGTGTAGACGGTGCCGGAGACGGGCGCTGCCGGGGCCGCGTGGGCCGTAACGCCGGTCCCCGTCAGGGCGCAGGCCGCGAGGCCCAGGCCGACCGGGACCGCGAGACGTCTTGTTATTCGCATGAGACCTCTTTCTTGAGTCTTTGCGTGGTGAGGGGCGCGGCGCGGGGCATCCGAAGGTCCGGCAGTCCACCTCTTGCGCCGGGACCACGGAGCTCGAAAGAGCGGGGTTCAGTGGGCACGGGCCGGAGTTGGCGAACCAAACGGACTTGCCGTCGGCGGGGATTGAGTAGAGGCGGGTGGGGTGGACTGCACAACGGCCGGATCGTTGATGTGCTCGGCGAGCTGGTCGAGCACGACCTGGCGGGCGTGCCGTGCCCGGGTGGGGTGCGCCGGTCAGGTCCCCAACGGTCGTGTGCTGCCCGTCCATCCGGTCAGCGGGGTCGGCTGTGCGGGGCGGGGCGGGTCGGTGACGGAGTCGGGGGCGCTGACCACCATGCCGCCTTCGGTGCGTGGCCGCGGACGACCGTCAGCCGCAGACCGAAGGTGTCGATGAGACGGGCGCGTTCCTCGGCCAGGTTCCGGGCAGCGGCAGGGGCGGATGCCGCTGTTGGAGGTGTCGAGGTGGGGCGGAGATCTCCTGGATGACAGGGGATCTCCGCCAGCTTCCTAGACGGGGAGCTTCCACTTCTGGTTGTTACCGCCGTTGCAGGTGTAGATCTCAACCTCGACAGGGCTGGTGGCGAACTCCGGGACGTCCAGGCATCGGCCGGACTGTGTGGCGCGGAGGCTGCCGTCGGCCAGCTGCGTCCACTTCTGGTTGTATCCACCGTTGCAGGTGTAGATCTCGACCTTGGTGCCGTTCGTCGTGGCCTTCCTGGGGACATCCAGACAGAAGGTGCCGCCGATCCTGATCGTGTCGTCGGCCGGGTTGTAGGTCCAGGTCTGCGCGAAACTGTTGTTGCACTGGTAGGTCTTCACCCGAGCTGTGTTCTCGAGCTTGCCTTCGGGGAGATCCAGGCACATGTCGGCGATGCCCGAAGGGATGGCGCCGACACGCTTGGGGGTCGGATCGGTCCCGGGCGCGACCGAGAAAACGTCGAACTGCTGCGTCTCGTATCCGCTCACCGCCGTCGCGTCGACGGAGTCGACCGTGCCCAGGCCGGCGCGGCCGTGAGCGTAGGTCGAGTCGGTGACGCTGCCCAGCACTGTGCCGTCGACCCTGGTGGTGATGGTCGATCCATGCATGGTCAGGGCGACGGAGTGCCAGCGGTTGGTGCCGAGGGCCGCTGTGGTGCCGCTCTTCAGGGTGGTGAAGTTCGACTCCTTGTCGCTCTTGAGGATCGACCAGGCACCCGTGTCGCTCACCCGCAGACGGTACGCCTCCAGGCCGCTGTTGTTCCTGCCCTGCATGCCCACGCGGCCGAGGAGTTCCACTGCGCCGGGTTGTTCCAGCATGGCGTCCGCACTGACGGTGTAGTTGCTCCACGCGTCGTCGCCCATGACGGAGTACGGCGCGTAGTACTTCTCGTTGGTCCAGCGGATCGGCGTGGCAGGGGCCATTTGACGCAGACACGTGCCCTCGCGTCCGCCACCGCAGGTCACGGTCTCGAAGGCGCCGTTCATGTCCGTGAAGTACTTCGGAGACTCGGTGATGCCCGGCGTCTCGAAGTCGTTGTACTGCGGCAGGCTCAGCGAGTCGACCGTCGGCGCCGTCGTCGCGGCCTTGCCTCCCCCGGCCTTCGTGGTCAGCGTGTAGACGCGACCGGGCTGCAGTGTCACGGTGTACTTGCCGTCGGAGGGGGTGACATCGGTGGTGTGCGCGAAGTTGTCATCACCGTACGAACTGTCCGAGTTCGTGTCGACGTTCGTGGCCCACACGTGTACCTGACCCGTCGACAGCCCGCCGGTGACCTGGACATCCAGAGTCTGCGGGGCGGTGGCCTGCGTCGTCTCGATGATCGTGCTGTAGTTGCCACCCTCGGGTGCTCGCAGCGTCACATAGCTGCCGTTGGAACGGTCACCACCCAGATAGCCACTGGCGGAATCCTGGTACCGCCATCCGACCTCTGTGAACTGTGTCGTGTGGGCCATGACCCAGGCGGTCTTGCCGACCCGGTAGTGGCCCGACCAGGGCTGGTTGGCCGACACGAGCCCATTGAAGGCGAAGTAGGTGTTCGGGTAGAGCGCACCCATCAGCGGCCAGTTGTAGTACGCGGTCATCCGACCGTCGATGTAGTCCCGGTTGAGAGCCCGCGCCACGTTCGCGGCGCCCGCCTCGGTGTCCTGCGATCCGTTCTCACTGGCCCACAGTTGCTTCCCCATGTTCTGGGCCTTCTGGTTGCGGTTCCAGTCGGACCAGGGATTTGTTGTGTTGTATTCGGGGCAGGCGGTGATCGCGTGGTTGTTGCCGATGGCTCCAGAGCCCGAGTAGCCGCACGGGTAGTGCACGCCGATGACGTCCACCGCCTCCCGGAACGCCGCGTTGCTCTCCATCTCGTCGACTACATCCCAGTTGTGCTCAGCTGCCACGACCTTGGTCGCGTAGCCCTTCGACTTGAGGGCGTTCTTGAGGTCGACGAACCACCAGGCTTTCCACCCCCGCTCGTTCCAGCCGCCGAGATACTCGATCTTCAGGTTGTGCTGCTTTGCGCAGTCCATCCAGCGCATCAGGTAGTCGACCGTGTCCTTGGTCCAGAAGTCCCCGCCGCCGACCCAGCCCGGTGCGCCCCAAGCCAGGGCGGAGAACGTGATGTTCGGGTTTCGGGCCTGGGCCTCGCGGGCCAGCCACCACTCATAGCCGGCGTCGCAGTCCACCTTGCCCCGGGTGTGCTCGTGGCTGGGTTCGGCGCCGTCGGTGGAGTTGGTGTCCCCTCCGATCTCAAGCTTGAGTGCCTGCAGCGAGGCGCCGACGCCGGGCTTGAACAAGTAGTCGAGGATCTCGTTGCGCTGCCGTTCGGGATAGTCGATCAGCAGTCGAGTGTTCCCTCCACCTCCACTGATCGCGCCGGCTCCGTCGAACACCCGGCCTGGCTTGGTGCCGTCGACGGTGATCGATGTCGAGACTGCGGCGTACGCGCGGGGAGTCGCCACCCCGGATATCACGCTCAGTATCATCGCCAAAACTGCGAACAGGGCATAACGGCCCCGGGATATTCGAAGCACGCTGGCTCCTTACGACTTCGAGGGGTTGGGATGCGCACCCGCCCCGATGCCCTGGCCCCCGGCGGCGGCGCGGCGCCGTGATGGCGGCCTCTGACGGCAAGGGGGATGAGCGAGGGTTCGGGCCGGGGTGGTGCAGCCGTCTGTGGCAGGACTGGCACTCGTACGGCTCGCAGTGGTGGGTCCGGATTCACCTGGGCGTCTTGCACGACCGGAGGCATGAGCACGGCCCACGGCCTCGACCTGGACGAACCGAAGCCGTACGTGGACATGCGCAAGGCGCGATGCAGGCGGAGGGCGGCCGACGCGGGGGCCGGTCCGGGGTCGGCCCGGCCCCTGCGTCGGGCGGTGTGCACAACCGCGTCGGTCCAGGGGTCAAGCGGTGAGCCGCTTGAACTGCTGATGGGTGCCGGTCCCGCACTTGTACTGGATGAGGCGGACATCCTCGGCGGAGCCCTCTGTGACGTCCAAGCAGAGTCCGCTGTGCCGGGCCACCAGGCGGTAGTAGCCGTTGCCCTGGTCCTCGAACTTCCATTGCTGGTTCTGGCCGCTGCCGCACTTGTACTGGTTGACGAAGGCCTTTGCGGTGGAACCACCCTCGACATCCAGGCACTTACCGCTGTGCTGGGCGAGGATGCGGTAGTAGCCGTCGCCCGCGTCCTCCAGACGCCACTGCTGGTTGAGGCCGCCGTTGCAGGTGTATTGGACGACGTGGCCGTTGTCGGCGGCGGAGTTGTCCTGGACGTCGACGCACTTGTCGCTGTGCCGGGCCACGAGGTTGTAGTAGGGGCCGCCGCCCACGCCCTTGACCGTCCCCGCCGCCGCGTCGATCTCGACCTTGGGGTACCAGGGCAGGTTCATGGTGGTCCTGGTCGGGAAGGTCAACGGCAGCCAGACGTACGTGGAGTCGTTGACCGGGCCCTTCCCGTTCATATTGGCGCCGGCCCACCGGTCGCCCATGTAGAGGAACGAGGTGTTGCCCGACGTGCCCTCGATGGGCAGGACGAACGTGGTCTGGGAGTTGTAGCCGATGCCGTCACCGACCTCCTTCATCTCCGACCAGGGGCCCGCGATGCCGGCGGCGGTGGCGTACATCTGCTGGTTGGGATTCCAGCCGCTGAGGCCGGAGGTCAGCATGAAGTAGACACCGTCACGCTTGAACAGCGCCGGGGCCTCCCGCCCCTGGCCCGGCCAGGGGTTGGCGACCAACGGTTTGTCGGCGTACCCGGTGAAATCGGCGTTGAGCTTGTAGATGCGCAGGTCGGCGTTGTCCTTGGCGGCCGTAACGTGGTAGGCGGTCTCACTTCCGTCCGCGTTCTTGTCCACGTACAGCGTCATGTCCCGGGACTCAGTGGTCTGGGTGGTGTCGTTGCCGTTCGGCGGCCGGAAGCTGCCCAGATAGTCATAGGGCCCCTCGATCTTGTCGGAGACGGCGACGGCGGCCCTCGACTCGACGTAGTCCGTGGCGTTCTCCTTGTGCATCCACATGACGAACTTCTTGGTGGTGCTGTTGTAGATCACCTTGGGACGCTCGATCTTGGCGGACTTCAGCTCGGGATCGCTCGCCTGGTCAAGGGCATCGCCTGCCCACTCCCAATTCTTCAGGTCGGCCGACTTGTAGACGGAGACGGCCTTGAAGGTGTCGTTCGGGTGGCGGTTCTCCCCGAACCAGTAGTAGTAGCCATCGGTGTGCTTGATCATCCCGCCGCCGTGTGCGTCGACCGGATCGCCATTGGTCCCGATGAAATCGATGGAGTTGTCCAGGGTGACTGGAGCAGCCTGGGCTGGCGGCGCGACCACCAGTAGTGCGAGCACGCTGGCGCAGGCGGCCAGCAATGGCGTGAGAACACGTCTGAGCATCATTGCTCCTTCGTGAACAGGAGGGCGGGTTCAGCAAAGCGAGTCGCACCCGCCCTCGGGCGGCTCTTGGTCCCATTCGTCGATCTGTGCTGGGCTTGATCGGGAATGAGGGTTGACCCCACCCTGGTCAGGGCTCACATGATGTGCGGGTGGGGCCAAGATCGAGGGATGGGAAGTGGGGTGCGTCCGCTGTCGGCCTTCGGCCGGGTCCCGTTCAGCGGACTTCCCCGAGGTGTTCGACGGCAGCCCGGCAGGAGTCTGGCGAGGCCGTCGTCATCGCCGTCGGCGACGCCGTCATCGCCCCCGCCCCGCAGGCGGCTGCTGGTGCGGGACGGATGGGATTCGTCGGCTGCGCGAGGGCCTCAGGTGAAACGGGGGACGCAGTCCTGGCAGACGGAGAGCACCCGGTCGGGGGCGCTCGACCGCTGGATGAAGCCCACGGAAAGAGGGGCGTCCGTCCAGCGATTGCAGTTGCAGCAAAGGTCGGCATGCAACGGTCCGGAATCTCCTGCTCTTGATCGGGACGGGTGTGGTGGGGCGTGTGCGTTCGTGCCGGGGAGGGACAGCTGCCGCTCTGTGCTCAATGCCGGCTCCAGGAGGATGAGGTGGGACGAGGGCGGGCGGGCCGGCGATCAGCCCTTGTTGGCGCCGAGGGTGAGGCCGCTGACGAACTGGCGCTGGAGCACGAAGTAGACGATCAGGGTGGGGATCGCGGTGAGCAGGGCGCCGGCGGCGATCAGGTTGGGGTCGGTGAAGTACTGGCCGGAGAGGTTGTTGAGCGCCGAGGTGATCGGCATGTTCTCGCCGGTGGAGATCAGGACGATGGCCCAGAAGAAGTCGTTGTAGATCCAGATGGAGAGCAGGGTCGCCAGGGCGGCCATCGCCGGACGGCACAGCGGCAGCACGATCTGCCAGTACTGCCGCCACACCGAGGCACCGTCGACCAGCGCGGCCTCGGTCAGCTCGTGCGGCAGCGTGCGCATGTAGTTGCTGAGCACGAAGGCGCAGAAGCCCGACTGGAACGCGACGTGGATCAGCACGAGCCCGAGGGCGGAGTCGTAGAGCTTGCCGCTCATGGTGATGCCGGGCAGGTCGATCAGCAGGTACAGCCGGTACAGCGGGGTGATGATGACCTGCTGCGGCAGCAGGTTGCCCGCGGTGAAGACCAGCAGCAGCGCAAGGTTGAGCCGGAAGTCGAAGCGGCTGACGTAGAAGGCGACCATCGAGGACAGGAACAGCGTCAGCAACACCGCCGGCACGGCGATCAGCAGCGTGGTGCCGAAGTAGTGCAGCATGTCCGACTGCTGGAAGGCGTTGGTGAAGTTGTCGAGGCTCAATTTGTCGGGCCAGGACACGTAGCCCTTGGTGCTGGTCTCTCCGTACGGACGCAGGGCCGCGAGGATCGCCCAGAGCAGCGGGGCGAACCAGGCCAGCGCCGCGCCCGCGAGGAAGAGATGCAGCAGGATCCGGGTCGGACGGACGGGGGCGCGCTGCTTGCTGAGCGCGGCGGTGGAGGCGCTCACGATCGCCGCTCCTTCCGGAAGGTGGCCACCAGGTACGGGATGATCACGGCGAGGGAGATCAGCAGCAGGACGACCGCGATGGCGGAGCCGTAGCCGATGCGGCTTGACTCGCCGATGATGTTGTTGGTCACGAGGATCGAGAGCAACTCGGTGCCTTCGGCGCCCTTGTTGAAGACGAAGACCAGGTCGAAGGCGCGCAGAGCCTCGATGATGGTGACGACCAGGACGATGGTGTTGGTGGGCCGTAGGGTGGGGAAGACGACGTTTTTGAACGTCTGCCATTCGTTCGCGCCGTCGAGCGCGGACGCCTCCCGCAGCGCGGGGTCGACTCCCTTCAGGCCGGCCAGGTAAAGGATCATTAGGTAGCCGGTGTGCCGCCAGGACGCGGCAACCAGCACGGCCCAGAGGTTCAGGTCCGGGTCGCCGATCCAGTCGATGTAGTGGCCGGGCTTGTTGGCGCCGATGAGGCTGTTGATCAAGCCGGTGTCGGGGTTGTAGACGAGCTGCCAGACGAAGCCGATGACGGCGAACGACATCACTACGGGCAGGAAGAAGGCCGTCTGGTAGACCCTGCTGAACCGGATCTTCTTGTCCAGCTGTACCGCCAGGAACATCCCCAGCGGCATGGGTACGAGGATCAGAACGGCGAGCCAGATGACGTTGTGCTGGACGGCGGGCCAGAACTGCGGGTTGTTGGTGAACAGTTCCCTGAAGTTGTCCAGCCCGACCCACTTGATCGAGTCGAAGCCGATGCCGTCCCAGGTGGTGAAGGCCAGCGCGATCGAGGCGAGCGCAGTGACCCACACCAGGGCGATGTGCAGGATAGTCGGCAGACCCACCATCAGACCGAGAGTGAGCCGGTCACGGCGGGTCAGCAGACGGCGGTGCCCCTGGGGCACCTGCTCGCCCCTTCGCTTTGCCGATGTCGTCTCCGAGTGCCCCGGAGGCGGGCGAGTGGGATTGGTCGCCCCCGGAGTGCTGGTGATTCCGGTCCCGGTCCCGGTGTTCCGCGTGACAGTCATGAGGCGGTGAAGATCGTCTTCTTCTGGCGTTCGATCGAGGACAGCAGGCTGTCGACGCCCTTGGGATCACGGATGAACTTCTGCAGCGCGGGCTGCATCACCGTCGAGGTGAAGTCCGGGCGGGAGTCGCGGTCCATGAACTGGGTCAGGGACTTGGCACCGGAGATCATGTCGTACGCCTTCTTCTGCAGCGGGGTGTATGAGGAGGTGTCCGCCGTCCTGGAAGCGGCGACGACACTGGGGTCGGAATTGAGGTAGAGCGCCTCGGCCTCCGGCGTGCCCAGGTACTCCAGCAGCTTGACGGCACCGGCCTTGTTCTTCGGGGCCTTGGAGAGCATGAAACCGTCGGTCGGCGCCTCGACGGTCTCCTGGCCGTACGCCGAGTTGATCTCCGGGAAGGCGAAGAAGTCGAGGTCGTCCAGGGCGGCCTTGTCGGTGAACTGCTGGGCCACGAAGGTTCCCAGCAGATACATGCCCGCCTTCTTCGACGCCAGCGTCTGGGCCGCGTCCTGCCAGGTACGGCCGACGGCGCCCTCCTGGTGGTACGGGAGGATCTCCGCCCACAGGTCGAAGACCTTGCGCACCTTGGCGTCGGTCCAGGAGGCCTTGCCGCCCATCAGGTCGACGTGGAAGTCGTAGCCGTTCTGACGGAAGTTGATCTGGTCGAAGGTGCCCATCGCGGGCCAGGCGTCCTTGTCGCCGAAGGCGATCGGGACGAGCCGGTCCCTCTTCATCTGCCCGCACAGAGCTACGAAGTCGTCCCAGGTGGTGGGGACTTCGTAACCGTACTGCTTGAAGACGCTCTTCCGGTAGAAGATCGCCCAGGGGTAGGTGTACAGCGGCACGAAGTAGTACTTGCCGTCCTCGCCCTTGCTGAGCACCTTCATCGCGACGGGGAAGTTGTCCCCGATGGTCTGCCACACGTCGTCGATCGGGGTGGCCAGGCCCTTGGCCGCGAAGAACTGCATCCGGTAGCCGGCGAACCAGTGGAACACGTCGTCCGGCGTGCCCTGCAGATAGGAGTTGACCTGCTCCTGGAAGGTGTTGTGGTCCTTGGTGTTCACGTCGACCGTGATGCCGGACTTCTTCTTGTAGGCCGCGTAGATGTCCGCGAACGCCTTCTTCGGCACAGCGTCCGACGCGTTGGAGCCGACCGTGACGGTCTTCGGGTCACTGGCCGTGCCGCTGCCGCCGCAGGCGCTCAGCAGAGGGAGGCCGGCGCCTAGCGCAACCGCCCCGCCCACCCCTCGCAGCAGCGTGCGGCGAGCGGGGCCGGGCGAGGAGAGACCAGAGGAAGAAAGCTGCATGAACGACTCCTGGGGCAGGGCGGCGGTCATCGGAATCCAGACCGCATGGCACAAGCTCGATCAGAAGCAAACGAGATCGAACAGTGGGCCCATCAGAGCGGTTCGACCCATCGAACGTCAAGAGGTGCGCATCCCCTTTTTGCGACCCATACGAAAACCCCTGACCTGGGGAAATCGCTTTCCCTAGGCGCCAGTTGCAGGATTCTCGCAGGCCGACGCGATGGGTGCGCTCCCATGGCGCGAATGCGCCTGCGTCGCACATCGAGATGGGCGAGAGCGAGCAGGACCAAGCGGCCGGTGCTCAGGCACCGCCATCGGGTGCCGAGTTCCCGGCGGTGCCGACGCAGCTTGGCGGACAGGAAGCGAAGGGCAGAGTCGGACACGTCGACGGCGGACGGGTGGACAAGCACACGAAACCTTTGGCGGAGACGGATTTCTTGGTCGAAAAACCATCTACCAGGGGCTTCACCTGCCTGTCAGGCCAACTGGCCTGCTCGGCCGCCAAGTTGGGAAAGGCTCCGTGTCGGGAGCGCTGCACTATTTCCGCGTCCATCCGGGGCATGTGCGGCATCGACTGGAGATGCTGCGCGCCATGGGACTGAACACCGTGGAGACCGACGCCCCCTGGAACTGCCACGAGCCCCGGGCCGGCGCCTTCACCCGCCTCGACGAACTGGACGTCTTCCTCACCGAGTCGAAACGGGCCGGGCTCCACGCGATCGTCCGCCCCGGCCCTTACATTTGGGCCGAGTGGGACAACGGCGGGCTGCCCTGGTGGGTGCCCGGGCAGCTCCGGACCAGCGATGCGGTCTTCCTGGAGCATGTCGAACGCTGGTTCGACGTGCTGCTGCCGCTGGTGGCCGAGCACCAGGTCACCCGGGGCGGCAACGTCCTCATGGTGCAGGTGGGGAACGAGTACGGCTCCTACGGCAGCGACCACGCCTATCTCCAGTACGTTGCCGACGTCCTGACGGGCACGTGATCGACGTCCCGCTCTTTCAGTCGATCGTCAGAATCCAAGCCTTACTTGGCACCCTCTGAGCGTTGAGCGCGCGAAGGGCATGTACGTCCCTGACAGGACGATGCCCGGGTCAGCCGGGATGTCGAACGGGACCGAGGTACATACCGGGTGGTCCGAAACCGCAGTGGCCCCCGCAACCGGTCGTTGTCGGTGGAGTGGGTCGCTGCACCGGCGCATGTGCGGGGCGAAGGATGTGACGGTGACTGTCCCGGCCGCTGAGCATGACTAAGTAGCTGTTGTCTTTCCGATCTTGAGAGATGCGCGTCGAACGGGAGTCCCGATTAGGTGGTCCTGGGTGCTTGGGGGCGCGTTCGCATCCTGCGGATCCGGGTGACCCCCGTGCCGACGGTGTTGCCGCCGTCCGGAGCCAGCACCGTGTTGACCCGCCTGCGGGCGATCGCCCACTCCTGCCATTCCAGCTCGGCCGCGGCCAGCTCGGCCTGGATACGGCAGCTTCCTCACGCAGCCCGTCGACTCGACGGCGAGCGGCGAACTCGTACTGTTTCCAGTAGCCCGACCCCGACGGCATTCGAGGCCTCCCGGCGAGCGACAACACAACAGGCCACAGCTCCCACGGAATCACCGACCCCAAGCTTGACCAGCTGAAACGCCGTCCTCAAGTTCGGCAAGCCAACAGCCACCCACCCTTACCGCTTCAGGGGCGGCGGCGCCGTGCTGCTTCTGACCACCAGGCGGGTGGGAACGATGTCCGTGCCGGATCGGGGGACGTCGTGTTCGTGGATCTGCCGCAAGACCTCCTGGGCACTTTTCCGGCCCACCTCGGCGAAGTCCTGGTGGACGGTGGTCAGGGGCGGGGCGAAGTGGGCGGCATCGGGGAGGTCGTCGAAGCCGACCACGCTGATGTCGCCGGGGACGGCCTTGCCTCGTTCTTGGAAGGCGTGCAGGAGACCGAGTGCCATCTGGTCGTTGGAGGCAAACACCGCGGTGCAGTCCGGCTCTTGTGCGAGTTCGAGGCCGGCCGCGTAGCCCGATTCGGCGGTCCAGTCGCCGTGCAGGGGCGGTGGCACAGGCCGTCCGGCTTCCTCGAGCACGGTCTGCCATGTCTGGGCTCGGCGCTGGCTTGCGTACGACGTCTCCGGACCGGTCACGTGCCAGACGGTCTCATGTCCGAGTTCCAGCAGGTGGCTGATGGCCTCTCGGGTGCCGCCGGCCTGGTCGGTATCGACCACGCGATAGCGGTCTCCGGCGTCGGAGTCCACGACGACCACGCGCACGCCGGGCGGCAGCTTCACGGTTCCCGCGTCAAGCAGGTGGACCTCGATGAAGACGATGACTGCGTCGACGGCCAGTTCACCCATCCGGGTGAAGGCGCCCAGCACACTGTCCTGGGTCGGAATATCGACGGGGATCACCGTGATCGCGTATCCCTCGGCCGCGGCCTGGGCCGCGATCGCTTGCACGGTGTCGCTGTGGCCGGTGGCGGAGAGGCTGTGGAGGATCACGCCGATGGTCTTGAACTGCCCGTACCTGAGGGCGCGCGCGGCACTGTTGGGCCGGTAGCCCAGTTCCCGCATCGCAGCCTGCACCCGCTCCCGGGTCGAACCGATCACGCTGGGATGGCCGTTGGCCACCCTGGACACGGTCTGACGTGAAACGCCGGCAAGCGCGGCGACGTCGGCCCTCGTGACGTGCTGCCTGTGGCGCCCGTCCGGTATGGCCGAACCGACTTGCTGTGCGCCCACCGCAGGACCAGGATCCTGCTGTCCCAGCTCACTCAGGTCCATCGAGCCTTCGCTCCTATCTGTCCACTCGTCGCCGTCCGCTGAAGGCTCTGGCGGAAGTTTTAACGTGCGAGAAACCTTGACGTCCCACTGTGACGGGTGCCACGCTACCGCATCATGTTCACGTGACCAACCGCCTGCGGGCTGAATGGTCACGTGAACAAGGTTCGGATCGGCGCGCTGAGCCGGACTCGATGTTCACGTGACCACGCAGTGTGGTCAGCGTTCGCGCAGCAAGGAGTGAAGCGGTGGTCGCAGCGCCCCAGGCAGGGGTTCCAGGTGCCAGGAGGCCATCGGCCTCGAGACGGCGGTCATGGGTCGGCTGGCGGTTCGTCGGGCCGTTCGTGGCGGTGTTTGCGCTGGTCTTCCTCGCGCCGATCGGCTACTCGATCTACCTGAGCCTGTTCCGTACGCAGCTGATCGGCGGAACGGCCTTCGTCGGTGCCGACAACTACACCGAGGTGCTGGGGGACGCGCAGTTCTGGTCCGCCTTCGGGCGGGTGGCGGTCTTCCTGGCCGTGCAGGTCCCGATCATGCTGCTCCTCGCGCTTCTGCTGGCCCTGGCGATCGACAGCGGCCGCCTGTACGGGGCGGGCTTCTTCCGGATCTCGGTGTTCCTGCCTTACGCGGTGCCGGCCGTCGTCGCGACGCTGATGTGGGGCTTCATGTACGGAACCCGGTTCGGCCTGGTCGGCAACATCAATGAGGCGTTCGGGATCTCGCTTCGTGACCCGCTGTCGCCCGATCTGGTCCTGGCGTCGATCGGCAACATCGTGACCTGGCAGTTCGTGGGCTACAACATGCTGATCCTCTACTCGGCGCTGAGGGTGGTCGATCCGGCGCTGTACGAGGCCGCGGAGATGGACGGGGCCGGGCAGCTGCGGATCATCCGGGCGATCAAGCTCCCGGCGCTGCGCGGGGCTCTGTCCATCGCGACGATCTTCTCGATCATCGGCAGTTTCCAGCTGTTCAACGAGCCGAGCGTCCTCAAGAGCCTGGCGCCGAATGCGATCACGTCCTACTTCACGCCGAACCTCTACGCCTACTCGCTGTCGTTTGCCGGACAGAAGTTCAACTACTCGGCCACGGTCGCCATCGTCATGGGTGTGATCACGATGATCATCGCCTACGCCGTCCAGCTGCGCGGCCTGCGGAAGGAATCCTGATCATGGCGACCACGACTCCCCGCGTCGGGCACAAGCCGCGCACGGCACGGCACGCGGGTGCCTCTTCGGGCCCGCTGGTGGTCCGCCCCGCCCGGCGCGCCTCCCGCCGGAAGAGGCGCAGCGCCACGCTGACCGCCCTGACGGTGATCATGCTGGTGTACACGTTGCTGCCGCTGGCGTGGCTGGCGATCAACGCGACCAAGACGCAGAAGGGGCTGTTCGACTCCTTCGGCCTGTGGCTGGATGGCGACTTCGCCCTGTTCGGCAATATCGCCGACACCTTCAGCTACAACGACGGGATCTTCACCCGCTGGCTGCTCAACACCGTGCTGTATGTGGTGGTCGGGGCGGGCGGCGCCACGTTCCTCGCGACGCTCGCCGGATACGGGCTGGCCAAGTTCGACTTCCCCGGCAAGAAGGCCGTGTTCGCGACTGTCATCGGAGCGGTCGCGGTGCCCGGTACCGCACTGGCGGTTCCCACCTTCCTGATGTTCTCCGAGATGGGGCTGACCAACACCCCGTGGGCGATCATCATCCCGTCGCTGGTCTCGCCGTTCGGCCTCTACCTGATGTGGACCTTCGCCACCGACGCCGTCCCGAAAGAGATCCTGGAGTCGGCGCGCGTCGATGGCGCCGGCGAGTTCCGCACGTTCTTCCGGATCAGCATGCCGATGCTGGCGCCGGGAATCGTCACCGTTCTGCTCTTCAACGTGGTCGCGACCTGGAACAACTACTTCCTGCCGCTGATCATGCTGAAGGATCCCGACTGGTACCCGCTGACCCTCGGCCTGAACAGCTGGAACGCCCAGGCTTCCACCGTGGGTGGCGAAGCGGTCTTCAACCTCGTGATCACTGGATCACTGCTCACCATCGTCCCGCTGATCGTGGCGTTCCTGCTGCTCCAGCGGTACTGGCAGTCCGGCCTGTCCGCCGGAAGCGTCAAGGGCTGATCTGCGCCCGCCGACTGCCAACCCTCCCAGGTACACCGCACGAAAGGGAACACCCCATGACGAGAACCCGTCGTCACGCCCTGCTGCTGGGCGCCGCGGCCCTGTCGGTGGCACTCACCGCCACCGCCTGCAGCTCCTCCGGCACCGAGGACTCGGGCAGCGCCAAGCCTGCGTCCAACGCCGACATCCAGGCCGCCCTGAACGCCGGGGGCGAGATCACGGTCTGGGCCTGGGACCCGACGCTGAAGAAGGTCGTCAGCGATTTCGAGGCCAAGTACCCCAAGGTCAAGGTCAACCTGGTCAATGCCGGTACCAACAACGAGCAGTACACCGCGCTGCAGAACGCGGTCAAGGCCGGATCGGGTGTCCCCGACGTCGCCATGATCGAGTACTACGCCCTGTCGCAGTTCTCGCTCGCCAAGTCCCTCACCGACCTGAACGCCCTGGGTGCGGACAAGCTCAAGGGCACCTTCTCCGCCGGCCCGTGGAGCGCCGTCCACGCCGGCACCGAGGGCATCTACGCCCTGCCGATGGACTCCGGCCCGATGGCCTTGTTCTACAACAAGGAGGTCTTCGACAAGTACAAGATCAAGGTGCCGGCCACCTGGGAGGAGTACATCGCCGCGGCCAAGAAGCTGCACAAGGCGGACCCCAAGGCGTATCTCACCGCCGACACCGGCGACGCCGGCTTCACCACCAGCATGATCTGGCAGGCCGGCGGCAAGCCGTACACCGTGAACGGCACCCAGGTCGGTGTGAACTTCGACGACGCCGGGACCAAGAAGTTCACCACCGCCTGGCAGCAGCTCATCGGCGACAAGCTGCTCGCCCCGGTCCCCGCCTGGAGCGATGCGTGGTACAAGGGCCTCGGCGACGGCACGATCGCCTCCCTCGTCACCGGCGCGTGGATGCCCGCGCCCCTCGCATCGGGCGTCAAGGCCGGCGCCGGCAAGTGGCGTGTGGCGCCCATGCCGCAGTGGAAGAGCGGGCAGGAGGCCACCGCCGAGAACGGCGGCAGCTCGCTGGCCGTCATGCAGGCCAGCACCAAGAAGAAGCTCGCCTACGCCTTCCTCAAGTACGCCACCGTCGACGAGGGCGCGCAGACCCGCGTCGACGCCGGGACGTTCCCCTCCACCACCAAGCAGCTGAAGTCCCCGGACTTCCTCAACAAGAAGGACCCGTACTTCGGCGGCCAGAAGATCAACGAGGTGCTCGCCGAGTCGGCCGACAACGTCCTCATCGGATGGTCCTACCTGCCCTTCCAGGTCTACGCCAACAGCATCTTCAACGACAACGTCGGCAAGGCCTACGTCAGCGACACCACCCTGCAGGACGGCCTCAAAGCCTGGCAGGACGCCTCCCGCAAGTACGGCCAGGAACAAGGCTTCACCGTCAAGTAACACGCCCCCGGCCCGTGTCCCGCCCGCCTGTTGGCGGGACAGCAGGACCGTCCAACGGCACTTCTTCGCACCTCCACCCTGAGGGCACGAGGCCGCACGACCGGCCGCCAACGGCCGCCGCTGACGACGACCTCAGCGACCCGCCCCCACCATCGCCCCGCCGGCCACCTGACAGGCCGGCGGGGTCCCACCCCGGGCTCACCGAGCCACACGCGGCCTCCCTCCCCCATGCCCTGAGCCGCCCGTACCCGAAGGAGCAACCCGGATGCACGGACGCTCGCCCAGCATCCTGCCCAGGCCACCGCCCGCGCGGATTCGGGCACCGGTGGTCGCGACCACCGCGGTCGGCCGCGCAGCCGCCAACAGCATCCCGTGCCCGCCGCCCCGAGCAAGGACACTCAGCGGGCGGTGACAACGCCGTAGCGGGCCCCACCCGCAGTGGCCCCTTCTCCACAACAAAGGCCGTGCCCGCCAGCCCAAAGCGAGCACGTCAACTCAGCCGACCCCACGTTCCCCGGCTGCCCGGCGCCCATCACCACCTCGCGCCGTGCCCTCTCCGGAACACACCCGGGCGCCACCACCGCATCACAACCGCCCACCGCGGCAGATCGCTTCGTGGCGCCCAAGGCGGCAACGACCGCCTGCACAGAGCCGCATGCAGAAAAGGAACACGACATGCCCAACTCCCAACACACCCGACCCAGTCCTCACTCAGCCGTACTCCCCCCCACCCGTACCCGCTTCCTCCGCCGCGCGCTGGCCTGCCTCGCGGCCGCGCTGATCGCCGTGCCGATCACCATGCTGTCCACGGCGTCGCCGGCGGCTGCGGAAACCAACCCGACGGACGCCAGCAAGTTCCAGGGCGTGAACTGGGCCCGCATCCATGACAACTTCGTCAACGGCCCCCTCTACCTCGAAGGGCTGGCCGAAACCGACGACTACGACACCGTCAAGGCCAAGGCCAACGCCATCCTCGGCGGGTTCCAGAGCACGCTCGGCGCCAACACCGTCCGGCTGCCGATCAACAGATACTCCGTCCCCGGCACGACGTGGGGCGACAAGTACACCGGCGCCATCGACGCCGCGACCGCCAAGGGCTTCAAGGTCATCCTGAGTTACTGGGACGGCGACGGGGTCGGCAACAACGGCCACATCGTCGACGCGGCCGCGTTCACGTCGATGTGGAAGGCCGTGACCGACAAGTACGGGTCCAATGGCCTGGTCTACTTCGAGCCCTACAACGAGCCCAAGGGGTACAGCGCCACCGACTGGGCCAACGTCGCCGCCAACTGGATCGCCAGCAACCCAACGATCCCCAAGAACCGGATCATCGTGAGCGGCCACGGCGACAACCAATGGGTCACGAGCGTGTGCGCCGACTCCCGCCTCGACGGAACCTACCTCTCGCTCCACCACTACACCTTCTATACGAAGGGGACGAGGACCTACGACGAGTGGGTCAGCGACTTCAAGTCCAAGGTCGGCACCTGCGGCACGCGCACCATCCTGGACGAGTTCGGCGCGCCGATGGACAAGGGCACGGACTCGGTGGTCCATGAGGCTGGCAAGGACTACAACGACGCCGCCAGCACCGACAACTTCGTCCGGTACCTGCGCGCCGACACCGACAGCGTGCGCTCTCTCGGCATGGGCGCGGTCTACTGGCCGGCCCTCGGCGGCAAACGCGTTAACCACGAGGACTACGACTGGTACTCCCTGTTCGACCTCAAGGGCAGCGGCACCAACCTGGCGCTGGGCGTTCGCAACATCAGCGGCATCGACCGCCTGAAGTACGCCTGGGGCCGCGACCCCGGCTCGCACACGAGCATGCTGCGCAACGTCGGCAGCAACGGCTGCCTCGACCACCCCCTCGGCGAAGACAACGTCCAGGTCCAGGTCTACGCCCAGTGCTGGGGCGGCGACAACCAGCAGTGGACCCGGACGCCCTCCGGGCAGCTCACCGTCTACAGCGGTACGAACAAGAGGTGCCTGGACGCCTGGGGAGTCATCAAGGACGGCACCAAGGTCGGCACCTATAACTGCAACGGCCAAGACAACCAGAGGTGGAGGTTCTACTCCGACGGCACGATCCGTCCGGTATTGAACCTCGATCTCTGCCTGGACAGGAACGGGGACTCCATGGTCCAGCTCTGGTCCTGCTGGGGCGGCAACAACCAGAAGTGGCAGACCAGCTGAGAGGCCACCCCCCGCCTGACACACCCGCAGGCCGGTCGCGGACGTCAAGAGCCGCGACCGGCCTCATCCCCGGGGCGCTCCCCTCCGGGCCCGAGCAGCGGACCGGTCCATCCACGGTCCCATCCCTACCCCGAACACCTCCCGACCACGAAGCGAGGAAAGCTGTGCCCCTTGACGACCTGACCGCATTCCACTCCGGCTTTGCCTGGGGAGCGGCCACCTCCGCCTACCAGATCGAAGGCGCGGTCGCCGAGGACGGCCGAGCACCATCCATCTGGGACACCTTCTGCAAGCAGCCCGGCACCATCGCCGGCGGGGACACCGGCGACATCGCCTGCGACCACTACCGCCGGTGGCCCGAGGACGTGGCGTTGATGAAGGCCCTCGGCCTCAACGCCTACCGATTCTCCATCGCCTGGCCCCGCGTCATGCCGGACGGGGACAGCCGCGTGAACCCGGCAGGGCTGGCCTTCTACGACCAACTGGTCGACGCACTGCTGGAAGCGGGCCTTGCTCCTCATGCCACCCTCTACCACTGGGACCTGCCGCAGGCCCTCGAGGACCGCGGCGGCTGGCCCGCCCGCGACACCGCCCTGCGATTCGCCGACTACGCCACCGTTGTCGCCGACAGGCTCGGTGACCGGGTCACCAACTGGGCGACGCTGAACGAGCCGTACTGCTCCGCATGGCTCGGCCACCTCCAGGGGGTCATGGCGCCGGGCCGCACCGACCTGACCGCCGCCGTGCGCGCCTCACACCACCTGCTGCTCGCCCACGGGCTCGGCGTCGAGGCCCTCCGGTCCACCGCCTCACGAGCGCGGGTCGGCATCGTCAACATCCTCACGCAGTCCGAACCCGCGAGCGACCGGCCCGAGGACATCGCCGCCGCCCACCGCGACGACGGGCACAACAACCGCTGGTGGCTCGATCCCATCCACGGCCGCGGTTACCCGGCCGACATGGTCGAGGTGTACGGGACCGAACCACCCGCCAAACCCGGTGACCTGGAGACGATCGCCGCGCCGCTGGACTGGCTCGGCGTCAACTACTACAAGCGGTCAGTCACCGTCGACGATCCGCAGGGGCCCGCACCGTTCGCCCGTCCCGTCACACCGCCGGGCACACCCCGTACCGGAATGGACTGGGAGGTCCACCCGGACCGGCTGGAACACCTGCTCGTCCGGGTCACCGAGGACTACGCGCCGCGATCGGTCCTCGTCACCGAGAACGGCTCCGCTTTCCCCGACCGTGTAGCGCCCGACGGCAGCGTGCACGACGTCGAGCGCATCGCCTTCCTGGAGTCCCACCTGGCAGCCTGCGCGCGGGCTGCCCGCCGCGGCGTGCCGCTCGACGGCTACTTCGCCTGGTCCCTGCTGGACAACTTCGAATGGGCCTACGGCTACTCCCAGCGGTTCGGCATCGTCCACGTCGACTACGAGACCCAGACACGCACCATCAAGGACAGCGGCCACCGCTACGCCGAGATCATCCGCGCACACGGGCGCACCGCACAACACGCAGCTTCCGTCGCGATTCCCACCCCCGAGAAGAGAACCTCGGAGGAGCGGCGCAGTAACTGAAGACCCTCGTCACCAGGGGACTGTCTGACGCTTACATGTCCCGGGCCGACAGGACGCGGCGAAGCGGTGCATGGATGCCGCCGAGGCCGAGACTCTTGGTAGCTGTTGTCTTTCGATCTTGAGAGAAGCCCGTCGGGCGGGAGTCCCGATTGGGTGGTCGCGGGATGCTTGGCGCATACGGGTGGGGCCTCCTGAACAGCTCGTTGGTATCGAATCACCGAGCAGCAGGAGGCCCTGATGCAGCAGTCTTCCGTGCCGATGGCCGGGCGGTCCAGCTCGGTCACCTGGGAGTGTGACTGTCTGGCTCACCGGCTCGGAAACGCCGCCGACAACGGGTCCCGGCAGCCGCGTTATCCGACGGACATGACGGACCGGGAGTGGACGGCTGTCCGGCCGTTGCTGCCGGTGCCGGGCTGGCTGCGCGGTCGCGGCGGCCGGCCGGAGGCGTACTGCCACCGGGCCGTACTTGATGCGAACCGCTACCTGGTGGACAACGGCATCAAGTGGCGGGCGATGCCTGCTGACTTCCCGCCGTGGGACTGGGTGCACGCATTCTTCCGCCGCTGGCGCGACCACGGTCTGGTCAGGGAGTTCCACGACCGGCTGCGCGCCAGGGCCCCGCCTGATGGTGGGCCGCGACGCGGAGCCGAGCGCAGGCGTGATCGATTCGCAGCCGGTCAAGGCGGACGCGGTGGTCGGGGCGGACAGTCGGGGCTTCGACGGCGGCAAGCTGGTCAACGGCCACAAACGGCACGTCGTGGTCGACACGCTCGGTCTGCTGCTGGGGGTGATGGTCACCGCCGCGGATACCGGCGACCGCACCGCCGCCCGCGTGCTGCTGAAACAGGTAGGCGATGCCCACCACCGCCTCGCCCTCGTCTGGGCCGACGGCGGCTACACCGGCAGCCTCGTCGAGCACTGCCTGGCCGCGTTCGCGCTGGTCCTGGCGATCGTCAAGCGCAGCGACGACATGCGCGGCTTCGTGGTGCTGCCCAAACGGTGGATCGTCGAGCGGTTCTTCGCCCACCTGATGCGCACCCGACGCCTGGCACGCGACTTCGAACGCCGCACCACCAGCGCCGAAGCGATGATCTACTGGTCGATACCCTGCTCATGACCCGCGCCTGGCACCGACACGCCCGCAGCCAGCATGAACCGGCCCGGTGCGGGCTCGGCCAGCCAGCCGCGGGCCACCAGGCGTTTCACCTTCGACCGCAATGCCTCCACACGCGCTGGCACCACGTCCATACCGAACACCGCAGCCATCTCCTGGCAGGTCAGCGGCCCTTGACGGAGCCGGGACCGGTCCGCGAGCCCCTGCAGGATGCGCTGGTAGTCCGCCGACAGCACCGACGAGGCCAGCCCTCACGCCACACGGGTACCTGCGACTTCGGCTTCGCCGCATCGCGGGGCGTCGGCTGAGCATCCGCATCCCGCGGATCCGGGATGACCTCCGTCCCGGCGGTGTCGCTGCGGTCCGGAGCCAGCACCATATCGACCCGCCTGCGGGCGATCGCCCACTCCTGCCATTCCAGCTCGGCCACGGCCAACTCGGCCTGGATCCGGTCGGCCTCCTCCCGCAGCCCGTCGACCCGACGGCGAGCTCGTGCTGTTCCAGCAGTCCAACGACCGACGGCATCCGCGACCTCCCGGCAAGCGACGACCCGAGAGGCCACGACTCCCACCGAATCACCGACCCTATGCCCGACCAGCGGAAACGCGGCGATCACGTCCGGAAAAACACCAGCTTCTAAGATCCTGGATCCGTGGTCGAGAACCTGCGGCGTGGGCCGCGCGACCGAGGCATGTGCACCACCGTGGCATCAGCGGCGTCCTCCTGCTCACGGCGCAGGTTCTCCACCTCAATCGACAGTTCCACGGTGGTGCGCCGCAGGAACGCAGTCAACTGCTGTTCCGCTTCAAGCTGTTGCTTCACTCGCTTCAGCTCTTCGACCACTGCCGCGTGCCGCTCGGCGAGTTCCTGGGCAGCCGTGGGCACGCTGCCTTGCACCTTGGCCCTGAGCCGGAACTCGTCGACCACGTCCTGGTGTTGTGGATAAACCACGTCACGCCGCAGTCCGGATTCGACGATCAGTTCGGTGGCGGTCAGCTTGCCCGAGACTGACCGCAGCGGCGTGCCGGCTAGCAGCCGCTCAGCCGCCGCTTTGATCGCAGCGGCGTCCTTGGCTCGGTCACGTGGTCTGCGCCCCATCTGCTTGCACCTCCATCGATTGTTCCCGGCCGCTCGCGCGCCGACCCTGCTCATGCTCCGCGATCACCGCACGCATTGGAGCCGCCTTCGCTGCCGCACGGTCCCGCAGGGGCTTTGGCGACAGCAGATCGGCTGCGGCGGCCTCCCACCGGGCGCATTTCCGGCTTCTTGCTCTCGATGTCGCGGTCGGTGTAGGCGAGGTTGGTGCATGTGGTGCGGCACAGCTGTTCGTCGGGCCCGTTCGCCTCCATTCCGGCTGCTTCTCGCTCCTCCCGGCAGGCCGCGGTCTCGTGTCGCCAGACGCAGGTCATTCCCAGGCCGTGGTGGATGTCGGGATGCTTGCTGGTCAGCAGTCGTTGGGCGTTGTCGGCTTGGTTGACGACGCGGCCCGCGAAGACGGCCGCAGCGTTCCGCACTCTGCGCCGGTACTCCTGTGCCGAGGGTCCGCTGACGTGTTCGCCTTCGTCGAGCGCTCGAAGGTCTTCGTCCACCTGCTCGCTGACCATCTCCAGCTCCTCGACGGCAAGGTCCTCCAGCCAGCTGGTGTCGGCGTCTCCGGCGTAGCCGAGTGTCACCTTCGCTCTCACGTGTCCGTATTGCGCCTGCGCCGCCGCGAGTCCGCCCGGCCGTCGCACCACGAAGTACGCGAGCGTACGGCGGAAGCGTGCCGCGTGCACGTCCTTGGTCGGGTCCGGCGGCACGGCCGGCCCGTCTGGGCCGGAGAACCGCGCGTTCACCCAGTCCATGAACTCCCGGACGTCTTCGTTCATCGTTCCTGACGGTTTCGACTGCTTCCTGCGCGAGCGGACCGTGGTGGTGCGTTGCCGACTCGGTGGGAACAGCAACTCGGCGTCGGAGAGCGATTCCAGCATCTGCACGGCCGGAACGACTGCGCGAACCACAGCCCACGGCCGTTCCTCGGTCTCCTCCCTATCGGGGGAGGGATTGTGATCAGAGCCCTTGCTGCGTCGGCCGACGAGGACGAACCCGCCGTGATCGTCCTCGCGCAGACATCCGCGACGGAGCTGCAGGACTTCCCCGCTGCGCATCCCGGAGAGGTAACAGATCACGATGAAGCACGCGGCCGTCAGGTGCCGCACCAGCTGGTTGACCTCGCGCACGCCAATCGGCCGGTCGCGCCACAGAGCGCCCTGAAACATTCCGGTGATTGGGCCAAGAAAGTAGGCGTCATTTTCCAGTTCCAGCTCGTGTTCCTCGGCCATGGACAGCAACAGGCTGTCGTACTTCTTTACCTTTGGGCCGCTGGAAGCCAGCATGCGGGCGACGTGCTCGTGGTCCACTCCGAGTTGACCGCCGTGCCGCTCGCGACGCCGTGTGCCGGGCAGCCCTCTGCCCGTGCGGCGCAGTTCAACCACGTAGCGCGCGAGGCGCTGCTTCAATGAGCTCCTGCCGAACGTGGCACGCGCCGTCAGGGTTGCCGGATGTTGCCCGTTCAGGAGCAGGCGTGCTTCGTGGGCTGCGTTACGGATATCGGGCCCGAAGTCCTCGATCATCCGAAGTGCCCATGCCAGCAAGGCCTCCATGGTGGCAGGAGCGATGCGGGGCGTCTTGTTGTACCGGCTCTGGTCTTGTTTGACTCCGACCAGGTCATCCGTCGAGGCGGCACCCCATGGCCTGCGGCGCGGAAGGCGGTGTTCCTCGGGCAGCGAATTCCGGTAGCCCCAGACGACTCGGACCGCGTGGAGCAGGCGCTTCTTTTCCTCCGTCGAGGTGGTCAGATCCAGAACGTGGCTCTTGTACAGACCCAGGTCCCGGCTGCTGAGGTCACACAGGCGCGTAACGCCGCGGCAGTCCAGCCACGTGGCGAAGACCGACATGGACATGATCCACTTGTGAACGGTGAGGATCTCGGGCTGGTCGTCGATCAGTCCTGGCTGCAACTGAGCTGGCCAGTTGGTGTTTAGGGCGGTCCAGGCGCACGTCTTGAAGCCCTCCTGTAAGGCAGCGGGGATCAGCCGTGGCCAGTTCTCACTGACCAGGCACAGCTGATCGTCGAGCAGTCCCGGCCCCAGATACCACACCGGATCCCCGAACCGGGACAGCGCAGCAGTGTCCATTGAGTTGCGGAGCGGCCGATGCGCCAGGACCAGAGTGTCCGGACCAGGCAGAAAGGCCGCGCCGGACATCGGCACCGTAGTCATCGCAGGTCCAGCCTTCCGTTGATGAGGTCGTCGACGAGCCTCCGCTCGGTGACGGTGACGCGCTCACGGGCGTCGGCGCGCTCGGCAGCGGTGTACTGCCCCAACAGATCGGACAGACGGGCGAACGACTCTGAATGGCGGTGGGACCACAGACGCGGATCGAGATCACGTTGCAAGTGTTTGAGTCGCCTGTGGGTCTCGATCTGGACCGGTAGTTGGCGGGGCAGGGCACGCGCGTTCGCACAACGTAGGCAATCGTCGAGGAATGAGGCACCGCACGGCTTCCCAGGTCCGGTGACCGGGCTATTCTCCGGGTCCGTGCAGCCCACCAGCACCGCGTCCTGCTCACCCGAAATCAGTCGGGCGAAAGTCTCTGCGTCAAGTCCCACATCGGCCGCGGCCCGCTCTGGGTCCTCGGCCGCACGAGCGAGGAACTCGTCCGTCAGAACCGGAATCTCCTGAACCGCCCGGGCCTTGGCGACTTCCTCCTCCAGCGCCTCACGCATGACCACGCGTCCGCGCTCGACCGCGGGCTGGCTTGTCCTCAGATAGTTGTGGAACGTCTCCCTGGTGTGCGCCACAGGCTTTCCCCCGCGCTCCAGCACGGTACGCCGGAGCCGGTGCACATTGACGGACAGCCCCTCGTCCGCGCCCGCTACGGCTTGTTCGTTCACCTCACCGGACGCTTCATCCTGCGAATCACCGCCCGGAACCTGCCCGTTTCCCTCCCTCTTCACTGGACGGAACCCATGTCCGATTGCCCAGGCCACGAGATTGTTCCGCGACGTACCATGCGCCCATCCCAAACCTCGCTGGGCCCGGACGTTCGGATAGCAGACGGCGTGGATGCCACCACTGTGACGTCGCACGAATTCCGTTAGATCCAGGAGGAGTTGATAGACACGCAAAGGCGAGCGAAACAGGTGCTTGTCGTGATCCTCGGCCTGCAACACGTCGGCAAGCGACGGAGGTAGGTCCTCCAGCGGCGTCACCATGAACTCCAATGACGGCCCGCGACGCGGCTTGGCCCCGTCCACCAGAGCCAGCGGCCGGCCCACCAAGATCACCGTCAGGCCGGAAGTGTGCCGCTGGCCATTCTCCGATCGTGCCCAAGTTCTCACTGGTCAGGTCGACAAGCATCAAACAGAACGCCACCGTCTCACTGCGCGTCAATGCCAGCCGGGAAACGAGATCGTGAGCGCCGCCCAATGCGCCTACCCAAGCGGGGATACCGCCTTGTGGCGACGACGACGTCACGCGTCGGGGCAGGTCCCCAGTCCGGTCAAGGAGGTCCAGCACGCGTCCCGCCTTCTCGAACTGGTTTCGGCGATTGGGCAAGCCGAGCTCGCCACGGCGGTATGCAGCGAGAAGTTCTCGCCCCTCATAGATACGGTCGCGCGCCACACGGATGTCATGGCGGACCGCGGTCATGAGTTCCTGATACTCATCGTGGCTGTACGGCTGCACCTTCGATTCGTATGCGGGCAACCGCCCATGCAAGATTGCGCTCCGCGTCTCGGCCGTCAACTCCCGGTCTGCCCGGAAGATCGCACGCATCCGATGGACATGGGTCTTCCTGGAGCCCAGCGGTACGGCGAGCAAGCTCTCCTTGATGTGCGCGGCAGTGATGTGCGCGGGCTGGTGCACCGGCGGGTTCACTTTCCCGAGATACCCGGCGAAGCGCTGCACCTCGCCCCAGAGGCCTTCGGCGGCCCTGAACCGCTTGACTCCGGAAGTCGGCCCGGTGGCTCGCGCGAAGGACCTGGCCAGCCATTTGCTGAATTCCGGTATCGACCTCCAGATTCCTGAAGTCGTAGACCTTGCTGAACCGCCCCTTCTCCTCAACGAAGAAGACGCTGCACTCGTCCCCCGTGATGACAAGCCTCTCCGGCGGCTGCCAGTCCCCAGGAGGAACACTCGCCTTACGGCCTCCCCGGCTCACTGGTCATCCCCCGGCTCGCCGAGGAGCTCCAGGTCCGCTGAAACGGGAGAAAGGACCAACTCACTGTCCACTGCGATCCTCTCCAACAGGATGTCGACGGCTTCCCGTTGGTCACCGTCGATCAACGCCATCAGGTAGTCGACTTCCAGAGCCGTGAAGGGTGCCAGGTACCAGTCCCGGGTGGTCTGCGGGTTGCGATGCCCGAGCATCGTCGCCAGTTGGTACCAGATGTCGCCGAACTGCTCCCGGAACGCATGCTTCTCAGCCTCGGTGAATCCTCGAAGGCGCTGCTCCCACACGGCGCTCAGGATCGAGTACCAGACCAGCGCGTAGGAGTGCCGCAGCATGTGCGGCCGCACCCACAGAGGGCACTGGGCGGCGCGCCTCTTGCGATCCTCCTCTTCAAGGTCGTCGAACCCCGGCCACCGCGACCGTGCCCACGCCTCAGCCACCCGGGAGTTGGCGGTGGCGAACGTGTTCTCCCAGCTGTGGGCCCGATGCGGCATGCCGTCGTTGCTCAGCCAGACCGCCAGCGGCTCCAGCCCGTCTCGCGTCTCCCGGAACAGGCGGAGCCTCTCGACCGGTTCGAGCACATCGAGGGAGATCGTCGCGGAACCCCCGCGTGGGGTACGTACTCGCAGTGTCCGCGTACGAGGATTGTGCCCCGTCACGATCACGAGACCCGGCAGACGCTCGTACCGCCCGGCCCGCCGCGCCCGCCGCGCCCGCCCGATAGCTTCTGCGCGAGAACCCTCCAGGGGGTCAATGTAGCCTGCCACGGCCTTCAGAACCGCCCGGGGAATCCGGTAGTTACGCCCATAACGGCGACCCTTGGCACAGGACTCCGCCAGCCACGCCTTCGGATACCTGCTCGTCACGGAAGTCGCCGGCAACTCGACGTCCAGAACGCTCGCCCATTCCTCCAGCCGCAGCCCCGTACCCCATAGCCCGTCGACGAACGCAGTGTTGCGGTCCTCGTTGAAGCCGTGCCAGCTGTCCGGGCGGAGGCCGTCGAACCCGTACCCCCTCAGCCCGACGTCCCGCCACTGCTCGAGAGCCTTCCGCAGCAGCCACTTCACCTGACGTCGAGGAGCGCCCGCAGGACGGCTAGGGTCCCGGCGCCCCGTTTCCGGCCCATGACCGTCGGCTTGGACGGACTGCGACGGGATCGGGTTGAAGACCTCGTACTCACCAGAGGCCCACGCGTAGAACCTCTTCAATCCCGCCCGGTCGGTGTCGAACGACGTCCCCTCCACCCGCCAGTAGTTGCGGGAATCCGCCATCCGCCAGTGCTTGAAGTCCGTGTAGTCGCGCTTGCTCGCCTCGTGCCAGAGCCGTCCTCCTGCTCCAGAAAATTCAGCCAGACAACGAGGGCGTAGGCGTACCGGCGCCATGTGGTCCGCTGCTTGGATACGATCTCGTCAGCTCGGAAGAACAGATTGATCCACGGATCCGTTCCGTGGCGCGTCGACCACACGATCGGCGTGCCGTCCCGCGCACCGTTCTCGCGTGCTCTCTCGTGTACGTCGCCCAGCTGCCTCAGATCCACGTCGCCTGC
This sequence comes from Streptomyces sp. AC550_RSS872, assembly GCF_019049285.1. Taxonomy (GTDB): domain Bacteria; phylum Actinomycetota; class Actinomycetes; order Streptomycetales; family Streptomycetaceae; genus Streptomyces. The sequence continues at coordinate 193,201 of NZ_JAGMUL010000021.1, forward strand.
GGGAACAGGGAAGTCCCGGCTGAGATCGTAGAACTCGACAGCCCAAGAGCCTGTGGGCTCCTCCATGCAGCTTCCTCCGAGCCAAAAACCGACAATGGCTCAGACAGTAGAGAAGCCCCGGCGACTCGATCTGGAAGCAGCCCAGGGTCTCGGCGGAACGAATGAGCCGGTACGTCTCCGGGTCGCCTTCCCCCCGCTCGAAGTCGAGGGCGTCCAGATCGATCCGCTCCCCCGCGACCCGCTCCACCTCCGCGACCGCGTGCGCCATCGCCGACTGCATCCGCACGCCCAGCACATCGAGCTTGAGCAGCCCGAGATCCTCGACGTCGTCCTTGTCGAACTGCGACATGGGAAAGCCCTCGCCGCTGGTCGGCATGACGGGCGTACGAGAAAGCAAGGAAGCGTCGGACAGCAGCACCCCGCACGGATGCATGGCGATCCCCCGCGGCAGGGCGTCCAGAGCCTCGACCAGCTCCCACAGCTTCCCGTACTTCTCCCGCTCCTCCGCCAGCTGCCTGAGTTCGGGCAGTTCGTCCAGCGCCGCCCGGGCGTCCCGCGCCCGGATATGCGGGAAGGACTTGGCGACGCGGTCGATGTCGGCCGGGTCCATGGACAGAGCCGCGCCCACGTCCCGGATCGCATGCCGCACCCGGTAGGTCTCCGGCATCGAGACGGTCGCGACCCGCTCGCTCCCGAACCGGTCGATGATCGCGCGATAGACCTCAAGCCGCCGCGCGGACTCCACATCGACATCGATATCGGGCAGCACCAGCCGACGCTTGGACAGGAAGCGCTCCATCAGTAGCCCGTGCTCCACGGGATCGGCGTGCGCGATGCCGAGCAGATGGTTGACGAGCGACCCCGCACCGGACCCTCGCGCGGCCACCCGAATCCCCATCCTCCGCACGTCATCAACAACTTGAGCGACCGTCAGGAAATAAGAGGCGAACCCGTGATGGGCGATGATGTCCGGCTCCTGGTGCATCCGCTCCCAGTACGCCCGCCGCCCGTCATAGCCGCGCCGCACCATGCCGGCCACCGCCCGTGAGGCGAGCGCCCGCTGGGCGGTGCGCTGCCCGGCCCCGACGAGATACGGCTCAGGGAAGTGAACGGTGCCGAGACCGAGATCGTCCTCGGGATCGACAAGACACTCGGCGGCAGCGGCCCCGGTCTGCTCCAGCAACCGGTACGCGGCATCACCCGGAAACCCGCGGCCTCGACGACCCGCTCGGCGACCCGCGCCATCTCCCCCGCGCCCTTGAGCCAGGCCTCACCGGAGTCCAGTTCCTTGGTGGGGTCGATGGGCACGAGCCGACGCGCGGCGTCCAGCACATCGACGACCGGCCCCAGACCGGGATCCGCGTACCGCACGGCATTGCTCAGCACCGGCCGCACCCGCTGCTCGGCGGCGAAGCCCACGGTACGGGCGGCCAGCCGCAGCGACCCCGGCCCGGTGCCCTGACGCCCGTGCCATACGGCCTCCAGCCGCAGGGAGTCCCCGTAGATCTCCCGCCAGGGCTCAAGCAGCCGGGTCGCCCGATCGGGACGACCGGCGGCCAGCGCACGCCCCACATCGGACTCGACGCCGAGCAGGACGATCAGCCCGTCCCCCCGGTTGTCCCCCCGGGACAGCAGCGGCGGCCCTTCACCGGCGTGCGCGGCCGAAACGATCCGGCACAGATCGGCCCACCCCCGGCCCCCGTCCCGGGCGAGAAAGGTGACCCGAGGCGCCGACTCATGGACAAAGGCACCGCCCCGCACCGGAGCCCGTCGCCGACCCGCCCCCGAGACCCCGAACTCGAACTCCTCCACGGCCAGCTCCACACCGAACAGCGGCCGCACCCCCGCCGCCGCACAGGCCTTGGCGAACCGAACCGCACCCCCGAGCGAGTCCCGATCGGTCAGGGCCAAGGCGTCCATACCCCGCTCGGAGGCACGCTCGGCCAGCCGCTCCGGATGCGAGGCGCCGTACCGCAGGGAGAACCCGGAGACGGTGTGCAGATGCGCGAACCCCGGCAACACGCACCTCCCGACTCACACTCCCGAGACCCGGCCGAACACCGACTCTCGAACATCAGTTCCCAGTACCCCCACCCCCACCATAGACCATCTCGAGACCATTTCTCGAACATCCGTACGACGTCCGTTCGGCCGCCTCCCACCTGCGCAAACGCCCCGAGCCCCCGACCGTGGGGGCATGACCTCCAGCCCCTTCCTCGCCGAAGTGAAGGACGCCGTCACCCCCCGAGCCACCCTGCTCGTGACCGGCGTGGTCGCCCTTGCCCTGCTCTTCATCGCCTCCTACGTGGGCGCCCTGCACGACCCGAAGCCCAGGAACGTCCCCCTCGGAGTCGTGGCCCCCGAGGTGGCCGCCCGGCAAACGGTGGACCGCCTGGAGAACCTGCCCGGCGACCCCCTGTCCCCCCGCACGGTGCCCGACGAGGAAACAGCCCGCCGCCAGATCCTGAACCGCGACATCGACGGCGCCCTGCTGATCGACCCGGCCGGCACCACCGACACCCTCCTGGTGGCCACCGGAGGCGGCAGGATCCTGGCCACCACACTGGAAACGCTCCTGACCACCCTGGAGAGATCCGAGGCCCGCACCCTGCGCACCATCGACGTGGTCCCGGCCGACCGGCACGACGCCAACGCCCTCACGTCCTTCTACGTGACCGTGGGCTGGTGCGTGGGCGGCTACCTCTGCGCATCGATCATGACGATCAGTTCGGGCGCCGGCCGCCCCACCCCGAGACGCTCACTGATCCGCCTCATCGCCATGGCCGCGGTCGCCCTCGTAGCCGGACTGGGCGGCGCCCTCATCGTCGGCCCCGTCCTGGGTGCGCTGCCCGGCGGCATCGCCGCCCTGTGGGGCGCAGGCGCCCTGATCACCTTCGCGGTAGGCGCGGCCACCCTCGCCTTCCAGGCCGTCTTCGGCCTGGCCGGCATCGGCCTGGTCATCCTGATCGTCGTCATCCTGGGCAACCCGAGCGCGGGCGGCGCCCTCCCACCCCCGCTGCTCCCCCCGTTCTGGCGAGACATCGGCCCAGCCCTGCCCCCAGGCGCAGGCACCTGGGCAACCCGCTCGATCGCCTACTTCAAGGGCAACGACACCACCCCCTCCCTCCTGGTCCTCTCGGCATGGGCAGCAGCGGGAACCGCCATCACCCTCCTGGCGGCCAGACTGCGAACAGGCCCGGAAAGGCCGTAGAGGGAGCGCGCCCGCGCCAACAGGAAAGTCCCGCCCCTGACGCACAGGGGCGGGACTTCACGGCGAGCAGCCGACGAATCGTCAGCCGATCTCAGTACCCGTGGCAGACAGCGCCTCGGTCACCGGCTGGAAGAACGTCTCCCCACCGGAGGTGCAGTCACCGCTGCCACCGGACGTGAGCCCGATCGCCTTGTCACCGGAGAACAGCGACCCGCCGCTGTCACCGGGCTCGGCGCAGACGTCCGTCTGGATCAGCCCGTTGACGACGTCACCGTTGCCGTAGTTCACGGTGGCGTCGAGCCCGGTGACCTTGCCGTCGTGCACCTGGGTGGTCGACCCGCTCCGGGTGACCTCCATACCGACCGTGGCCTCGGCGGCCCCGCTGATGGCCTGCGAGGAGCCGTTGTAGAGGTTGACCTCGCTCGGGTGGTCGACCTCGGCGGTGTACTTGACCAGCCCGTAGTCGTTGTCCGGGAAGCTGGACGTCTCGTTGGTGCCGATCTTGTTGCCGTCCGAGTCCGACCACTCCGTGATGCCCTCGGTGCAGTGCCCGGCGGTCAGGAAGAACGGCTCGCCGCCCTTGACGACGTTGAAGCCGAGCGAGCAACGGCCACTGCCATCGGTGATGGCGTCGCCACCCGCGATGAAGGGCTTGAACTCACCCTTCGTGCGCTTGAGTTCGGCTTTGGCGCCGAGCCCGTCGACGACCTTGGTCAGCTTGGCCAGCTCGGCCGTGGAGACCGTACGGTCCGCGGTGACGACGACCTTGTTGGTCGTGGGGTCGGTCGCCCACGAGGTGCCAGGAATGGTCGCGTCCTGCTTGAGCGTCGTACGCGCGCTCTTCAGCTCGGCGAGCGAGTTCTCCACGACTCTGGCCTTGGCGCCGGCCGCCTCGACGGCGTCGGCGGCGGCCTGGTCGAGGACGTTCACGACGAGGTTCTTGGTCTGCGCGTCGTAGTAGGTACCCGCGGCGTCCCCGCCGAGGTCCTTGGCGAGCGTCGAGGCGAGCTTTCCGGCCGCGCCGACCGAAAGGGTCTTCGGCGTGGACGTCTCGGGCGTCTCACTCGCGTTCGCAGTCTGCAAGGTCACGCCTGCGGCGACCAGTGCGGCGACGCCCGCACCTGCTATGGCTGCACGCCGCTTGGGTATGCGTCGGTGCTTCAACTCACGTCCTCCTGTGGGGGGTCGGCCCGAGAGGTTGTGGGGACCTCGTCGGACCGGAAGGCGTACGGCTGCGGGGGCGGCACACAACAAAAGCTGCACCCGCGCCGGTTGAACAACGCTCACTATTCCGAGACTCGTAGGGAGCGCACAAGGTCGAGTTCCGGACGCGCGTAGAACACGGTCGCACGCCCCCTCATCTTGACCGTGCACAGTCATACGGGGCCTCTTCACACAGCAAACACCGCAAGCGAGCGAACCATACGCAACGTGTGAGGTCTACTCCTGTCTCAAAATCGCCCCTTCGGGGTCCGATTCCAAGCCCGGCCCAAGAGGCGGAACTTCCCCCTCCCCGGGCGGCGATGCCACATACGACCGCTCCGGAGCCCACCCCCTACTGCGCCCCTTTCTCCAGAAACCGCAACAAATCCACCGAAATCGGAAGCATCAGCGTGGATTTCTGCTGGGCCGCCACCGCCATCACCGTTTGCAGCAGCCGAAGCTGAAGAGCGACAGGCGCATCGGACATCTGCCGCGCCGCCTCCGCCGGCTTCTTCGAGGCCTGGAGATCCGCGTCGGCGTTGATCACCCGCGCGCCGGCCATCGCGTACACCGCACCGGCGGACGCGAGTACCCCTCCCGCCGCCACCGGCTCCTCGACCATGACGACCCCCCGGGGTCCGAATGAGGCACACCAGGTGTGTACTTCGAAGGCAACTGCGGGATGTTCGCGTTGGGGAGACGGAGGACACAGGTGGTCGACAGGGTAAGGATGCGGGACGGCCGGTGGCTGACGGTCGAGGAGCGCGGCAAGCCGGACGGCACGCCGGTGATACTCCTGCACGGCACACCAGGCTGCCGGCTCGGAGTAGTGCCCGAGGACGTCGTGGCCGCGCACCCGGGGGTACGGTTCATCGCCTACGACCGCCCAGGCTACGGAGTTTCGGACCGCCTGCCGGGCCGCAGGGTGGCCGACGCCGCCCGCGACGTGGCGGAACTGGCGGACGCCCTCGGGCTCGACCGGTTCGCCGTCCTCGGCCGCTCGGGCGGCGCACCGCACGCGCTGGCCTGCGCCGCGCTGCTGCCGGCGCGGGTGCGACGGGCGGCGGCGCTCGTGTCCCCCGCACCGCCGGACGCGGAGGGGCTGAGCTGGTTCGACGGGATGGCCGAGTCCAACGTCGAGGAGTACACCCAGGCACTGACCGACCCGCTCGGCTTCGCCGACCGGCTCGCCGCCCGCGCCGCCGCCATCCGCAGAGATCCCGCGCAGCTGCTGGTGTCCATCCGCGACGGGCTCACCGATGCCGACCGACGGATCGTCTCGGCGCCGGCCGTCGGCGAGATGCTGCTGCGCAACTACCGCGAGGCGCTGAGCACTTCGGCGTACGGCTGGCTCGACGACAACCTCGCTCTGCTCAGCGACTGGGGTTTCGATCCGGCCACCGTCACGCGGCCGGTCCTGCTGTGGCACGGCGCCCTGGACACGTTCTCGCCGGTGAGCCACTTCGAGTGGCTCGCGGCCCGCGTCCCCCGCGCCCGCCCCGTTCTGGAGCCGGACGCGGGCCACTTCGGAGCTCTGGAGGCTCTCCCCGCCGTACTCGACTGGCTCCGCGCGGAACCGGCGTCCGCCGCGTCATGACCGCGGTCTTGCGCGGTACCGGCCTCGGCCGCCTCGTGACGAGGACCGCTGCGGACGGATGCGGGGCCGATCCACACGGGCGCCCCGCATCAGATCCATGATCCGCTCATGGCTGTCGCCCACGGCGTCGACGACCCCCAGCCGCACGCGCAGCTGGTCGATCTCGTCGACGAACCGCTGACCGTACACTCCCACCGGCATCCCACTGCCCCCCAGAGGGAACCCTGCACTGGTCAGCCGCTGGTAGTAGTCCTTGCCCTGCACGAGCCCCCGGCCCGCGAGGGACTCCAGCAGCCCGGCGTGGTCGGTCCACTCGCCCGGCCCTCCGCCGCGCGGCACGAAGCAGTAGTCCACCCGCTCCACCACGGCGTGCTGAGAGCCGCCGTTCAGTATCTCCACGGTCCAGGCCGACTCGTCCGGACCGAGGTCGCCGACCGTCCAGGTGGAGCTCCAGCCCAGCGCGGGCCGCACCGTCCGCCCGTACTGGGCCCGGCCGAACACGGCGGCGAGCGCGACAGCCAGCAGGCTGCCCAGGGGATTCATGTCCATCATGCGCAGCCGCCAGGGCCACTCCTGGCTCGCCGTGCCGGTCACGTTCGAGCGCACGATCTCCCACAGCAGCACCAGCGTCAGCAGGATCAGCAGTACGAGCGGCGCTACGAACAGCAACGGGCTGCGCCGGACCCGCCGTTGCCTGTCGTCGAACTCCAACTCCGCGACCTCCCCCGTGATCGAGCCGACAATAGCGAGCCCCCGCACGGCGGTCGCGTGCGGGGGCTCGCCTGTTGCCGACTGCGGATCAGGCCATCAGGGGCCGAGGTGCGGCGCGAACGTCAGTAGACGCTGACGCCGTACGCGCTCAGGGCCTCGGTGACCGGCTGGAAGAAGGTCGTGCCACCGGAGGAGCAGTTGCCGCTGCCGCCGGAGGTCAGACCGTACGCGGTCCCGTTGCTGCCGTAGAGCGAACCGCCGGAGTCGCCGGGCTCGGCGCAGACGGTGGTCTGGATCAGGCCGCCGACGACGTCGCCGCCGCCGTAGTTGACGGTCGCGTTCAGGGCGGTGACCCGGCCGCTGTGCGTACCGGTGGTGGAGCCGTCACGGATGACGGTGGTGCCCACGCTGGGCGTGGCCGCGCGGGTGATGTCCACGCCGTTGGCGGTGCCGGGCCGGCTGACGGAACCGGAGTAGCGCACGATGCCGTAGTCGTTGCCCGGGAAGCTGGAGCCGGCGGTCGAGCCGATGACCTGGGTGCGGCCGGAGTTGGAGTACCAGGTGCCCGCACCGTCGGTGCAGTGGCCGGCGGTCAGGAAGTACTGGTTGCCGCTGCTGTCCTGGACGTTGAAGCCGAGCGAGCAGCGCCAGCTACTCGCATAGATGGCGTCGCCGCCCTGGATGAACTTGCTGAACTTGCCGGGGGTGCGCTTGATGGTGAGCGCGTCGGCGTCCGCCCCGGCCTGCTGCTTGATCTTCGCTATCTCCGCCTGGGAGACCGTGGAGTCGACGGTCACCATGACGCGGTTGGTCTTGCTGTCGACGGCCCAGGCGGTGCCGGGGACGTCGGCCTTCAGCACGGAGCCGCTGACGCTCTTGAGCTCGGCGGCGCTGAAGGTGGCGGGAGTCTCCGCGGCGGTCGCGTTGGGGATCGCGATCGCGGCTGCGGCCACGAGGCCGGAGGATACGGCGATCAGCCGGGTCCGTCTCGTAATACCACTGCGGGGGGTGGTGCGCTTGATCCTCACGTTTCGTTCCCTCCAAGGGAAGTCGGGGGGCCCGCGTGGGGTCGGGGCCCGTGAGGCGCAGTCAGCCGGCCGGTCGTCTCCGGATTCCGAACACGTCGTGCCCCTGACAAGCGCTGGGGGGAGTATTCGGCCGAACGACCGGTTGACGCAAGAGTGCCTTTCGGCCGTCAACTCTTGAACCACCTGCTGCGGCAGCGCCCCGCCAGGGGCGCGGGGAACTGCGCGACACCGGCCACGGACGGCCCGCAGCCGACCGACCACCCATCACGGGCCCCCCTCCCCGCCCCCAAGCGGAGCGCCTAGCAGCCGTCGCAAGGGCAACAGCAATCGCACCCGTCGCAGTCACAGTCCCGACAGCAGCCCTCACGCTTCTTACGCGACCACGGCCCCTCGTACTCCTTCGCACAGCACAGCTTGCAGGTGCAGCACAGCAGCCAGAACATCCCGCAGCCGGCCCAGAACCCACGCCGCCCCTTCGGCGGCTGAGGCGCCGGCACCCCTCCGAACCCACCGAAGTCACCCCC
>NZ_JAGMUL010000173.1:0-724 GCF_019049285.1 Streptomyces sp. AC550_RSS872
AGCCTGGTCTTCGGGTTCGTCCTGGCCCAGGCCATCACCCGGCTCAAGCCCATCCTGGCGGGCCTGGCGATGCTGGTCGTGGTCGTCCCGCACTTCGTCAGCGCCCTGGTACGCACCTACGGCTGGATCATCATGCTCGGTGACAAGGGCCTGGTGAACGAGACCCTCACCAGCATGTCGGTCCCCGGAGCGCCGTTCCAGCTGCTCTACAACGAACTCGGTGTCGTGATCGGCACCACCTCGATGATGCTGCCGTACACGGTGCTGCTCCTTTATGGGGTGATGCGGGGTGTGGACCGGCGCCTGCTGGCGGCCGCGTCCAGCATGGGCGCCGGCAAGGTGACCATCTTCCGCCGTATCTATCTGCCGCTGGTCGCCCCCGGCCTGGCCAGCGCCGGACTGCTCAGCTTCATCCTCTCGCTGGGCTACTACATCACTCCGGCCCTGATGGGCGGACCGAACCAGACGATGATCGCCACCCTCATCAACCAGCAGGTCACCAAGGAAAACCAGTGGAACGGGGCCGCCGCCCAGGGCGTGATCCTGCTGGTCCTCACCCTGGCCGGACTGCTCCTGGTCAAGGCCGTGACCTCGCTCGGCGCCAGCCGTAAGAAGAGGAGCGCCACATGATGGAACTGCGCAAGTCCCTCGCCGGACGCATCGCCCTGACCGCCGTGGCCACTGTGATCCTGCTGTTCCTGGCGCTGCCGATCGTGGTCATCCT
>NZ_JAGMUL010000173.1:734-40174 GCF_019049285.1 Streptomyces sp. AC550_RSS872
CCTCGGGCACACCGTGCTGGCCTCGCCGATCGCGGTGCTGATCCTGATCGCGACCCTGCGCGGCATCGACGAACGCCTGGAGGACGCAGCCGCCAGCATGGGCGCCGGCCGCCTCACGATCGCCCGGAAGATCACCTTCCCCCTCGCCGCGCCCGGCATGATCGCAGCGGCGATCTTCTCCTTCATCACCAGCTTCGACGAGTTCTACATCTCCCAGTTCCTGTCCTCGGTCGACACCGTCACCCTCCCCGTCCAGGTCTACAACTCCCTCACCTTCGAGATCGACCCCAGCGTGACCGCGGTCAGCGCCATCCTCATCGCCTTCGCGATCCTCGCGCTCGGCCTGGTGGCCCTGGTGCGCTGGCTCGGTTCCGGACGGCAGGACTCCCTGCTCTCGGTCGAGAACACCGTCGGCGTCGCCAACCCCGGAGGCGAGGCCGTATGACCACCCACCGATCGTGCTCTCTCAACACACCCTCCTGCGATCAGCGAAAGAGCCACGCGCATGACTGACACGCTCACCGCTCCCTCAGTGGAGTCGGCAGTCCTGGAATCCGTCCCCCGTGGCTTCCTCGCCCACGACTGGCAACCCGCCACCGGCGGTCGCACCTTCGAGGTGCGCAACCCCGCAACCGAGGAAGTCATAGCCACCGTCGCCGACTGCGGCGCACAAGACGCGTTGAAGGCACTGGACGCGGCGGCCGCGGCCGCCGACCAGTGGGCCCTCACCAGCCCGCGGGACCGGGCGACCGTCCTGCACCGGCTCACCGACGCCCTGGCCGAACACCGTGAGCGGCTGGCCCGGATCATCACCCTGGAGATCGGCAAGACCATCACCGAAGCCCGGGGCGAGGTCGACTACGCCGCGGCCTACTTCCGCTGGTACGCCGAGGAGGCGGTCCGACCCCACGCACGCAGCACACCCTCCCCGGACGGCAGGAGTCACATCGTCACCGTCGCCGAACCGGTCGGGCCCTGCTTGCTGATCACTCCGTGGAACGTGCCGCTGGCCATGGCCGCCCGCAAGGCCGCAGCTGCCCTCGCCGCAGGCTGTACCGCCGTACTCAAACCGGCCGCGCTCACCCCGCTGTCTTCCCTGGTGCTGGGCGAGCTGGCGCGCGAGGCCGGCGCGCCCGCGGGTGTCCTGACCGTGATCACCAGCAGCGACGCGGCAGCGGTCACCACGGCGCTGCTGGCCGACCCCCGGCTGCGCAAGCTGTCGTTCACCGGGTCCACCCCGGTCGGCAGGCTGCTGCTTCAGCAGAGTGGGGCGCGGGTGCTGCGCACCTCGATGGAGCTGGGCGGCAACGCGCCGTTCCTGGTCTTCGACGACGCCGACCTCGACCTCGCGGTCCGCGAAGCGATGATCGCGAAGATGCGGCTTGGCGGCCAGTCCTGTGTCGGCGCCAACCGGTTCCTGGTCCAGGAGGGAATCGCCGACGCGTTCGCCGCTGCGCTGGGCGAACGGATGGCCGCCACCAAGGTGGGACCCCCGGACCGGGAGGACACCGAGCTCGGTCCGCTGGCCGACCACCGTGCGGTGGACAAGGTCCGTCACCTCGTCGAGGACGCCGTGGCCCGTGGTGCCGTCGTCATCGGCGAGGCGAACATCCCTGACGGGCCGGGCCACTACGCGGCCCCGACCGTGCTGGACCACGTCCCCGCCGACGCCGTGATCATGCACGAGGAAGTCTTCGGACCCGTCGCCGCCATCCACCGGTTCTCCACCGAGGCCGAGGCCATAGCGGTGGCCAACAACACCGAGCACGGCCTCGCGTCGTATGTGATGACGTCCCACATCGACCGCGCCCGCCGGGTCGCCGCCCGTATGCAGGCCGGCATGGTCGGCATCAACCGTGGCCTGGTCTCCGAGGTCGCGGCGCCCTTCGGCGGGATCAAGCAGTCCGGTCTGGGCCGCGAAGGCGGACCCGAGGGCCTCCACGAGTACCAGCAGCTCAAGTACCTGTCCATGCCCGGCTTCAACACCTGAGCAAGGCGGACTCCAGCGCAGGGCTCGCCATGTGGGGGCCGGGCAAACGCAGTGACCGGGATGATGATCCGCTCCGTGACGTCCACTGGCACGCGGCCACATCCGCCCCGGGTGGCCAGTCTCCGGCGGCGGCCTTGATGCCGCCGGCCTCGGCCGCCCGGGCGGATCTTCGGCAGGACGCCGCTGTGAAGCAGTTCCCGCCGCTGGCGTCTGCCTCGCAGTGCCGGGTCACCGACGGCAAGGGGCATCCTCAGAAGCCCCACCCGGAAGGTGTGATTCGTGCCCCGACAGCTCGCCCGCGGCATGGGGTCCTTCTCCGCAGGAGCGGGAGATCCGGTGCACGGCCGGGCCCGAGTAGGTCAGGCGGAATGCGAACAGGTAGCACTTCACCCGCTGCCCGGCCAGGTCGACCCACACTTCTCCGAAGTCCACCTCGGCGTCCGCCCCGGAAACGTTGTGCCTGACCAGAAGGCCCTCGGCCGACACTCCGCCCTCTTCGGCGAATCGCGCGGCGGCGAGCGGTGACGAAGTCACGCACTGTGGTGTACGGGAGCGTGACCCCGAACTCCTCTTCCAGTCGCGTACCGATCCGTTTCGCGGTGTGGCGCTGCTTGCGCGGCGCCTCCAGATCGGCCCGCAGCCAGTCGTCGACCGTCTTCTTGTACGGCTCCATTCGCGGCGAGACCCGCGTCGGCTGCTTGCGTGGCTTGGGCACCGGCGAGGCCACTGCCTCCCGCACCAGACGCCGGTGGAGCCGTACTTGCGCGACAACGCCCGGATCGACAGCTGCTGTTGCCAGCTGTCCCGGCGGATTCGGTCGAACAGCTCCCGTTTGGACAAGGACATCCACAGCACCCACCCTCGGCGGACCACATCCACCGTTCCACCGCAAGAGCCAGGGTGGGGCCACTTCGCCTCGCCGCTACCCCTCAGTGCCCCCGAACGCCCCTCCCGCTGGAGCTATTTCGAGTCACCTTGGTGGGGCCGCTGAACGTCGCCCCAGCCAAGGGGGCGTGACTTCCCGATTTCGCTACAGGGGGCGTATCGGCTGCGATTGACCGAATGTCACACGGCCGTACCGGGTGATCGTTACGCTCAGTCCGGCGGGGCGGCGGGACGGTGACACTGCGTTCATTGCGTTCGTTGCGGGCGCCCTATAGCATCACTGATGATCACGAAGGGAAACGGGAGTGACGGGGGTCTCTTCTGAGATGGATGTGACTGCTGAGTCCGTCGGCCGAAGTCGCCGACGGTGCAGGGAATCTGCCGGTCCGCGATGGGCCCGGTATTGATGCTTTCTGAATTCTGACGGTGCGAGGCCGTCCTCTCCATACATTTCCGGTGCGTGCTTTCGGTTCTCCTTGCTGTGGCGAGGGGCGCCCATACCGCTATGTGGCCGGAGAGACCTTACTGTCCGTTCGTGCCCGTCATGTTGCATTGCCTCGTGTGTTGATCCGGGCTTTGCCATAAAGGCTCGGCGATTTCCATGATTGGACCCGGGTCGGGTGCCAATGCCGATTCGACGCTGCCCTGGGGTGGATACCGATGGCTGAATCCTTACCGTTCACCGAGATATTCACCATTACGTCCGAGAACCCGTTGCTGCGGGACCACGTCGTCTACGGCCGAAACCTGCTGCCGGGTGTCGGTTACGTGGATCTGGTGCTGCAAGTCCTGGCCAGGCACGGCCATGCCATGGCGGACGTCGAGTTCCGGAACCTGACCATCCTGGCGCCGCTCGTCGCCGAGCCGGGCGAGCGGGTCCTGGTCACCGTCGCGGGGCGTCCCGCGCCCACCGAAGGCTGGCGGATCGATGTCCGCAGTCGGCGCGGGCAGGAAGCGGACGTGCTGCACGCGTCGGTGACGGTGCGTCAAGCCCACTCGCAAGCCTTCACGGAGCGGCTGTCCATGCCGCTCACCGGAGTGGAACGGCAGACGTTACTTGCCGACATCTACGGCTGGCTTCGCGAGCACGAACTGGTCCACTCGGGGCTGATGAGGGTCGACGGCGTGGTGCACCACCGCCGTGCGGACCTGGTCGTGGAGCTGGAACTCCCCCCGGCGTCGCAGGCCGGTGCGGACAGTTTCCTCTTCCATCCGGCGCTGTTCGAGGCGGGGCTGCTCGGTGGCAGCGTGAACAGCCACATGCTGCACGAGGGAAGCGCGGGCGACCCGGGCGAAGCCCTATACCTGCCGATCGTGTTCGAGTCCTTCCGGGCGACCGCTCCGCTGGGCCGGAGCTGCTTCGTCAGGGTCTCGGCCGACTCGACCAGCCGGGACGACGAACTGATCCGGCTGGGGGCCGAGTTCTACGACGCGAGCGGGGTGAAGATTGCCGAGGTCGGCCGCCTCGCGGCCAAGCGGGTCCGGGCCACGGCGGCCCTCGACGTCCGGGGCGAGCCCGCCCGGCAGGCCGCCGTGACCCAGAACGCCGCGGCGGGGCGGGACGTCGTGACCGTGCTGCGCGAACTGGTCGCCGCGCGGCTCGGGGTGCCGCCGGCTGAAGTCGGGTCGCACACCGGCTACTACCAGCTCGGGCTGACCTCCGCCTCCCTGGTCGCTCTGGTGGGGGAGTTGGAGGACCGGTTCGCCATCGAGCTCTCCCCGACCGTCGTCTTCGAGTACACCACGATCGCGGAACTGGCGGCCTGGCTGGACGAACGCCTTGCGCAGGCCGGCCGCCCGGCGGGGGTCGCACCCTCCACGGACGCCCCCGCACGGGCCGGCGGCGAGCCGGCCGGGCCGGCGGCCGTCCCGTGCGACGAGCTGGCGGACGAGATCGCGGCGCTGCTCGGCGTGCCGGCCGGGCAGGTCGACCCGGACGCCGACTGGACGGAGCTCGGGTTCGACCCGGTCACCCTGGCCGCTCTCGTGGAGCGTCTGAACGACCGCTACGGCCTGGCGCTCACTGCGGCCGCGTTGGTCGCGCAGCCGACCGTGCGAGAGCTGGCCGAGAACGTCCTCGCCCAGCCGGGCGAACAGCCGAATGCCCCAGAGGCGAAGGCGGAGACGGACCCGCATCCGATGCTGCACGGGGTCGTCCCGCTCGAGTCCGGCGCAGCGTACGAGACCCGATTCGACGGGGACGAGTCGTACCTGCGCGACCACCTGGTGCGCGGCGCCCGCGTTCTGCCCGGGGTCGCCCACGTGGAGCTGGCGCGGGCTGCCGTGGCCGCCTGGTTCGGCGAGCCGGCCGGACAGCGAGTGCGACTGGAGGACCTCGTCTGGCTGCGCCCCGCCTTCTGCGGGCCCGACGGGCTGGAGCTGCGCGTCACCGTGCGGCAGACGGCCGACGGTGCGGAGTTCGGGATCGCGGCTCCGCAGGACGACGACAGGCCGTACTGCCAGGGCCGGGCGCGCCTGGTCGAAGACCGTGACGGTGGCGGCGAGGACGAGCCGGACGCCCTGGAGACGGCGCGGACCGGCTGCACCGGAGTGGAGGTGCCGGCGGCGCGGATCTATGAGCTCTTCGCCCGTTTCGGTCAGGAGTACGGCCCCGCCCAGCAGTCACTGACCGGCCTGCGTACCGGCACCGACGCGGCGGGGCGCCCGCAGGCGCTCGCCGAGCTGCGGCTCCCGGCCTCCGCCGACTCGCTCGCCGGGTGCCTGCTGCACCCGGCCGTCCTGGACGGGGCATTGCAGGCCACCGCGGGGCTCTGGCTCGGGCCGGACGGGGAGGTGGATGGGGCGCCCAAGCCCGCCCTGCCGTTCGCCGTCGAGCGGGTGGACGTACGCCTCGCGACCCCCGCTCGGGCCATGGCCTGGGTCCGGTTCCGGCCGGGCAGCGGTCCGGCGGCAGCGCGGCCGCTGCTGGATGTCACGGTCTTTGACGAGCGGGGCCGGGTGTGCGTCGAGCTGTCCGGGCTGAGCACGCGCGCCCTGCCCGAGCTTCCGGCCGCGCCCCCGCAGGAACGGTCCGAGGCGTCCCAGGCGGGCGCCGGGATCGACATCGCCGTCATCGGCGTCGCCGGCCGCTACCCGGAGGCGGCGGACCTGGACGAGTTCTGGGAAAATCTCAGGTCCGGCCGCGACTCGGTGCGCCGGGTCCCGGCCGAGCGTTGGACACGACCGCAGTGGGCGGCGGAGGCCGACCTCTGGGGTGGCTTCCTCGACGGCGTCGACCTGTTCGACCCGCTGTTCTTCCGCATCTCGCAGCGGGAGGCCGAGCACCTCGACCCCCACGAGCGGCTGTTCCTGGAGTGCGCGCACCACGTCCTGGAGGACGCCGGGTACACCGGGGAGCTGCTGGAGCGCACCAGCGGCGGCGTCGGCGTCTTCACCGGAGTGATGTACCAGGACTACCAGCTCTACGGCGCGCAGGCCCAAGACCGCGGTCAGGCGGTGGCGCTGTCCGGGAGCGCGTCCTCGGTCGCGAACCGGGTGTCCTTCGTCCACGGGTTCACAGGGCCGAGCATGGCCGTGGACACCATGTGCTCGTCCTCGCTGACCGCGATCCACCTGGCCTGTGAGGCGATCCGCAGCGGCCAGTGCGGGGTGGCGCTCGCGGGCGGCGTCAACGTCACCGCGCACCCCAACAAGTACCTGATGCTGGAGCAGCGCAACTACCTCTCCAGCGACGGCCGTTGCCGCAGCTTCGGGGCCGGCGGCGACGGCTATGTGCCCGGCGAGGGGGTCGGCGCCGTCCTGCTCAAGCCGCTGGACCGGGCGCTGGCGGACGGCGACCACATCCACGCCGTGGTCAAGGGCACCGCGCTGAACCACGGCGGACGGACCAACGGCTACACCGTGCCCAGCCCGGCGGCCCAGGGCAGCGTCGTGGGCCGGGCGCTGGCCGCATCCGGTGTCGACCCCCGGTCGGTCGGCTACATCGAGGCGCACGGTACGGGCACTGCGCTGGGCGACCCGATCGAGATCGCCGGGCTGGTCAAGGCCTTCCAGGAGGCCGGCGCGGGGCCTGAGCAGTGCGCGATCGGCTCGGTCAAGTCCAACATCGGGCACGCCGAGAGCGCGGCCGGCATCGCCGGCTTCACCAAGGTGCTGCTCCAGTTGCGGCACCGCGAACTCGTGCCCAGCCTGCACGCGACCACGCTCAACCCGCACATCGACTTCCCGCGGACCCCGCTGCGCGTGCAGCGGAGCCTGGAGCCGTGGCAGCGGCCCACCGTGGTGGACGGCGGGCGGAGCCACTCCCTTCTCCGGACGGCGGGAGTCTCCAGCTTCGGCGCGGGCGGCTCGAACGCGCACGTCGTCCTCACCGAGTACGAGCTGCCAGAGCCGCAACCGGGCCCGGTCGACCGGCCCACGCTGCTCGTCCTCTCGGCCCGGACCGAGGCCCAACTGGTCGAGCAGGCGAGGCGGCTGGAGGCGCGACTGGCCGAGCTGACCGAGGCCGATCTGCCCGGCGTCGCCTGGACTTTGCAGACCGGCCGGGTGGCCCTGGAGGAGCGTCTTGCGTTCGCGGCGGACTCGCTGGCCCAGGCCAGA
This sequence comes from Streptomyces sp. AC550_RSS872, assembly GCF_019049285.1. Classification (GTDB taxonomy): domain Bacteria; phylum Actinomycetota; class Actinomycetes; order Streptomycetales; family Streptomycetaceae; genus Streptomyces. The sequence goes on from NZ_JAGMUL010000173.1 coordinate 8,170, forward strand.
GCCGTGCTCGCACGGTTCGCGGCCGAGCCGGACCAGCCGGGCGGCTGGGTGCGCGGCACGGTGCTCACAGAGGTCGCGCCGGACGGGGCGGAGCAGGCGCGCGCCCTCGACGACTGGATCCGAGAGGGCGCGGGCGACCGGCTGCTGCGGCTGTGGGCCGCGGGGACCCCGGTGCCGTGGGAGACGGTGCCGGCGGGCTCCCGGACGAACGGCCCCGGCCACCCGGGCGGTCCGGAACCGAGGCCGCGCCGGGTGCCGCTGCCCGGCTACCCGTTCGCCCGCGAGCGCTGCTGGATCGAGCTCGACGGGCCGGCGCCCGGCGGGATCCTGCCGGACGGGGACCCCCTGGAGGCGAGAGGCCGGGACGGCAACAGGCCGGACGGCGAGGTGCTGCTGCTGCTTCCGGGCTGGGCGCCCGGCGAGAAGGCCGGCGAGGCCGGCGCAGCGAACGGGTTCACCGCACACCACGTGACGGTGGTCGGCACTCTCTCCGAGGCCGAGCGCGAGGAACTGCGAGCCGCGCTGCCGCCGGGCGCCGAGTGCCGGTTCGTCGCTCTGGCGGACGGCCCGCTGGACCAGCAGTACACCGAGGCCGCCCAGGAGGTGCTCGCGCGGCTCCAAGAGATCCTGCGGCCCGGCCTGCTGGGCCCGGCGCTGTTCCAGGTCGCGCTGGCCCGGCCGGCGGCCACCGGCCCGGAGCGGGACCGGCTCGCCTGCCTGGGCGGCCTGTCCGGGCTGCTGCGGACGGCCGGCCTGGAGGACCCCCGGCTGCACGGGCAGCTCGTGGACTGCCTCGACGGAGCGTCCCCCGCCACCGTCGGCGCCCGGCTGACGGCCGAGGCCGGACCCGGGCCAGGACCCGAGGTGCGCTACCGCGACGGCCTCCGGTACACGGCGGTGCTACAGGGGACGGAGCTCGGCGGCGCCGCGACCGCACCCTGGCGGGAGGACGGCGTCTACCTCGTCACCGGGGGCGCCGGTGCGCTGGGCCGGATCGTAGCGGGCGACATCGCGGCCTCGGTCCGCCGGGCCACGGTGGTCCTGGTCGGCCGCTCCGCCCTCTCCGGGGAGCAGCGGGCCAGGGTGGACGAGCTGCGCGCCGCGGGGCTCACCGTGGAGTACCGGTGCGTGGACATCACCGACCGGGCGGCCACCGCCCGGCTGCTGGCCGACGTGGTCCGCGAGCACGGACCGCTGACCGGCGTCCTGCACGGTGCCGGCGTCCTCGCGGACCGGCTCGTCGTCGGCAAGGTCCCGCACGAGCTGGAGAGGGTCCTGGCGCCGAAGGTCAAGGGGTTGGTGCACCTCGACGAGCTGACCCGTGACCAGCCGCTGGAGTTCTTCGTCTGCTTCTCCTCGGCCACCGGCGCCTTCGGCAACGTCGGTCAGGCCGACTACGCCGCCGCCAACGCCTTCCTGGACGCCTACGCGGCGTACCGCAACCGCCTGGTCACCGCGGGGGAACGAAGCGGCAGGTCCGTTTCCGTCGGCTGGCCGTTCTGGGCCGACGGCGGCATGGGAGCGGACCGGGCCGTCGCGCAGCGGCTGCGCGACCTGGACCTGGTCCCGCTCGAATCCGCCCAGGGGCTCGCCGTGTTGCGGTGGGCGCTGACCGACCCGGAGGCCACCGGCGACGGCAGACTGACCGTGCTCGCGGGCCGGCACGAGGGCCTGGCCCGGATCACCGGCGGGGCGATCCGGCGCGGTGCGGCGGACCCGACGGGCGCGGCGGCCGCGGCAGACGCGACGCCCGAGGCCGCGCAGGACGGCGACCGGCTGCTGGAGGACCGGACGGTCGGTTACTTGCGGAGGCTGCTCGCCGAAGTCCTCAAGCTCGGTCCGGAGCGGCTGCACCCGGACGCCGCGCTGGAGCAGTACGGCATGGACTCCGTCCTGGCGGTCGAGACCGTCACCCGGCTGGAGAAGGCGTTCGGCCCGATGGCCAGGACCCTGCTGCTGGAACTGCCGACCCTGAGGGAGCTGGCGCGGTACTTCGCGGCCGAGCACCCGGCGGCCCTGCGTGCACTCCTGGGCGAGCCCCACTCCGTACGCGAACCCGAACCCGAGCCCCACCGTGAACCCGAGCCCCACCGTGAACCCGAGCCCCGACTCGAACCCGAGCCGGCAGTCGCCCCGGCAGACGCGACGACCACATCCGCACCGGACCGTGCAGCGCTCCGGTCCACCGAGCCCAGAGGGAAGTTCATGGACGTCGCCGTCATCGGCATCGCCGGCCGCTATCCGCAGTCGGCGGACCTGGACACGCTGTGGACGCACCTGCGGGACGGGAAGGACTGCGTCACCGAGCCGCCCCCCGACCGCTGGGACGAGGCGGCACGGTCGGGCGTCTGGGGCGGATTCCTCGACGGCATCGACGGGTTCGACGCGGCGCTGTTCGGCGTGTCGCCCCGTGAGGCGGCGGCGATGGACCCCCAGCAGCGGCTGTTCCTGGAGACGGTCTGGGAACTGCTGGAGGGCTGCGGCGTCACCCAGGAGGTGATCGAGCGCCGGTACGGGCGGAGCGTCGGCGTCTACGCCGGCGCCTCCTACCTGCAGTACCGGGCGGACGCCTCCGACCCCGCGCTCGCGGCGCTCACCTCGACGGCGTCGTACAACATGATCGCCAACCGGGTCTCGCACTTCTTCGGGCTGGAGGGGCCGAGCCTGGCGGTCGACAGCATGTGCACCTCCTCGGCCATGGCCATCCACCTGGCCTGCGCGGACCTCCAGCGCGGGGAGTGCGAGGTCGCCATCGCCGGCGGGGTGAACCTGGCGCCCCGTCCGGACAAGTTCCTCGGGCTGTCCGAGATGCGGATGCTGGGCAGCGGTCCGGACAGCCGGAGCTTCCGCGACGGGGACGGCTACCTCCCGGCCGAGGCCGTGGGCGCGGTCCTGCTCAAGCCGCTGGACGCCGCACTGCGCGACGGGGACGAGGTGCACGCCGTCATCAAGGGGACCGCCACGCTGCACAGCGGCCGCGCCAACGGCTTCCTCACGCCCAGCCGCCGGGCCCAGGTGACGGTCATGCGCCGGGCGCTGGAGCGCTCCGGTGCCGAGGCTGCGTCGGTCGGGTACGTCGAGGCGTCGGCGAACGGCGCGGCGCTGTCCGACGAGATCGAGGTGAGCGCCCTGCGGGAGGTCTTCGAAGGGGTGATCGAGCCCGTGGTGGTCGGGTCGGTGAAGTCCAACCTCGGGCACCCGGAGGCGGCCTCGGGCGTCGCGCAGCTCACCAAGGTCGCCCTTCAGTTCCGGCACCGCGAGCTGGCCCCACTCGTCGCCACCGGCGAGACCAACCCCAACCTGGCCCTGGACGGCGGGCCGCTGACGCTCTGCGAGCGGCTGACCCTCTGGGCGGAGCGCGAGGGCGCGGAGGGCCGACCGCCGGCCCGGCGAGCGCTGATCAACTCCGTTGCGGCGGGCGGCAGTCACGTCAGCATGGTGGTCGAGGAGCCGCCGCGGGCGGCGGTCCGGCGGGCGCAACCGGAGGACGCCGGGCCACAGCTGCTGGTCGTGTCGGCCGCCGACCAGGCGCGGCTGCGGACGGCCGCGGGCCGGCTGCTGGAGTTCCTCGGCCGGCGCGATGCGGTGGGCCTCGCGGACGTCGCGTACACCCTGCAGCTGGGCCGTGAGGCGATGCCGGCGCGGCTCGCCGTGGTGGCCGCGAGCGTTCAGGAACTGCGGGCGTCGCTCGCCGCCTTCCTGGCCGGGGCGGACGGCACGGCAGTGGCCGACGGATCGCCGGGACCCGTGCTGCACACGGGCAACACCGACGACCGCCCGCTGCCCCTCATGGCGGTGCTCGACGGGTCCCGGGGCGAGGCCTTCGTCTCCGCGCTGGTCGCCGACCGTGACCTGGAGCGGCTCGCCGAGCTGTGGGTGTGCGGCGCCAGTATCCCGTGGGGTGGGCTGTACACGCGGCGCAGGCGCCTGGTGGCGCTGCCGGCCACCGCCTTCGAGCGGACGAGCCACTGGCTCGGCGGGACGTCGGCCCGGCCCGCCCCTGTGGCCCCGGCGGACCGGCCCGAGCCGGCGGCCCCCACACAGGCGAGCCCGGAGCCCGCGTCCGAGGACACCGTGCTCGTCCCCGCAGCCGCGACGCCGGCCCCCGAGCCCGTCCGGGCACCGGCCGGCCCGGAGCGCGTGGTCATCGAGGTCTGCGCCGAGCTGCTCGGCCTGCCCGTGGGGGAACTCGGCCCCGAGGACAGCTTCTTCGCCCTGGGCGGCCACTCGCTGCTCGCCCACCACTTCGCCGACCGGCTGCGCGAACGCGGCCTGCTCTGCGACCCGCCGAGCATCCTGCGCGCACCCGACCTCGCGGCCGTCGCCCGGGCGGCCCAGCCGGTGCAGGCCGTGCAGAGGCCCACCGTCATCGAGCCCGCCCCGGTGACCCCCGTCCCCGCCCACTCCGGCACCTCACCCCTGCCGGCCGGGATCCCGGCCGGCACCACCCGGATCACCCCCGACCTGCTGCCCCTGGTTTCCCTGACCGAGCAGGAACTCGCCGCGGTCGTCGCCGCCGTGCCCGGCGGGGCCGCGAACCTCCAGGACGTGTACCCCCTCGCCGGGATGCAGGAGGGCATGCTCTTCCACCACGTCCGGGACGGCGCGCACGACCCGTACATCTCCTCGGGACTGTTCTCCTTCGCGGACCGCGACCACCTGGACCGGTTCACCGAGGCGCTGCGGGCGGTGATCGCCCGGCACGACGCGCTGCGCACCGTGATCCTCTCCGACGGCCTCGGCGAGCCGGTCCAGGCCGTACTGCGTCACGTGGAGTTCGAGCCGGCAAAGACGGAGCTCCGGGCCGGGACACCGGCCGTGGACCAGTTGGCGGAGCTGGTGCGCAACGCCCCGCCGATGCCGCTGGACCGGGGCCCGCTGATCCGGCTGAAGGCCGGTTTGGAGCCGGACACCGGTGTGTGGCACGCGGCGCTGAGCCTGCACAACATGCTGCACGACGCGTCGTCGCTCGGTCTGTTGTTCGCCGAGCTCGCCGCACACATGGACGGCCGGGCGGACACCCTGCCGGAGCCGGTGCAGTACCGCGACTTCGTAGCCCACACCCGTCGGCAGCCCGCCGGGCCCGAGGCTGCGGCCTTCTTCACCGAGCTGCTCGGTGACGTCACGGAGCCGACCGTGGTGTTCGGCCTGCACGACGTGCACGGCGACGGACGGCAGGTCGTCGAGGCGCGCCGGTCGCTGGACGACGGCCTGACCCGACGTGTCCGCGAGCTGGCGGCCGAGCTGCGGACCAGCCCCGCGACGCTGTTCCACGTCGGCTGGGCGCTGACCATGGCAGCCTGCGCGGACCGCGACGACGTGGTGTTCGGCACGGTCCTGTCGGGACGCCTCCAGGGGCCCGCGGGCACGGACCGGATGCTCGGCAGCTTCATCAACACCCTGCCCCTGCGGCTCGACCTGGCCGGCCGGAGCGTGCGCGACCTGGTCCGGCGGACCGGTGAGCTGCTGCACGAGCTGGTCCGCCACGAGCAGGTGCCGCTCACCGAGGCCAGGGCGCACAGCGGCCTGCCCGACCGTGAACTTCCGCTGTTCAACGCGATCTTCAACTACCGCCACCTGCCGAGCGACGACGGCATCGCCGCCCGGCTCCAGCGGGTGGGCGTCACGCCGCTGTCGGACGTCTTCGAGCGCAGCAACTTCCCGGTGACCGTCTCGGTCGACGACCTCGGGCACGCGTTCCGGATCGACGCGCTGATCCACCGGGCCCAGGACGCCGACGTCGTGATCGACTGCCTGGAGGCCGCCATGGCCTCCCTGGTCGAGGCGCTCCTCGACGAGGAGCGCGCCCTCTCCCCGGCGCTCGACCTGTCGGTGCTGCCGGCCGCGATGCGGCAGCGCGAACTCGTCGAGTTCGCCTGGGAGCCGGTGACGGCCGAGGCGGCCGACGCCCGGTCGGAGCGCCACCTGCACGAGTGGTTCGAGCAGGAGGTCCGTGCCGTTCCGAACGCGGTGGCGGTGACCTGCGAGGACCGCTCCCTGACCTACGCCGAGCTGAACGCGCGGGCGAACCGCCTGGCCCGGTACCTGCGGGCGCTGGGCGTGGGGCACGAGTCGCTGGTCGCGCTCTGCCTGCCGCGCAGCGAGTGGCTGGTGGTGAGCGCGCTGGCGGTGCTGAAGGCGGGCGGTGCGTACGTGCCGCTGGACCCGTCGGCGCCGGTCGAGCGGCTCGGCCACGTGCTGTCGGACAGCGCCCCGAAGGTGGTGCTGGTGGACGGCGCGGTGCCGGAGGGACTCGACGTCGGCGGCGCCCAGGTGGTGGACGTCCCCGGCCACACGGCCCGCAGGGAGGCGTTGTCCGACGCCGACCTGGAGCCGGTGGCGGGCGCCTCGCCGCGGGACCTGGCGTACGTGATCTACACCTCCGGTTCGACCGGACTGCCCAAGGGGGTGATGGTCGAGCACCGCAACGTCGCCCGGTTCTTCGTCGCGGCCCAGGAGTGGTTCCGCTACCGGGAGGGCGACGTGTGGACGCTGTTCCACTCCTTCGCCTTCGACTTCACGGTGTGGGAGATGTGGGGCGCTCTGCTGCACCGGGGCCGGCTGGTCGTGGTGACGCGGGACGTGGCGCGCAGCCCGCGCGACTTCTACCGCCTGCTGTGTGCCGAGGGCGTCACCGTGCTCGGCCAGACACCCACCGGCTTCGGGCAGTTGATCGCGGCGCAGGGCGACGACGGTGCCCCGCACCGAGTGCGCACGGTGCTGCTCGGCGGCGAGGAGCTGGACGCCGCGCCGCTGGCACCGTGGTTCGCCCGGGCGGTCAACGAGGGGACCGAGCTGGTGAACATGTGGGGGACCACCGAGACGACGGTTGTCACCACCTACCGGGTGGTCACCGAGCCGGACACCCGCCTGACCACCAGGCCGATCGGCGGCGCGATGCCGGGCATGAGCGTGTACGTGCTGGACCGGCACGGCAACCCGATGCCGACCGGGGCGGTGGGCGAGCTGGTCATCGGCGGCGAGGCGGTCTCGCGCGGCTACCTGAACCGTGCGGAGCTGACCGCCCAGCGCTTCGTCGCGGACCCGTTCGTCGGGGTGCCGGGCGCCCGGATGTACCGGACCGGCGACCTGGGACGCCGACTGGCCGACGGTTCGCTGGAGTTCCTCGGCCGCAACGACGGCCAGGTCAAGATCCGCGGCTACCGGATCGAACTGGGTGAGATCTCCACCCGGCTCAACGAGCACCCCGCCGTCGGGGAGGCCCGGGTGGTGGTCCGCGGCCAGGGCGACGAACGGCGCCTGATCGGGTACGTAGTCCCGGCGGACGACCGCCGGGACGAGCCCGGCGGGCCGTGGGAGCAGGAGCTGCGGGAGCAACTGGACACCGCGCTGCGGGCCGCGCTCCCGCCGTACATGGTGCCCTCCGCCTATGTTCTGCTGGACGCGCTGCCGCTGACCGGCAACGGCAAGCTCGACACCGCCGCGCTGCCCGAGCCGGAGGCCCCGGTGCGGAGCGGGCCGGCGGTCGCGCTCACCGACACCGAGCGGATCGTCTCCGAGGTGTGGGCCGAGCTGCTGCACATCGACGCGGGAGTGCTCGACGCGCAGAGCCGTTTCTTCGAGTTCGGCGGCAACTCCCTGCTGGTGGCCCGGTTGATCAACCTGGTCAAGCAACGGACGGGCGTCGAGCTGACGGTCCAGACCGTCTTCGACGCGAACAGGCTGGGCGACCTGGCGGCTGCATTGGAGCGCGCCCTGCCGGACCCCGGGGCCGGCACCGCGCTCGACCTGGACGCGATCACCGAGAGCATCACCCTGATCGAGAGCCTGAGCGACGCCGAGCTGGACGCCCTGGACACCGACGACGCTGCTCTCGGCATCGAGAGCCAGAGAGGCTGACGATGAGCACGCCGTACCCGGACAGCGGACCGGAACTGATCCGCAAGATACAGGCGATGCCCGCCAAGCGGCAGCGCGCCGTGATCGCGCTGCTGACCAAGCGGGGCGTCGACCTCTCCGCGCTGGACATCATCCCGCGCCTGCCCCGCTCCCAGGACCAGCCGCCCCCGCTCTCCTTCGCCCAGCAGCGGCTCTGGTTCCTCGCCCAGCTGGAGGGCACCAGCGCCTACTACAACGTCCCGATGGCGATGCGGCTGCACGGGCCGCTGGACCGCGCGGCGATGCGCCGGGCGCTGACCGGGCTGGTGCTGCGGCACGAGGCGCTGCGCACCCGGTTCGAGGAGCGCGACGGCGTCCCGTATCAGTGTATCGACGACGGCACTGCCTTCTCGATGCGCGAGCAGGACGTCGCCGACCCGGCGCAGGTGACCGGGATCTGCCAGCAGGAGATGCTCACGCCCTTCGACCTGGCGCGGGACACGCTGATCCGGGCGCTGCTGCTGCGGGTGTCGGAGACCGAGCACGTCCTGATGGTGACGATGCACCACACCGTCTCGGACGGCTGGTCGGTCGGGGTGTTCTTCCGCGAGGTGACCGAGCTGTACGAGGCGGCCCGCCAGGGCCGGGACGACACCCTGGAGCCACTGCCGGTGCAGTACGCCGACTTCGCGCACTGGCAGCGCCAGTGGCTGGCCGGCGAGGCGCAGGACCGTCAGGTCGACTACTGGAAGGACCGGCTCGCCGGCGTCGACGTGGGCCTGACGCTGCCGACGGACCGCCCGCGCCCGCCGGTGCGCGGTTACGAAGGCACCCGGGAGTTCTTCCAGTGCCCGCCGGAGCTGCTGGGGCGGCTCCGTGAACTCGGCGAGCGGCATGGCGCCACGCTGTACATGACGCTACTGGCCGCCTACTCCGTCGTGCTGCACCGCTACACGCAGCAGACCGACATCGCCGTCGGCACCGTCATCGCCAACCGCAACCGGGCCGAGACGGAGGGGCTCATCGGCCTGTTCGCCAACACCCTGGTGATGCGCAACAGCCTGGACGGCGACCCGGCCTTCACCGAGCTGCTCGCCCGGGTGAAGCGCACCGCGCTGGAGGCCTACGACCACCAGGACGTGCCCTTCGAGGCCGTGGTGGACGCCCTGCAGGTCGAGCGCGCCCTCAGCCACTCACCGGTCTTCCAGACCGTGCTGGTGCTCCAGGAGGAGCAGGCGGAGCCCCGGCTCACCCTGGGCGGGCTGGAGGTGACACCGGTCGACGTCGACTTCACCATCGCCAAATTCGACCTCACCCTCGACCTGCGGGAGACCCCGCAGGGCCTGGCCGGCGCCGTGGAGTACAGCACCACCCTGTTCGACCGGGAGACGATCCGGCGCTTTGTCCGCCACTTCACCACCCTCCTCGCCGCCGTCGCCGAGACGCCGCAGGAGCCGATCTCCCGGCTGGCCCTGCTGGACGACGCCGAGCTCGGCGCCGTGACCCGGCGGTGGCGTGCCCCGTCGGGCCCGGCGCCCGAGCCGGCCCGCCGGATCGACGAGTGGTTCCAGGAGGTCGTCCGCCGCACGCCGGACGCGGTGGCGGTGACCTGCGAGGACCGCTCCCTGACGTATGCCGAGCTGAACGCGCGGGCGAACCGCCTGGCCCGGTACCTGCGCGCCTCGGGTGTGGTCCGGGACACCCTGGCGGCACTCTGCCTGCCGCGCGGCGAGTGGCTCGTGGTCGGCGCGCTGGCGGTGCTGAAGGCGGGCGGCGCGTACGTGCCGCTGGACCTGACCGCGCCGGTCGAGCGGCTCGGCCACGTGCTGTCGGACAGCGCCCCGAAGGTGGTGCTGGTGGACGGCGCGCTGCCCGAGGGGCTCAACGCCGGCGGCGCCCAGGTGGTGGACGTGCGGGGCGACTGGGAGTGGCTGCCCGCCGACGACCTGGAGCCGGTGACCGGCGCCTCGCCGAAGGACCTCGCCTATGTCATCTACACCTCGGGCTCGACCGGCCTGCCCAAGGGCGTTCTGGTCGAACACCGCAACGTGACACGGCTGTTCACCACGACCCGGGAGTCCTTCGGCTTCGGCTCCGAGGACGTGTGGACGCTTTTCCACTCCTTCGCCTTCGACTTCACCGTCTGGGAGACCTGGGGCGCCCTGCTGCACGGCGGCCGGCTCGTCGTCGTCCCGCAGGAGGTGGCCCGCAGCCCCCGGGAGTTCTACGCGCTGCTGTGCGAGCAGGGCGTGACCGTCCTGAACCAGACGCCCAGCGCCTTCGGACAACTGATCGCGGCCCAGGGCGAGGACGGCACCCGGCACCGGCTGCGCACCGTGGTGTTCGGCGGCGAGGCGCTGGACCCCACGGCGCTGCGGCCCTGGTTCGCCCGGCCGCTCAACACGGCGACCGAGCTGGTGAACATGTACGGCATCACCGAGACGACGGTGCACGTGACCCACCGGGTGGTCACCGAGGCCGACACCGCCTCCGGCGTCAGCCCGATCGGCGGCCCGCTGCCCGACCTGAACGTCTATGTGCTCGACCGGCACCTCAACCCGGTGCCTACCGGGGCGGTCGGCGAGATGTACGTGGGCGGCGAGGGAGTCGCTCGCGGCTACCTGAACCGGCCGGAGCTGACCGCCGAGCGCTTCCTCGACGACCCGTTCCGAGAGGTGCCCGGCGCCCGGATGTACCGCACCGGGGACCTGGCCCGGCAGCTCGCGGACGGCTCGCTGGAGTATCACGGGCGCAACGACGACCAGGTCAAGATCCGCGGCTACCGCATCGAACCGGGCGAGGTCTCCGCCCGCCTCAACGAGCACCCCGGGGTGCGTTCGTGCGCCGTCGTGATGCGCGAGGACCGGCCCGGCAACCGGCAGCTCGTCGCCTACGTGGTGCCGGCCGCGGACCAGGACGAGGCGGGGCTGCGTGCCGAGCTCGACGGGCTCGCCCGCCGCGTCCTGCCCGAGTACATGCTCCCCGGAGCCTACGTGCTCCTGCCGGACCTGCCGCTGACCACCAACGGAAAGCTCGACCGCGCCGCGCTCCCGGCCCCCGGCATCGACGCCTACGCCCAGCGCCAGGACCACGCGTACGTGGCCCCGGCCGAGGGCACCGAGCGGGCGCTGGCCGAGGTCTGGGCCGACCTGCTCGGTTTCGAGGCCGGTCGGATCGGCGCGAACGACAACTTCTTCACCCTGGGCGGCCACTCCCTGCTCATCACTGTCCTGGTGGCCCGGCTGCGGGCCGCCGGGCTGCGGCTCACCGTGCGCGACCTGTTCGACGATGCCACCCTGAGCGGTCTGGCGGCGCGTATCGACGCGGCCACCGCCGGGACGGGTGGCAGCTCCGGCGGCACCGGCGAGGACCCGGCGGGCGAGCCGGCCGAGCCCGGCTACCAGGTGCCGCCGAACGCCGTCCCCGAGGGCTGCCGGCGGCTCACCCCCGAGCTGCTGCCGCTGGTCCGACTGGGCCAGGAGCACCTGGACGCCATCGCCGACCGGGTCCCCGGCGGCGCCCCCAACGTCCAGGACGTCTACCCGCTGGTGCCCTCCCAGGAAGGCATCCTCTTCCACCACCTGATGGACCCGGAGAACGACCCGTACGTGATGTCCGCGGTGTTCGCCGCGGACGACGAAGCCGCATGCACGGCGTTCCTCGACGCCCTCCAGGCCCTGATCGACCGCCATGACGTGATGCGCACCGCCGTCCTCACCGAAGGCCTGCCCGAGCCGGTGCAGGTGGTGTACCGCGCGGCGACGCTCCCGGTGCAGCACATCGACCTGCCCGAGGCCGAGGCGCCCGGCGCGGACGCCGAGGAGCGGGCCCGCGCACTGGCCGGTCTGCCGAGCGAGCTGCCGCCGGACCGGGCGCCGATGCTCAGCGTCCGGATCGCACGGGACCCCGCATCGCCCCGGTGCTTCCTCCTGATGAACTTCCACCACCTCATCGAGGACGCCACCTCGATGCGCCTGATCGCCGACGAGCTGGCCGCCCACATGGCCGGGCGCGCCGACCTGCTCACGGCGCCGGCGCCCTACCGCGACTTCGTCGCCCGCACCCTGCACCAACTGGCCACCGGCGACGCGGAGCAGTACTTCCGCACCACCTTCGGCGACGTCACCGAACCGACGGTGCCGTTCGGCCTGAACGACGTGCACGGCGACGGCCGCCGCACCAGAAAGCCCCGCCGCTCGCTGCCTGCCGACCTCACCCGGCGGCTGCGGGCCGAGGCCGGGCGGCTCGGCCTCAGCCCGGCGTGGCTCTTCCACGCGGCCTGCGCCCGCGTGGTGGCCGCCGGCAGCGGGCGCGACGACGTGGTCTTCGGCACCGTCATGTCGGGGCGCCTACAGGGCGTGCCCGGGGTGGAGCGGATGCTGGGCAACTTCATCAACACCCTCCCGCTGCGGGTGCGCCTGGCCGGCCGCACCGTACGGGAGCTGGTCGACGACGTCGCAGGCGACCTGCGCGAGCTGATCGTCCGCGAGCAGTCCTCGCTGAGCCTGGCCCAGCGGTGCAGCGGGCTGGACAACGACACCCCGTTGTTCACCGCGGCGATCAACTTCCGGCACTTCGAGCCCGCGAGGAACGACGCCCCGGCGCCGGCCTTGGAGGAACAGGGCATCCGCTGGTTGGCCGTCATGGACCGTACCAACTACCCCATGGGCATGTCGCTCGACGACCTCGGCGACGAACTCTCCCTCACCGTCCAGATCGAGGACACGGTCGAACCCGAGACCCTGCTGTCCTACGTGGAGACCGCCCTCGCGGGCATCGTCGACGCACTGGCCGCCGACGACGGACACGGCACCCGGGCACTCGACATCGACGTGCTGCCCCCGGCCGAGCGCGAGCGGCTGCTCACCGTGGCCCGCGGCGCCCGCCCCCCGTACCCGCAGGACTCCTGCCTCGCCGAGCTGTTCGAGCAGCAGGCGGCCGAGCGCCCCGAGGCGCCCGCGGTGCGCCACGGCGAACGTCGGCTGACCTACGCGCAGCTCAACGCGCGGGCGAACCAGGTCGCTCACCACCTGCGCGGCCTCGGGGTCGGCCCCGACGCCCTGGTCGGCGTGTGCGCCGACCGCTCGCCGGAGCTGGTGGTCGGACTGCTGGGCGTCCTCAAGGCGGGCGGCGCCTACGTCCCGATCGACCCTGGCTACCCGGAGCAGCGCATCCGGGCCCTGCTCGACGGCTCCGGAGTGCGCATCGTGCTGGGCCAGGCCGGGATGCCGGGCGCGCTCTTCGAGCAGCTCGACGAGGTGCTCCACCTCGACACCGGCGAGCGCGCCGGCGACCGGGCCCAGGTGCTCGAGACCATGCCCACGCATGATCCCGACCGGGCCGCACTGGGTCTGACACCGGACCACCTCGCCTACGCCGTCTTCACCTCCGGCTCCACCGGCCGCCCCAAGGGCGTGCTGGTCGAGCAGCGCGGCGTGGTCCGGCTGGTGCGCAACCCGGACTACTTCGCCGCCGACGAGTCCACGGTGGTGCTCCACCACTCCTCGATCTCCTTCGACGCCGGCTCCCAGGAGGTGCTCACCCCGCTCGTCTCCGGCGGCCTCCTGGTGCTGCACGACGGCGACTCCAAGGACCCGGCCCAGCTGCTCGACTGCGTCGAACGGGCCGGAGTCACCACGATGCTGCTGTCGGCCGCCTTCCTGCCGGCCTTCGCCGAGGCCGCCGAGACCCGCAGCAAGCTGCCGCTGCGCGAACTCGCGGTCGTCGGCGACACCTTCTCGGCCCGGGACGTGCGGCGGCTGCACACAGCTCACCCGGGGCTGACCGTCACCAACGGCTACGGCCCGACCGAGAACAGCATCGCCTCCACCTACCACGTGATCCCGCGCGGCCTCCCCGAGGACAGCCGGGTGCCGATCGGCGTGCCCGTCCCCCACACCACCGCCTACGTCACCGACGAGCGGCTGCGGCTGGTGCCGGACGGGGTGATCGGCGAGCTCTGCCTGGGCGGCGCCGGCGTCGCCCGCGGCTACCTCGACAACCCGGAGCTGACGGCCCGGCGGTTCGTCGACGACCCCTTCGGCGACGCCCCGGGCGGGCGCCTGTACCGCACGGGCGACCTGGTGCGCTGGCTGCCCGACGGCACCCTGGAGTTCCGCGGCCGGGTGGACGAGCAGGTCAAGGTCCGCGGCTTCCGCGTCGAGCCCGGCGAGATCGAGGCGGCGCTGAACGCGCACCCCTCCGTGCACAGTGCCGTGGTCGTACCCCGCGCCGACGGCGGGGCCGGCGCCCTGAGCGCCTACGTGCGCCCGACCGAGGAGTGGCTGGAGCAGGCCGCCGCGGAACAGACCGCCGAGCACCTGGTCCAGTGGCACCAACTCTTCGAGGACCAGTACTCCCGGGAAGCCGACGAGGCCGTCCCCGACGATCTCAACCTGGCCGGCTGGGAGAGCAGTTACAGCGGGGAGCCGATCCCCGAGGCCGAGATGCGGGAGTGGATCGACGGCACCGTCGAGCGGATCCGCGAGCTGCGGCCCAAGCGGCTGCTGGAGATCGGCTGCGGCACCGGACTGCTGCTCTTCCGCTACGCGCAGGAGTGTGAGCGGGTGCACGGCATCGACGTCTCCGCCGCGGCCCTCACGGACGTGCGCCGGGGCGCCGAGCGCCGCGGCTGGTCCCACGTCACCCTGCGGGAGGGCGACGCGCTGTCGGTGGCGGACCTCGGCGACGAGACCTTCGACGTGGTCGTGCTCAACTCCGTGGCGCAGTACTTCCCCAGCCGCCACTACCTCCAGGAGGTGATCACCCGGATCCTGCCCCGGCTCGAGGAGGGCGGCCGGATCCTGCTGGGCGACATCCGCAACCTGGACCTTTTCTCCGAGCACGTCTGCGCCATCGAGCGCAGCCGCTCCGGCGTCCCGAGCACGGCCGGCGCGCTGGCCGGGCAGGTGCAGCGCCGCCGCCGGCAGGAGACCGAACTCCTGGTCAGTCCCAGCTTCTTCGCCCAGCTCCCGGAGCGGCTCGAGGACCTGGGCGCCGTCGACATCATGGTCAAGCGGGGGACCGGCGGCAACGAGATGCTTGCCTACCGCTACGACGTGGTGCTGACGAAGGGCCGGGCCGCCACGGCACCCGACCTGCCCTGGCTGGAGGCCACCAGCCCGGCCGAGCTGCGCGCCCTGCTGCTCGGCGACGTCCCCGAGCGGTTCGGCGTCACCGGACTGAGCAATCCCCGGATCGCGGAGGACGTGCGCGTCCTCGCCTCGCTGGCCCGGCTGGCCCCGTCCCGCCGGGTCGAGCCTCTGCCCGGCGGCGAGCGGCTCTCGGCGCGGGCCCGGGAGGAGGTGCGCGAACTGGTGGCGGTGCTGCGGCACGCCGAAGAGCTCGGCTACCACGTCGCGGCGACCTGGTCCCAGGACCGGCCGGACGGCCTCGACCTGGTGCTGGGCCGGGGCGAGCGGCCTCAGGTGCTGGCCCGCAGCCCGTACCGGGCCCGGCGCCTGGCCAACGCGCCGCAGATCGACCGGGTCGGACCCGGCCTGGTCCGGGAGCTGCGCGACCATCTGTCCGACCGGCTGCCGGACTACATGGTCCCCGGTGCCTTCGTAGTCCTGGAGGAACTGCCGGTCACCCCGCAGGGCAAGGTCGACAAGCGGGCGCTGCCGGCCCCGGACGAGGAGGACCTCGCCAAGGAGGTCTACGTCGCGCCCCGCACCGAGGCCCAGCACCTCCTGTGCCGGCACATCGGCGCCATCCTCGGGCTCGACCGGGTCGGCCTCCAGGACAACTTCTTCAACCTGGGCGGCCACTCCCTGCTCGCCACCCGCCTCAACCTGCGGGTCAAGAAGGAGACCGGCGCGGACCTGCCGCTCCAGCTCATTCTCACGGCCGCCACCGTCGAGGACCTGGCGGCGGCCCTGGAAGCGGAGACCCGGAAGGCGGGGCCGCCCGCCGCCGTGCGGGGCGGCCCCGGCGGGCCCGGCGACGGAGCGGCCGCGCTCCCGGCAACCGGGGCGGAGCACGACGGCGGGGAGGTCGCACAGCCACAGCCGTCCGCCGGCCTGCCGTCCACCGACCTGCTGCCCGCCGCGCCCGCGACGGAGGGCGACGAGGCACCGCTGTCCCTCGCCCAGCAGGACCTGTGGTTCCTGCGCACCCCGGCGCACCTGGGCACGGCGCACGACAACGTCCAACTGGCCGTAAGGTTGCGCGGCCGACTGGACCGGGACGCCCTGGCACGGGCCGTGCACGCCCTGGTGGCGCGGCACGCGATCCTGCGCACCAGCTACCCGGACCGCGACGGAACCGTCGTCCAGCGTGTGAACGGCGCCGACGGCTTCAAGACGACCGTCCTGGAGCTCCCGGAGTCCACCGGCGGCGAAACCGCGCTCGCCGAATGGCTGCGGGCCGAGCGGCTGCGGCCCTTCGCCCCGCAGGACCGGCACATGCTCCGCGCCCACCTGCTGGTCGTCGACGAGGAGGAGCACGTCCTCGTCCTGACCCGCCCGTGGGGCGTCGTGGACGGCTGGTCCACCGGCATCCTGATGCGGGAACTCGTCGAGAGCTACCACGGGTCGGGTGAGGACCGGCCGGGCCCGGCGCCGCTGCCGCTCCAGTACGCCGACTTCGCCCGCTGGCAACGCCGCACCGTGGACGCCGCCGAGCTCGAGCGGCAGCGCGACTTCTGGCGCAAGCGGCTCGACGGACTGCCCGAGTGCCTCGCGCTGCGCACCGACTACCCACGCTGCCCGGTGAAGTCCCACCAGGGAGCGGCGGTGGAGTTCGCCGTCCCGGCCGACCTGGTGAAGCGGCTGCGCACGCTCGCCGCGCAGCACGGCGCCTCGCTCTACATGACCATGCTGGCGGCCTACGCGGCGCTCCTGGGCGGGCACACCGACGACCGCGAGCTGGCCGTCGGCTCGCCAGTGACCAACCGGCCGGCCGCCGAACTGGACGACGTGGTCGGCTACTTCGTGAACGCGCTGGTGATGCGCCTGGACGTGGCGCCGCAGCAGGCCTTCACCGGACTGCTGGCCCAGGCCAGGGAGGTGGTGGCGGAGGCGCAGGCGCACCGGGACCTGCCCTTCGCGGACCTCGTCCGCACCCTGGTTCCGCGCCCGGATCCGGCCCACTCCCCACTGTTCCAGGTGATGTTCAACCTGGCGCCGACCCCCTCGACGGGCGGTGCGGGGCAGGACACCGACCGCGTCGACGGCCTGACCGGGGAGACGCTCGTCGCCGCTCCCGGGACGGCGGCCTTCGACCTGAACCTGTCGCTGCGTGAGACGGACAAGGGACTGGAGGGCTACCTGGAGTACAGCACCGACCTGTTCGCCCGGGGTAGCGCCGAGCGGCTGGCCGGGGACTACCTGGGCCTGCTGGGGCGGATCGTCCGGAGCCCGGAGGCGGACTTGGCCGAACTGCGCGCCGAGGCCGACAGGCGCAGCGGGGAGGACTGCTCATGAGCGCCCTCATAGCCGTAGTCCTCGGGAACGTGGCCCTGGTCGTCCTGGTGTCCTGGCTGGCCGAGGGACTCGCCCGCAGGCTGAACCAACCCGCGGTGATCGGCCAGATCCTGGGTGGCATCGCCCTGGGGCCGACCCTGCTGGGCCAGCTACCGGGGGATCCGACCACCTTCCTCTTCCCCACCGAGGCCCGGCCGTTCCTCTCGGTGTTCGCCCAGGTGGCGATCGTCCTGTTCCTCTTCGTGGCGGGCTACGAGATCGACTTCCGCGGCTTCCGGGCGGGACGCACCGCGGTGAGCGTCGCGCTGGCGGCCCTGCTGGTCCCGATGGGACTGACCCTGGCGACCGTCTCCCTGGGGGGCGGGGTCTTCTCCGCGGTGGACCCGGCGCACGCGGGCCGGAGCGCGTTCGCGATGTTCCTCGCGGTGGCGATCTCGATCACGGCGCTGCCGGTCCTGGCGGCCATCGTGCGCGAGCGCGCGGCGGGCACCAGGGCCGGAACGGTGGCGATCGCGGCGGCCGGACTCATGGACGTGGCCGCCTGGCTGGTGCTGGCCGCGGTGCTCAGCGACTCGGGCCCCGCCACCCGCTCGTCCTGGCTGGTGACCCTGGCGCTGCTGGTGGGATTCACGGCGTTCCTGTTCGGCTGCGTGCGGCCCGCGCTGCGCTGGTGGCTGGCCCGGCCGGCCACCCTGCTGAGCAACCCGGTGCCGGTGGCACTGGTCCTCGCCCTGGGCAGCGCCTGGGTCACCGAGTCGCTCGGGCTGCACGCCGTCTTCGGCGGGTTCCTCGCCGGGATGGCCATGCCGTGGCGCGACGGCGCCCCGGACGCCGACGTACTGGAGCCGATGGAGCAGACCGCCAACCTGCTGCTGCCGCTGTTCTTCGTCACCACCGGACTGTCCGTCAACCTCGCCATGGTGGGGGCGGACGGTCTGGCCCTGCTCGGCCTGCTCCTGCTGGTGGCGGTCGCCGGAAAGACCGTCCCCACCTACGGCGTGGCCCGTCTGCACGGCATGGAGCCCCGGCAGTCCGCCCTGGTCGCCGTCATGGTGAACACCCGAGGTCTGACCGAGCTCATCGTGCTGGAGGTCGGCAAGTCCGCGGGACTCATCGGCCAGAAGCTCTACACCGTCCTGGTCCTGGTGGCGCTGGTCACCACCGTGATGACCGGCCCACTGCTCCAGTTGATCGGTTCCGGGGACAAGGACAGGCGGCGGTCGGGGCGCACCGGGACCAGCACTTCACCAATTGCCCCTACCACACCCATTGCACCAACTGCCCATTCAGTGCGGTCCGTCGGCGTCGGCGGCGAGGAAGCGGGAGAGAAATCAGCGTGAGCAACACCGAAGCATTCGATGTCGTGGTCGTCGGCGGTGGCCCTGGCGGCTCGACACTGGCCGCACTCGTCGCCAAGAAGGGGCACTCGGTGCTCGTTCTGGAGAAGGAGTTCTTCCCGCGTTACCAGATCGGCGAGTCCCTGCTGCCGTCCACGGTCCACGGCATCTGCCGGCTGACCGGCGCGGCGGACGAGCTGGCGAAGGCGGGCTTCCCGCTCAAGCGCGGCGGCACCTTCCGCTGGGGCGCCAACCCGGAGCCGTGGACCTTCTCCTTCTCGGTCTCCCCCCGGATGGCCGGCCCGACCTCCACCGCCTACCAGGTGGAGCGCTCCAAGTTCGACAAGATCCTGCTGGACAACGCCCGTCGGGTCGGCGCCGTGGTCCGTGAGGGCAGCGCGGTGTCGGAGATCGTGGAGGACGGCGACCGGGTCACGGGCGTGCGCTACACCGACGACCAGGGGGTGCAGCGGGAGGTGTCGGCCCGGTTCGTGGTGGACGCCTCCGGCAACCAGAGCCGGATCAACCGGAGCATAGGCGGCCGCCGGGAGTACTCGGACTTCTTCCGCAACCTGGCGCTGTTCGGCTACTTCGAGGGCGGCAAGCGGATGCCGGAGCCGACCCGTTACAACATCCTGTGCGTCGCCTTCGAGAGCGGCTGGTTCTGGTACATCCCGCTGAGCGACACGCTGACCAGCGTCGGCGCCGTGGTCCGGCGGGAGCTGGCCGAGAAGGTCCAGGGCGATCCGGAGAAGGCGCTCCAGGCGCTGATCGACGAGTGCCCGATGATCTCGGACTTCCTCGCCCCAGCCACCCGGGTCACCACCGGCCAGTACGGCCAGATCCGCGTCCGCAAGGACTACTCGTACCACCACACCGCCTTCTGGCGGCCGGGCATGATGCTCGTCGGTGACGCCGCCTGTTTCGTCGACCCGGTCTTCTCCTCCGGCGTCCACCTGGCCACCTACAGCGCGCTGCTGGCCGCGAGGTCGATCAACAGCACGCTGGCCGGCGAGGTCGAGGAGGAGGCGGCGATGAAGGAGTTCGAGGCGCGCTACCGCCGCGAGTACAGCGTTTTCTACGAGTTCCTGATGTCCTTCTACGACATGCACCGCGTCGAGGGCTCCTACTTCTGGGAGGCCAAGAAGCTCACCCGGAACAGCAGCTCCGAAATGGAGTCGTTCGTGAACCTGGTGGGCGGCGTCTCCTCCGGGGAGGCGGCACTCACGGACGCCGAGTCGGTCGCCGCACGCCTGCACGCGCAGACCGAGGAGTTCGCCGCAGCGGTCGAGGCCATCTCGGGGGACGGTAACGACAACTGGGCCCCACTGCTGGGTGCGTCGGTGGCACGTGAGGCGATGACCGAGAGCTCCAAGATGCAGATGCACGTGGCGCTGGGGGAGGACGCCGAGGAGGAGTTGCCGCTCTTCGAGGGCGGCTTGATCCCCTCGTTGGACGGCCTCTCCTGGGTCGCCCCGCAGTCGGCCTGAGGGCTCGTCGTGGCCGGGGCCGGGCGGGTCGGCGGGGCACGTTCCCGGTCGGCCCGCCCGCTCCGGCGGGGCGGGCCGACCGGCTCACCGGAGCGGGCGGACAGTCACCTCGGCCCCATCCGCAGGGCGCCGTCGAGCCGGATCGTCTCGCCGTTGAGCATCGGGTTGTCCACGACGTGGGCCACGAGCGAGGCGAACTCCTCGGCCTCGCCGAGGCGTTGCGGATGCGGCACCTGCCGACCGAGCGCCTCGATCGCGGACTGCGGGAAGCCGTCGAACATCGGGGTGCGGAAGAGGCCCGGGGCGATGGTGACCACGCGGATCCGCGACCGGGCGAGGTCGCGGGCGATCGGCAGGGTCATGCCGACGATGCCTCCCTTGGCGGCCGCGTAGGCGGCCTGCCCGATCTGGCCGTCGAAGGCGGCGATCGAGGCGGTGTTGACGATGACTCCGCGTTCGTCGCCGTCCTCCTCCAGCTTGATCATCCGGGCCGCGGCGAGGCGGATCACGTTGAAACTACCGATCAGATTGATCCGGACGACCTCGCTGAAGGCCTCGAGCGGGAACGGACCGCTGCCGCCGGCCGTCCGGTGGGCGTTGCCGACCCCCGCGCAGTTCACGACGATCCGCAGTCGGCCGAGTTCCATGGCGCGGTCGACGGCGGCGGTGACGTCCGCCTCACTGGTGACGTCGCCGGGGGAGAGGACGACTCCCTCGCCCAGTTCCGCCACGACCTTTTCACTCCGCACGGAAGGCCGGTTGAGGATGACCACGTAAGCACCCCGCTCGCGCAGGTTCCGTACCGTCGCCAGGCCGAGGCCGGACGTTCCACCGGTGACCAGTGCAACGCTTCCTTCTATTCGCACGTGCTGCTCCAGTTCTGTCGGCCGGCGCACCGGGGGAACCAGGCGCCTGAAAGGCTCGCGGACATTCCTGCGAAAGCCCCGGCCGTCAAGCTAGCCAGCGCGGAGGTAAAGGCGCAAGCGCTGTTCCGGAGAATTCGGCCGGCCCGGCCTGAAAGCGCGAATAAGATCCGAATCCGTACATTGCGGGGTGAGGCGCAGGCGGCCACTGCAACCCCGATTCCGGTGAAGCATAGAATCCATGCCTGAAAAGAAGGTGCGCAATGTCGAACAGCATGCCGTCGGCGGTCTTCGACGAGGTCGACGAAATCCGTGAGAAGGTCCGGGGATCGCGCGACGCATTCCGGGACCGCCAATTCCTGGACGAGTTGGCGCAGCGAATCGCCGACGCTCCGAACCTGGGTCGGCAGCCGGCCGCCCGGGCCCTGGTCGAGGATCTCCGGAGCCACGTGCCCGGGGCGCGCCTTGAGACCGTCAAGACGCACATCAACGAGGAGCGCGACAACCACATCTTCTCGCTGTTCGACGCCTCGTACTTCCCCGCCCTGTCGCTGGAGTACCTGACGTACGAGACGCTGCCCACCGACCCGCACCTGGCCACCCGGTACGCCAGCAACACCATGCCGGTGAACATCACGGGCAGCTCGAAGGGGTTCGAGTCGCGGGTCGTCGTGGCGCTGTTCCCGGAGAACCACGTGGACGGCATCCAGCACGGCGACGACCTGATCTTCTACTTCATCGACAAGTTCGTCGAGCGGCACAACCGGATCACCCGGAAGATGATCGACGCGGTGATGGCCGAGGACGCCTTCCCGCTGATCCGGGGTGTCGACGACAAGACGGTCGAACAGGCCTCCTCGTGGTGGGTGCGGCTGCACGAGTACCACCACCGGCAGGGCGACATGCCCATCCCGGACTACCTGCCGGTCAAGAAGCTGAAGCCGTTGGCCGGCCTGGAGGAGTTGAGGGTCGATGTCTCCGCGATGCTGGTCTGCCTGAACGACCCGCAGCTGCCCGCCCGGGAGGCGCGGCTGGCGTACGAGTACATCCTGTCCGAGCGGCTGCTCCGCTACGCGGTGGAGGGGATTCCGCGCCCCAACTACGACGCGGTCGCCTCCCAGTTGCTCTTCAACTACCTCGTCAAGCACCACGGGATCGAACTGCGCCGGGACCGGATCCGGCTCCACGACGAACTCCCCGAGGTTCTGGCCGAATTCCTCGGCACGATCCAGCGGATCGAACGGGAGATAACGACCGGCGTCCCGGTCGACGACGTCAAGCAGCGGCTGCTGGAATTCACCAATGAGTACACGGACTATGACGAGGAGGCCAAGGACTACCGGCACATTCCGTTCTTCGCGGAAATCAAGGAGTGCCTCGACGTATGAGGTGGCGGCCGGTCCGGCCGGGGTCCGGCCGAGCGGGGTGATCTGCTCGGCCGAACCTTCGGCCGAGGGCGCCCGGGGAACACCCGGTGAATGTCACGCTCTGCTTGCCGGACCCGTGGGCTGCGTGACTCTCTGTACATTGCTCTCGCTGTGGGCGTCCTATAGTGTGACGGATGATCACGAGGGGAGCGGAAGTGACGGGGGTCTCTTCTGGGGGTTCTGCGACGGTGGCATCAGCCGCCGGGTGTATTCGTCGGCGGCGTGTCGAATGTGAAGTTCTTTCGCGGGTATAGCGCTCGGCGCTTTCCGGTTTCCAGCGCACGTCAAATCTTGGTTCCCTGTGCACGTTCTTGCCGCGTGCATTTCCTTCCCGCTCGCGCGCATTCACGTTGGTCGTTCTGCGGGAGCCGCCGCGGGTCCGTCCGGACGTTTCGCCGGCGGTCCCGCACGCCTCCGGCTGCCCGGGGCGAGGCGGGTCCGCGTACCGGCCGCCCCGGAGCACAACCGCCAGAAAGGAACACTCCCTCATGTCCACGCGTCACTCGAGCCGGTCCGAGATCGCCGTCGTCGGCATGGCCTGTCGCGTACCCGGGGCGGACGACCTCGGTGCCTTCTGGCGGCTGCTCCGCGACGGCACCGACGCGATCGGCGACCTCCCCGAGGGACGCTGGGACCTCGCCGCCGTCCCGCCGGACCTCCGGCCGACCGGGTTCGGGCGCGGCGGATTCCTGGACCGGGTCGCCGACTTCGACCCGGAGTTCTTCGGCATCAACGCGCGCGAGGCCGCGGCGATGGACCCCCGCCAGCGGCTCGCCCTCGAGCTGAGCTGGACGGCCCTGGAACACGCCGGCGTGCTGCCCGGGAGCCTGCGCGGCGGCTCCACCGCCGTGTTTCTCGGCGCCACCGGCGACGACTACGCCACCCTGGTCCACCGGCACGGCGAGGAGGCCGTCTCTCCCTACACGCTGACCGGCCTCAGCCGGGGCGTGATCGCCAACCGGATCTCCTATCACCTCGGCCTGCGCGGTCCGAGCCTCACCGTCGACGCCGCGCAGTCCTCCTCGCTGGTCGCCGTGCACTTCGCCTGCGAGAGCCTGCGCTCCGGCGCCACCGACCTGGCGCTGGCCGGCGGCGTCCACCTCAACCTGACCCCGGACAGCACGCTCGCCTTCGCCCGCGCCGGAGTCCTCTCCCCGGACGGCCGCTGCTACACCTTCGACGCGCGCGCCAACGGCACCGTCCGCGGCGAAGGCGGCGGCCTCGTCGTGCTCAAGCGCCTGGACGACGCCGTCGCCGACGGCGACCGGATCCACTGCGTCCTGCTCGGCAGCGCGGTGAACAACGACGGCGGCGGCGACTCCCTCACCACCCCGGACGGCGCGGCCCAGCAGGAACTGCTGCGCGAGGCCTACGAGCGGGCCCGGACGCCGGGGGCGCGGGTGGCGTACGTAGAACTGCACGGCACCGGGACCAGGACGGGGGACCCGATCGAAGCGGCGGCGCTGGGCGAGGTCCTCGGCCGGGACCGGCCCGCCGACCGGCCGCTCCTGGTCGGCTCGGTGAAGACCAACATCGGGCACCTCGACGGGGCCTCCGGCGTGGTCGGGCTGATCAAGGTCGCGCTCTCCTTCGGGCACCGGGTCCTGCCGGCCAGCCTCAACTACGCCGAGCCCAACCCTTCGAT
Source organism: Streptomyces sp. AC550_RSS872 (assembly GCF_019049285.1). Lineage (GTDB taxonomy): Bacteria > Actinomycetota > Actinomycetes > Streptomycetales > Streptomycetaceae > Streptomyces. Next base: position 32,196 of record NZ_JAGMUL010000173.1, read on the forward strand.
CCCGTTCGAACGGCTCGCGCTCCGGGTCAACGACGCCGCCGGCCCCTGGCCCGAAGGCGCCCGGCTGGCCGGCGTCAGCTCCTTCGGTATCGGCGGCACCAACTGCCACGTCGTGGTCGGCGACGCCCCCGCCGAGGCAGGGGCAGAGGAAGAGGCGGAGACCGGGCCCGCCGTGCCGGTGCCGGTGCTGGTGTCCGGGCCGAGCGAGGCGGCACTGCGGGCCCAGGCCCGCCGGCTGTTGGAACACCTCGAGGCCGACCCGGGCCTGCGCCCGCGCGACGTCGGGTACGCCGGCGTCACCACCCGTACGGTCCTGGCGCATCGCGGGGTCGTCGTCGCCGCGGACCGCGCCGAACTCCTGGCCGGACTCGAGGCGTTGGCACAGGGCGAGCCGTCCCCGCACGTGGCGGCCGGCGTCGCCGGCCGCCACGCCAAGGCCGTGTGGATGTTCCCCGGGCAGGGCCCGCAGTGGGCCGGGATGGCCTTGGAGCTGTGGGACTCGTCGCCGGTGTTCGCCGCCAGGATGGCCGAGTGCGCGCGACTGCTGGACGGTCAGGTCGAATGGTCGCTGCGGGAGGTGCTGGCGGACGACGCGGCGCTGCGGCGGATGGACGTCATGCAGCCCGCGCTCTTCGCGGTGCAGGTGTCGCTCGCCGAGGTGTGGCGGGCCGTGGGCCTGCGGCCGTCCGCCGTGGTCGGTCACTCCCAGGGGGAGATCACCGCGGCCTGTGCGGCGGGGATCGTCCCGCTCGGGGACGCCCTGCGGCTGATGGTCGAGCGCAGCCGGGCCATCGTCACCCGGCTGTCCGGCCACGGCGCGATGGCTCTGCTGGCGATGCCGGCCGAGGAGGTGGACCAGGAGCGGGTCGCGATCGGCGCGGTGAACGGGCCGAACTCGGTCGTCGTCTCCGGCCCCGCCGAGGTCGTGCGAGCGGTGATGGCCGAGTGCGAGGCCCGCGGGGTCCGGGCGCGTACGGTCCCGATCGACTACGCCTCGCACTCGCCGTACGTCGAGCCCGTCCGCGAGGAGGTCCTGAGGGCGGCCGCCGGTGTCACCGCCCGGGCCGGCGACACCGCGTTCTACTCGACCGTCACCGGCGGCCTCCTCGACGCGGACGATCTGGACGCCGGGTACTGGTACCGCAACCTGCGCGAGCGGGTGAGCTGGATGGCCGCCGTCCGGGCGCTGGCCGCGGACGGGCACGGGGTGTTCGTGGAGGCCAGCCCGCACCCGGTGCTGACCACCGCCGTCCGGGAGACCCTGGGCGAAGACTCGAGCGTGGTGGTCCAGGGCACCCTGCGCCGCGGCGAGGGCGGGCTGCGGCGGCTGCTGCTGTCCATGGCCGAACTGTACGTCCAGGGCGTCGAGCTGGACTGGCGGCCGATGTTCGAAGGCACCGGCGCCCGTACCGTGGAGCTGCCCGGCTACGCCTTCCAACGCCAGCCCTACGGGCTCTCCGGCACCGCGCTGCCCGCGTTGTCGGTGCCGGACGTTCCGGCGTCGGCACCCGGGGCCGAACCCGTCGCCCCGCCTCGGCGGGCGGCGTGGGAGCGGGCGGACCTTCAGGCCCTGGTGCGGGCCCAGGCGGCGGCCGTGCTCGGCCGCACCGACTCGGGCGCGCTGGCGGTCGATCACGCGTTCCCGGAGCTCGGCTTCGACTCCGTGACCTCCGTGGAGCTCAGCGTCCGGCTCCAGAAGGCGACCGGGCTGCGACTGCCCGTCACCCTGCTGTACGACCACCCGACGATCACCGCCCTGGTCGGCCACCTCCACCAGGAGCTCGCCGGACCGGCCCCGGAGGAGCAGTCGGCCGCCGTCGACCCGGCCCCGGACGACGACCCGATCGCGATCGTGGGCATGGGCTGCCGTCTCCCGGGCGGCGTGGCCTCCCCCGAGGACCTGTGGCGCCTGGTCCGCGAGGAGACGGACGCCGTCACGGCGTTCCCCGAGGACCGCGGCTGGAGCCTCGACCAGGAGTACACCGGCGAGGTCCGGACCGGCGGCTTCCTCACCGGCGCCCTGGACCTCGACGCCGACTTCTTCCGGATCAGCCCGCGCGAGGCGCGGGCGATGGACCCGCAGCAGCGGCTCCTGCTCGAGGTGTCCTGGGAGGCGCTGGAGCGCGCGGGCATCGTCCCGGCCTCCCTGCGCGGCAGCCGGACGGCCGTCTTCATGGGCGTCATGAACCAGGACTACGTCCCCCCGCTGGACCAGACCACGGAGAGCTTCGGCGGCTACGCCCTGACCGGAGGCACGCCGAGTGTGGCGTCGGGGCGGATCTCGTACACCTTCGGGTTCGAGGGGCCGGCGGTGACGGTGGACACGGCGTGTTCGTCGTCGCTGGTGTCGTTGCACCTGGCGGTGCAGTCGCTGCGCTCGGGGGAGAGCACGCTGGCCCTGGCCGGCGGGGCCACGGTGATGTCGACCGCCGGGATGTTCGTCGAGTTCGCCCGGCAGGGCGGGCTCTCCCCGGACGGGCGGTGCAGGGCGTTCTCGGATGCCGCGGAGGGGACGGGGTGGGCTGAGGGTGTGGGGGTGGTGGTGCTGGAGCGGTTGTCTGATGCGCGGCGGCTGGGGCATCGGGTGTTGGCGGTGGTGCGGGGTTCGGCTGTGAATCAGGACGGTGCGTCGAGTGGGTTGACGGCGCCGAACGGGCTGGCGCAGCAGCGGGTGGTACGGGCGGCGTTGGCGAGTGCGGGGTTGTCGGGTGCGGATGTGGATGTGGTGGAGGCGCATGGCACGGGGACGCGGTTGGGGGATCCGATCGAGGCGCAGGCGCTGTTGGCGACGTATGGGCAGGGACGGCCGGCTGAACGGCCTTTGTGGTTGGGTTCGTTGAAGTCGAACATCGGGCATGCGCAGGCGGCGGCGGGTGTCGGTGGTGTGATCAAGATGGTGATGGCGTTGCGGGCGGGGGTGTTGCCGCGCACGTTGCATGTGGAGGAGCCGTCGCGTCATGTGGACTGGTCCTCGGGTGGGGTGGAGTTGCTGCGTGAGCAGCGGGTGTGGCCGCGGGTGGGGCGGGTGCGTCGGGCGGGGGTGTCGGCGTTCGGGATCAGTGGGACGAACGCGCATGTGATTCTTGAGCAGGCTCCGGTGGGGGTGGAGTCGGAGGTGGGGGCGGAGTCGGCGGAGGCGGGCTTTGCCGGCTTGGGTCCGGTGCCGGTGCCGGTGCCGGTGCTGGTGTCGGGGGCGAGTGCGGTGGCGCTGCGTGCGCAGGCCGAGCGGTTGCGGGTGTGGGTGGAGTCGGACCCGTCGGTGCGGGTGCTGGATGTGGGTTTGTCGTCGGTGTGTTCGCGGGCGGTGCTGGAGCACCGGGGTGTGGTGGTCGCCGGGGATCGTGGCGGTTTGTTGGAGGGTTTGGCGGCGTTGGCGGCCGGCGGGGAGGGTTCGTCGGTCGTGGCTGCGGCGGACGGGCGGGCTGATGGCCGGGTGGTGTTCGTGTTCCCGGGGCAGGGTGCGCAGTGGGCCGGTATGGCTGTGGGACTGCTGGACTGCGCGCCGGTGTTCGCGGACCGGATGGCCGAGTGTGAACGGTTGCTGGACGGTCTGGTGGACTGGTCGCTGCGCGAGGTGCTGTCCGATGCGGCCGCGTTGGAGCGGGTCGATGTGGTGCAGCCGGCGTTGTGGGCGGTGATGGTGTCGTTGGCGGCGCTGTGGCGTTCGTACGGTGTTGAGCCGGCGGCGGTGGTGGGGCACTCGCAGGGCGAGATCGCCGCCGCCTGCGTGGCCGGCGCACTCACCCTGGAGGACGCGGCCCGGGTGGTCGCCCTGCGCTCGCAGGCGATCGCCCGGGGGCTGGCCGGCCGGGGCGGGATGATGTCGGTGGCCCTGCCGGCCGACGAGGTGCGGGCCCGCCTGAGCGCCTGGCCGGACCGGCTGGAGGTGGCGGCCCTGAACGGCCCGTCCGCCACGGTCGTCGCCGGTGACCCGGACGCACTGGACGAGCTGCTCGCCGCCTGCGAGGCGGACGGCGTGCGGGCCCGCCGGGTGCCGGTGGACTACGCCTCTCACACCGCGCACGTGGAGCGGATCGAGGACGACCTCGCCCACGTGCTCGCGGACGTCCGCCCCGAGCCCCCGCGGGTGCCGCTCTTCTCGACCGTCGAGCGGGACTGGCTCGGCGAACGGCCGGTCGACGCCGGATACTGGTACCGCAACCTGCGGCAGCCGGTGCACTTCCACTCCGCCGTGGCGGCCCTCGCAGAGCAGGGGTACCGCACGTTCGTCGAGGTCAGCCCGCACCCTGTGCTCACCATGAACGTCGAGGAGGTCCTGGAGGGCCGGCCCGACGCCGGCGCCGCCGTGGTCTGCGGCACGCTCCGGCGCGACGAGGGAGGACGCGACAGGTTCCTGGCCTCGGCCGCGAGGCTCTGGACGCACGGCGCCGCCGTGGACTGGAACGGCGCCTACGCCGGAACCGGCGCGCGCCGCATCGAGCTGCCGACCTACGCCTTCCAACGGCGCCGCCACTGGCTGCACCCGCTCGCCGACCGGCCGCTGCTCGGCCGGCCCGTGGAACTCGCCGACGGCGGTGCCACCGTGCACACCGAACGCCTCTCGCTGCGCAGCCGGCCCTGGCTGGCCGACCACCGCGTGCTCGGCCAGGCGGTGGTGCCGGGGACCGCCCTGCTGGAGATGGCGCTGCGGATCGGCCACACAGTGGACGAACTGACCCTCCGGACACCGCTGGTGGTGCCGGAGCGGGGCGAGGTCGAGGTGCAGCTGACGGCGGCGGCACCGGACGCGTCGGGGCGGCGGGAACTGCGCATACACGGCCGCCTGTGCGGCGAGGCCGAGGAGGACTGGCAGCTGCACGCCGAGGGGCGGGCCGGCCCGGCCGGAGCCGACGCCGGCGGCCCGGCGCCGGTCGAGTGGCCGCCGAGCGGCGCGGCCCCGCTGGACCCCGCCGGCTGGTACGACGAACTCGCCCGGCGCGGCCTGGAGTACGGGCCGGCCTTTCGTAACCTGGGTGCGGCGTGGCGGCACGGTGACGACCTGCTCGCCGAGGTGGCGCTCGCGGAGGAGGCGGGACCGTTCCGCGTCCATCCCGCGCTGCTGGACGCGGTCCTCCATCCGCTGGTGCTGGAGGAGGGCACCGGGCCGGTGGTCCCGTTCTCCTGGGAGGGCGTCCGGCTCGCCCGAACCGGGGCCTCCCGGCTTCGGGTCCGGATCGGCCTGCTCGGCGGACAGCGGGCGGCGCTGACCGCCACCGACGGCAACGGCACCCCGGTGCTCTCGGTCGACTGCCTCACCCTGCGCCCGCTCGACGCCCGCCGCTCCGACCCCAAGCTGTTCCAGGTCGACTGGCGCGAGGCCGGTGTTCCCGCCGCGACCGGGGCGCCGGACACCCCGACCGTCGTCCTGCCGGTCCCGTCGAGCGCGGCCGAGCCGCCCGCGGCCGTACACGCGACGGCGGAGCAGGTGCTGGGGGACGTCCGGGCGTGGCTGGCCGAGCACGGAGAGGGCCCCGGACGGCTGGTCGTCACCACTCGCCGGGCCGTGGCCGTGGCACCGGGCGAGGAGCTCGACATGCCCGCCGCCGCCGTGTGGGGCCTGCTGCGCTCGGCCCAGACCGAACACCCGGGCCGGATCGTCCTGCTGGACCACGACGGCGACGGGGAGCCCGCGGCTGATCGGCTGCGGGAGGCCCTCGCCGCCGACGAACCGCAGGTCGTCCTGCGCGCCGGACGGATCCACGTCCCCCGGCTCGCCCGCGGTTTCGTCCCTGCGCCCACCGCCGACCGCTCGCTGGTCGGCTTCGACGGGACCGTGCTGATCACCGGCGGCACCGGCGGTCTCGGCGCCACCGTGGCACGCCATCTGGTGGAGCGGCACGGCGTCCGCCGACTGTTGCTGGTCAGCCGCAGCGGCTCCGCCGCCGCCGGCGCGGCGGAGCTGGTCGCGGAGCTGACCGCCAAGGGCGCGGCCGTCTCGGTGGCCGCCTGCGATGTGGCCGACCGGTCCGCGCTGGCCGACGTCCTCGCGGCCCTCCCCGCCACGGCCCCGCTGCGGGCCGTGGTACACGCGGCCGGGGTCCTGCATGACGGCGCGGTCGCCTCGCTGACGGCGGAACGGCTGCATGCCGTCCTCGCGGCGAAGGCCGACGGCGCCTGGCACCTGCACGAGCTGACCCGTGACCTCGACCTCGGGGCCTTCGTGCTGTTCTCCTCGGTCTCGGCCACCATCGGTCTGGCCGGGCAGGCCAACTACGCGGCCGCCAACGCCTTCCTCGACGCACTCGCCCACCACCGGCACCAGCGCGGACTCCCCGCGCTGTCGCTGGGCTGGGGTCTGTGGGAGCAGAGCACCGGCCTGACCGGCGCGCTCGGCCCCGCCGATCTGCGGCGGATCCTCCGTACGGGCCTGCGGCCGTTGCCCACCGACCAGGCGCTGGCGTTGTTCGACCTCGCCCTCGACGCGGACCGGCCGCATCTGGTGCCGGCCTGGTTCGACCCGGACGAGCTGCGGGAGGGCGCACCGCCCTCGGTGCTACGCGCATTGGTACGTGCCTCTGCCGCGCCGGCCAGTCGGACGGCGGACGGCGCACCGCCCCTGGGCGAGAGGCTGCGGTTTCTGCCCGAACACGAGCGCGAGCTGACGCTCCGTCGGCTCGTCCAGACGGAGATCGCGACCGTACTGGGCCGTTCCGGACCGGGCGACGTGGCACCCGACCGCGGCTTCATGGAGATGGGCTTCGACTCGCTGACCGCCCTGGAGCTGCGCAGCCGGCTGGCCGGCCTCACCGGGCTCACCCTGTCCGCGACCGTGACCTTCGACCACCCGAGCGTGCTCGCCCTGGCCCGGCACCTGCTGGAGCGGCTCGCCCCGGAACCGGAACCGGAACCGGCTTCGGCCTCGGCCCCGGCCCCGACCCCGGCCCAGGACCCGGAGCCGCCCGCCGAGCACGCGCTCGCCGCCCTGGCCCGGCTGGCGGCCGACGCGGCCACCCTCGACGCCGGGCTGCGCCTGGATGTCACCGCACAGGTGTGGGAGCTGTTGTCGGCACTGACCTCCGCCGAAGCGGACGGGACGGCGCCGGTGCCCGACGAGGAGATCACCGCGGCAAGCGCGGACGAGCTCTTTTCCTTGATCGACGATGAGCTTGGAAGGCCCTGAAGATGACCGAGGCGAAGCTGCTCGACTACCTGAAGCGGGTCACCACCGAGCTGCGCCAGACCCGCCGCCAACTGGCGGAGCTGGAGGAGACGGCCGGGCGGGAGCCGATCGCGATCGTGGGGATGGCCTGCCGGTACCCGGGCGGGGTCTCCTCACCAGAGGACCTGTTCCGACTGACCCTCGACGGCGTGGACGCGCTCACCGAGTTCCCGACGAACCGCGGCTGGGACGTCGAGGGGCTGTACGACCCCGACCCGGACCACCTGGGCACGACCTACACCCGGCACGGCGGATTCCTGCACGACGCGAGCGAGTTCGACGCGGGACTGTTCGGCATGTCCCCGCGCGAGGCGCTGACCACCGACCCGCAGCAGCGGCTCCTGCTCGAGGTGTCCTGGGAGGCGCTGGAGCGCGCGGGCATCGCCCCGGCCTCCCTGCGCGGCAGCCGGACCGGCGTCTTCGCCGGCGTGATGTACGACGACTACGCGTCGCGCCTGGGCCCGGAGACCGGTGCTCTGGAAGGCCACCTGTTCAACGGCAGCCTGCCGAGTGTGGCGTCGGGGCGGATCTCGTACACCTTCGGGTTCGAGGGGCCGGCGGTGACGGTGGACACGGCGTGTTCGTCGTCGCTGGTGTCGTTGCACCTGGCGGTGCAGTCGCTGCGCTCGGGGGAGAGCACCCTGGCCCTGGCCGGCGGCGTCGCCGTGATGGCCACGCCGCGCACCTTCGTCGAGTACGCGCGCCAGCGCGCCCTGTCGCCCGACGGGCGGTGCAGGGCGTTCTCGGATGCCGCGGAGGGGACGGGGTGGGCTGAGGGTGTGGGGGTGGTGGTGCTGGAGCGGTTGTCTGATGCGCGGCG